>CAZLMG010000014.1:0-105991 GCA_964560765.1 uncultured Oligoflexales bacterium
TCAGCCATACTCGCGTGCCTTCAATTTCCGTTCCGAGCAAATCACTTGGGAATTGGCTAAAGGGCTAAGGCCAGCGTGCAGGGAATGGCGGCAGCGCACGGCCACTAGTCTCCAGAAATTCGGGGAGTTACTCGTCCAACCGCTGCACAAGAGCCCACTTTACGCAATGTAATTTCTTAGCAGTCAGTTGTTCCTTCTGGTGTTGCAGCCTTAGCGCGCGACAGCGCAAGCAGGGCTGCCATGCTACGCCAAAGATTTCTTCGGGATGGGGCGGAAACTCAAGGCCACCCTCGCCGCGAATTCTCCTGCGATCACAGCTCTGGACCGCAGCCACAACGCTTGGCGCTCGGATTGCAGCACTCCCCGCAATCGGCTTTGCTTTGGGCAACGAGATGATTTGTACGTTTTGCTGGCTTTGGAGTCTATTCAAGTGCATTTCAAGCTGAATTTCCTCTTTTGGCCGGATCATTAAACATTGGGAGTATCAGATGAAGATGATGATGATTGTGTCTCTAACCATTTCCGCCGTATTAGCTGCTAACTGCAGGATGACTAGCGGTGCGAACTCTTCGCAAAGTCTGGAGTCATTGCCTAGCTATGGGTACGCCAAAGTGCTCATGGTCGTGGCTGAAGCGGCCGATGATCTTGAGCTCAGGTACTTCAGCGCCACTGTCCAGGGGATGAGAGGTATCGCGGTTGGTGGAGATTCAGTTAGCGACACGTGGATCACGGTTATGTTCGACACAGTTGCCGCAAAAGCCAAATTTGAAGCTCTGGTGAAGAGTCGACCAGACAACTTTCGTCGACTCAACGACCAATGGCTCTATATTCCCGGGGTCAAGGGAAATCCAGCAAAGAGCACATTACCTGTCCGCATGAAGCTCGGGGTTGTTGTTGGGAATATCCCGCTGTTGCCAGGTCCAGATGGCCCGGTAACGGATATTGAGAATGTATCAAACGCAAAAGATGATCTAGAGGCGAAGTATCCATTAAGCCTGATTAAGGGCTTTAACGGCAGCGGTGTCGGCGGGACTTCTGAGTCTGATACTTGGATCTCGATCAATTTTGAAAGTGATCTGACAAAAGTAAAGTTCGAGCGATTGATGGCAAGGCGCCCGAATCACTTCACCAAGATCGATGGCAAGTGGCTTTACATTCACTCTTTTGAGGGTATTGGAAATGGTCCGACTAGGATCTTCGTGCCGTTGAAGGTTGTAGTGATTGGGAGTATCGTCATCCAGTAATTCGCAACTGCGAGGCGAAAATAGAGAATGGAAGCCGACATTAGGCTTCCATTCCTCCTTGTTTCAGGGAAGTTATCCTAGTGCTTCACTGTGGCCCTGACAAAATTGCTAACCTTTCCAAATCTTCACAATCGCTTCATACAAAAAAAGAATTCGATCTTAGTATGTACTCACAACAGAGGCATGTACACTTGAGCAGATTTTCAAATTTGACCGCAGTGGGGTCAAACCTCTGACACAAATCCAGCATCTGGTTGCGGCTGTTGACTGGATACCAGTTTTCGTTGCAACTTTACGATTGACTAAAACGCATCCCTGCGACGTTGATGCCGACACAGGCAGTGTAATCTGAAGTCGTCTCGACGGACTCAAACGAAATCACCCTCCCCGCCAGCTCCTGACTCGCCTTAAACTTGAAGAGTGCGAACACGCTTGTCGCCGACGCAAAGCCGCTGCTTGGCGACGCTGGGTTGCAGCTGCGCAGATTGGGCGACATATGCCGGCGAAAACGAGATATTGAGGGACCTGATCTAGTGTCCTCGAGGTCTTTGACTTATCAACGGCTAGATCCGTTCTAAGGACCATTGAACTTGACGCGATGGTGCGTACCTGGCCGCACCGATATGGTAGTCCTCGAAGGTTCTTTGACGCCTTTATAATACACCTCAAGTTTATACGCATATTTATAACCGGGCTGTAGCCCATCGGACGAGAGTACCCGTACTCCCCCGGTGGAGAAAGTCTGCTCTCCGTTCACGAAAAGGAGCGCATCCTCTGGGAGTTCAACTGTAATGCTGGCGACGCCTCGCCCAAATCTCGTATCTGATGCATCATGCTGGTATCTAGGCAGGTCGACCGGTCGATCGACCCCAAGCTCACTCACAGGTCCGGGTGTCGCGCTCCAAAGAATGCTAATCAGCCGCGGCATCGACTCATAGAACTCGTTGCGCCTAATGATCTTGCGCGCGCCCGCTGCCGGGTCAAACTCAAAGCCATCAGAACCGGGCCGGCTGATGGATTGCCAGATGGTCGCACGAAAGTCTCGCAGGGTCCCGCTGCGCTCAACGTTACGACTGAAGTCGACTAGTTTTTGAGCGGGAATTCCCAGCTCTGCCGCCATCTCCAACAGACTCATCTCTGATTCCATGCGAAGTGCGGCCCAAAACATTGGCCTTGTTTCCGGCTCAACACCCACAGCCTGCCGATAGGCGGCTAAATACTGATCCTCGTCACGACCAAAGGTTTCTGCCTGAACCCTCGGATCCGATGGGTCGACATAGATCCGTGCGATTGCCTGCCTAACCTCTTGCGGGTAGGAAGACAACAAGGCATGGTAGCGTGCGACGTCGATCCCGTTGACAACACTAGTCTCCCAACGCATGCCTTTATAGTGGCAACCCCGGCAGGAGTATGCATTGACCACCTCGTTATCTCCGCGCGGAGTCAGGCTCTTTCTCAAGCTGTCTTTGACGATTTGCGTAGGACCCACCGAGGCAGCGTCACCAAAAATATTCTTCTGTGTAGCGAACAGTAGCTTGTCATTGCTGTCGGTCAAGGCATAGCCGTGTAAACCGTTGGGCAGACTGAAAATCATCTCGCCACCATCGTGTTGAAACTTCAGCTCCTCGCTGATTCGCAGTTCATTCCAAACATTGAGGCCGTTCGGCCCGAGCGGTCGGTTGAGCAGAGACTGTCTGCCGGAGCTGGCAGCGAAGTCGTAGCTCTTCCAGTAGGATCCGAAAGGCGTCGGATGGCGCTCAATTAGGCGATTGTGTTCAGAAACCAGAGACTTTCGAAATCCGAAGCGCTTGGCGAGGCCCATTTTTAAATTTTCGCTGACATCCACCCGAAGTGCTTTTTCCAGATCAAGCACGTTGTCGGGAATTCCCAGGACGTCGTAGTACAGACGGCCCTGCGATGCGGCGCCGATTAACCAATCACCGCGGACGATTAAAATTCTTTCCGGCGCATACTGATCATACGCTGACTGACTAAATCCATATCTCTCGGTCGGCAGGGCAAGGGACTGATAGAGCTGCTCGATAGCCACCCACTTATCATTGGTGAACACTAACCCGCCGCCTTTCTGCCAGCCGTAGTCTCGGATATCGATACGAAACACACTGCCGAGTGGGTCGATGGCCTGTGCGCGACGAATAGCGCGGTTAGTTGAAAGATGATTCAGCAGTTCATTGAGGGCATGCCCGAGCTGATCGAGCTCGTTGCGGCTAACTCCCGTGCCATTGTCGCCTGCATTGAAAAGGTGTGCAAAACTGACATAGCGGAGAAAGCTTGGCTGTTCACTGTCACCCTTCAGCTCATCCTGATGAGCACGGTCAACACACTTTCGAACATCTAACGGCGAGATCGTTCCTAGCTGGTTGACAGGACGACGCCCCTGCCAACTAGGAAATCCAGCCTTCCGCCACTGGCGCAAGATTTCAATTTCAGACGCTGAGACTTGAGCCGACTCGCGCTGGCCGGGAGGCATTTGGCCATTCTCGACTTGAAAGACCAATGCCTCAAGTTTGCCTGCTTGATTCACCATTGTCCAATCGAGTATGTCGGGTAGCTGCGCATGACTGAGCTCTCCTGCTACATCGCTACTGTGACAAGACGAACAGTTAGTTTCAAAAACTTGCCGAGCCTGCTCGCCGATGGGCGGTGGCTTGTCACCAGTTAGACGCAAGGCGGGACCCAAGTTAGATGCACCGACCGACGGAGCCCTGCATTGGTCGACAAAAGCGCGATTCACGTTTTGGTCACCTGCATCCGATAGCCCGCTTTGCAACCGGTATCCGCGGCATGAAGCCAAAATCAACAACTGAGTCATCGCAATGAGGCATCGCCATGTCCAGCGGTTGAGCAAAGATCGCATGCTTCCTCCAGTAGTCGAGGCTTTGGTTATCAGAAGGTGACGAATCCGGGTTGAACACGAAAATTATATGTGCTGGCTGAAGCAATTCTAGTGCCGGAGGCACCGGGAAAACCCTTGCATAAAATTGCCGTGATATCAGACTAGTTCGTAAATGGCGGCGGCGGCAGTGCCGCTCGCGCTGGCGAGCGATCGCTAGACTTAACATAGATTTTGAGATGTTACCGAATATAGTGCCGCTGCAAATGGTTACAGATCTCAGTATTCTTCAGTAAACATGGAAAATCGAACGACGACGACGACTGTAGCGCAAGGGCTTGCGAATGGCTTGGCCTGGATTCGAAACTCCAGGCCGCGACATACATGCACTCATGGCCCGCTGTTTCGCCGCAGGCTATCACTCAGCCGAGCTAGCCATTTGCATACAAAAAATTCGACCACTTCGCGCGGAAAGCGGATCCAGGATGAGCGCGAGGCGTAACCATCCTTCGAGGGATCTACTCGGCGCGGCATGTCTCTTGCTCCGACAACAGTGTCTGCCCATCGGGCATCTAAAAAAATCGCGTATACGTGAAGGGAATCCAAATGATTCGTAACATCGTCTCTTTAGTATTCATGGCGAACCTCATTGCATGCAACACAATCAACGGCTCGCAGTCTTCAGTGAGCACTGATCTTCAAAATGGAGAGGCTTCCAAACATCTCTTTAGCCTCGACCAAAGATCTGCCGAAGCCCTGTACACCGCGCTCAATATCGAAGCCGTTCGCCGAGGTTTTGATTCAGTGAAACACTTTGACGACCAAGTAGCCATTACCTGCGTGGAGAACAGCAATCTGAAGTCCAAAGGTTATAACTGCTCCGCGGACACTGACCAGCCGCTCTTTCGGCTGAGCGGGTATCCAGCGCGGAAAATGTTTGAAAGCCTGGAAGTAGTCCCAAAGAGGCTTGGCTTCGAGACATCTAAAGATTTCTCCGGTCGGGCGCTAATTACATGCGTCGAAGCCAAAGCAGGTGCGTCGGCAACATACAAATGCGACGCCTCAACTCCTGAAGGGCCCGCCGTCGAGCTGGCGAACAGCTCTCTGCTTAGCCTCAAAGGAGAGGCGGCTAAAAACCTGTTCGGAGCCATGAGCGTCGATGGCATTCGCAGCGGTTTCAGCAACCAGAAGCGATTTGTCGGTTTGGCTAGTCTTGAGTGTGTAGAGTCCCATGAGAGTGCCACTTTGCTAATTCAATGCGAGGCCAGCTCCGAATCCGGAACGCCAGTTTTCAGATTGGGTGGCGAATCTGCGCGAGAGCTGTTCGCAGTGCTTGCTATCGACGGGGTTCGTCGCGGCTTTCAAACACAAAAGGTTTATGAGGGCAACTTGGAGGTGGTCTGTACCGAAGATCTTAGCCCCACCACCAGTTCCTACCATTGCGATGCGACGAGGCAGTAATCTGTGCATGGCACATGATATGCCTTGAATTCCTTCGAAAAGCCGTGCTAAGGAGTGCGCGCCCGCCGAGCTGCCATCGGCAGGGCGCTTCCTTTACAAGGAAGCCAAACAGACTTCTGAAAGGGGCCCCCCGGTGCAAGTTTTCAGCACGCTGCTTATGACGATCCCAATATGCGTCAGCCTCTCCTCTTGTGATCGTGTGACTGATCTGGGTCACGAACTTGCCGAGATTTCCACCAGCCAGCCTAATTCAGCGCCGAGCGTTCGTAACTGGCTGGACCGGCTAAGGCAGCTTGATCAGAGCCCCAGCGCTTATTACCCGGAGGGATTTGACTATGAGCTTGCCGTACGCCGTTTTCATGCGTTGGCAGAAATCCTACAGCAGACCCTCGGCGTTGCGCACATCACCGAGTCAGAGGAACTCATCCAAGACGCTTCGTTTCACAGCCAAATCATCTTCGAACTCGAAAACTCGGCCGTGGTCCTGGTGAGGCTTAGCAATTTTGGTGATTTGGTGGCGATGTCAGCAAACGCTGACCAGCTGACTCCATCAACGAAACGAGAGGTTTTGCAAACCATAGAGCACCATGGGTACCAAGTCGTACCGATGGACATTGTGCACAGACCTTACTCAGGTACACAATACGGCGCTGGAGATATCACCACATGGTGGCGCCGATTTTTTGACTATCTATAGTGACTTTTTATTCAGCCTCATGCGATGATCGTATCATCACACCTAAGGTGAGCGTGGGCCTGATGCGAAGTTATAGCATGTTTGGTCGCTATACGGTGGGCGGTACCTGGATCCTTAGCCTTTGGCTGGGAGTAGCCGCTGATGCCCGGCCCATTCCGCGAAAGCAGTGTGTTGCGCTTTTGGATGATTTCAACGAGCTTCCCAATCGGGAGGAAGCCGCCAAATCCGCCTTACGCCAGCTGGAAGCATCATGGGGTAGCGGTTCGCTCTTTGAGATTCAACAGAAGGCGAGTCTCGCCGCGATCCAAGAACACAATGCATCCGTACAAGCCGCTCTCGCTGCTCCTTTGCCGCCAATCAAAACGAAACTCGCGCGTCGCATCATCCAGGATCAGGCCCGCACGATTCTCGCTGAGGTTCATCAGACACCCTCCCACCGCTCTCAACATAAGTACCAAATCCGCGGCTGCAACGGCTATTGCTTTGGGCGAGCCGTCATCGCCCACATCGAAGCTCTGCGCCGCGAACTGCACCCTGAATCCATCAAGAAGCTGTGGGCCATTGGTAGCATGCAAGGCAACAATGCCTTTCACGTAACCACGTTGGCGCCCGCGAAGGGCGCGCGCGGGATAAAATGGTGGTCACTCGACGCGAACTCCAGCCAGCCTACCGATGTCAATCAATGGATGTCACAGCTTGCACAAATGTCCACTGACCAGCGTCTCATGTTTTTTGTCACCGATGGCTATCGCTTTAGTCCGCATGCAGATGTGTACTATAATGAATGGGATCTCTTTGGCACCTCGAGCAAGCAAGACTATTATGCGGGGTACTTTCTCGACTATTTTCGGTACATCAAGCAGGGGCCAGATCCTGAGCCCTTCTAGCCATGAATGTTTCGCAAGGCATGATGACACCTCCGCCAAATCTCTAGCTCAAATGTTTACAAAGTCGTAAACACTTGACTTGATTGGGATTTAGGCGCATTAAGCCCCTCGCGCGAAATGCTTCCGCAAACAAACTGGCTTCAACAAAAGGATTCCGGCCATGAGACACATGACAAAACTTATGATCACCAGCACCATTGTTTCACTCACCTTGATCACCGGCTGTGGCAAACACGAAGCAAGCGACTCCGCAGTAGAATCCCACAATGCGATTGCTGTAACGGCTATCGGCTCTCAGAGCTTCTACGGACCAGTCGCCGACAAACTCCTAAGGGGTATGTCGACATATGTTGGCGCCATTGCAACTGGCCGTGGGTACATGCTTCGCGGGTTGAATACTGCGCTTGAATGCACTCATGGCGGTGATTGCATCGTTTCTGGTCCAACCATTCAACGCGGTAGACTCATCATCGACTTTGGCTCCTACACCGTAGCTGCCAATAGCTCCGTGAAGCCAATCCAGCAGCAGCTCTATGAAGTTGTAGAGTCTGTGCAAGACGGCGGAATTGGATCCAGCGGCTTCGCCAATCACTGGATCTGCCAATATGTTGAGCCCAGAACCGAATATAGTCGCAATGAATGCCTCAAGTCTGGGGACGAACTACGTGTTGCTATCAGTTTCGATCAATTCAGCCCAGTACCAAGCCCAAGGACCTACTCAGCGACGTTGACCCTGGTTCCTGGAAGCTAGGACATCTGAGCACCATGAGCAGTTGTATTAAGGGAAGCGCGATCCGCGGCAGTAAAGCTTGTTTTCCGCCCGCACTAAGACCTAGCTAAGATCGATGCCGTGGCAATCAATTCTTCTAGTAGCGCCATAGAAGCTTTCCCACCCAAAGCGTATGGGTTGAGCGTGGGGAATTCTGAGTACTTCAGTAAGGTAGATGTATTGACCTTTGCCAGGTTGACCTGACCCATCGTCCAGTTTGAAAAGCGGCGCTCCAAGATATCTTCAAAGAGCAGTATTTCCACGTCCTCATGTCGAGGGTCGGCAGCAATTCTGTTATAGAGCCGTGATACTTCACGCCGGTTCCCCTCTAAAACCTGCATAAACACTTCACCGCTGTAGCAAAGAATACCAGTCACGCCAGCTGCTGGATTGTTCTTGCGCGATTGCACCAATATGCTCTCAATGAAGTTCCCGTCGATATCCTTGGAAGCGCGGCTAGCATAAAGCAAACGAACTAACATCGAATTGACTCCGTGTGGCTATTTTTTCGGGAACAGTGAGAAAAATTCCATGCGCTGGGCGCTATCAGTTAAGAAAGATCCACGCATGACAGAATTTGTCATTTTCGACTCCGTATCCTTAACTCCCCGCCAATGCATACAGAAATGATCCGCCTCCATGACGACAGCTAAACCATCAGGCCGCATTTTCTCCATCAAAATGTTTGCGAGCTCGGTTATCGCCTCTTCTTGAATCTGCGGGCGACTCATAACCCATTCGGTTATTCTGGCGTATTTAGATAGGCCGATCAAGTTGGAGTGTTCGTTAGGCAAAACTCCCACCCAAACTTTACCCATGATTGGACAGAAATGATGGGAGCACGCACTGCGCACAGTCATCGGCCCGACAAGAATCAGCTCGTTCAAATGACTCACATTGGGAAACTCCGTGATCGGCGGGGCCGGCTGATATCGGCCACGAAACACTTCGCGAACATACATTTTCGCGACACGCCGGGCCGTGTCTTGAGTGTTGTGGTCGTGCTGGGTGTCAATGACCAGACTCTCCAGCAGAGCTTGCATCTTTTCTGCAACCTCAACCTGCAAACGCTCCAACTCTCCCGGCTGTATGAACTGCGAGATATTATCGTTGGCAAAAAATTTCTTACCGCTGGCGACAATCCGCGCTCTGATCTTGGCAGACACGGCGCTACTGTCGTCTTCGCCGCTGTTTTTCCTTTTTTCCTGTGTATCACTCACGACGCCTATCCTTACTAGCTCTACTCGGTTTCAAAAAATGAATGAAAGCCAACGCTTGCACAAGGGCTGACAGAGTCCGAATCCTAGCCCATAATCTCAAAAAACGCCAAGGTCCATGACAATCGCCTAGTCATGCAGTGGCATTTAGCGGTATTCACTTTTCGCAACGATCTATGTCCATTGAGACGTTTAATACTGCTGAGAGATGGAACACTTGGCGGCAAACTATCGTTCGATAAAAACTGACCATCAAGACTAGTGGGCGCCAATTTTGTAATCCTTGGCGACAAGACGCGCGGTCATCTTCGCCGACATCATGACGGACGGCGTTCCTGCACCCGGCTGCGCGTTCGCCCCAACGAGGTAAAGGCCGTCGATCGAGCTGGCACGATTTTGGGGCCGAAATGCGGCTGACTGCGTCAAGAGCGGCTCCAGCCCAAAGGCATTGCCGAGATCACTCCGCAAGGTGTCTTGGAAGTAGTCTGGCGTCACGAAGCTCTTTGTGACCAGTCTGGCTGCCAGATCGGGAATGTAATCGCGCTCCTCGAGGAAATGCAGAACTCTATCGACGAAGGCGGGACCCAGTTCGGCCCAATTGAGCCCGCTGGCATTGTTGGGAACAGGGATTAACGTATATGCCGCGTGCATGCCAGGCGGCGCTAGAGACGGATCTGTGAGCGTCGGCAAATGCAAATACTGAGAGAAATCAGAAGCCAGGATCTTACGCTCGAAGATATCCCGCAGAAGCTCCTCGTACCTCGGGCCTAGAATGACGTTATGATGGCGCAAGCGAACGCCGTCATCCGCCCGCGCGCGAAATCCGAAGTAAATGACGACAAGCGACATCGATTGCCGCGCCGTACGCATCCGCAAACTTTCCATAACGCCGCGCTCAGAAGCGCTTAGAAGCTTGCCGTAGGTGTGCACGTAGTCGGCGTTGCTGACGACCAGATCGGCAGCAATATGCTCATCCCGAGCGAGGCATACACCTGTTGCGCGCGCTTTTCGGCGGCGAATCAAGGGACCTCCAGATATCGTATCCACCGTGATTCGCCCGACTGGCGAGTCATAGCGGATCTCGCCGCCGAGTTCCTCGAACTTTCTGACGAACCCTTGCACCAAAGACCCTGTCCCCCCCATGGCGTAATGCACGCCCCAGGTCCGCTCGACGAAATGAATCATGGCATAAATCGCTGGCACGCGCAGGGGGCTCCCACCGACGAGCAGTGTTTCGAAACTGAAGATTTGGCGCATTTTATCGGAGCGGAAGTATTTCGAGGTGAACCCAAAAAGGGTTCTGAGTGCGTCGAGCCGAAGGAGGTCTGGCGCGACACGGATCATGGAACGGATGTCGCCAAAATGCGTGTACCCTAACTCGAGAAACCCGCGATCAAAGATAGCCTTTGCGTCCCGCTGGAAGTTGTCGTAGCCATCGAGATCCTCTGGCGCGAGAGCCGCAATTTGCCGTCGAGTGCTCTCCTCATCGCCGTCGTAGTCAAAAGCAGACCCATCATCAAAGGCGATCCGGTAAAATGGTTTCACCGGAACGATTTGGCAATAGCGCTGAGTCGCTGCGTTGGTCGGCGCTGCCGGAAAATCTGGCGCTGTCAGGGCTGGCTGCCCAAGTTCCTGCGCGAACAGCTCTTCGATAAAAGCTGGAACGGTGATCACGGTCGGCCCCATGTCGAAAGTGAAGCCATCCTGCTTGCGAACGAGGGCGCGACCGCCAGGTCCAGCTAGCGCCTCGACAATGGTCGTCTTGAACCCGAGCGCCTGCAGGCGAATTCCAACCGCCAAGCCGCCGATTCCCGCACCGATCACAACCGCATGATCCTGTCCCCGCATTTTGCCTCCTTATTTCTTCGACTTCCGCCCCAGCATCGGCTAACCAGGACTCCCTGTCTAGGTGAAAATGAACGTTTTGAACGTTTTTATGGACTTTGCATCGCGGCCAGGCTACAGTACAGGAGTCGTGCCATTCACTAGGAGGTCAGCATATGAATCGGGGGATCAGAGTATCCGAAGCGGTTTCAATAACTTGGTTAACCCCAAAGGCGTATTTTCTAGCCGCAGGATTTCTTTCGTTTCTTCTGTCTGTCGGCCTCTGGTTCTCAGGTGACCGGGAGGCGGGACTCTTTGTCGGGTTATGGGTGCCATCAATCTGCGCCGCTGGCGCGCTCATTCTCTCGGGAGGTCGACATGTCTGATATCATGCTGCTCATCTGTGGAGCATCGGTTACCTTTATTTTTGCTTCGGGTTGCTATATCTATCAACGCGAGGCCTTGCTCATTGCGACCGAGGAGGCAGACCTCCCAGCAAACCGAAGCGCACCCAAAGACGGCGTGATCCTGCTCGTCAAGGAGTCCGCCTAGGCTTGTCGCCTTGAAAGCAGGTATGAGCGATTTTTGGGCAAATCGGACGTTTTGGATGTTTGTGATACTCAAGATCTGTTGACCGGAGAATTCTAGTGTGTGAGACGACGGCAAGATTTCTATCCACCCGGGAAGTCGCAGCAGCGATGGGTGTCGGCGAGTCCTCCGTGAAGCGGTGGATTGACGCCGGGTCGCTGAGAGCGGAGCGGACTCCCGGGGGACACCGTCGTGTACTCTTGGCTGACCTTTATGCCTTCATGCGATCTACGGGCAGGAAACTGGTAGCCCCGGAAGTTTTGGGGCTGTCAGACCCCGCTAGCAAATCAGCATCACCCGTTGAAGTCTGTCAGGCGAGCCTGCAGGATGGCGACGGTCCAACCTTCGAAAGTGTTCTCCAGATGCTCCGCTTGTCAGAGAGTGCTCCGGCCGCGATATTGGACAAAGTTGTTTACCCAGCCTTCCAAGCATTGCGAGCGACATGCCAGCATCCAAGCGAAGAATGTATGGTTCTGCACCGTGCACTTTTGATGCTGCAAACAGGTCTGAAAGCCACGATGTCCCCTGACGAAGAATTCCTCAGCGACGCCAGACCACGCGTTGTGCTTGCCGATATCGGGTACGAGGTCGACAGTGCGCCGACGCTGTTTGCAGAAGCCGCGGTTTGGGACCAAGCGCGTTGCCTACAGCTTGGGGCGAACGTTCCAGCGACCGTTGTTGAAGGAGCGCTTGCTGCATTTCGTGCCGATGTACTTTGGGTTTCCGCTTCCGGCCCGGCTCGACCTAGCGCCATCAAAGCAGATTTGCAAAGTATCCTGGATAGGGCAGCACAAGCCAAAGTCAGAGTCGTTTTGTTCGGTGATGCTCTGCCACGAAAGTTGGGGGATACAGAGATTCGTGTGCACAGCTTCAGTGAGTTCAGAGGATTCGTATCGGGACTCGCCGCGTAGGGTTTCCTGATTCAACTTAAGAATGCGGAGTTTCGTGATGGGTATGTATCCAAAATCCTTCGAGACCGAAGCTAGTGTTGCGCAAGGGACGCAATCAGTATGGAAATCCAGGTCCGCAGACCACGAAGTTACCGTGGCCATTCCCCCAGAATTCGCCGGACCCGGCGGAGCTCTCAGTCCAGAGGACTTGTATGCGCAAGCACTGATGAATTGCTTTGTGGGGACATTCAAAGTCCTGGCAGAAAATTCAAAACTCTCGTTTGAGAGCGTCGATGTGCGTGGGACATTACTCGTCGACCTCGACGAGAAGAGAAGGCCGTGCATGCATGGTTTCCATTTCAAAATCAACCTTGCACATCCATCCGACGAAGCGCGGGCCCAGCGGCTAATCGACAAAGCTTTGCATAGTGGATTCATTCTTAACTCGGTGAAAACGGCGATTACCCATGAAGTCAGCATCTCCTAATAAAGTTACGGTCCTTTACGACAGTCTCTGCCCAGTCTGCAGGCGGGAGATAACGTTCTTGCGGATTGCTGGACGCGGTAACGGGCTAAGATTCATTGATATTGCTGACGCCAATTTTCGGCCCGATGAGTTTGGCCTAACCATGCAACAATGCATCGGATCGCTCCGAGGATTTGATGTGGACGGCCGGCCGATCGAAGGCATGGACACCATTCGGGCCATGTACAATGCAGTCGGGCTCGGATGGCTCATGCGCTGGACGAAGTTACCGATCGTTGCGCCACTATGTATATCGCCTCGACACCCTTGACCTACCTACTGAAAGGAGCTTGCAAATTTCCGCGACCACGCCACTCCATGATAAGATGACTTCGCATGAAGATCATTTCAATTTCCGTCCAAACCTTGTTGATTTTAGGCGCGATCCTATCGCCAAGTCTTGTGCATGCCGCCAACGTTCACGTCTATAAAGCCATCATCCCCGGCGACAGGATGCTGTGCAGTTCATTGTTCTCCCTCGCTTACATTGAAAGTTACAATCAAGATCGTGTCTTTCTTGGGCCTCGGACTGGTGGCCCGGGAACAAAGCCAATGGCCGAAGTGGCCGAATCCCGCGACTTCATTTACAACGTTTATTCCCGCGTCATCAGCGAAGGCAAAAGGGATAATGTCTTTACCGAGAATTTTATTGCCGACATCAAGCGCCAAGACGACAGCTTGCCCGCTGACCATGTGGCATATTTTGTGGCTTGGGACCCGTCTGGTACGAAGCCTCTTGGAGCCATGCGGGTCGTCTACGGCGGCGATAGGATCTGGTGGGAGGACTTGACTACGAGCTTGCTGTGCTGCGCTTTCATGCGTTGACATTTTGATAAGGCACAAGCGTGGGCTACACGAAGTACTTGATAAGCCTATTTAACGCGAAAATCTAGTCGAAGGGCGCACCCCGAAACGCTCCGTAAAACTCTTAGAAAACGCCGCGCTATCGCTGAAACCAAGAATGACCGCCACCTCAGAAACTGAGTATCGCCCAGTCATCAACAGCCGATCAGCCTCGTCTAACCGACGATTCCACAGGTACTTGATCGGGGAAGTGCCAAGGTGGGCACGAAAAAGTCGGACAAGTGTCGGCTTACTGGTGACAGCTGCTGAGGCTATTTGGTCAGCGGATAGAGAATCTTGGAGGTTTTGCTCGATGAAGCTTAACGCCCTCCGCAAAGGCTCTGGTAAATCTATGAAGTATGGGGCATCGTGCTCGCTTTGATCAACCCTCAGGCAGCCATAGTAGATCTCTTTAACGATCTCAGATTCCAGAAAAGCCGACGATGCTGAATATGGTCTTTGCGCAATCGCTCGCTCGAAGGCGTAGCGATGCAATACTTCATTCAACCAATTGGTGCGACTAATGCTCCGGACTTGCATCCAGAGTTCTGCGAGCTTTGCGACTCCAAGATCAAACTCATCACGGCAGGCATCGATCATCTCCTGACTCACCTCGATGGACATAAGTTTGAGAATGGGCGTCGTCGCAGCCATCATGCAATCTGTGGCCGGAGGCAAAAGCACGAGTTTGTCGGAGTCCAGCGGATACTGGTTTCGACCAATCTTGAGTGTACCCCTGCCTGCCTCGATTGGCAGAACAATCGTTGGTACGGTGCATTGGCGATCGACGACTTCGTCCCTCACCAATCGACGCAGCTCAAAACGGCACCTCCTGGAATCACCAGCGAAATCATTTGGATAGGTGCATCCGAAACCGGGAACTTTGACGTGACGATAGGGATCCACGTGAAATCACTTTCTGTGAAGATCAATCATTGCCCAAACCAGCCCAGACGCCTCAAACACAGCTGTCGGGCTGTTCTTTTGACTCTCTGGATCAACCAGTTGATTCTCTCATACATCGATTCGGCCATCATAGTCGGCATATATTGCGCCAGGCCCGGAAGTTTTCTGTGCCACTTTTTACGGAGTATACCCACATGCATCGACTACTTTTCATACTTTCCTTCACTGTGCTGTTTTCGAGTAACGCCTTTGCCAACACCCAGATCACTGTCCAAGCCGGACCAGCAATGGTCAACTGGATTACCGATCGCTATTCCTCACAGGCAACCCTAGAAGTCACCTACCGCGGATATCTTGCAGACTGCCAATCACCCGAAGCACGCCACCAACCGATTGTTGCGCACATGATTTTCCACGACGAAGATGAAACGAAGATTTTTCGGCAGGCTGTATCTGTGAACTGTGAGCCAAACTTCATGAGCCGTGAGGTCAATATTGCGTTTTATAGAATCTCCGAATTCGAGCCTTCGCATCGCAATCTTTGGTTGTTGCTCGAGCGCAGTCGCTTTGGCAACGTCGTGTTTCAGTTGGCGTTTGAGCGCGCCGGCCGTTGGGATAGCGACTACGGTCAGAACTTCGAGGTCCGTTTTGGTAGGCGGTAATGGGCGTTGTGATATCAGCCAATGCGCCCACAGTTAAGCTGACATCAATAGCCTTTTGATTTCGCCTTTAAGACTCTGACTGGCTAGCCAAGGCAAACGAACTGCAAACAACTCGTGTAAAAGGCTCTTAGTTGGGGGTGGGCATTGCAAATGCTTTCCAGACTGGCGGCCCTCCCTCGTTGATTCAGTAACCCTTGTTGTTGGAGTTTCCGATGAAAAGATCTTTGGTAGCAGGCGCACTTGCCGTTATAGCCGTCGGTTGTGGGACCCAGAGCGAATCCCTCGTTTCTGAGGCGTCGTCCTCTCTTAAGTCAAGAAGCGAAATTCGCGCTGAACTTGCGGCAATGCCAGAAGGCGAAAACGTCATTTGGTCTGCCGCATCTTTGGACAATTTGTTGGTGCTTCTGGGTGAAGGCTTCGACGATTCTCGCAAAGCACTCTTGGAAACCTATCTCCAGAATAGCGTACGCGATCAGGCCCGCGCCAGCAGCGACTTGCAAGTTAAAGTTGACGGACTTGTTGTTCAATCCGCCAACAATATCTGGGCTCAAGACAGCGTCAAATTCAAGCCATCTTACTTGCAATACCTTTCCAATTTTTTTGATGGCTTGCGACCCGAATCCATGGATGTGACCCAACCGGCAGCCACCGCCAGCAAAATGAACCAGTGGATCGCCGAGCGCACGAATAATATGATCACGGATGTCGTTAAGCCCGATATGATCACAGCTGATCTCGTGGCCATGCTAGCCAACGCCCTGTATTTCAAGGGCGATTGGAAAGAGCAGTTTGACCCCGCCAATACCAGCGAGCGCCCGTTCACCATGGTAAGTCGCACTGGCATTCAGAAAACTAAGACTGCTGCAACTATGATGAAGGCAGACGCCGAACTTCAGGTCGCTCAACAGGATGGCAACGTCACCATTCGCTTGCCCTATAAAGGCGACACCCATGCCATGTACATCAGCTTTGCTGCTAAACAATCCATGGGCGCCAGTTTTGCTCCTCGAATTACGGAGGTTGATGCCTCGAAAGATGTCGGTGCCGTTTATCGCGAGATGATCGTTGATGGCAAAGCCTTCAACAGGGACGCCTTGTTTAGCGATAGTTTCGATCTATTCACCATGCCAAAGTTCACCATTGAATCGCTCCTTCCCCAGATTCACGCGACTCTGATCAGCGCAGGTTACGGTAGCCTGTTCCAAGCGGGAGCCCTTAGCAATTTGAGTGACGATCCTCGCTTCTATCTCGGCTTTATTCTGCAAAAGGCCAAAATCATTGTTAACGAAGAGGGCAGTGAAGCGGCTGCCGTGACGATTGGTGGAATTCGCGCCACTTCAGTTCGAGCGCCTACGCACTTGCAGGTCAATGGCCCCTTTGCATATGCCATTCAGGATGAAGTTAGAGGAGTTACATTATTCGAAGGTATCGTTCGCGACCCCGCTGCCAATTAATCTGATTTCCATTGATCCCTTTGATCGCTTACGGTTGAAGGGATCGCAACACGCCGCGCTTCATCTCCGGTGACTTGAATCCGTGACGGAAGTTGCGCGGATCTAAAGCAAAACTGAACGGTCGGCTCTGAGTTGAAGAGAGCCGACCGATGCTCAGAGTGATTGCGCAGAACTGACTACTGGTTGTGCTCGGGCGCCATGTTTACCACACCACAAGTGAACGTGTGTTTTTCGCGTTTGCCTAGTTCTCGCATCACCGGATCTTGCTCGTCCCCTTTGTTGTCGTAATATGTAGCTATGGTGCGTTCGCCACTTTTCTGGATCCGCAAATGCAGAGTCCGGGCATTTAAGTCCAGAAGATCATAGCCTCCATTTCCCTGGCGCTGAATGTCTGGGACCGCAAATTCTGCAACAACGCGTGTAGGCGTCGATTGGGTGATGCCTCGTTGATAGAGATAAAGAGTATACTCTGTCCACCCTGTCCGTAATAGCCGAACCCGACGTGGGGCGCCGTACGCGCGAGCGTCGCCATCCCAATCACACTCCAGCATCACGGTTTGCATGGAAGCCGCGATAAACTGTCGAAGTGGTCGGTTCTTCTTTACTTTGCCGCATTCAAAGACATAAGCGTCACGGTGCCCGACGCGTTGGGCCAATAGGTCTTTGTCGTCGATAGCTTCGTAGGTGATGGTGTATTGCCCAGATAGATCTTGATCGATAAGTAGACTTCGGCGGTCATCGCCCTTCATCCAGGACAAAAGAGCTCGCTGCAAACCGCCTCTTGTAGCTTCTGAAGTTCTCTTATCGAGTATTTCCGCCCCAAAAAATACGTCCTCAGCGCCCCCAAGCCCACCTTGCAAGACCAATAGCTCGAGATAAGCGATGCCGACTTTGTCGCCCGTTTTTGTTAATCGCAGTTGAGGGATAGGCCCATAACCCTCAACGCCTTGAAGTGAGCAGTTGGCTATAACCAAGTCTCCTTCAGCTGTGGTTGCTTCCTCTAAACCCGTGCTTTGGGCGGTGTGCTGGGTGCGGCATCCCAAAGCCATTGCAGCCACTACAGCCATTATGGCCAGAGGTATGAATTTCTTGTTATTGACTAAGTATGATCGTGTTTCCACTGCAAAATTCCGCACGTCTCTTCTCCTCAAGTTTAGGGTTTCACATGACTGCTTGCACTCGCATCACACAGTGCAACGTCAATAAACATTTCTGAATCGATCAATCGCCCATCAATCGGGGGTCAACATCCGCAGAACGAACAGTGGCACCGAAAGACGGACTCACTCTGCAGTTTGATTCATCTCTAGATTCACTCTCGAGATGATGATGGCAGTTATCAGCACGTAAAGTGTTGGGGGCCTTAGCGGGCTCTCGCCCATTTCCTTGCTGCCGATCGTTGCCCAGCCCCGGTCGATAGTCGATTTCGGCACAATACTGCCGCTGAACAGGCTGACCTTTAGGGCACTTTCCAAGAGATCCGGGGTGTAACTCGTGTTTGATCGCTAAATATATTTGGCGCGTCTGGCGGTCGACGACGTAATCTTCGTGCCTACAGCAAAGAAGGTTAACGCCTCCAGAATCGTTCGGTGTGCTGTCGGTTCTAGTTACTTTGCAAGACGATGTTGCAAGCGCAAAGACGCCGAGCGAAATAAACAGTGCCTTCACAATTCCTCCCTGAAGCCTAATCGCGAGAAGAAAACTAGACCTTTGGCCAGTCATTGGCACAATGGAATCTAGTTATTCTCAGGCCACTTTTGCATGCGACGTGCCATGCCCTGGCTTTGACTTGCTCGCCCGTAAGCGGACACGAAATATTTAGTTAATATGCCGACTTTTTCGGATCCATGGACTGGCTTCTGAAACCGCAGCAACGAGGGCGTCAGCAAATGCTATTGCTGACATTTTGGGGTGCGGCTTGCGCTGCAGGAAGGAACGCTAGTGAGCGGATAAGAGGAAACGTCCAGTATTGATGCCACCTTTGGGTCTTCTTTCCTCAGAGTGTAATTGGGTACACGCTGTATTTTATGGGAAACTTGATCTGTTTCCATTTGTAATCCCTCAGAATCTATACCTGAATCGCGGATCCTTGTTAACTCTCCATCTGATCTGACGAATTCGTGATCGCCTGATGGACCCGATCAACTCTCTGGCGATCGAATATTGCCTCACCCTATTCTCCTTTTCAGGCCAATACTTGAAATTTTGGTGCAATGAACTGCACTATTGATGGCGCCAGACCCTGGCAATCAGCTTGCATAAGATCAATCGTCGTTCCGGATGTCCGCATTCGAGGTAATGCCACGTCGCAACTTTGTGAGGAGAGGTCTATGTTCCGCTATCTTCTCTTAGTATCTATTTTGTTATCCTTTGCCTGTAAGTCCGGAGACGCTGGCCTGCAGTTATCTGAGACCATCAAGCAAGCTCCAGCTGCAAAGATAGCCAATCACAAACTGCGAGAACTGCTCAATACTTACGGTGTGCCAATAATTGATCAAATTTACTCGGCAAATATCTGGTGTCACGTCCCAGAGAACGCCCCGCGCTGCGCGCTACTCTATATTGTTCGTGATGAAAATGACATTCACGCTCGCGCAAACAAGGAGGTGGAGAATCAAAAGGATTTGCTCAAACTGATCGAGTTATTGTCGGAGTTCGGAATTCAGCTGGAACAAGGGCCTTTCTTCGTGGATGTCCGATGCCGTGAGATAAGCAGCCAGTGGGACTGTCGGCTTAGTAAGATTCCGGAAGGCAACCTTAAAACGCCTGAGTTGAGCATCAAGAGCATAAGCTGTTGGGTGACCGGGCAAGCATCGAGTCGTGAAGTAATCACGGTTGGCCCGTATCAGGCCGAGTATCGCATAGAACTGATCACCACCACCGGTGATCGCAGGATCGATCGTGTCAAGCTCAGCCAAATGAGCGGCAGAGGCGCGGGTCGAGCCCTTAGAGTCACCAATCGTGAGATTGGCGATCTCCGTCCGGGGATTGACGACGATCGAATCTACGATTTGCATATTTACATCGACAATTGGCGGAAGGATCCGCCGATTTTCGCAGCAGGCCACGCAAATTCTGTCAAGCATCTGAATTACGAGAATTTGAATTGCCGGGTCGAGGGTTTCTCGGGCTTTTAGTACATCGCCCGTTAGGGCCTGATTTCCGGTGAGGCATCGCAGGCATCAACCCAAACATGGGAGAATACATATGCGCATCCCGACACAGTGGCGATTCTTGGCGCTACTCATGGTGTTAACTTGTTCCTCGCCTGGATTTAGCCAGGATGGTGAAGACCTATTAGCTCGCAGGAAGAAAACCCTCACCCAGAACCAGCGCGACGACATCCGCAGCCATATCGCCAATAATGTCAGTGGTGCGGAGGCCGACCGGCTAGTCAATGATTGGGGAGCGCCGCTCAGGCAGTTTGCAGGCCAATCCCAATCCACACCGGGAGAGATCCTGTGGCGGTATTTGGTTTTCGCCGAAGAATATCTGGGCGTCTCACATCGCGAGGCACTTCAATCATTGCGTCGTCATGGACGGAGTTGCGAAACCTTGGATTTGTACCATGGAATGGCGAACCTAACCCGCTATCCCACCCAACGACGATGAATCGAGGGATCTCCTCTGAGGCGGCTGCCCTGTTGCAACTCATGTTGCTGATTGGCAACGCCTTGGCGCGGGCAGCCAGCTGCACGGCGGCCTGAATGTGCCCATGCCCATATCCCCACGCAGAATGATCGTCCCGGACAACTTACTCCGGAGGCGTATTCAGAAGGTACGCCCTTTCCATCTCCTTCCAAAACTTGTTTACACCCTCCACAGGACAGCGGTAGAAGCGGCATGTTTGTGAAGCATCGGTTTTTTAGCTTATTTTGGGAGTACTTGTATGAAGATATCTCGACTAGGGCCAGCCCTGCTAACTTTGGCCACGATCGTTGGCGGCTCTGGCCTTCTACAGGCCAGTACCTTCAACTCGACGCAATCACAACCCGACGCTTACCATTCCAGGCTGTTGATCCTGGGAGATCGGGCCTGGGCTGGCGGCCCCGGTCGCAACCTCACAATTGAACGCGGTGCTCACGACATGTCCTATGTGCACGATCGCCCCTACACACTCCCCTACATCGCCAGCGTTGTTGCTGGTGAAGCGCTCTACATCGACTACATTCGTACCGCCAAAGATCACGGTTTTGCAGATGACAAGATCACCAATGTCCGGCTGTTTTGGCAGATCGAAGACAGCGGCATCGTCGAAATCGACATGGAATGGCTTTCCAATCGCGGCGGCTTTAGTAAGTCAGTCGACATCCCAACGTCCGCGACCGGTGAAATCGCCCTATGGTTTAAGGTCGAACTCCAGAGCGGCAGCAAACTCTGGGATAGCCAGTACGGCAAGAACTACAATCTCAATATCATTCCAGCAAACTGCGCGCATCTGCGATTCCTGGCACCGGTCGATGGAAATTGGGTCACGCCGAAACCCGATCGGCAACTCATTGCAGGGCATAGTGTATGTCTTCACTATGAACGGGATCGGATCAAAGCTCTCGGCGTGCCCGCCGGCTGGTATCGCATGGGGATTGTGGAACCTACCGTGCAAGGTTGGCTGCGGTTCAGTGACGAGGCGGGGAAAGAGATTGGGCAGTACGCCCTTGGCAACGAGTTGAAAGACGCTCGTTTTGAGATTCCCGTCGGTGCTCGCGAAATGCAGCTGTGGTTCAAAGGCCAGAACTACTACGCCGGGGTGGCAGAAAAATGGGACAACAATTTCGGTAGGGACTTCCGCTTTGGAGTCGAGGCCGATCAGTAGACGAGTCGCCATGCAATCTGGAATCTTCGACAGAGTTGCAACATTGATATTCAATCAATTCGGGACTGTCCATCCGTTAACTTAAGTTGTGGTCGACCATGATTTGCTTTTGAATCAGTAAACATCCCGTCGGGACAAGTCGGCGAGCATTACTTGCTGAACGACCTGCTAACTTGGGCACATTTGAAGAGTCCTGCAGCGCCGCTAAACGGCACTGCCCTGTGTGGACTAGACAAATGCACGCTTATGGAATTGATTCTAGTCGCCAGATTCCAGTGCTAGGACTTACTCGGCAAGGGAACTGAGCGACGGGAATGTAATCATACTGAGAACCAAACATCACATTAAGACATTGGCTGCTATGTTCTGCCATAAGTCTGTATCCGCTCTTTTCTTGGGTCGGTACAAGTCTAAACAGTTGATTTAGACCGCCATGGCAGTCCCACTGGTGCAGTCTGGCACCACGATCGTAGGAAATATGCGCGACATCGACACATTTTTTCTCTGAGTGTGCAATTTTGATGGTGACAACATCCTGCCATACCTTCTCGACCATGAATAACTGCTTTAAGGAGCGATCACAGCTCATCTGCACCAGTGTGATTCCATTAGCTTCAGACGAATGCGCAAGGGAAAGACACTTTCCTGTCGCATTGTTTTGTATCGTGACGACGGAAGGGCCATCCACTTTATCTAAACCGGGGTTCGATGCCGCGATGGCTGGTTTTGTGTACAGACCGGCAACAATGGCAAATAGCACAGCCCAAAGTTTCATTTTAAAGCCTCCTCTCAATAATTGATGACGTCAGAATTGAAGAATTATCTCGGTCTTGGCGAAGTGTGGCAAGCTGCTGGGCCTTGCATGCACGCAAATACTGTTTATCAATTTGTAAACTGATGCCAGGGACAAGCCCTAGACTCGCAAAGTACGCGGCGCCTTTTTTAGAAACTCGACTTTCTATGTCAGCTCGCGATTCTCTTGTTCAAGCCGGCGAAGCTTCTCATCCTGTGCTATCAGAAACTTTTTGGAAATGTTTCGGTGAATGGGAGAACAGCGCCCGATTGTAGGCGCTGTCTTACAAAGCTGTAATCTCTATCTACAGCGAGAATCGGCTTTGCGCATGTCTCTCACATTGCCGCGTGGCCTGGCCGCGCAATCATACAGCTCAAATTGGCGGCTTCGACTTCGACTTTGCGACTTGCAATCTCGAACTTTTCAGTCACGTCGTAGAAGCCAGCCTCACCACGAGCCCCAGTGCTAAGACTGGCTCTTAGCACGCCATCTTGCCAAAGCACCTCTTGGAGGCCGTAGTTTGCTTGAAGTCTCAAATCTATCTTATTGGCGGCATCGAGGGAGTTTGTGTCACTGACAATGCGACGATAGATTGGTCGAGGCACCACCGTCGCTAGACCAGGCGACTTCACATATTTCAGAACCATGGCGTAATTTGGGTCGGTTGTTTCATACAGGTCGATAGAGTGAGTCGGCCCCAATGGCCCTTCTTCGTGACTAAAGCATCGGACTTTGGGAGTGAGGTCACTGACTAAAGATTTCATTGTTCGTTCGGCAGCAGCCAAATAAACCTCGTCATCATTCTGGTCTCGAAGTCCCGATTGCGATTCGTTCGTGTGCCTACAACCGACGACGGCGATCATCAGTCCTAGCGCCATAGATACGCTCTTCATTCTTTTCTCTCCGCAAATGATGTTATCTGACCATGATTGACTGCATGGATTAACCCACTGGACGAGTTACACTCCAGCAATGTAATCCTGCGTGCTGTAGTTGCAAGCGGCGTGAACAGCGGCGCCTACGCTCCATAAAGGCGTACGACTCGGTTTACATTCAAATACTTTCGGCCGCAAAATCTAACTTGTTGGGACGCCATCGATTAAGAAGAGGGGAGAGAGCGCAGGATCACCAAAATCTACAAACGATTCTGGTGATTGCGATCGACAAGCCATTAGCTGCGCGTTTTGACGTCGAGATGCCTAGCTTTGGCTGAAATGTCGGCAGGATAATCAGCTCCACTTTCTTGCGCTGAGATCGTGGACTCTTTACCGTATAGGCCGGGGTCAAAAGATCAATGGCCAACCAGGGACGTTTTGCGCCCTCCCCAGCTGACAACTCCATCATCCGTTACTGCACAAATCCCTCCGTAGCCCACCTCAACCTGACGGGGATTGTTTAACGCGGGTACGGCCATCAGTTCACCATTTCTTTTCCAACGGATCACACCACCGTCGGTCAAGGCACAGCGGCCCCCGGTCACGACTGGTTTCAAAACTTTGAGATCGATGCCTTGTGCAAGGACACGCGAAGTTCTCAGCCCACGATCACCAGGGCATTCAAAAAAATCTTTGCAACAACGCCAGGCAACTACATTAAAGAGCGGCGCTTAAATAAAGCCGCAATTATGATCGAGCCCGACGAATACCGGATTGGCGATATTTGTGTGCTAGTCGGCTACGAGGATTTGGGGTCATTTTCGCGCGCGTTCAAAGAGCGCTTTGGGCAGTTGGAATGGCCGGTATCAGCGGCTGCCATGAGCCGACGCCAAGACGGCTTCGCTGGTTGCCATTCTCGAGGGTATCAAGCAGTGCGCATTTGGGAAGGTGACGCGCGATTAGCAGTCAAACGTCTGCCAAGGTAGCACGGATCTATACCCGGTCGAGCCACCGTTCGACGGCAGACAAGCGCGGAAAGCGACGATAAATTTCCAACAATCGTGGATCATTCTCGTATCTTTCGCGCTCGCTCGCCGCTTGCTTGTTTTCACCTGACGGGCCAAAGCTTGAACTGCTTGCTCCCCGTCCAACGCCGTACTGGGAGCGTTCTCTGGTAGAGGTCTTCAATGCAGCTTCAGCCGTAAATCCGAGTTCGACTGCCAACTCGACCCGATAGCGCTCCTCATTGGCCCAGCGCGTGGCATTGACCACTAGGATTTCATCGGCCAATGGGTGCTTGCCCTCGGGAAAGACCTGATTGAATTCCACTTCACTCATGCGTCCCGCTGCCACGGCTCGCGATAAGCCTAAATGAGCAATGTTGAGCATGGCGTCAACGGCTTGCTCGCCGACCTCCATGTGCCGCGAATTTTCCATGCCGTCGGCGAACCGCAAACGGCTGGCGATAATCGACCTAAAGTCCCTTATGACAGCTATATTGACGACTCGAGAGGGAGTGCCTCTACGAAGAGCGAGATCAGGAATGCGGCGGTAGTTTTCAACGCTCAGACTGAAGTCTTCGAATCCGACGATCTGCGCCGCCAATGGTTCGTTGCCCAAGCTATTCTCGCGGCGAACCTGAGCTTCGCGGCTGATCGATGTTGCCAGGCGACTTATCCTCCAGTCGGGATGATCCACGCGATTTAATGGCTCCATATCGTCTGAGCGGATGACTCGCTGCATGAAGGATCTCTCTGGTGAGCCCGGGCTCCAAAATTCAAGAGCAGTGCCACTTGCTGCTTCGACATCGTTCAGCTCGCGATTCTCAACCTTGCCATGCGGTGCTCCATACTGCATTCCGGAAAATTCCACGCCGCGATTGATGAAGTGCACGTTGTTTAGATATTCTACGTTCCCTTGAAGCAAGAACAATCGGCGAATCCAGACGCTTACGGCGTGATTCATGCCACGCTTCATTCCAAAGAATCGAGCATGCACTGCAACTTTGCGGGAGGGAAGTGCTGCGCCGACGTGGCTAGCCGATTTCATCGATCTCGGGTCAGTTCCCTCATAGTCGATGATTGCAACCTTCTCGATATCTCTTAGCTTGAGCTCGAGTTGCTCAAGCTTTTCAATTTGGAGCAATGAGCATTCGATATTGCCAAAAGCCATTGCGCCACTATTGGTCAAGATGAGGAAAACATACATGGGCAACCACCTTTGGGTGGTCGTTGAAATCGCCATCACAGCGCCTCGTTAGAAATTCTGGTATGTTTACTAGTAGGTGGATTCTAGCTGTTGAGAAGCACCTTTTCAATGACGGATCGCTTATACTCGAGATGGTTGCCATTGCGGATTATGGGACAAGATTCCGCAGATTCCATTTCAGCAATTTCTAGAGTAGGGGTTCAAAGTGATGAAAAAAAGGAAGAGTACTGAGTAACAGCAACGTATCTAGGAGCTAAGTGTGTCTGAGTGGAATGAAAAGTATGACTGCTATGTCGGGCGATATTCCACATGTCAGGAGAGCGTTGATACGGGCAGCGTTCCCCCAAACCGAATTCTGATTGTTGATTCAGATATTGGGCGCACCGTTGAATTTAAACGCCTCGCGCCGCACCATGTTGTGCTGCCACCACACTGTAGAACCTCATTTCCGCATGCAGAGAGTCTAGAGGAAGAGTTCGTGTTCGTGTTGAAGGGCCATCCCCACCTTTGGCTCAATGGATATCTCTATGAATTGAAAGAAGGGCACGCCGTCGGCTTTCCTGCTCGCACTGGTATCGCTCATACGCTGATTAACAATTCTGATGTTGAGGTTCATCTGCTGGTTGTGGGTGAACGCACGAAGCCGGACAACCTTTGTTCTTTCCCCCTAAATCCCGAGCTAAAAGAAAGCTGCGGAATTTGGTGGGGCACCGCTCCTAAATATGAGCTGGGGCCGCATACAGGGCTTCCGAGTGAGGTTTCATTGTCAGACTTGGGGGTATTGCCACTGGAATGTATGGTGCATTGCCCAAGCGAGCCGCGCCGAAAGCCCTTTCATTATCCTGGTGACAATGAGTCTTTTGGCGAGGGCTTCAGAATATCGGATAAGGTTGGGCTGAAAGCCCTTGGTATCTGGTACGAACGGCTGCCGCCAGGAAGAAGAAGCGCGTTTCCTCACGCGCACACCCATGAAGAAGAGTTCGTCTTTGTCGTTAAAGGCAAACCGACGATTTGGCTTGATGGCTTCGCAAAGCAGGTAGGGCCTGGTTACTTCGCCGCTTTCCCTTCAAATACTGGTATTGCGCATGTCGTCATCAATGACACGGATGAAGAGGTCATTTATCTCTGCGTCGGTGAAACGCAGGATTTTCCTGATGAGAGAATCTGCTATCCCCTCAACAAGCTCCGGCAGCGCGAGTGTGAACGCAAAGGGTACGGTTGGCTGGATGCGCCAATGCACCGCCAAGGTAAGGCAAAATCAAAGTCGGATCATGGTGCGAGTGACCATATCGCATTTCGGCTGTGCGATGAAAGTGCGGCAGACGAAGTTCTGAAGATTTTTCAGGAGTCGCCCAACTACTTTCAACGTGTCGATGGGCGGCTGCCAACTCTTATGACGGCAATGCAGGCGATGGTCGATGGACCGAAGAAACGAGATGAGCAATATTTCAAGGAGTTTCTAGTCATCGACCTGAACGATGAGCCCATAGGTGTGCTGGATTTGCACGTGCATCATCCGGAGGTCGGCACTTGCTATCTCGGATTGCTGCTTATTAAGGAAGATCGTTTTGGGAAAGGCTTGGGACGCAGGTGCTATGAACTTGCGGAGGACTACTTTCGGAGAGCGCTAGGATGCAGCAAAGTCTGCCTCGGTGTTTCCGATGCGAATGACGTGACGGAATTTTGGGTGAAGCTAGGCTTCACCCAAAATGGGAAAACATACAAGTGGACGGGTGAAGCCAAGATCTCGGTCGTTCGAGAGTTTGAGAGGATGATCCCGGCGGTGGCCATCGGAGTATAGACCTCTACTGCTGGGCCTTGTCAAAAGTCATCGTGAAAGTCTCTGGACGATATTTCTCGAGATCAGGTGCACACCCACTGACTGCAGATGGTGTTACCGAGACGATGGCATCTAGCTTAGTTGCGTCCGGATTCAAGGTCAATTCGAGGGTCGTTTCTACATGACAAGTTTGCCAGGTCAGACTGCCGCTATATACAGCGAATTCCTCAGGAAAAGTTGTTCGATAGCCCCGTCGATGATTTTCAGTCAGGTAAGACTCTGACTTGGGAGCAATCGCAATCCAATTACCCCCTTCGTGCTTATCTCTCTTGGTTGGATGCTGGTAAGGAACAAAAACTGCACCCATTTTCACCTGACCGAATGCATCAAAACTGATAGACGACATTCGTCCTCGCGGAGTAGCAACATGCACCCATGATCCATCCCAGGGGCTCTTCGCTGGCCCGCCGGGATTTCCTGGGGTCCCGTACAATGCGTTTTCGGTTTGGTAGATTTCTAACCGACAATCTGCGGACCGCCTCTCCACGCTGCCGACGATCTCGATGGATTGAATAGAAAGATCGCGACCGGCAGCATACAGCAACGCATTTTCCGAATGCGGTTGCAAGACCACTCTCTTTCCAAGCGTGCTAAATGGGCTTGTCTCGAATACGGCAATCTCTCGCACCTTGAATGCTGCACAATCTTTGAACTGGGGAAAGATGTAACGAATGCGTAAACCGCTTCGAGTATCGATGGACTCTTGGAACGAGTCACTTTTCTCTCCTTCGAATAGTTATTGCGGAATTCCGTACAAGTGAATCTGTAGGGTATCGCACGAGTTGATTTCCATGACGTACGGATTCATGTCCCATAGCTGTGGGCCTGGAAGTGGAAACGATAACTCATCCCGAGCCGCTCGACCGATCAGACGCCAAGACAATGGAAACCCAGTCTGCTCCTTTCCGAAGCGTCGAAACCGCAATACCTCGCCGTGTACATCTGTCCAAAATCCACGCGAAGTGGACCAAGGAGCAGAAAAGACAACTCGGTCGGTCGTCCCGGAGCCCGGATCTGGGGTGAAAAATGGCTCTCCGGAGAGGGCTGCAAACTGAATATCAAAACTGGCAAATTCTTGGAAATTGTCGATATCATCCGTCGGCAGGTTCACGATATTCAACCAGTTGAAGTCGCCTTTAAGCCATTGTGCCGGGGCTGCACTCAGGGACTCTCCGTAGGTGACTTTGCACATCTGACCTTTTTTAACCAAGACGATGAGCAGCTTTGAGAAACCGGCGACGGACACTTCCTGAGACTGCCCAGAAACCACGTCGTAGCTGACCACAGCGATTCTCTTGACGCTTGCCCGAAGATTTGACTCATGCAGACTTTCTCCTGCGATCGGGCGTTGCCCACATGATGTGCAAAGCAAGATAAAGAACCCAATTGTTATTCGCATGCCTATTTCCCTAATGAAACAAGTTTGACTTTCAAGGTTTCGTCGCCAATGCGCAGATTTAACTGGTGGAAATCTTCACCCATCTTTTGCTTCTGAAATTAGTGCGTTATGTCAATGAAATGCTTCAAGCCGTCACTGTGTATCGATTCTGAATCTGCGCGTCAAAGCAATTCATTCCTCAGGGCGAGTTGCAGACTATCTGAAACTCGCCCTGAGGAATGAATGCCGTGAGTAGCGGCTACAGCTCGCTGAATAACGTGCCTTGTTGGAGGAACAAATGCGGGTTATCCTGATGCTGCGGTGGGAAATCGTTAACTAAAGTATTAGACGCACTGTGGCTCTTCGACGCACATTGATTTCGCATTTACTGGTATTGAGTGGCGCCTTCGCAAGCATCGCTGATGCGGTTTCTTGTCGACTGGTTGGTCGCCACTTTAGCGAAAATCAGTATGAATTCATCGTCGATGCGAACTCCCCGTTGGGGCTTACGCTTTTGAAAAACAGCCAGATCGCGGGTTTTGCCGCTCCCTATGCCAGACTCGTGCGGTTTTATGAGCCCCAGAAAACTTCGAGCCTTTGCTCAGTCGCCACGGGAGTTCTAGCCATCAGGGTTTTGCGCAACGATTTGCGTGGGATCCAGTCTCAGGAGTTTCTCAACGCGGCTACGGATGCCATTCGTCCGTCGCAGCCATTGAAGACCGAGGATGGTGAAATTCGCGACTTACCAGACGGTCAGACGATAGACCAATTTCAGCAGATGATCACTCGGGTCCACGGATTTCAGGCCACATTGAAGCGCGCCCTGGACAACGAGGAAAGTCTGAGTGATTTCCGGAATATCCTGATGAGTACTTTAACTTCTTCAGAATCTGTTCTCATCGTTAATTATTACGAGGCTAGCCTGGCACCCGAGTGGGGTAGCAATGGACATTTTTCTCCGGTGGCTGCTTTCGATCCTGCGACAGATCGAGCCCTGATCGCGGACGTTTTTCAGGATTCCAGCCAACGTGTCACTACGGACAGTTGGTTTTGGGTGGACCTGAAGGCCCTCCACAAAGCCATGGTTAGAATCGATCCGGATTCAGGAAAAAGTCGCGGCTACCTCGCAGTAAGCTCCGCACGGAGAGCCCCGTTGTGATGAGACTCAATCTTGTGCGTGATTGGGGCGACAGCTCAGTGAACCGCTGAACTGCTCACCCAAAGATACCGTGGCCTGCATGTACGGGGGAACGACATCATCAACAAATGCTGACGCGTATTGAATGTTTCCTTGCTCGTCGGGTCTGCGAATGTCCAAGACAATTCGACGCCGCCATTTACCCATGGGATCATAGATACGAACGGTTGCCGTAAACTGCCCAACGGTATGCCGCGCTGATTGGCCGTTCTCTAGTTTCACAGAAAATTCTTGCTTTATCGTCTCCCACTCAGGTGCTCGCCCAAAGTCCCGCGCAGTGCAGATGAGACGGTCCTCCAGGCAATCTCCGATTTCGTAGCATCCGTCCCCATAGGGCCTAAGATCACAGTAAATGCGCTTGCCATCGCGGCAATATTCGTAAACCCGCTCGGATGGGAGGCCGAATGTCGCTTGCGCCGGTAACAACAAGGGTAAGATGGAAAGCATCCAAGGTTTCATAGTAAATTGTCTCCTTTAGCGCTCGATGCGCATCAATCTATAATTGGAGTTGGTTATAAGGTAGGACGGCGCACAAACATAATTATCTATTCTGATGTGATCCATAAGCTGCATTTATGTGCGGTGTCGCCAGTCTGCTCGAGCATCGCGCTAGAATTCTGTATAGGGCAAGCCATCACCCATCTCTGTTTGACTGTCACCGATAGAGCTAAACAGATCGATGCCATGTCCTAGCTCGCGAACTCGATCACCCCAACACTTCACTTTGTGATTGTCCAGTGCAACGCAGATATGGGCAAAGCCGACTGCCGCGTTCATGACCTTGCGACCGGATCCAATGTTGACGAAAGGCAGACTATCGACCTCGCCTGTATTGCTGCCCACGTGGGTTTCGTTACCTTGTCCAAGCTTGCCATATTGATTGTGGCCCCAGCACTTGAAGTCATCACTGGTCGAGATGATGCACGTGACGTACATGCCAGCGAAGACACGTTTTGGCTTGGCACTAGTAAAGAACGAGACAGCAGTCATATTGTCTCGTTCGGATTGCGAATCGCCAAAAGCTTGACCACCGGTAGAAAATCCAAGTTCACCGTAGTAATTTGCTCCCCAGCAAAACAATTCATCATCGTCCACGATGGCGCAAACGTGATGCGCACCAACTGCTACTTGTGAAACCACACGATCGGGACCAAAGATTGGCTGAATGTTGTTCATGGCAGCGCCATAACCATCACCTACGTTCTGCCCATCCGTATGTACTTTTCCAAACTGACCATCACCCCAGCAGTACAGACGGTTGGCCTCACTGATGGCGCAAGTAGAGTCAGCGCCCGCATTGACAGATCTCCAGCGCGTGTCTGCCGAGCCAATTGGTACTGAGACAACGGCATCTCCGAGTTCGTGGCCCTCGTCGCCCACGGAGTCGTCCATATCTCGCCCCAGCTGTCCGGCATTGCCAGAGCCCCAGCACTTGATGTCGCTGCGCTCATTGACAATAGCGCATGCATGATAGGCACCGCAGGTAATATCCGTGGCTAGGACATCGGTTCCCAAGTTGATGAAGGCAAACTGATCGGGAGTTGTGGCTGGGGTGGCACCCCGGTTGTCGCTGTCACCCTGTGCCAGTTGGCCAGCCGAGTTTCGACCCCAGCACTTTATCTGTCCATCATTGACTAAGGCGCAAAAAAAGCCTTCACCACCACAGATAGACTTAACGGGCGCTGTCGTCCCAAAATCGATTGCGGAGAATGCTGATGGCAAATTGTCAGGGGTGTTGCCAACGATCGCATTGGCGCCATTACCCAGCTGACCATTGCCCCCCTCTCCCCAACAACGCACTTCACCAGTTAATGTGAGAACGCATGAAGAGCGATTGATCGCTGCCAATTGCAAACCAGAGGAGCTACCATCATTGCTAAGATCCGACAACAACGATGCAGCCACCACAGGAACGCTTGGGTCGATGTCGCCCCCGACAACCTGCAGCCAGAAGCCCATCAAGCGGCTGGAGAATGTCACGATGGTTTTGCCTTCGTCTTCGCGTATCGAGACGTACTGGCTAGGAATGACGGCCCCACCTGCATATGGCTCGGCATCGATGGAAGACGCTATGACCTTCAAATTGCCACGATCGACGCCGTTCAGATACATGACGGTGACGAACGTTCGTTGGATATCGTCGGAGGTCATGGGAGTTGAGTTCAGGGAGCCAGTCACAGAAATCGCGCGCTCTTGTGGCCTGGCAATAACCGCTCCAGGTACGAGAATGGGAAACTGTCCCGTGGTCAAGGAGCCGTCAAAGTCAAAGCGGGCCGAGCTGGGTCCAAAGGTGATCCGCGCGTCCTCCACATCCAGGACGCCGCCGCGGGCACTGGAAATGACTCGATGGTCGGCGCGGAGATAGCCCGGCAGTGTTTCATTGCGGCCTCCGACGCCCTTCTCCGACCCACTGCTCTTGGCTTTTGAGCAAGCGCCTACCATGGTGACAATCCATGCGAAGTGCACCAGCAATCGACCGCAGTGACACCAATGGCTGATGTTATCCAAGTTAGATATCCTCGCGCTATCAACGCCGGTCTGCAGGGAACTCCCCCGGCCTCGGTCCGCTCCGCGTCACCTCAGAGGTGATCGGCACACGCCGGGCACCCTTGAGGGATGGTGGGATACTTTCGTAATATTCGTTTGTTACGGGGACCTTAGGTGGAGGCGCGAGCTATCAATGAATGCGGCGGCAGTCGATGCAGCCACTGGTATATCCTGTCCCGCGAGAACTGGCATTTATGTAAGCATCGCACTGTACTTTTGCATTGTTCATGGACTCGCCGCAGCTTGAGCCTGAAGCATTGATTTGATACCGCCGTGTCTGTCCATAGTCGCCAATGTAGACGACGCATGTGCAGTTTGTCACGTAGTAGTCTGGCGCCAAGAATCCGGAGGTGTGATTTGGCGAATGCGATTGTCCAAAGGCTATCGCCGAATGAAGTAAAATGGCTGTGATCGCTGCTGCATATTTCATCTTAATTCGTCTCCCAGGTTAAATATTAGCGGCAAAGGATCTATTGCAAGTTAGTCGAAGGTGCAAGCGCAAGGTGCTTTTTCTGCCGCATGAAACGCTGTGGTGTCGATGTTGCGCGTGCGTCAATAACGATGTCCTTCTGCTGCTATGCGCACAACGATGTCACTGACGGATGGCGAGAATTGCCGCGATCGAACTCCCGTGCTGCGGTCGTCAAGCCTATTGAGAGAATTGCATGAGGATTCTGAGCGTCCTTCGATCGACCTCTGATGCATCCCCCTCAGAGACGCCCGCGCGAGCAACTACTGGATTGCCCGATAGGTTAAGTTCGGGGAATGACTCTGCATCCAGAAGATGGGCGAGTGGGCGCACGTCTGAGATCTGATTATCCCGCAGATCAAGGGTGTCCAGGCGAATACCGGCAAGCGCCGAGATATCTGTGATTTTGTTATCTTTAACGCTCAACCAACGCAATCTGGGTAGCCGCTCAATGCCCCTCAAGGTATCCAATTCATTATCATCCAGGTCGAGTCCCTGCAGCCACGCGGCATCTTCCAGAGGTAGAATACTGCTCACCTTTCCCCCCCTGACAATGAGCCTATCCAGATTGGAAAGGTGCTGAACCCCTTCGAGATGGGACATTCCTGGATGGCCATTTATCGAAAGGATCGACAGGTTGTAGAGTGATAGGAGCGGGACAAGATTGACGAGGGTACCTTGATTCTCTCTATTGCCGATGATGAGGGTGTTCAATCCAACGAGATGAACAAGACTACGCAAGTCCTCAATGACCGAGTCATCAAGCATGAGAATCTTCAAGTGAGACAGGCTCCTTGCAAGTGGAGTAGAAGCTCCGATAAATGATTCTGTGACATACAGCTCCTTCAATGTTGGTAGCTCCGCAAATGGCCAAAGGCCAATATCGCCGCATCCTCGGATGTCTAGAACTTCGAGATTCTTCTGGTGTGTGAGCGCGGCGAGTTCGGCAATTGGAAAATAATCTCTTGCGCGTCGAGGCGGCTGACTCTCATCGTCTCTCTCGCGACAATGGACCGAGAGCGTGTGAATCGAGTTGAATGCGCTCATTGGCTTCAAGCTAACGGGTCTTCCATGAGCCGTGATTGACACATGCGGTTGATTTGTGCGCGCCAGATTCATGTCCATTTTTGGGCAAGACTGCAGTTTACGGATAGTCTCAGCGGAGCCGAGGTTCATGTTGCCGTCGTGTAGTTCTGTTAGAAAATTCTGCTCCTCTTGTTTGAGCTGGTCGAATCTCTTACACCAGTCGGTGATTTGCCCATCAGACCGAGCGGGCAAGATTATTAATGGCATAAGTGCTGACAGGAGAAGTCGCCGAAATGGCCCACGAATTGGTTTGTTTGGCGATGTAAACTGGCGACGATTCATTTCCATGTGCTGAACGACTCGCGTGGTGGTTGGAAACGATTGGCCTTTTGGGATGCAATCTCTTCTGTCCGTGTTAACTGCTGCCGACACGCTATTCATGGCAGGCACAAACGCGTCGCGCTTGTGCTTCCGCGTCATCAGCCTGAGTCGGGGCGTTGTCCCACATAAACAGGTCTCCCCCCGTTGGGGAAAAGTAGCAGCCCATGCCAAACCCGGTCGTGGTGTTTAACTCCTTGGTTAATCCAGTTAGCAGACTCAATAAGGCGGTGCATCGGCCCTTGTTGTCGCCATCATTTGTCGCTGCACCCTTGCCAATCAATTCAACTGTGGCGTCGCTGAGGGTCATGACCTTGCCTGAGCACACGTCCAAGCAATTCTCGCCCACTTCAGCAAGAAAATAGCAGCTTTCTTCGTCCTGCTGCAAAGTGACTCCGCCACTCGGGCAGGTTAAGCCTGCTCCGCTGCTTGAACTCGATGAGCTGCTCGATGTGGAGCTGGATGAGGAGGTGGAGCTAGAGCCCGCCTCTGCGGCTAGCCGATAGACAGCTCCTGGAGATGCGACTCCCAAATCATTGATGGCGCAAATGCGTACCCAAGCAGATTGAGAGCTATCTTGTCCTTCGAAAATCGCGTTGCGTATCCCTGCGTCCAGAAGTTGGCTTTCACCGCCGCCGCACGTCACTGGCGCATCCTCCCCGGCAGTGAACGCCACCGCGTGCCGTAACAAAGCAGAGCTGCTGCTGGCGATAAAACTAGCGACGGCGGTTTCGCTGGTGGACCATGTGGCCGTCAAAGTGATGATTTCCGCCGGCGAGTCGCTGCGGGTGAATTCGGCAGGAGTCGCATCATTCGGCGCCTGGACAAAGGTGAACGTGTTGCCCATGTATGCAAAAAGCAACCGAGCGAAGCAAGACGCAGCGGACTCATCACTCACTACGCCAGAGGGGATGTAGAGCTTTTCAGAGTGAAAGATGGCACCTGCGTTGGCGGCAGCAATCACCGCCAGGTCAAAGGCGCACAACTCGACGAGAATGTCTTGCTCGGCTTCGGTTGGTGCCTGGCCTTTGGCGTCTGATGTTTCCAAGAGAATCGGATCGGAGAATGCTTCGAAGTCTTCAGAAAAGTCATTACCGATAGCGTATCGCAGCATGGTTCTGGGAAAACGCGTGCCCCAATCGGCATGTGTAAAGCGCGCGCCGAATTTTTCGTCACTCGTTCTGACGAGATATCCAGGTACAGGTAGCCAGGCAGCCCAACAATCGGGTTGATGGATACCGCTGAGACAGAGGCCGAGTTCAAAGCCTACATTACTAATTACGTCTTTCGCCAGGATACTACCGGCACAGTCGCCGGTCCGGTCTTTTATCGTTACTGGGTAAACATTCTCGATGAGGAGTTGGCGAGGCTTGAGAAGCGCATCGCTGCAGACGAGAATGAGCCAGAAAGGTGCTGGAACCAGCCACTGGCGGAGGTTACCAATACGTTCACGGTCGGTGGTGAAGAGGTTTCCTTTGTGGGTAAATACAATTGCCTTGCCGAAGCCACGGGTGCTGTCACGCCAGAGAATGGCGGCGTCGCAAAGATGTTGTTTGGCAAGGATGAAACACACTATTACTTTGCGTCCATCACACGCGACGCTGCCGAGTTCAAGCAGAACGAAGGCGAGCGAATTGTGTTTGCGAAGGCCGCTGCAGATGCCACTACGGCTGAAATCTGGTTTATTGGTCGTTCCTTGCAAGTCGGTCCTGCAGGAAGTCATATTAGAGGTGTCGTCAATCGAATCATGGCTAACAAAACGACCGGTGCTTTTAGCTATGGCCTATCTGACGAGGGTATTGGTTCGACCAACTGCGCCATGTATGGCAGATCAGACGGGACGAAGCTTAACTTTCAAGCGCGCACCCCAAAGACAGGTTCCACGAGCGAGTGTCAGGATGTTGAGAATATGACTTGGGGGACCGGCGCCTGTTACGATGCCGCGACGCTTGAGCCAGCAACAGACTGTGCGGCGCTGGCCACTGTGCCTACTGGCTATGGTGTGTCGCAGCCCTTTAAAGAAATAGATGTCATTGATGTGAAGGAGGACTCGGAGTCGATTACCGACTTCGACTTCTTAGCTGCGGGTGTGAAAGAGTTCTAGTTCTGCAGCGATCATCACTCACGATTCGACCTCCTGATTTTCGTTAACAGTTGGCGCGCCCCTGATGGGGGCGCGTTTCTTCTTGAGTCAGAGTAGCCAATCGTCCATCAGTCTTCCATCAATCACGACATCCATCTTTAGATTGTAATATCCAGCAGCAATCGCACGGCGTACGATTTCGCCGTAGACAAAGCTCGAAGAGACGACCCCCTGGACTCTTAGTTGTGGATTTCCACCCGACCCCAACAGCGAGATATGTAACCTCGGAAGGGCACTTGCGACTGCTGGTGACTCCGCTAGTGCCATAATGAGTCGCGTCAGCGGTGAGTCGATAGCTAGTTCAACAAACACTTTTCCTTCATCCAAAGTCTCAATCAACCAGGACAAGGACTCATTGAGTTCCGCTCTCCAAATCGTGACTCCGGTTTCGTTTCCATATCGCCAGTATCTGACGCCATCGGGCCTCTCTGTGACGGAAAATGCAGGATCCGAACGCCGTGGAGCGCGGTCCAATTCCGTGTCAATCTTAATTTCCTTGCAGCGACCGCCATAGCCGCGGCCGGCGCACGGCGTTATGCTTTCTTCAAGAAGCGCCAAAGTGACGCCATGTGGGTCAACAAACTCCACGCGCGTTCGACCATGACGCAGACTATCTTCAATGTTCACGCCACCGACAATCCGATCCATTTTCATGACCGTGACTTTTGGGTCGGATGGCGTCGATGGTCTGATTCCAGGCGGAAGATAGTAAATTCCTCGCTCATTCAACATCTGTGTGATGTATCGAAAGAGATGCGGAGGGCTGTAGAATTGATACTCCGGTAGCTGCGCTTGTCCCGAGACAGCAAAGCCTGAAAGTACAAGTAGCATTAAGGTTCTGGCTAAGAAACGGACTTGCATGACCCCTCCCCATTGGCGACGGGAGGCATGGATACAAGTTGTGTGCCAAGAACTGACCCCGTGAAATGTGGTTTGGGTACTCCCATGTCACTTCCAACATCTTGGTAGTTCGAAACACGGCTCTCAGGCTCATGATCTCATCGTCAGCATCATGCATCATCTTTGGGCCTATGCAAACCTTGTGCGCTACCACGACTCAAGCGATGGCAGCATCGTCGGCAGACGAAGAGCTCAAGGTCGGAGCGAACTGAAGAGCGTCTTCATGGGCGCCGCCTTGAAAGTGATCATTTCGCCAAACGAAACCAGCTTGAAGCAATGTTACCAATACTTAGTCATGAAAAGACATCTTGATGCACGGAAAGCTCGAAAGGCCTTAGTCAGAAAAATTGCAGCTGTGACCCTGGTCATCATGAAGAAGAAAGTGAAATACAATGACAAGCTCGTAAAGGACTCGATTGGGTCCTAAGCAGCAGACGGAACAATTCGTCTGCTGACAAGGATTCGGAGAAAAGGACCAATCCATTTCATGATCTCTTGATGCAAAACTCAAAAGAGTTTTGTCGGCATTAGATCCAGATTTCGACGACTGTCCAACTCCGACTTAGATCCAAAATCGTCATGGCACTTGATGCCCAGACAAACGAATGAAAGACCAAAAAAGTCTACACGACGAGTAAACGGCAGCGATTGTTCCTAAAGGAATTCATCGAAGGAGGTGCAGAAATGGCTCTGCTTGGATCCTTTTGTTTTTTTGTTGCAGTTTTCTACAAATGAAATGGAAACGTTTGAACACACCAAGTGCAAACCCGTATCGATTGCCGTTCATTGTTTACCACAATCAGCGACTAGAAGGGATGGTACCCCAGATCGCTTAGGGGGTACCCAAAGCACAGTTAACGGCACCAGTTTACAAGTTATTCAGCGCGGACTGTGGCAATTATGGCGGCAAGAGTCTGCGGGTTTGGTGCAAGCTCTGTGGGTTGCCAACTCGGCCAAGATTGCGCTTGCAAATCCACCAACAACGCTTCAATCGCTTCGCAGTGACTCTGTGAGCCGTACCACTTTGGTTGAGCCAGATCATCCAAAAAGACACCGATCATGTAAGCAATGAGTTGCTGTGATCGCGCAGTACTAGCCCCACTCGCAAAGACACTTGCGAAGGTCTCCGCACATCGACTCACAAGCGAATGACTTAACTGGTACCCGGAAAATTCAGCGCCAAAGATGTGATCAACTTTGTCGTGGGTCCCGAAGAATGGTAACTGACTGTGCAGCATCAGTTTCGCTTGAGTCTGTGCGATCACGCTACTTAGCTCCCACTCGTTAGCAATCAGATAGTTCAAAGGGGCTGATTCGGTCACGGCAAGAGCTGTCCTCAGCAACCAGTCGCGCACGATGACCAACTGGAATCCCTGCCGCTGCAGCCGCTGCGCCACCTGTGCTGGATAGATCACGATCTGGCGAAGTAATCCGTCAGCGGCGAATGACGATTCATGCAACAGTACGGCCAACGCCTCTGTGCGTGGCGTAAACTCGGCCCCATCCAGCTGCTGCACACATAAGCCAAACCCAAGCTGCGGATGCTGCCGAACTTCGACCCAATAGGGGTTCTCGTCGTCTGCGGGCAGCTCCACGCCCAAATGGGGACTCAGCCGATCAAAAACCGGATTCCCAAGTTCAAAGCGAAGTCCAATGACTGTGCACAGAGACGTCATGGCGGGATCATCGACGTAGCGAATGATCTTATTAAGCTGCATCACCTTGTCGCGCAGCCGCGGCATGATTCGATCGTTATCGATGGCTGTTGATCCATCAACGAACTCGGTGATTTGCGCCGCGTTCATCACTCCGCAAGGCCTAGGTCGCGTGTCAAGGTGAGGCGCTAACGCATGACGCTCGATCAACTTATTCACTTCTACGAAACGGCGAAACGCGGCCACCAGGTTTGAGTTCCTCGGAAGTTGTGGCTCGAACAGGCGATGGATCATTGCAGTTTGGCGTCTGTTTTAGCCCGCAAAAGAATCCGCATGTAGAGATCAGAATCCTACGCGAAGGTCAGTTGAAAATATACTTGCGCAAGGGGCATCCCCTGCTGAGGCAGGCGAAGCCGCTGCCGCAGTTGAATAGCTATGCCGCAGTCTTGCCGAAAGCATTCGTCGGAATTGATGTTTGCGAGAGCCATCCCACCTTCGACTCGCACGGTATTCGTCCGCGCAGTTCCTTCGCAATTGACTCGTACGATGTGGCGATGCAGCTGGTCAAGCAATCAGATGATTGGGGTTTTTTTCCAGAGGAAGTTGCCGCACGAGCCGGATCGAGCCTGGTCGCGCTACCCCTTCCCAGAACATGGCAAGCCCCCTACAATATCAGCGCGGTTTGGGCGAAGGAGCGTCGTCTGGACTCGGGTCTGACAAAATTACTGAAGCTTTTGTTAGATGCCAGCAGCTCGCCAACAAAGAGCCCAGCTCGCCGTCCTGGCCCCGCTGCCAAACATTAACGCGCGGTTTCATGTTCTTAGTTGGCTGGTAGTTCACATATAGATAGTGATCGCCAATGTAGGCTGAGCAATGGGGAAGTGAGTCAGGGCCGTCCAAACACGTGAGATCAATCTTCCCAGGAACCAGAAGGTTCGCCGATAGTTTAACGGTCAGGCTTTTGATCCCTCCAAACCCAAATACAGACCAGTCAGATCCTGTTTTTCCATGGACGAAGATATGGCACTTTTCCCCGCTCCCATCTTGACTTGTATTTCCGGTGAAGAGCCCAAGTTTACTCAGGCTAACGCCGGGAGAATTTGAGGCTGCGGGGTCAGAGTCTGTGCTAGAACTGGAACTCGGTGTGCGGCATCCGGAGAGCGCTGCAGCAATAATGGCGATGGTGGAAATCGTTAACTTGGATATCATGGTTTTCCTCTTGGTTGTCATCACATGAACATTGCGCGATGGCCCGCTTTCACGAATCAAAGTCTTCAAGTTCGCGGCCAGCTGGGGCCGCGATCATGCAGTGATGGCAACACATCATATTCTATGATGATGCATCGGCATCGACATGTTGAGATCTACTTCCAAAGTAGATGCTTTGCTGAACAGTAAATTTGCAGATCACGACGATTCGCTATCAATGTCTATTAGGTTAGGCTGAGCACTGGTGCGCTATCTTGTGGTTGATGGCGCATAATGGAAGAAAACGGCTGAAAGATTGGCAAATTCAGGACCCTGCCGTTGACCCGGACCACGTTCAGCATGACTCCAAGTTCCTAATTTGCATAGCCGTGCCGACCACTAAGCGTCTCCCGACCATTAGACACTCGGTAAACGGGTGCGAATCCACCCCGATAATCCATCGCGCCTTGCCAACCATCCATGCTGAATTTTATTCGGCCTGAGGTAGAGTACCGCTGACCAATAGCCAGCAGCATCCCGTCATACTCAAATTGATTTAACTGACTATAGGTTGGCGATTGTGGCGATGCTGCTGTATGTGAGACAGTTTTTCTGGTGATGATGCATTCCGAGTTGGAGAAGTTTCCAGGCGTGGTCGCCGTCCATACACATGGACTACCATCGCGCTGCATTTCAGCGTCGATCGAAACGAGTTGATACCTATTTTGAGCGTTATCCTGAACATAGGTATAGTCGGTGGTGATCTTGGACTGTTGAATGTAGGAAATGCGCGGAGCATTTCTGCATACCTGCATGACTCTTTCGCGAGTCGCGATCTGAAAAGCCGACCTTCCGTTTAGGTGATTAAGTGACAGCCCTTCACAATGAATTGCGAAGTATACTCGGCCAACCATTTGATTCATGACAGTCGACTCATGATGGTTAGCCATACATTCCATCATGGATGACGGATTCACTTCAGCCATTGCCACATCGCCTTTTGCTCGGATCAGCTGATTGGCCATGGCGCGCTGCTGGCATTGATCAAAATCCAAGTCGACTGGCTCTAATGCTAGAAATTTCGAATCGCCTTCCACAAGATCTCGAATGTCCAGCGCCGAAGCTTCTCGTCTATGGGATGGTGTACCTAAATCTACTGCAGTTAGAAAGCCGCGTATTTCTAAGCGCGCTCCCGAAGCGATGATGGAATCCTGCTGTGTTCTATCGAGCGGTCCACCCTGTCCCACACTTGGTAGTTCTGCTTTCTTGTCCTGTGTCTCTTCCCTGGTAACGGTTTTACCGCAGCCGATCGCAAGCAAGCCGAGTGCTAGCAGGTGAGCGTGGATGAAGGTCATGATCGATCTCCTCTATGGATTCCTATCGCCGTCCTCGCTAGTACCTAGCAACCGCTGTGCCACGCAGATTTACTGTTGTATTGTTTGCAATTTACCGCCGATTGGGGCATTCCTGGAGATTCGTGGGAACATGGGTAACGTGGCCAAGAAGGCATGCCCAAAAGGACACACCTTCAAGTCTTGGTCAGCTATTCTTTTTGAATATGCTGCTGGATTTGGATGCCGATAGCCATTCATTGACTTCTTCTTCTGCCTGCTCCTTTTTATGACCGTATTGCTGTTGAATCTTGCCGACCAGGCGGTCTTTTTTTCCGGAGATCTGTTCTAGATCGTCGTCGCTCAACTTGCCCCATTTCTCTCGGATCGTACCTTTGAATTCTTTCCACTTTCCTTCGACTTGGTCCCAATTCATTTCAGCCCCCAACTTGTTTCAGATCGATCATTCTCAGACACCGATAGCGCTGCGCTATGTGCATGTATTGTGCCGTCGAGGGTGTTGTCGTATCTTTTCTTGGTCTACTCGCAATTCTTCTTTCACATAGCGAGCTTTCGCGCATCGAAGTGATCGATGTGGCTCTAAACGGGCCGTGTTCTCGTTCTGATGGCGCTTTGAAACGCCATTGAATCATTGCACCCTGTTCCGTAATTGCTGCATTACGAACCCATGACGACTGGCGTCGACCTACGTGATTAACGCTGACGTCGATGCATCATCCAATGGCGTTAATCAAAGGTAATTTGCGCCATAGCCGCGCGTCAGTTCGATCCAATTGCGATCCCTCCTGATGCTTTGGCTCAATACTTGCTCTGCGGGCTTTTGTGGTGGAGGTCCTGCTTTCAGGATTTCCCGGATGTCTTGTGCATGGAGAGTTGTATGTCAATGTCGATGATATTGCTGATTGTGCTTCTACTGATACTTCTCGGGACGTTGCCCACTTGGCCGCATAGCCGTAGTTGGGGATATGGCCCGAGTGGACTTCTTGGAGTTGTACTTGTAGTCATGTTGGTCTTGTTAATCATGGGGCGCATCTGAGTTCAGAATGAGCCCTGAATTCATTCATTTGCGAGGAGAGACTATGCGACTAGTAATAGCAACTGTTTTGCTTACAGCTGGGTTCACCTGTCCTGCGGTCCTATTTGCAGCGGCAGATAACACAGAGCCTTCGGCTGCACAGGACTTGAAATCAAAGTTTTATGAACTGCTTGGTAAGGATACGGCTAGTATTTCGTTTACTGCTGGCAGTGCGACCGTATCCGAGGGCGAGAGGAAAAACTTGGCTGCGGTTGTTGCCGCTGTTCGCGCTGACGCGAATATAGCAACGGCGATTGTTGCGGCTTGGTCGGACAAGAACTACCCAGAAAGCGAAGGTCAAGAGCTCAGCAAGGCTGATCGAAAGCTCGCATATGACCGAGCCAAGGCCACAGAAAAGGTCTTGCAGGGTCTCGGCGTCAAGAGTGTCGAGATTCACTCCATGGCAGAGCGTCCGACCTGGCTAGGAAAATTATTCAATACTGAGGATGCGAAGTTAAAGGGTGAGGGCGTCTTGCGTGACGCCAACGATCAGCTCGACCATGACATTGGCAAAATTCTACGCAACAATGGTGGGCCGGGGCGAGCTGTAGTCGTTGTCCGGCGCGAAGGCGATCGGACAGTGCACTAAGGTTTAGATTGAAATATTTTTCGTACGTAGGTCAGTCGGCTGCCGCCGCGACTGGCCTTTCGCGTTGTAGAATACTCAACAATCATATGGTAACTTGTACCTCTACCATCGAGATGGAGGTGAAGATGCGGCATTTTCTTTTGCTTATTCCCTTTTGGTTTTTGGCTGCAGCACAAGCCCAGTCGTCGTCTTGGACCGAGCGCTTCATGACGGAAGAATGTGGAATGTCTGAGCGCCAGGCGCAGTTACGTGCCAGAGCAGCGGCCCAACAGATTGTGGACATGTTGCGCCAACGTTGCGCTGATGAGGATGGGCGATTTGAGAGTCGGCAGCGCGATGGCTATTGCTCGCCTTATGAAGAAGGCAATTTTCATTGCCCTACGCGGTGCACGGTGAATGGCACAGCGAGTTGCCTGTTTTGATGGCCTGCTTCTACCTAGGCGAGATCGTCCAGAGCAGTTTGGTGTCTGCTGTGTTGTCAGTAGAGATTTTGCCGAATGGCTGAAACATGTGGTTCGCTACATTGCGCAAACACGGGCGCGATGAATCGATGTTAAATGCAACGTCCGTCTGGACACAGTGCTCGCGATCGCGAACCTCTGGCCAGCCTTCGCTCGCTTTTGGGCGAGCATTCGACCAGTGAAATGCAAACCCGTACACTGGTGGGATCGCATGCACAGGAAACCTTAAGCACTCTTGTCCTTTGACCGAATACCATCCCGATACAGTTGCAGTTGTGTCGATGCTCAATTCCCGAAAGGCAAAGGACGAATACACAGTCGTGTTCGTCTGGTTGCAGATCTCAATCATTTCAATGAGAGGTGAACTCTCGCGATTGTCGCCTGCGGGATAGGCACTGAGGGTGCTCTTGAGCGTAGGTAGGAACTGATCAACGGCGGTCGCCAAATTAGCGATACTATGACTATACGGCGCTCCATCTTCCGGCAGGGTGCGCGTTTCGTTATCGGCAAAGCGCTCTGCAGCATTGATGGCAACCACTCTTGCCCGGCCCTTTGGGTCCAAGTAATAGATGGGAGATCCCGAAGCGCCTACGCGATTGTCACAATCGTGATATAGGTAATTCCAGGCAGCGTTGCGTCCTGTCACTTCGCAGCCGGTCTCGGCGACGAGAGCATGGCCTCCTTCATAATCCTTAGGATAGCCGGCCATCGAGTAGGGGCCGTCGGTGTCGGATGTTCGGACTGTATTCTCGGAAGTGGGGTCAACGGCCGAGAACGAGGCAGACTCATCAATCTCAAACCAGTTCTGGGATTCTCCAACATCTCGGTCGAGGACGACGACAGCCCAATCATTGACCCGATTATTGGCGACCGTGGTGCCCTTGTAGGAAGCGATAATCTTTGCGTCATCTTTCCACTCTCGACGATTGTAGCCGAGATAAAAGGTTAGGTTATTGATGGTCGTGGTCATGCAGTGGGCATTGCTCATGGCGATATTTGGTGCCACGAGAAAAGCGGTACACCACTTGCCGTCATGTGTCGCCAGGCGTCCCATCGCGGAAAATGGATAGGCATCCGGCTCAACTTCTTGCCGCTGATCATCTTCGAATACATTTTGTAGGTTAGATATCGCGAGCGATTGGTCTCGACCTTGTCCGCACGTGGTCAAAATGGGTGCAAGGGCTATGATCGTAGAAATGGCATGTTTCATTTGTAAGACTCCTGGCATTCACCTGTGGTCCCCAATAGCAAATCAGGAGCTGGAATCCAATGTGTGAATGAGGGAATTGGCAAGGAAGTGGGAATTGTCCGGAGGGATGATCTTGCGATTTTCATCGCTAGCCGTTGCCAAAGGGTGACTCTGTTTTCCAGCAGCGTCCCGCGTTGTGAATCAGCAAACTTAATCACCGTGCGGTGCTCATAACAACCAGATTTTATAGACTGAAGCTGGACGTGCCGGCGCGTTAAGGTCCGCATGACGACTGTCTATGTCCCTTATGCCCACGATCTCTTGGAGTTAACCGGGATTCACGGACCCAGGTGTCTGGGTGATGAGGTGAGGGAGTCGGTCACCATCGCTGAAGAATCCCTTGAAAATCGGCACGATAAGTTGCGTGCCTTTGCGGGCATGGGTCTTGCTTCGAAACAAGATCCGCATAAATCAACATCGCTCTAGTACAGCCCCAGGCGGGGCGCCGCAGCACGGTCCGTTGGTCAGACTATCCGGGGGGCAGCATGCAATTGGCAAAATGCGTGATTTTACTCCATGTCGTGACAACCGCGAATGCTGCGAGTGCTCAGGGTTTTGGCTATTGGGTTGGTCAGTACGCTGAAGGTGTTGGCAGTCAATTTGTCGGATTTGGCAAGGGGCTGGTGAACGTTGGAAATGAATTGGTTTACATGGGGCACGATGCAGCTCTCGGTGTCGGTAACGTCGCAACCTATGCCGCCACGTTCGGAAGTGTTTCCTATGACTATGAGTCATGGAGTGGCTTGCAGCAGAAGTTTGATGAAGCGACGCTCTCCAATATGTCCATGGGGAATATGTATTATGAAAGCTCAAAAAGTGGCGGTGAATTTTTGCTGCACGGTGCGACTTTCAACCTGATCAATGTCGGCAATGGATTGTATAAAGATGTGCAGGGACCAGTTGGATCAAATCAGGGAATGCAGGCTTATGCTGGCACGGCCGTTCAGGCGGGGTTGGCTGGCTATTTAGTTCGGGGGCCGGGAGGTTCACTGCAGGGTGGTTTCTGGTCGGTACCCATGACCCGTCTTCCCCCAGTCACAGACGCCATTACCCGGTATCAATCCGGTCCACATTGTGAGGTCATCAACGGTTCACTAAGAGCCGGCCGCTTCCTGGAAAGCGACTTGCTAGGCGATTTGTATTCTAGCTCAGACGCTGCACTTGACGTTGCCGCAATGGATGCTGCTGCTGTACCGGCATCACAGACTCAAATTGTCTTCCGCCAGTGTGGGCGTTTGGCGAGCTCGGAAGGACTCACTGATCGAGCCTTTATTAGCACAACGACGATCGCAGATGGAGGTTTCGGTCTCCAAGGCGGTCCGATTAGCGCCATCACCATTCCCCGCGGCACGCCGATCATCCAAACTCCTACTGCAAGTCCATTTTCCATAATGGCAGAGATCATTTTGCCGCGTGGAGCATCGTTCGTGCCGAATGGAGCCGGTGGTTTCACCTACGTGCCGGCGCCAACGTTGCCGCCGATTCCCTTCGGTGCAAACCTGCCAGCCGTCGCTCCTCCTAGTGTGCTGACTTTTCCTTCAATTCCTGTGCTGCCAGTGCCTAACCAGTTTGACGGATCGACAAACTTTTGAGGGCATTTCATCATCAAGCTAGTCTAGGAGTTTTAATGCGGATTCAAGCTCAATGGCAGTACCACTTATCAGCCTCGCTTCCTCGATCGATAGTTCGCGTACAGTTCCAGGTGGCAGACCTTCCAGGGCAAACGCTCGCGGAGATGGCATTCCCAGCGTAAACTCGCGCCCATCGACGTGCATTCGGCGCAACTCGTGCAGGTTGGGCGCTAGTAATACAAGGCGCGAATCATGGACGCCCTGAGCGCTGTCAGCACTCTGTCGCCAAACAGCCGTGCGCAATTCACCCTTTGCATTGATGTTGATCAAGAAACGCACCTGCACCTCCCTATGACCTTCGGCTCCAGTCATGAGCGTCGGCGCCTCAATCAACTGAGCTTGCTGATTCTGTGCGATGATGGTGATGCGTTCAACGGCGTTCTCATTCGCGCGCAGCAATTGTCTCTGAATAAATCCCAGATCTGCACTAGCAGGTTCTGGGCTATTAGACGAAACAGTCACCAAGCGACCCTCAAACTTCCGTGCAAAGCCAATTCCAACTTCGGCTAGAGTGAATCCTGTCGGCTGTGCTTCGACACGAGCCAAATAGACAATGTGAAACAGCGTTGCGTAGCCTTGCACGAGGCCGGACATGCGATCCAGATCACCTGAACTAAGTTCGGCAGTCGCCAGTAGAATCAACCTGTTCCATGGGCCTGACCCCATGCTGGATGTCGAGTTTTCTGGTACGACGATTCCGGCAGGAAGGCGTGAAATGGGTACGGGTTGAGCATTCACCACTTGTGGAACCATCGACAAGATCGCAAGAAGTCCCGCACAAATAGCGATGGATATTCTGTGCCAGAGATGACCAGTGCAACAGACTGATGACATCAATGACTCCTTTGTGAAGAAGTGGGTGACGCGGGAATGGGGAGTGGCTTTCTTGGCGCATTCACCACTTGGTCTTGGAGTACTTCCTCATAGTATCGATACGTCTCGAAGAAAACGAGTCCATTCATGAGATGCCAAATGGAATGCCCTGTCAGAAGGTGATTCTCGGGATTGCAGAGAATGTGGGTGTAGTCCAACACCCAGAAGCTAAAGGCAATCCCAAGATAGAGGGCGGCACGACGCAGGTGTTTGCTGGCTAACTGATTGCTTGATGCGCGAAACTCAAGGAATAGCACGGCAATTGTCGCCACGGCAAAGGCGGGGGTTGCAAGATGGATATTGATCACAGAAAGCATCACTAGAATTGTAAAAATCATGGACGCCATGACCACCATCGATCCCTGCATGGCCTGCAGGCATCGCCAGATGGTTAGGGCCAAGCAGACAGCAATAAATGCGTACATACCAAATAAGTCGAGATATTCGCCAAAACGAGTGCCCGTGCCATGAAATAGTGCAGAGAAAATCGCAGTGGCTACGGCTGCCCAACCGAGCCAGCGTAGCTCATGGCGAAAGGCCGAGTGCCGACGTAGGATGACGATGCCGCCTAGTAGTGGGCCCAGATTACTAATGGTGTCACTTGGGAACTTTGGGAAGCAAAAAACTGGTGCTTCGCAGAACTGCATGGCTGCGGGGACCCAGCTATTGAAAAAGCAACTGGCATCAGTGGCCATAATCAAAGTCTCCAGGTCAGGGCCATGCTGGCTGAATATGTTTGTAGTTGATAAATGCCATAGCCACGACTCCACTCGGGTACGTTGCGCTCGCCATTGGCTGAGGCGACAGCCGAGTCGAGAGTGTAGTGTTTTCGCTGCCAGCGATACCCTAGTCCATACTGATTGCGGGAAATGGCATTCATGTCTCCAAATGCAGCACCAATGAATTCTTTCCTTTCCCGATCGCGGGTCGCCATGATGCCATCTCCGATGGCGGTCGGGTACCAGGCATAACTGGCAACAATCCGGTGGGACTTCCATTGCGCGCCCAATCCGGCCACATAAGAGAGCGTGTCATGTCGCGCTAGTTCTCCCTTACTTAAAACCATCATCACGTCGGAGTTGCCGCTGTCTCGGTCACGATCGTCATGATGCACCTCGGCGAAGATGTAAGCGGGCTTCCACTGCAGAGTTGCACCAAGCGCCGCCGCTCCTCCTTGGCGGCCTGCGCCGCGAAAGCTACTTCCCCCCGCATTCAGGGCTTTTCCGCGCAACGTATGCAAAAGCGGACTGCGCCACGAGGCGCCTAAGCGTAATGGGCGAAAGGGCTGGTATGTTGCGCCGAGCAAGCCGCCAATGGTGGTTGTTGTTGACTCCAACTCGATGAGGTCCGTGCCGCTTTCGTGGTCAGCAATGACCAGACTTGATTCCGCCAAATTGTTCAATACACTGGCGCCGAAGCTCAATGTTGGAGAGGCACGCCAAGCAACGCCCAGAGCTAGCTTGTAACTCAATATGCCGGAAGATGCTGTGCTGATGTTCATCAGGCCGGGGTCCTCAGTGAGCGCTCGGGAAGGCAAGCGATCAACCTTCAATTCGGACCCTCCGCCGGGAATTGGGAGGATGGACCAAGCGACCGATAAGTCACGAGTCAAAGGATGCCGCGAACCCAAGAATAGAACCGGGGTATTCAACTGAACCCTCGCAGGCTCTTGCTTTGGATAAGAGAACGTATAGTCCAAGCTTAGCCAGCTCAATTCTCCATAGAGAGTATGACTAGAACTCATGCCGATATTAGCGGGATTGCCAGCAACGGCCTCGATCCCTTGCAGCTGGGTGGCGCGCGCACCCGCCGTGGCCTTATTGGCTGCGCCGTGCAAAAGGAAGTCGGTGGGGTCACCGCTTGCAGTCACGCTTCCTGCAGCCATGAGCAGCGAGCCCACGACCTTGCAAAAACGTATCCAATGAACGCCATGAGTTAACTTGGAGCTCACTTGTTCACCTGCAGGTTGACTAGCGAGTTATCGGAAACGAATGCTCGCATCGTCACAGAGCGATAGCCGTCGCTGGCTGCGCCTAATTCATAGGCGATGGCCTTAATCGGAGTTGCATTGGCGCGCGGCGCAACACCACCAAAATCGTAGTCAATGCTCACATTCGAGCCCGTGGCAGTGATACTGGCAGTGCCTTGATGGCTCCCAGGTTGCGCTGTAGGATGTCGCAGAATGCGCGCGGAGATATTGGGAAAGCTCCGATTGCCGATGGCGGTAATGGCCTCAGCCGAACCATTGGGAGAAACCAGCATGGGCAAGGCTGGTTCATACTGGTATTCGTAGGCATTGTTGCGAATGCTCTTGATGGGCATAATCAAACAATCCAGCCCTTGCCAAGGCGCTGAGGCAAAAAGCTGTTGTCGCTCTGCATCGGAGGCAAAGGTCAGCACCAGGGGATCACGAAAAGACTGAATGATGTTGTCAGCAAGGTTGCGGCCAAGTGCTGGTGCAAACGAAGTGATGGTGGCGGCTAGAGCGACGCTGCCCTGTTGTGCGGTGCCAGTGATGGCCATGGACGCATTCGCTTGCATCGTAAAATTGATGGCGCCTAGTATCGGTACGGTAGCGGCGCCACTCGTATTGATCAGGCTCGCCAGATTCTGTGTGAAGTTTGCATTGCAGGTTCCCGTTCCGCCCGTGCCACCCGTCGTTGGTGGATTGAAGCCACTGCCTCCACCTACGGGGTTGGACGGATTGGTGCCGCCCGGAGTGCCGTTGGGATACTGATCGACAGGCGTAGTTGCTGGCGTTCGCTGCTCCATCTCAGTCGAGCAACTGGTGATGGCCAGCGTCAGCACGATGGTCGGTAGTACGAACTTGATCATGATCCTGACTCCCGTAATGTCCGCCCTCGAATGGCAGAGCTTGGATGCACACTCAACTTGACCATGGGCTACCAAGCAAGCGGGCGGCCACTGCGCAATTCCCTGATAATATTTGAAATACTGTCGGTCGAGTGCCCGTGAAGTTCACGTTCGCCCGCGCCGTCTTGCCAAGCTGTTGCAGCAGTCGTCCAGAATGATTGAGGAATTCCCAATGTGCCGAGCGGGCGGCGCGCTCCGAGTGGCAGCGAGCGCAACGGAGGCGGCGGAGGTTTCCACAACTTGATGTTTTTACTTAGGCTATTTCGACATCAAGAGTAGGTAGCCTTGGCAGATCGATCACTCAAGGTGCCAGAGCACAGAGTTCCTAAGCCAGGGCTCGATCGATGACGGAGCGCCAAGCAGCCGTAGCCCGCAACTCAGCCAGGAGTCCATAAAGACCAAAGACGATACGCCAAAGAACGAGGCTGGATGGAGGCGGTGATACGTGGGCGGCATTGCTTCCAACAAAGTGCAGCGCGATCATGCTCTGCACAAAATCCGGTGTAAATGTGAAGTCTTCTCCAGTTAAAATCGGTGCAAATACTGCGCGGTTGAGTTGCCAGTGTTCGGCAAAATTAAATTTTTCTTCATTGGCCACCATTCCCAACTGACGAATAGCCTTAGCGAATGTCGGTGCATCATTGGCCAATGTTGCGGTCAATGTTTCACGCCAAAGTTCAACTTCAGTCGTCGCAAACTGCTTGCTGAAGCCAAAGTCAAGGAACGCGACTCGGCCATCAGCCATGAATAGAAAATTTCCGGGATGAGGGTCGCCGTTAAAGATTCCCAGTTTGAACAATGAACGAAAACTAAAGAGAACGATGGCCACACCTGCGGCGTTACGTTCCTCCGCAGTAGCCGTTGCGGCGAACTCTGGAAATCCTTGTCCGCTGATTTGCTCCATGATTAAGACGTCAGCTGTACTCTCTGGCGACACACTTGGGATCACAATCTCTTGATATGAACCCCAAAGTTCCTGGAGGCGTCTCTGAACGTCTGCTTCGTGCTTGAAGTTTACCTCATCATGAATCCGATCGCCCAGCTCAGCAAGGATGCCATTGATGTCAGCCCGCGGCAGCAGTCGGCGCAAAACAGGCTTGACCAATCCCGCGAGCCTCAGATCGTGCTCTAGTTGTTGCACGATGCCTGGATGACGAATTTTTAACACGACCTGTCGCTGGTCAAGAAGCGCCGTATGGATTTGGGCGATGCTTCCGACGGCTAGAGGTTGTGGGTCGATGAGCAAGCGCTCGCGAACGTTTGGATCAACCCCAGTCGATAGAGCTTCCTCAATCTGGGAAAACGGCGTCGGCCGAGCATCATAGCGCAAGGCTGAGAGCGCTAGCCGCATTTCAGTGGGGACGCTGGGAACCAGGCTCAGCATTTGTCCGAGCTTCATCAGGCCGCCGCGATAAGTTGCCAACTCATCAAAGAGTTTCTCACCAAGGCGGGCAAAACTAGCGGTCTGCTCTCGCTCACGCTGCGCTTGATCAAGCCTGGTCATCCGTATGCGTGTAGAAATCACTTCCGATGAAACCGAACCGGCTAGACGCAGCAGATCGAAAAAACCCCGAGGTCGATCTCGAAAGGGTGCAAATCTATCTGTACTACGCTCCGAATCAAGGTTCAGCTCCAGTGTATCGCTGCTGGAGCCCTGACTCAGTGACAGGCAGATTTGCTTGCAAGAAGCGAGGGCAAGCTCTGCTAATTCACTTTGATTGGATCGACGCGCCAAACGAACGACTGCCGCTAGAAATAAGATTCGCACCTCGATGGGTGCACGCCGCTCGATCTCTGGCAGCATCTCGGCGATTTGACGAAGTCGAGTCGAGAGTGGGATTTTCCGATCATACCCTTGTTCGAGAACTTGCAAACCGCGCAAAAGAGCCGGTCGTCGACGACCATGCCAGGCTACTTGACGATTGCGCTGGACGAGAGAGTTAACGCGTGGCAATGCGTCAAGCAAGTGCTGCTTGTCCAACGCATAGAGCCTAAGCAGGGATAGGGCGCTTGTGTTGAGATCATCACCTGTATTCGCTTCGGCGAGAAGCTGGTGCCAATCTGCCGTTAGAATCTTCTTGTCATGAAGCCGTCCGACGTGCCGAGGGTTGTGCACCTGCTGGGCGTGCGACACGCCAGGCTCGTTGGTCGAGCGGTCAGCCGCCGCGGGTGCTGCATCAGGCGTGTCTCGACCCAGAGCTTCTGCTGCATCCGTATCGCCGGTTAGTAACGCGGTTCGCCATAGCAAATGCTGCGCTCTTTGGCGCGGCTCGATAGGGGGCTTCAATGCAACACAACTCAAGGTCAGGCGTTGGCTCTGGCTGGCCATGCCAGCCTCGAGAGATACTTCAGCGGCAGAGAGTAAAAACTCAGTCCGATCTTCATCCTCTGGGCGATAGACAGACTGCAATCCCTGCAGAATCCAGGCTGCTGCACCAACTTGCTCCCCGCTATTGGCGACGATCTGGCCATAGTGAAGTTGTAGCCAACCGCAAACCAGAGATAGCCGAGACTTTGCTGGCTCGATTCCCAGCGACCGTAGTATGGTTAGCGACTCATTGAGGACCTCTAGGGCAGTTGCATCTGGCTCCGCTCCAATCTCGGCGCGGTAGTGCAGCCAGACACTTCGGCATACCACCCATTCCAGAAGTTGGGAGGCTCCTTCGGCAGCAAATTCATCGAGACGCTTTTGTAGGAGAGCAGACGCAGACGTATGATCGGCGCAGGTCGCAATCTCAGCAGCTATCCTGCGTCGTAGTTCTCGCAATTCGTTAAGCGTCGCCATCTTATTCCGTGCCGTTTGGTAGTCATAAGGATTCGATAATACTCATGATACCACAGCTTACGGCGTCGGTAGGATCTGCTGTGAAGATTCATTGAAAAGATGCTGAAGCGCAAGCTGGGCGCAACTCATGGCTGTCGCGCCCGCGAGAACTGCCATGGGCAGCTGCATTCAGGTTAGGTTTCAACCGAGATGGTGCGGATGCCAATCAAATAACCCGCTTTGGTCCGGCCCACGATAAAGAGATCGAGGGCGCCGGAATCTGGCTTGCCAACTTTGAAGCCGCGGAGTTCCTTGAAGTCCCCTTTTAGTGCTTTCAACAGTGCTGAATACTCAGCTTGTTCCTGTTCGCTGCTCCGGTCAGAATCACTGGCCAATTCGTTCAAGAGTTCAAGCACTTCCTTATGCGACCACACCTCAACATGGGCGCTGCCAGCGAGCAAGGAAGCAGCAACTTTTCCGCTATTCCATTGGGCGTCAGAAACTGGCTGCAGCGAATAGAATGGCCTCCATCCATAGTCGGCTTCACTCATCCAAGTTGCGTTGGGAACAAGTGCGCTATACTTCGCAGCTTGCTTGGCCAGAGACTTCGTCAGTGCATCTGGCTTGGCCAGAATACAGCGACCGGTCACTTCAACGGTCGAATGGTGCCCAAGCTCTGAATAGGTTGCAACAACGAAATAGGATGTAAAGCTGCGGGTATTTGCCGCTTCTGCATCGATCAGGGTCAAAGGCATCGATAACTTCACGAACCCACCGTATCCATCATAGCCATTGTCGATGAAGACGCCGAACTTGCGATTGGATGCATAATCATCATATCGGCGATCGATCATGTATTCGTCGCCCTCGTCGGTCGTGACAGCTGCCGCATGTTGGGAATGGGTAAACTGGAATGAACGCTCGTCACCATCCTGATCGGTACCTTTGCACGAATAAGAAAATGGCGTCGCGAGAGCGTAGGTAGAAGTCATCATGAGAAAAACGGTCGCTGCTAACTTCATGGGGCCTCCAAATAGCTTAAGTTTGCAGGCTGCTCTTAGTGGATTGAGACCCCATTAGTCAATCGATAAAGCGCCCCCAGCACGCGACTTGTCGCCTGTGTCTGCCGTTTGCTAGCAGTTGCCCCATTTTCATCAACACTCTTGGCCTCAGAAGCTGTAGACCTTACCGTTGGCGTCGATGCATGCGCCGCCTGAGGATTGCGCTTTCCCGGCTACAGAATTGGATGAGGTCTTGTAGCCATACCCAAGGCAGAACCCGACGCCTGGTATCAAAAGGTGGGTAGAAAAGGCAGCGCTCTTTCCTGGAACCCGCACGGCCGTGATTCCGCCGGCTCGACCATCCCAGGCACTTCCGGAAATGCGACCAGCTGCCACACCACTTGGGTGCGTCACGGTCGTAGCACTACCAGTGAAGTAGCCGCGGCTACCACTGCCGGCGTACTGGCGATAGTGTGTCCCATTCGCGGTAATGACTTCGTCAACGAGATGCTGTCCAGGCGCTTCCGCTAAATTCAGCCCATCGCTGCCAGGCGCCGGAGCCGGCAGCACTTCTTTTGCAGCATTTAAGTGAGCTTTGAGTTCTGGGTGCGCAGCGAAGATGATGTCCCGCAGTGTCTGGCGATTCTCCGTCACATTTTGTGTATACGCTGCATACTGCTCGGGTGTTATTTTCGCTTGCAGCCATGCCTGAAAGGCTGCGCGTGCGGCAGCCAGGCGAGGTCGGGCTGCTGTTAAGTTGCACAGCACATCCGCCGCCTGCTCCTCAAAGTCAGAAAAGGTCTGATCCTTCTCTTCGGGCGTCATCTCGATATCTTTGTCCGTGAGTCCAGCGGCGACGCTCACTGGTGATTGATCCTGTGCGCCAAGACTCTCGGATATCTCTGCGGGCTTTCGTCGCACCTGATCCGCCTCTGATTTGCAACTGCTAGCGGTAAATACTGCAAGCAGAATCGCTGTGTAATGAATTCGCTGCTCGAACATGAAAGGCTCCCTTTTTAAAAAAGAGTTGCGGCTTACCATTTCGAGTTGGTGCAATCGTGATGCCAGGCTTGGCGCATGCCTGCGCATTGCAAGATTGTTCGATCATTTCGCGCTAATTCGCGCAGGGGACGTGGAGCGGGTACTGCGAGAATTGTACTGGAGTGACTCGTAACTAATCTTGCTCATTCAAGTATATGATGCGAAGGGTGCCAGTGTCTTTCTACTGTGACAGACAGTACAAAGATCGAGTTGTCGAGCAGTTTCCCTCTACACCGCTGGCCGTTACCCATTTGTTGTTTCGAAATGCGGAGTTGCCATATAGTGCTGTGCCGCTATTTGACGTCCAGTTGCTACAATTGTTGCCGCCACCCATTCCATATGGTGTCGTCGCCGTCCACACTTCGGTCTCAAGAACTGCGCCGTACTCGTTATAACCAACCCCCGCAGAAAACTCAGGAGTAGGAAAATCCGTCCCCCAGAACTCTGCAAGATCTGCGGCGACTTGCTGACCGATCATGTTCTTCACAGGTTGCCAGATCGACACGCGCTGATCGGCATGGTCAGGAAATGTCCCAGAAATGACCGCCTTGAAACCCACGCCTAAGTTTCCGGCCTCAGCTCGTCCGTTGCAAAGTTCATCTGCGTGAGTGACGCTCGCAATTTGCAAAGCGGTGTACTGTGTTGAAGTGACAAAGAGTAGGTGCGCGGCTTCGACAGTAAAAGTGCGGTTTAGGGTTGTGCTGGTAAAGGCTGAGGCATCATGAACTGCGACGGTTATGGACTGTACGCCAACGGGCCAAGATGTGTCTGGCGATACGGTGAGGGTATCATTGATGCTTGTCGTCGTTGACCAAGTATGATCAGCATAACTCGCCAGCGAACCTCCTATCACCAGTGAGTTCGACAGAACTTGCTTTTTGAAGATGATCCTGATGGAACGTGCGTTTGTGATGATGGCATCTACCGATGGCGTGAAGCTTGACGTCCAGAGAGACTCCTCTGACTCTGCATACGGCGTAAAGCCTGCCGCGATCTGCTCTGTTGCCTGCGACTCGATAAAGCAAAAGCGGGCATTTGATTCGATGAGTGGAATGCGAGCATGCTCAACTCCCTCAATCGTTACTCGACTCATGGCTATGAGATCGACACTGAATCTAACCTCGCTCTCCAGGTCAGGATCTCTGAATACAACGAAATATAAATCCTCTTCTGCTACCGACTCAGGAACAGGAAGCTGCACCATAACGGGATGGTACATGGAATCACGGTCAACGATATTGTCGTCGGAGTCTCGAACGATGAGCTGGCCACAATGCCCGCGTATTTCAATGTCCTCTGCTAGCTCATCAAAGATAGCATTATCCAATGTCATAAGACTCACGTGCGCTGTCGTATTAACGCTAAACGACTTTGCAGGTATGAAGACGCTTAACGGGCCAACAGATACATCCGTATCTTCGGATGAACTGAGAGTTGCAACTTTTTGATCGACGATGAGGGCGCCGCCACTTTCAGTGCTGGAAGGGACAGATTCACTGACACTCGTCTGTGTTTTGGGCCGAGTCTTCGTCTTCCTCTTGCACCCCTGGCATGAGAGCGCCAAGATCGCTGCAAGGCACATACAGCTCATGATCCATTTGTGCTTGCCGCTGGCCCAACCTCGAGTCATGGCGAATTGCTCCGTCATCTCCGTGGGATCTATCCCTGTACTCTATGTCGGTAGATTGTCGGTCAACGTTAAAGATTATTAAAAAATCTGTATTTTCGGAAGGTTAATGGCGCGTGGTGTGGATCAACCTCCGAATACGAGGTTAATACCAGTCAAACCGCGAATCATCACCAATCTGACCTCCTCCTCCTCTTCTCCTGACACTTTCAAGCTGCGAATGGTAGGCAGGTCTTTGCTACGATAGGGCTCGAAAATTTCCTTCGGCAGTGGCTCAGTTTTCTTGCCGACCCACGCGGCGCTCACGACTTGGCCTTTTATGTTTACCACGAGGCCGATGGTTTTCTTAAGCTTGGTGCTGCGCACGTATTGAATGACGTACTGCCTCTTGCCTGAGACTTCGCCAAAGAAATATGTTGGCAGCAAGTCTTCGTCTTGAAATGCAGCCCCTACGGCTGCGCGGTAGGCCTTCTCTTTTTCCGGAAGAAATTTGCCTTCAAGAAGCGTGAATGAAGTGACCTCTGCTGGCGCAAACAGTTTCAGATCCTTAGTGGGGATGTCCTGCGCCAACCAATCCCCAGGTGCTGCCGGTGTGCTCTTTGGATCATTGGGATTGGCTTTGGCAGCCAGCTTTTCGCCAAAGGTGAGCATGTCACCAGTATTTTTCTTGCCGGCAATGAGTTGCACGGCAGCTTGCGTTCGACCAGCGCGCTCGAAGGCCTTTCCGTAGGGTGACAGAGAGCTGCCTGCGCCATCTGTATGACAGGTGATGCATGGCGCTCGGTAACCGTAGACCCCATTCACCATGCGTTGATACTGTGGCAGGGCCCCAGCAGGAGCCGCATTGCCGATCCATACCAGCCAAACAACACCCGCTGTGAATAAAGCTTGTGTGCGCACAGGACTTTTCCTCGTTTAGTTCTTGGCGAAACTGGCGGAAACTCGACAAATGGATTTCATGGCCAGCTCGATCATCAGCGACTTGCCGTCATCCTTCTCTTCACGTTTCATGGTTTCCAGTTGCGCCAAGTCTTTGCCGCGCATGGTGGCCAGAAACTCATCTGCCGTTGTGGCTGCTGATTCACCGCTGGAATATACCTTCAGGCCATAGATCTTTTGATCGGCGGTCACGGCGGCGCCAAACTCAATGTCTCCATTCTTGGAATGACCATCCAGAAACGCAACCACAGCAACCACACTCTTCTTGCTGTCGCGCCCCAGATACAGATTGCCAGCCAGCTCACCTTTACTCAGCTTGAACGAATGCTGTGCCTCGCACTCACCCAAACTCTTGAGGTTCACAGGAATTTTTTTCTCCTCAAACGTCAAACTCTCCTGCTGGAGTTGCGCCAGTCTCTTGGCAGGAAAGGTCGTTTCGTGCGCCTGCGCTGCTGCAGCACCTAGTCCGCAGATTGCGATCATCGCGATTGAATAGGTCTTCCGTATGTTCCGCATGGATACCTCCTAAAAGCTGACTAGAAATTGCGTGGTTGCGCGCCAAGGGCTGTCTTGCGAGTAATCTTCATACGCTTCCTTGCCTTGAAAGGCCAAAGCGCTGGCGCTGGCGCCGATGCGCCAGGTCCACCCCGCATCATCCTGCAGCGTGAAAGCACCAGACAAAAATCCAACCGTGTCCTCATGGGTTTGGTCCCGCCATTGGTCCCATTGTACGGCGACTTTGTGACGAACCGAACCAAAAATGACTCCCGTATCTAAATCAGTGCGGGCAAGAAAGCCTTGAACTGAATTGTCTCCTTGAGTCGTTACGTGCGACGCATGTTCATTTCGGCCATGATCTTTGCCGCCAATGGCTTCTGCCATGATTTTCCATGGACCCGTCCGCCACGAAGCATCCAATGCGAATCGCTCCCTGCGGATGACTTGTGAACGATCGACCATGGTTCCCAGTTCTGACATATGAAACATAGTGGGCATTCCCATCGTGTTCCAACTATGGCCGGAAAAGCCGCTAACGCCGATGATAGCTGCTGCTGAGGGCTGCCAAGTTAATCGTACCTGCGTCGGCCATCCTGGGGTCGCGATCGCTTTCTTGCCGGTATCCGTATCAAGGTAATCAGCACCGTTGAACGTCTCAAGAATGGCTTCAAAGTTGCCCACGACATAATCCAGCTGTACTCCGACGTCAGATGCAAAGCCATTGCTTCGTACAACCTGAGATGGAAAAATGTTAGCCGGGCTATCGGTTTGCGCATCTAGCCCGAACTTGCCGCGAAATCTTCCCAGCTTGACGTTCATGCCGTCGGGCAAGAAAGGCAGCTGCACCAAACTAATGGTGACGAATCCGTGATCTTGTCCGACAACCGTTTCATTCTCGCTGGTCAATAGCAGCTGCTCGGCAGAAACGCTGACGTGGGGGCCTACTGCGGCCGTCAGCACTAACTCGGTTACATGCAGCATGGCGACTGGTCGCTCGGCGCCGTTTTGATAGGATAGTCGCCAGTCGACGGCACCGCCGACAGTGACGTTATCCAGACTGAACTTCGAGGTCGATTCGGCAGCCGCAACTTGCGGTTCGTCAAAGTTCAGGCCCTGCGAGTACGCAATAGAGGCTGGGCTCAACAAAGAACATGTCAACAGAATTCGGTACTTCAAAGTTTAACTCCTTTGGGAACGCATCGATAAAATGTTGGTGAATGCTGTCACGGAAAAAATCCACAGGAAAGCCGACCCGAACATCACTCCTGAAATGATGGTTAGCCAATAGAAGCCTAAACTCACGTAAGCCGCTAGCCACCAGGATATGACATCGGCCCCGGAAGCCAAGAAGCCCGCCAGCATCGCAAGATACAGCCAATGATCACGTCGATGGGCAAATGTCAGAGCTAACGCTGCAGCAATGCCGAACAGAAGCCCATAACCAAAAAAGTGCTGGTGGCTCAACTTGGCCAGTCGCAAAGCCGTGAGGTTGGAAAAGTGATCTGCAGCCATCTCAACACTCTGCACGGTTAGCTTAGCGGTTAAGAGGCCGAATCCCACGTTGCCGGCCAAGAACACAAGGACGAGGAGAGATAGAACGTGCCATGGTAGCGCTAGATGCAAAGGCTTTGACTGCACACTCGCTAATCGCTTGGCGATAAACCAGCTAACGGCGAGCAGAATCCCTGCGATGATTAAGCTGCCCGCGTGTCCAGCCGAAACAGACCAAATCTGGCGTGCGACTTCCTCGAGAGCCTCAGGTTTGTCGAAATTCAGGTTTTCCACTTCGCAACCTCGTCAAATTCAGTACAGTAACTATTCCAGGTACTCTGGATATTCATTTATTCGAGTCGATATCATGGCCGATCCGTCGAAAATCACCAGCCTCGAAGAGCTGCTTGTTCGCTATGCTGACAGCGACACGGGTGCATTTACCGAATTCTTCAATCGTACGAATCGGTTGGTTTTCAATTATTTGACTCTCAGGATTGCGAGTCGCGTCGATGCGGAAGACGCGCTTCAAGAAACCTATTTTCGCATTCATCGGTATGTCTCCTCGTTTGATTCGAAGCGCAGCGCGCTTACCTGGGTCATGTCCATTGCCCATAACGCCATGGTGGATCAATTTCAGGCGAGGAAGAAATTACTCGGACATGTGGACGTTTCCGTGTTGTCCATTTCCGACCAGAGACCAGGGCCTGACCAATTGTCAGAGCTGCGGGATCTAATTGCGACTGCCTGTGGCAATCTCGCATCAGACGAACTACAGATCTTAGCTGACCGAATATTTGATGGCGCCAGTTTTGAGGAACTCGCTCAGCAGCGAGGTATGACGGAAGCCAATGCTCGTCAAAAGGTATCGCGGCTTTTGCGTCGGATAAGAGAGCAGTTTTCCCGAGGGTAACTCCGCCGCTATGACCCATGATCAGCCTCCGTGCGTAAGTCCCATGTAGGAGCCGTGGCATATAGCAGCTGCGCTAAGAGCTTCGCTGCTAGCAACGCGCCAGCCAGCCAGGCCAGAACGGCCAGAATGCCTGTATTATGTGTGCCGATCGCCGCCAACACAGTGCCCAAAATGGCAAATAGGATCACGAACGCCTGCCAGCGCTTGTTCATGATGGCCTTGAACTGAATGGGGCTACAAAACACAAAGCGCAGCATAGCCATGGGCAAAGCCGCGAACAGTATTCCACAAATCAGTGCACATGCGATATCGCCGGTATGATGATGCAGGGATTGATTGAAAGCATCAGCAAAACCAGAAAGGCCTAGACCAAACTGTCCACAGATGAACAGCGATGTCATGCCGCCCATAAGTGATGCAGCTGCGATCTTGCCGAAAGTGGCACCCCAGGCAGGCTCCAAATCACGCATGATACGCGACAGGATTCGCTCTTGGAGTGCCTTTGGAACATGCATGAGCATTGTCAGCCTTTCAATGCATGGGCTTACTAAAACTCAGCGGCAGAGTGTAGCGAGCGGGAATTCCCTTTTCCCCTTGGCGAATTGCCAGAACTTCTAAAACGCCGCTGTCCAGTTTGCTGCCTTTGGGAATATCACAGGAATAGTATTCGGCCCGTGGCTTGCACGGAATCTCGATTGCGGTATTGCCCTGGATCAACCTTACAATGACGGATGAATCGCCTGTCGTGGGATTCTTGAAGGAGATATCTAGTAGGTATACCTTTAGCTCTTCGGCACCAGGGACGACCTCCGTATGGAAGCCCCCAGGCATTTGGATATACCCTTTGTGTGGGCCGGGCTTATCGGAGCCATGGGCGAACGCATGAGGTGCCGCGGTCAGGCTTAACATGGCTAGAATATTGAATATTTTACGCATCCAGGGCCTCGTTGTTGACAGGTGTTTCATAAGATCCATCGCATTGTGTACTGCTGGGCGGGGGCGAATGTGACAAGGGACACAAAAAAAGTCCTTGGCCCGGGTACACAGGGCTCAAGGACAGTCAGACGGTCTTTCGAAGCAGGTAGCTAAACCTAGGTGCGCCCGCAATTGTCGCTGGCTTTATTCCCAGTTGATCAGCACTTTTGCGCGCGGTTGTCGCAATACGAAGTCGTCTGCGTCTGGCTCCTGGCTGTTGCCGTATAACTTTAGAATTCGCTCTGCTGGCTTTGCCACGGTAAAGCGCAGACCTGAGGGCTCAACGCGCACGATGTCTCCCTTCCGGTGCGCAGGCAACTCGGGCAATGCCCGGCGTGCAGAGAATTCAGAAACAGGATTCGCGGCTGGAACCTGTGCAGTCATCTCTTGATCTAGAATCAGAGTGCCTTTTTCGTTCTTAAATACCTGATAGGGCTTAAAGGGCTCCGCCTCTTTCGGGCGAAACGTCGAAAGGCCTGTGCGAATGGCGCTGACGTTCCGATAGGGTTCGCCGATAGACGCTAAGTTATAACGGTCGGTCGGCAAAATCTCGTTAAACCATTCGCGGCGATAACGCAGCGCTTTTCCTTCGTGTGTGACTCCACGCATGGCGTCCATCTCGGCGCCGGAGTTTTGACAGTCAGGGGCAGCACCGCTCAAGTAGGTTTCGTAAGCCGTGTGGCCATAGCAAATGAAGAGATCTCGCTGCTCCTTCACGATAGCTTTGAAATCCTCCTCGCCATCCCGGTAAAATCCCTTTTCGTCTTTTAAGCTGGGGTCGGCAAATACACCAGGCAGATTCATGTCGCGTACTTCAGGATTTACCACCAACAAGTATCCCTTGCTGTCCTGAACGCTGGCGCTATTCGACGTGCGGTTGAATTTGGCGTTGAAATACCAGACGAGAACTCCTGGCTGATACTGCGGTTGAAGGACTCGAAACCTATCAGACAGTGAGCCTTCACCTGTCAGAAACAGGGATTGATTTCCTCCGTCGATGTTGCGGTCCATGTTATACGAAGCTTCTGACTTTCCGATGCGATACTCGGCTTGCGGATCTCGGTACTCCATCAGATAAAATTGCTGATATCGCTTTTCAACTTGACCTTGGTGCAATAGGACGAACTCGCCGAGTCCTTCATTTTGACCCGATTCGAAATCCCATGTTTTGCCGCCGAACTGCAGGTTATCGACGACTACTCCGAACTCCGTATAACCCGCATCCGTTGTGTAGCGGATTTCGAACGCAACCTCTCTTCCTCTCCAGGCACCCAAATCATAGCTCTTTGTGATCCAGGTGGGGGACTGGCAGACTGCCTTACCTTCGGCGAACTCTTTCTTTTCTTCTTCCGTAATTTGGCCGGCTATCTTCTTCGTCCTTAACTCCAGAACGCGCGTTGCTGGACATGCAGTATTCTGCTCGGAAAGTGTGTCGTGGTTGTCGTCTCCGGATACGGTCCGAAGTTTGTCTATCGTTTCGTTCTGCACTTTTACTTCGCCTATGTCGTAATCGGTGATCACCTTGATGTCCACGTCGTTGCCGTCAAAGTTTGTTTCGGTTTCAATGTGGTAAATGGTGTCGAATTTGAGTGTTGCATCTCCGTCCATGGGCACTTGCAGCTTCAAGGTGAAAGCTCGGCTTCCGCCATCGAAACGGTCTGAATACGCAGCATATTTTCCATGCGCCGGCGACACTTCAGTTACCTTTACCTGTTCCTCGGACGGATCCGTCAAAACAACGAGGGAACGATAGACCGGCTCACCAAACTCGGGTGTCGTAGAAACGACGTCGTACTTATGCAGCACGTCCCCCACGAGCTCTTCGCTGTATTGGGGGCCTTCGTAATTATTTGACTCTTCGCGTTGAGCCTTTGACACGAAACTATAGGCGCCAAGGTACGCTGATTTCTTTTCTCCGGGTTGAACAATCTTTGGCGAAAGCCAGCCAAGACTGAGTTTGCTATATGATGAAAGCTCTTGCGCTTGGAGTTCTGCATTATGGGCCATCAGCTCCCACTCGCCTACGGAGTTCTCGCCGCTAGAGGCATACACATCCGGCAAACTGAGTGAGTGCCCGAACTCGTGAAAGAACGTGGATCGATCTGAGAACTCGGACTGCATGTTGTAATCGAGGGCGAAAACCTCATCGGTGATTTTCAGGCCGTTGAATGATGGTCGTTCCTCGCCTTCAATGGCTGGACCCGTGTGACTATACCTTGGGTGATCTGCTGCCAAAGAGATTGACCAGCGGTGCGGCCAAATTCGGTTGAAGCACTCGATGGCTGCCGCCTGCCTTGGTCCAGGTGGTACCTCGGCAGACGCCGGCCTCTTTCCGTCTGGATCAAAAGATCGCTGGCACGCGGCTTGGCTCTTGCCCGCATAGATCAGGACGACTGCATCCAAGAATCCATCTGGCTCGTAATACTGTTGATCGTTATCATAGTCGCCCAAGTCCCAACGATCGAAGCTGCTCCACCAATCGGGATCTGACTCAACTTCCTGCAATTTAAGTAGAGCGTCGACGACCAGTCCACGTGCATCTTTATCGCTCGTACCTGTTACAGCTTCGCCATAGGCCGCCATTGGTTTATCAACGGTCACGGGTGCCATGACCTGGCCTTTGACCTGGAAAGCGCCCATTGACGCGTGTTTGAAATACTGGGACATCGAATCTCCGTGATCCCCAAAAAGATAATCTTGGGCTGGTATCTCGCCCCTTTTATCCGGAGTGAAAAACTCGGGTCGCGCAAAGGATACATCGGCAAATTGCACGGGAATGACCATGACTCGATACTGCCCGACCAGCGGATAGAGTTTGGTGTGATCGCCCATGGCATGTGCCATAACACGGGTGTTGGCCCCGACCAGGCCGCCCGTTAGTCGCTTGTCGCGCAATTTCCGGTCGACGGCGTTGACGTGTGTGGCGAGTGCTTTGCGCTCCGTAGCATCTTCGGGCAGCTTGTTGATTTTTGCCTGTTGTTCGGCAACGTAATCAGCAACGCCCCCCAGACCGTCGCGCTTTTGAGGGGATGAGGGCTGCCGGCAGGCGGATGCCGAAATCACCATAATAGCAACCGTAAAGCTCCAAAGGCCCGCGTGATAGAAATTTCGATGCTTCACCTGATCCCCCGTTTTTCGAATCGATTCTCTGGCTCGGCCAAAGTGACTGCCAATGACTGATGAATCCTGAGGTGCAAAGCAAAACCGCGGCCATGTGCTAACTCATCATATTCAAAGGAAAGTTGAGGCTAGTGCGGCGAAACGACGGATTCAATTTGCGACCAGCTGCAGTGGGCTATGCGGGAATCGGTAGAGCAATGGCACCATCGTCAGCTCGTAAAGCCTCTTGGCGATTTTTCGCTGAAATTAGCTTGGATTAGGCATTCCTGGCCCGTAACGCGGGCGCGAGTTCCCCTAGCATTTTTCTGGCAAACCGGATTCGACTTTACTTTCGGTGGGTTATGCGTCCTGCGAGGTAACTTTCGTCGTGTCCGACTGCGCCTTGGACGCAATAAGGTGGTGTCGAGGGCCGCCGGTGTCGGGCGAATTCACATGCCATATCGATTAGTTGCAATCATGCCGGGGAGAGAGGTGTGTGACTTGCATCCTTAACAGAGAGAACCCAGCTCTATACGTTACGCGAGGAGTCCCAGATGATAACGGGCATTGGCGCCTGCACGGGCGGCGAATGGTACAAAAGCCAGCGGGGATCGGCGCTGCTCGGATCAACGATCCTCGCCGGCGGCGCGCTAACAGCAGCCATGTTTATGCAAACCAAGACGATGTATCACGCGGAGTCCCAATCACGGTCGACACTTCAGCATGGCATGATTGGCCTTACCAAAAGCGCTCTGGAGACTACCGAGCAGCTAATCAATGCGCTGGATGTCAGCGAGAGGCCCTTCTTCTATGTTGAGCGCGGTGGCGCCAACTTCCAGGTTTCGCCAAATCTTAGCCCCTATCTGCAGCAAGTCTATCGACATGCGGCGAATCATCAGTTTACGTTTCGGCATTGTGCATCGATGACCCCTGCGATGACGGATAGTATCTTTCGGACGGGTTCGACGATGCCCACAGATGCTTCTTGCTCGGCTTGGATCACGACCACGGTGGTGATTGTCCGAATTGCTGATGAACATGTGATCGCCAAAGCGACATCCTCACTTTTGCATCGGGGGCGCGATGTTACTTACAAAATTTCTGCCAAGTTGAAGCGCACGCATGTGCCTATGAATAACTGTCCCTGGGTTGATCCCGCAGACTATAAACGACTTCATCCTGATTATGTGGGTGAGATACCAGGACTCATATCGAATGGCCGCACCGTGACGGTATGGACTGCGCGTTATCTGCCGAATTCGTCATATAGCGCGGTCACGAACACAGTGCATTTTAACTTTTGGACCTTTAATGGAGAGAATGCCGATCACCTCTTTAGCACGTACCGGTGGGATCAGTTTTACAATGCTTATCCAGGATACGTCGGTAATGTGACGACGCATTTGATGGCCGGCCATGACGACGTGGCTGCTAACTACGTGAAGGACAAGCCAGGATTCGTCCGCGGGAACTACATTTGGAATGGTGGCTGGAATCATAGGTTCTACATAACGATTCATAATCCCAACGGTAACTGCTCCCTGTCTCTGACTCGCATATCTGGTAGCCCTCCCGGCCAGCGTAATGGTGGCTGCTTTTCCGAGAACACCCAGATCCGGTTAGCCAATGGCAAGGATGTTTCTGTGCAAGACTTGAAGTTGGGAGATCGAGTCTACAATCCCGTCTCCAAGAGCGCTGCGCTAGTATATGGCGTGGTGGCGGGTCCTGAAGAGAAGTCTATGCTTCGACTCGGAACGAATGGCCGTCTCGTCACCATCACGGATGAGCATCCGATGTTGACTCGTCGTGGCCTGCTGCCAGCGCGGCAAGTCAAGCCGGACGACGAACTCTTCTGTGAGGCGCGATACTGGTGCTCCATCGAATCCCTGGAGTGGCTACCTGTAAAGACCATGACTGTCTACAACGTGTCGCTGATGGCAAATTCGGATGATGCTCGCGATCACTTCTTGCTCGCAGATGGCGTACCGGCTGGAGACTTGTACCTACAGAAGCAGCTGGCATCGGGCGCCACTCCGCAACTCAACATCGCAACTGAAGAGAATATGAGGCTCCCATGAATTGGCAGACTAACGAACGGGGCGCATTAAGCTTGGGTGGGACGATGCTGGCGGCAGCGAGCATCACCTCAGCCTATCTGGTGATGAACTCCAGCATCATTGATGATCTAAGGTTGATGGCCAAATTTGAGCACGCATCTGAGATCGATAGCATCGAGCACTCGGTGATGGCAGATGTCTTTCGCCGGATGGGGGGACTCGCCGAAGAGCTTGGGATGGGCCTCTGCACCATGACAAATTATTTGGAGTTGCGCGAAAAGTTACATAGCGACTTAGGTTCAGATCGCTTTCAATTGCAGCTCATCACCGACGCAGCACCTATTGGCACCATTCCGCAGGAGGTGCTAAGTCGTTGCGCGCTGAATACGGTTAACAAGGTGCAGGCATTAGATCCAAGTCAAGGGGGCGGTGAGCCACAGATGATCAATATCTGTGCCGAGCGCGGCCTGTATGCATGCTTCATGGTTTCGCCTGCGGGTGCAGATCCTCAGCCCTTTCTCGCCACCAACCATGTGCTGGTAGAAATGCGGTATTTTTTGCAGGACCTCGACTCGGGACTTGAAATTGACTTTGCCGCCTACAACGACAATGCCACAAGAAATCGCCAGGGATACACTTACTATGCCCTGCATTTTGCTAAGAAGACTGGATTGGCGTCGCAGAAGGCAGCGGCGATTCGCACGGGCATATTGCGTGGCCGATCCAAGCCCCTGCAAGAGGAACAATGATGAATAGGCGTCAAATCCCACCCTCTGCGCAGTCAGGGATGACACTCGTGGAACTCGTGATGGCGTCGGCGTTGCTCATCCTCGTTGCCGTCTGGGCACACGATTGGTACTTGCGCGGAATGCAGCTGATGGCCGCTAGCGACGCTCGCAAGGAGTCCATTCAAGGCATGCGTTCCTTGGGGCACCGATTGGACAAGGAGTTTGCCATGGCCACTGTGGATGCTAGTGTGCTGGCCGAACATGTTTTCAGCACGAGTCCGCTGATCCGCATTAAGTATTTGCACCTCGATAGCGCGGGTGTCGAGAGCCAGCGAATGGTGGTCTATGATACCGTCTGCGCCTTCACGGTCGATTCGGCAATAAGTGGCTCTGGCGTCAGCGTGCAGATACCGCTTTTGAATTTGCCGTGCGTGCAGGGCACTCACTGCGCCTGGGCCACGCAAACATTGGCCGTGCGCCGACGTGCTTACCACGGCTGGAATATGCAGCCGGATTCGCTGCAGGGCACTCGCTGTTTTCCCGACAACTTTGCTGTCAGTGAAAGCGGTGGCTGCGTTGCGCGTACAACCGTTTACAACCGATCGCAACAGCTCCAGGGCGCAGCACTCTGTGCCAGTGCCCCGGCCTCGCATGCAGGTGCAAAGGCTTACGTACAACTTTCAAGTTTTTTCCTTGGCGAAAGCGGTAAAGTGATTGGACTAGACCACGAAGTGTCTCTCGTCAGGACGCACGGCCATGCGGACTTAACTTATATCGATGTCCAATAGCAGGACGAGGGCCACTGGTTACTGATCCTCAGCCGTTCCGGGAAAATTTGGCTAGCCCTGCATGTTGCCGGCCGCTTACTTGCAAACCCTATTCATGCAACCTGGTCTAGGACCCTCGCTGAGTGAATGAAAATCTCCTAAATTCAGTTTGTTACGACTGATGAGGGGAGATGATGGAGGGGTGGCGGTGATGCATGAGGTTTTGCCTTATCAGACCGGCTGCACCTATAACCAGCGAGCGCACAAGACAATTATTTGGTTTGATGGTGGGAGGTGTGCAAGTGATTCAACACGCACCGCTAGGGTTGCCATGCAAGCAACCATAACTACTGGAGAAGATATGGGGTCTTACGTGCCAACTCGTGGACAATCCGGGAACATTCTGACGCTCTCCATAGTCCTCGCGATTGGAAATTCTCCTTCGGTGGCTTTTGGTAACCAGTGCAACGACGAAGTCGAGCTGGCAGAGCGGCAAGGGGTTTTGCGGCTTACCGATACGGCTGAGGGTGACCTTGCAGAGCTGGGGGGACAAGCCAAAGGCGAGGCAGAATTCGCATCTGTCTATTTTCATCAAGATGCGTTGCTGAAGAGTCTGAGCATGGTGCACCTAACTGGCAAGGGGATGAATCATCGTAGCGCTCGTAACCTTCGGGCCGGAATCGTGAAGTCAGACTTTGGAAAGCTAGGAGCTTACAAGAGTTGGTGGGTTAGTAAGGAGGGTGATGGTCGAGCGATGATTGAAGCGCTACAGCTCAAGGGCGCCTCTCCACTTAGCAGCCTCTTGCGAGAGTTAAACAACGGAAAGCCATTCATCAATCCCAGTCTTTCGCTTGAGACCGTGAACGAGGTCTTTAAGGTAGCATTCTTTGCTGTCGGATACTTTCATGAGTTTCCCGGCATGCGCGTCGTTGAAAAGGAGTTTCAAGCACAACAGATATCGAAAGCTGATTTTCGTGAGCAGATTGAGGCCATCTATGCGCATAACGGACCGGGCGATCCAGCCTTCAACCATGAAGGCGCACAGCCATTTTGGGCGGGGGTGCCGGCTGGCATTCGCAACCAAATTGAAGCGGCGATCAAGGTTGGAAAGCTTCCGCCTGAGGCCGCCGAATTTTTCACAGGTACGATTTTCGAGCAGGCAGATGGGTCGCTACGATACCCAGACCCCGTGAGTGGGCCCGCAGCGCGCCACATGATCGAAGACCGATTTGATGGTTATCGAGACAGCCGCAAGATTCGCAATGAAGTTTTTTTCATGCCTCCGATTCAGGCCGAGATCGACATGATGTTTGGCACCAACTATCGCGGCACCCGCGCCGCCTTAGTCTACGACCGTGATGTGTTGCTGCCTCGACTCCATCAGCAGGGAAAGATCAGCGCCGCAGAGCGCTCGGACCTGCAGTCAATGGCCAGTCAGCGCCTGCAGCGCCTAGAGGCCATCCAACAGAACTACGCGCGTTTGGTAGAAAATGGTACAAGTCTGGCCGGTACAAACCCTGAGTCTATTACATTCATCGTACAGCGCAATCCTGGAGGTGCTCCTGAGCGCGTCACATTCACAGCCAATGAAATTGGGGCCGGCAATTCCGAAGCGGCGGTGCGCTTTCGGCAATTCGTCGATGAGTATGTGCGCCGGCCCATCATGGAACTGGACAGCAGCATGAGCATCTAAGACTGAGAGCGTTAATTTGTAACCCAGCGACCATCGCGGAAGACCATGGTCTTACCTGAATATTCGACATAAGGAGCGCTTTTGACGTCATGTGGAATCACGCCGCATCGGCAGCTACGATACTTCGGCGCGCCTAGCAGGGCCCGAACACCATCGCTTGCTGGTCGGAAATTCCTCACCCATTCAGCGCAAGCCTCTAGCGCTCTCTCTGCAGCTGCCCCTGTCTCTGGACAGATATCTTGCGCCGCAATTTCTCTAGCCGCCTCGGGAATGATCGCGCCTTCGACATACTTGGTACTGGACCATGCACCGCATCGACGATCCACTTTTTCATAGATATACGACCCCAGCCAACTCTCGCTTGTCTTTGCTTCAACAAGAATCGTGGCGTCAACTCGGCAAGAGACCTCTAGTGTTGATCCGGCTACTTGCGGGCTTGGCAGGGGGGCTGCTTCCGCGCCCTTCGTCACCACGGTGGCGGTTTTGGTACGGAAATTTCTCTGGCAGAACGCAACGCCGGTATTAGCAGATGCTGCCTGAGGATCGATCACTCCGTCGGATAGTGGATCAACCACACCGTCATCTGGGGAGGGTGTTCCATTTGTGGTGGTGCGAAAGAGTTCATCTAACTGTGTTTCAAGATCGCTTGTCGCTGGCTTGACCAAGACTCGATTCGGCATACTCATTCCGGAGTTCTGGAGAAAGGCCAACGCCTGAGTCGTCGGCGGCTTCGGTGCGGCCTCGATTCTATCAGGTTGATAGCACTGTTCTATGATGCTTGCCTCCCAGTTCGCCGCATTTTCTGTCACCTTTCCAGAAGTATTGGCAGGACAAGGGGATCGACATATCCAGTCCTTCTCATCGTTACCCTTGGCATTCCAATACAAATGCAGCGCAACGCTGCCTTCCGCTACCGTCACGATACCGGCCGCAGTGCTTTCTGTGTTTTTCGATTTGCACGCATAAAGATTATGTATCCCTAACAACATCAGAATCGCGAGACGATGCCTCATGGTTCGCTCCCTTCGAGAGGAATCGAGGCCATTGGCCTTGTTTACCTCTCCGCAATTGTTCAATTTACCCTGCGAGTAAGGTTGCAAAAAATAAGCCGCTGCTGCCGCAATACGTCACGGCGAAAAACAGAGTAAGTTCATGGAGCATGGCCGCAAAACTGCGTCTGCGGCGCCGCACAAGTCGTAGGCATGCCTGAAAGAGATCAAGGATACAGCGTGGATATTACATAGGATTATACCGAGTCGAGCCGCTCGCGGCACCGAGTATCGGCTCCGGGGCGAAAGTACTAAATGCAAAGTTCTTTCTGGCTCCCGATTATGCAGCGGCCCTGGATCCGACGCGCCGATAAGCCATCGGCTACTTAGACTTTAACTTGGCTCTCATGCGTGAAATCGCAGCGAGTGGCGAGAATTCGAAAGACTCGAAAATGTATCTTTGGCGAGCTCTAAAGAAGCTACACTTGGTGCCCCCAGCTGATGTGTTGAACTACGTAACCGAGGAGGATATCGTTGAAATTTACTTTTTGGACGAGATTCAGGCGTTCCGCAATTTCAAGTTTATGGAGTTAACGTCATATTTTTAAATGCAGCTGAAGCACTTCATTCCTTTACGGTCTGATGGTAAGGTCAGTGCGTTTGTTTCGACAAATTATTGTCGGAAGTTGCTCTGACCATCGATTGAGTGTGTATGCCTCCAAGAACGCCAAAGTCGCATCGGAAAAGCTCAAGCCAAAAGCCTGATCAGTCCATTGGTTTGGTTTTGAAAGCAGCGCGACTAGAAAAAGGTCTTTCCCAAATCGACCTTGCGAATCTGCTGGGCTACGACAGTGGCCAGTTTATTTCCGATTGGGAGCGAGGTCATTCTGCAATCCCCATGAAGCGACTTGCGGAACTTGCCTTACTCCTGGATCTTGATCGAGACCACCTGTTTGATCTCTTGCTCGAATTCTCCATTGAGCGACTCGCCGACAGTCTGCGGCAGGAGTACCGGAAGTCTAGAGGCGCAGGATCCCGCGCCAAATCTTAGGTTCTAGGGCCTGTCCCTCTTTTGGCTAATCAGGGACAGGCCTTAGCTCATGAGTCTCCGGCCACGTCCTTACGATGCCTTGCGCAGCTGGCTGTTTGGATCAGAAAAATCAAGTATGGTGTCGGTTGCAAATCGGCCTTTGCATTCGTCGATCGATTTTTTGACAATGACCTTCCGAAATGCACCATCAATTTTTAGCCACTCGTCAGCCTCAGCTTGCGCCACTCCGGCTTCAGATAGAGCCTGTTTCAAGAGTTCGTGCCGCTGGTCGAAGAGTTCGTCAGTGATCATCATGTGACTATGTGCGTAGATGGGCATGCGGCCGGAATAGCTCTTGGGGCCGCCAAAGAGTGAGCTCATGAAATCCGATTGCTGAGTCTCAATCAAAGCTTGTGGAACCCCATCGAAGTACTGCTTCAGCCATGGATGAGCAAAGATCTTGTCATAGAATAACTTGTGTACACGATCTAGGGTTGGGCGTCCGTCGAGGCGGTCGAAGAGTGGACGACGAGCAGAGCCGTCGTTTTCGCGCTCGATGTCACGGGAAATAATCGCGTCGGTTATGTATGATCCAAAGTTCGACATGGTTACCCCCCCTTAACTCTTGAGTGGATCGGGCCGGGCGGGGCAAAAGTTGAGAATTATGATAGTATCATCTCAATATTTAAGGAGATTCACGTTATGAGTCAGCCGCATGTGGCACAAAAGGGCCCGTATATCGTACACGAGGAGGCCGGCAAGAAAATGTGGTGCGCTTGTGGACTCTCGAAGTCGCAACCTTACTGCGATGGCAGCCATTCAGGAGGCGAATTTATGCCCGAATTCGTCCGTCTCGACGAACCGAAAAAAGTTGTCTGGTGCGGCTGTAAGCAGAGTAAAAACAAGCCTTACTGCGATGGAACCCACAACAACCTTTAGGGGATATGGTCTGGACTTGTCTTGACCAGTAGGGACCCACCTGTTACTTGTGCCGGCTCACGATTGGGAGGCGGAAAAATGGCTCATGTTACATTCTCCATAGCGCTTGGCTTGGTGCTTTCAGCGGCGTCGGCAACGGCGAGTGACACGACATACTCGAAGGTCCAGGAGATCGATCTCAAGGGGGGGCAGGTTTACACTGTCTCCTTAAACCCGCAGGGCGAGTGCCTAGCCGCCGCCATCACGCAAAATGGAAGTTTGACAGTGCTGGATATCTGTCGCACTCGCATCCTTTGGGCGAAGACGCTGGCGGATGTCCTACTGCAAACACAGACGATGGCTTGGAGCAGCGATGGGCGACTGTTGGCAGTATCGACCAAGGGCAAGATGACGGTGTTCGACTCGATCTCGAGCGAAGTAACAAAAGAGTTGGTGGGGCATGCGGACTCAGTTTTTGTTTCCTCGGCCTTTTCGTCGGATGCAAAGCTTTTGGCGGTTAAGGATTTCAAGCACGATGAGGTCGCGGTCTTTGATACGGCCAGCGGCAGTGTCGTTCAGGCCATTCCTACTCCTGGTAACCTTGTCCACATCGCGATTCGAACCACGCCGGACGATAAATTGGCTTTTTCGCCGAATGACGAGCTGGTTTTTGTTTCGGGTGTACGGACATTGCGCGGTTTCCGCGTCAGCGACGGCGAAAAGGTTCGAGAATTTACGCCGGATGCTGACATGTTTTCCGTTTCCTTTTCCCTTGATGGTCGGTTTGCCGCTTACGCTTCCGCCAAGCCGGATGTTGAAGGCGATGCAAAGGTCGTCAATCTTGAGTCCATGAAAGAGGTTTTGTCGTTTGATGGCTTGGGTAACGTCTATGGTGGGGCCCTTCGTTTTTCGCAAAATAACGAACAGTTGTTTTGGATGAGTATGAAGGGTCCTATGCAAATTTGGGATTTGCAGGAACGCCATGTAGTTCTAAAAACCGACAATCCCGAGTTTACCGACCCATTTGGCACGCTGATGATGATCAATTCAAAGATGGTTCTGCGCTTTACCTTTGATATGGCTCCCAGCCATGACTTTTTCATTACGGCACATCCGGGGTCATCTAAGCTAGAGGTTTGGAAGCTCCCGTAAAAAGAGTTTTGAAAGCGAGCCTGCCCATGAAATTGAGTGCCCATTTGTGTAACTTCCGATCAGCTGGCCAAGGCAGGCTTGCGGCTTCGGCCCTGCTCATTTTTTTGCTGGCGTTTTCTGAGTTAGCGCTTGCTGCATCCCGCCAACAAAAGCGTGGAATGGCTCAGTGCAATGAGTTAGCACTGAGCGCCAGTGAGCCGCTGACCAGCATCCAGTTGGAGAATCAATTTGGCCGCAACTTGCGGGCCAGTATCCCGCGCTACGACGTGCGCATAGCTTTTGAAAATTGGCTGCAAGTGGCACGACGTGACGGCGTCCAAGTAGCGGATGACGTCGGAACGATCCCGTTGACGGGTGAGTTCGTCATATCCTTCGAGCGATTTGGGCAGACGCTGACAATCAAGGGAGTTGGCCCCGGTGCGGATGCAGCCAGTTCGGTCGCGAAGACCAAGATCGCGCATGCAATCCGAGACAAAGATTTGAATGCCTTACCGGTTCAAGTGCGGGAAGCTTTCGCCCAGTGGCAGTCAGATGTGGCCAACCTCGGTTTGTTTGAAGTTAGGCGTGGCATGGGCGGCAGTTATCACGATGAAGGATTATCAGGGCAGCGGGAAGGGCAGCGTTCCGTCCGTCTCAATCGCCAGTGGCGCGTCATTTACGTCGAAACGGGCGTTGATTCCATTCAGGTACTAGAGATCATGCCGCATACTTACTGAGGCCCCCTGATCTTCCGTCACGTCCCGAACCAGAGAGGCTCTCTCTCCTCACGGCCATGCGCACTCGGCTGACTAAGTTCCAATTTATTAATTCAATTAATATCAATAAGTTATTAATAATGTAACGAAGTAACCTTATAGAGTAGTTGATATTAATATTTGGTGATGTTAGATATCTGTCTCCGAATAATAGGCGTTCTAATTATTTAATTATCATGGGTTTTTATAATGATTTTGACACATGTTTCCCTGTTAACAGTCGCGGTCCTTGGTGCCGCGGAACTCGCCATGGCCGATGCTTATACGGGCAGTCGTTATACCGAAGTTTGGCGACAAGTGAAGTCGGACCCATACCAAGTGCTGCCACAGCAGACCGTTGACCTATCGAGTATGTACGGGTTCTTGGAAAGCAAGATCCGTGCGTCTGCCGAACGCACTCTTACGGATGGCAGCGATCTACTTCCCCGGTTTCGCAAATTGGTGCATCCCAACGGAATTTGCCTGGCTGGAACCTGGAACATTACAGAAGATAGCGACTACACCGGCTACTTCAGCAAGGGGTCGAAGGGGCTGATCATCGCGCGCGCATCGAGTGCCATGAGCGAAACCAAGCGCGGCGAGTACCGGTCATTTGGCCTGGCCGGAAAGATCTTTCCAACAGCGGACGCTCAGCACCAAGAAAAGTTGAAAACGGCGAACTTTTTCACCGTAGATGACCTTGGTGGCACCCTCACGGACCGTTTCACCGATGCACCCCTACTCAACGAACCGAAGATGACTAAACGCGTTGGGCTGCTGGGCAGCTTCGCAACGCTGGCTGCGATCATCAAAGCGTTTCGCAGCGCTGACGGTAATCCCGGCTATCGCCCCTTGTATCCCATTTCGCAGCTTGGATTGAATGACCCGGAGCAGTCCGTAGAGCCCAAGTGGATGATGTTAAAAGCAGCATCCGGCCAGTCGATTGATCTTGCGGACTTCCGGCATGAACTGCGCGTTCGACACTATGGTGGACGTCTAGTGTTCAATATCTACGTTGCAGATGCAGGTCAGACCTCATGGCAGAAAATCGGATACATAGCATTTACCGACGATGCTATTTCCGATAGCTGCGACCACCGCCTACACTTTGCGCACCCCCGGTTGCAGCAGTAAACGGGGCTGCGATCACCATGGTCTTACACGCGTGAGCCTAGCGGCAACGAGAGTTGTCGCTCCGCTTAGTAGCGTGCCCCATATCAGATCAACCACGGTAACGATCGTCGGCCAGTCACGAAACACCGCCTGGCTGGTCAAGTCAAATGTGGCATAGGTCACAAAACCGAAAAAGGCACCGCGTCCAAAGGCTGCTAGCGGCCGGAATGATTGAGCCGCCGGTGCAACAGCAAAAAACACCATGCCCGCAATGAAGATGATATAGAAGAAAGCCGCCGCGATCAGGTTTGCCGAAGGGGCTAATAGATGATCGATATATGTGCGGTAAAATTTTGGCGAAATGACGCCAAGCCAAACAGCGTCAAATGCCAGAAACGTACATAGCGTCACCACAAATTGTCGGATATGTTTCTTCATTGGAACTCCAAGGTTCATATTCAGTCAGGCAAAGAGTCGGTCAAAGGAGCAATGGTCCCATGGATTTTTTTGACTCAAACACAGATGAAGAGGTAGTCATTGTAGATCCTGCCACTTTGCAGCCGGAAACGCTCAGCAATTTAGCTCGCGAGTTTATTTTGCGTGAGTCGCATGACGATGCCATTCCATCTGATCTCGATACTTTGGTCCAGAACGTCATAACGCGCATCAAAAAAAGGGAATGCCTGATTACCTTTGACGTTACCTCGGAGTCGGTGGGCGTGATTTTAGCGCGTGACTTTAGGGCTCGGAATTCACCGTGAGATTGCGGTAGATTGTTGTGGGTTAAGCTACGTTCAACTCCGCTGCGAGGCTTCGTGCCATGTACCGTCACCGCCAGGGTACCAACACGTTCATCTTTCGAGATCTCAAGGATCTCATGGCCAAGGCTACCCCTCTGCGGTCGGCAGACGTATTGGCCGGCATTGCCGCCGAGTCTGAGCAACAGCGCATTGCCGCCCAAATGCTATTGGCCGATTTGCCTCTCGATGTCTTTGTCAATCAGGCATTGATTCCCTATGAAGAAGACGATGTCACGCGAATGATATTCGATGATCTGGATCAAGAAGCGTTTGGTCAGATCAAGCATTTGACGGTCGGAGGCTTTCGCGATTGGCTGCTCGCGGCCGATGCGGTGCAATTGGCTGCAATGAAGTACGCTTTGACGCCAGAAATGGTGGCGGCCGTCGCAAAGATCATGCGGGCGCAAGACTTGATGTTGGTCTCTAGCAGGATCGAAGTCATCACGGGTTTTCGCAGCACCCTCGGTCTGCGTGGTCGATTTTCGACGAGACTGCAGCCCAATCATCCTACCGACGATCCGCGCGGTATTTTAGCTAGCACGCTGGACGGTTTGTCGTTGGGGTGTGGAGATGCCGTCATCGGCATCAACCCAGCATTGGACCGGGTGGACCGTGTGATCGATCTTTTGAAGATGCTGGATGACTTGCGTGCGCAGCTGGCAATTCCCACCCAAACATGCGTGTTGTCACATGTGACCACCACCATGCAAGCCATCGCCCAGGGCGCGCCCGTAGATCTGGTGTTTCAGTCGATTGCTGGTTCGGAAAAGGCGAATGCTTCATTCGGCATGAACCTTGCCATGCTCGATGAGGCAAATCAAGCGGCCTTGTCCTTGAATCGTTGGTCCATCTCCCCGCACGTTATGTATTTCGAAACTGGACAGGGATCGGCTCTATCTGCGAACGCGCATCACGGGGTTGATGCCCATACCATGGAATGCCGCGCCTATGCTGCGGCCCGCAGGTTTTCGCCGCTGCTGGTCAATACAGTTGTGGGGTTCATAGGGCCAGAGTACTTGTGTAACGGCAAGCAAATCATCCGTGCTGGGCTAGAAGATCACTTTGCGGGAAAGTTACTTGGTCTGCCGATGGGCTGTGACGTCTGTTACACCAATCACGCTGATGCGGATCAGGACGATATGGATATTCTCTTGACGACACTGGCGGCCGCCGGCTGCACGTACATTATGGGCGTCCCGGGCGGCGATGATGTTATGCTCAACTACCAAAGCACCGCTTATCACGATGCCCTGTATATTCGTCGCTTGCTTGGCCGAAAGCCGACCCCGGAATTTGAGCAGTGGCTAGAGCAGATGGGAATCTGGGACAGTAGAGCGGGACGCTTATTGGACGGTGTTAGCACCCTCGGTAAGCTCTTGCCTGGTCTGGGAGTGTGATGCGCGAAAAAATCAAGAGTTTGACCATGGCCCGCGTTGGGCTAAGCACAGTTGGCACTGCACTCAGCACTGCCGAGATTCTGCAGCTTCGCTTAGCACACGCGCAGGCCCGGGATGCGGTGCTTCGACCTTGGGACGGCGCTTTGACGGCACGAGAGTTGAGAAGGACAGGCGTATCCGTAATCGAAATTGCTACCAATTGCGCCTCTCGCTCAGAATATCTTGTGCGACCCGATCTGGGGCGGCAATTGGCCCCTGAGTCGCAAAGAATATTGGCACAAGAAGCTCGTGGCGTGGATGTCGTGTTCATTATTTCGGATGGGCTCTCGTCCCTGGCCATCGATCGGCACCTTCTCGGTCTCTGGCCTCACTTACAGCGGATGTCCGAAGCACTTCGACTCAGCTTTCAAATCGTCGTCGCGCCTTTTGCTCGTGTCGCCGTCAGTGGTGAGATCGGCAAATGCCTATCAGCGAGAGTGGCGGTGATGGTTGTGGGCGAGCGACCCGGGATGAGTGCTGCTGACTCGGTTGGTATCTACATGACTTACGACCCGGCCCCAGGGCAAACCGATGCCGACCGAAATTGTATTTCTAGTATTCGTGAGCCCGATGGTCTGAGCTACAAAAGCGCAACGCAAACCCTGACGTACCTTATCGAGAGTTGTATGCGCTTGAAGCTTTCTGGTGTGCGCCTCAAGGATGGGTCCGATGTTGCAGCGCTTAAATGATCAAGGTTGGCGAAGACGGTCCTTTTGCTTGCGCGCTGCGTGGTGGGCGCTGGTCGTTAGCTTGGCTGTTTCCAGCGCGTCGGCAATGCCTCCTGATTTTGTTTCGGCTCGCACCCCGGGTTACATTGGGGTCGCCAGTACTTCTTCTTGGCGAAGTACCAGTATCTATGCTTCCGTCCAGAATAATGATTTCATTGGCCAGACGGATAAGCTGGTGTCTGGCAGCAATCAAATCAGTTTCCTCTGGGCCCTGAAGCCAGAATCGTTCGTTGTTAGCTCCATCGAGGCGAGTCTCTACTGGTTAGCGATCACGCCGAGCTATCGCCCCCGCGACGGTTCTCAATCCTTTGTTACGCCCGTGGGCTTTTATGCCGATTGGCTCGACTTTCAGGTTGCCATCGCGCAAACGCGCTGGTTTGACTTCGGTGGGTTAAAACTGAATGTGGCTGCGACGGTGGGCGACATCGCCGATCATGGAATGGAAAAGGTGCACACCTCTCTGCACGAGCTTGTGGGGCAGCCGGTTTCTGATATCGACTATTCCGGCGCCAAAGAGCGGAAGACTCAGGGTGGCGACATTGCTGTTAGCTATCTACTTTTGCCGTTCGATTGCAATTCTTGGCGGGTCTCTGCGGAGCTATCGGTAGGTAGGTCCAAGAATGTCTTTTTTGATGAATCGTATGCAGATTTCAGACTTGGAATGCGAACCAGTGAGGAATATCAGCTAGGAGTCACAACCAGGTTTGTGCGTCCACTGGCGGTGCGAGTTTACGATAAAGTGAATCCCTTTCGATATGAATCGGCCATCACTTTGCGTTGGGGGGGCTGGATGCCAAGCTTGCGGTATGTGTCCGCTTACTTACCGGCGGACACGCACCCCCAACTTTATGCGGACTTGCTCAGCTGGAACTTTGAATTCTAAGGGTAGGCGGTCCAGCACTGGTCTGCCCCCCAGCTCATGCAGTTACCGTTGATCGAACGGCGTGAGCACACAGGCTCACAAATTGGATAAACGCCACAATAATCGATCGTATAATTCATGCACCTTTCGTGAACCGATCGACTCACACATTGCGGAATACAGGCGGTTCCGGGGCTTGGAAAACAGAAGTCCCGACCATATTGCCAACACGTACCCGAGATGCTGCGGCGAACGCAGCGCGGAACACAGATCGATTCGTCCGTCAGCGAGCTCACGACTTCGGGGTTTGCTGCATCGTCATCGGCGAACGCCGGGGCATCGCTTAGACTCGTTGTCGCTACTAGGAGTATGATCGCCTTCAGAAAGAATTTGCTTACGGACTGCATGGGTTCTCCACTTAGATTTTGGTTCGCGCTGTTCGAGTGAAGCCAATACCAAGCGATGAGGCAATTGCAAAGCAGCAATTCAAAGATGTCTCCTTATTGCTGCACTGAATCATATCACTGGAATGGAACCTGCATTCGGCGGGCTCGAACTCGTAAAGGCTAGCGCCTTGACGCGGGAAAGCATTGTATAGAGCATTGAGGAGAGATCTGTGCACCGAATGAGAACTGAATCGTGTGTTTTCCTTGCGTTGACGTTGGCTCTTGTCGTTGCCGCCTGTACTAGGCCTGAAAATCGTTCCGACTCCAAAGAAGCCTGGGATCTTCCCAATGCTCCCGAGAATTTGGGAGCCATATCCGCCAAGCCATATGACCAATATGAGTTGGAGGCGGAATTGCCTGAAGACCAACTTCCTTGGAGCGATAACTACTGGCCAACTTACAAGGGGGGGATATCCCATCGTTGGCGGACGTCTGTTTACGGCTATGAGTACACGGATTATCAGTACGAGGTACTGGCGCCGAATGCAGCCGAGGCCTTAACTGAGGAGGAAATTGCGCTCCTTTCGCCGTCAGAAAAGTACGATATATATACGGGAAATCTTCGTTTTCCCCTGACTGCCGCTATAAAACGGTTGGTGGAAGCAAGTGTCGTCGATGGGGAAGTCGCCAGTTGGTACGGTATCTGTCACGGGTGGGCGGCGGCAGCGATGAGCATACCTGAGCCAGGAGCTATGGCGCGGGTAACATCTCCGCGTGGACAGGTCGTTACCTTTTTTGCCAGCGATATTAAGGCCCTGATTTCTGAGTCCTTTGCGCGTGCTCAACTTCGCTCCAAGTTTCTTGGCCGTCGTTGCAATGAAAAGGATGTGGCTCGTGATGATCACGGGCGCGCGCTCAATATTGAGTGTCGTGATAGCAACCCAGCCTCGTTTCATATCGCGTTAGCGCACCTGATCTCCGAGGAAAGAAAGAGCTTTGTCGCGGAAATGGCTGTGGATGCTCAGGTTTGGAACCAACCGGTGCGCGGATATCGTATGCAGTATTCGAACTTTCGGCCGCTGGATGAAACAGATGCAAAGCGCCCATGGCGTGCGGCTAACGCTAAGTATTTGGTCGATGTGGAGACGGTACTCGAGTATGTCGGTGGAGGAAGCCCATCTGAGGCCCCGACAGGATCTCTGAGAAGAGAAAAGTATTATACGTATTCGCTGGAACTAGATGCCGAGAAGTTGATCGTTGGTGGCGAATGGGAGGGAACGGAGGTTCCGGACTTTCTTTGGATGCCAACGGTTTTACCACGAGGCCCTTTCGGGCCCATTGATTACGCCGTCGTTGAGTCGTTGCATGCTGAGTCTCTTCGGCCCCAGCTGCAGCCGGAACCCGAACCAGAACCCGTTCCAGAATCTGAGTCCGAGCCTGCGCCAGAGCCAGTCATTATCGACAATCCGGTGATGCTCAGCGATGTTGTGCTGCCAAGCCAAGTAAACGTTGGCAGCCCTTTACTGGCGACGCTTCGCTTTCGTAATAATTCGGAGCGAGCGCTGCCCGAGCTGCCGTTCAAACTGCAGGTTCGGCCAGGACTTTTGACTCTCGTGGAACAGGGTGAACTGCGCATTCCTGGCATGGCCCCCTGGTCTGAAGTCGAGGTGTCAGTGGCCCTGAAGCCTGAGATTTGGGCGGGAAGCAATCAAAAGATAACATTCGATATTGCTATCGACGGGACCGACGATCTTCGACCCGTCATGTTGAATCTGGAAAGATCACTGAGGGCGCAGCGTTCTTCGTCTCTGTTTCTTTGTCGGAATGGTGACTGCAACCAGGAATTTTCCGGGGCTATGTCCGCGGTTTCTGGCCGGATGGTGCACGTACCTGTCTTGTTTAAGTATCAGGCGACCACCGCGTTACCTGGCCATTTCACCGTTCGCTTTGCCGGTGGCAGTCATCAAGGGATCAAGGTCCGGGCTAACACCATGCTATCGACCAATCTCGGTTCATGGAACCCCCAGTACGGCGATCGAAAGCTAGATTTTTACATTGATGTTCCTATGGGGCTTGCAGGTCAAGCGGGGTGGGTTCAGTTCTCGCTTTTTGAAGGGAACCAGGAAATACACCGACTCTATGTGCCACTCGAGATCAATTAGCGCTAGTAGCGACTGTAGGGCATCGCCACCTCACCGTCGCCAAGCTGCATGCAATGTATGGTGGCTGCCAGGGACATGTGTCGCCAATTTGGAACAGCAAAGTCAGAGGATTCAGCGCTCACAATTTTGCCACCAACAAGGATTAGCCAAAATGAAAGTTACGGCGGCGTTGGCGATTTCAGATTGATCGTCTCTTTGGTGGTGCAAGAGCCCCCAGCCACTTGTTGTTCTATCATCAGCACTCTTGTTAAGCAAAAGTAGCGTTCCACCTGCTTCCTTCCAGTTTTCAAGATACTCCTTCACGACGGTCCCTAGTCGCGAGTCGGTCCTCGCGGCATCAAATCCGACGCCAAAGTTTCTGGCCGAGAACGCGACGAGCGGAAACACCGACCAACCTGTCATTTCCAATCGATTGTCGAGGTCTGAAAAGTCAACGCTGAGGTCGGCAGTAGGCGAGGCAATGGCAACGTCAATAACCTCGGTTTGCAGTGCAAAGGAAATATTTTGTCGCTTTGGGGTAATGTGGTGACTTGGAGAGCCCTTGAAGATGACTGTCTTACCTCCGAGTTGGGAGGAATAGAAATCCTGCATTTCGGCGCGACGTGCCGCCGACTCCTCTTCCGTGGCCATGTTTGTGGCAGCGGCATGCGGTCTGAGCCACACGGAGGCTGCAGCGCCAATGCAGACGAAAATGTATCCCACCTGATTCAATGAGATGACTCACACTATTTGGAAAAGAACCAAGACGCATTTAACAGGCACAACTGCCGATTGTTTCGTTTCGGTATTATTTCAAGGGACTTGAGGCGGTAGTTGGGGGCGCTACTTGCTCGACAAGTATTGAGTGTGGCAGGCAGCCTGAAATTCAAGCTCCGACTCAAAGTCGCTGGCGGATAGGCTGCTCCGAATCAACTGCATCTTGGTATTCTCGGCATCGAGCCAGGACTGAATGGAATGAATATCAGCCATTTCAGAACTCGTGTGGCTTTGAATACGCTCGAGTAGTTTCGCCAGTACCTTGCCGTAGGCCATGCTTTTGAAGAACATCTTTTTCTTGAATACGGTCGTACCTTGAAAGTCTTCGGCAGCAACATTGAGAGCATGGCTCTTGATGAACTCGCGCAGCTTCTCGGCATGTATGTACATTTCGAGGCGACCCCGATACTTGTAGCGCTTGATGATACACAGTTTGGTTTCGTAAAAATCGCTGCTGGTTTCTTGCATTCGGCGAAATTTGCTTTCTGAGATATTTCTCTGGTTCGGTGGCTGCTTCCGATAAGATTCACTGGCACCGACGTTTATAACTTGATGAATGTGATCAAGCGAGCTTAACTATTGCTGGTTGAGGAAAAGGCGATTTTATTTTGGGGTAGCATGATGCGTGTAGCGGTTCTCGGTGCCAGTCCAAAGGCGGATCGATACTCCAACAAAGCCATCCGATCCCTGCTGGCGCATGGTCATGAAGTGATTCCCATCAATCCCGCCCATACCAAGATTGAAGGCTTGTTGACATTTCCCAGTTTGAGTGCGGTGCCTGAGGCTATCGATACCATCACTGTGTATGTGGGGCCGCAGCACATCGCGCCACTGATCGAGGACATTGTCGCCGCAAAGCCGCAGCGAGTGATTGTCAATCCGGGAGCCGAGTCGACGGCGTTGCAAAGCCGATTGGCTGCAGCCGGCATTCCATACATCGAAGCCTGTACCTTGGTCATGTTGAGCACGGGTCAATTCTAAGTTTATCACGGATACACACTCGGAGGAGTTCATCATGTTAGATGTGAATGGATACGCTGCCCAGACGCCGAAAGAGCCATTGGCACCTTGGAAATTTCAGCGACGCGAACCCGGCCGCCACGATGTACAAATTGAAATTCTGTTTTGCGGGGTTTGTCATTCTGACATTCATCAGGCGCGCGATGAATGGGGTGGTGGGATCTTTCCTATGGTTCCGGGACATGAGATTGTTGGCCGTGTTGTCAAAGTTGGTAAGTCGGTCAAGAAGGTAAAGGTGGGTGATCCGGTTGGCGTGGGTTGTTTCGTCGATTCTTGCCGACGCTGTGCCCAATGCAAGGATTTCGCGGAGAATTACTGCGAGAAGCACTTCGCCTTGACCTATAACGGCACCGAGATGGATCTGAAGACGCCGACCTATGGCGGCTATTCGGATCAAATTGTTGTCGATGAGCGCTTTGTGTTGAAGGTGCCCAAGGGGTTGGATCTGGCCCGGGTCGCGCCGTTGCTTTGTGCGGGAATTACCACGTATTCTCCCTTGCGCCATTGGAAAGTGGGCAAGGGGCATAAGTTAGGAGTCATGGGCCTCGGTGGTCTTGGTCACATGGCGGTGAAATTTGGCAAGGCATTTGGGTCGCAAGTCACGGTGCTCAGCACCTCGGCCAACAAAGCGGCAGATGCCAAGAGGCTGGGTGCAAAGTCCTTCATCCTGACCAAAGACAGCAAGCAAGTGAGTCAGCACGCCAACACCTTTGACTTCATCTTGAGTACCGTCGCCGCCAAGCACGATCTGGATGTTCCCCTCAGCATGTTGAAGACAAACGGTACTCTGATTATGGTGGGAGTCCCGGATCAGGGATTGGATCTGCATCCTGCGTCGCTCATCATGCAGCGCAAGCGCATTGCCGGGTCACTTGTCGGTGGCACCAAAGAGACGCAGGAGATGCTGAATTTCTGTGGCCGTCACAAAATCATGGCCGACATCGAATTGATCGACTTTCCGCAGGTCAACGAGGCCTATGAACGCACCGTGCGAGGTGATGTGAAATACCGATTCGTCATCGACAATTCTAGTCTGAAAAACGCGCGATAGAGGACAGCATTTAGGCCTTTTTCTCTTGAGAAACAGGTGGTTGCGCACCGTGTGGTTGACGAGGTCAGTATTAGGGCGACTTCTCGTCGGCGACACATTGCTTTCCATTTTTATTTCAGTTGGTTATGAGGCCTCACGCCAAAATAGAAATCGCAGCATTCAATCTACGGTCAGCGACTTCCGCCTGAATTCGCAAAAATAGCCTGTAACTTTCAGTGTCTGTAGGTCGGCATAGCCGTTGCAGATATCTCCTTGTTCCCAGCAAATCAATTGTGTCGCCTTGCACGCGGGCGCACAACAATAGGAGAGGCAACATGCAGAATGCGCATTACTTTCACCGGGCGATGTTGGTGACTTTTGTGGGTGCCAGTGCATGGGGCTGCAATCAACAGCCAGACAATGCGGCAGCGACGTCCGACGCCATGGCATCTGCGACCATACAGCGAGTGGGTGCCGAGCAGGGCACAACAAGCGCCGACTTGCCATCCACGGGCGTTGAAAAGCCATTTGCTGGATCGGATATGGCTGCTGGCGATACCAAGAAGCATCACGATGGTGAAAAGTTATTCCTGCTTTCTTGTGTCAGTTTTGAGGGCTGTGAAGTTGATGCCGACAATAAGTTGATGAAAGGTACTCTTGCGGTCAGTGTCATCAGTCCATCGGGTACCCGGCAAATGAATCTGACGCCAAGCCAGACGGCCTTGGCGCTGGACTTTGTGGACTGGTGTCTCATCCCCTTGTTGCCTTATGGCTTATGCGCGGCGCAGCCGCCCGTTGGCGCTGAGTTAGAGACTGGTATGGCAAATCCAACGACCTCTGGTGATGCTGCCGCCCTACCGGAACACGATATTGCCGCGCCTGAGACCTGTGGGGACAATCATACCGAAAATGTCACCGGCGATGACGTCATCATACTTCCTCCGGTTGCCCCAACTGGATGTGACGGCGCGCCCTATTTTCCTGGTCAGCCTGACACTTTCTGTCCGCGAGATGGTAACTACCACAACGGCGAACCGACCTGTTGGCTGGATGCGGTAGGAATCGCGCATTGGGGCTGCATGATTATCTAATGGCATCCCAAAGCAGCGAGAGTGGTTAGGCTCCATGATTGGCAACCGTACGGGGCACTTTGGTGCCCTGCGCCTGCAGGTGCAAAGCATCGGGAAAGCGACGATAGAACTCGCGGACCGTCTTTGCCAGTAATGCCTTCTGCGGTTCGTTGATCGCAGCGACCGGGTCGCCGGCGGGCAAACAGCCGATCAGCTCACGCAACAGAATATCTTGTGGCGCTGGCATTTTGGCGGCCCATGATTGAAGAAGGTTGCGATCGACGAACGCGGGCAGGGAGCCCATCGTTCCGATATCATTTTGATCGTGTACCATTAAGCCGGCGGTCGTGCCGCGGTCTAGCGTAAGCACCTGTAGAAAGTACAACGTGTGATACTCCAGCTGGCGTCGCTGCTCGGATGCGGTCGCTGGAGGTAAGAGTGAGGTCTCGCCTAGAATCTGTAGATATTCGTCGATCACCGCGCCGATTACCGATTCACAATAGCGCCGATCAGCTGCCGAATCGTCTGTATTGAATTCCTCTAGGTAAAAGTGAGCCACGCCACGACAGCGATTCAGGGCTGGGATGAAGAAGTAGCGATCGCCCTGAGTGAGTGCACTGGAAAAGTGCGCACCGCCTACAGACTTTAGCGTATTCATAAAGCGCGCCGTGTCGGTATCCCGTGGGTTTGACGGATTCAGATCGGCCATGATGCGCCAATAACTTTGCCCGGTTCTGAGTTCCGTCCAGCTGAGATGGATATGGATGGAGGGAGCCAATGGGTGCATCGGATGAATGATGGTGGACAGCGCCGTGGCCGAAGCGAGCGCCTTGCTGGGTTGATCGTCATAGTGCACATGCGAGACGTTGACCGAGCCGCGGTTAAACACCGCGCCGCTTGGCGACTCGAAGCGCACACCGCCACCATGTCGCCCGTCATCTCGCAGCCACTCAACGCGCGTGAAGGGTCGTGCTTCGCCATGGCGCTGAGCAACTGCGGCAAGTCCAGTAACGAAACGTTGCTGGAGAGTGTTAATCAGCTGAATGACGGCCGGAACATTTGGAGACTGGGACTGGGTTGCCTGCATACGGACCACCTTGCTGTGCGCTGAGTCTGCGATGAATCTGCGGCGCTTGCGCCGGGCGCGGCCGATAACGTGCCGTGGTAACTGAATGTACCGTTGAAATTTGCTCAGAGCGAGCGGTTTCAGATTGAGGGCGCGGTGCGCGGGACCCTAGGCGACCCGAATGTTGATCCCGTTACGTGTGAGGACGGTGGCAACATAGAGTTTGCGTAGGAAAGAACTTCTACCGTCAATCGCGCACATCCGAGTACAATGAAGTTGTCCATGTAATTTAAGGAAGCGAGTTTAACGTTTTGACAGCTGCAATATCACGATTGCTGATTTTTCTTGGCTTTACACTTGCTGTGTTGGGCACTACCTTTGCGCAAACGGTATTTGCGGCGACGACCATCGAACAGTTTTGCCAGCAGGCCATTACCGCCTCTCCGATGGCTGCAGCCGGTGCACGTGCCATCATGGGCCATATCCGAGGGGCAGATCCTCGGGAGCGGCAAATCCAATCGCCAGACGCTCCGTTCGATGTGCCTGCCTGCATCCGACACCTCCAAGCTGTTGGCGAGTTGTCGAGTCGCAAGCATGGCTACCTGTATTTGCGCGCGACGACACCCATGTCGCTAGAGGTGTTGCAGCTCTTTCCGCGGGCAACCTATCTCCAGTTGGCGTGCTTGTCGCGCGAACTTGATTTGCAGCCGATCAGCGCTCTCTATTCCATTGAAACTGTTCTGTTGCGCGAATGTCCTATGAGGCATCTTGACTTCGTCAAGAGTTTGCCGAAGCTGCTGCGCTTGAGTGCTGATACTCGGCAGCAAGCAGCAGCTATCTCACTTGAGGCTCTCGGGGAACGATCGCAACTCTTAGTCGTCAGGTTCTCTGGATATTCATTTGCAAGTATTGCTCCCCTATCCCGGCTGATTGGCCTGCAGACACTACACTTGAAACAGTCTAACATCGATTCGATTGTACCGCTGATGTCGTTAACGAACCTTCGCTCTCTCTCGCTTGAGGGCAATCGGCAACTTGCAGATATCTCTGCAGTTGCCTACATGAGCAATCTAGATGAATTGCTGGTCGGCTCCGCTGCAATTCAGGACATCAGTATGGTCGAAGGCTTGCCTTGGCTCCGAAGTTTGGATCTCAGTTATAATCAGATTCAATCGCTCGAACCAATACGTGGCCTTCCAAATCTCTTCCTATTGACCGCGCCTGGCAATCGCATCACCGACGTGACACCGATTGGTCGTATCCCACCCATCGAAGCCGTCGTTCTTGATGAAAACCCAATCACGGATGCACGAGCGATCAATGAACTCGCGGAAAAAGATATGCTGCCGCCGCTTTCCCTGTCGCTAGACTGGAGCCAAGAACTGGAGATGAATCTGTCACCGAAAGCAAAGGAGAGGGTGCAGCTCCAGAAGCCGTCCCCCCGGTAATTGCTGCTCGAACGCTCAAGTGAAATTCCCCTGCGACCGATTCAGCATCCCGGGATGGGGAAGTCAAAGAATTGGTTGTTTTGATTGATCCGGGGTTGATAATCTCCAGTCTGGCAGCTGGCTAATCGCCCAATCGTCCCGACTTCTGCGGTTGGAACTCCTGAACAGGCACCATCAATAGCCGAACATGCGTAAACAGTGAACCAGTTCTGCGCGCCTTCTGGACCTTTGTAACCGAAGTTCATATTGCCGGTTGGTGAGAATCCCACCATGGCGAGAGTGTCGTAGGCTCCGCCAACCATGTGGTTATTCTCCTGCAGCATGTACGCGTACTTCAGATTCACTTTAGCCTCGGTAGCCTTACTTCGGGCACTGAACTGCTGGTACTTAGGCATGGCAATCGTCGCTAGAATGCCGATGATGCCGATCACTACCATCAATTCAACGAGACTGAATCCGTCCTGCCTGGACATGATTACTTTAAAGCCGAACATAGGGTCCTCCGTGCTTTCAATAGAGAGGTTTTACGTTTCTCTTTTGTTTACATGGCTGCAAAGAGAAGACCGCAGTCAGTGATGAGCCGAACGCATTGTTTGCATTGAGGATTCGCCTCGAATCGGCTGCGCTCAGAGATTCAGCAACATTTGTTTGTCTTTCCTACTTTGATTCTATGATTGGGTGGTTACGAGAGTTTCTAGCCACGCTGTGGCCGTCCGAGTCAGACGAATTATGCTAACTACACATAACTGCAGACAATTTTAGAGATCTGAAATGATCATCCCGCATTGAGCCTCTCCAATCGAGGAGACGCCCTCTGCGATCTCACAGCGGAAATTGACGGCACATTTTCACGCAGCGTCTGCGGCGAGAGCTGGCACTGCTTGTGCATTTGAGTTGATAAGCACCCACAGAAAATTGAGGAATCATTTAATCCACTTGAGCCCGAAAGTGGGAAATAGGCAATGATTCAGAGGAGAAGCTTCCATGGTTTATCTTGGCCAACGCAGAACGCTTCGAATGACGGTATGGGCGCTCGCTTTATCTGCATCGGTCCAGATTGCATGTGTGCGCCGTGGCAACACTCCTGCGGATACGCGGCCATCGTCTGGCAAAGAGGGCTCACCTGGTTATGAAGTATCGCGCGGAACTGTGACTGCCACTGATGGGGCTGATCTCGCGCTTGGCAACATTCGCGTGTCATTTCAGCCCGCTTCGTTCGTGCAACCAAATACAGGCTATGTAATCTCGGCAAAGGTTAGCGTCGAGGTCGCAACGCTGGAACTAGGAAGCGACGCCGAAGTTGTGGAAGCAGCTATATTGCTGCTGGCCGAAGATGCCGAGACGGGCGAAAGGCTAACGGAGGAGCACTTACGCTATTCTTTCTCCTTTCGCGTTCGTATGCCAGTGAACGAAGCTCAGAATCTGTTTGTTATCGTGGTAGATGCAAGCGGACAACAGCAACTCATTACCGATAGTTCGTTGACTATGTCAGCTGTTGATGGTGCAACTAGCGAAATAGATGCGACCACAGAGCTGCGACACATCGCAGGGCCATTCGGACTCTACACTGGTACCCCGCCCGATGATGGGCTCCCTTCGGTGGGTCTGTCCGCCATTTGTCCTGAGAGTGGCGCGTTGTCTGGCCGATCCCTGGTGACGATTGACGGCGCAGGATTCACCGAAAATACAGTCGTTTCGGTTGGTGGACAGTCATGCATCCACGTGGAGTTTATCTCCAGCTCGCAATTGATTTGCGAGACTCCGGCTGGTCATGCGGCGGGTGCGACCACGATCGTACTGGAGCAAGAGGGCGTGATTTTGGGTGAGCGCACGTTCACGTATGAAGTCGAAGCAGGGTGGGTCGGCGTTGCCACAAAGAACGCGCCGCCTGTAGGAGAGCATTTCAAGAGCGTCTGGATGGGTTGTCGTGCTGGAGCGATGATTTTGGGTGGCTCGGTGAAGGCATCGGCAGCGGCAATTCCGACGGCAGCGAATGCAGCACATCTTTTTAGCCCAGCGACGAATACTTGGAAGGTTGCAGCAGCTTATCCTGACGATCTTGCACCTGTCGATACTTGCGCTGTTTCTCTCGGCGCGAGCGGAGCGTTTGTCTTTGGCGGTAAAGCAGCGGCCGGTGGCAATGCCCATTCCGCGATTGGCTATCGCTATAATCCCACAGACGATGAGTGGTTTCTGCTGTCGGAAGAGGGGCGGCCAAGCGCCCGTGTGCAGCATACTTGTGTTTACATCCCAACTCTGCACAAGGTCATGGTTTGGGGAGGACGGGAGAGTGGTGGTTCGGCCGGTGTCGCAACTGGCGCGCTGTATGACATAGCGACAGACAGATGGATTGCAACTCCAACAATTGCTGCGCCAACGGGGCGATACCATCATATTGCCATATGGACCGGATCGGAAGTCATCATCTTCGGAGGGCAAACCAATGTTGGTACAGCTGCGGTGACGGGCTGGCGTTATGACCCATCCTCGAATGAATGGCGGGGTAATATCGCCTCAAATGCGCACGCCATTCTTACAGGGCATATTGGTTCTGAGTTCTATCGTGGCTCGATGTTCATATTGACAACAGGCCTTTACAATTTTGAGTATGAGCTTGCGACCGATGAGTGGAGTAGCTCGGCATCAGATTACATTCCTTTGAGTGGTGCCGTTGCTGCCGCAGGCTCTCGCATGTTCCACTTCGGCGGGCAAAACTTGGGCACCGCGAATCATAAATTGATCAAGTATGACTACGCAGCCAACGAAGTCTCTGAAGTTGACGGTGGACGTCCTCCCACACAGAGGCAATTTGCCACCATGGTCTGGACAGGTAGTCGGCTTCTAGTTTGGGGTGGTCGATCGTCGAGTGGCATCTCGGAAGTTTCCTACGCCGCAGACGGGGGTATGTTCAGGTAGTGTGTCGTAAATGCAACCTAAAATGACAGTTCCGTGTGCGGTGCTAGTCAGCGCAAAGACACGCAATAAACTCGCAAGGGGGAGCCAAATGTTTAACTCGAATCATGGACTGAGTCTGCTTTCGGTGGTGGTCCTCACTGGTGCCTGTTCCTTGCAAACGAGTTCGGAAGATGATGAGCGACTCAGTCTCATTTCACAGCCATTGCCAGAAACTCGGCCAGTCAGCGAACAATTTGACGAGCTTAAGGAGGATGAAGAGCCGCTAATGTTGCAGCTTACGCTCAACGAGTATGACGTCTACGAATCCGTTGCCCTGATGATCTATGGCAAGATCATTTTTCATCCGCACTTTGATGTTGCAGTGACAGTTGATGGAGATATTGCTGCGGCCAATGGGATGATAGCTAAGGTGCGTCAGTACCTTGGGTATGCTCCAACCGATGAACTAGCAGAGGCTCATCTCGCAAATCTCACAGGTCTATTTGCCATGCTGATGGAGCTCGATGCGAAACCTTGTCCACTTGCAGCACCGGCGCCTGGCAAACAAGTTTTGCTTGCGCCGTGCAGGATCAACGAAAGTCAGAACATCGTCGTACTCAGTGATTCCGTACGCTGTTATCGTCATTCCCAGTTCTTCGGCAGGTTGGCCCTATTTGGCTGCAGCAACGGTGGTGATCCATTTGTCTCCGAGCGCGCAACAAGCGGAGGGGATGGGGTTGCGCTTGGCCTGCTGTCCCAGGCTCGTTGTGAATGGTTGAACGACAATCCTGACCGATTTCGGCTGAGCATGCCAAACGTGCGACGTCGATACTGTGACAATGATCCCCAGTCCGAATCGGACGAGCGACCTCATAAGGGGGTCTGTGAGGAGGGGGAACGACTTCCGGGCGCTGACCCCATAACCCCAAATGTGTTTCGTGAGTGGCTCGCAGCGGAGCGCGACAAGAATAAGAAGATTCTGCCGATGGCGTTTCAAGCTCAGCTACCAATGACTGCGGCATTCGAGACGTATCCTAAGCCAGCGCCGACCCCGACATCCAGCTCTCATCCAACTCCCATCTAAGTAACGCACGACCCTTTTCGGTAGCTATCATAGATCAGAAAGCCAAACATTCCAGAGCCGTTCTTGCTCCCGATCATGCCGTGACTCACGCGATCGCCCACATGATTGCGTAGAAGGTTTTCATGATCGGAGTCCTTTCGAGATAATCTATGGAAGCTGTGAAAGATAAAGGAGCATTCCTGACTTGACGTAAGCAGTGCGATCCGCAAGCGACAAAACAAAATCATTATCGGTCAAATGAATTGGCGGAGGGAGGCCAAGTCGCATCAAGAGCCCGTCTGCATATAGGCGAATGGCTCGTCCGTTGCCATTCAGAAACGGATGAATGGCGATCAGCTCGGTTTCCATTTGTACAATGGCAACGAGTTTGTCGTCGAGAGATGCTCGTGACTCGACGGTTCTTTGCGCCTTTTGAAGTGCTTCGGAGACGAGCGTTTCAATCTCTGACACTTTCGGATAGCGAATGCGAATCTGCAGCAGGCCGTCATCCATGGACACTATATTAGTGATCGTGATGCTAGAAAGACTCCGTAAATTGTCTAATTCCTTTGGTGACAAGTTTCGCCCATCGGTACGAAGAATTCCTCCGCCCGTAATATCATTATCAAGTGGGTCTTCGCGGAAGCGCCCGCCAAGCGAAGTGTGATCCGTTTGCGAGTAGTAGATCTCTTTGCGATCATCAATATCCTTGAGGAGTTCACGATAGGTATTTTCTGGCATTTTTCCCAATAGAAATGCTTGCTCTATTCGCCGTCGTTCGTAGCCGCGATAATACATCCCGCGGCTCACAAGTGAGTGAATGTGCTGCAAGGTGCGCGGGGAAAAGGAGAAATCCTTAAAGTTACGTCTTACATACCGTGCTCCATCGAGCCAAGCGGCAAATGTTCCTTGTGTGTATGCATACCAGGGCCGAGTGGCTCCGCTTAGCTGTTCATCGCGCCAACCGTCAGCCAGTATCAGTCGCTGACCGTCAAGCTCTGGCGTTAGCTTGATGCCGGAAGGACCGCCGTGAATGTTGTAATCTGCAGCCAGAGACTCAGCGGAAACTGCCGATGGATTCCGTCTCGCAAAATCCACAACGAGAGCAGAGCAAGACTCGACGGCACGAGTATGGCTTGCTGGCGCTAGCGCAATCAGCGCGAGGAACAATCGACTTCGGAATGAATTATTAAAACTCATTCCAACTCACCAACGTGTCGCAGCCAGAGAATGGTCGTTTCCACAAGGGGTGTATGCTGGCATTTGAATTTTTCATGTACTGTTCAAGTGCGGGGATGATTTGCGTCTTGCGCGCGGATTCGCTATTCACGAAAGGTGATTTGAATCTGCCGTCGGGTGGCAACCGGGCGTGCAGCTCTCTCTCCGAGTACTTCTTTCCAGAGCGCATGAATCTGACCTGCTTCTCAATGATCGGGCGAATCAGCATCGGGTCGGCTGTGAACGACTGGATGCCTCTTTGACTGGTCACGATCCACTCTTCAAAGATGACCTCACGCGATCCCGGCGTATTGGTGAACTTTGTATGGTGAATGAAGTCTATTGAGCTTGTATCTATGTTCTGTTGGAAGGGCTTCTGACCATCAACCGAGAGCACCTCCAAGACTTGGTGTTGACCGCCTTTGGTCTTGATCATGATCAGTGCGGCATTCGCTGCATACATCTCAGTTGGGCCTGTGCCGACCCCGCCGACGGGATGCGACCAGGTAAACAGCCCTTTGGTGTGGGATAGTGAGGGGATCATGTCTACCAAATAGAACGTCGGATACATGCTTGGTAGAGGCAGAGAACTCCGACTCAAAGCTTGCACTTTATTGTCGCTGTTTACCGATTGCAGTTGGCTCCAATGGAATAGAAATTCCGGAGCCTCAGCACTCTTAATCTTTGCCGATGGCCTGGGCGCAGCGGAAGCTTCTGTGACCAGTAGCCAGCAAAAGCAGGTGAAGATGATCTTGGTTTGTGAAGGGTGCTTCATATCCGATGACTGCCCCGATGATTGGCAATGGGAGTGAATGGAACATGCAAGTTAGGGCATTTGAACTTCCAGCCATCGGATGATGAAGTCGCGTTCTGCTGCGGTCCAATAGGAACTCGATGGTGGCATGGACTGCTCATCGCGAATCGTAGCGATTAAGCGAGCTAAGGAATCTTCGACGCCTGCGACGCCATGAACACTTTCCCAGCGCGTCAAGTCAACGCCTGCGGGTGCGCCGCCCTGAGGTGTTGGTCCGTGGCAAACACCACATGCTTTGTCGAGTATCGGCTTGGCAGACTCATAAGTTAGGGGTAGATGATTCAGATTCTTAGCTGGGGCATCGGGTGAAACGGCAGCCACCTGGCTCTCGGATGAGCCGCCGCCCGAGTCGTTGCATGCGCTGATCCAGCTGATTATGATGATAGCGGCTAATCGCTTTCGTTTCACGCGTCAACTCCTTTGACGTTCGCGACAGCGCATCATGCGCTGTACACTCATCGCTCGTTCACTGCAGGTTAGCGATGTAATTTAGAGCAGTCGCTTTTGCCTCGGCGCTCATAGTGATGCCAACCGGCATGGCGCCCGACTCGATTTGAGTTTTGATGACAACTGCTGAGGCATCCACCATCGCTTGGTTATCGATGTAAACAGTTTCCGATGAGCCTTGCGAATGGCATGAGCTGCCAGAACAATACTTGGTAGCGACGACATTAAACTGCGCAAATGTTGGCGATTCGATCAGCACATCGGCTGGATGTGTCTCGGTCGTTTCCTCCTCGGTGGCCGACTCAGTATCTCCGCAGGCGTTCAGCGCCAGGATTGCAAAGACGAAGGTTACAAGACGCATATCGAGACTCCTCAATGAACTAAGTTTCATGCGTTCATAATCGGTACTATCTTGGTTTTTGTTAAAGATTTGAGTGGGTCTTGATTTTGGATTTCGCAAAATTTGCGAACTATTTGGTGCGTTGTCTGCTATCGGTCCGCTTCCAAATCTTTGAGTTTTTCGTTCAAAATGGCGATCGAATCAAACGACGAATCCTTAGGATCGCACTTTGCTCGCGCTGCAAAGGTGTTCAATGCTGTTGTTAGCTGTTCGAAATTCTTCATGATCAGTTCAATTTTCTCAGCGGCGTGCTCGGGCTGTAAGATTCCACTTTTTAGCAGATGCTGGGTAATTTTTAGCGCCTGTAGTGGTGTATTCGCGAGATCTCGTAGACTAAGGAAAATCTGCGTCAGATCATCGAGAGCTTTTTTTTCTGATTGTACTCTGATCAACTCACGCTCTAGTCTTATCGTTTTCAGACGGTGATAGTAGAGCACCGCTGCCAGAAACGCATAGATCAAAGTTATGAATGGCTCCTGTACCGACAGAGTTGAAACTCTGTCGGCTGGCAGGGCAAAGTAGTAAAGAAGGATTGGCGTCAGTCCGCAGAGGCCGATGAGGAGTGCCCCTAGCCACAGTGGATGGGCGGCAATCAAGCCGATTGTTAGCGCCAGGAGCTTTAAGCCCCCAAAAGCTTCAAAAGGATACACCGTACCGGCCAGCTGAAAGTTGGTGACGGTTGTGGAAATCAAAATCCCAAATGAGACGATCGAAATCAGGAGGGCGCTGAAAGCAGTGCGCACGTTCGTGTTTCGTCTGAGTGCTACATAGGCAATACTGCAGACAATCGCCGTTACCAACCAGTGCCACTGAGTCGACGCTCGCAAATACCAGCCCCCAAACGCAATGAGCGATGCAACTCCACAGATCATGGCGATGGCAGAGGCCGATTTCCTCGCCCGCATGCGCTCTGTTTCCAAGCACACAGGCTTCATAGTCTTCCCATAATCAGTTGGATCAACTCGTCTGCTGGCAGCGGCTTCTTCAAAACTTTGGCATCAGAAATGACTTCTCCTTGACTAGCAAGGTCGGCGTGGCTGGCATGTCCCGTCAGAAAATATATCGGTTTGGTATATCCCGCTGAGCGCAGCCAGTGATAGATATCAAGGCCACTGGGCTCACTTCTCCCTAAATTGATGTCAAGAATGGCTCGGTCCGATGCTAACGCTTGGTCTGATTGCAGTTGGACTTCACGGAGGCTGTGGGCAAGGATGGCTTGCCGATGGCATACTGATTCTACAAAGTATCTAGTCAGTTCCAACAGCAGGGCGCTGTCGTCAACCAATAGAATGGATTCCCGCTGCCCCATAAAATGATCCAGTGCTGACTTCGGGGAGGTGTAGGGCAATTTCGGAAGCTACCACGACCGGTGGTGGCGCACCACCGCATTTGCGCCAAATTTTGCTTATTTCTCAAAAACCGTTCGGTTCGAGGGTCTTTTCCATAGAGTGGCTCACGTACTGGTATCCAAGTTTTCGATACAAGGCGTGCGCGTTCTCATTGTAGGCAAAGACATGTAGCCCCATTGCCTCGGCTCCCCATTGGACTGCTAGGGATTCAGCTGCCAGCATGGTGGCCTTTCCCAGCCCCTTTCCGCGAAACTCTGGGTGGAGCGCAATATCGTAAATATATGCCTTTTTAGGTGAAGACTTTGAGTTCACCCAAAGCCATAAGGTACCAATGGCCTCCTCGTCGGCGAGAACACTCAAAATATGATGGTCCGGAGTTGATACACCCGCAGGCAAGAGGTTGTGGCACGCTTCGGCTGATTTCGCCTGCGCCCCTTCTTCGTTCCAGCGCCCAGAACGCACATTCGACGCGGCGTAGTTGCGAATCGAGGCCTGCAGCCAGTTATCGAATTCAAACTCTGCTAGCTTTCGAAAGAAAATTTCAGGCACGTCACTTGCTCCTCGATGCCAGAGGTCATAAAATACTGGAAACACGCAGTGGCGCAGAAAATCTTTGGCAAAGAGGATCTATGTACTTACGTCGATGGTTACGTCGCAGTTTTGTCCTTTGGTCTTTTCTGTTCCTTGCCTTATCCCCAGCCACAGGTGATCCGAGCCACTGTAATACTCTGCCGAGTCTTTTGCGGGCACGCAACTTCTTCGAGTTCCTCGAAGCGCAACGCGCCAATGACCCCGTGTTTCGAGAATTGGTAGATTCCCAGCGGTTGCCGCAAGGAGCGTTGAACGATCTGTCTGCGACACGCGAGAAGCTGCTTGCATTTGCCAAGACCTTTGGCACGGATATATTAAACTTTGCGGCCAGTGCCGATCTGCGCGATCGGGGTCGGCAAGTCGCGTCCGTCCTGCAACGGTCATTTGCCAGAGATCCGAGCAGCGCAGAGTTGCTCTTTGACTCGGTAACGTTGGGCAGTGGCGCGGCGGAAGTTATCGGCAGTATGACCTTAAAGGCGACGAACGCCAAGGGCAAGCATCTTGCAATTGAGCTGAGCGACGCGGTGGCTTCGACATTCTCATTAGCAGGATCATCTTTTTCCATCAATAGCACCAATCGGCAGGATGTCTTTGGTCAGGACGTCGGCCCCGGCAGCGGCAACCTCAACCGCATTCCGAATGCCGCCCTTCAACTTCCGGATGTGGACCCGTTGCAGTGGCCAACGGCTCTGCGGTTGGGAGAGGTATTTGCCATCAACCGCGCCTTTGGAGCTGGTGATATTCTGTTTAAACATGAGGTCATTGGGTTTGGCCGGGGCCGTAATGGGGTTAGGTATGAAGTCCGGCTGCGAGACAACGAGACGGGCCGTCAATACTCTATCTTGGCAAACACAGTGGTTGCGACAAGCTTAGGCTTTCCGGTTGTGCCGTTTGATGATGTCGCGACACTCGCCAACATTGCTCGCGCTTGGGGGAGCAATACGACAAGTAACAATTTGGCGGAGTTGCGGCAGATTACCAATCAGCAGATCAAAGATCGAGCAGCGCGTGACGTACCGTTTGCGACGAATCAGCCGGTTCCAGGCGTCATTACCCTCACGGATTTCAATCGAATGGCGGCCTCAAGTCGCTACCCTGGTCAGCCATTTGTGAATCGCAAGGTCGTGATTGGGGGGTTCGGTGATTCAGGCAAAGTGAATGCGAGCTATTTGTCGGGCTTGGCCGATTCTTTGGGCTACGGCATGTCGGTCGCTCAGCTCGGACGACCGGAAACCATTTATGCAGTGGGTGAAAAAGCTAAAGATTGTATTGATTATATTCTGAACAATCGGGTGCGCTATGCACTAGTAGCCGGTGCCATTAAAGCGGGCAAGATCGTGCCCGTGAATGGTAAGATCACGCAAATCAACAACGGCATTACTACTGTCTTTACGGATACGGGAACGACGGAGATCGCAGCCGATATCAATATTTTAACGCCCGGATTCCGCTCCACATTTGGCGAGTTGTTGCAGGATATTCGCCCAGGATTGGCAAGGGAGCGTGCCGAGAACGATCCGCAACTTGAATTGGTAGAGGCCGACGTTCCAGGTCGTGGTCGTCGCGCTGTTGCCAAGAAGGTTCCAGGTGAAGAAATCTATTTGGCAGGAGCTGGCGCGAATTTGCCAGTAGGTCCGGACAACATCGCGGGTGTTTCGCAAAATAGTGTGTCGATCTTCATCACGGGCCCGCGAACAGCGACGTTTTATGCGAATGCGATTTCGCCTTTGAATGGCGGATTCGCGCCCGTTGGCGAGGCAAGACCACCCTTAGTGAATTTGACGAATAGTTCGTCGCCTGACTCCGCTACTTTTGGACGGGATGTATCACAGCTCTTGCAGTTTCAGAATACCCGTCCTTTGTCTGAAGCCGATCAGGCGAAATTCATGCTTGCCATGCTGCGCTTTGCCAGTCTGCCAGGCTATCGATTTGCAGCCGTGGCATCGGGGGCGCCATCTACGGGCAATAATCCTGTCGTCAGTTTTTCCTTTCAGTTAGAAGGCAATAGCATCAGGATGCGGGTTCTGAAGGCACCCGGGAGTGTAGTGGCTGGAGAGGAATGGCTGGCCCGTCTGGATCGTGAGACCTTGCAGTTCATGATTCAAATTCTTAAGGTGCGGAACAATATCCAAGTCGAGATTCCTCTGGTGCTGGTCACTCAGCCCGGCACTCCTGGTCAACCGTCGGGAGGTTCACGACTACAGCCTGACCTGGATGCCTTGCGCAGTCGAGTATGGATCAATTTTTAGAAGGTATATATCTTACGCCCCGTTGGTTGCGTACTTAAATAGGGTGACGTTTTCAACTTCGCCACCGGCACCGATATCTTGACAGTTCAATGTTCCCGTCGATGGGTTGGTTGCGGGGATGATCGATCCGTGTCCCTGATAGGCACCAATATTTGGCGAGATCAGACAATGCTCGTTTGACTCACATAGCCCGTTATCATTGCCGATGCCATCGCTTATAATCTCGATGGCATGGCGCAAGAAGGTCGTGGATGTTGTAGTTGTCCAAGTATGCTCAATGTAATTTGTCGAACCGGGGCAGCCCAACCGATTGCGCATGACCGAATCCGTGGCCGTGATGCGCCAGTCAAATTTACCGCACGATGATGTGCTCGAACAGCGCCCAGACGTGCTGGTCGTTTCCTGAAAGTTGCTGGCTTCAGCTGCCCACGGGCCAGCTTTGCCCCAAGTGGAGTGCCAGGGCAAATCTAGCCACGCCGTTCCGGACATATTGGTATACATGGTAAATGAAGAGGCGTTCGGTCCCCCGACGATGGAGTTCAGGGAGTTGTCCGTTGCGTGCCGGGTGAACTGACCTGTCGTCACGTTAGTGTCCTCAGCACAACCTACGTCACCAAAATTGACGCCAGTAGCTCCAGAGACAAGGCAGTTACTAGAATTGGAGTGCAGCAGCAACTTGCCATGGATGAGTACGTTGGTGTCATTCGATGACTTGATGGCGTAGTTTCCTGACTTGGTGGCCAGCAGGTCATAGATGTTCAAATTTGAAGCTTCGTTGCTGTACAGCCCGTAATTCCTGTTGGCTGGCATGGCGACATTTGCCAGCGTTACCTTGTCGTTGCCTGGATTTACGCTGATTGCAGACTTTGCTGAGGTGGCGTCGTTGAGCGAAAGGGTTACTTGTCCGACAAGGGACGAATTCGCGCTCGAACTTCCCGAAAGATTAATGCCATCGTAGTGACTTGAGTTGACCATAGCGTCCATGACAATGTTGTCGTTGCCGCTGATATTGACCCCGTCAAATCCAGAATTCATGACACGCAAACCAACAAACCAATTGCCCGACGATTGGACTTGGACGCCATTTGACGCAGAGTCGGTGACTCGTAGGTGATAGAAGCGGTTGTGCGGACTCGTAGCCGAGACAAAAACGCCATCGGATTGAGTGGCTGCAACTGCTGACTGCGTGAAGTGGCTGTGTGCGGTATTTCCGATGTAAATGCCCTTCATTGAGCCGCTTGTGGTTCCGATGACAGTCGATCGATGAACCCGGACATAGCGCCCCCCACTGATGGCGAGGCCAAAGTTCTGATTGTTGTCGCCTGTAAGCTTTGCTTCAATCCACAGTCTGTGTGCTGTGCCAAAGACAATACAATTCTCAGGTCCTGAAACCACGCTGCAGTTCTCATTGGCCCCAGTAGCATTGATGGCATTCCCTCCTAGCATGACGAGGGCGACACCGTTGGCCGATATGAGTCGGGGGGTGGCAATCGAAGAGGTGCTGACGTAGATTGTTTCCGCTACGTCGAGGTCGGTAGTCACTGACAGGTCCCCGAAAGGATTGTCCCACCAGGTGGTGAGAGGCGAGCTGGCTGTGGATCCTGAAGCCGTCACGGTCACTGAATTTGCCCTAAATCCCGAGCCATCGGCCGTGATGAGTTCGCCCAAGCTTTTTTCTGGTTTCAGCCTAGACACAAAGGTTGCCGTCCCAGAGCCGTTCCTGCATTTCCACTCAAAGGCGTTCAGATAATCTGCAGCGGTGAGGCCTTCGCAGCTGCTGACGCCGGTAACGACCACTTTGCGAACTTCTCCAGCGTGTTGGCATCCCGCATCACTCTCAGTGACGCAGGCTTGATCACTCGTTGCCTTTACATAGCTGTTCCAATTGGTGCCATTATTGGCAAAGTAGGGAACTACCTGTACGGATGAGGGCAAAGAAACCGATGTCCCAGAAGTTTGTTCGACATTGGCTGTTATTGTTTCTGCGGCCTTTGCTGCTTCTGCAGCGGACTTTGTTTGGGGCTCATTATTCGTGATTACGGAGACCTCTTCCTTGGGTGGTTCGATCTCCAGCCAAACCGCTTGATAGTTACCATAACCAATCGGGCGAAAGAGAACGGCGCCGTCTTTCATGGTCAATTTTGATTTTGGTAGCATGCCCAGCAAGAAAGTCCCGTCTGATTGTCGAACCAGATAGACAACAGCGAGGTGCACTAAAGATCCAGACAGGCGTAGCGCTGATTGAGAGATGGCTAGCGATAACTCTAGTTGGCCGGCGATCGTGGGGTTGAACTCTTGATTGCCATCGAAGTTGAGAGAGGGAGAGGCCTCTTCAAACCGTCCATAAATGCCTAGTTCTGTAAGATTCCCCGTTTCGATGACGAGAGCGCCGGGAGCAAGAGCTGCCTCGAAGCCTGAGTCCTTGAGTGACTTGCTCATACGTAAGCTGGCACCGGTTTCATCGTCAGCAACCAACTCGGTCAGTTGGTCATCACCGCCTTGTGTTTGTCGATCATTCTTGGAGGAGAGGCTTGTTGTTAGCAATGCACAGCTGCCGTTGAAGATTCCGACAGCTATCAGAGCCGCCATTCGTGGACTCATCGACTCATCTCCAAAGTTTGATTCGGCCAGAATGTATCGCTGAAATGCAATGCCGATATTGGGAAATGATTCACAAACTGGCTCTCCAAGCGATCGGACTTTGCCGCAAAATCTTGAGCATGAGACAAGCTAAGGCCCAGAACCGATGAGCTTTCAGCGGGTTATGACTCTGCTACACCTTCACCACTGCAACACCTTCGATCATTTAAGAAATTGCCGCGCGAAACTTCGTTCTAGCACTCATACCTTCGCCAAGCGTTTCCGCATCGTTTCCGGTCATTTGATTCCGATGGCATCGTCGATCATAACTTGATAGTTGCTGGTCCGCAGCTGGATGGCCCCAAAAGGACTGATGGTGCGCGCGAAGTCGATAGCTGCGAGCAAGAGATCGCGCGTCGTTTGACCGCCGTACTTCTTGGTGGCCTGCCAGGCAATTATGGCTTGCGAGCGATTGTCGATGATGGATTGAATGAAGCACTTGGTTCCGTCGGTCAGTGTGATGATGGATTGATCAAGGTGCCATCATCTCATTGATGGTCGTCACATCCTTGGGCGTCAACTTCTGTGGATTCGAACGTGGGCAAGAGGTGTGATCATCAAGATCGCACCCTCGCGCTAGGCGCTTCCAGCGATGAAATCGATCAAGAGAGAGTTGAATGCTTGCAACGCACGCGGATGTGGCGCAGTGCTGGACGGCCTCTTTAATGAGGCTAAGCAGCGCCGACTTGGCGCCAGAATTGTCCGGAGGCGAAGCACGCCAAGTTTCGCCACCTATTGAGAGGTTGATGGCGCCAATATGAGCATTTCATCTTGTCGGATCTGACCTCAGAAATAGCCCACTTTCAGGTTTGAGCGTCAGTTGCTTTGCCGTTACATTCGCGCCATTGTTGACACCATCATCCTGGCAGGAGGTTGCGCGTAATCGTTGTAGGGATTTTTTCGGAAATAGCTGCGCCAAGTCAAAGCGCGCTGCGGAGTGCGCGGACATGTTGGCTAATACGACTCCATTTTCAAATTCACGAACCATGACGTCTGCATGGCTGTGTACTGATATGCGGCGAATCTGCACAGGTTCTGTGCCTTCGGCGGTGATGCCGAGTGACACTTGAGTCAACGAGTGATTTGCTTTCATCCGAAACGTAAATACTTGTCGGCGAAAGCCACCGTGACCCGTAATGCCCATCAACCCTGAGAGCACTGCCTTTTGATTCGCCGCCAAGCCACTTTCGTCCAGTACCTTCACTTTGATTTCGCGTGGGGTACTGCTATAAGCGTCTCGCTCTGGAATAAAAGGTACCTGCCGCGCAGCCTGAACCTCCAGGGCAAGAGTTATGTCTTGGCCAGGAGTGATGTGCACATCACTTAGAACAAAGTACATGTTGCGTCCGCTATGGTCTGACTTAGCTCGCAGTTGCAGGAACGGGGGAGTGTCGGCTTCCTCAGGAATGACTCGCCTTACGCCTAGAGTCGCACCGTGCTTCCATTGCTTCAGAAAGCGATCAGTAAGTCTCCTTCCGTGTCCTTGCAGTTGATCTGGAGTCTGCAGTGCCAATCGACGAATGGGACCCTTTGGTGCGCCCAGCCATTGTGGTGCCGCGTCCTTGCCTCCAGACATCTCATCGTACATTCCTGCATTCTTGAGGTCGCTGGAATTGCACGTCGGAAACACCGCGCTGAGTGGGGCAGCAGTATCACCATCGCCCGTAGCTTGGCCCACTCCCATGCCCAAGATCGTTGCATACGCCATGAGCATGCGCAGGTAGGGGCGAGATTTGTTTGGGTTCGCGCGATACTCTGCTGGAATCTTGTTCACTACATAATTCAAACTTCTCTTGCCACCGACAGGATTGGGGCGATCATGCCAGTAGGTGATTCGATTGATGCCGGTGGAAAACGCGGAAAGATACATGTCTTCGGGAGTGAGCTTTTCAGCTTCGATTCCATCAAGGTGGGCAATCGACCGCTGATGAAAACTAGCATTTCCATCTGCGATTATCATCCTGTCTGGCAATAGCTGGCGCAGGATTCGATAGAAATCTGCTCGACCTTGCCGCCAGCGATCGACACCATTAACAATTCCGTTGTCCGCTATTCCATTTAGGTCGAAATCTGCGGCTCGACCAAACATATCGAGTGTGCTGATTGAGTTGTCAGATACATCCAAAGTAATGCCATCTAATTCTTCTAAAGTTTGTTCGCCGCTCTGGCCGGAGTTCTGCTGAAAGTACGAAGCCAACACATTGGCGTGGGCAGTTTGTGGCGCGTGGGAGTTACCGCGCGCATAGTTTACCACCCAGATCTTGACCGCAGATTTGTCTGCATTTCCGTATGGGCCCTCCAGAACATGAGGCGCGACATAGAGTGGTCCAAACTTTTGCGCATCGGACCCATAGGCTCCACGTTTCACAGTGAGGATGTCGGATTTTTCTTTCCCGCTGCTGTGCGGACAGATGACGTTGGCTTGGATACGCGTGACGACTGCATGCTCGAATGTTTTGTAGTCGCGGTCGTTGAGTTTTCGACTTACGATAGTGATATCGTCGCCAACGCATTGCGGAGTCTGGTGGGAGCGGCCAGCACAGCGTCCACTTAACCCATCGCGAAAGCGACTGGCGGTACCCAATGGAATACATATCTTGTCTGAGCCTTTTGGCAACGAGAAGGCGTTATTGGTACCTGGGTGGTAAAGCCAGAAGTCCGCCGAGCGAAAATTCCGACGAACTTCGGCAAGATTCGGATTAAGCCCATTACCATTATGGTGAACTAAGACCAGTCGATCCTGATATCGTCTTTTGTAGGTCAACAGATGCTCAAGATATTTTCCGAAGTTACCGCCAGGTATTTGCCGAAATTCATCTTCCACTCCCTTGCCGATAAGCCCGAGGTAATTTTTGTACAAATCGGTCCATGCCTCTGCCGAGTTTTGCCCTACATTTTGTGTCGCTAATCCATCACGAAATCCCTCGGGGCGAAACGCCACAGGCTTAGGAAATGCATTGCGGAAGATAGGCAGGTTTACCGTCGGTACTCGCGCTGAAGACAGCTCCATCTCTGTGTCCCTTGGTATTTTGTGTGCCGAAATTTCGGATTCATTGGGATTCTTCTCCGACTCTGCGCCGGGATGGCCGCAGCCAGATGTCATAAGGAAGGCGACGACAAGAAAACGAAGCTGAGATTTGGTTATACGCATCATTCAGGCCTCTCCGTCTAGGGGCGGTTTCCCGCAGCAACCTGCGCCATTGGCACTTGTTGAATGTGTCTTTAGACGGTTGAGTTGCAGTCGATGTGCCAGTAATGGAGTTTTGGGGAGTTTGCTGAAAACTCAGAGCAAAGCGTTCGAACTTTTTGGAGAAGACAGGCCGCCTGTAGAAATCTCGCGGCAGACTTTTCCCGCAAGTTGCGGAATATTCGCTGAAAGTATCCATGAGACCCGTCTTCACCTTTGCCATCCTGATTTGTGATCGTGGGCACAGGACCTAACCATGGGATACGTCGATCAAAATCCTGAATTTGTTCATTCAACCCGCAGGAAAGTGGGCAATCGGCAGTCGAACTCAGGAACGCTGAGGAGCAGGTGCGTCGCTGTGGATCCCTTGCATGCTTGCTTGATGCGGGTGAATCTAATATAACCCTCAGATGTTATTTCTGAATGTGCCTGGCCCCATAGTTAAATGGATATAATGAGCCCTTCCTAAGGGTTAGTTCTTGGTTCGATTCCAGGTGGGGCCGCCACT
>CAZLMG010000015.1:0-102084 GCA_964560765.1 uncultured Oligoflexales bacterium
ATCTTCCGCGTCGAGGGGCAGGTCGATGGCTTCGGGGGTATCTTCCGCGTCGAGGCTCAGGTCGGAGTCGAGTTGCGACACGGTCTCGTCGATCAGAGGATCTGCGAACGACTGAGCGGCCTCCAAATCTAGCGTTGGATCCAGCGGAATGCCTAGGTCGTCATCTTCCTCAATGTTCATGACCGTCGCTGCCACCTGTGTGGTTGGCTCTTCGTCAAGGAGTGCATCGGCGGTCTCTGGGGCCTCCAGATCCTTCAGAAAGTCATCTGAGACCTCATCAGCTTTCATTTCGTCTAGGTCACCTAATAGATCATCTTCAACGGTAGAAATACCAGTTACAGAACTGACATCATTAGCCAATGCCGACGGGTCACCTAAATCCATAATATCGGCGCCAGCCGCGTCGACGTTGTCAGCTGGCGTGTCGTCAAATCCAGCTAGTGGGTCAGCCAAGTCTGATGTGTCATCTAAGCTGTCATCGAGGCTGACCTCCAGACTGTCGTCAAGAAGTTCCGCATTTCCTGAGTTGGACTCGTCCAAACTCAGTTCTTCGAGAGACGAGTGGGGGTTGTCGTCGGACAAGTCTAAATCGTCAGCATCACTCAAAGCGAGTCCGTCGGCCGCCATGGAATCATCGGCGGCATCAATGGTCACTGCAACTTTTACCGGGGCGAACATGTCAGTCATGGTTCCAGCCCCCGCATCCGCAGGTACTGAGCTGGTCGAAGCCGCAGCCTTTCGATCCGCAGAAAAGCCTGGAGCTGCAGCAGCTGGGGTATCGCTTTCTGTTTCGACATCCGCGTCCATGTACAGAGCTCGCGAAGCGGTATCGGCATGGCTGCGCATGAACTCCTCAAGCTCCGTCGTGCGCGGTTGAAAATTGGGTAACAGTCGTCCTAAGACGCGATGTACTTCCGAAATGGGCGCAACTTTGGCGTGAATTCGATAACCCGTAAAGAATTCGAGCTGGCGAATGACGCCGCGATCCAGTGGATCGGCCATGGCAACCGTCAGTATGTCGCCTTGAATGCTAAGGGGAATGACTTCGAGGCGTTGCATCAGGTTTTGATCAAGGGCTCCGAGTGCATGCGGGTTGATGGCCCGCTGCAAATCAGCCGGGGCGCGCTCGAGTTGACCTCGCTCGACCAGAATGGTTGCAAGTTCCTCTTCATCCAGCAAGCCCAGCGCCAAAACCCCTCGTGCAAACGCTGCCGGACCTTGGCCGCAGGTACGTCGAATTGTGGTTCGGTCGCGATCGGTCAATAGACCTTCAGCGGTTAAAATCGATCCGAGTCCGGAACTTCTCATGATAATTGGCCTAATTCGGGTTTTGCGGAATGCCGCGGAAATCGTGCTGGGTGAAGATTCCCCTTTTAATTAGGATATCACACCTTTATCATGGGCAGCACGGATTCACCCAGCAGAGCCCAGCAACGTTGCGGCAGAGGTTTTCATGTCTACAAATCAGAAGAATTTGCGAAAAGATCTTAAGGCCCCTGACAAGTTTCAGGTTTCAGTGGCTAAGGGTTTCACCTGGACACGTGAACACAGTGTTGTGGTTGCGGGTATTGCGGGTGCTCTTGTGGCGATATTTGGCGGTTGGGCTTTGTGGAAGAACTATCAAGACAGCCAAACCATCGAGCGACAGGCAGCTTTGGCCGTTATCGATGTGGAGTTTGATAAAGAGACCGAGGCGGCAGAGAAAAGCCGCGAGGTGTTTCGGCGTGAGTTAGAGTTGCTCAGTTTGGCAGCTGACCCGGCGGCAAAGGAAAAGTCGCCTGCAGCTGACACGAGCAAGCGCGATGCGCTGGAGACAAAGATTCGAAGCATCAAGGCCGATCACTCAGCAACGGCCAGCAAGTACGCAGACTTTGCGGCAAAACATGCGGGAACACCGGAAGGTTGGGTGGCTTCCATGCGCGCGGCCAGCGTCAAGATTACCGGGCGCCAGTGGGATGAAGCGGCGACCTTACTGAAAAGTGTTTTGGACCAATCTTCCGGGCATGAGTTTTTCCAGACTCACGCGCGAGCGAGCTACGTCGCCGTCTTGGAAGAGCAGGGCAAGTTGACAGAGGCCTTGGCCGAGGCTGAGCAGTTGCTAAAGATTAGTAACGAGCAGACGAAGCCTGCGGCGTTACTTTTGCAGGGTCGCCTGCAATTGGCCAATAAGCAGCTTGATCAAGCCAAGAAAACTTTGGATGAACTCATTGAGAAGCATGGTAGTACTCAAGAGGCAGATAAAGCTCGAACCATGCGCGCCATCATGCCCATGCTTGCAACCTCGTCGAGTTGATCAGGGAAGTTATTTTTGATGTGTAAATTCTCGCCCCTAAGGCTTGTGGGTCTTTTTTCAGCGGTAGCGGTCCTTGCGGGTGCCGCCGCTCCTGAGCGACCTTTTCGATCTTCGTACGTCATGATCAATGATGCTTTGGATCGGGTTAAACCTCTGGCTCCACACGATCGCAGTGGATGGGCCATGGGCGCTGATATGCTTATTGGTCCTTACGATGACGAATGGGTAGTTGGCTACTCCATGAGCGGCAAGCGCCCTATGTGGTGGATTCCGGCGCCTTCTCCCCTCGCAGCGCCCGTGACGATGCTAGGCAGCTGGGTCATGCTTGGTTACCGTGATGGCAAGTTAGCAAAAGTCGATGCGGTTTCCGGTAAGGTTGCCTGGGAGACGACGGTCGACTCTTTTGTCTCGCGACGCTCCGCCCTTGCGGGTGCAATTTTGGTCATAGTCACAGCTAGACAACAGGTCTATGGCATTGATTTCCAGACGGGCGCCACTCGTTGGCTTTACGATCCGGGTGCCCCGGAAAACATCGTCGTGCAATATGCGGCCGCACCACTTGCCACTGCCGATCGAGTTTATGTGGGTACGGCAAATGGCGAGATTCATGCGCTACAGACAGACTCTGGCAAATTATTGTGGGCAACCAGTCCTGACATCGTTGAGGGGCGTTTTCATGACGTCGTCGGCGACATCGTCTTGCATGGAGATCGAGTTATTGTCTCCCGTTACGATGGGCTCGTCGCGTCTCTCATCGTCGACGAAGAGCTGCCGCGTGTTAGCTGGAAGGAGCAACTGCCGACGGTAACGACATCTACCTATCGCAACGGGCGGGTTTACCTCGGTACTTTGGGTGGCCAAGTTTATGCGTATAACGCTGGCACAGGCAAAATCGTTTGGACCGCTGAAACCGGGCAAACTGTTGCGTTCTTAACAGCGACCGAAGAAGGTATCTTGGCTTCGGGAAGTCAAGGTCGAATCACGTATTTGGATGCGGATCAGGGCAAGATGCGTTGGCATGATGATATAGCTGGTGCGCCGACGACTCCTCCCTTGGTCGTCGATAAGCATGTTTTTGTTGTTTCTGGCATGAAGGCAATCTACGGCTATCAAGTGAGCCGCTAACCATGTCAGAGCTTCCCAAGCATGTGTTTGTTGTTATTTTGGCTGGGGGTAGCGGCACGCGCTTCTGGCCGAAGTCACGGCATGCCACTCCCAAGCAGCTTTGTGCCATTGGCGACAAGCAGCGCACGATGCTTGAGCAGACCCTGGATCGCTTAGATGGGTTTGTGCCGAAAGACCGCATCCTCATCGTGACCCATCGGGATCAGGCGGCCAGCACCGAGGCCCTCGTCGGCGCGCGCGTATTCGGCATCATTGCCGAACCTGAGGCTCGCAACACGGCGAATGCTTTGGGTATCGCCGCTCTGGAAATCGAAAGGCTGGCGCAGGCGCGTCATTTGGCGAATCCTGTGATGATTTCGCTGCATGCTGATCACGTCATTACCCATGTGGACCAGTTTCGACAGGACCTGGTTTCTGCAATTCAGGTTGCCGAACGTGACCTACTGACGCTGATCGGAATCCGCCCTCGATACCCGGAGACGGGATTTGGCTATATCGAGCGCGGCAAGCCGCTCGATGTTCCAGGTGCTGCCTGTGCTTTTATGGTGCAAAGCTTCCGAGAGAAGCCACCGATCGACCTAGCTCGGGAATATGTTCAAAGCGGCCGGTTCTTTTGGAACGCGGGTCTTTTTGTCTGGCGTAATGCCATCCTCCTCCAGGAGTTGGAGCAGCGCTTGCCCACAACTTTGACTACGCTCCGCTCCGTGAAGCGAGCCGACGATGGCAGTTTTGTCGGTGCCGACACTCATTCGTTGGCGGCAGCATACAAAGTCCTACCAAAGATCTCCATTGACAATGCGGTCCTCGAGACCAGTACGCGCGTGGCCGTGCTGGAAACAGATTTTGGTTGGCAGGACGTTGGGAGTTGGGACGCGCTCGCGCAATGCTTTCCTGCTGATGCCGCCGGCAATATACACTATGGCGACAGCGTATTGTTGGATTGCAAGGGCACTACTGTCGATACTGACGGTTTTTTTGTAGCAGGTCTGGGATTAACCGATATGGTCGTCGTAGTGGCTAAGGGTGCCGTGCTTGTATGCCCGAAGGATCGGGCCCAAGACGTGAAGGATATCGTCGCCTATCTCAAAAAGCATCAACGCTTCGAGCTAACGTAAACCGCACTATGTCCCATCGGGAGCTACCAGTCGACTGATCTGAACTGGCGATATTCGGTTCTGCATCAAATGCTCAAAAGTAAACAGGGCGGAAGCCTTGAGATAAGTCGGAGCTAATGGATAGCGCGCCAGCGCGTGCGACATTTCTGCGCCAAGGGCTCGCAGCCGATCGGCAGCCTCTTTGTCGATTTCGAGAGTGGCTCGATAGGCATCATTGAATAGGTGGCTCAAATACCACAAGCAGTACGGGAAGATTGCGTTGTTCTTGGTTTCCACGCAGTAGTTTTGCCATGCCAATATGGTTGGTTCGATATCCCCCTGTAGTGGCAACGAGAGTAACTTGGCTTGTAAATTCGGCAGCCTGGTCGGAAGTCGCAACTGTTGCTTGAGGTGGTCTATGGGAGGGTTCCAGGTATTGGCATCATGCACGTCCTGGGCCAATGGCATGGTCAATTTCGAGGGAGAGTGATCGGCGGGAATGGTGAGAGCATGTAAATTTCCCGGTGCATAGAAAAGCCTGGGGTCAAGGCTGCTTCCATCATTGCGACCGGCAAAGAAGTAGACTGTTTGTCGCTGTCGATCAAAGCCGCTTAAAGATAGCCAGAGATTGGCCACCCCTCCCGCGATGCCAATGGCGTCGCGTCCGAGTACGCGGTCTAGCAAATTAATTGTACGATCTTCGAGTAGATCCCAGAGGTAAAGGCCATCGTTATAGCGGGAGCTGCCGGTGGCCGAATAGATGATCTGATACCCGCTCGGCAGCCAAAGAAATTCCTCGACCATGTCATGTCTAGCCATCATGAACAGGTTGCGTCGTTGTCGGTGATTGACTAATAACTGTCGGGCACCATCACGTACACTGAGAAAGATTCGCGCGTGCCATTGTTGATTAGGAGAATCGGTCCCGTACAGCATGGCAGGAGAATAGGGCAAGAGACTCGGTCCGTTGACAAAATCAGGGGTCGGTGCGGGTCCATCCAGAACATTCCACGAGACCAGTCCTTGGTCTTCTTGGTCGAGCACCGTGTTCTGATTGCCATCCGAGCCAAACGAACGCAGCAAGAAGTTGTCGCTATCGAGGCGGACATACTGCAATGGCTCACCATAGGCATCATAGGCCGAAAGTGCTTTCTTGACGAAACGCGAATAGGCGCGCAGTTCTGTTAGTGACTCTGGCACTTCCCCAAACTCGGCTCGAAACCACTGAATCAATGCATGCGCATTGTGCAGTTTGGAGCGATTTTGTCGGTCCGCGCGTTTAGCTCCCGGACTTTGCGGAATAGCTAAAATCCACAAAATCGGCAGTGTCCATGCCAAAACCAGAATTCCGATGCGCTGGTAGGTTTGGAGTGCAACATTTTGCCCTGAATTCAAAGGGTAAACCTTTCCTTGTCGGCAAGATTTGGGCCGACGGCCGCGGTCGGGTATAATTTACTCATACACCCGAAAACTGATCAGCTTGCGCCAATACCTCCGGGAGCGTGTTTTATGTTCATTCGTAACTTAACCCGCAGCATGCACAGCCCGCCGCAAAGTTTCTATGGAGTCATCATACTGATCTTTGGCTTGGCTGGGCAAGCATGGGCCGCAACGACAGCTCCTATTGGCTCGGCGGCGACAGAATCCGCCACACTGCAAGCTGGCGACAAGTTCGAGCCGCAAGTGAAGCAAGCGATCCCCATGTTTAAGTCGCAGGTTCGACCGGCCCGCGTTCGCATCGGCGTGGAACTGACTCCCTACCGTCGAATGCTGGTGAAGAAAGTGGATGGGCAAACTGAAGCTAGTTACGTTGCGATGGAGTCCATGCGTCATACCCTGCGAGCGCGCCTTGATCAGAGCAATCACTTCTATGTCGGTGATTACCACATCACGACCGAACCGCTATCTTGGAATGCCAAGACACAACAATACAAAACGCGAATCAACATTGCGCAACGCTATGGCGCGGCGGGCAATCTTGAGGAGTCTGTTGGCACGATGACGGTCGAGGGTCAGTTACAAGGAAGTGCACGCATCTATGATCTACAGGCGAAGGCGCAGCAGCGCTTTCGTGCAAAATCTGGTCAAAATCAATTAGACGTACAAATCATGACACCTGTCGGCCGAGATCTACCTATGGCAAGTGGTAGTGAAACCGGCACGCCCAAGGCCGCTGAACGGTCATTATGACGGCGGAAGTAGGTTGAGAAAATGCCAAGTCCACATATAGCGGCGTCAAGCATTCGTTTGCATTCCGATACAGCCTAACATTTTAGCCGACATGCATTTAGTGAATGAGAACGTCGTTTTACGTGTTCTTTTTCGTATATTAACTTTGTCCCGCGCGTGCGGTTTGGTACGATCTTATCAACACCTCATTTGGGTTTTTATCATCGATGGTTGTTCAAGGAGATCGCGCAATGGCAAGATCGTACAAGAACATGTTAACCAGCGCCTTTTGCGCTCTAGTTTTCGCCGGCACGGCAGATGCCGCCAGGATTAGCTTCGCGACATTTAACATCAAATTTTATGGTTCGGGCGGCGCCACACAGGGCACAGGCGGCGACGAGCAGCGCGACCAAGACCTGCGGACTTTTCTCGATACAAAATTGCATGATGTGGATGTCATCGCATTTCAGGAGATCGTTGATGTCGAACGATTTACATCTCGCGTCATCGGCAGTCGGTATCGCTGCTACTCATACCAACACGAGCACAAGAACCACCAGCATGTGGTCATTTGCACCCGCCCATCGCTAGGATTTCGCAAAGTGCGCAACGATAATAATTTTATCGTTGAGGAGTTGGCACTTTCAGCGCGTTATCGGCCGGCAGTGTATGGTGTTGTAACCGATAACAAGGGGCGTGCATTGATTCAAGTGGCGGCGGTGCACCTAAAGGCCATGCCTGAATTTTCTGATGTGCGAAAGCAACAGGCAAAGATCTTAGCCGATGCGCTCACCAAATCGGGCGAGAATGTGCCGACACTGGTTACCGGTGACTTCAATACTTTCGAAGACGATCACGAGTTGATTCAGACTGTTTTTGGTCGTAAGCAGCTGAACTTGTCACATGTCGATTTCGCCGACCCATTTACCTACCGAACGCAACGTTACAAGAATAAATTTGACCGCTTTTGGGTGACTGCAGGAACGCGCATCTCTCGAGCGCCCGTTGTTTGGCGAGTCTGTAACGACCCACTTCTGGCGGATGTAAATGATTGGGACGACGAGGGCACAGATGGTCCGGATCCATTTGCTGACCTTGAGTATTACAATGAATATATTTCAGATCATTGCCCTGTCAAAGTAGAGCTAGATCTATGAGTTAGTTTCCGATCTTGTACACTTCAGAGGATGCACCAAGGTGCATCCTTTTTTTTACCCATTTTTGCCCTTAGCCACTGCTCCACGTACAATGTAGAAACAGCGTTGGTCACTTGCAGGGCGCAGCGCGGCAAACTTCGTAAGTCACTTGGAGTCAAACCTTATGCAGTTAAGAAAAGGCAGTGCCTGGATTTTCCTGATTGTCATAGGACTGGGGTGCCGTTCGCCCGGAACTCGTGACGCCGGGGATGGACTGCACTCGATTGAGTCCAATAAGGTTTGGTATCTCAGCGGTTATTCGCATGAGGCTCCGCATGCGCCGATCTGGTTAAAGATTCGCGGTCAGCAAATTGACCAGGTATTGACTCAGCAGCCTGAAGGCATCAGCAAACAGGAGCTGATAGCCACCAATTCCTATATCTTTCCGGGCTTGATGGATATGCACAGCCATGTGAAATACAATGTCCTGCCGCTCTGGGACCTAGCCAAGGGCCAGTTTCTCAATCGCTGGGAGTGGCGTGACCGCTTTCCTCCATACAAGGATGCGGTAAGTTTCAACATGCGGCCGATTAAGGGTGAGACCGTCTGCGCTGCCGTTCGCTATGCCGAGGTGAAGGCCATGACCGGCGGTGCCGTGGCCATTCAGGGTATTGGCGGCGATGCATCCTGCGCCAAAGACTTTGGGATCCTCAACCTAGGTGTCCCCGGTGAGTTTGGTAGTGACGAGCGCATTCGTGGAATTGGCGACGTCGTGGACCCGGACTTCATCAAGGGCATTGTCATTCCCTATTTGGAGCCCAAACTGCAGAAGCATGCAGGCAACTACGATCGGGCCTTGCAGGAATTTTTGGACGAGCAGGGTGTTAGTGAATGGCTACGCATCGCCATCACTGAGAAGCGCAGCCTTGCTGTGGCCATGAGCTTGCTACTGGGCAAAGAGTTCTCGCAGAACTACGAAGTCGTTTCCAAGGCGGCCCCCGAGAAGGAACTGAGCACTGAGGACGGCGCGAAAGCAGCGCTAACGGCTACCAAGTTCAAGCGCAACGGCCGAAACGCTGAGTTTGATATTGGTGCCTTGTTGGCCAGCCCACCATGGAGTCTCAAGGATAAGGCGATCCCGAGCCAGATAGAGGCTATGGCTGGGTGGATGGCTGAGTATTTTTCTCGACGTACGGCACTCGATGAGCGATCGGCCTATAGCCTCCTGGCCAAAGGCGGCGTACTGGCAATACCAAGTCCGATTCGACGTTATCTCACCATGTTTGAACAGGGCATTCGCCGTTCGATATTGAATTACTTTCAGAAGGAGAAAGGGCAGGCCGTTATCATCCACCTGTCTGAAGGTCGCCGGGACGATACCTACAATGTGAGCGAGTATCAGTATTTGAAAATGCTTGGTTTGGCTATGCCTGGTGTGGGACTCATTCATGGCGTTGGTATGAATGAGAAAGACCTTGCTGATGCCAAGCAGCGCGGCGTCTCTGTTATTTGGTCGCCATTCTCTAATCTGCTTCTGTACGGCGAAACCTTGCGCATCCTAGAGGCGAAGAAATTGGGTGTAAACGTTGCGATCGGAGCCGATTGGTCGCCGACTGGCGGCAAGCACATCCTGGACGAGATTCAAATTGGCTGGCGATATCTGAAGTCCCAGCATCCGGCTGAATTTGATACGCCGGCAGAGCAGCAGAGCATGGCTGAATTCTTTGTGGCGATGGCGACGATTAATGCGGCCAAGGCTTTGCGGCTAGAGGATCGCATCGGACGGGTTGCTCCGGGGTTCCAGGCTAACTTGACCTTGATTGAGCGGACCGATGCGAGTGCCGCAATGGCGTTGGTCAACGCTGGGCAGGAGCACGTCAACTTGGTCGTCGTCCGCGGTGAGCCGAAGTACGGTGAGGTAAAGGCCGTGCAGCAAGCCGCCAAGCTTTTTGCCGATAAGGCCAAGCCTGAGGTGCTGAGTGCGAAAGCTCCTGGCCGTGGCTGTTCGTTCGACAAAGCCATCCGTTTGCCTGACCAGAGTTCCTATGCCCATGATGAGAAAATGAATTCGGTCGAAGAGATCACCAATCTACTCGTGGTTGCCATGGGCGAGCACGCGGATGCGGTGCGACAGGGCAAAGCCGATGGCAATGCCAAGAATCTAGTTTCCCTTGACCCGCTTTTCTCCTGTGCGGATGTAGCCTACAGCTCACGGTTTAAGGGCTTCGTTGAAGACGAAGTGCCAAAGAACCGGGCTGGGCGAGCCACCCTGCGCTCGTCGTATCGCCTCAATGACGACTGGTCACCGTTGAAATAACAGGACATTTACCGAAACTTCACTGTTCCTTTACGGGCCCAGCCTATGGTAGGGTCCGCGCGCCATTGCGCTGTAAGGAGCACCCATGAAGGACAAGGTCATTCTGGTTATCGAAGACGACCCCGATATCTTGGAACTCGTTCAGTACAATCTCGATAAGCAGGGCTTTCGCGTGCGCACCGCCGAGAACGGTGAAACCGGACTGCGTGATGCTCAGCGTGACACCCCTGATCTGATCGTTCTTGACCTCATGCTGCCTGGAATGGATGGCATGCAAGTTTGCCGAAAGCTGCGCGAGCACCCTGATACCAAGGGTATCCCCATCCTGATGTTGACTGCCAAAAGCGAAGAGAGCGACATCGTCGCAGGCTTGGAAGTCGGCGCTGATGATTACCTCACCAAGCCATTTAGCAACAGTGAACTTGTCGCTAGAATTCGCGCCTTGTTGCGTCGTGGCCATTGGAGCGAAGATTCTGAGGCGCGAGAGCAGATCAAGGTTGGATCATTGACGATCGATTCTGGTCGTCATGAAGTGTACATGAACGGCGAACCCCTTTCTTTGACCCTGGCTGAATTCCGCCTGTTGCGCATGTTGGCTTCCCGGCCGGGACGAGTCTTTACTCGCGATCAATTGCTGGAAAGTATTTCCGGTGGGGACACATACTTAATCGATCGCAATGTCGATGTGCATATTCGAGCGATCCGCAAGAAGCTGGCGGATGATGCTGGCCTGATTTCGACAGTTCGGGGAGTTGGCTACAAGTGTCTCGACGCAATACCGTAAAGTCTCGGCATTTCTGGAAGCACTATCTGACCTATGCCGCACTTTTCGTGCTGTTGAACGCGGTTTTGGCAGGTTGGGTGTATTGGCGCGCCCAGCTTTTACTGGCCGACGATACTTTACGTATGACCATCCCGCCGCAAACGATCCAGGCCTTTGTGGAAGATTTGCGCTGGCTGGTCGCTATCTTGGCTGTCGTTGGCTTGGGCAGTGCTATCGCTATTGGCTATGTGATCGCTCGTCGCATCACTTTGCCCATCGCCGAAATGGTCGATGTTTGTGAAGCCTTGCGAGCGGGCAACTACGATCGTCGAGTCAAAGTTGTGGGTAAGGATGAGCTGGCGGTATTGGGCGACACATTGAACCGATTAGGCGATGAGGTGACGCGACAGATCAATACCTTGTCATTAGAACGGGCTCAGCTGAAGACGATGTTGGCTGGCATGTTCGAAGGTATTATTGCCATCGATAATGACGACCGCATCCAGTTCTGCAATCGTGCCGCTTATCGCTTGCTCAATTGCAAGATCAGCGACGTGCGTCGCATGCGCTTAGAAGAAGTGACCGGTTTTGATATCATTGAGCCGCTGGTTGCCGAAGCGCGTCGGCGCAATGAGCTGGTTGCGGATGAGCTGACGTTGGGCGAGAATCTCGATCAGAGGCACATCGAATATCACGCCTCTGTTTATCAGGGAAAATATCAGGGCAAGGAATCGTCCGGGGTGATCGTCGTGCTACACGACGTGAGCAAGATTCGGCATCTGGAGAGAATCCGGCGCGATTTTTTTGCCAACGTCTCGCACGAGATCAAGACTCCGTTGACGGCGATCAAGGGCTACGTAGAGACCTTGTTGTCCGGAGCACTGGAAGATAAAGAAGTGGCGCGTCGCTTTTTGGAGAAGGTGTTTCGCAACGCGACACGGCTCCAGTCCCTGGTGCAAGACATCTTGAGCTTGTCGCATGTTGAGAGTCATGAGGATGGGCTGGAGCTGCAGCCCTCGAATTGGCAGTTGGTGGTCAATCAAGTTCTGGGTCAGTACGAAGATGAGTTTGCCCGCAAACATTTGCGCGTCAGTATCGAACAGCCATCCGAACCGGTTGTGGTACTTGGCGAAAAGAATGCCATGTTTCAGGTGCTTGATAATCTGGTGACCAATGCCATCCGTTATACGCCGGATTCAGGCCAGATTGCCATCCGGCTGCACCAGGATGGAACGCGCGGCGTCTTATCGGTGGCAGACACCGGTATCGGAATTCCCCAGAAGTATCAGGAGCGAATCTTTGAACGCTTCTATCGGGTTGACAAAGCTCGCTCGCGGGAGCTGGGCGGGACAGGTCTTGGGTTAGCAATCGTCAAGCATCTGGTCGTTGGCATGAACGGTTCCATTGGCGTTAGCAGCCAAGTCGGAAAAGGTAGTACTTTCAAGGTTTCGCTAAGTTTGGCTCACTAGTTCTGGTACACCTGTCACCGGGGTGGTCGCTCCGAGATTCCGCTAAACATCAGTAATTTCAGTCGCATATCTACAGAATTCCAGCTGGCATATGACTTGCTCTAGGGCCCGTGAACGCGACGCCGCGTTCATGCGACAAGTGGACGTTGCTTAACTTACTGTAGCGGAATGCTGAAGCGGAGTGCTGTATGATGTTTATGTCTCGTTTTATGCGCCCACGGGCCTTGCCTCTGATGTCCGCCCTATTGCTGACTCTGTTTGCTAGCGAGGCGGCACATGCCTATAGCCATCAATACATCAATATGAGTCGCTCAAGTCAGGGGCGCTATATCTTCGTAACCCAATCCTTTGAGGGCGAGTTTGGCCAGTATACCTCTAAGGGCGAGCGCGGAACGGTTTCTAAGACCTGGCAAGGTTACGGCATCCAGAACGGTGTCGGCATGGAAATCATGAAGTTTGTGCAGTTTGGCGTCAGTCATACGCAGGTTAATAACCGCGCCAAGGGCGATGCAGGGCAAAGGATCCTTGGATCGCGGCTTGCTGGCGATATGAAACTGGTTTTCAGTGCTCCCGTGGGTAACTTAGAAGCTGGCTTCGGTATGCTCGCATCGCGCCTCGATTATCAGTCCGGATTGGAACAGGCGTCGTTGCTGGGAAGCGGTATGTACTATAGCCTTGGTGTCAATTACTTCTTGTCGGGCAATGTCAGCTTCTTTGGACAAGCCCGCCAATATGCCGAGAATCTTGTCTATAATTCTGGTTCCGCCGACATCAGCAGCATTCAAACCGATAGCCGCAGCATTGGCTTTGGTTTTTCCGTCTGGCTCTGAGTTCGCGCGTTGGATTTTCCCAACGATCTTGTTAAAGTCCGGGCCGATGCATAGGCGCATCCCGGAGAAAAGACGAGATGGCAGGCAAGATTCCAGAGATTCAGTGGGAAGACCAGGATACTGATTTTGATGAACAAGCTGCGAAGCAAATAGCCGTAGCCGACGATGAGTTTGCATCGCTTTTAGCCGGTGAGACGCAGCACGCAGGTCCGATGGTCAAAGTCGGACAAAAGGCATCTGGTACTATCGCCTCCATCAGCGCCACCAGCGACGATGTCATGATCGATCTTGGGCGCAAGCTGGCCGGCATTCTGCTGAAACAAGAGATAACCGATGAGCATGGACAGTTAAAGTATCGCATTGGCGATACCATCGAAGCCTTTGTCGTCTCTCGACATGGATCAGAGGTCGCGCTCAGTCTCAGTCAAATGAAGCAGGTAAAGTCCATCGAAGAGTTGGAGGAGGCCTATCAGCAAGGCATCCCTGTGCGCGGACGAGTAGCGAAGGTCAACAAGGGTGGATTTGAAGTGACCATCCTCGGGAAAGCGGCATTTTGTCCCGTATCGCAGATGGATGCCCGCTATGTGGAAATTCCACAGGAGTTCGTCGGTAAGGATTTAGAGTTTCTGATCGAGTCTTTCGAGCCCAAGGGCCGCAATATTGTCGTCTCGCGGGCTAAGCTTTTGAGGCGCTTGGCAGGTGAGCGTTTGCAGGAGCTGAAAGCATTGGTCGGGCAAGACACCATTGTTGAAGGTAAAGTGACTCGCTTGGAGCCTTTTGGCGCCTTTGTCGATCTCAGTGGTATTGAGGGGATGGTGCATGTTTCGGAGCTCAGCTTCGGTCGTATCCGCCACCCAAGTGAAGTCATTGAAAAGGGAGATCAAGTTCGAGCGACCATTCTGCGCATCGAAGGTGATGAGCAGCGGCCGCGCATCTCCCTAAGCTTGAAGTCCACGATGGCAGATCCATGGAACACCATCGCCGATGAGATTCGAATTGGCGAGAACTATGCCGGCACTGTCGTGAAGTTGGTGAAGTCGGGGGCGATCGTGCAACTTAAGCCTGGTATCGACGGTTACCTGCATGTTTCCGAGATGGCTTGGGGCAAGCGAATTCACGACCCTGCATCGGTCGTCAAGGAGGGTGATCGGATCACGGTGATGATTCGCGATGTCGATCCTGTCGAGAAAAAAATTAGTTTATCCATGCGGCAAAAAGAAGAGGATCCCTGGCTGCAGGCAGCCGAGCGGTTTAAGGTCGGCGCGACCGTGCAGGGCAAGGTGACCCGTTTGAAGGGCTTTGGTGCGCTGGTTGAAGTCGCTCCAGGCGTTGAGGGGCTGTTGCCATTGCCGGCCATGCGGGCAAAATTTGGCGAAGGATATCGCAAGTCCTGCAGCCCGGGTAAAGATCTGGAAGTCGTTGTCGCCGGCCTCGACATGGGAGAGCGCCGGATGCAGTTTTCTTTCGGTGGCTTAGACGCAGACGAAGAATCACGGCAGAACTACGAAGAATATGTCAAATCTGAATCGGCAGCGGCGGCGGAATCCACTGCCAAGCCAGCGGGTGAGCAGAAGATAGGTAGTTTCGGTGCATTGCTAGCCGCCAAGCTTAATGACCGTCGAAACAACTGATCACGTCTTCGCGAGTGAAGAACTTTGATTTGCATTCGCGGCAGATATATTTGGCGCCATCGCGGCTAAACTTCTTGTCGTCGTCCGGATTATTTTTGATGGCGATGATGGGTGCGGGGGTAGCCGCTGGTATGGGCTCGGGCGCCGTTTGATTGCCCGAGTTTTCCTCGGTCCGGTCATGGGTGTCATAGCACTTGATGGCCTCCTGCACACGGCCATGGGATGCTCCACAATACGAGCATTCAAATTGGCCTGAGGCGCGGCGATACTTTTTTCGATCTTCGGCGGAAATCTGGATCACTTCGCCCTTTTCTTGCGGTGGATGCCGATCGTAGCACTGACCTGCCTCCTGCATGGTGGCGTATTCGCCGCCGCAACGTCGGCACACCATGGTCCGTCCGTCCTTAAGGACCTTCTTCGCGATTTCTGGATCGATGCGGCTAGGTCCGCTGGACTTTTTCTTCTCGGCGTTGTCATGGGGCATTGGCGCCTTTGCGGTCGGCGTTGCTGCAGCTGTGCTGGTCTCGGGAGCACTGGGCCCTGTCGTCAAGAAGGCAACGCCCGCCGGCAACCCCGCTAATATTTCCTGGGCATCGGCATCGCGTCCCGAAGACATCGAAGCCTGCCCCTTTGCTTTCGCTTGCGGCAAGTCGATACGCACACCAGCCAATTTCTTACGTGCGATGGTCTGTTCCTTTTGGCTCCGCTGTTGCAGGCGAGACTGGCAATCGCTTGCACACTTTTGGGCGAAGGTGGAATTTTCATAGCAACGTTTGCAGTAAGAACATTGATACTCTGTCTTGCCGTCGCGTCGAACGGTGTTTACGGGCTGCTGGCGAAAGAAACCAGTGAGGCAGCGCTCTAAGCAGCCTTGGGCTACTTTCCCCTCTTGATGCTGACTGCCACACATGCCGCAAACAAAATGCTGGCCTCGGCGCAAGACTCGCTTCACCTGGATGCGCGATTTCACGGTTGTTTGTGCTGGGGCGGAACGTGACATCGGAACCTCACTCTTAAGACAACTTTTCTTTCGGCAAGGACCAGTAAATAGTTGAGGTAATTTTGCAGGTTGCCAAGCTCGTCGTAAAAATCCCAAGCAGTGACCTCACTGCAGTGCTGGCGGAAACATGCTAGACTTAAAAAACAACCAAAAATCAGTGTGTTAAGGGGAAGAGAGCGGCATGCCTGAAGTCCTGAAGTTCGGCGGATCATCTTTGGCCGATAGCGCTGCTATGAAAAGTGCCGTTAAGGCTGCGTCGCGCCACCAGGGGGAAGTCCTCATCCTCGTGTCGGCCATGCAGGGGGTGACGGATCTGCTTCTGGCGGCCGCCCGCAGCGCCACGGAGCGTTGCGACGCCTCGCCGGAGATCAGCAAGTTTCGCGAGAAGTACGCAGGAGTCATTGCCGATCTCGGGCTGCAGTCGGAAGACGGTTTGGCCACAGCATTGAACGAAGCGTCGCGTGAGCTGGAGGCCATTTGCCAGAGTCTGCTGACGTTGGGTGAAGCAACCGTTAAGGTCATGGATCGAACAGTGGCGCGAGGCGAGCGCCTGTCAGCATTGATCTTTAGCGCTCTGATGCGAAAGGAAGGACTGCCTACCGCATGGATTGATGCCCAGGAGTTGATTTTTCTCGATCGTCAGTTCGGTGCTTTGTTTCCGAATTTGCAGAAGTGCGAAAAAGCCGCCAGCAAATTGTCCGAGCTATGGCAGACGTCTCAGTACATCGTGGTTCCGGGATTCATTGGTACCGGTCCCGATCAAGAGACTGTAACTCTCGGTCGTGGCGGGTCCGATCTTTCAGCAACAGTACTTGCGGCGGCGACGCACGCATCGGCCGTCTATCTCTATAAGGAAGTGGATGGCTGCATGACCGCGGATCCTCGCTTGGTCCCTGAGGCCCGAGTGGTTCCGGAGTTGCACTATCGCGAGGCGGCGGAGTTGGCGTTTTACGGCGCAAAGATCCTGCATCCGCGCACGATCATCCCGCTGATGGAACAGCAGATTCCACTCTACATTCGTAATACATTTCGACCCGAGAATCCGGGATCCCGCATTGCCGGCGATGTGGCGGCGGGTGCCTTTCCGGTAAAGGCATTGACGGCTATCCAGGACCAAACTCTCTTGGCCGTCGAGGGCAAGGGTATGATGGGCGTCCCAGGAATTGCCGCTCGAACGTTTCAGGCGTTAGCCGCTATCGGAACGTCAGTCACTCTGATCAGTCAGGCGTCGAGCGAGGCCAGCATATGCTTGTCCATCCCAACTGCGGACGCCAAGGGCGCCGCGCAGGCTCTGCGCGAGGCGTTTCAGCATGAGATGGCCCAAGGTCTGATTGAAGATGTTCGACTTTCCTCGGGGCAGGTCGTCATTGCCGTTGTCGGGCTCGGGATGCGCGGCACTAAGGGGATCGCGGCGCGAACATTTCAAGCCTTGGCCCGCGCTGGGGTGAATATTGAAGCCATTGCCCAGGGGTCTTCCGAACTGAATATCTCGATCGTGATCAATCGTGAGCAGATGGCTCCAGCTCTGATCGCCCTGCACCGCGAGTTCCGCTTAGAGCGATTGCGCGTGTTTCCCATGCGTGATCAGGCAGATGTTGGCTATTCTATCTTTGGCTTTGGTCAAATCGGACGCACGCTCTTGCGCCAGGTGCTCAGTCAGCAGAACTACTTCTCGGAAACACTGCATGTCAACTTACATGCCATTAGTCTTATGGACTCTCGTGGTGATGTGAGTTCGGCGGAGGGGTTGAGTCCAACCGAATTGGAAGATGCCATGGCCTACAAAGAGCGAGGCATTGGACTCGGCAAGGATGTCTCCGTTGCGGGTGCTTCCCGCGACTGGCATTCACACCTGGAAAAGGTGTTGGCCAGCAACGGCTTCAGCCGCAGTATTTTTGTCGATACGACGGCTACGGATTCCGAGTCGCTGGTCATGAGGGCGCTGTCGAGCGGATTACATGTGGTTTTGGCAAATAAGAAGCCGCTGACGGTGCCGCAAGCACGCTATGACGAGATTTGGATGGTTGCCGCGGCGCAGAAGGCATTGTTGCGCTATGAGGCGACGGTTGGTGCTGGGTTGCCTGTTCTTGATACACTGGCCAAACTACGCGAGTCGGGAGACCAGATCATTGCCATTGCCGGCTGTCTCTCGGGGACTCTTGGTTACTTGATGAGCGAATTGGAGTCGGGTACAAAATTTTCCGATGCCGTCCGACATGCGCATGCGCGTGGCTTCACCGAGCCAGACCCCCGCGATGACCTGTGTGGTATGGACGTGGCGCGCAAAGCACTGATCCTGGCGCGGACGATTGGTAAGCGTTTGGACTTAGCGGACGTTTCCGTTGAGAGTCTCTTCACCAAAGAGCTGGATCACAGCGAGCCACGAGCGTTTATCGATGGGTTGGTGGCATTAGACGGCGAATGGCAACAAAGAATTGCATCGGCAAATCAGCGACAGGCTGTCTGGCGTTATGTTGCGCGAATCGGTCAGGATCGCGTCGCCGTCGGGCTCGAGGAGGTACCGATTTCGTCGCCCCTGGGGCGTCTGCGAGGAACCGACAATCAGGTGGTCATTCATACGCGCCGCTATGACACCAATCACCTGATCGTGACCGGGCCAGGTGCGGGCGCTGAGGTGACAGCAGCAGGTGTTCTGAACGACATGTTGGCGATTGCCACGGCCAAGTTGGACTAGTTGATCAGGTGGGAGTGCGCATGCAGCGCCATGCAGACAAAACAGTGAAACTCACGGTGCCAGCGACCATTGGCAACATTGGGCCGGGCTTTGATGTCTTGGGCCTCGCGGTCGAAGGATTGGGGGATGTGTACCAGTGCTCGCCCAGTACCAGTGGGCACCACGAAGTGGTCGTTACTGGGCGGGATGCGGATGCCGTGCCAACGGAGTTTGCCAAGAACTGTTTTTTTGTTGCTGCTGAAGCGCTCATGCAACGTGCTCAACAATTCGTACCGCTGCGTGTGCACATACAGCGTCAACTACCCTTGGCTGGCGGATTGGGAGCTAGCGCTGCCGCCAGCGTTGCCGGTGCCATGCTATCCAATCGCTTCGTCGATCATCCACAGTCGACCAGCGCAGAAATCGAGGCAGCTCTGGTCGGAGAGGCAGCGGTTGCGGGTGCTCATCTAGACAACATCGCTCCAGCCTATTTCGGCGGCGTGACTTTGATTCGGTCTGTTCGGGATCGCGACATCATTCCGATCGAGGTGAAGGGAGAGTGGTGGTTGGCTGTTGTCTCGCCTGCCATGCGCTTGGCGACCCGCGAAGCCCGGGCGGTGTTACCGACGTCGCTGCCCACAGCCACTTGGGTCGAACAGATGGCGCACACGGCCTGTTTGATCACCGCGTTTCATAAGGGAGACCATCAACTTGCGGCTCGGTCGCTGCGTGATGTTTTTGCCGAGCCGCATCGACAGGCCCTCATTCCGCGATTTGCGGAAGTGAAGGCAGCGGCCTTGAGGGCAGGTGCACTTGGGTGCTCCATCAGCGGTGCCGGCCCCAGCATCTTTGCCTTGGCAGCCACGCAAGCTGCCGCAACCAGTGCGGCCGAAGCGATGACGGCTGCATTTGTGCCGATGACAACAACATCACACGTTGGGCGCATGGCTCGACAGGGAGCGCGTGTGGAGGTTTCCTCATGAGTCGTTTCGACACTCAGGAGTTTTTGCAGTGCATACAATGCCCGGCGCAATTCCCGCTGACCGAGGTGCGCTATCGTTGCCAGTGCGGTGGTCTTTTGGCGGTTGAAAGAACTGAGGCTCAATGGCTTGGCATGCCTGGACGCGAGTTGTTCGATGAGCGTCGACGAAGTAATCGACCCGAAGATCGATCGGGAGTGTGGCGATTTCGCGAGGCTATCTTGGGTGTTCCCGTCGAAAAGTTAGTCGTGCATCCCGAGGGTGAAACGGCGCTGTATGCGCGGGAGTCGTTATCGAAAAAAGTGGGCGTGGCTCAATTCTATCTGAAACACGAGGGCGAGAATCCAACTGGGTCATTTAAGGATCGTGGCATGACCGTCGCTGTGACTCAAGCGGCCATGTTGGGCAAACGCATCGTCGCTTGTGCCTCTACAGGCAACACCAGCGCTGCTTTGGCAGCGTATGCAGCACAGGCCGGAATGCAGGCATTGGTCTTGTTGCCTGCCGGCAAAGTGGCAACCGGTAAAGTCGCGCAAGCGATCGGCTATGGTGCAAAGTGCATCGGTATTGCCGGCGACTTTGATGCGGCGATGCACTTGGTCGAGCAGGCCGCTGATCAGCTCGGTTGGTATTTGGTGAACTCGGTGAATCCGTTTCGCCTTGAAGGTCAAAAGACCGTGATGTGGGAGATGCTGCAGGATTTGGGCTGGCACGCACCCGATTGGGTGGTTGTTCCTGGGGGAAATCTCGGCAACACCAGCGCCTTTGGCAAGGCCTTGCTGGAAGCAAAGCGCGCCGGTTGGATTCAGAAGTTACCGCGCATCGCTGTGGTGCAAGCAGCGGGTGCCAATCCGTTCTATCAGAGCTACTTGCGGAAGTTTGCAGCGTTTGCGCCGGTGCCGGCGAAGACAGTGGCCACCGCCATTCAAATCGGAAATCCCGTCAATTACGCCAAAGCGCGCGTCGTGATGCAGATGCTCAACGGCGTGGTCTGTCAGGTGGATGACGCGCAAATTATGGCCGCCAAACACGCGATTGATCGCGCCGGGATTGGCTGTGAACCCGCCAGTGCTTGCTCTTTGGCCGGCGCCGAAGTCCTGGTGAAGGAGGGGGTGATCAAGCCTAACGAGACCGTTGTGGGTATCCTGACAGGCCATATGCTGAAGGACACCGATGCGGTGCTGGCGGCCGCGGGGATGGGGGATACGGCTGCGTTTCCGACCATTCAGCCGACGATTGCGGCCCTGCGGGACGTAAGTGCCGCCACGGAAACGAAGAATTAACAAAAGTCTTTCATTTCAGGCTGTTGCAAAGACAGTTGTCGAAGCGCTACGACTTTATGAATCATCGAACCATTGCCATCCCACGGTAGCCGGCTCGAATGCCTTAGATGACGGGCCATTCTTGCTGCCGGCTAAGAAGCCTTTTCGGGTGAGAAGAATGGGTGCACACTCTTTCGCGAGCAACGAGCCGCCAAGAAATCGTCATAAGTATCCGTTATGGAGGCGATTTCATCCTGATTGGTGGCGTGGTCCCGAACCTGCAAAGCAGAGGGGAGATTATTCAACTCAGGGAGTGAACTCATCATGAAGAAGCATGAATGTCGATTGCATCGTTGCTTATCCACCGCGGCCACTCTGATGATTTCGCTGACGATAGGGTGTGGCAAAGATTTGCGGGTTGTAAAGCCGGCTTTAAAGCATGAAACGGCGGCCGATACCAGCGCCGATATCGATACTGATACTGATAACGACAACGGGACCGATTCCGGAACCGACAACGAGACAATCACGCCTTGGAATACGGCGGATCTGAAGTTCAACACCATTCGCAGTACGCCGAGTGGCCTCGGTAGCAACTACATCTACGATGTCTATGTCTCTGGTTCGACGATCTTTGCGGGGACCGAAGCGGGCCTTTCGATCTCAAAAGATGGCGGCACGACGTGGACCAATAAGTCAAAAGTAGATGGCTTAGGCAACGAGAATGTGACCGATGTCTATGTCCATAACTCAACAATTTATGCATCGACATGGGGAGGCCTTTCCATCTCAACGGATGGCGGTGTGACCTGGACCAATAAAACGACGGCAAATGGGTTAGTCAACAGCGACGTGAATGGAGTCTATGTTTCAGGTTCAACAATTTACGTTGCGACCCGTGGAGGTGTTTCGATTTCAATCGATGGTGGTGCGACCTGGAGCCATAAGACGACTGCAAATGGGTTAGGCTACGATTTCGTGGTGGGGGTCTACGCTTCAGGCTCAACAGTTTACGCGGCGACCACTGAGGGCCTTTCGATCTCTGTAAATGGGGGTGCGACTTGGACCCATAAGACGACGGCAAATGGGCTCGCCAGCAACATGGTGAACGGGGTGTATGCTGTAGGCGGCAAGATTTATGCGGCGACGAATGGTGCAGGGGTTTCGATTTCAGAAGACGGCGGTTCGACATGGAGGACGAAGACAACCGCAAATGGTTTGGGTAGCGACTACGTGTATGAATTCTACTAGTCAGGTTCGATAATTTATGCGGCCACAGGCGGAGGCATTTCCATGTCAACCGATGGTGGCGCAACGTGGACGAATAAGAATGCTACTCATGGAATCGCTCGCGACATTGTGACGGCGGTCTACGCCTCAGGTACGACCATTTACGCGGCGACCCGATTCGGTCTTTCCATCTCAACTGACGGGGGCGCGACCTGGAGGAACAAAATGACTACCAATGGGCTTGTCGGGGATGGCGCAACCGGGCTTTATGTGGCCGAGGCGACCATTTACGCGCCGACCTCGCAAGGACTTGCCATCTCAACCGATGGTGGTCTGCATTGGACGTACAAGAATTCTAACAACGGGCTCGGTCATGACCGGGTATCGCAAGTCCATGGGGCAGGTTCGACGATTTATGCGAAGACATACGATTCAATCCGCAGTGGCATTTCGGTCTCAACGGATGGTGGCGCAACTTGGTCTAGCAAGCTGACTCTAAGTGGTAGAAGTGAAGGCTTGGATATCTCGGATATGTCTGTGGTCGGTTCTACCATCTACGCCGCAACCAGTGAAGGCGATCTTATGATCTCAAGCGATGGCGGCACGACGTGGACGACTAGGACAATTCCTAATTGGAAAGACTATGATTGGTTGAATGCTATCCACGTCTCAGGGTCTACAATCTATGCTGCGACCTTGTTTAGCGGACTCTTCATTTCGACCGATGGGGGCGCGACCTGGACAAGTAAGACGCTGGCGCATGGATTAGGTAGCAACCACGTTAGGGCGGTCTATGCCTTAGGCTCGACAGTGCATGCAGTTACAATGCAACAAAATGAGCGTTTCATGGACGAGTCAAGCATTTCCGTTTCGACGGATGGCGGCTCGACTTGGAGCAAAATGAAAAGCTCTGATGGGATCGACGTCAGCAAAGTCACTGCTTTGTATGGTTCAGGCTCAACCATCTATGCATATGGTGGGGACGCCCTTCTGTCGGGGGACGCTGGTCTGTCGATCTCGATGGATGCTGGCAAGACTTGGACGAAGTTAGATACGGCGAATGGATTGGGAAGCAATTCTGTGTACTCGGTCTTTGATACCGGTTCCAAAATCTATGTCGGGACTTCTGGCGGTCTATCGATTGCAGACTGGGCGAATTGAAAGTCGCCCAGTTGGTAAAGTTTTTAGGTCCTTAGCCGATAAGCATGGCGGAAGGACTGCCGAAACCATGCTGAATGTTATCAATAAAATCATTTGGTTACTCTTGGTCTTGAGCCCCCTGCTGGGTTGCTCGGAATGGTTGGCTCCCAGCTCTAGTCAGCCACTCGCGGTCGAGTCAATGACCCCGGACGTTGTCGAGGAGCCAACGGTCACGGGGACTTTCGATCCAGGTCCGTTGATCGGGAGCATCGCCGACGCGACGGGCTCGATTCCAGCGATCATGGGTGCTGTTTGGGCGGAACTTCGCTCGACACCGGATGGTCCGGAGACGATCGTGCACATCAGCAACGATCTTGTGTATGCCAGCCGCTTTCGTGAAATTAGAGGTTTTGGTGCCTGCGCCATCTACGAGCCGGCCGCAGTTCCTGAAACCATATTCGATATTGCGCTGACCTTGCGCAAAGGTGGATTGAATGAGCTAGGCTTGCCGAAGCAGCTGCGCTTCGAGCGCACCTCCGTCGAGGATAGCGGAGGCTTGCTAGACGTTCAGCTTTACGGCAGTGACCTGCCGGCGCAGCTTGCGGGCACTGGCACCATAGAGTTTTCGTCATTGCGCGAGCGCAATGACGGTGATTTGCAAGCATCCATCAAACTGTATTTTCCTCGGGCTGATCTCGATGCTTGGGAGTATGAGGCGAGCTTACAATTTCCTGCTGTGACGGTAGTCGAAAACCCCCAGTTTCCAACATGCCCCGCCGGGCAGCGCGCGACACCGATTTACAAGTAGATCTAAAGAAACAAATTCATGCCGATGCGCATCACGTGCAGCTCGGTGTATTGAATGGGCTTGGCTCCTTCGGCGTCCGACTTGAGAGTCCCCGTGGTGTATTCGATCTCGGCGCTGCCGGCGACGTTACTGTCGACGAAGTAGTGAAAGCCGCCACCTGCGACGATGCGAGACCCGGATAGAGAAATATCATCTTCGCCATCCGTGGAATTACCGCCACCCACATAACCAATGCCAAGAAATGCATAGAAAAGTCCTTGGTCACGATTGAGATCGCCAAAAATATACTTTCCCAGCAGGGTAAAGTTGTAGGCTCGGTTATTGACGACTTGATCGCTGCGTAGATCCGTCTCGTATTTGCTGGTCCTGTCCACATAGCTTAGATCAGGTCCAACCGCGAACGACGGTGAATACAAATACAAGGCGCGGAGAGTCAGTTCGTAGTTTCCATCGCCGGATTTCTGCTCGCCTTGAGTTTGGCTGCGTGAAAAAAAATCAGAAAGCAGCGCAATCTCCCATTGATAGGGCTCATCCGGCGCGACACTGCTCGTTCCTTCAGTAGCTCCGCTTGCCTTTGGTGCTTCTGAATCGCTTTGAGTCGCGGCCTTGGGTGCTATTGTGCGCCGCCGATTCTCGCGTTTTTGTCGCCGGCCTTCCCGCCCTTGAGCAAGAAGCTGCGCAGCATCCGTGAAATCTTCGGCGCTGGTGGCGAGTGCTGCGATGTCGAAACAAAACATGAAAACTAAATTGATGGCCGCAAATTGGCTAATTTTTCGCAAAATCGGGCACAGCACCATAGGTTTTTCGCCTCTTGCGATGTGGTTGATACGATTGCTGATTCACGCCGAGTTTAGCACGGGTCCAAGTTTTCAGCCAAGTTTGAACCCAAGTTTACATGGTCAGTTTCTGGATAACGTCGTAAATTAGGCGAAAGCACACCACACATCGACGTTCAGGGAGGGCGACCATGCTTGGCAAAGTGATTGCGATCAGCAGTTTCGTGTTGGCGTTACAGGGCTGTTACATCGATCCCACATCCGAGGATCGATTACCGATTCCGGGTGAGTATGAGTCACAAGACCTCGTCGGCCAATGCCGGGTAGGTTTGTCCACGGGCTGCTTTGAGGGGCAGGTCATTGCCTCACCAAGCATTCGTGTTTCGGGAAAAGAATTTTTTGATGCGACCGAATTGGCGATGCACTTTGATCAACTCGTGGCTGTGCAAAGCCCTGAGGGTTCGAAGCTTCGTGGTGAAGACTATCAATTGGACCTCGTTACCCGTCTAGATAACGACGCCTTTGTGAAAGACTTCCACGTTTATATGAAGGGCGAATACACTCGCGACGGTATCGCGACGCCAAACGGCAAGATCTTCATTCATCGTTTGCCGCCGGGTGAATACAATGTGCGCGTGCAAAAGGATATTCGCTTTGATGTCGTGACTAAAGTTGCGGCCATCGAAGGCAGCACCGAAGAGACGGAACTTCGTCGTCCATTCTGCGCCACGCTCTACCAAGACATGTATGTCGAGATCCTAGCCGGTCAGCAAGCAAGACCGGTATTTGATGATTTCAACTTGCATGTAACGGATGCAAATTGCGGTAAGACAGGCCCGAGCCAGGTGGTGACGGTTAATCCTTAGTGTACCTAACGCGCCTTGGCGCGTTAGGCTGCAGGATCTGGTGTCCGATTCGCCAGGTCCTGTCTTGAGCCAAGCGAAGGCGCATCTCCCGCGAGTAGCACCCCCCCCCTCTTAGCCAAGGTATTTGTCAAGCAAAGCATTCGCAGCTTGCGGGGATGCTTTTGCCTCAAGTAGCGCACTTAAAACTAATGGCGCGACGACCGTTGCATCGGACTCGATGACGAACATCGGAGTGTCTTTCGTGAGCTTATCCCATGTGATCTTCTCATTGGGAGTGGCGCCAGAATAAGAACCGTACGACGTGGTTGAGTCGGAAATCTGGCAGAAGTAGGCCCAAGGTTTCACCGGTTCCTGCAAGTCGTACTTGATGGAAGGTACGACGCAGATCGGAAAGTCTCCGGCGATTCCACCGCCAATTTGAAAGAAGCCTAAGCCCGCACCGCTTGCGAGTTCGCGATACTGATCATAAAAATAGGCCATGTACTCAATGCCGGACTTCGCAGAAAGAGGACTGCATTCGCCAGTCTTGACGTAACCTGCAAAAATATTTCCAAAGGTCGAGTCTTCGTAGCCTGGCACAACCAGAGGCAGATTCGCCTTGGCGGCGGCCAGCAGCCAGCATTCATCCGCAGGTCCCTCGTGGTGCGATGGATCGATTTGTTGGATGAGGTCGTAAAAGTACTCGTGCCAGAAGCGCCGCATCTGTGATTTTCCCGCATCGACCCACATGGGGACGATAATCTTCTCGACAACCCGAAAGGCTTCGTCCTCCGGGATACTGGTATCGGTCACGCGGCGCATGCGGTTTTCAAGAATCCTAGTATCGTCTTCCTTAGTCAGGTAACGATAGTCGGGAAAGTCTTTGTAGCTATCATGGGCAACAAGTCGGAAGAGTGATTCCTCTAAATTGGCCCCGGTAACCGACAAACCGTGAATCAACCCAGCACGAATTGCGGGTGCCAGAGTTATGCCAAGTTGTGCGGACGACATCGCTCCGGCGACCGTCCAGAACATCTTTCCGCCCTGCTCGATGTGCCGCCAGTAAGCTACGAATGCGTCTCGTGTCGCTCGCGCGTTGAAATTCTTGTAGTTTTTAAGAATAAACTCAAGAATCGGCAGGTTTTCATTTTTCATTGGATTCGACCTCGGGTTGCAAAGGGGTTATCGATACAAGAAGTCGCCTGCGGTTTCAAGGGGACATTTGCCTGCTGGCGCAGAGCAGTTACTCGTCTTGACCACGGAACGTGTGATCATACCCGAATTGGTTTGAGCGCTGTGCATAAGCGGCAGGACTTTATTTCCTAAAGGGGGGCGGTGCTACAGAATATCAAAATGCTTTGGCGACTGGGCGCCATCCGGCTTGCGGAGCGTTGGCGCAGGGTGCAAAGCACGGCATATTTCGAGGCCGGGCTGGCTGCGGCACTTGTCGTTGTCGCTTTGTTGCCGCGCTACCTGGTCATCTATTTTTTTCCCGCAACTCCCGTTTCTGATTTTGCAGCTTATGTGAATTTGGCAGAGACAATCAGCAGCAATTCGTGGGCTCAGGGAGCCTCTGAGTGGAAGTTGCGCGCTGCGGGCCTGCCGACAATCCTAGCCATGATTTCCTGGATGATCCCTGTGGATATGGCCAGCCTTGGACGTTTCGCGACGGCGACGGTGACGGGACTACTTCCCCTTATACCCTGGCTCGGACTGCGAGGTATTGTGCCCCCACTGATTCGGGTGATTTCGGCGTCACTTTTGGCAATGTGGCCAGGACAGATTTTGACGGCCGGCGTTATCAGTGCCGACAATTGGGTTTTGCTGCCGACGGTCGGGCTTGTTACCGTTGCCGCACGATCGTGGATCAGCGGGCGGAACGCCCCAGTCATGGCGGCGATGCTGCTTGGTTTTGCTACCTGGATTCGCCCTGAAATGCTCTTGGTGCTTTTTCCACTCGCCATCTTGGCGAGCCTCTCGGAGTATGGCAGGCGTATGAAGAGTGCCGCCGTTGGTCTCGCTGTCCTTGGGGTCTGCTTAGGGGGCATCGCTGGTCAACGCTGGGTTGGGGCAGGGCATTTTTCCTTGGGTCCAGCTTCCGCTGGGACGGGACTACTTGGCACGTTTCTGCCCGGTGTTTTTCCTAGCCGATGGCGCTTAGACGGTGAGATGGTTTCATGCGTCAACCCTTTGAAGCGGCCAGGACAAACGATTGACCAGCTTTATCAATCGATAGCTATGAGAGAGCTGATGCGGCGACCGCAGTACCACACAGTGCGCGCCCTACATAATGTCAGGTACAGTTGGTATTATGCTGAGAGTGACGCCTATTATTGGTCACTGCGTCGTGATTTGTTGCCGGCATCAGCGCACTCAAGTGCTGAGTTCTTGGCAAGCACGGCCTATAGATATCGAGGTTTATGGAACTTCGTCCCCCATTTCTTAGCAATTTTGGCGACGGTTATCGCCGTCATTGCGCGGATGCCACTTCTACTCGTGATCGCCTCATCCGTCCTGATCAAGATCGGTGTGCATGCGCTCATTTCTAGTACTCCTAGATATTTTGTGGTGACGACTGCACTTGAGTTTTTCCTCATCAGCTTCATGCTGCTGGTCCGTGACGGGAAGCGAGCCTGGCTAGTGCGAAAGTGGATGGTGCCCTCGATTGGCCTAGTAGGCTTAACCATGTTTATGGGCTATTTTGCGGCGCGATATGCTAGTGGCTATCTCCACAGACAGACGGAGCCCAAATACTCCTGTGCCCAAGTTCAGGAACGATATGGAGTACCATGGTCCAGTGGTTGAGCGACTCCTGACCTGCAGTGCCCACACTCATTCGACCGATACACGGGCGAAACTTCGCCCCTGCAATTCAAACTTTGCCCAGCCTAGCTGCTTAGACTTTGTCGGTGAAGAGCGACAGATAATTGGTCCACACCTGTTGCCGTGACCTCTCGACGTCCCATCCGCGTAACTCGGCCAAATATGCGATAGTTTGCACCACCATGCAGGGTTCGCTGCGCTCCCCGCGTGTCGGAGCTAGGTACGGGGCATCCGTCTCTGTCAAAATTTTCTCAGCAGGAAGAGAGCGAAGCATTTTTGTAAAGGATTCGCTGTTTCGCGCGTTGGCGGGAATGGAAAACCACCATCCATCCTGTTCGGCCCACTGCTGGGCCCACTTGCTCTTGCCACCAAAACAATGAAAGTTGACGCGCGTCGCTCCATTGTGACGAAGAATTTCCGAAGCTCGTTGTTCGCACTTGCGCGTATGAATAATGATTGGCAAGTGATGCTGCATGGAGATTTCGATGAGCTGTTCAAAAACCAATTCTTGCGCTGCAAATGTTTCCGAGCCAACCCAGTGGCCATCGAGTCCACACTCGCCAACGGCGGCAAGGCGACCACTTGCGGCCATGCTCCGGATAAACTCAACCTCATCCTTGACGTTAAAGCGGCTGACACGAAAGGGCAGTGTATCGGGCAGCAGATGATTGATAGCGTCCAGCGGATAAATGCCAAGTGCCGGCTTAATGCAGGCGAATTCCTGTGCCATCGCCAATATCTTCCGATTACTATCCGGCTCAAGCCCATTCACCACCATGGCCGAAACACTGGCGTCGACCGCGCGCGCAATCACGGCGCGCCAATCGTCAGCAAAGCGACTGTGTGTAAGGTGCGTGTGAACATCGGCGTACATATGCGGGCTCAATCTATTTTTTGAATCTATCGACGGACGTTGGCACGCCCACTTAGTTCCCGCTGTTCTACGCTGACTGGTGCCATGGAGGCAATGGGAACTGGTCCAGTCACGGTCATGGGCTGCAAGGGGATTCGGCTCTCTTGGCTAATGGCAAAGATATCTTGCAGCACCCGCGCCAAGCGTGGGAGGTGCTGTGCGGCAGATTCGTGATGGAAGCTTAAGTGAAACAGCAGACCGCGGTGTGGGGCTGCGCGATGAGCAGCAACATAAGCACGATAGAGCTCGGATACTTGTCGCTCTGTCAAATAGTCTATCGCTGCCGCAGAATTTCCGACTTTTGTAATGCTGCCGCCCTGAACTTGAATGACGCGGGGTTGGGCAAGGGGCGTTTGATCTTGCCATAACGCTTTAAGCCATCGACCCAAGGGAAAGTGCTGCAGGCGACCGCTGATCAACTCAGGCGGGACGGCGGAAAATTCATACAGGAAGCCGCTTCGCGCAGCGGCACTCAGCACCTGAGGAGTCGCCATCCAGCCACCCGCGCGAAACCCGGTTGGACGGCTGAAACCTTGGTCCACCAGCAGTTTTGCACTGTGCTCCATCAGCTTAACCAATTCTTCTTCGCTATAGGAGGACAATGGCACTTCATGTCCACAATCAAACTGACAGTCACGCGCAGAGAGGGTGTTACCCCAGAAGGTCGGACTATCTCGAAAGATCAATCCCGAATCTTGGACGAGCGAACGCCAGCCATTGAGTGTCATTCCGGTTGCGTCGCCAGCGCGCATGGTCGATAAAATCTTTGCCGTAATCGACTCAGCATCAGCGCCTGGTTTGGTGTAGTAAGCTGGGTTTAGGAAGTGGGTGATCGAAATGCTAGAGAATTGCGAGCGAAACTCTTGAATTGCGGCCAAACTAGATGGGTTGATTTCTGCGCCCTCCCAAACCTGGCTTAGCTGCAGGATGATGGGACGCGGCGAATTTGACCTGGCAAAGTCGTCACTGCCGCGCGCAAACAGGCGACCATAGTTGGCAAGGCTCTGCCACTGGGACCAATCCGGTGCGCCCATGATGGCAGTGGCGCCCACGGTCAAGCCGATCGTAATCATCTTTATGTAGCGAGTTGAGTGATTCACGGGCGCGGTTCCGACCCGGTGACGAGTTGACGAGACCGGCTCCGAAGAGTCATAAGCAGAGGCGAAAGAATCATGAGCCAAGCACCCCATTGACCGTGAGCGCCGGAGGCCACGACGCCGCAGAATGCTGGCCCTGTGGTGCGCGAGCTGCTTTGCACAGTCTTCGTTCCCGTGGTGCCAGCTGCTGAAGTGCGGTTGATGGGGTCAGCCAGAGACGGCAGAGTCTCGGTGGTATAGTCGAAGTCTTCGATGAATGACGTCAGTCCAGCGTTGATGCCAGCATGATAAATGTCGGCGTTGTAGGTGCCGCCGGTCAGTTCGCGGTCGGCAAGTAGCAGGGCCAACATCAGGTTACGGTAACCACTGCGTTCGGTCAGCAATGTGATCGCTTTGTATACGATCTCGCTTAACGTATCCGCAGGAATTGGACCAGGGCCGGAGTCGACTTCGCGCAGTTTCCAGAGCATCCCGCTGATAAATTGGCTGCGAAAGTGCGGCTCGGTTGGTGCCGTATCTAGGGTGTAATCATTCTTGCCGCTGCGTAGGCATGCGCCGTTCGTATAGCATTTGATGGGGCTGTTGAGCGGGCAAATCGACTCGCCGAGACAGGCATCACCACTACTGGAAAAGGACATAAAATCAGCGAGCCCCTCGTGCAACACCAACGACTGATCTTGCGTCCATTTCAAGGTTTGGAAGACAACGTGATGACCAAATTCGTGGGTCACCACATCGCGGTCCTTAGGCAGATTCTTCAAGACTTGGCCGTCACCATCTCCCACGTGGATGCTTGGAAACGTCGTGCTGGTCGTTTCAGGTGTGTACAAGGCGTTATTAATTCCGTCCGGATCGTTAATGAACGCGTGAATGTTCAAACGAATGGGGTTGGTCGTGTAGTGGGCGTAGCCCAACGTCGTATACCATTTGTGAGCCTCAGTAACGTGTACAAAGACGGATGCTTCGTCGAAATTATTGCGCTGCGTCGATCCACCCGCCTTCGGAGCATACATAATCGGTGAGTAATTAAACTCACGTGTCGGTTCGTACGCGCGTGCGACACCGCTCAAAGATTCGTTGGTATTGGTGAACATCAAGTCAGAGGTGAGCGTGAAACTCGCGTCGAGATTCTCAAGCGTGAAATTTGTGAGGTCATTGTTGTTTGGGTTTGTGGCGTAGACGCGGGCAATTCCGGTAAATGGTATGAAGTTAGTTGCTAGGTCAAAAACCGTCGAATCATCAGCCAGAGCTCGATACGGCAGTCCGCTGGCATCGACGTATAATTCCCACACGGGCACGAGATCGTCGGCCGTTACATACAAGCAGCGCTGACCCTTGATGACATGCGCGCGATCAATGGCCACACCCTCACTCGCAAGGCTGGCGACGACCTGTTCCATAGCGTCGGCGCGAGAGCTCCAGTCGCTTCTGGTTGGGACATAACGGGGTTCGATATCAGGCATCTCCCCGAGCAAGGTTGGCTGGGCGATGCCAGAGAGGACATGTGCGCGCAATTGAAAATCACACAGAGGGAATCCGCCAACATAAAAGCGATAATCTCTGGTTTCCGTGGAACCGGCGCGACCGGCAAATTGGACGCGAGTCCCTCGTACATCAAACCCTGGTGGCAACATCATATCGACGAGTGTGCCTTTGACGGCTTCATCTAGGCTGACCAATCCGCGTTGAAATCTGCGAAAGGACACCGGAGCGGATAGGTGAAAGCCGCGTTGAAAGGGGTGCAAGCTGACGGATCGCACGCGCTGACCCAGATCGGGGCGAGAAAACTTGTTTACCGGACTCTCGAATGGGCGGGCACTGGCGTTTGCCGTCGCTAAGAGACTTAGCGCGCCTAAGGCAGCAGTTTTCCACAGCGGTGTCGACCCATTCCGGTTCGCCATCGATAAGGCCCCTTCAGTACAGGAAATTCCACTATTCCGCCGGCGCAACGCGACGCGTCTTGGTTTCGCCCGTTCCTACCGTAGGTACGTATCGGCAAATGCCGAAAGATCTTAAGAGGGGAGATAATTTGTGTCGTAGTTTCGGAATATTGCGATCGAATGTGCGTGGCCTCACCATGGGACATTTGATTTCTTCTCAAATTTTCAGAGGTCCTTGATAATATGAATTTTGCAAAGACTCATGAACCCAGCAGCGCGGTGGCGCGCGTCGAAAAGAATCAAACTCTCGGTTAAGACTGAGTCGCAAAAAGCCGATAAGATCCCTGCCTCGATCAAGCTTGGAGAAGGTATGGGTAGGTTGTGGTCGACATCCATTCTTGCAATGCTTCTGCCCCTGCATTCTTCTTGTTATTCAGAAAGCGAGGCACATAAGACTCCTCATCAGAGCGCCATCACCTCGTCGCAAGACCACCTCAGCAAGGAGATCCCCGCAGCGACGACCGATTCCGCCCAGAGCTACCAGTCCGCATTACGTGCTTCTCGTGCGTACTTAGACGGTGAATCAAGGCAGATCATTGATTTGTTACTAACTGACGGCGAAATCTTGACCCCGCAATCCAGTGTGATGCACGAAGCGATGAAGGGTTCGACGGTGTACCTCAGGCTTGCCTCGACGCAAACTCCGGAGGATCTCGATCGTCAGATCTACGGCATTACCGAAATTATTGCGATTCCTGGTGAAAATTCTTGGATCAAATCTTGGACTCGATCGGATACTTTGAAATTCTTCAGTCCAGTCCCAATCAACTTTGAACTCGCTGCTCAGGTCTACCTTCGGACGGAGATCCTCTTTGTTGCGCAGACCACGGACAATGGCCTAAAGAACATGTTCGATTCCGCCGCGACCAAGGCCTTTCTCTTGCAAACTGAAAAGAATGAGACGACTACGACCCTTGGGGGGCAGCCTAGCAGTTACTCCCCAACAACCCCAGATGGTCTAGAAGTACAATCGAATCCATCTCCATCCAGCAGCACGGAGGTACCAGCTGCCGTGGCCCCGTGCCGCGAGACAGGCGACTCCTGCCAAGGGGTTTGTCGAGACAGCGTGGAACCTATCCAGTGTTGTGAAGCGCATCTTGGGCCAGATGCAGAGGCAAGTTGTGTGACTCGCTTTTTGATACACTGTTATAATCAGGCGCTCACTTCCGTCCATCCTCTCTGCTCGGACGTTTCCAGCAAACCATGGACTCCCATCGTCAGTCCCCCAGCAACCCCTCCGGTAGCCACGCTGTCACCCGCAGCGACTCCTATGTGCCCCGATGGGCAGTCTTGGGACGAATCAACAGGTAGTTGCATGCAAACTATCAACGAGCCGGTGTGTAAGCTTGATGAAACTCCATGCCACGGTAGCTGTTGTAGCGCAGGCACCACTTGCACTGGGTTTCGCAGTTTCCCCTGTAAGAATAGCTGGGGAATTGTAACTTTCCCCAGACGTCCGCACTGCTCACTCGGTAAATGGAGTTGCCGCCCCTTACTCGGAGTCACTCAGTGCTGTCAAGCGAAGGAATTATGTGGTTGGGAAGGATGTTACAGTAATCCTAGTGATAATATGCAATTCCTCAACGAAACGCTGTAGTGAGCGAGCTAAACGCATACCTGGCTCTTGATCGATCCGTAGCGACATGAATTTTTTGTTTAAAGCAAATAGTCAGGCTCGATGAAGTCTGGCCGAACTGGGTATTCCCAGCTCATGTAGTCGGCTAGGTTGGGTTTGCCCGCCGCCTGCCAGCTCCAAAACCAAATCTCGGCCAAGGCGTTGGCTGCTAACGCCAAGCGCTCGACGATAAGCGGGCGAAACTTGGTCGCGGTGTCCGCGGCTGGGCGGCGTGTGGCGGCAATCTGCAGGGGCTCTTGTTGACTAGGCCTCAGCAGCGCGTGCTGCTTATCCAATTGCAAAATCTGATCGCGCTTACCAAAGCTATCGAGAACAAGGATCCAAGCGATCTCAAGGGGTGCATCAAGCTTTGCAAGTTGGGACGCATACTTCGTTCGGAGTGGTTTCAGAGGATGCAGGAGCGCGGCCTGCATGACTTCGTGGTCCAACGTCAAATCCAGAGCACCCACCGCCTCGGATTCAAAGTACGCGTGCAGGCCGCCTTGGCCGCTGCCGTAGCCGTCGTAGTCCGCAACGGTATGCATGGGGTTGCCTAGATCACCGACAAAGTGAGCCATGATTCCGCCATGCAAAAGCGCGCGATCCACGGCGGCGTTCAGGCCTTTCTCGCTTGGCTTTTTTCGCGCCAATGCCTTACCTGCGTCGGCAAATTGCTGACGCATGCTTTGACCCAGTTGTTGGATTCGCCAGGGAGCTGTACCGACACGATTGGAGAGTTCGAGCTTTTGCTCTTTCGCAGCAGCATAAGCCTGACTGATGGTCAGGGGCAGTGCTGTGGCGCTGGGCATTTTGATCAGCCGATCGATATTGAAGTAGTGGGTTGGACTGTTTTGCTCGCGTGTGGCGGCATCGCCGTTGCGCCAGACGATGTCAGGAACATTGGCAAGATGCCCCAGCATATGCTCTTTGAACGCAAACGGCTGGGTCAATTGGGGCGCTGCTGAATGATCCTGAATCAACAGGCGAGCGGCGACGCGCGCCACCAGGTCGTGACCTCTTTCGCCCCAGGCCATGGCCAGCTGTGAATGACCAATGCAGAAGATGAATAGCAACGTCCACAGATCGCATGAATTGCGGACAAGGCGCCGATGACGCAAAAGAAATTCCCCATGCACGAAAAAGTTAACATGATTAAGTACACGGGCCTGAGGTGATGCGCAATGGTTCCTTGTCACAAGTTTTCCACAGGTGCTGTTAATAACTCCGGGGGGTGAAGCCGTGTCCACCAGATTTAGCGCACCTTTTGCCGCATCGCCTAAATATTAATCAGTTGCCCCCAATAACTTTTTTTGACATCTTCAACCGCAAGTTTGTTGACGTACCAATTCGAGACTCCATTCGTGACCGCTCAGTCCGCACAGATCACCATCCGACCCGTCATGGGGAATCGTCAGCGTTTAGACGGCGGCGCCATGTTTGGCAATGCGCCTCGCGCCCTCTGGGAGCGTTGGTCATCCCCTGACTCGCAGAATCGCATCGAGCTGGCCTGTCGCGCCATGTTGGTGCAGTGTGAGGGTCAAAACTTTCTCTGCGAAACTGGAATCGGAGCTTTTTTTCCGCCAAAGCTACGCGAGCGCTACGGGGTTGTCGAAGAAGAACATGTGCTGTTAGATTCGCTTGCCAAGCTGGGGCTCGGCGAAGACAATATCCATGCGGTCATCTTGTCGCACCTGCACTTCGATCATGCCGGCGGCCTATTGCCGCCCTATGTGGAGAGCGGGGGAGCACCGCAGCGTTTGCTTTTTCCCAAGGCCCATTATGTCGTCGGCGCTGAAGCCTGGGAGCGATCCATGCACCCGCACTCTCGCGACCGAGCGTCGTTTATTCCTGAGTTGGCACCGTTGCTGCAAGCATCAGGGCGCTTGGTGGTGGTGCCGGGCGACCAGGCACCATCGCAATTGCCCCGCGCGTTTTCCTTTCGCTACAGCCACGGCCACACGCCAGGACATATGCACACCATGGTCTCGGGTCAGGGGGGCAGCGTCATATTTGCCGGTGACTTGATTCCGGGTGCAGCTTGGGTGCACGCGCCGATCACTATGGGCTATGATCGTTTTGCCGAGCAGGTGATTGATGAAAAGTTGGCGCTTTACGACTCTGTTATACCCAAGCAGACATGGATCTTTTACACGCATGACCCGCAGTATGCCATGAGCCGTGTGGAACGGACCGCCGATGGCAAGTATCAGGCCATCGATCTTCGAGACGATCAGCAAGTGCTGACTTTATAAAATCAGCATGATTCCGAGCGTGGCACCTGGTCCGCCCGCGGCGACGTAGCCCTCTGCCTCTTGTGCAAACTCTTCGGCAAATTGGTTTTCGTTTAGAACCTCAACATTCTGGTCGTAGCGAATATCGCCAGGGAACGACAATTGGTTACCACCAATCACGGCGTTGTAGCCAACCTCTAAAAACAGGCGCATGTGCCCGCCCAACTTGTAATAGGCGCCAGCTGCTGCGGCGAGCAACTGGGCTTGCGTTACCACGTAATCTTTCGCAACTCCCAGATCCTCGGTGGCGGTGCTGCCCTCGGGGAGGAACTTGGCCGTCAAGCTCACTTCGCCTTTGCTGCCCGCAGAGAAGATCAGAGAGCCGCCACCAAAGACGCCAATGCCTGATCCCAGATAAAAATCTAGATCAGCGCCACCGCCAAACTTGGGGCCGCTATTGTTCAGCCCGGCGCCGATATGCAAATTTAGCCATTCATTGAATAAGAAGTGCATGCTGAAGCCGTTGGCGTATCGCCCTTCCCAACCACCGCGAGCGGCGACGCCTATGCGAAACGAAGAAGATTCCTGCTCGGATGGCGCCGCAGGAGTCACCTCCATGCGGGTCGTCGCCGGAGGCTCCGGGATAGCGTCGTTTTCGCGAGGCTTGGTCGAGGGACTCAATTCGCCATCGCTGCTCCGGTCCCGCCGCTTCGATCGCGCGCGGGTGCTTGGGCGTTTTGGGCCGCTGTCCGGCGAGGTGGCACGCGGCGTCGCACGTTCACCCGAAGTTGGCTGGCGTTGGGCAAAGGCCAGTTCGGCCAGCATGAGGCAACTGATTCCCATCGAGAGCGTGCGAAGCTTCACCGTAGCAACTCCTATTTTCCGGCAGCAAAGAGAACGTGAAACTGTTCAGGTGTCAAAAGAACATTGCACACATCCGCAAAGCTGCCACTGCAGAAAGACTTGTCCTTGAAATTGCCGATGGCCGTACCCTGAAAGAGAATGTCGGTATTTGATGGCTTGATCAAGAAGCGCGCGGGATTTGTCGTCACATCATCTTGCCGAAAGCGCACGTCGATTTTGGTGTTAAGCCCAGAGGGCTTACTAAGGTCGATGCCATATCCAGCAAAGCTGATGGACTGCCAATCATAGGGGCCTTCACTGTCTTCTTGCAAAGCCCGCGCTCGGGTTAAGCCGATCACCAGCTCATTGCTATCTTTGAGGTAGTTGAAATGACAGACGTTGACGTAGTCACCGGCGCACAAAGTCAGGGCGCGGGTTTCTTCCGAGATGGCTCCAACATCGATCGTTCCATAAGGTGGTTCTGTATAGCGCAGAATTCCGCCGCTAACCTCCAGCACAAGCTCGTGTGTGAGCTGTGCGCCATCTTGCAGTAATCCCTGCAGCGTTAGCGTGGACGTATCCACTTTGTACATGACGCGGTAATGGGCATCGTCAGAGCCGCGCAAATTTCCCATCTGCATGTCGCCCGCCGCAGCCAGTTGACCGCGAAAGAAAGTTGCCGTGCCGCGCCGCGCTCGGCCCTGCGTGAAGGACGTCCGATCTTGGGTGCGAGTCGCTGGGTCGGGCGGCAATAGGCCGTCTGGGGTGTCGAGAATGGCGGACTTTGCTTCCGCAAATCTGTCCGCATCCAGAGTCACATCCAAAACCATGGGCATGCTACCGCTGTAGCGCCAGGCATTGAACCAAGCCAGGGTAATGCAGCTGTAGCCATTGGTTCCCCAACCGCGGCCCCAGCTATTTTTCACGATGAAACACATGCCGCCTTCGCCAGGAAACTCGGTCTCGCTGATTTTGCGGGCACCCACTGCCAAATAGGCATGCCCTCTCGCGTGGGATGACTCACCGGGAGTCCCGGCCTTGGCCAAGGTCACCATGCCGTCATTCACTTCCCAGTTGGTGCTCAGCTTTGTGCCGAGGATAACCGGCAAGTCTTGATCTTTCAGCATATCAAAAATGTTCTGGGCGGTGATCGGACCAAGCTGGTGCTGATAGACCCAAGCTGCGAAGTTCGTGACCTTGGAAACTCCAGTTTCGCAGCCGCCTGGTTGCGGGATCTGCAAATCGTTATTGCCGCGCGTCGGGTTATAGGGACAATCCGACTCAAGCGGTATGTTATAGGTAGATGGTGACCCTGGGGGGTAGCTCACGCCGTTGTGCAGGTAGCCATTGCTCTTGGCATAGCCGGTGCCGGCATTCGAGCCCCCGGCCAGGGGGTCACCGCCAGTTTCCCAGTAGTCGGGCCGGCTCATATAATAGAATCGCTGCTCGGAAAGATCGATGCCGGAAAGGCTATATTTTTTGATCAGTTTTGCTTCAAGTTGGCCGATACCGGCAAAGGCGGAGCAAGTGTTGCGTGCACCTTGCTGCTTGACGGTGATCTTGTCCGTGGACGACACCACAAACTGGTCAGACGTATGCGTCCAGGTGACCGTATCATCGAGAAACGAAGTTCTTACGAGTTGAGTCTCAGTAGCGGGGACCAGCTCGCTTTCATCGACGAGGGAAAAGGCGCTTGGTTCGAAGCTGCGCTTGGCTCGCTGGTTGAGCAGAAGAAAACTTGCGGTCGCATCATCCGTCGATTGGGGAGTTGCTGCCGCTTCCCCGTCCAACATCGCCAAGCGTAAGCGGTTGGCGGCAGCTTCCCGCTCAATGCCCAGGTTCATCCCCGCGAGCAGCGCATCGACATCAAGTCCCGAGTCGTTCAGCGATGGGGCTAAATGCAGGGTGACATCGTCTCCCGGAATTTCTTTGTATTTGCCCAGGGAGGACTCATCCGAGATGTCGTTGATGGAGTCCAGGAATTCGTCCATGCCTTCGCAGTGGACTTGGGTTAGGGCCAATGCCAACAGGGCGAATCGATGACAGTTTCGATACATGCAAGACCTCAATGTCAGAATGAACTGGCTGTATTGTATGGCATGGGGGCGCCGAGTTACCAGTTGGGAAATGCGAAGAAGCCCCACGATCCGAAGATCGAGGGGCTAGCATGTCTCGCGACGGGGGTTTATCTGGGTCTCAGGGTGAGGGGCGTTGCCTCAACTTGATACTGTGCCAACGTCTGTGTGTTTGGTTCTTGTTGGTGCCCGGCAAAGTCTCTAGACGCGCTCTCCCAGCTGATGTCGACGGCGCCTAAGGCGAGACTGACGAATGCAGTAACATACCAAAATACATAACATAGCTTCATACCTCCTCCGCTCAGCAGTGTTCAGATCGGTTTCCGTTATGATGCGATCGTCAAGATCGTTGGTGGAATGATTTCTAATGACTTTTAATGAAATTGTAAACATATTTAATATATTTTACTGAAATTGTTTATTTTTAATTAAAATCCGTCTGCGGCAGGCAGGCAGGCAGGCAGGCAGTAAGGCAGCCAGGCCGCGACGCACCGGGCGAGGCTCCCTTTGGCGGCGCGTCTGGGCTAACCTATGAAAAGCATTTTAATACCGAGCGCGTATGTTATCGAAGGCAAAGCCAAAGTTTGACGTCCGTTTGCTACCGACGACTTTGAAGGAGCGAATGTTTGCACCTGCCGAGCCGGTTGTTAGCTGCAACGTGACGAAGTCGCCGTTCTCTGTCCTTTCAAGACTGACTCCACGAACAGAGAGCATTTGAGCGGAGGCTGTCACTTTTGCGCCCAGTGCATCGTAGGCGATGATGGACCAGCTCTCCGCCAAGTCATGATCGACGACGTCGACGCAGATGAAGGAAGCCGGAAAGGGCAGGTTGAAGGTAACGTTCGGCGAACGACCGGATAGCCGCCCGTGCGGGAGCTGGTCGTGACACCAAAAGCTTGCAGATAGGTTGCCGGGCTCTGCTCGGGCTGGGCCAATTCAAAGTCGATGTACATTGATGATGTGTCGTTTGACAAATGGATTTATAGATTGACGATGTCTTCACCCTGAGTCAGGCAAAGCTCTTGCACGGACGACGCTTCAACAAATGGTGAATAGTAGAAGACAGTGAGCTGCATTTCATCGCTCGGTGGCAAGCCGCCCTGGATACAGCCGCCGACATTATTTTCTTTTGGACAGGAGGTTCGCAGCAGCTTGCCGTTGTGTTTGGAGCAGTATTCTTCCGCGATTTTTTGTGTTTCGGGGAGCAGGATACCTTCGATATTGCTCCACTCGGAACAGATGCGAGAGTCTTCTTTGACCTCTTCGCAGCTCAGGGTTGCACGATCCGAACTGGATTGATTTTCGCAAAACCCCAGGTCGTCACTACCTATTATAATTAGTAATGTCATCTGGTTGCGTCGTGCACGAGCAGATGTATGGCAGCAGAAGTTAACGCGTCATCGCTATCGCGCCAAGAGGACTAGTGTTTCTGGCCAAAAGACGGCGCCTTAATAAACTCTGTAAACATCCGATACCTTTCTTGGATTCTGCCCGATCGTCGATATGCATTGAACGAGGAGGAGACGCTTGGCCGTCGTGTTAAAAGTTGCGAGTCACAAATCGCGCGACTGGAGCGTGACGCGATATCATGAATTGCGTACCGAGATCACGACTGCAATTCAGCAAATGCATGTATCGCATCCGGAAAAGGCCGTTCTTCGCCACATTCAAGATGCAGTAGATTCAAGAGCAGAAGCAGATAGTGACGAGATGCAGCTGGAGCGCTACATCTACGTGGTTGCGGCATTGGTTCACCATCGTCGATATGGTGGATTAAGCAAAAAGCAAGTTTCTGATCTCTATGAACTTGGCATCGCCATTTTGCAGTTACACGGCATTCAACCGACCAATCGTTCCTTGTCATTCTTGTACAGTAATCTTCACTTGGCCATTTCGCAGGTGTATGGCCGCGATGGGGAACATTGGGCGTCGGCCTGGTATCAGCACATGGCAGAACTGTCAGCAACGGAAGATGCTTCCAAGGGCTCCGGATTTCACGACTTGGCGTTTGCCTATCGAGCGTTGAGGCTTGGGCACATGCAAAAGGCTTTGCAGGCGTTTTCTATGGCGGAGGCTAGTGTCGGCTTGTCAGAGGATTCTCGCGCCCGTTGTCTGGTTGGAAAGGTAAAGGCATTGCGCTTATCGGGCGCGCCCCACGCAGCAGCAGATCTGGCGCGCTCCTTGCTGTCCTCTGCGCGGCTCACCCCAGACTTTGTCGCGGAATTGGAATGGGAGCAACTGAGCTGCCAGGCAACGCTTTCTGGCAGTCCCTCTGGACTGGTGATGGCGGCACGCAAAGGAAAATCACATTACGCTGGTGTCTACGTTTTGGAGGCGTTTCTCTGGGCATCGGCGTCAACCGAAGTTCGCCTGGTTGAAAAGCTGAACTCTATGCAGAATCTGCGCCGGATCAAGGCCCTCGACGCGCCGGCGCAGGGGCAACTGTATCGCAATGCCATCACTTTTGAGCAGGCATATGAGAGCAAAGTGCCTTATCACATTCGTCTGCTGCATGTTGGTGAAATCATCAATGAGATGGCGAGGCTGGCGAGCATCGATTACGAACTTCTGACGTGGCTTTGCGCTGCTCGCTTGCTGGCTCGTAATTCAACGCATCGGCTCGCATCTTTGGCTGTTGCCGAGTATGAAGCGCTGTCACTGCGACTTTCCAGTGGAAAAACTCACGATGTCTTGGGCATTGCTGACGATCTACTGGGCAAAGCCTGGTACCGAGCCTCATAGACAATCTAGAGATCTCTCATCAAACAGTCGCAGCTTTTGAGCGAGTTCGGAAAAGGACTGATACCCGTCAGAAAGTCCTGGCTGGACGCCATTTTTGTTGCAGTTGCAGCCAGACGTCGTTCACGGACCTGAAACCGGAACACGCCCTAATTGGTTGCACCTCTGGTGGACAGGCGTTTCGACTGGCTCATAGCCAGCTGACAGGCGCTGTCTAGTTCTGGCGTCAGCGGAGCAAATTGCAGTTCTTGCAGTCTGGACCGTTCATAGTCGCTATCGGAGATGAAGTGGCTATCACGCATGGCGCGCAGGCGACTGTATAGTAGTTTGCGAGAATCCTTAGTTAGGCGTCCATGGCAGATGTGTCGAAAGCGCGACTTTGGACTCGGCAGCAGCGAGGCTAAGTAGGTCGATTCCAGGGCGTTCAACTCATGCGGAGCCTTGCCAAAGTAAAGGTGCGCGGCTCGGCGGAGGCCGTATATCTGTGGGCCAAATTCGATGATGTTCAAATAGATTTCCATGATCCGTTCTTTACTAAGAAGGCGCTCCAGGTGATGCGTGAGTATCGCCTCTTGCAATTTGCGCGAGAGGGAGCGTTCTCCTGATAGAAAGAGATTCTTCGCAGTCTGCATGGAGATTGTAGAGCCACCAAGGACAACGGCGCCAGTCACTAGATTTTGTCGCAAGGCCTCCGTCATTTGCCCAAAGACAAAGCCGTTGTGGCGCCAAAACCCGTGATCTTCAGACACGACAACGGCGGCGATCATGCTGGGCGCTATACCTGGAAGGGCTACGAAATGCTGACCCTGTTCACCTGGACGTAGACTCAACGTATAGGACCCGTCGGAGCGGCGGCGCAAGGCCCGCGTCGATTGCAGACGCGTTGGTGAAAACTCTTCGGGCGCATCGGCCATGGAGCAGCGAAAGTACATATCTGGAGATGGGATTCGCAGCGAGGACCAATCTCCCGCCTGCATGGAGGTTCGCCAGTGTCCGCCGAAGGTGCCCTCCCAGCGCACGTCTTGGAGTCCTGTCATCATGGATTTGGGCAACGAATGCAGCGCCGCGCAAGGCGTTTCTGGGACGAGCAAAGAGAGCTCCAGGGGCGCACCCACACCTAGGCCACCGGTCGCTCGCAATCTTGCTTGCAGCGGCGTAGCCCCAGTATTCTGTTTCGAGTCTTTTCTATCTAAGGCCCATTGGCTGCCAGCTTCAAATCTCCACTGGCCACTCTCCTGACGAAGGCGTACCTGCATTTTTCCATGGACGCTGACGGGACCAGTGACGTCGCTGGCTACAAGGGGCAGGTTGAGGCTCAGGTCTCGCAGCGTCAACCGACCATCTACCAGCCAACCTGTACCTTCTCGCCGTACTTTTATGCGACTATTAATGCGGGCTGCATAGCTTTGCAGGCGCTCGCGCCAAGGCGAAGCAAATAAGGCATGAAGTGGTTCAGCGCCAATGGCTAGCTCAGCGCTCTCGCCCATGGGATCGACGGTGCCTTTGAGTTGGACTGTCGTTCGATCGTTTGCATCTTGTAGCGTCGCGTTGAGCAACCAATGGCTCTGTTTGGGATCCCAACGGGCCATCCACTGAGAGCGTTGCGCGGTGATGCCAAATCCGGGAAGGCTGATCTTGCCTTTGCCCTTGAACAAGCCCTGACGTCCATCCCAAGTGGCGTTACAGGACTCACAGTCGGCGAGGACCTCACCTTTCTCATCAGCAAGGCGAACGTCAACATCCCGCAGTCGCAGGGCGCCAAAGTCGGCAAATGGTCCGCCAGCTTCGAGTTCAACAGAACTTTCGCCATCAGGCGGCTTTGTGACAGGCGTCGCACCCTCGTTTGTGGCCTCGTTGATGCTAACGGCTTGGTTCATTTGGAGAGCCCACTGCTGCAGCTGCGGCACGCTCAAATTGATTCTGGCTGAGATAATCTTGGTGGTGTGGGGGCGTCCAAAATTTGGCGACAGGGGATTCATGTGTAGGTTGATGGCGACTTCGCGAAAAGAAAAGGCACCAGGTTCGCCAACGGCAACGCCAAAGATCTGAGCCGTACCAAAGCCAAAATTCAAGCGATCAGCGCTAATGGGCATGCCCAGCAGTGCTTCCGCGCGCGCCACGGTCCCGCCAAGTTTGGCGTGCAGCCGGGATTTCAGCCATGCGAGCCCAATGCCCATTGCGGCAAGGAAAGTCATCGCGGTCATACCGAGTATCAACCAACGTCGCCGCCACGCTTGTGGGTCGAGTAGGGTAGGTGACCGATAACTTGGTGGCTGTCGCATGCGCAAGGATCGAAACCTCAAGCCGAACGCCATGACCCGCCGGGACCTGCTCCACTGCGGCGGCTAAGAATGGCTCGTATGACTTTAAGTGTATTCTACCAAGAAAGGCCCGGCGGGGCCCGATTCGCTTGATTCTAGAAGGGGCGGACAAAAACCAAAATGGCGATCAGGATCATGATCACGGTTGGTACTTCATTATAAAATCGCAATTTGCGTCCATATTCAGCGCCCGGTAGCTCTCTCGCAAAGCGTTTCATCAATCGGCCACCAAACACCGACCAAAGGGTAAGCAGTAGAACCAAGGCGAGCTTCGCATGCAACCAGCCGGCGCCGCGCATCAGTTCCGGACGCCAGGCAATCAGGGTAAACCCTGCGATATAGGCAACCCCCATGGCAGGCATGACAATGAAGCGATAAAGGCGCTGGGCCATCGTTAGCAAGACTTGGCGCGTGTGAGTATTTTCCCCGCCTCGTTCGACGAGATAAATCAAGACCCGAAAGTGATACAACACTCCTGCCATCCAGGAAATGATCGCAACCACATGTAATGCCAGCATCCATTGATACATACAGGGCTATCCTACGACAAAGTTGATGATCTTTCCGGGAACATAAATCTCTTTGCGAATCTGGACGCCGTCCAAGTGTCGAGCCACACCAGGAACCAATTTCGCTTGCGCCAAAATCATGTCTTTGCCAGCTGTCTTCGCCACGTCAATGGTGCCTCGCAGTTTGCCATTCACCTGAATCGAGAGCGTCATGTTGTCGTCAATGACCAATTGCGGGTCATACTTGGGCCACGGCTCATAAGTGAGAGAATGCGTTTCGCCAAGGCGCTGCCAAAGTTCTTCGGCCATGTGGGGTGCGTAAGGAGCTAACAACAAGACAAAGCTGCGCGTTGCGAATTTGGAAATGCGCTCTTCCTTATAGGCCGCATTCACAAACTCCATCATGGCGGCGATGGCGGTATTGAAGCGCATTCCCTCCGTATCGTCCGAAACCTTCTTGATGGTTTTGTGGAGAGTGCGGGTGAACTCTTCACTGTCGACGTCAGCCAGCGCCGAATTGAGCACCGTACCAGTCTTGTCATCGACGAGGCGACGCCAGGCCCTCTTCAGGAATCGGGCGCATCCCGAGATGCTTTGAGTGCTCCACGGCTTAGCGGCTTCAAGCGGGCCCATGAACATCTCATAGAGACGCATGCAGTCAGCGCCCCACTCGGCAATCACATCATCTGGATTGACCACATTGCCGCGGCTCTTGGACATCTTTTCGCCATTCTCGCCGAGAATCATGCCTTGATTGACCAAGCGCTGAAAGGGCTCCTTGGTGCTGACGAGGCCTGCATCGTAGAGGACTTTATGCCAGAATCGCGCGTACAAGAGGTGCAACACCGCGTGCTCAGCGCCGCCGACGTACAGATCGACGGGCATCCAATATTTTTCCTTGTCGTTGTCCCAAGCAGCATGGTCGTTGCGCGGATCGATATAACGCAAATAGTACCAGCACGATCCCGCCCACTGAGGCATCGTATTGGTTTCTCGCTTGCAGTCCCGGCCGTCGGCGGTGCGGTAGTTCAGCCAGTCTTCAGCCAGCGCCAGAGGCGATTCGCCGGTACCGGTGGGGCGGAAGGCTTCCATGTCAGGTAGTAATACGGGCAGTTCGCTCTCAGGCAAGGAGACCACTTTGCCATCTTTGTCGTGCACCAGAGGGAACGGTTCCCCCCAATAGCGCTGGCGTGAGAAGAGCCAGTCGCGCAGCTTATAGGTAACTGTTGCCTTTCCCTTTCCCTGCTTTTCCAGCCATGCACACATGGCGCTGATGGCGTTGGCTTTGCTCAAGCCATCTAGAAAGCCCGAATTGACCAACTCACCTTCGCCGGTGTGCGCTGCCGCCTGAATATCCTCGACGTCGCCGCCGGTCAAAACGCGTCGAATGGGCAAATTATACTTGCGCGCGAACTCGTGGTCGCGTTCGTCGTGGCCGGGAACCGCCATGATGGCGCCCTTGCCGTAGCTCATGAGGACATAGTCGGAGATGTAAATGGGAATGCGTTCGTCATTGACCGGATTGATGGCATAGGTACCGGTGAACTCACCAGTCTTGGTGGTGTCCGCAATTCGCTCTCGGTCAGACCGGCGCGAGGCACCTTGTACATAGGCCTCAATCGCCGTCTGCTGCGCTGACTTGGTGATCTTAGCGACGAGGGGATGCTCGGGTGCCAAAACCATGAACGTCGCACCAAACAGGGTGTCTGGCCGAGTCGTAAAGACTTCTAATGAAGCATCGTGTCCTTCTACTGCGAAAACGACCTCGGCGCCCTGGCTCTTGCCGATCCAATTGCGCTGCATTTCCTTGATCGACTCGTGCCAGTCGAGACTATCGAGGTCTTGCAATAGGCGTTCCGCATATTCGGTAATCTTGAGTACCCACTGCCGCATGGGCTTCTTGATGACGGGATGGCCACCGACCTCGGATTTGCCATCAATAACTTCTTCATTGGCAAGAACGGTGCCGAGTTCCGGACACCAATTGACGGCTTCAAACGACTGATAAGCCAGACCACGCTCATACAGGCGCAAGAATATCCATTGCGTCCACTTGTAGTAGCCGGGATCTGTCGTGTCGATTTCTCGGTCCCAATCGTAAGACAACCCCAACGCACGGATCTGTTCACGGAAGCGTTTGATGTTACGTTTGGTCGTATCCCGCGGATGTGTGCCCGTCTTCATGGCGTGCTGCTCGGCCGGCAAGCCAAAGGCATCCCAACCCATGGGATGAAGGACGTTAAAACCACACATGCGTTTATAGCGCGCCACGATATCGGTGGCAGTATAACCCTCGGGGTGTCCCACATGTAAGCCGTCGCCGGACGGATAGGGAAACATATCGAGGACGTAATACTTGGGCTTACCGAAATCGTCATTGGTCTTGAACGACTTATTTTCAAGCCAGAATTGTTGCCATTTAGGCTCGATGCGGCTTGGTTCGTAGTCGTTGCAGATGAGCGAGTCTTGGGACGTCATGGATGGTAGTTCCTAAAAAAGTGCGCCATCGTACCGATTACGGCAATGCTTCGACGGCTTGAGCAAATGCAGACGCACGCAGAACGTCTTCGCTATCGCAAGTTTCCAGTGTGCACGGCTTGATTCTAAAGCAATCGCCATCGAATTCGTATTCTTGGCCGCCGCGCATACTGATACCCTCCACCAACATATTTTGGGTATCAAAGACGGGCGCCCCTGAGTTGCCAGCGAAGCTATCTAAGTCGGTGGAGAAAAAATGTTTTGGATCGTTATCGGCGACGTTACCGGCGAGGGAAACCTTGGCCGGAATTCCGTTGGGGTAACCGATCATGGCTAGACCAGCGTTGTTGCGGACGCGTCCCTGACGTCGAATGGGGAGGGGAGGTCGGCCTGTTCTTCGATCCAGCTCAACAATCGCAAAGTCAATTCCTTCCTCAGAATTGACTACTCGGGTGACTAGCCGGCTGCATTGATAAACGGCACTCTTGGGCGCGATCGTCGGGTCAGCACCCTTGCCGGCGTAAAGATAATCAAAAACTACGGATAAGCGTGAACAGTCCGAGGCACTGCGGACGCAATGGCCGGCGGTGACCATATGGCGGTCGGTCACCAAAAAGCCTGAGCAAATGGCGGCAGAAAGTTGCTGCTCGAAGCGAGTCCCCGGGCAAAGTCCATGCTTCTTTCCAAGGGGTACGCCCAAAACCGTGAAATGATCGCGCTTGGTGGCGCCTAACAGGAGGTCCGTCCGGCGAATGAAGGCACCCGTCGAGCCTGCGGCGAGGCGGAGGGCTGGTTTCACGCTCGTCGAGTAGACTTCGTGCCGGTCGTCCTGCCCATAGACACTATCCTCGACGGGGTCGGCTGCAGCGGCGAGGGCGAGGCTCATGGAAGACCATGTAACCACGCATATTGCCGATACAAAATGTCCCGCAAGCTTCATGAAAATCCCGACGCGTTACCGGTGGTTGATGAATCGGGAAATTAGCTTCTTTTTGTCAAGTATGTCAACTGGTTGATTTATTTCATCCGGTACTGGAGGTAGCTGATGAAAAAGTCGGAAATTAGGATGGTTAACATCGAGACAACCACCGCGGTTGTGGTTGCTTCGCCGACGCCGCGGGCACCGCCCCGAGCATGAAAGCCGGTGTAGCAGCCGATCGAGGAAAGGATGAGGCCAAAGACGGCGGCCTTTTGCAGTCCTTGGATCACATGCTTGGGTTTGACGATCCAGCGGATCTTCTCAAAGAAAACGCCGACATCGACATCATAGAAGGTGACGCCAATGAAGAAGGCAGCCGCCACTCCGCTGAGGACGAAAATGGCAGACAGCAGTGGCATCATCAACATCGTGGCGCTGACTCGAGGCGCGATTAGATAGCTGTAGGGATTGACCGCCATAACCCGCATGGCGTCAATCTGCTCATTTACCCGCATGGTGGCGATCTCCGCCGCCATAGAAGATCCGGCTCGACCGGTCACCAGCATGGCGCCGACAACCGGCGCTAGTTCTTTCGACAGTGTAAAGCCGGCGACGGCACCAATGAGTGACTCAGCTCCGAAGATTTTGAAGATCTCGCCCAGCTGGAAGCCGAATATGGCTCCGACCATGATTCCTGCGAGCACCATGACGCCGAAACTCTTGTTGCCGACGAATTCCATTTGTTGAATAAACAGGCGAGCTTCGACCAGAGGAAAAAAAATGCGTCGCAGTGCTGACGCGACAAACAAAACGAACCGACCGATGCCCCCAACTGGGCGCATGGCGTAGGTTCCTATCTTGGCAACGAGCTGATGGGCGGAAACGGTCACTGCCAGCTGCCTCCACCGCGCTTGCGACCGGTGCCCTTTGCGGTCACAGACTTGCTGGCAACATACCCGCCGTTGCTAAGAGCGATCCACTCGCCCATCTCTTCGCCGGCGACGGCATCCCCCTTATTTAGCGTACTCAAAACCTTGCCGCTGGCGTTGGCCTGAGCATAGATCGGCACATTATCGTTTGCGGCATAAAACACTTTGCGCGCCGATGCGGCAGGCAAAGATGGAGGGATCGATGTCTCGTCAGTCGTCGCGGAGGTGGCTGGTTCTTCCTCCTCCTCTGTCGCTGTGGCGCTGTCCAGGGCGGCCTCCGCGTCCTCGATCGCCTCTTCGGCTGTGGCCTCGACGGCTTCGGTGACGTCTTCGGATTTGTTGCTGCAACTGGCGCAAAAGGTCAAAGCGCCGCCGACGATGGACAGGACGAGGCTACGAAGCATAACGAAACTCCTCCGGAGCTGAGTTTAAACCATACAGTAATTATTGAACTTTCTCATTTTGATGTAAAGAAATTCGAGGATTTTCCGTTACTTAATCGAGGGCAGGGGTGTGCCCCGGTCTATTGGCATGGAGGACGTTCCCGTGAGCACGGCGCGCAACCAGACTAGAATGACATTGGGCTTGAATCCTATTCGCTCGATATTTGTCATAGGCGTTGCAGTCTTGGCGACCGCGTTCCCCCGCTCGGCTTCGGCTTCGTGCATTGCTCTGGTGAAAGGTCCCGTCATCGTCGATGTGGCTGAATGTCGGGCCGTGAATCCACAAACTGACTTTCCTGCCACTGACCCGCGCATGAGTGCGATCAGCAATCTTGATACGGCGAGCAAGCGAAAATTTTATGATTCCTATCGGGGGCAAGTTGCCAGCGGCAAAATCGTGAAGTCGGACGCCATTCGCTCGGGTTTTGATCGCGAGCGGGGCGCGTTGTTGGGGCAAGACGTTAAATTGTTCTTGCCAGGGGCAGCCGGTGACTGCTCGAACTTGGCCGGACAACGTGTCGCTGGCGGTTTGCAGGAGATTTGTTGCGAGGGTGGGGCGGAACCACCCTGCATGCTGTTGACTAGCTATAAGTTGAACGAGATGAAGGTGCTCGGTCCGGCCGGCACTGCGGCGGGCGATAAGGAGCGGCGTACCGCGGAAAACGAACCAGCCTACATAGAAGCAATGAAGTTCATGGGGCAGAAAAATTACAAGCAAGCCGTCGCGAAGTTCAATGAGGTGCGGCAAGCGGGTAAATTGGATGTTCCAGGTCACTATCGCTTGGGGTTGGCCTATCGCCAACTTGACCAGTGCGAGAAGGCCCTATCGCCCTTAGAGCATATTCGATCAGAAGCGGATGCCGGAAAAACTTGGGCGGACCAGGAGGCCATCGTTCGCCGCGCACGACTCCTGTTGGCGAGGTGCTATTCCAAGCTGAATGAGCCGGGAAAAGCGGTCATTATTTTGGACGGATATTTGCTGGAGCCGAAAAAGTTCCGGGCCGAGATCAACCAATCGTTAAAGCATCCCGACTTTGGCTGGATTCATACAGCGAAGGAGTATCGGGACTACGAAGTGCGGGCACGCAAAGCCTTGCCGCGCCGCTAACTGTCGATCCCAAATCTTACCAAGAACGCTTTGAGGTTGGCGACGGCACGGCCGCGGTGACTTATGGCATTCTTTTCTTCCGCCGTCATTTCGGCAAGTGTATGTTGGTGACCTTCCGGAATGAACAGAGGGTCATAGCCAAATCCTTGAGTGCCACGGGCGCTGAGTTCGATGCGGCCGGAAAGCTCGCCGGTAAATACTTGCTCTGTTTCGTCGGGAGCTAGCAACAAGAGCGTGCAGCGAAAGCGAGCCAGCGAACTCTGCAATCCGCGCCGATCAAGCTCCGCTGTCATTTTGGCGTTGTTAGCCGCGTGATCGCCGTCCACGCCTGCAAAGCAGCTGGAGTGAACGCCCGGTGCACCATTGAGCGCTTCCACCTCCAGACCAGAATCATCGGCGAGTATCCAGCCGTCAAGATGCTGCCGCAAGGCCAGGGCCTTGATACGAGCGTTCTCCAGAAAGGTATTGCCGGTCTCGTCCCATGCCAGTGCGGGGGCGACTTCACCGCCGGCGATGACGTGCCAGCCGAAGTCGCTTAGCAGAGCATCCAATTCCTCCGCCTTGTGGCGGTTCTTGGTGGCTAGATAAATGGTGTTGGGGCTGCCTTGAATTGCCATTGGACTTCCCGAAGGTGGTTGGTTAAGACTCATACCTCTACGGCATGTTGCCTGCTCAGACAATGGATAACGGGGGAAGCTATGTTGACGGCTGCTGATATCGAGGGACGCTTGCTGGAGCAAATGCCAACGGCGCAGGTCAAGGCCTACGATATGACGGGTGGCGGCGATCACTGGCAAGTGCGGATCGTAGCCAGCGAGTTTCAGGGGCTGTCTTTGATCAAGCAACATCAGTTGGTTTATCGGGCACTGGGCAGCTGGATGCACAAAGAGATTCATGCCTTAAGTTTGGATACGAAGGCGATGTAAGCCGCTTGTGATACAATGGATCTCGTCTTCGAACTTACACAACAAGCTTTTTCAGTCCCTCGCCGCAGGAGTGCCAGATGACCGCACCGCAAGACAAGCATCTGTCGACGCTGGAAGATGTTCGTAACTATTATGGCTCCGTGTTGCAAACCAGTGCTGATCTCAAGACTAGCGCCTGCTGCACTGCGGAAGCTTTGCCGCGGCATGTGCGCCCCATTGCCAGCCAGATCCACGAAGAGGTGCTGTCGAAGTTTTATGGGTGTGGTTCCCCGATTCCCTCGGCCCTCGAAGGCAAAACCGTCCTCGATCTGGGCTGCGGTTCTGGACGAGACTGTTACATTTTGTCGAAGCTGGTGGGCCCCCAAGGGCAGGTTATCGGCGTGGACATGACGGCGGCGCAGTTGGAAGTGGCTCGGCGCCATCAAGATTATCACGCCAAACAGTTTGGCTATGCCAAGAGCAACGTGAGCTTTGTCGAGTCGTACATCGAAGATCTGGAAAGCGCAGGAATCAAATCCAATTCGGTCGATGTCGTAGTTTCCAATTGCGTGATCAATCTTTCCCCAGATAAAGAGCGGGTCTTTCGCGAAATTTTTCGCGTGTTGAAGCCGGGTGGCGAATTGTACTTCTCTGACATTTTTTCGGCGCGTCGTATTACAGCCGAACTTGCAGCGGATCCCATTTTGCGCGGTGAGTGCCTGAGTGGGGCGCTTTATGTGGAAGATTTCCGTCGCATGTTGTTGCGCATCGGCTGCCCAGATTATCGTATCGTCAGTAATTCAAAGTTGGAAATCAGTGATCCGGAAGTCTTTCGAAAAATTGGCATGATCGATTTCTATTCGATGACCATTCGCGCATTCAAACTGGAATTAGAAGATCGTTGCGAAGACTATGGCCAAGTCGCCTATTACAAAGGGTCAATGAGCGAGCACCCGCACGCGTTCGTTCTCGACGATCATCACACGTTTCGTACGGGGATGCCGGTACCGGTTTGTAGCAATACCGCGGCCATGCTGGCCGAGACGCGATTTAAGGCTCACTTTCGCGTCGACGGTGACACTTTAGTTCACTACGGACTCTTTGACTGCGCTCCGACCGGATCGGCTGTGGCGACTACGGGTGCGGCGGCACCGGGAGCCTGTTGTTAGGAAGCAGGGGGCATGCGGGTCAACGTCAGCCTGTTCTTTCATTCCGAATGGCGGTTACTCCGTTTCATTTGATGGGCTTGATCCAGGCGGCGGCGCATGTTTTGAATTTCGGGCGAGTTATTAAGCTGAAAGATGACGTTGTCATGCATCAAGCGAATGGTCGCTGGTGGAACGGCGAAGATCCCTAGCTCGCGAAATATTCCAGCCATCGTCAAGATCAGATCCTTTGGGTCGACGCGCCAGTCTTTATAGACAGCCATGATCGTTGGCGAATCGAAAACTTCGACCAGGTAGTCGTCGATTGGTGTTGGCTCTGTGCGCATACGTTCACCCCCGTATTGTAAATCGGAAAAATTGCGAAAACGTTGAGAGAAATCGCCATTTTTGCGGTGGGTGCGCGCGAAGACTTACTAACACTATGAAATCAAAAGACTATTCCTATAGATACCGACGCAATCGGCAGCGCCATGGACTCGGCTGGGCGAATCTCCTTCAGGGCTTTGTCGTGTAGTTCGCTCTCTTTTTCATTGCGAAACTGGGCCAAGGCTCCGACCAATTCTTCGTCTTCCGCACCTGGACTATCGACGATCCCTGTCGCCCGTACCGTGCGCTCAAGTCGCTTCGGGATGGCGATCCCGAACGGTCCAAGGTGGACATACCAGCCCCGCATTTCAAACATCCATCCGCAATCAAATCGCGCCAAAATGCCCTCAGTTTCGGCAAAGGCATCCACGCCAAATTTGGTGTTTGTTTCAAAGGACAAATCGGCAAATGTGATCAAGAGGGGAGCCTTTGCAACGCCCTCAAGGGTTAGCTTGCGGTAAGATAGCCCTGCTCCCACATAGAAAGTTCCGGCCCACGGATAGGCCCAGATTTCGCCGCCGTAATGGGGTCCATAAACACCATCTAAGTGAATATTCATGGCGGGATTCTCGATCAAAATTCCATTTTTTGAAGAGATTTGATCCCGGGGCAGCTCGATGCGAACATCAAACGCAAATGCGGGGGCAAAAAAAACACGGCCACCTAGCCAGGAATTCATGCGCCCCCACAGTTCAAACGGAAAGAGGTCGGGCAGATTTATGCCGGCGCCGAAACCAAAACGCCATCCGGAGTCGAAAGAGTCCGGTGCGGGCAAGGGCGGTCGGTGGCTAGCAGGGGGTACATCGATGGAGTCATCATAGCCAAAGTCCGGCCGTGGCTTCGACCGCGGCTTGGTCCGTTCAGCGGCCTGAGCGGCTGACGCCCAGTGGAAAACACAAGTCATCAAGAATACGACAAATAATCGCGATGGTTGGGTGAAGTAACAATCTGCAATCCTGGAGAGCGGTAACCGGAACCGTTGATTCTGCAATTTCTTGAGTCCTTGCTAAAGGCGCGCTTCAACAACTGCGATTTATGAGTGTTGGTGCCGCGAAGGAAGCCAACTTCGTTTCCACTTGTCGCATTTCGTAAAATTCTGCCCTTCACCAGTGATTTACGCAACCAACACCTGACTCATGAGGAATATTTTGCACCAAGTTCCGGTCAAGTTTTTTCGATTACCACCGATAGGCTCCTGGTATGCAGCGACAACAACACGCGGGTAGAAGCGGTGACGCAAGAGAAGACATCGACTGAACTCGAGATCAGCAGATTGTGCTGCCTACTCGTCAATTTCCGAGACGACGACTTGGCAGAAACTTGGGTGCAAGCGACCAGCTCTCTACAGTGGGAGATTCCTCTGTCGTTTGCTTCGCCCGACGAGGCGATCGTCGCCATAGAAACGGGCGGCGTGTGCTCGCTGGTACTCTTTGCTAGCGAGATGTCAGAGGCCTTTCTAGGAGTCCTGCAAGCGTTCCGTCGAAACATGGGTACCTTAGGCGCCTTTCAAATGGTTGTTTGTGATGAACCATCCCCTTATTACATGGCGGCGCTATTCGAGTTTTCGATCGAGAAGATCGTCAGTACGGCCGATTGGGCCAAAGAAGCGGCGGCATTGACGCGGTTGGTGCAGGAAACGCTCGCGGACCAAAACTCGTCCGAGTATCGGACGATGGTTCTCAATCAATTGATTCGTACGGGCGATCAGCTGCGCATCGCCGAGATCCAAGAGAAGTTGCGAGAAGCTGCGGAATACGACCATTTGGCAGCATTTTCCTTTGGCAAGGCGCTGGAGGCCACTGGTGACTTTGAGAATGCCGCCGCCGCCTATCGCCAGTCAGGTGGGATGAATAAGTTGTTTCGCGCTTCGCACAACAGCTTGGGCGAGACGTTGATGGTGACCGGGAAGCTAGAAGAGGCGCAAGCCATCTTTGAAAAGCTAGAGCGGTCAAATCCGCGGGACTCTGATCGCAAGTTGCAGTTGGCTGCGATTTACATTGAGAAGGGCGATTTCGAAACTGCCAAGAAGTATATGAAAGAGGCAGCGGCCCTCGCGCCCGGCAATCCACGCATGGTCGAGGCGAAAGCACACATGTATTTGCGTGCGGGCAAAGTACAGGAAGCCTTTCAACTCATGGACAAGATGTCAGAAGTCGGCCCATTTTTTGCGGCTAAGTTGAATGAAATGGGGATTAAGCTGTCGCAGGCTGGCAAGGGCAAGAGTGCGCTGGCTTTGTACAAGAAGGCCCACTCAGTCGTTCGCCCCGAGTTGCGTTACAAGATTTCGATTAATGCGGCTTTGGCGTGCCATCGCTTGGGTGAGTTTGAAATGGCGATGGAGTACGTCACTCGCTGTGAACAGGAATACGGCGCTCCATTTGAAAAGGCAGAAAAGATTCGCCAGGCTATTCTGAAGAGTCGACAAAAGGGTGTGAATCCGGCGGCATGATGGCTCAACCTTGAGTGTTGGGATCGTAGGCAAGAGGATAAGGATCGAGGATGACGATCGTGAAGGGACTAACTGCACATACCGTGGTCGTTTGTGTCGACAAGCACGAACGAGGCATTCCTTTGCAGCAACTGCTGCAAAAGCTTGGCTATAGAGCCGTGGTGACGGCATCTATGTACGACGCTTTGAAGGTTATCTCCCAGGAAATGCCACACTTGGTAGTGTGCGAGGCGCTTTTGTCGGATGGCAACGCCGGTAATCTGTACGACCGTCTGCAGCAGAATGCCACATTGAAGCGCACACCTGTGCTGGTGAACGTCCTCAAGAAATCCAAGGAAGAGCTGGTGCCATTGCAGGGTCGTAAAGTCGCGGGGATTTTAGTTGGGCCCTTGCAGCCTGCAGCCTTTGTGGCCAAGGTTAAAGAAATCTTCGATAAGCATGATGATTCGTCGCCACACTTCGTTTACGCGAGCAATCTCAGTATGACGCAGGACGTGACCCTTTCCTTGCAGGCACAAGTCATGGGCTGTGCGAATGGTCACTTGGTGAGTAAGTCGGCAACGGAAGTTGACTCAGCCGCAGCGCTGGTATGTCTTCCTGAGAACAGTAGTCTCGGTCCGGTGCTGATGGGAATGGGGTCGAACCTGGCGGATAGTGACGGGTACTACAATCTGTTTCCGGTAAGTCGCATCAAAGGCAAGGGGCGGAAATGGGTTGCTGAGCTGCCTGAAATAGAGTTGACCTCTGCGGCAGAGGCTGGCCCAAGTGCGCCGCGCAAGGTGCTATTTTTCGATCCCAATCCAGAGCGATTCAAGCAGTTCAAAGACATACTCAGCGGCTATGAGATGGAACTCATCGGTGCTCATACGATGCAGCAAGCGGCGGCGTATCTCAAGCGTGATCCCAAGTCATTTGGTTGTGCCTATCTCCACGAGCTAGTTCTCGATGCGACGAGTGCGGCATGGCGCGAAGCCTACAACTCAATCCCAGCGAACGATCGACCCGTTTTGGTGGTTGGAACGTCTAATATCAAAGCACGCAGCACGGTGGAAACTCGTTATCTCAAGCGTCCATTTGGTGTTGGGGTTCTTGTCGAAACAATTGAGGCCGCCTTCGAACGTGGCGATGCGATGACCAATATGATGCAAAGCAGCACGAATAAGGCGAATATCCCCGTGTCGTATCAGGCCCCGGCAAAGCTGTTGGGACTGGATGAAACCGGCGGCATTCTGCAGCTGCGCTTTCCCATCGTCAAGGGGAGTAAGGTTTATCTTTTGCACCGTGAACTGAAAACGATGTGGGGTGATATTAGCGTGTCGATCGTCTCAACTGGGCCCGTTCCGGAAAAGCCTGATGTTTGGCAAGCCCGCTTTGAAACGGTCGCCGCAGGCACCTCGAAGGCCAAGTACTGGGAAAAGGTTGTGAAGTTTTTGGATGAACATCGCATCGAGGAGTCGGCGCCAACACCAACTTCTGCAACGGCTGCGTCTGCGGCAAATTCGCTAGAAAAAGTCGCCTAATCAGGCGTCGACCCTGATGGGGTTGACGCGGGAATGTTGTGTAGATAGCGTCGACTCGACTCCATCAACTGCCGAAATCCACTTCGATCTCGTTGTTGAATGCATTGGCGATACGCATTTGTCGACGTAGCCAGGGCTGCAAATACGGCATCCGTATGGTGATTTTCTGCCTGAATTTCATAATAAAGATCCTGATTTTCATCGACAATGGGGCGCACAACCGCCAGCTGTGCAGCGAAACTGGTGCTGGCCACCTGTTGTAATGTCTCATAGGAGATACCGCTCTTGACCATGGCGTCACCAAAAATCAGATTGGTGATGTGCGACATCCCTAGGACATAGGACATGAGTCGGTCGTGCTCAGTCAGCGGCACTTCATGCAAGTTCGCCGTCGTGTCGGCGAAAAGCTCCCGTGCTTCGGCTACCAAAGAGGCATCTTCATCTGTGCAAAAAAGAATATTTCGGCCGGCCAGAAGACGAGTGTTTGGTCCAAACATCGGATGAATCGACGTGACTCGCAGCCCCCTCTGTCTTGCGTGACGCAACGAGTCGATGATGGGCGACTTGAGCGAGCAGATGTCAAAAATCAGCGCCTTTGGCTGCAGCGTCGCAAGCTGTTCGAGGTAGGCTCCAGTTGCGGTGATGGGCGTCGCGAGGACAATGACGTTACACTTTTGACAGAGTTCAGTCAGTGATCTGGCGGCGGTGTCATGTGCATCGCTGGCCGAGGAGGCTTGATCGTAGATGGTGATGGCATGGCCAAACGAGCCAAAAAAATCACCAAGCCATCGCCCCATCTTTCCGAGGCCGCCGACAATACCGATCTGCTTCTGTGTGGTTACAGAGCCTCGCTGACGTGCGTGATATTCGTCTTGGGCCTGCACGGCATAGCGTATCATGATGGTCGTCAATTCGCTGGCGAGGTCTTCATAAAGACCGAGTTGAGTTGCTTGGGTGCGATTCCGGTCGATGACTTCTTTTTCGACCTGGTAGTCTTTGATTGGCAGATCAAGGGCGAGTTTAGCAGCAGCAATACCATGGGCGCAATCTAGCCGCTCTTTGGCTAATTTCAACATTTCTGAATCGAGGATGCGAATGCGTTGGCGCAGGGTCTGAAGTTGCCGTTCAGCGTCATGTTTATTCTCAGAGGACATGAAGTGGCTCCCGCATCGCCATTGCAGAGTTCAACTCTCGGCATCATAGCAAACTGTTGGCGTTTTCTCACATGCTGAGATTGCAGGCATTGACTTGGCGCAGATCAACGACGCGGCCGCCGGTGATCGCGGCGATGGCAAATAGGCCTTGCAGGGGGCGCATCGCCTCTTCGCTTTGATCGGCCATGGGGCGCCAGACAAAGCTCAGGCGGATTTTGCGGAATTGAGCCACGGTGGTGACCGCCTTGGCGCGCTCCGGGGTCAGGGCGCTGGGCTCGTCAACGACGATCAGTAGGTCCTGGTCTTCTTGGATATAGGGCAGAAATTTTAGCTCGTCGATGCGCCGGGCGATCAAGGTGTCAGACGCGAGGCCCATGCTGCGAGCCATGGCGCTGCCGACAGCGACGAATCCTGACGTTTGATCGTCAATGCTGCTCAGGGAGATGTATCCAGTCCAGGAGCCATCTTGCACTTGCCGGAGCATGCGATCTCGGATGTCCATGGCGATGCGGTGCGGGCTCGCAACTTTTGGAGTTCGGTCAACCATCGAGGCTAATTCAGCGGTCAGCGACCGGCAAAAGGCGCTCGGATCGACCATGGTGCCACGGGCTTCATTGGCGCGCGCCGTGCTCCCGAGGAGGGAAGCAGCGGCAAGGGCCTTAAGGGCGATCAAAGAGAAGTTGGCGATTCGACGTCGTTCTGACATTGGGGGACCTCCGGCAAACAGACAGTCACCCTAACGCAAGAAGAGGACCATCGATGACGCGGTCTAGTTCATGAGAATAATTGGGGAAATATTCGTACGTTGGGGCGAGTTGGGGAAGGCTGCGCTCATTCTTCGTACAGGTGTATGCCGGGTGCGCAGGGCGGCCTTCCCATCGCCGCCGGGACTGGATGAAATGATGCTGATTTACTCGTCATCGCCGACATAAATTTCATTGGTTCTGACACCGCCCAAAAACAACGGGTTTCCGACAAACCGACCGAACCATTCATCCCATTGCATCCAGCGGGCTTGTTCCTTCTCTTCAGCAGTGACAAGGCGCCACGGCACACCAAAGCGCCGCTTCGCCCATTCATCGCACTCGCGTTGGATGTTGCCGCCATAGCGACGCAAATGGCGAACAATGGGCTCGGGCAGTTCAGTCCAGTGCGCTTTTCCTTCGCACACATCGAGCCACTGGGCGCTGCGATGTCGGGTGCGCGCTTGTTCAGCGGCATAAATATCACCAGCAACAGAAACGGCCATGCCGCCGAGAGAGGTTACGCTTTGGCCCCCTGGGCTTGAAATGAAATGCATGGAGTTGGCGCGCATGCGGGTGCCTATGCCGGGTCTGCGCATGTTACACGAGGCGCGCAGCCTACTACCTGACCCCGAACCTGGTAGCTGGAAGTGGGGATCGTTCGATAGGTCAATACCATGCTGGCTAGAGTTGACTAGGCGTTTGTAGAACTCCGCGGGAGTCTCTGTTCTCAGATTTGGTTGTGGGTGCATCGGTAAGTGATTTTGCATGGGGTCGATGTAAATACTGTTGCGGCGCAATGCGGCGCCATCCGGCCCGTGCTTTGTGATGTTGCCGGTGAGGAATTCATCCAAATGCTCCGGCATCAGTTCAATCGGTCGTCCCATTTGATTGGACGCTTGTTGAAAGACATGTGGGCGATCAGTCTCATTCAGATAACCACCGTTGATGCCGATGGAGACGTTGCTGTTGTTAGGGTGATAGTAAAGCTTACCATCCTCGCCAACGAAAACCCCTGCGGCAACAAACCGATCTTGGGCCGCCTTGACTTGCCGCGAGTAGCCTGGGCAGCCCGGATAATCGCCGGGGTCCAAGTCAAATAGTTTTTCTGCCAAATGCATGTGACCGCCATTTCGCGGCAGGTCAGTTCCCCAGATGATCCGCTTTTCATTTGAGTCATACAAGATTCCGATAAAAGAGCCGGGTGGAATACTTTCAACGGGTGGATTCAGCGAGGGGTGCAAGCCAAAGGGGCTTGGAGCGCCGTTTGATCCCGGTTGGGTGGCATATGCTGGCAGGGTGATGCTGCACATGGCCGGAATGAGTAGCCGTGATCTCAAGGCATGTATTTTCGCCATTTCATCCCCTCGCGTCGTTGCGAAATGTGGTGTGCGATAGCGGAAGCAATGGAGATGCCAGGTGGCTTCAGTCGCGATTACATCGGTACAACATGCGAGAATGGATGAGGTACTTCCTAGTCGAAGCAAAGTCCGTGGTACTTGGCTGGATATGGACAAAAGATGCAGTCGTGGGGCCGTTCCTGGGCAACTGCCCAGAAATGAGCGTGATTTTTCGAGTGCAGAGGAAATGGATGGTCAGCCGACAGCAGAATTTGTTTCCCGGTTAATTTCATCAACATGTCATTGGCGGACTTGTTGACGCGCACTTACGATGCGGCGAGTGAATGTAGCGACAGCGGGGGAGGCGCTTCTATGGTCAAGGTTTGGTCTGCAGCTGTGGATGCGGCGGAAGGGTCGCCAGTATTGTTGGAAGCGGCCTGGGGGCGCGGGTTCACGGGAGTTCATTTGCTGGGCAACGTGGCCGAGAATTGTCGCGACGGACTGGAGCGCGTCAAAGTGGTGCTCGATCAGCTGGGCGCATCGGTGCCACAGCGTCGCGTATTGGTTAGCTTTACCCCGAGCGATGTGCGTAAAGACGCCAGCCACTTTGATCTGCCTCTAGCTGTGGTGCTTGCGGCTCTGATCACCGAAGAGACGTTCGCCGTTAATATCGACGAGTGGGTTTTCGCGGCGGAAATTGGTCTGGATGGGAGTCTGCGTGCCGTGCCTGGAGTCGTGCCTTTGGCGCTGGCGGCCATGGCCAGGGAACACTGCGGCTTGGTGGTGGCAGAGGGGAATCTACCCGAACTTGCGGCGCTGAGCCGGATATCAGGTTCCGGAAACGAGGGTTTCAAGGTGCGGGCTTTCGCAGATCTTGCGGGAGTTGTGGCATGGCTGCGCACGGGGCTTGGGGGCGAAGATTCGGAAGGTACTGGCAATAGCGGCCAGCAAGCCGCACGCTCGGTCAGCTTCGCGGATATGAATCTATCACCTGAGTTAAGGCTCTTGGCGCAGGTCAGTGCCGCCGGAGCGCATCCGCTGCTGCTGCGGGGTGTTCCTGGGACGGGAAAATCTATGTTTGCGCACAGGCTGGTGAGCCTGTTGCCACCTCTGACAGGCGAGCAACACGTGCAGCTCCTTCGTCTGCATAGTTTGCGGCAGGCAACCCTATCGCCGGAAGTCTTGGCCGGGCTGCCACCCATCCGACAACCGCATCATCAAACGAGCGCCGCCGCGATCCTCGGGTCCCGCGATGGTCCGGGGGAACTGTCATTGGCTTTAGGTGGCGTTTTCTTTCTCGATGAGTTGCCCGAGTTTCGTCGCGATGTGTTGGAGTCCCTGCGCCAACCTCTGGAGTCGGGGTGGGTGCACGTGGCGCGCGCCGGACAGCATCGGGTGTGGCCTTGCCAGTCGCTTCTTGTAGCGGCCTGCAACAATTGCCCCTGCGGCTGGCGCGATAGTGGCCGACGGCATTGCCAGTGCACACAAAGTCAACTCTTGGCCTACGAGCGACGACTGTCCGGTCCTCTCTTGGATCGCATCGATTTGCACATGACAATGCCAGAGGGATTGTTGTCGACAGGGGACTGGTTATGTCGCTCGAAGGGTGGAGGTGACGATCGTGACATGGAGGCTATGCGCCGAGCCGTACACGATGCCAGGGCGAGGTCATCAGAACGAAATCGGCCCTTTGCTGCGATCCTGAATGGAACCTTGCCGCCGCGTAGTTTGAGTGCCGCGCTTGGCGTCGGTGGGCGGGACTTAGACGAATGGACGGCCCCGTTTTTGCGGGCTGGGGTTAGCAATCGGGCCATCGTAAGGTCGCTGCGGGTGGCGCGCACCGTGGCGGATTTGCGTGGTGCTGCAGTGGTACAGCGGGACGATTGGCGGCAAGCGCTTTCCTGGTCGCTGGGTGGGGGCATGGGAGCTCTATCGGCGCGAGCGGTCTTGGCGAAACAAGAGCCCATGGCATTGGCCGAGCGATGACTTTGCTGTCCCATGCATATGCTGTCGGCTTTGGACAGTCGGCCAGCGCCCGTCCTCGGTTGCTTGCTAGGCGCGGCTTTGCTAGGATCGGGGACTTGTTTGCGCCGGATTTCAGGAGCTGTTGCCCATGACGCCAGAACAGATGCGAATTTTCGATCCATGTCGTGCCGATTTGGCGTCGCGACTGCACGGACTGATGTCGGCCATGGTGGTGACGGGCGCGCCGTTGTCGCTGCCGATTTCAGCGATCTATCGATTGCTGGAGAAGCCACCGGAGGCAGCACTCGGTGACTACGCATTTCCATGCTTTCGGTTTGCCAAAGAGCTCGGCTGCAAGCCGCCGGACATTGCTGCTAAGCTGGCCGAAAAGCTCGCGATTGCGGACGACGCATCCTGGGTGCGCGAAGCCAAGGTCGTTGGCGCCTTCCTGAATATTTTTATTAAGCAGGAAAAACTAGCGGGCGCCTGTTTGTCAGCAATCGCTGACGGCAGTTATTTTCGTAGGTTCCAAGAGCATGCTGAACATGCCAAGACGCGGGTCATGATTGAGTACTCCCAACCCAATACTCACAAAGAATTTCACGTGGGGCATGGTCGCAATATCTGTTTGGGTAACAGCGTGGTGCGCCTCTATCGCTACCTGGGCTATGACGTTATTTCGGCCAATTACCCCGGCGACGAAGGGACTCACATCGCGAAAGTGCTTTGGTATCTGCGACGAGAAAGGCTGACCCCGCCGGTGGCCGATCGGGGTGCATGGCTGGGTCGGGTGTATGTAGCGGCTAATCGCACCCTTGCCGAAGCGCAGGAGGAAGAAAAAGCGACTTATGAGCGGGAAGTTTCCGATATCTTGCGGGCCATCGAATCGAAACAGGGTGAGGTTTACGATCTCTGGCGCGAGACGCGGCAATGGTCACTCGAGGATTTCTACCGCATCTATGAATACATGGATGTTGATTTTGACCAGTACTTCTTCGAGTCGGAGGTCAGCGCCGACAGCCAGCTCATCGTCGATGAGTTTTTAAACAAGGGCGTGTTCAAAGAAGATCAAGGTGCCATCGGCGTTGATTTGAAGGACTACAAGCTGGGCTTTATGATCGTCCGCAAATCGGATGGCAACACGTTGTATGCCACCAAGGATCTGGTGCTGGCGCGACGGAAGTTCGCTGATTATCATATCGATCGCTCGATTTATGTGGTGGCGGACGAGCAAAATTTTCATTTTCGCCAGGTATTCAAGACGCTCGAATTGATGGGCTTTGAGCAGGCTAAACAGTGTTATCACCTGAGCTATGGCATGGTTACATTGCCCGAAGGCAAGATGTCGTCGCGTTCGGGAAATAGCGTTACATTTATGGATCTTGTGCGCGCTGTCGAGGTTGAGCTTGATAAGATCCTGTCGAAGTACGCCGAGACTTGGACCGCGGAAGAACGGTTGCGTACGCGGCATCAATTGACCGTTGGCGCCATCAAGTACGGCATGCTGAATACAGACCCGGTCAAGAATATCGTCTTTCAATTTGATGAGTGGCTTAGTTTTGAGGGGAATTCGGGTCCGTACCTGATGTACAGCTATGCGCGCACACAATCGATCTTGCGCAAAGCGACCGATGAGGGCATGCAGATGGCGGCAGCCGATGCAGCCGTGTTGCAAAACGCCGAAGAGTTTGAACTGCTGCGCTATTTGTACGATTTCAACTCTGTGGTCGAAGCGGCGGCGGAGAATTATCGACCCAGTTTGCTGACGCACTACTTGTTTGAAACTTGCAAGGCCTTTAATCGCTTCTATGGAAACCTTTCCGTCCTGAAGGCGGATACGGAGGCGGAGCGCAGTGCGCGTTTGGCCCTCGTCAACGCCTTTGGCTCTGTGCTGAAGCGTGGTTTGCATCTCATCGGCATAACGCCACCTGAGCGGATGTAGGGGGCAGCATGAGCCGATTGCGCGTAGCCGGAGCGACACTCAATCAAACGCCCTTCGACGTGCGCGGCAATGAGGATCGCATTCGGTCCATTCTGTCGGCGGCCAAGGCGGACGACGTTGCCGTGCTTTGTCTGCCGGAGTTGTCGCTGACCGGCTACAACTGCGAAGACATGTTTACCAGCCCAGCATTAGAGCGCAGTGCAGAGCAAATGCTCGGGCGACTCTTGCCGCTGACGCAGAACATGCTGGTAGTCTTCGGTATGCCCGTGAGCTTTGCCGGGAATCTCTATAATTGTGCGGTTGTGGTGCAAGACGGAGTGATTCTTGGAGTCAATCCCAAGAAAGCTTTGCCGCGCGAGGGCATTCATTATGAGCCCCGTTGGTTTACACCTTGGCCGCCGCGTGTTGTGCGTGAGACGGCGTTGTGCGGTGTCACGGTCCCGTTCGGTGATATTCGCTACGAGTGCGGCGACATTGGCATTGCCATCGAAATTTGCGAAGAGGCGTGGACAGCAGAGTCCATGGTAGCCGACCATGTGCGCAGCGGCGCCATGCTGGTGCTGAATCCGAGCGCATCCCACTTTGCCTTGGGCAAGTTTGCGACGCGCAGCCGCCTTGTCGCCGATCGCAGTCGTGCCTTGCAGGTGAATTACGTTTATTCCAACTTAGTCGGTCTCGAGTCGGGGCGCGTCATTTATGATGGTGGCGTCTTGATCGCCGAATGCGGGCGTTTCCGTCGCATCGGCCCCCGCTTTGGTTGCAGTGACGGCGACATGGTTGCCACCGATGTGGATATGGACCTGCCGCGTGCCCAGCGCTATCGCGGGCGTTCGGCCCGGCATGTGGACGAGGCATCGGTGACGCTGACGGTGGCCGTGCAGGGCAAGCCATTGCCCTTGCGTCCAGAGAGTCGCGAATTGGCGGAAGTGACGATCGAAGTCCTATCGCCCCCCATCGAAGAAGAGTTTTTACGCGCAGAGATGCGCGGCCTGTTTGATTACAGTCGCAAGTCGGGTGCGCGTGGTTTCGTCGTGTCGCTGAGCGGTGGTTGCGACTCGGCGGCGTGCGCTCTGTTGGTCGCCCACATGTATGCGGATGCGTTAGCGACTTTGGGGCCAGACGGATTGCAGCAGGCGCTTGGTTGGGGGCCAAAAGGCGATCGACAAGACGCTCGGTCTTGGGTGAAGGCGGGCTTGACCTGTATTTATCAGGCCACGGAGCACAGCGGCCTCGTCACACATGCGGCGGCGCAGGGGCTTGCAGAAGAGCTGGGCGCAACGTTCATGGATGCCCGCGTCGACGACGTCGTCAGCGCCTATGTACAAAAGGCAGAGGCCTTGCTTGGGCGTTCGCTCACTTGGGAGCAGGACGATGTGCCGCTCCAAAACATTCAGGCCCGTGTGCGTGGGCCATTGGCATGGATGATCGCCAATGTGAAGGGTGCCTTGTTGCTTTCCACCAGCAATCGCAGCGAGGTTGCGGTGGGCTATGCGACGATGGATGGTGATACGGCCGGTGGCTTGGCGCCACTGGCGGGGATCGACAAGCGTTTCTTGCGACGATTCTTGCGCTGGGCCGAAACACAATCGGTGATGGGGCTCGGTGCTTTGCCTTCTCTTGCTGCGGTGAATGCGCAGGCGCCGACGGCGGAGCTGCGGCCTCCGGCCATGCAACAGACGGATGAAAAAGATTTGATGCCGTACGAAGTGCTGGAGCGCATCGAGCGCTACTTTGTGCGCGACCGGTTGGCGGGGTCGGCCATCTTGGCGAATGTGGCCGTCGACTTTCCCCAGTATCCGGAGGGAGAGTTGCGACTTTGGGTGGATCGATTCCTCGGCCTTTGGCGCATCAGCCAGTGGAAACGAGAACGATATGCTCCAGGATTTCACATTGATGACGAGAGCTTAGATCCGAAAACCTGGTTTCGCTACCCCATCCTTTCCGGCCGCTGGCTACCCTAATGCGGACGGCGCACGTTATCCCTCGCAGACCGCAAATTCGGTGCATTGCATCAGAACTCTTGCTGAAAATCGCCAGCCTTTTCAGGGCTTAAAAAAATTTTCAAGGAAAACCTAAAGTCGCCTAGGAGCACTTCCGAAGAGGTACTTGTTCACGCCGTAAGGCAAACCGGTGCGGGCTGAGTAACCCGAACGGGAGAGTAAGGAACACATAGAGGAAGAACGTCTCTTTTTAGGAGGGTTACATGAAGTACTCTAAGCCATTTTCAGGTAAGAACGCCGGTTTCAGTCTCGTGGAATTGATGGTCGTCGTGGGTATCATCGGTATCCTGGCAGCTTTGGCTTTGCCAAAGTACCAGCAATTCACCGCCCGAGCGAAGGCATCTGAAGCAAAGATTAATCTAAACTACGCCTTTACCCTCCAAGAGGCGAATCATATGAATTCTGGTACCTACGCAGGTCTTGTAGCGATCGGCTTCTCACCGACAGGTTCGTTGAACTATGGTTATCGCATGAGCGTTGCTGGTACCGCTGCCGCATTCGAAGTTGAGGCCTGCGCAAACGATACGGGTTGCGGTGTTTCTGAAATTCCAACTACAGGAAATCCTGCCAAGAAGTTGGCTGGTTGCCAGAACGCAGTTCATGTCAATACGATAAACCAGCTTAAAGCACTCGTGACCCCAGCAGTTCCCAACTGCTAGGTCGTGGGTGGGGATGCATTTGGCTTGAGTACGAGGGGCTGATGGTGCGACGCGCCTGGCCCCTTCGTCGTATCAGGATGGCCAAAAAGTGTTTAACGAAAAGGTCATGCGAGGACAAGGATGACAAACGCATCGAGCTTACAAGAGAAGAGCATTCGGTACCGCCATCAGGACGGTTTTTCCCTGGTTGAGTTGATGGTTGTCGTTGGGATTATTGGGATCTTGGCGGCACTCGCCCTGCCCAAGTATCAGCAGTTTACTGCACGTGCCAAGTCGCGCGAGGCTTATATTAATCTCAATAGCATCTATACGCTGCAGCAAACACATCATCAGGCAAATGGCACCTACGCCATATCCATGACGACGTTAGGATTCAAAGGTACCTGCGGCGTACCGGCGGCCGGAGAATACCTGACGGTTTATTGTTACGATCTTTTGGGGCCGACGTCAGCCGCATTTACGGGGCGCGCCACGGCCGCTGCTTACAAGCTGGCTGGCTGCCAGGGGAACTCCCATATCCTTGACATCAATCAAGACAAAGTGTTTTCTGAACCAGCAGGATCTGCACTGCAAGAAGTTGGCTGCTAGTAGTTAGGGGTTCTCTTTGTCCTGGACGATTTGGATCATTATCGGCGCCTTGAATGGCGCCGTTGCTGTTGCGGCAGGTGCGTTTGCCGCCCATGCCTTGCGCGCACGGGTCGAGCTTGATCTCTTGCAGGTCTTTCAAACCGGTGCCACCTATCACATGTATCACGCTTTGGCCTTACTGGCCCTCGGGGCAGTCATGGCCCGCATCGATAGTACGTCGTTGCATGTGGCCGGCGTCGCCTTTTTCATCGGCATTTTGGTCTTTTCCGGCAGCCTGTACACGCTCGTCCTGACTGGCGAGCGCTGGTGGGGCATGGTAACTCCCTTCGGCGGCGCCGCTCTCATCGTGGGCTGGCTCGCCTTCGCCTGGGGCGTCCTGCGCGCCGCGGTCTGACATCCTCCGAGCATTCGCCATCGGCGGAACATTCACCAGCGATGGAACATTCACCAGCGATGGTGCCCCGTCTAGGCTTCGAAACAATATCTCTGCGCCACGTTGCACTGGCCTAACTTTTGCCCTAATTCAAGCGTGTTTCGTGCTTCGCCGTTCTGGCAACAGTTGCGGGAGCGGCCACCAATACAGCATCGCGCCGAGATTTCTGTTGCCGAATCGTAGCTTGCCAACTGACCCGAGTCGATTTTCCGCCCGCGTTCTGCTGCTGCTATCGCGGGAACTACCCGCAATGACGGCCCAGCCGCCAAGCATGCAGTGCGGTATCCACCTTGCAGCAATGGTTTCGAATCGTATCTCGGGCTTTGTTGCCCGGCATCAACTGGAGGCATTCGAGATGGCAAGCGATCGCATCATCTTCCGAGTCGCGACTTGGTTTCTGCTAACCTTGCCAATCGTTGGCTGCAAGGGCGCAGAGTTTAGTGGAGTCGGCGGTCAACGCGATGCCGGAGGAAACAACAACGACACGACGGGACCGGGCAACGACAACTTAGGTAGCAGCAGTCTCGGGGGGCCGGGAAGTTACGGTGGTCAATCGAGTCAAAGTGGCTCTGGTATGACGGGAGATGGTTCAAACAGTGGAGACGGTACTGGTGGTGGTGGCATTCATATCATGGACGGCAAAATCGAAGACCGATGCGACGTGCCGACAGCAGCCGAGCGCAATATGCTGAGCTTTTATGGCGAGGATTATCCCTTCAATCCACAAGATGCAGATGATGGCTGGATTCCTGGCGATTATGATGACTTCAATTTATCCATGAATGGTGCCTTCTCCGTCGAGGGTTCCGCTTCGAACGGTGTCGGTGGGATTCTCGGTCAGATTTTCTCACCGGGTGGTGTTGGCTCTACGAAGATCGGCTTTAAACGCCGCGGCACGTTGACGATTAACTATACTCGCGCCGATAGTAAGTGCACACACGCCTTCACCTTTAAGTTTAAGAAGTGCCCCAACTTGAACTCGTCCGATATTCCCAATTCTGGGGGAGTCCTGAATCCAGGATTCGGCAATAGCGGCACTCTGACCCTTCAGGTCCCTTCGGACAATGTATACTTGGACATCATCCTGCGGACATCGCCAGGTTCCGGCCACTGCGCCTCATCGAATTGGGGAGGTACCCCGGCCAGGGACTTTCATGTGTTGGACCCACTGAATTCGCCCTTGAAGATCTGAGAGCCACGCATTTTCCTCCGACGTCGGAGGAAATCCGAATGGGAGCAGACTTCCTCCTCACCTGGCGGGGGAGGCGGAAGTCGCCTAAGTCCTTGACATGGTGTCACCCTCTGCGCACTGCGGCGTCGAGAAAACAGTGAGCATTTCAGAAGCTTAAGTTCGAGCTATCGCTGGCCCGGCACTTGAATACACGGTCCCGCGACCTTCACCGGTTGGGTGACGTGGTCTATGCGGACTCATACGAGCGGTAGTTGTTGATTCTGATTCTTTGCTGTTGCTGGAGTGGTTCATGCTCAATCTTTCGGCCATCGTCGCCAAGACGGAAAAGTTGCTACCCGAGCGCTCGTCCTGGCTAGAATCCATGGGACTTCTATTGCTAGGTCTAGGTTTTTTCCTGGGCATGGCTACCATGACCTTCGATCCGAGCGATTATCTGGCCAACGGCGATGTCCGCAGTCGCGATGTTGCCAATCTCGCCGGTCCCGTCGGTGCCGCTGTCGCCGGCTACATCCTTCGTACCTTTGGTATCGTCGGCATTACCTGGCCAGTCGTTTCCCTGATTTGGGGTACGCTTGTCACTTTGGGTTTCATGATTGCCCCTAATATTCGTCGCGTGTTGGCTCTGATTTTCCTATCAATCTTTGCTGCCGCCATCTCCGAAGTTCATTTCAGTACAACGCAGCTGACGCGGCCCGTATTCGGCTTTGGCGGATCCATCGGCCTGAAGCTGGGCGGCCCCCTGCGCCTGCACCTTGGCTATGGCGGATCTCTCGTAACCCTCTTTGTCTTGGCGGCCATGAGCCTAGTTCTCACCGGAAACCTGGCAGTGTCTCGCACGGCATCCTATACGCAGATCGGAGCGCTCCGCCTTCGCGGCCTTGGAAAGTCCATCTGGCGGCGCATCATGAATCGTGGCGCCGATGCCGAAGAGATGGTGAAAGAAGCTCTGGCAGCCGCCGCTATCGCGACGCAAGTGAAGAAAGTCAAGATTCAACAAGCGAAAGATGCCGGCCAGTCCATCAAGCCGGAAGATATATCCATCAAGACTGAGGATCTCGACCAAGAGGCTATTAAGCAGGTCAAGAAGCGCCTCAGCAAAGTTGTGGAGCAGGCGGATGCGGATGCCGAAGGTGCAGCCGGTGCCGGCGATGCCTCTGGAAAGATCGATTTCTATTACAGCGGTCCGTCGAGCAGCCGTCCAACGTCCAAGTTATTCCAGCGTTCAACGAAACGCGTCAGCCGCGCCCAGGATTTGGAGAAAATCGGTGCCAAGCTGACGGCCCAGTTGGCTGAATTCAAAATCGAAGGCAAGGTTCGCAAGATCACCGAGGGTCCAGTCGTCACGACCTTCGAATTCGAACCATCGGCTGGCACCAAGGTTTCCAAGATTACCGCAGTCGCAGATGACCTTGCGCGTATGTTGCAGGCCAAGAGCCTACGTATTCTAGCACCGATTCCGGGCAAGCAAGTGATTGGCTTTGAAGTGCCGAATGCGGAACGCTCGATGATCGGTTTTGCTGACTTGATCGATCACGACCACTTCCGCTCGCGCAAAGTCGAACTGCCCGTGCCGATCGGCCTCGACACCAATGGTCGCCCCATCATTGAGGACTTGGCAAAGATGCCGCACTTGCTGGTGGCGGGTTCCACGGGATCCGGTAAGTCCGTCTTCATGAACGCCCTCATCGGCGGCCTGATCTGTCGTTATGGCGCCAAGGATCTGCGTTTTATCATGATCGATCCGAAAATGGTTGAGTTGGCCGCCTATAACCAAATTCCGCACATGGCCGCGCCGGTGGTGACCGACCCGGTGAACGATGCCAAGTCGAAATTGGAAGCCTTGGTGCAGGAAATGGAAGATCGCTTTAACAAGATGCGCATGGTGGGTGCTCGTAACCTGCAGGGCTTCAACGACGTCATCAAGAATCGCCGCAAGAGCGAGTTCCCTGAGTTTAAAGACAAGTGGCAGCCGATGCCGTTCATCGTTCTGATCATTGACGAGTTAGCTGATATGATGATGACGCTTGGTAAAGAGGCTGAGATTCCCATCACGCGCCTGGCCCAGAAGGCCCGCGCCGCCGGCATCCACCTCGTGATTGCGACCCAGCGCCCATCTGCCGAGGTTGTGACCGGTCTCATCAAGGCCAACTTCCCGACTCGTATCGCGTTCCGCGTCTTGAGCGCGCTCGATTCACGGACGATTTTGGATCAGCAGGGTGCAGAAAAGCTCCTAGGCCAGGGGGATATGTTATTCTTGAACGCAGCTGGATGTCGACGAATCCATGGCGCATATCTTAATGATGCGGAAGTGCACGCCATGGCGAAAGAGGCCGGCAAGATAAAGTGAATTGTTTGCAGTTGAAGGCGGTGCGTTGACTATGGCAAAGATGTTTCCAAACGTTGAAAAGACCCGCGTGGTATTTGCCAGCAGCGCCGAAGAAGCCTTTTATTTGCAGTGCACGAAAGAGTTTTCCGATGCTTGGCGCGTCTTCTATTCGGTGACCCTATCGGGCCTCGAGCATGAAGAGGGATTGCGTGACAACGAAGCCGATTTTGTGCTCTATCATCCACGCTATGGAGTGGTGGTGGTCGAAGTAAAGGGTGGCCGCATCAGTTTCGACGCGGAAAAGGGCCAGTACTTCAGCGTCAATCGCCACGGCGAGAGTCACCCGATCAAGAATCCGTTCCAGCAGGCGCTCGTTTGGAAGAGTCGTTTCTTGCGGTTGCTTCGACGGCAGGGCATCAAAGTTCCCGTAACCCATGCCGCCTGCTTTCCCTCCGTATCAGAGGCCGACTTTCCCATGTCTGCAGGCATTGAGCCCGCCATCATTATCGGACGCGAGAAGTTGGCGGACCTGGGCAAAGCCGTGCAAGACATGGTGCGCAAGTGTCATCCGCAGAAGTTCTTGCAATTTACTGACGTCGGCGATGAAGTTGAAAAGCTTCTGGCGGGAGCAAACTTTGCGACTCGCCTGTATATTCGAGATTACATCGATCGACATGAAAGCCAGGTGCGCGACGTCGAAAATCTGCACGAAACATTTGTCACTCCCGTTTCCGGATCGACGCGACTGGGTGTGGAAGGTGAGGCGGGTACTGGCAAAACCATGCTGGCCGTGATGATGGCGCGCAAGTTTCGTGATCAAGGTCGCAATGTTCTGGTCATGACTAGCAATCCATTTTTGAATCATTTCTTGGCCGAGACTCTTGGCGAAGGTGTGACGGTTAAGACCTACGGTGAGGTTTCTGGAGACTTTGGCATCGATCTACTGAAGCCGCCCGCCGACTACACAGGCAAAGAAGAGGACTGGGTCCAGTATGTCGGGCCCGAGCGTTTCGGTCAGGCCGTAGCCGCATCTCCCGTCCGCTTTGATGTGATCATTTGTGACGAAGCCCAAGACGTGCAGCCATTCTGGTGGGAGCCTTACGAGCGCCTTTTGCACAACGATGGCGAAAGCCGGTTCTATGTTTTCTTTGATCGTTCCCAGGGAGTCTTCGGTTCGGGCGGCTCCAATAGTTTTGTTCCCGAGGAAGTTCTGCCGATACCTGCCCCGTACTTTCCCTTGGTAAATAACTACCGTACGACCCGCGAGATCGCCGCCTTCGCTCGTGCCTTTCGCACGGGGCAGAATGTTCTGCAGAGTCACACCGCTCGCCTTGGCTACGTGCCGGAGCTGATTGTTTACAAGGATGAAGAAGACGCAAAGAGGAAGTTGGGAATGCTATTTCGCAGCCTCTTTGGCGACGAGGGCATGCGTCCGGAAGAGGTGACGTTACTTTCTGCTCGTCGCCCAGATGCCGATGAGTCCGTCTTGCGCGGATTGAATGCCATAGAAGGCATTCAACTGCACGACATGACGGCATCACGCGGCAAAGAGCGAAAGCGTCTGACAGAGGCAGGCAAGGTTTCGGTCTCGACTGTGCAAGCGTTCAAGGGTCTGGAGACGAGCGTTGGCGTGTTGTTAAATGTCAGCGAGTATAACTTGCCATTGGATCATCCGATCATGGCCAGTTTGGCATATGTAGCCTGCACTCGTGCCAAACACATGTTGTACGTCATGGTGCGCGAGGACGATCCAAAGCGGGAAGTCTTTCAGCAAGCCCTAAAGTCCGTGAAAGCTACCGGGGCCATCGTCATCGATAATTCCGGATCCGAATATGAGTTTTGTGGCACGGTGATCCACTACAATCCCGAGCGTTTGGGATGGATTGAGGTAGATGGTGGCTCGGCGTTCGATCAAGGCAATATCATGTTCTTTCCGCACGACGTGAAGCAGGCGTCGATCGCAACACTGCGCATCGGCGCTCGAGTGCGGTTTCGTCCGCGTTCGGAGGGGCGAGCTACGATCGCCGGTGATTTGAGGTTGGTTTCCGGCACTTAGCCGCTCCTTGTGGTGTTAGTGCTTGCTCTGTAGTTTTTGTTGTTGCTGTTGTTCCATGCTGTTGTTGAGTGGATGTTGAAGATGCAGAAACTTTCTTTTGGCGGCGCCAAGGCGTATATCTTTATCTATTTCTCCATGCTCGTTCTTGCCTGTGGCGAGGGCGACGGGCAGCGATCGAAGCGGCCCGCATTGCCCCCCGTGCTCTCCGACACATCGCTGACTCGTCAGTACAATTTGGCCGATCCAGAGTGTATCGCTGGCAGCAAAACTCCGGCGGTCGGTTCGGCGCAAGTTTGGAAGATGAGCGCGGGTGAAGTTCGGGCGGTGGAGTTCTCGACCATTCAGTGGCTCGCGGGTCCTGTCTTGGCAGGCGGCACAGTGCAGCAAACTTTTTTTGACTTTCATCAGCAAAGCCAATGTGAGTACGTTGACGGCGAACTGAACTGTAATGGAACGGCGCGGGTGGTCAACTCCAAGCGTTCGTTGCGTATCTGCAATCCCGAGGGGCGATATCCTCGTGAGTCCATTGAAGGTGTGGCATTGAATGCCATGTCGAGCTTGAATGAGGCGCACGAATTCTACCGGTCTTTAACCACCGTGGCACGGGAACTGCCGGCAGCGAATCTATTAGTGCTGCCGAAAGTGGAAAAGGTCATCAAGATGTCGGGCAGCGATGGCGTTCAGCAAAGCAAGTCCCTTGTTGAAAGTGATAACCTGGCCTACACACCAAGCTTTGAGGGCCGTCCGACCTTTATCGTTTACCCGATGGGAAAATTGTCCGAGGCGCTGAAAATCTGGCAAGGGTTCAATCTTTGGGAGTCGCCTTGGGTGTTGGCGCATGAATTCGGTCATCACGTGTTTCGCAACCATACGGGCCTGACGCGCACAAATTTTGATACTGCGCTAGATTGGCAAGAGATCTACCCACCGATTATCCCGACTGTTTCTGGAGACGGAAGTGGTGAGCAGGCTGATCTACCTAGCGTTGAGCGCCTGAGCCTCGTCACCAATTCCGCAGAAGATGCCAAGCGTCGCTGGGCATCTGTGAATGAAGGATTCGCCGATCTCTTTGCCTTTTATGCGGGTGGTGCGCGAATATCAGAGGCTCGCTATTTAGACTGTTTTCGTGCCAGCCGTGATGTGCTGTCTGCAAACTTTACCGATGGTAGCTTGAAACGATTGAGCGCGGAAAATTTGGCCGTGTTTCACGGCAAGAAAGTGCCCCCGGCCGCGATCAACGGCTGCGATAGCGCAAACTTTCGGGATGTGCACACTGTTGGCGCCGTTGTCGCTTTTGGTCTAAACGCGCTCTTTGTGGAGGCACTGCGCACGTCAAGTGTCGATCCAAGCGATGCCAGTGCTCTGGCGAATCTATTGCTATCCTATGCGAACGCACTCGCCGAATTGGTTGAGCGGGGGGATGCTGCTAGCGCAGAGTTTTCCGAGATCCTAGCTCCCGCCTTGACGGTGGCGGCCGTTCAGGGAAAATTGACCAGCCGCCAGTGCGTTCTTCTACGCCAAGTATTTACCAATGAGGCAGAGGCGATGCTGCAAGACGCTGGCTTGACCTGTCGCTAAGCTCGAGTAGCAGGGGACGTCAAAATTCAGCAGTGATATAATGCCTCCGTTCATCTGCGAAATTGGTTGGTAACGGAGCATCGCATGCGTCTGAGATCTTATCGCCGCACACCACAGCGATTCTTGCTTGGCACAATCCTGGCTGGTCTCGCCCTGCTTGTCATTTTACTCTGCGCCCGTTGGGCCGGTCAGTGGTTGGTCCAGCGCGATATCAAAATCACTAGCCCGGCTGGAATCGATCGGGAAATGACGGTGAGCATTAACGGTCATCCCATGTGGTTTTCTTTGCGTGGCGAAGACATGGGCAAGCCTTTGTTGCTCATGGTGCACGGCGGTCCAGGTATTCCTTTGGCGTTGTCGGCAACTCTGCCGTACTCGCGTCTCCTGGAAAAGGATTTTGTGGTGGTGCACTGGGATCAGCGGCAAGCAGGTAATTCCTTTCAAGTTTCTGGCAGCGACAAGGCGATCAGTATTGAACAGCAGGTTGCCGATTTGGATTCCGTCACTCAAATGCTTCTAAGCACCTTTGGGCGTCGGAAACTGTATATCATGGGCCACTCGTGGGGCTCGGTGGCATCTTTACTCGGAGCGCAACGCTTTCCCCAGCGCATTGCTGCCTACATTTCCACCTGCCAAGTGGTGAATATGGAGCGGAACGAAGAGTTGTCGCATCGGTTTCTGGTCGAGACCGCGAAGCAGCGGGGGGATACCTGGATAAGCAACCGGTTGGCTGAGTTGGGTGCGCCCCCTTACGGCTTCAACCTATCGACTGCCATGCAACAGAAGGCGATGCTCTTTCACTACCGTGGCTTGCTTTGGCAGCCTACCGCCGGACTCGAGCGCGTTGCCGTCGCCTTTTGGAGCCCTTTCTATGACCTCTTGGGGCTGTTCAACGTGGCGCGCGGATCACTGCAGACGATTCAAGCGTTAATGCCCGAGTTTATCTCGGTGAAGTTCGACAGAACTGTTCGCGAGTTGAAGGTTCCCGTCGCTTTTGTGCTGGGGCGACACGACTACATGACTCCTTCGGCGTTGGCGGCCGAGCTTTACGCCAAAGTGAAGGCACCGCATAAGGAGATTCACTGGTTTGAGGAGGCTGCGCACTTTCCCTACTATGCCGATCCGGAGCGTTTCGCGACCATCGTGCGCAGTATGGCGCAGCGGTTTCAGCCCTGAAACCGTTCGATGTCCCGTCCTTTATGACTAGGTAGCTCGCCAAGACAAATCGTAAACAACAGCAATTACAGACAGTTATTTGAGTCATGAGGAAATCGAACGCCCTGTTCAATCTTTCTTGTCTTGGAATCGAGAAAGCATTATCTCTCAGTTCAACGGTAAAACCGTTCGCTGTTGTTAGATGTTGCAGAAGGGCGGGCAAAACTCGCCGGGCGATGAGGCGCCCCAAGACATGGAATCCATCGAGAGCGTTTGCCAAATTACCGATTACCGTCAGATTTTGCGCTATGAGCTGGCGCAGCGTCAGGGCCGGAATCCCGGTTACTCTTTGCGGGCCTTTGCCCGGGATCTGCGCGTTTCCGTCTCCATGCTGAGCGATGTTCTGAACGGCAAACATGGCTTTTCTGCCCGCGCCGCCAACAAAGTCGCCGCGGCCATGGACCTGCGACCGCACGAGGCAGAGTATTTCTGTGACTTGGTGGAGTGTACGGAGGGTCGGACCGAGGAGGCTCGCGCTGCGGCCCAGGCGCGCTTGCGCAAACACCAAGAGCATTCTGCCTTCACCGAAATGCAGCTGGATGCTTTTCATGTGGTCGCCGACTGGTATCACATGGCGATCTTGGATTTGATGGCCTTTTCCAGCTTTCGTGATGACCCCCAGTGGATTGCCAAGCATCTTAAAATCACCGCCATCGAGGCGCAGGAAGCTCTCTTACGTCTTTTGCGCCTCGGAATGATTCAGCGTACGTCGGACGGGTTGCGCGAATCGACAAAGTTTAGTCAAGTTGGTCAGGATACGCCATCGGCAGCGATCCGGCGATTTCATGAGCAGATGCTGCTGAAGGCGCGCCAGGCACTGTTGGAGCAGCATGTGGATGATCGGGAGTTCACCACGGCCGTCGTTCCGATTGCCGCAGAAGATATGCCGCGCATTAAAGCGCGTATTCGTGAGTTTCAACGAGATTTGATTTTAAGTCTGGCGCGAGTGCCGAAAAAGAATCGGCTCTGCACGTTTGCCATCCAGTTTTTCAAGATTTGCGATGAGGAGTCCTTACATTGATCCGCTCAATCTTTGGTTTGATCTTGGCAGTACTGATCAGCGAGAGCGCTTGGGCCGGCGACGGGCGTATCGTCGGCAATGGGTCCGATATTCGCGAAATGATGTTTCGCAAGGCAAAGGTTGAAGCCGCCAATCGCGTCGGCAAGGTGCAGTTGAATCAACACCTTCTCAAGATCGGTAGCCAGGTGCCGAAAAACGTTGCCGCCATGCTGCAAGCGACGGACTTACTGGAAAAACTCGCTATCGACATTTTGAGCAGTCCGCACTTTTACGACACCAAGGAGCGGACCCATTGTGCCTGGACCAATGATCCCGATCCTGCATTGACACCGCCGGGTCTGAACACGATCCGCATTTCTTTGCCGACCTGCGGACCGTTTCTCGAGCAAGAAGGTCGTACTTACGCCATTCGTACACTCATGCATGAATCTGTGCATCATTTGCTGCGCGACCAGTCGTTTCGTAATCGATTGGGTGTTGTGTTTCTTGGCGAGCCATACGAGCAGTATGAGCAAGAAGAGATCTACTGCGACCAAGTTGCCGAATTGATCATGGATTCATTCGAGCGGGTGGTTGAGGCTGGAACGCCCCACTGGTCGGATATCTCTGTCGATCATCAACTCGACGAGCGCGGATTTCACACGGCCCTCTGGACCGGCAGAACGGGCGATGCACGGTCGTCCGAGCGTCTCTTGATTTGGGGCGGATGCCGCGAGACGCCCAACGCCCTTTACGGCTGTGCCACTTATTTTAATGACGGCGCTCTCTATGATCCGGAGCATGATAAGTGGGACATGATTTCCAAGGTTGGTGCTCCCGAGGGGCGCATTGAACACGCCTCGGCCTGGTCAGAAGATCGTGGATTAATCGAACAGCGCCACAAGCTTTTCGTCTGGGGTGGGTGTGCCGATGGTGACGGCTGTACACGTTATCTCGATTCCGGTGGCGTATTGGATCCGGCAACAAGGCTTTGGACCCCAACGACAGCGGCGGGTGAGGCCCCCAGCGCCCGTAGCAACCATACGGCCGTTTGGTCGGGGCATGAGTATCTCGTTTGGGGAGGGAGCTTTGGGGCGCACACTCCAGGACAAAAGGCCATCGCTCACAATGATGGTGCCGCCTACGATCCCGTTCGCCAAACTTGGCGCCAGATTCCGGCTGCGCCTATTGCCGGCCGCAGCTTTCACACGGCGATCTGGACGGGGGAAACGGGCAACCGAGTCACGGCCAACAAGATGCTGGTCTGGGGTGGTTGCGATGTTGAGGAGTATATTTACTGCAAAGAACACTATAACGACGGAGCCCTGTACGATCCAAAAACCCGTGAGTGGACGCCACTGACCACTACTGGGGCAAACCCAACGGCTCGCCGTCTGCACGCCAGTGTACACATCGCAGAGCACAACGCCCTGGTGGTTTGGGGTGGTCAGCGTGCCAGCCGGTATCTGGGCGACGGCGCCATACTCGATTTAGGCACATTGTCCTGGCAGCCGATGAAGATGCCTGGGCCAGCCAAACGTGCGCGTCATTCCATGGTATGGACGGGAGATCATCTCATTGTCTTTGGCGGCGAAACATCCGTGCATGAATATGCCGAGGATATAGGCGTTTTCACGTTTCCCGAAGCGGGTCGTAGCAGTGGGCGCTGGGACAGCCCCGGGCTCGACGCGATGCCGCTTAAGGTCAAGAACCACGGCGCGGCTTGGACTCCATTTGGAATGATGATTTGGGGCGGGCAGACGGATCGGCGTGCTTTTGAAAACATTGGTGCGATCTTTGATCCCGGGGAAATGCTGGAGAACTAGAGAATTCCGAGCTCAGTCGCGACGCAAGGTATTGCCTTGCATGCGCGTCGCGATGCGCGAGTTCTCGTTCTTCAGGTCGTGATAGGCCCAGAACGCTTCGGCTGCTAAGTTCGGGCCTTTGATGTGCCACAGGTCTTCCAGAACGACAACCGCTGCCACTGCGATTTCCGGTCGGTCCACCGGCATATAGCCTGCAAACCAAGTATTGATGCCGACGGGGGCTTTGCCGGACAGGGTGCCCGTCTTGCCGCCGACCAGATGCCGAATGCGCGCATGGCGGCCCCGACGAAAGGCGAAACTAGCCGTTCCGCCCCGCACGGTATCAATAGAGACATCCCGCAGGTTGGCGGCCGTTTCAGCGCTGATCATGCGAGGCAATCCTTGCGCCTCCCAGGGAGCGATTTGCATGGGGCCAGGAGTAGCTGGGTCCGTCGCCAGCGGCGTGTTCGCAAACAGGCGCAGAGGAATGGCAACGCCGTCGTTAGCGATCACGGTAGATAGCCAAGCCACGTGCGCTGCGGAGGTGCCGACGCGACCAAAGCCAGCGCCAAATCGCCCAACCGTATGCACGCTGGCGCTTCTTGCGGCTGGTGAGCCGAGTGGGCTTGACTCTGTGGCAAAGTCGGCGGGCACTGCCTGATCCCAACCTAGACGTTTGGCAAACTCGACGACGGGGCTAAGGCCAAGGTGGTTAACGATGATTTTGGCGAAATAGCCGTTGCAACTTTGTCCATACGCACGGCGGAGGGTCATGTTGTAGCGCGATCCGGGCAAATCATCACGCATCCAAACGCCCGTGCTGCGCACGTCGGCGCACCCGCCCCAAAGCGGCATTGAGGTGGCGCCGTCCATCCCGCCCAGCTCCATGCCGGCAGCTGAAACTACCGTCTTGAATAACGAGGCAGCTGGAAAGCCGGCATAAATGGCAGAATGGTGGGCGCTGCCCCACTTTGCCGGCGGGCGTCCTTGTACCATAGCTAAGATATTGCCAGTTGCCGTCTCGACGACGACGACCGCAGCAATCGGGTTGCCGGCGTCGCGCAGGAACTTGGTCAGATACATCTGTAGCTTGGGGTTGATTGTGGTGACTCGCGTCCGGCCATCACTGTCGGCGATCAACAGCGGACGATCAAACTCCTCAACTGGAGGTAGCTCTACGGGAATGGAAATACGGGGAGGGGGCTTTAACCCTTGGTTGGCCCGAGCGGCGCTCGGTGCATAGGCCCGTAATCCTGCAACGAAGACGAAGCAGGTAGCGGCAGTAAAAAGAACTGGCTTCCAGGCGATCATTGACGAACATCATCCTCATCACCACAGCGGGGGGCGAAGCTGCGGGACCACGCGAACGACTCGTAAGCTGACTTGAACTCAGCTATGATTGTACCTTATAGCGATGATTCGTAAAAGTTAAAATGGGTTACGGTCAGCATTCGGTTCGGGGGGTCGCATTCTCATCCAGCGCTACTTACTGAAGGAAGTCGTTCCACAGTTTTTCACGACATTGTGCGTGATCAGCGCGGTGTTGGTCATTTCCCAATTAGTACGCATTTCCGAAGTTCTCATCAATTTTGGTATTTCCCTCGAGAACGTCTTATTACCCTTTCTCTTCATCATTCTACCGTTCCTAACCTTCACCATTCCTATGTCGTACATGTTCGCGGTGATGGTGGGTTTTAGCCGATTGAGTTCCGACGGTGAATATTCGGCATTGTTGGCATCTGGTTATTCCTTGGGTCGTGCGGCGATACCGATCCTGGCGGTGGGCGGTCTTTTGTATGGTGTTGGGGTTTACTGCGCTGCCAATTTGGAGCCGTGGGGACGCCGGGAGTTGGTCAACTTCTATCATCGCAAAGCGCAGACAGAGCTGGATCATCTTCTGCGCTATCGCTTGCAGTCTGGGGTGTTCGTCGAAGATTTCATTGGTTACGTTATTTATGCGGAGAAAGTTTCGGCCGATCACTCGCAGCTGGAGAACGTGATGGTGGCGCCGGGCGACCGGCTGAAGGGAGTCAGTCCATTTACGTTGTTGGCGCCTTCCGCAACCGTTACGGGTTCGGTCGAACGCGGTGACCTTAGAATGAGCTTCAATTACGGCGTCATCTATACGGATATGACGCCAAGCGGCAAGTCGTCGGTCATTAAGTTTCGACGCGCGGATCTGGATATTCTGCGCATCTTTCAGGATCAGATTTTTGGTGCCGAGTCGGCCGAGGACGACTATCGTAGTTTTTCGCCGATTGAGCTTTGGAAGCACCTGGGAGTACTGGAGGTAACCGCAGAATCCGAGCGGCAGAAGTCTGAGTATCGAAAGGCTCGCTACCTCTTTCACTATCGAATTGCCACCCCCTTTGCGGTTATTGTTCTGGCGCTTTTTGCCTTGGTCTTTGGCGTCCAAGATCAGCGCAGCGGTCGAGGTTCGGCCTGGACCATGACCATCATCACGATCGTCATGACCTACGTGCTATTGATGAGTTTCAAGTGGCTGGCAGAGGGTGGGCACATGGCGGCGCCCATTGCGGCATGGGTTCCCAATGTGATTTTGGCCGCAGTCGCCGGCTTCATGGTTTTTCAGAAAAACCGATTACCGCCCGGTGAGCCAACTCTGAGTTGGCACAATTTGCCTTTAGTGGGCTCCTCCAGACGCCGGCGTCTCGCCGAGAATTTACCATAACCAGCTGAGTGCTTTGATGTTTTCCTGCCGGCGGCTGGTTGTGGCTGAAACGCGGACTCTAACATTCTTAGTTTCCATGTGGGCGTAATAAACCTATAATCTACGGCTTATTGAAGCCTGGCTTCATCGTTGGAGACGCCCATGAGACGAGTGGTAATTACGGGTTTAGGCATCGCTGCCCCTACGGGTAACAATATCGAAACGGCATGGCAAAATGCGTTGGCTGGTCGCACTGGAATTGGCGCGATCAAATTATTCGATCCTAGTAACTTGTCCGTTCGCATCGCAGGCGAAGTGCAGGATTTGGAAGCGCACGCGGCGCGTGTGATCGAAGCCAAAGAGTGCAATCGTGCGACGCGTTTTATCAAGCTGGCCATGGTCGCGGGTGATGAGGCGGTCAAGGATTCAGGATTGCGATTTGAAACCAGTCGCACCGAACGTTGGGGATGCTCTGTAGGTGTGGGGCTCGGGGGCTTGAGTGATATCGAAGAGAACACCAAGATTCTCGAAGGGCAAGGTCCGCGTCGCGTATCTCCCTTTTTCATTCCCTATACCATTCCCAACATGGCAGCCGGGATGATTTCCAAGTACTACAATCTGAAAGGTCCGAACATCTGTCCGACCACGGCCTGTGCCAGTGGCACGCACGGCGTCGGCGAAGCTTGGCTTTACATTACCCAAGGTTTGGCAGATGTGATGGTTGCCGGTGGCGCCGAGTCTGCCATCAGCCCCTTGGGAATCACCGCCTTTGCGAATATGAAGGCGCTGAGCACCGCTAACGATCATCCCGAAACGGCATCGCGTCCTTTTGACAAAGACCGTGACGGTTTTGTCATGGGAGAAGGTGCCGGCATCTTGGTTTTGGAAGAGATGCAGCATGCCGTCAACCGTGGTGCCAAGATTTATGCGGAAGTTGTTGGCTATGGGATGTCGGGTGATGCCTTTCACATCACCGCGCCGGCGCCAGAGGGTGAGGGTGCCGAGCGTTGCATGCGTTTGGCGTTGGCCAGTGGCAATATTCCAGCTGAGGAAGTGGATCACATCAATGCTCACGGAACTTCAACAAAGCTGAACGATTGGTACGAAAGCCTGGCGATTGAACGCGTTTTCGATAAGTCAGCTTCTGATATCAGCATCTGCTCAACCAAAGGTGTGACGGGACATTGTCTTGGCGCCGCCGGCGGTATTGAAGCGGTATACATGGCTATGTCGGTGAGTCGGTCAACCGTACCGCCGACGGCAAATTACAAAACTCCTGATCCGGATTGTCGCTTGAATTATACGGTCGATGGACCGCGTCAGCGCGATATCCGCTATGCAATGTCAAACTCTTTTGGATTTGGTGGTACCAATGCCTCGATCGTCTTCAAAAAGTACAACAGCTAATGGCAAGGGGCCAAAGGCCGTGCCCCACCTAGCTGCTGCGCCCGACTCGAACTTGAGCAAAGACCTGGCTCTGTCCATGTACAAGACAATGGTCTTCTTTCGCCGTTTTGAAGAGCAAGTTCTGCGTGCTTACACTAACGGCAAATTTGCTGGATTCTGCCATTTGCACATTGGCCAAGAAGCGCTGGCCGTTGGCGTGCAGAATAATTTGCGCGACTCGGACTACATGATTTCCGGTTATCGCTCGCATACGCAAGCTATCGGTAAAGGCATTGCCCCAGAAGCGGTGATGGCTGAACTGTTTGGCAAGGTCGACGGCGCGGTGATGGGTAAGGGCGGATCCATGCACATGTTCAGCAAGGAAAAGCGCTTTTTGGGCGGTCACGGTATTGTTGGTGGGCAGGTGCCTTTGGCTGCTGGTGTTGGCTTTGCTATCAAGTATCGCAACGAAGACGATATCTGCGTTTGCTACCTGGGCGATGCGGCATCCAACCAAGGCCAGTTTTTTGAAGCGCTGAATATGGCCGCTACCTGGGCTTTGCCGGTGCTGTTTATCATCGAAAACAACAAGTACGGTATGGGCACCGACATTCGTCGCACCACCAGTGTCGATCACTTGTGGAAGCGGGCATTGGCGTTTGATATGGATCATGGTGATGTGGACGGCATGGACGCAACGGCTGTTTATAACTGCGTCCATAGCATCGTCAGCAAGATGCGCCAGGACAAACGCCCGTTTTTACTCGAAGCCAACACCTATCGCTATCGCGGGCACTCGGTTTCTGATCCTGGTACTTACCGCACGAAAGAAGAAGTGGCCAAGTACCAGGAGCGTGATCCCATCAAACAACTTGGACAGTTGTTGGTAACTTCGGGATTTGCGACGGAGGAGGAGCTGACGGTATGGGACAAGGAAGCCAGAGCGCAAGCGAAGAAATGTGAGGAGTTTGCTGACAACTCGCCACAACCGGATTTGTCGTTGGCATGGGCACATAATTACGCGGACTAAAAAATTTTGAGTGACGCACATGGCGTCGTTGGAGATGGATTATGGCGGTGTTGCAGTTTCGGGAAGCCTTAGGCCAGGCGATGATTGAAGAAATGGAGCGAGATCCTAGCGTCTTTCTCATGGGTGAGGAAGTTGCCAAATATGATGGCGCGTACAAAGTCTCGAAGGGCATGCTTGATCGATTCGGCCCTGGCCGCGTTTGGGATTCGCCGATTTCTGAGAATGGCTTTGCCGGTTTAGGCGTAGGGGCTGCCATGGCGGGCCTACGTCCCGTGATCGAAATGATGACGTGGAATTTTGGCATCCAGGCATTCGATCAGATCGTCAATCATGCGGCGAAAATGCTGTATATGAGTGCCGGTCAGTTTCCCATTCCTATCGTCTTTCGTGGGCCGAACGGCAGCGCGCACATGCTTGGAAGTCAACACTCACAATTTCTTGAGCCCATGCTTACCAACGTTCCTGGTTTGAAAGTCGTGGCACCATCAACGCCGTACGATGGCAAAGGTCTATTGAAGAGCGCCATTCGCGATAACAATCCCGTCATCTTCATGGAGCGGGAAATCATGTATGCAGATAAGGGTGAAGTGCCGGATGGCGAGTATCTGATTCCGTTGGGCGTCGCAGATGTGAAGCGTCCGGGTACGGATGTGACGATTGTCGCTTGGAGCAAAGCGGTGAAGGAGTCTTTGGCGGCGGCTGAGGTTTTGGCGAATCAGGGTATTCAAGTGGAGTTGGTCGATCCACGCACGTTGCAGCCTCTAGATACGGAAACGATTTTTCGTTCGGTACGGAAGACGCATCGGGTTGTGATCGTCGAAGAAGCATGGCCGTTTGCGTCGGTTGGTTCGGAAATCTCCGATCAGATTCAGCGTCACTGCTTTGATGAATTGGATGCGCCCGTCGCCCGGGTTACTGGCGGTTTTACGTCTGCGCCTTACAACGAAGCGCTGGAGCACGAGGTTTTTCCAACTGTCGAGCGCATCGTCGAAGCGGTACGGCAAACGATGTATTTGGATTAATTGGGACCAGATTTAGATTCGAAAATCACGGCGCAATTTGCGTCAAGAAAAGGGCGAGAGTCGATGGCTAGAATTTTGCCGATGCCGAAGTTGAGCGACACGATGGAAGAAGGCGCAATTGCTACCTGGGCCAAAAAAGAGGGCGATAAGGTGCAAGAGGGCGACCTTTTGGCCGAGATCGAAACCGATAAAGCTACCATGGAATACGAGTCGCCTGAGGAGGGTGTCCTGCTCAAGATTCTTGTCAGTCCAGGCAATCGCGCCAATGTTGGCGCCCCCATGGCCGTCTTTGGGGAGCCGGGTGAGAAGGTTGATGTTGAAAAGCTACTGAAGGGATCAGCGCCTGCCGAGAAAGTAGCAGCTCCGGCGGTGGAAGCGGCGTCGGTCGGCCCGGGGTCGAAAGCTGCGTCGTCTGCGAAGGCAACGCCATCTGCTCTATCGTCACCCGCAACGGCTGCTGCGCCTGTTGCCGCACCTGCTGCTACAGATGGTCGGACAAAAGCATCGCCCCTGGCGCGTAAAGTGGCGCAGGAACGCGGAATTAATTTGGCGCAGGTTCAGGGTACGGGTCCCCATGGACGCGTCGTTGTTCGTGATCTAGAAGGTGCCGCAGCCAGCACCGGCGGTGCTCAGATGCGTGCGCCATCAGCTCCGTTTGTTGGTCCGGTTGGCGAAGATCAGCTGGCTCCGACCAGTATGATGCGACGCACGATTGCTAAGCGTCTGCATGCGGCAAAGAACGATGCTCCCCATTTTTATCTGAAGCGCTCGGTGAATATGGCGCGTTTGAACGAATGGCGTGAGCGATTGAACAAGGATGCCGGCAAGAATGACGGTGCTGTCAAAGTCAGCATCAACGATATGATTATGCTGGCCTGCGCCAAGGCACTACGACAACATCCCATGGTGAACTCATCTTGGGAAGTCGACAACATTCGGCATTTCGGTCATGTGAGTGTGGCCATGGCGGTGGCTCTCCCGCAGGGACTCGTCACGCCTGTCGTGCGCAACACGGATCAACTGGGTGTTCGCGAAATTGCTCGCCAAACCAAAGATCTAGCGACGCGCGCTCGCAATGGTCAGTTGGCGAACGAGGAATTTGCCGGTGGAACCTTTACTGTTTCGAACTTGGGCATGATGGGTGTTGAAGAGTTTACGGCCATCATCAATCCGCCGCAGGCGGCGATCTTGGCTGTTGGAGCTACGGTACCAACTCCTTGGGTGAATGAAGCTGGGCAAGTGGTTGTTCAGCCACGCATGACTCTGACCATGTCTTGCGACCATCGGGTCGTCGATGGCATGGTGGGGGCAGAGTTCCTGCAAACTCTGGTAAGCTACTTAGAAGATCCAGCCATGATGCTGAGCTAGCTTGCTCGGTCATCTTTGGGGAGCATGCTGATCGATCACTTCCAGGGAGGGAGAGTGTCGAGGTACACGTTCGCCATATTTACCCTCTCCTTTTGGCATTCCTGGGCGGATGCCAGCACTTGCGGTCGCCTGCAAACGCGTGAACTCATCGAGGCCGTGCAGGATCATTGGATCTACAAGACGGTAACTTCCGAGTCTTCCAGACGGCGCCCGGAACTGATGCAGACGGTCGCCCAATTGGAGCAAGACGCCTCGACACTGCTGCAAAAGATTGGCCAGGATAAAATCGCCAATAGCTTGGTGGATGGACTAGAGACGGCGATTGGCCGTCGTTTGCGAGGCACAGCCCGGGACGTCATGGTTACGGAAGCGGTACTCGTCGTTTTGGGCAAGATATCCTCGCGGGCCGACCTTTCCACCGCAGTGCAGGCGAACATCTTGGGAGTTGCGCGCGATGTTCTTGAGGGACATGGACAGGTGGAACGATTGCTGCCCATCGTTCGGCAGCAGGCCCTGGACTACCTCAATGATTCTGTGACCAATACTCATCCCTTTGAGCGCGAAGCGCTGGGTGTGTTGGGATCTTATAACGATCGATGATTTTGTAGGGGTAAGAAACCATGGTTATGCTGGGAGTTGCGGTCGTGGGAGCTATGCTCATCTGGATGATGCTGGCGTACAACAAGTTGGTGGCGCTTCGGCTACGCTTTCGCAATGCGTTTGCGCAGATTGACGTTCAGCTCAAGCGTCGCTATGACCTAATTCCCAACTTAGTCGAGACGGCGAAAACGTATCTGAAGCATGAGCGTGAGACGCTTGAGGCTGTGGTCGCAGCACGCAATGTGGCTGTCAACGCCAGCCGTGCCGCCGCGACGGATCCATCGAATGGCGGTGCGATGCAGAATTTGTTGGGAGCCGAGAGCAAGCTGACGGGCTTGCTTGGTCGATTGATGGCTGTTTCCGAAGCCTATCCGGATTTGAAGGCGAACGAAACGATGATGCAACTCACCGAGGAGTTGACGACTACTGAGAATCGCGTAGGTTTTGCCCGGCAGGCTTATAACGATGCCGTGATGCATTATAATACTCAGTGTGAGACCTTTCCCTCGAATTTGGTCGCCAGTGGCTTCCGCTTCAGTCCGGCCGTGTTTTTTGAGGTCGAAGCACCCCAAGAGCGGTTGGCGCCAAAAGTTAAGTTTTAGGACGCGACCATTGCATGGATTTCTTTGCCTATCAGGAGAGTGCTAAGCGTCGCTCGCGGGTCCTTATCGCGCTCTACATCCTTGCGATTATTGCCTTGGTCCTGATGACGAATGTCGTTATGTCCCTCGCGTTTTTTCCAAGCATCATCGCCGGTCCAGCATTGGGAGTGGAGCGCCTCGTGGCTTTCTGGTCTGAGCGCCCCGATGTCGTCATCTATGTTTCGGGAATGACTCTAGTCCTGATTGGTGGCACTTCGCTGATCAAGACCGCCGCCTTGCGGCATGGGGGTGGCTCGGGGCTGGCGCAAACATTGGGCGGGCGGAGAGTTGATCTGCGTACTGGTGATCCAAGAGAAAAAGTACTCATCAATGTTGTCGAGGAAATGGCCATTGCGGCCGGCATGCCCGTTCCAAGCGTCTTTGTCTTGCAGCATGAGGCCGGCATCAATGCGTTTGCGGCTGGTTTTAGTCATCAGGATATGGTGATTGGTCTGACGCGTGGTGCTATCGATCATTTAGATCGCAATGAATTGCAGGGTGTTGTCGCTCATGAATTCAGCCATATCCTGCATGGTGACATGAAACTGAATATGCAGCTGATGGGCACGATCTATGGAATCTCCGCCATCAGTTATTTTGGCCGCAAAATGATTTCGCTGTCGCGCACGGGTGGTCGTTCACGGCTCATATCAGCATCGCGCGGTCGTTCGCGGCATGGGGTTTCGTTTCCTATCTTTCCGCTCCTGGGCCTCGCTCTGCTCGTCATTGGCAGCGTCGGACACTTCTTTGGCATGATCATTCGCGCTGCCGTGTGCCGCCAACGCGAATTCTTGGCTGATGCGGCCGCTGTGCAATTTACCCGCAATCCAGCGGGAATTTCTGGAGCGCTGCGAAAAATTCATGCGCACGAGCGAACTGGAGTGCTTGCCTCTAACGAGGCTCCGGCAGTTGGTCACATGTTGTTTGCCAGTGGGCTACGCTGGCATCTTTTTGGATGGTTCGCGACTCACCCTAAACTCTCGCTACGCTTGCAGCGGTTGAGCGGAGGGTCAGCTATGGTAAAAACGCCAAAGCAAGCTGCCTCCGCTGGGATGACGAACGGGTCACCCCAGCCATTCTCCTCCATGGTGGGAGTGATCAGTGCTGAATCTATCCAGCAGGCGGCAAGAGACCTGCAATCCATGCCCCAATCTTTGCGCAAGGACGTCTCGGACCGTGAGGTCGCGACATTGTCGGTTTTGGCAATGCTTGCGATCGATGTTCCGACGGATGAGTTAGCTCTGGTCATCGATCGCCAGCCCATAATCACTAGCCGATCAGCTAAGTTCGTTGCACTTATCCATCAGATGAAATCGTTGGCGCCCATGCAAGAGTTTCAGTTGCTGTCACTGATGGCGCCGCAACTGCGCGCGCTTGAACAAGAGCGCGGGCTGCAGCTTCTTGCAGCTGCCAAGGATTTGATCTATGTGGATCAAGTCATATCGCCATTCGAATTCAGTTTGTTTCAGTATTTGCATAGTTTGCTGCGCCAGCCCAAAGCGCCACTTCGCGCGCAACGCAGGTCCCAGTGGCATGACGCCATCGACGTTGTCGGTCTCATGGCGTATGCCAGCAAAGGTGATGAGGCGCAGCGCACGGCAGCATTTCAAGATGCTATGGTGCGTATCAACTCGTCCCTAGGCTCACTTCCGTTGCCCCCATATGATCTGCCCCGGATTCATGAGGCTCTGCAGCGTTTAGCCGGTGGCTCCATGGCATTTCGACGACAAGTCATGGAGGCTTGCTCGCGGGTGGCATGCTTTGACGGCAAGGTCGGTCGGCACGAGCTTGCGATGTTGCATTGTCTGGGTGAGGTCTTCTGTTTGCCATTGCCGCGGGAATTCGATGCAAGTTCCGCCTGATCACTTCAGGCAGATTTTTTCGCCGCTAGCGGAGTCGCGGCAGCTGTCGCACTTGGTCCTGCTGCATCTGTGGGGCTTGTGGTAGCTGGCACGTAGAATCCCAACAGGCAGCGTATAGATTGGGATACCGCCTCGGAGTCGATCGCAAGAATCGGTATCTCTTCCTCTGGCTGGTCGGTGGATTCTTCCGTCATCTCCGCCATCAGAGATGCCTCGAAGGCTTCGATGCCCCCGGCCTTCTCGGCGTCCCGCAGCTCGACTGGTGCGCCGGTCTGTAGCGCCCCTTTGATACGCAAGTACAGACTCTTGGCCTTAAAACTCACCGCCTTCTTCAAACGAATGCATTCGGCAAGAGGCTCAAGGGATTGATCCAGCTTGTTCATCCGCGTCAACGCCAGACCGTAGTTATACAAAACGATCGCTCTCGCCTCTTCTTGCTTTTCGGGAATTGCAGCCAGGGTTTTCTTGTACTCGTCCAACCCATCCTGAAAACGGCCGCTTTTGATCAGCAGTACGGCCCGGTTGTTCATGCTGGATATGAGATGTTCCATGGAGTCAACTTTTTCCATGATTTCCCGCGCTAGCTGGACATTGCCGCTGGTGATAGCGATTTTGGCTTCGACGGTGCGCACTTGATCGCTTTCTGGTGCTAGGCGCTTGGCGTGGGCCAGCGCTTCTTGAGCGGAATCCCCATGTTCACTGTCTATGGCGGATTCAGCGATTCCACAAAGTCGATCGACATTTGTTGGTGAAAGCGTATGCGCCTTTTGTAAGCACTTCAGGGCGCCCGCATGATCGTTCAGCTTCATGAGGCATTTGCCCAGCAAATTGAGGGTCATTAACGAGTCATAGCCATAGAGCTTCGCGGCCTCTAGCAGCAGATTGCGGCAAGTTGCATAATCGCCTTGGTGAAACGCGCGCAGAGCCTGCACATATTTCTTCTTGCCGGGTTCGACGTTGTCATCGGCATCATACTTTTTGATAAGGGTCTCGGCTTCGTCGATTTTCCCTGTTCGTAGAGCCATCTCGATATTGCGCTCCAAAAATTTCTGCTCGTTCGGATTAGCATTTTCGCGCACAGACCACGAGATCGCCATCAGCAGCTCGCGTTGCACGATGGGTTTCATGACCAAGTTGGCGACGCCCATTTCCTTGAGTAGGGGGAACTCGCGACGCTGAATCAAGCTGGTGATGAGAATCACCGGGCAGCGTATCTTCGCTTCAAAAATGGTATGGAGAAGTCCAGGGCCAGAGAGCTGGCCTGTTTTCCACTCCGTCAGAATCAGATCTGGCTCACCCTCGCTGCGAATGTATTTGAGCGCTTCCGCGCCATCGCCAAATACCACCAGGTTATTGACCTTGAGTGCCTTCAGAGCATCGCGCACGCCATTGACCACAGCGCCATCTGGTTCGATCAACACGACTTGCTTGATGCCAAGACTCGCATTACCAGTCTGAGTCGTCATCTGTTTCACGAGTGCGGCGACGCGCGGCTCTAAGGATTTGTCGATAGTTCTCGCGTGATTGAGCATGGCCAGCGCGTGTCGAGTCTTGCCCATTGCGTGAAATGTATCCGCTAGCTCCAGTACTTGTGTCCCATCGGTCGCATAGCGCTGGACCATGTTACGATTGAAGAGCAGTTGATCATCCAGTCGCTTCAGTTCAAAAAGAGTTGGACGCAAATATTGGGCTGCGACCCGCGTCCCATCAAACTTCTCATTGCGCATGAGTTGCAATAGCTGTCGCAGATCGTTCGAGAGCTTTTCTCGGTTAATCGGCTTGCGATGCCAGGACAGTATTCCATTGGCAAAGAACTGGGGCAGGTCCGCCATTTCCGACCCATCCAGTAGAAGTGTCACGAATGGAGCCGCGGATCCCTCTTTGGCCGTCGCATCGAGAAACTTCCCAGCGTGATTGAACTCCGACTTCAAGGCTGACCCAATAACCCAATCGACGCGCATGTGGCGCCGATGCTTCTGCAATTCCACGTAGGTCGCGAAACCAAAGGCATTTTCAAATTGCAGGGAGCGCAGAATGGAAACCAAAAGGACCCGCACCGTCTCCGACGGATCGATGACGGCAATCGCGCAGTCTTTCTCCAGCAGCTTTTTGAGCATTATGCTCATTCGCGATCCTCAATGAAGACGCTAGGGAACTGATCCAGGTAGTCCAGAAAATCTTGTTGTTGATCGTTGATCAGTAACCCGCCGCGAAATACAGGGGGCTCTTGCGTGGTTTGCGCGCACCAGACGACTTTCATCAACATGTGCTGCTCGGTATCGCTTTCGTCAGCGGCGGGAACGAGGCGTAGTATCATGCCACGAGTGACTTTTGAATCAAGGATGATGCCTAGGCCGAGCTTGGAAGCATCGACCAACATAAAGGAGTATTCCTGATTGTTCTCATCGACGAGTCGCACGGGCAGCCTACCCGTTAAAGAGTAACGCGGATGCTTCCGGCGTTCCACCGCAAGGGGTACGGCGGCGGTGTTGGTTGCTGACATGAAATTCCTCCCCAGGGGGTTTGGTTTGAACCAGACCTGAGGAGGCTATCGGAGGCTGGAAGTTGAACCTTAGGGGAATTCCAAATATGCGATTAAAAGTCTGTAATTAGAGCTAGTTACTCCGGGACGCCTACCCGGAGATCGCCCGATTCTTTGGCGTTAAACGCTGGTGCGTTGAGCAGTCCTTGCAAACGCTGCACCCTGGCATTGGTGATTAATGCCTTAGTACCGACAGCTTGCCCAGTACCTGCCGTTGCAGTGATTACTACTGACAAAGTCAATGCACGCATCATAGCAAAGACCGCTACTGGCTCGGCACTTCTCCTCGCACTTCAGCTGTGTATTTCTACCGATGCCGCAAACGCCTTGAAACCAAGTTCCATACCAGTAACACAACCGAGACTCATACTTCATGACATCAGCGCCATAAGTCAGTCCGTCATTTCGATTCTGCGATGCCTCCTTCTGCGTGGGAGCTGGTTTCTCTTGCGGGCATGTCAAGCCGGTAGCTGCTCGCAGTGAATTCGCGGGGCCCAAGATCGCTATATCATCTTCTAGCTTCTGTAAGTCTATGTTCCGGAGTTGAATGATGGAATCGCAAATGCTCGCCGTACAAGTGGTTAGTGCGGCGAATGCCTGAAGATACTTAAACACAGAACTATAAAAGACCTTACCGTCACGAATGACCTCGCCCCATTTGACCTTATCAAAGGTACCTGTGCCTCCTGGTCCCCACTTCTCCACACCAAAGTACTTCTGTAGCATTTCACCGCCATCCAGCAGCGCTTGCATGGTCAACAGCATGTCACTGACTCTTGCGGCGATCATCGCAACTTGCCGGCATGATGGCCTGCGCCCATTCTCGATGAGAGCATGGTGAAGCCCATCAAAGTTCTTTATAAAGTTCTGTAGTAAAAGATTGAGCACAACTACATGAGGATCCTTCGCTACTGGTCCATTTTTTAGAAGTGCCTCAAGCGTGCTCTTTGCCATTGGAATTTGGAAGTCATTCTTTTGGGTAACAGCGGCTGCAAGATTTGCGACAGAGTTCATACATGCGCAAGCGGAGGGATCGAGATACTTTGCTGGAATCTTTTTGCAGACAAAATTAGCATAATCAATGGCTTTATAAACGGGGCTATTGGAGTCGGTCGGCGTATCAGCTGCGACAAGGTTCAGTATCGATGTGCTATCCAATGTCGGTAGCTCCAAAATCGGCGGATGATCCTCACTGGAATCTTCAATCGTTTGAACTGTTAGAGATGGCGTAGATTCTTCGTCATCATTAACAGGCTGTGTCGACTCCTCAATTGCCGTTGCGGGTGGTAGAGGGAGCGGATCTGCACCTCCGGTACTGCTTGTCGAGCAGGTGGTTACATCTGGTAATGGCCGGTGACTGATCTTGAATTCGGGATGTGACTCCAACAGCTTGCTGCCGTTGGCGGCTTCTCGGACATAATGCCGCAAAAATGATTCTGGTATTTTGATGCCCGGCGACAAGCTCAGCACCACAGCTGTTTTGCCCCGATCGGGACAGACTCTGGCGTGCGCACTACACGAGCTTGCGTCCTCGGGACACTCCAGCGCCGTTGAGCAAGGGCAATCCACACACACCGCATAATGATCGCCATCGCACGTCAGCGTTGACGGCACAGTGCAGATAGACTCTTCGTTGTCGACGGCAGCTGCCACCGGCGCTGGGGCTGACGTTAGTCCTCCTGGCTCAGCAGATTGTTGACTGGCTGTCGATTCGCCAGCATGATCGCGACATGCACTTGCTATTAGCGCATATGCCATCAAGAGATAGGGCAACGCTGTTGCTCGTGATAGACGAGTGAACATTTTAACTCCCGGTTGAATCCGTAGACGAGAATTTCTTACCTTGCTGTAAGCAAGAGCTCGTCCAAAGTTTCCTGCCTGATTGTCGGGGCTCTCGCATTGACCGGAACTCGTCCAGCTGGGATAGATAATCTCGTTGTATTGAGGTGTTGCCGGTGCAATGAGGGCAACGGTAGGAACAGACGGCTCCATAGCAGAAGCTCAACGATGTGAATATCCGTTGCGCATGTTAGCTTAACCAGTTGATTTCGATAGATTGTTTGTTGTCAAACGTTGGTCAGGGTAGATTGGGCCGGCGAAGGCACACCATCTGCGCCGAAGAGGCAAAGGGCCGCGCATGAAACCATGGGAACAAGTCGATATTCTTTAGAGACAGATTAGGGTGAGAGGATCATCTTTGGGGTGGGTCGATTGACGCTTGTGCCGTCACCCACTTGGTAAGAGAAATTTTTTCCCCAGCAATACACATTGAATGAATCCCTTTCTACGGCACAGGCATGGGAGTGACCCAAGCTGAACGCAGAATAGGATAGGTTGATGGGTTGCAGCTGTGGCGCGCTGCGATCGGTCGTGCTGCCGTCGCCCAGTTGCCCTTGGTTGTTTGCCCCCCAGCAGTGCACTTTATGCTGGCCATCGAGCATGCAGGTGGAGGCCGCGCCGGCACTGACGGACCAGAATTTGACATTCGCAGGCTGCTGGACGCCAACGGGAACCGAGCTATTACCAGTGGTGTTGCCGCGGCCGAGCTGCCCGAGGCTATTATCACCCCAGCAGTACGCCTGATTCATGACATCGATGGCGCAAGTGTGAGTTTGGCCAAGTCCTATATCGATCCACGGGTGCCCCGCCGGATGCGTTACCAACTTAGGGACATCAGCCGGTTGGATAGATCCATTGCCAATTTGACCGGAGCTGCTGAATCCCCAGCAGTATAATTGACCACGATCAGTAGAAATAGCACAGGTGTGCGATCCACCAGATACAACCCTGCTCCACGTGCCAGCAACAAGCTGCGGATCAGCCGTGCTGTCGGGGAACTCGTCCCTGCCAATGCCAAGTTGCCCCAGGGAGTTATCACCCCAGCAATAAAGCGAGGAGAAGGCCAAGGCGCAAATGACTCCGCCGCTGGTACTGACGCTGGTAACAAAGGTGCCAAAAGGAAATGTGATCGGGATTGGTTCAGCGCTTTCAGCCAACGGCTGCCCTTGTTCGTCCACAGCATGACTTCCCAGCTGCCCTAAGTTGTTCCTCCCCCAGCAGTAGAGTTGACCCAACTTGGTGATGCCGCATGTATTGTTACCCCCAGCGGCAATCGAGGTAAATTGCAGGCTCTGCTGCGCCTGCGGTAGAACTTCTGGCTGGCTAATGAGGAAGCGATCCTCAGTAATACCGAGCTGTCGTGAGCCATTGCTGCCCCAGCCATAGAGGTCCCTAGACTCTAACAACTCGTCGCCATCAGTCCAGATGTCTGGAGTCAGGAAAAGGGAGTGGGAGCCGCCAGCTCGGATGCTGAACTCGCTATGCGTCACACAGCCCTGATCGCAGTGCACTAACCACACCGCAAAGGATGTCACGCACTCGATTTCGATGCTGGCAATGGACTGACCATACCCGCGATTGTCGACATGACCGCTGATGATCTGCGCAGTGCCTAACTGACCAGCGCTGTCAACGGGTGCATAGGCGATAGCGCGGCCCATGAAGTCCGTTGAAAAAGCCAAGAGGAGACGAAACGTCTTTGCCTCGCCACACGAAGCAAACGTCCGCGCTTCGGGATCGCTCCACAGGCTGATGCGGATCCCCGCTGACAACGGCTCGCCCAGCGAAGTTGAAGGTTCAATTTCTCTCGTCCCGATGACATAGGATTCCTGAACATCGACGCGCAGGGTATTGGCAGGTATTTGCAATGCGGCCATGCCGCCAATTCGCTTGAACTGATTTTCACCAGCTAGGATGCTCGTGATATAGGTATCGACACCATAATCAGATCCGGCAACCGTACTCGGGTTCCCGCCCTTTTTCTGCGAATTCGCATCCGCGCCAGTGCTCGCAGCCTTGACGCACCCGGTACCAAGCAAAGTCCAGGCAACCAGGCAAAAGCCTCGAAGGTTGCTGGCGAAATACCGGCCTTTGAAGTGGTTGCAAATCATGAGTCTATCATCGGCAATAAGGGCAGCTTTCTTTAGTTTGTTGGATAATGTTCGCACATTCCACGGTCGCAGAGGCGTCACCCTGAGTGTCTTTCCTGCCCGATCCTACCCAGGTCAAGGAACGACTCGACAAAACGACCCGACATCGCAGCAGATAATCGATGACGGACGCAACACTCATCGCTGAAAGAACAATGCTGTGACTGCGGGAATGTGTCCTTAACCTGCCCATCCATGTAGTCGCCTAAGCGCGAAGATGCCTGGTTTTCCTTCGAATCTTGGAACTTCGGTAGCATTGAGTGCCAGGGGTGAGGAATGGCCCACATCGTGCAGTTTGCTCGAAAGCGAAACGGAAACAAGCGAAGAGGTTCATATGCAGATGTATTCAAGTGCCAAACCCGCAGTCTTATCTTGCGCCATCATAACGCTTTGCCTCCAGCTCAGTTGCAAGCGTCAGTTTGATGGCTCAGCACTAGCCGAGGATGAGATCGATGAAGTCGTGCAACCGCCTGATGGTCAAGATGTTGAAGTCGCCGCGGAGGAGCGGCAAGGCGAGGGTGAGTCGCAGAGTTCGTTGATGCCGGCCAGCGGAAACGTTGAGGCCCTGCATGTCTGCGAGGCTGGAGCCGAGTTCACCGTCTCTGGGCCATGTTATTTGCATAGCTGGAGCATCGTCGAGCTAGCTTGCAATAAGGCTGCTAGAAAAATCACTGGACCTTACGGCGGGGCTGGTTGTGATAATTATCGAACCAAGCGTCGCGAATGTGAGAGCACGGGTGGTTCGTGGAAAGAGTTGCCCGGCACGGTGACGACAGGGCGAGCCTGTGACTACCGCACGACGCTGGCAAGCACTGGCTCCAAAGTTCCAGGTTCCAAGGATCGTTTGGCGACGGGCTGCACCGTGTATGCTCGCCAGTCTTTTACTGGATCATGTTCTCGATAGAATTACTTCGTAGTCCGCATCAAGGTGTGAGTGTGACCCATGATGTATAGAGGAGTCATTATGAAGTGCATGATGTTCGCGACAAGTATTGTATTGATTGTCGGCTGCAACAACGAGATTTTCATGCAAGGCAGTGCGTACTTTGATAAACCAAAGCCCAAGAAGATCGGAGATACCTCTTCCTCAGAGGCCTATGAATCCGAGCCTGCTACACCTCCCGAATATTTGCCGCAAGAAATCCCCGAAACTATGTTGGAGCCCGCACCAAGAGTTCCTGACGAGTATCCGCTGTCGGATCCCAAACACTGCGAAAACTCGTATGGCGTTGCTGATCGACGTCTCGATTTAACGCAATATCTGACTCTGGCCCAAGCAGATTTGTCGAACACGCAATTGCATGCAGCAGACCTAACAGAAGTCAACATGCAGAAGACTAAGCTCGTCAATGTTCAGTGGAGTGATGTTCGCTTTAACCGAGCTAACCTGCTCGAGGCCGACTTTACTTGCGCGGACCTCGGCGCCGCTGACTTTAGTGGGGCAAATCTACGTAGAGTCAGTTTCATTCATGCTCGATTGGCAGGAGTATTCGTAGGAGCCGACCTGACCGAGACGGATTTCACTCTGTCGACGATCGATCCCAAGAGTCTGCGTCGTGCTGCCATCATCCGCAACACGCGCCTGCCCGATGGGCGGCTGATTCAAAGCGCCGACGAGATCTAGGTTCAGAACTTATTGCAATAAATAGCAAACTCTTGGATCATGAGACTTTAGATGCAAAGTGGAAATGGGGGCAGTTATGCGGCGGCAAAATTTGGCGAAGATGGCAGTATTATTATGGCTGATCATCGTCAGCGAAGGCTGTCGCACCCCCTCTCCCGACTCCGCAGCCAACGATGAGATTGGCATTCGTTCACCCCAGAGCATTGCCGGGTTACATGTCAAGGTTACCAGCCCCCGCCCGGTTAAGATTACTGCTGGTGCTCTCTATCGCGCCACACGCGGGACGGTTCTGGGGGGATGTAAAAAATTAGATCTTGAATCAATCAGTAAGTGGTCGTCGACGACGGCTGACTTTGTCGGCAAGAATGATACCGATCTCGTGTCTGAGGTCAGTGTTCCGACTCAATGGCAGGGTGACAAAGAACATGCGAAGCGCTGTGAATGGAAGTGGGATGCCGCCGGAGGTGCCACGGTACGATTCACGACCGATGATGGCTACTCGGGCGAGGTTGCCTATACGAAAGATGATAAGGTCGCGCGCCTATCAACGCAGGACACCATAGACTGCGCACGCTTGAAAGACTCCAACCCAAAGCGCTTCGAGTGTCATGGTCTAAATGCCAATGGCGAGCGGGTGCTGCACCCGAGATTCTTTCTGACAGAATCTATGCTAAACGAGCCCGTGTTGCATGAAGTCTTTCTCGATATTCGGGAGTAGAATCGATGCTGCTGCGAAGTCTCGGTTGCATTGCGTTGGCTATAGACATGCGGCGCAATCTCAAACTATGCGCCGCACTAGAAGGCTATTTAGGATCGAAACTTGGCAAGTAATCCTTGACCCTGAGTCTTACGGTGCGTCCTATCTCCACTGAGAAAATTCTATGAACGGGGTTGCCGTGCGCACGTGCATGCAGACTCTGTTGCCATCTGGCATTTGGACTTCAATCGGTCCGCGCTTGCCCCAATCTGTGGGCGCCTTGCCATCACATACTGTGGCATAGAATTCCCACTGCAGCTCACCGACGCCCTGGACGCCGAGCTTTTGCCAATCCAAGTTCTTGCCGTGAATGGTAAAGTGCTCGCGCTCTTTCGCGGCATTTTCACCAAAGAAAACGTCGGGGCTTTTTCGCTCCGCATTTACATAATCGCGGGCGTTGGCGATCAGAGTCGCGTCGTCTTGCTCGTCGGCACTGAGCCACTGCAGCCAGTTGCGCGTGCGCACGTCTAAATAATCATACTTGGTATCGGGTGAACCACGCCAATGGGCGCCATAAGCTTCCTCCTGCGTATGATAGAGGATCGCAAACGGCCGCATGCGACCTTCGGCCGTCAACTCATCTGCGGTAAACAGCACGTGCCCATGGAATAGATCATTGACGTCACCCATAAAGCGAAAGCCGATGCCAGCGGCGGCATCTGTGAATTTTTGGAGGATGGATTGTAATCGGGGCAGGTTAAACTCTTCTGGCAGTTTCCAAGAGTTCTGGAATGGTTCGCGGGCGATCAGAGAGCGGAGATCGTCTTCGCCTTGGGCGATAGCGGAAGACAGAAAGGTCATCGAAAGTAGAATTCGTAGAAGTGACGGAAAGCGTCCGGCGAGGTTTCGCATTTTGGTTCCCCTTGATTCCTGGTTCGGGGGCCGTTTAGCAAATTCATGCAGGTAAGCAAGGTGATTCCGCATTCTGATTGTAAGCGCCTAATTTTAAGCGTAATTTTCGATGTCGGTTTGGCGTTCATGACGTCGCTCTTTGCTGCTAAGAGCGGGTCGAGGATGACATACTCTTGCTTCACAGACTGCTTGTCATGAAATTATCACCCTATAGGGTCGGGGAGTCGGAAATTGCTTGAATGGATACGAAGTCGAGCCTTTTTCCTGCGCGTGTCCTCGCTGCTGGTTCTGCTAAGCGCATGCATGGCCTGTACCTGCCAAGAGCTACGTAGCGACAATGCTGGGGCCACTGATGTCGTCATTCAACGGGATCTAAGAATTCCCATGCGCGATGGTGTCAAGCTTGCAGCTGACGTCTGGTTGCCAAGCGGCAAGGGTCCATTTCCGGCTCTGATCTATCGGACCCCTTATGACCGAGAGGCGGAGGCTGAATACAATCGACGGACCATTCTCAATGCCCTGAACCGCGGCTATGTGGTCTTGGTTAGTGATGTGCGTGGCCGCTATGGGTCGGGTGGGGAGTTTGATCCTTATGTGAACGAAGGGCGCGATGGCTTTGACACAGTCGAGTGGGCTGCCAGTCAATCCTGGTCCAATGGCGCCATCGGCATGTTCGGCGTTTCCTATCCTGGGGCCGTGCAGTGGCTCGCAGCGCTAGAAAATCCGCCTCACCTGCGGGCGATTGCACCGGGAATGACTTTTTCATCCATCCGTCATTTTATGTACTATGGCGGCATTTTCGATCTAGGCTGGATGGATTGGATTCATAGCCATGTGATGCTTTCTGCCCAGCTGCGTCTCGGGCTTCGTCAAGAGCAGTCGCAGGAAGAGTTGGATTCCTGGTGGCAAAAAAATCAGGATGCATTCTATGGCAAGTTGCCCCTGGAAAAGCTGGGTGAAACCCATTTGCAGCAAGTGGCATCCTTCTTTTTGAAGTGGATGAACACTCCACCAGAGGACGCGAGCTGGGATGCATGGGAACTGGGGCCAAAGTTTGCGCAAACATCGGCAGCGGTTTTGAATTTTTCCGGATGGTATGACGAAAGTTACGGGCCGCATGGGGCCATCGATGCGTTCTGCGCCTTGAGCGAGGCGCGCCGCAGTTGGCCAGATCCGAAGACAGCTTTGGTCATGGGCCCGTGGCAACATGGTGCCTATGAGATTGAAGAAACGAAGGCGGGCGAGCGTCAGTTTGCAAAGGATGCGGCGTTAAACTACGACGAGCTGGTGCTTGATTGGATGGATCGATATGTTAAGGGTGAGTCGTCGGCGAAAGTCAGTGCGCCAGCGGTTCGGGCCTATGCGATGGGACAGGACGAGTGGATCACCTCGCAGTCGTGGCCGATCGATGGATCGAACCGCCAAACTTTGCACTTGACGATGAAAGATAAGCAGCACGGGATGTTAGCGTCTGCCGCACCGACGGCCGATGACTCCCGTCCTTTGCTAACTATTTCGTCAGATCCAAAGAAGCCAGCGATAGATGAACGCGCATCCGGTTATGGTGCCGTTGATTTGCGCACCTTAGTTAAGAATCGAGGCGTTGCCACCTTTGAGACGGAACCGCTCAACGAACCATTGCGCGTGTTGGGCGCGATTCACGCCGAGATTGTTGTCTCGGCGACGATTCCCGATTTTGACCTGTTTCTGGTGGTGCAGGACGTGGCTCCGGATGGGCGAGCCCTGACGCTGATGAGTCCAGGCCAGGGCGCCATGCGAGCGCGTTATCGCAATGGTTACAAAGCACCGCGTACTTTGCCGATTGGCAACAATGCCATCTTGAAATTTGATCGTTTGCTCACGGGAAACACCTTTCTCCCGGGGCATCGCCTGCGCATCAGCTTAGCGCCGGCGTGGTATCCTTATTTTGCCCGCAATCTGCAGACGGGAGCCTCAGAAGTTATCGGCAGTGAGATGCACAAGGGTTTGATCAACATTCATCGAGGTTCTAAATTGGTATTGACGACCACCTCCGAGACGCAGGCCTCGCCTCAAGCGAAGTAGCCTTCCAGTCCTTCACCCTCGGTTCCAGGAACAGGACTTGGCAGTTGCGGTCGTCGTGCACTCATGACGTGATCCTCGCTACTCGCGTGTCGTGACGCTTATGTTTTGTCTTGGGAGTAGCGTAGGTATTGCATCCAGCGGCCCAAATCGAGGTTTGGCCGGTCTTCCCTGAAATCACGGCGGAATATGGCTGGCAGGAGGCTAGCGACATACCTGACTTGCGGTGGTTATCCACAGTATTTCCCATGGATGATGGATGGTTATCAAATCGTTTGCGGTAGGTTTTGGGCAAGTTTGAGCAGTGTAGACGATAACGGGCTTTAATCCCCGAACTTCATGGCGTTTTATTGGGTTAGGGGCGCGAGTTGGCTCGACAAGCGTGCAAGGTTGCGGCAGAGCGAAGGCGCATCTCAACTCAGTAACTTCACATTCGTCTCCACCGCAGTCAGGCGATCCTCGTGTTGATCGAGCTGTACTTGCATCGCGTCTTGCTGGGTGAAACGCTTATTGATGTGAGTGACAATTTCCAAAATAGTTTCGATTTTCGTGTTCTGATGCTCGATGAGAACGCCGAGTCGATGAATCTCATGCCCATGCTGATCTAGTTTTTGACTGTGGGCATGCAAAATATGCTCGCACTTATCAAGCCTGTTGCAGATCCCTTCAACCTTACTGGTTAGTCCACTAACCTTCGCGTCAAGAACGGTGAACTTCTCGTCAAGAACGGTGAACTTCTCGTCAAGAACGGT
>CAZLMG010000016.1:0-101747 GCA_964560765.1 uncultured Oligoflexales bacterium
CAGGGTCATCCCTATCCGCCACAGATGAGACCGTTATTGCCGATAGGAAAGTGGACGAGGACCGTACGTCCCTTGGTCCCGATCGAAGTGGCAGCCCATGCAGGTATGCGGCACAGGTCCACGCACAAACCCCTTACCAGAGTGAAACTCTCCCGCATCGCTCAAGCGTCCGGCTGCATCATAGGCATAAAAATCCCAAACATGCGTGGATCGCTCACGCTGCAAGATGACCTCTGTCTCCAAAACACGAATGGTGGATAACTCGCTTCCCTGCAAGGACTGGGCATCCAAAGTCAGCGCGATCGACATTCCTAGAGATCTGGTTGCCGGCGAACGCAGCAAAACCCGCACACGCCCCTTGACTCGACTGGGAACGCGATCGTGGCGGATCCATCCTTCAGGCAACAACCAATCGCCAAGGGTGGCTCCACCCATGCCAAACCCATGCCGGCGCATAAAGGCGTCGAGATCATCATCAACCTGGATATCCGATCGATTTGCATGCCGTAATCGACGATATAAGCCACTTGCAAATAGATCTGTCTTTAAGCGCGACAAGACTGAAATACTCGATTCGGAATCTTCTAGGGATGCATAGAGTGGCAAGGCTGCCGCGTGAACTTCAGCGCAACGAACCGTCCATCGCTCCGGGATTAACTCGGTTGCTCCTTTGGGAGTTGTTTCGGGAAAATCTCGACTGGTCATCGTCGATAAGCCAAAGAGGATCTGAAAGGTCGAGACCGTCGGTCGCTGCCCCGGTCGCCGCAACGGCACCTCAATACTCGGCAACTGGTTGCAGGTATCTGACCCAGCCACTACGGAACTGACCCGCGATTCTGGCGCGCAGGCGGCAAAAGCAGCAGCCCCTAGGATGATCAAAAGACGAATGACCGGCACCAAAGCGAGCATTATCCCTGGGCCTCCTCAAAGGTCCCCTTGTCGCGATTCTTGCGGACGTTAGGCACGGTGAACAGGCGCCCATGGAAAGATATATAAAATCCGGGAGCGATGAGGCGGGATGCAAAGAGCGCCTCGGTCACATTTTGTCGCGCATCAGAATTATCAAAACCGATGGGACGCATGGCTCCCGTGAATATGACGGGAACTGGCACTGCGCCCAATTGCTCGAAGCAGTAGCGTGCGGACTGGTCCATAGTGTCTGTCCCATGCAATACAACGATGGGAGTCGCCAGCACCAGTAACTCCTGCACCTTTGCACAAAGAACCTTTCGATCGTCCTCTGTCATAAAGAGTGAGTCTTTAGCAAAGAGCGGATGAAACTCAACCGTCGTGTAAGGCAAGCGCAGGTGACGGATAACTTGGTCGCGAATGATCGAGGTGCGATTTTCCAGAGTTCCATCGAGCTCGTCGTAAGACTTCTCGATAGTACCACCTGTCGTGATGATATTGACGGATTGGACGTGGTTGTCGGTCAACACTTTCATGCGAGGGCCAGTCGGTGCGCCAGGTTTGCACCAACGCGCACACCAAATCCGGTGATTTTTGTCGGCACATGCGCCAAGCCTTCGTCATGTTCAGCTGCGGAAAGATCTACATGCACCCAAGGCACTTTTGACTCGACGAATTGCGACAAGAAGTGTGCTGCTTCGATGTGATCGACGCCGCCCTTGAGGCGGCACTGCTTGATGTCAGCAATATCAGAATCCAGACACTTACCAAGATCTGGATCGCGCGGAAACGGCCAGATGCGCTCGCCCGTGATCCGTCCAGCTTCGATCAACGCAGCATCCAAATCGTCACGATTGGTGAAGACACCACTGTAGCTGTCGCCGATCGCTCCCTGACACGCACCCGTCAATGTCGCAAAGTCCAAGATGCATTCCGCACCGTCACGACATGCCAGCGTCAATGTGTCGGCCAAAATCATCCTCCCTTCAGCATCCGTGTGGATGACCTCGATACTCTTGCCGCTCAGTGAGTGCACGACGTCGTTGGGACGATAGGCGCGTTCATTGATCATGTTATCGGCAATAGCTAGATAGCCGGTAACAGGAAAGGCCCACTGCTCTTCGGCAGCCACTAACATCAATGCGAGGGTGATGGCTGACCCCGCCATGTCGCCATGCATACCGTACATGTGCATAGCGGGCTTTAAATTCACACCACCGGTATCGTAGGTGATTCCCTTGCCAACAATCGCCAAGTGCCGACCTCTGACATCTTTGCCGATGGCTCCCTTGGGGCGGTACTGAAGCTTGACGATGCCCGCACCCGAATCTGGTGCCGCCTGCGCCACAGCAACAAAGGCTCCGGCGCCAAGCTTCTGGAGCTGCGCAAGAGATGTAAAGGAGTAAGTAAGACCCTTTGCCTTAGCTACCTCCTGCGCCAACTTCACATATCGTCCGCAAGTCAAGTCGTTACCAGCCATCTCCGAAAGACGACGAACCAGATTTGTGCCGTGCGCCCGCGCCAACGCATGCCGCGCCAACTCGCCAATATTTGCATGCAGGGCCTTGGGCACTCGAAATGTCAGCTTCACCTTCAAGTCAGGAAGCTGCCAATCGGCGTGTGCTCTTCGCGATGCGTATTTGAAATGCTCGTACTCACCGACAGCGGCTGCGGACATCAATGCATCAGCCATTCGCGATGCCGAAATGGAGGGATCACCTAACTCGCACAAAACTTTTTGGGCCTTGATGGCACGCAACGGCTCCATGCTTTTTCTAGCTAAAGTCAGACATTGAAACATGGTCATGCTTGCATCATAGCAGGCAGCGACAACGCGCAGACCAGGATGCAGATCAAAGCTCGCGACTTCGCCCGCCTTGAACTTAAACTGACTCTGCTTAACGAAAGTATGGAAAGCATCCAAAACGGGAACCGCAATCCCGCTGCGAGATCGACTATTCGCGGCAGCATCGAACCATGACTGACTCAAGACGAGAATACAGCCATCGTACTTATCGAGACCGTGGGATTCAGGATAAGACACCAATTGTACGGGCTTCATCAACGGCTCCAACCAGCAGTTTAGCATCCAAGAGTGCGTGTTCCATGAGATACACGGAACACACGTCCTCGGCAATGATAAGTGCTAGAAGGAACAGCAAGGGGCGCAGAGGTACTAGGCCGCTTTATAGACTTCGGGTAAAGCTCCCGAAACTTCATGCACTTCCCAGAAAGTCAGAGCTTCGGCCTTGCCCTTTACTTTGACGCCATGAATGGGCGTCGCCTGCACGAAGTCGCGCACTTTTGCATAAACACTGTCGGTGATGAGAACCTGTTGCGGCTTGGCGACCGATTCTGCCCGCTGCGCCGTATTCACAACATCGCCAATCACCGTGTATTCCATTCGATCACTACTTCCCAGACTACCCGCGACAACGGCACCAAAGTTGATACCAATGCCAATGCCAAACGGCTTGTGGCCGCGACGCTGAAGTTCCAGGGTAAAGTCGGTCATCTCGTGCACCATGGCATTCGCTGCTTCAACAGCTCTCCTCGCCCCATCTGGCTCAAAAGTCGGCACGCCCCAAACACACAGCATGCAGTCACCAATGTACTTGTCGATGACACCACCGTGATGGCGAATAATCGCCACCATACGACTGAAGTACTCATTCAGAATGCTAACGACCTCTTCCGGCGACACGGACTCAGAAAATGCTGTAAAGCCGCGAATATCTGCGAACAGAATGGTCGCATCCATGCGCTGTCCTTTGATACTCACTTCGTCTTCACCACCCGAGAGAATCTTTTTGGCTACCTTTTCATCAACGTAGCGGGAGAATGTCTTCTCAACATATTCGCGGCGAGCCAAGCCTTCAGCCATACTATTGACGGCCTTTGCCAGAGAGCCAACCTCATCCTTCGATAAAACTTGCACCCGCGCCGCGAAATCGCCACCTTCGATGGCGCGAATTTTGGCCATCATCTCCCGAACAGGTTCAATGAGCGCATCTGCCAGAATCTTGCTGATGTGCATGGCTAATGCAACTGACACACCCCAAAAAATCATGTAGTTGACGAGTCCATTGATAGCACCCGCGCTAGGCAAGCGCGCATACATGATAGGAGCACCAATATCGTTCCAATGAGAAACCACATACGACATGATGAAGGGAATGGTCGCCGCCACGCCAATTACTCGCATGGATGTTTGCAAGCTGCTCGACGAGCGCAAAACAGTTACCAGCAAGGAGCCAACGGTTCCGTAAAAGAGCAACGAACACATGATGGTCACTGCGTAGCGAATGTCCGCCACCTTGATCATGGGCGCAATGGTGCCCATTACAAACAGTGCCGACAGCGCGATCAGAATTCGCCAGCCACTTGAGATCTTCGATAGAATCCGGGCAAATTTCACGCCGTGCATCAGAATACCAATCGCTTTGCTGACCCCATACCAAGCCGGCTGCAGTGCGTATCGCCAAAGATACGGCCAAGCCAATACCAGCAACTCACTAGCCAGGATCATCATTAACACGCCAAAGGGCAAAGCTGCGCCCGTGCTCCAAAATTGGCCCGCAAGCAGCACCGGAATGAAGGCGCTGATCAAAAAAAAGTATTCTCGGACTTTGCCGCGAAGCTGCCCGCGTACCGCTTCAATCTCTGACCGCATGCGCCGACTCACAAGCGCACCTAGGCCCCAAATGGCAACCAAAATGGCTGTCGTGACCGGCATGGGATAGGTCATCGCAGCAACATACGTCAACATGTAAGCCCGGCCAGGATGCGGCTCGGCATTGAAGAGATATTCACGAAAGAGCGCCTGCGCACCCTTGCGATCACCCGCATCAAACTTCTTCGAGGCCAACAGCAACTTGGGGCGTGGATCGTTGGGGTCGACCGCGATCGCTTCCTCAAGGGCGCGGATCTCTTTATCAGGCTGCCCCAACTTGTCGTAAAGCTCGGTCAGCATAAGGTAGTCAGCAACGCTCTTGTTACCTTTCGTCTCCACTTCGCGAATAATGGGCACGAGTTCCTTCAGATTTGCCATCTCAAGCAATTCAGGCACCAGCGACAGAATCGTCGACTCTTGAAACATCTCACGGGCAACTTTGGCGTAGTTCTGCGAAGCATCGCGACGAGTGCACTTTTCAATCGTAAGCAGTGCTTCAAGGTGGTGAGGCGAAAACTTAAGAATTTGCCGCGCTGCACCATTCGCACTGACGCAGTCGCCAGCTTTGTTGGCTTTTTCCAGGCTCGCAGTCAGGTCGTTGAGCTGCGCAACCGCATGTGCCGGTATCGCTGGCACATCTGCGCGTCCCTCGAACGAAGTGGCAAGAAGCTGAATCACTCCGACCGCGGCAACGAGCTGCCGTGTGGTGACACTTTGGCCTAGAATCTGAAGCATACAGACCGCTCCCTGGCATGAATTGCGAAAGCACCAACCTTGATATCGACAGGCTGTGCCATTACTTAAGAAGTTTCTTACTACTTTGCTGAAGACGCATAAACGACGACTTTATCTCATTTATTTTGGATAGTTAGGAGCCTGCGTCGCGCAACTACAGCGAATGACTCGCCGTCGACACCTTGCTGGAATGGACTGTTTTCCCTAGAATTTTTGTAACGCATCCATTTCTAGGAGAAGCCCGTGGCCGTCGACAAATCGTTAGAAAATAAGCGCCGAATTGCCCGCAAAAAACCAGACCTCATGGACATGGCCTTGATTGATTTGGATCTCATGGACGAGTTTCGTGCCGAGCGTGCTGCTCTTGTCGTCGACATCACGCCAAATGGTGGCTGCGGCTTGGTGATGATCATCGAAAATTCTTTACGCCAAGGGCAGAACTGCCGAATCAAACTCGGTGACAAGAGTCCGAGAAAGGCGAAAGTAATCTGGCGAAATGAGGTTGATGAATCTCTAGTTCGGCTTGGACTTGAGTTCATCCCCTAGCCTGATTTGGATAGGCAGCTGGCATCAATTGGCGATGTCGCGCAACCATTGCTGAAACATGGGGCGCGACATTGCACCCGCTCGGCGGGCTTTTTCTTTACCCTTCGCGAAGACCACGGTCGTTGGTAAACCGCGAACCTGGTGCAGCGCACCGGCGTCCGGACTTGCCTCCGTATCAACTTTTATAAAGATAAAATTTCCCGCATGTTTTTTGGCCGCAGCCGAGAAAATAGGAGCAAATGCGTGACATGGGCCGCACCAGGGTGCAAAAAAATCGACGATGACCGGTACGGGAGCTGTATGAATCGCTTTCGCTAAGGCAGCTCCATTGAGCTCCGCATAGTGGATATCGCCTTCCATGACCGATGCGCATTTGCCACACTTTGCCTGACTTTGCGCCGCCCTAACTTCGTCAATTCGGTTGACGACACCACACTTGCTGCACGGACGCAAGACCTGGGACATACAACCTCCCACATGAATTAAGACACCTAAAACGCAAGATAGAGCTCAATATGCGTCTGTCAAGTAGCAGTGAACTCACTGCCCAAACAATCGACTAAAATGCCGCAAATATCGTAATATGAAGAATGGGCTAGATAAGGGGTTTGCATGCATTTGAGTCTGCGTAACCGGCGCTGGATTGGAATTGTTGGATATGCGCTGATGGCGACCCTCGGATCGTCATGTAAGACCACAGATGAAATGGCAACCACGACAGGCCCAACTGCTGGCGGCGTGGTCGCCAGCAATCCAACGTTCATTTGTCTGCCCAGTGGCGAATGCCAAGTCCACTGCGCCGAAGATCACCAGTGCATTGGTATGTTGGATGCCGACCGCTGCCCTGGCGAGATGCTTCTGGAGGCATGCTTTACAAGGCCCAAAGATGATACGGATGATTGGTGCCTCTTTCGTATGAACTTTGAAAGCGACCCACAGCAGGTGACGCCACAATGTGTTCCCTCACCTGCTGACTGCGGCACGCTCTGCCCGGATAGTAAGTTTTACTCCGTCACCATGACTGAAGAATGTGACATTGAAATTCCAGCGCAGCGTTGCGCCTGCTTTTGCGATTGATCGGCGCAAGGCCCTGCATTTGGCCTAAGTGAGACTAGCCCACATGTCACGCACCATCATCATCGGTGATGTTCACGGTTGCGCGGCCGAGCTACAGAATCTTATGGGGGCGGTCATTTTCGACCCCGCGACGGATCACTTGATCTTTGTCGGTGATTTGATCAACAAGGGTCCCGACTCACTGGCCGTCTTGGACTACTGCCGAAATACTGGTGCAACTGCGGTAGTCGGAAATCACGAGCTGAGCTTGCTTCGCCATCAGCATACCGCGAGCCCAGACAGTTGGCAGGGCAAGCTCCTGGCGCAGATGGGGCCACGTCGCCAGGATTATTTGGAATGGATCGCATCGTGGCCGGCTTTTCTGGAATCCGATCAATTCATCGTTGTGCATGGCGGATTGGTGCCTGGTCGAGCTCCAGCTGATACGCCCCGCGAATGGCTGGCGAACATACGCACCTGGGATGGCGTGGGTAGCAACCTCAATCAAGCTGGCGACCCGCCATGGTACGAGCAATACACAGGTCGAAAGCTAATCGTCTATGGCCACTGGGCCGTCCAAGGTCTGACGATTCGCGACCATACTATTGGCCTGGACTCGGGATGTTGTTATGGCCGGAAGTTATCTGCGCTGATACTGCCAGACCGGCGTATCGTGCAGGTTTCGGCGCTACAAGCCTATTGCCCCGTTGGCGCCGAAAGATAGGCTTTGTCACACGATCGGCAATGCAGGATCATTAGGATCTCCTCGGTTCTTTATTAAAGCTCAAACCTAACCCCGATTGTTCGGGCACTCCCAACAGTTAAAGTTGCTGCTCAACGACTCCGAATCCCTATAACGGGAACTTTGTAGACAATTGGGACGCCTTAAAGCGCAGGAAGGCTGGACATTGAACAGGCTAAACCACATCTTGACTGCAATACTATTCGCCTTGAGTGCGCAAGCGCGTGCCAACTTCCCTGTCCCGATCGAAGTTAAATCGAGCTTCGTCCGTAATATCAACTCAGAAGTGACCTACTTTCACGACCCAGATAACAAAACCAGCATTCGCGATGTTCTAGCAAATAGTTTGCCGTGGCAGCAGCCAACTTCGAGCAACGTGATGTTCGGCTTGAAGTCGAGCACTACCTGGATAAAGTTTGACCTTGCCAACGATTCTGATCAAATCATGGTTACTCACCTAGAGCTCAACCCAGTTTTTCTCGAGGAAGTTGCTCTCTACGACCACAAGGGTGCTGTCCTGGGCTTATCTGGATCCACACGTCCAAATCCCCAGTTCGAAGCCTTTCCTGCCGTGCAAATAGACAGCCCCCCTGGCACGCATCGGTACTATCTGGAGATCAAGAGTCGCGCCAGCGCCGTATCCTTAATTCTGCGCTCGCATGACGAGTATCAAAAGAAAACTCGCTTTGACTTGGCCATGTTCTGCGCTTTGGTGGGCGGGTTGATGACACTCTTGATTTATCACTTCTTCTTGTTCAGGACGTACCGAAACAAAATCTATCTGCACTACTCACTATTTATTGCCGCCACAATGTTGTTTACCGTCGCCTTTACTTCTTACCACCGAGCCCTATTACCCTCGGTGCTTCTCGGATTTCGCGTAGACTTTTGGTGGTCAGCCATCAGCGCGCCACTTTTGTTCCTGGCGATGACCAGATTCTCGCATAGCCTGCTCAATCTACGCGCTCGTCTTGACTCATCCCTTAAGTGGCGAAGGCCGGTCAGCGCAGCCCTTTATTGCCTGCCTGCAACTCAAATCATTGCACTCATATGGGTGTTCGCCACAGACGACCCGCATGCGCTAATTCTCATTCGGCTTTCAGCCCTTGCCCACATCCTCATACTGCCAAATCTGGCTCTCTATTTGTGGCTCCGAAATGGCCGAAACGTCATCGATGCTTATTACGCCTTGTCTTGGCTGCCTTTTGCTGCAGGTGCATTCATGATTGTGGCGTGGCTATCGGGAGCTATTGCACACCATGATATCTTCTCGTGGAGCTCGCCGATTGGCGCCATCATTCAGTCTACCCTGCTGTCTTTTGTGGCAGGTCAGCAGCTAAACATTATCACTCACGAAAAGCTCGCCGAGCAACAAGCTAAGCTACGCGTAATGGGCGAGCTCGAGACGCAAGTCGCAAACCTGGAACGGCGCGATCGGGTCATTTCATCGTTCGTCAGTCTGGACATTGTCGAAGAACTAGCCCAGGGCAAAGACCCATTGCAGTTTGCGCCACACAACGTCGAGAAATGCGTCGTATTCCTAGACATGCACGGATACACCACGTTCTCTGAATCTCACTCCACCCACGAGCTTCACAGCGTCATCAACGAATACTTTACGATCATCAATGACATGACCTACGCAGCTGGCGGGCAGGTTAACAAGATCATTGGTGACGCCATGATGATCGTATTTGACGAACCTGAATCTTGCCGGGAAGCGATTCTAAACCTAAGAAAGCAGCTCTCTGCAATGAACCGCTTGCGAGTAGAGCGCGGAAGCCAGCCGTTAAAGTTTGGAGTCGGCATTTCCTACGGCACCATGCTTGCCGCCAATTTTGGATCCGCCCACAAACTTGACAGAACAATGATTGGCGATACGGTGAATGTCGCATCGCGACTTGAAACCATCACTCGTATGTTTAATGTTGATGTCCTGTGCTCAAAAGAATTCGTCGATCTGCAGCCCGACTATCGATTTTTCAGGCCTGCCGCCTACGTTCTCCTCAAAGGAAAAACAAAAAAGTCGCTGGTGTACGAACTTTTTGGACACAACCTTCCCGAAGTCGTCGAATGGAAAGAGTTCACTAAGCCATACATCCTCGAGGTCATTGACCTGGAGTTGAATGGGCAGTACGTCGAGGCGATTCGAATCATAGCCTCTCTGGTCCGCCGCTGCCCAAGGCATACATATAAGAAGGGGCAGATCATGGACATGACCTTGAATTCCATGATTCAGGCAATTGAGGAGAAAATGCGGTTACAGGGTCATGAAGTACCTAACTGGGAAGCACTCAGCGACTCCAAACATTTCAATAACATTCGAATTGCGAGTTAGCATGAATATTGATGCATGGCTTCATTCGCACTTTAAGAGCGGTGATTTTGCCCTGATTACCGGCACCACAACGGGGATCGGCCACTCGTATGCGAAAGAGCTGGCGAAGCGCAAGTGCAACCTCATCTGCATTGCCAATGAGGGCCAAGAGCTTGCTACGCAAGCGAAAGATTTCGAACGCGAGTACGACATCAAAGTGATTAGCCACAACGTCGATTTTCGCGACAGCCACGCAACTATGGCCATTGCCAAAGAAGTCGCTTCTTTGCCCATCAAGATCTTGATTAATAATGCCGGATTTGGCCTCAAGGGACGCTTTGAAGCCAATGACGTTCAGGACTACGTAGACATTATTTCCGTCAACGCGACTGCACCTGTAATTCTACTGAGGGCTATTCTTCCCGAAATGCAAAAGCGCGCCAAAGGTCTGGTGATACACGTCTCCTCTATAAACTCGCTGCTCCCTATCCCAAAGAACCAAGTATACACGGCCACAAAAGCCTTCTGCTCTAGCTATGCTTCTGCCGTAGCAAGGGAAAACAAGGACTCCGGTATAGATTTTCAACTAGTACTTCCTGGCACGACGCGCACCCCATTTCATGATCGGCAGGGCGCTAAGCCACAAAAGATGACCATGATGCCTGAAGATGTAGTGAACTTATCATTACAAAATGTGTCAAAGGCAATCTGTATTCCCAATCGCGGCGATCGCATTTTGGCGAAGGTGGTACCGTTCTTGCCACACAACTTTAGGATGGACCTCGCTTCCTATATTTTGAGTAAGCGACTGGGAATCTAAGAGAGATTCAATGAGCAATATCGCCCTAAAATTGACGCCCACCGAACTGCCCGAACTCGATAGCGATCGCCGAGAGTCCAAGCGAATCGCTTTTTATAAAGGTGAATTCCCCATTGCCACGATTGAACTTGGCGGAAAGCTCTACGAAGCCGAGGTATACGATATCTCGTCCAAGGGGGCGGGAATACTTCCACTTGTCGAGATTCCCGGGCTTGACTCGATTTCGCAAACGGTCACTCTTCGATTGCACAATGCCAAGCCCAAAACAGCTTCTTTGAAGAACATTGGGCACATTAAATTCTCCGGATCCTATCGTCTGAAATTGGGGATGGAAATACATCCGACAGCTGAAGGCACAGCCAATCCCGGCGTGCAGATTGCCTGCGACGCTCACATGCCAATGGCTTATTGCGAAGACCCCATAGCCTTTAAGCAAACGATTCTCTTTAATGTCTTCTATTTTTCAAACGATGGTATTGGACTCCGTACCAATTTCGATAATGCAGCCTTCTTTCAAGGGCTGCTTTTGGACCTTAGTTTGATGTTACCGGCGCGTGGTGAATTTCGAGCCGCCGCCGAAGTACAGGCAACATCGCAAAGCGGTCGGCAAATTGATATTCACTGCAAATGGCGAAACTGTCCGATCAATCTGCAAAGCGCTATTGCCGAATTCTTGCTGATGTCAACGCCAGACCTTTCAATAACAGCACTTCGAAAGCATGGTTTTCTCATCGGTAATCTAGATAAAGCATTTATATTTCGAAGTGCCCAAACTGATGAACAGGTTCAAAGCATTCTCGAGCTGCGACTCAAATCTGCGCAACAAGATGGTCGCTGGATTGGCGAGACGGATGCAAGAAAAATGATAGACGACTGGGACAAGCACGCCAGACAAATCTTCTGCGAGGTTAACGGAAAGGTTGTTGGAGCCGCGCGAATCGTCTTTAACAACGGCTTACGCGAACGATCAGAGCACTCCGCTTACGGGATTGAAGTGCCAGAGTGGCTTTGGGAAAGCGGCTTCGTTGAAGGGTCACGAGTGTGCACGGATCCCGACTTCCGAGGAGGTGATCTCTTCCTTTCCATTCTTCAACATATGTCTCGAATCGTGACCCAGTCTGGACACAGGTACTTAGTGCTCAATTGCGTTGACAGCCTCGTTCCCGTTTACAAAAAGACCGTCGGCGTCTATTCGCTAAAAAAGAAATTTCACACCAAGTACATGCAGGACAGAACTCTTAATCTACTTTACGTTGATGTTCGCAAAATACAGATCGGTTTGCGCCTAGCTCCAACGACGTGGATCGCCCATACACCTGTTGGCGATCATCTACTTAATAAGGGGCATCTTCGTCTCCACTGGTGGGAAAAGCTTCCCCGACGAGTAATGAGCCCCCTGCACAAATTAATGCTCTCCGCCTATGAGAAAAAGCGAACAAAAAGAGCGAAGAAACGTTAATCCCCCTGTACCTGCGCAATATGCGGCAAGTTGCGATAGAGCCCATTCAGGTCCAATCCATAGCCAACGACAAACTCATTGGAGACCTCAAAGCCCACATAGTCGATGTGGTGCTTCATCATGTGCGATTCGGGCTTGGACAGCAGCGAGCAGACCTTGAGCGATGCGGGTTCGCGCACCTTCAAAGTGTCGATCAGGTAGTCTAAGGTTAGGCCGGTATCGACAATATCTTCGACCAGCAGCACATGCCGCCCCTTCAGATGCGCTGCCAAATCGTGAGTGATGCGCACGTGTCCAGTGGACTCGGTGCCGTGATAGCTACTGACACCAATGAACTCGATATGCATGCGGCAATTAATCTGACGCACCAGATCGCTGAGAAAAATGACAGACCCCTTTAAGACGCCGATCACGACCAGCTCTTCACCGGCGTAATCACGACTGATCGTGGCGCCAAGCGCAGCAATCCGGGCTGCGATCGCTTGCTCATCAAACAGAGGCCGCATCTTCAACTCGTTCGCCATCTTGAATTCGCTCCTTTAGGATATCTGGGCGCCGCAAGTAACGGCGTGAGTGAGTAGTTCGTTCAATTTCGGACCGATGGTTTTACCCATCTGCAATACCTCTTCGTGGTCCACCTTTGCCGCCAAACCGCCTGCAAAATTGGTGACCAGGCTCATGGCCGCGACGCGCATACCCATATGTCGAGCCGCGATCGTCTCCAAGACGGTGCTCATGCCGACGCAGTTCGCGCCGAGGATGCCAAACATGCGGGTTTCCGCCGGAGTCTCATAAGTCGGCCCAAGAGCCCCCAAATAAACCCCCTCACGAGTCTTGCCTAAACGATGAATCGCTTTGCGCCAGGATGCATCGTAAGCTTCCACCATATCTAAAAACTGAGGCCCCAAACCCGCCGCTTCCCCGACCAGACAATTGCGACCGGTGAAATTAATGTGATCTTTGAGGACGATCACTTCGCCGGGCTTGTATTCTGGATCGACACTGCCTGCCGCATTGGTAAACAAGGCGCGCTTTACCCCAGCGCGAGCCAATGCACGAACAGCATGCACGACGTCGTCGGGCTGATAACCTTCATACAGGTGAATACGACCAGTGCACAAAATGACAGACTTATCGCCGACGCGGCCGCGAATGATGCTGGCGCCATGACCGTGCACTTTTGGCTGATGCAAAAAGGGTACTTCCGAAAAAGAGAGGCTGACCTCTGGCTTCACAACCTCAGCAAATGCTTTGAAGCCCGAACCCAAAACGACTAAAACATCGCTCTTCAAGTCCGCGCCAAAGCTATCTTTCAGCACCTGCGCCGACGCGGCGACACGCTGCTCAACCGTCAATTGACTCACGCGAACGTCTCCAAAATCAGAGTGTCTTCCCCTGGCGAGTCCGACAAAGTATATGCCTGTCGGCAAAGGCGCTCGGCTTCCTGCAAGCGAGCCGCATCTGGCGCGTGGATGGTCAGTAAGGTATCGCCCCTCTTCAGCTTCGATCCCACACGGCGAAGTCCCGTCAAGCCGACACCCGGATCGATCGTATCAGTCACCATCCGTCGTCCACCACCCATGGCCAATATGGCCAACCCCAATGCCCGGACATCGACCTTCGCGACATAAGCATCGTCGGCCACGACAACGTCCTTTTTAATCTTGGCGCTCGGCATGCGAGTTGTATCTTGTAAGGCCTTGACGTCTGCGCCCTGCGCGGACGCAATCTGGCAAAACTTCTCAAAGGCCCGGCCGTTCGCCAGATGGCTCTCAAGAGTCTTACGAATCTCCTGCGCTGCGCGCTCGGGAAAGGCCAGCTGCACCATCTCACAAGCGAGCGTCAATGAAAGCTCGCGGGTGTCCGCTGGCCCTTTTCCACGTAGTACATCTATGCTCTCGATGACTTCCAAAGCATTTCCAGCGTGGGTACCCAGCGGCGAATCCATGCTCGTCAAGAAAGCTCGCACCTTGACACCACACTGCTGACCAATTCCAACCAGATGTCGCGCTAACTCCCGCGCATCAGCCAAGTTGCTCATAAAGGCGCCCGAACCATACTTGACGTCCATGACCAATCCGCCGAGGCCGGCAGCTAACTTCTTGGACAAAATGGAAGCCGTAATCAACGGAATGGATTCGACCGTAGCCGTCACGTCACGCAGGGCGTAGAGACGCTGGTCCAACGCCGCAATTTCCGGGGTCTGTCCCATGAACACGCCACCGTGCTCGCGCATAATGGACCGCGCTTGCGCTAAGTTGGGCCGTGCTGACATGCCGGGGATGGACTCCAGTTTGTCGAGGGTGCCTCCCGTATGCCCCAATCCACGGCCTGAAATCATTGGCACGCGAACGCCTTCAAGGACGGCCAGGGGCAAAAGAATCAATGACGTCTTGTCGCCAATGCCGCCCGTACTGTGCTTGTCGACAACGAGATGCCGAGGAAAGTCCCACTGCAAACACGTACCCGAATCGCGCGCAATTTCTGTGAGAGCTACGGCCTCAGCAAATGACATGCCCTTGAGTGTGATTGCCATCAGTAAGGCGCTTACCTGATAGTCGGGAATATCACCGCGCAGGTAGCCGCCAAAAAACTCCTGCATCGCCTCACGCGACAGCGTACCGCCGTCGCGCTTGATACGGATGATCTCCTGGGGGACAAACATCTAGAAATTTCCTCGATTGAACCTAACCAGATAACCGATGCCGAAGAAAAAATTAACCGGAGAATCGGTCTGCCGAGCCGTATTTATAAAATAGCCCTTGACAAGTATGGGGATAATAGTATGATTCGTCCCTCGGTTTTATATTCTATGGGATTTTAATAATTTCATTAGGACCAGGGGGTACGCATGTCCAACGTGCACGAGGGCTCTCGCGAATTTCAGTCGAATAAAGTGAAGCGCCTGCCACCGTCGGTTGTCAAAGACATTGAATTGAAGAACCATGCAAGAAGACTGGCAAATCTCTCGCCAATTCGCATCAAGGTACGCAACTGCATCTCTTGCGGAACACTTTTCGAATCCGCCGGTAACCGCACTTGTGGCTGCAACACCCGCAGCACTGGCTACATCGCTGGCCGCGAAATCATCTGATCGATCCTCAGCAAAACGAGTCTAGGGCGCCAAATATTTGACGCCCTTTTCTTTTAAGTTGCTGAATTTATAAGAGAAAAATATTTTTTTACTCAGGTTCTCATCCGCTATTCCGAATGAACCCATGGCGCAATTCGCGCCTATTGCCGGGGGACCAAAAGCCCGGCCGAGGAGTTCCTTTGCGTGGATGAGGTCCGGTTCAGCCGCCGACCCTATAACGTCACCTATTACAAGGATGGCGAGCAGCATACTATTCGCCGCGTTCCACCGCGAAAGCTCCACGACATCATGCCCAAAGATGAAGTGATGTTGACCACGAAAAAGAATGTGGATTTTGAAGAGGGTGACGAGTTTACGGTCAAGAACATCAGCCCAAGGCAACCAAACACGATCCAGGTCGAAGACGATGAGGGACGGACGACCTTCGTCCCCTACTACGATCTGGAAGTGACGGAGAGCTTCGACTTCCTCGATGACGATGGCAAGCCCGTCGCCGCCAATGAAGCTCCGGTCAATAACCGGTACCTACTCTGGCCATGAGATCTAAGTTCCGTTTCTCTTGCAAGCCTTAGCATCCCCAACCGGAGCCCGCGCATCGAAGCCAAAGACATGCATATCGTCGATCGCCCAAGCGACAACGTTTTCATTGCCATCGTAGACCATCGTCCTAAGGAAGTAATGGCCATCGCGATTCGGACCGGAATCATGCACTTCCATCTGGAATGGACGCTCGACCTGTGAATCCACCGGCACGCTCATGACCGTGGCCCAAATGAGTTTCTCATCGGCACAGCGTATCGCGCGCTCTACGAGAATGCGCTTGGCGCTGATCGGAAAGCGCAGGTTAAACTGAAAGGGCTGCTTAGCACGAAAGCGCTTTTTCCCACGCGGCCAAACGAAGTACGCCTCTCCTGCGGGAACGCTGGCAGCCGAGCGGATATAGGTCGTAAAGATGGTTTCATCAAAGTCAGGAATGTCGCCCCAACGATAGCTTTCTGATGCGCCCTGATGGTGAAACTGCACGCCGTGCGGCCCCTTAACGTCATAGCATTGAGTAAATGGCACTGGCGGCTCGCTACGCGCTAAGACCTGGCAGATATTCTTGACGACATCACCCAGGCGTCGCAGCTGCCATGGAGTGAACCAGGTGGGATTAGCGTTCACGCGGTGGCCTTGCTCATTGTAGCGCCCTGAATTCCCAACTAACATGACCACAACCGCATCATCCACGGTGCGAATTTCACCGGCGGCACCAGTCATCTCGACGGCCCACTCGATCGGCGTCACTTCGAGAGGAAATTCCACAACGGAATTGTCAGCAGGAATGATGTAATGCGCCCGCAAGCGCGTCATTTCCTGCGAGTCGGTGAGATTTTGAATCTCCAAGCAAGCAGAAAGGTTCATAGGACAGTGCACCACTTCGATGTGATCAGGTTTATTTGGCAAATTGCTCGGGTGGCTGACGAGTTCAAATTGCCGCGCATTGATGATGTAGCTTGCTTGGCGCAAGGCTAACTGAAAGTACAGCTGTCCTTCCGGCGGGAACTCGGCGACGCGAATCTGCCGACGTTCAGGCGACAATTCAAGTTTTTCGCCAGTAGCCGGATCTTGCCAAATGCGTCCCTCGTTCATCAACCCCATGAGCGACATCGCCCACAGTACCTGGTTCGCACGGGATTGGGATCCACCAGCACGATGCAGTTTGGCGAGCTCTGATAACCAAACGTAATGCTCTTCACCGGTGCGCGGGTCACGTACCAGTTTGTATTCCCGTAGCTGCTCGGCAACCCATTTGGCATAGGCATCCAGCTGCACGGCGAAGGAGTCGGCGTTCTCGGCGTCCGCAATGCCCAGCGTTTCACGGGGAACGCCAAATGCTGTCTCGGAAATGCGAAAGCCTAGAAACACGCGATTCTCTTCGGCGGTTTCTGTGAGATAGGGCACTCGGGAAGCATCTGGCGTCATCCCCGATTCCAGCATGGCGACGCCCACCAAGTAGCGCAAGGGAATGCCGTATTCTTGCGACTTGGTCACAAATAGCCTTTCCACTTCGCCCTTGGGCCGCGTACCACCGCCTTCGGTCGGACGGCGATCGCCGCAACCCGCGGCAGTCATGAGGGCAAGAACTCCCAACAGATGAAGGCCGTAAGTAATCAATTGAGACATGGCAACTCCCCTGGATTCGGCCCATGTGGTCGCAGAACGCGCCCCGACGCCGAAGTGAACTGTATGCAATCAGTATAACGCGGCACAACCCTCGGTAACAAATGCATGAACTGCCAGCTGTCCGATGCCTCTTGGTGTTCCGACACGGCTGTAATAGAATGTTTCCGAAGTGTCGTGATTTTTCCACGAGGTGTCGATGCCTTACATTCTTGGCGGCAGGGTTGTTGAAGACCACGGACTGTATGTAGAAGAACATGGACAGGGCGAGCCTCTCGTTCTCATCTGCGGCTTGGCCCGCTCCATGCGCCATTGGCTTGGATTTGAGAAATTGCTGGCGCAGCATTTTCGCGTGATCACCATCGACAATCGGGGAATTGGTCGTTCTTCAGGCTTGCCCATGACGCACCGACATTCCATTGCCGATTTGGCGGGCGATGTGGTGAGCGTCCTCGATGCCCTTGGCGTTGATCGCGCTCACATCGTCGGACTGTCATTGGGTGGCATGGTGAGCATGGCGCTTGGCTTCAATCATCCCGGTCGCGTGCGCACACTGACGATCATCAATTCTTCTATTGCGGGGACTTTGAAAACTCGCCTGTCGGTCTTAGCCACCGTTCGCCTAGCTCTCGAAGGGCTGGACTTGCGCCGGCGCCAGAAGGTACTAGCCGATTACCTGCTGACCCAAGTGTCAAAAACAGAGCGCAACCGCATTGTTGAGCTTTGGCAGGAGTTCGATGCACAGGAGCCCCTGGTGGTGGCCAATGTTCTCGCGCAATTTTGGGCAGCGTTTCGCTTTCATGTCGATGAAAAGCTTGCCCGCATCTCCGCGCCGACCATGGTACTGGGGGCCAGTCACGATGCCTTCGTGCCTTTGCGGAACAGCAAGGTCATCCATGACGCGATCCCGCATTCCATCTTTCGCGTCATCGAAGGGGGCGGCCATGAGGTCGTCGTGGATATGCCAGATGCGGTTTGCGATGCCATTTTGAGCTTCATCGAGCACCGGGAGTTGCACGATCCGCACGTCATGGATGGGGATATGATGCTCGAGGCTGCAGCTCAGGAGTCGCAGGCCGGTTAAGCCATAAATGCCAGGTAATAAAATACGTAGCCCGTCAGGGTCGTGGCATACATCAGGACCGCCGCCCATCGAGCCATTGCTTTATGCCGCCGGCTGAATGTCCCAGGGCGTGGTGGCCAGCCAAAGTTCTTGTAGGCAGTCCAAAGAGTCACAATCCAAAGCAGGGTCGCGGATATCGCTACCGCCAAATGAACATATAGTACTGGAAACAGCCACGTATCGTAGTACGGCGAAGGAGTGGCCAGGTGTCGCCACCCAAAGATACGCACTTCAATCTCAAAAAATGTGACGACCACGAAAAGTACCGCACCCAGAATGTACTGCAGTCTGCCGTGCAATTCGTAACGACCGTGAACACGAATCTGGATGAGGGAATAGGTCAGGACCGGAAGGATGAGGGCCATACCGATGACCACCAAATCGATGGCCAAGGATCCACGACTAAAGGGAATAACTCCTGGAAACACGGCGACTCCTCGACTCGATGACGAGCTTCCATAAATACCAAAATTGTGGCCGGCATGCCACAAATGCTATTGCATCAGGAAATGTTTTAAGGCAGATTGTCGTTTCCCAGTGGGGGATTAGCTCAGTTGGTAGAGCACTAGATTTGCATTCTAGGGGTCAGGAGTTCGACTCTCCTATCCTCCACCACTTCGTCAAATAGTCTAACCCTGACTTTTTTAAAAAAGAGTCAGGGTTTTCTTTTTTGGGGATTCGTCGCCCCCTGGAATAGCACAGGCCATTCGCCACTTTCGCTCAGTTCCTACAGCATAGGAGGCTTCCATTGAATAGTTTTGGATTTATTATGCCTACCAAGGGCATACGTTTTCTTATCCGCTGATACTTTACTTAGCGATCTTGCCTCAAACATTTTCGTCACATCGTCGATTTCAACTTGGAGCTTTTCGGCAATAGACTGTTCAAGAAGATCATAAACATTGGGATCTGAGACTGAAACAAACAGGTCAGGGGACATTTCAAACTTGGCTTCCAAGCGTCCGATTGCTTGGATTACAAAGTGCTCCTGAGCATTGTCCGCAAATACTCGATAAACAAACTCCTTACCTTGGCTTGTTACCGATTTCCAATCACTTTTTATTCGATCGAACCTATCCCGTTCAGAATCATCTGGCCCAAATCTTCTCACTGCAAAAAGCCTGGGGGCCATGAAAGACTTCATGCGGTGAATAAGCTCGCCATCCCATCCCCCGCCCAATAGCGGCTCTACCATTGTGTTTTGTCCGTCAACATACATCGAGAAAGCTTCTCCATTGTCTAGCATCAAAAACGAATGCCAGCCGACGATTCGAGAATACTTGTAGCTATCGCTCTTATACTCGATGGTATAGTCGGTAATTGCTGACTTGGGAATTTTGATGTCATCATTGATATGAATAATATCTGGAAAGTACGATGACGGGTCCTGCAGTAACTTGATCCAATAACTCAAAACCTGATCTTGCGTGACGACGTCATCATAGCTCTTCGTAGCGCTTTGGACTTTTCGGTCTTTACACGATGTGAGCAACATAAATAGGATAAAAACCAATCCCAGATATTTCATGGCACTCACCTCACAGCTCGTAGATTTGATGAAGCTTCTTCTGAAAGCAAAACCTTAGATGAAAAATAGACCGTTGTTGGTTCTGTATAAATAGGAAGTGATAGAAAAGCATAATCCCTCATCCGACTCTTCTCAGAAAGTGCCAACCTCACAGGCGCAGTTTCATTTTTTTCCCGGCTGCTTTCAACTCTTTGTCGATAGTTAGCAGTCGTCCGTTATACCTTCTAGCTGTTACCACATAAAACATATCATAGGCTGTCCAAAGGCTGTCATGTTGTAAGCAATTGCCGCAGCGAAAACTTCTTGCGAAAGCTATATTGGCGGCTGGCTGGATTTAGAGCGGCCTTCCGATCTGAATGAACTGACAGATGCCGTGGTTTATTTAAATTCCAGAATGGACCAGCTGGTTTGCATCGATGAAAGTGCTCAACTACTCCAAAATCGGTCAATCACTCGACCAAACCCACCCAACCGTTGCATCGCACATTGATATCCTGGAATCGACACTTATCGCCATGATTCACCTTCGAGAAAAACTCTCGGAACCCAACAATCCTTGAACTTCAGGAGTGAACTTAGCGGTCTATATCCGCGGCAGCACACTTGAACTCAAGTCAACAATGTTTCGCCCCCATTGTTCACTCCATCTCATCTGCGCTAAAATAGAGCGACACTTCTGCAAACATTCTTGTTCTCATATCTCGCAAAGGGGATTGCCGATGGCTTTACTTGGGCACCGTGCCGACCAGCCGATGTGGCGACATCTGTACATCGTATCGATTCTTTTCAGTTCGCTAGCACTCGATGGCTGTCGCCAGCGCGCTGACTCGGGGCTTGACCAGCAAGCGGGCAGTGAGGACGCCAAGTATCGCGGCAAGGGATCATTTCCGATTTGGGAATATGATCCGGGTCCTAGCACCAAGAACGATCAAGGCACATCTCTGATCGACTTGCATGCTAGCATTCCCTACTTTCCCGGCTTTTCCATGGGCATATATGGCAAGCAGTTCTTTCGCCCAGCCTATGGCCCAATTCCCTGGCGCATGATGCTGAAAAAGAACAGCGTCAAAATCCTTTTCATCGGTCAGGACGGCACGCACATCGCTGAAGCAGCTGGTCGACCCGCAACTGCCGGCTTTGGTGGCCGCGCCCAGGACTTGGCGGAATATTTCGGCGTCAGTTCGAGCGCCGCTTTTATCAACGCGTACGCGTTCACGATCAAGTGGCAGTACGGCGTATTTGACGCGCCGGTGATCTCAGGAGCGAGCGACGCAAGTAAGAAGTTGCAGTTCTCGTCCTTCACGCCCAACCCCGTGTGGATGATGTCCAACGATCAAGACAGCCGCATCGCCCAGTGGCGAAACGACTTGATCGAGTGGATCATCGCCAACAACCCCGACTCTTTGAAAATGATCGTCTTGTTCGGCGGCGCAGCACGTGATGCCATGGGCTCGTTCGTTGTCAGCCGCGGTGGCGAAGTCGGTGGTCGGTACTCGGCTGCAGAGATTGCAAAAAACAAGATCCAAGTGGGCGAGTTTAAGGTTGTGCCCGCAGGCGGCAACAAGCAGGCGAGCGTTCTGCTCGACAAAACTGGTCGCGACATGTACCAACCAGCCAATGCGGAAGACTTTAAGGCGAAGTTCAATGCTGATCCCGCTGGATTCATGAGTCGCATTGCCTTACCAGCCGGAGGCTTGGAGGGAAGCGGTCTCATTCATGAGGCACAGCTGGGTGGCTACGATATCGGTCGCAAAATGATGATTGATGGCAAGCAGACAATCTCGCTAAAAGGCCTGAAACTGCGTAGTGGCGGCAGCGTGAAGCAGGATGTCTTGGTCACACAGCTTCCGCATCCCACCGCGCTTAGTATGATGACTAAGCCACAGGCTTCAGACGCCGTCAAAAAGGGCCTTACTGGCTTTTCCAAATATCGTAGCTGGAAGATCGAAGCGGATCCCTACTTTGAGAACACCTACGCTCAAGGAAAAGACTTCGTCTATGGACGCGGCGACATGGGTCCAGAGTATTATGATTTCGGCGCACCCAACTCCCGCATGGTCAACGTTTCCACCGCCTCTCGTCAAGGAGCCGACACCATCGTCTTTGGCACGCGGGAAAAAGTTCGCTTTGACACCCGCAAGCTAGCGGAAATGCGAGATGGCAAACCATCTTCACGTCCGCCGGCTGATGAAGTGTGGACGACGCGGCCTTTCAGCAAAGAGCGTCGCTACACCTTCGATCCGGGCCCACCAATTGAGATGGCTAAGGTCATGAAAAAATCCCTGCCACGCGATGAAGCCTTTGTAAAGGCTCGAGCCATCAATGGCGACTATGCCCACTATCGCGGCAAGTGGGACAAGCCAGCGGTCGTCGTGATTGCCGACGCGCACGGTGAAGACGATCTGCTGACGGCTCGTGCCTTGACGGGAAGTCGCGGTCAGTTTTTACATAGCCTCGTTAGTTCCTTGCGAGTCGGCCAGGGGACCGTTGGTGACAACTACTTAGTACTGAAGACTCACCCTTATGCGGCGCGGGAAACGAGCCCAGAGCTGTGGAATGACTCCGTGCAGAGAACTCGCGAGTATCGCGAGGCACTTTTCAAGGCAGTCTTTGGTCGTGGCGGCGCCAAGTCAGCGGTGATCATTCTAGACGGCGAAGTTGCGGCTGCGGAATTTGCCGCTCTGCAACCGGAATTGGCGCAGAATGCCGTCGTCATTCGCCGCGACTCAGACAAAGCGGATTCGGGCTTGGCCACTGCGGCGCGCGACCTGGCCAAAGCAGGCTTCACCGGCGCCACCTTCAATGGCAAGATGGCCGATATACCTCGCAGCCATCTGCCATATTTTGCCCGTGTTTGGGAAGGAACCTCAGGCGATCGCGTGATCACCTCAAATGACCCTGCGCAACGCGGCAAAGCCTTTGCGATCGTTGCTCCGCGCTGGACTTACACCCAGAACTTCAGCATGAACCGTGCCGATGTTGCCTCCTGTCGGGCACTTCGTGGCAAGATTTTGTCGGCGAAGGTGCGGCTGAACTTTGACGAATCTGTTGGCGATTACTACGCCCGCATACGCAATCCGAACGCCCGGGTTCCTGATCGGTGTGATCAGTCCTCGGACTCGGCGAATGATGGCGAAGGATTTGCTGGCGCTATAGCTGGTGCGATTGACTGGGCAAATGATGGGCACATGAGCATCATGCTGCCTGGTGCCGAGCAGCCAGAAGAACATCAGAACAACGAAACAGATCCTAACGAGCTGCAACTTGAGTTCAGAGAGTCGCTAAACTGATGCGCAGAATCCGGCGATAAAACTTGGAGCCAGGTGGTAACGCCTGGCCCATTTTTTTTGGAGACATGCTTTGCTCATGCTGGGACACCACCGACTTCTTATTATCGGAGTTTTAGCGAGTCTCATTGGCGTCGGCTGCCGCAGCACCAGTGGCGGCTATGATGCAGATGATTCGCCCATTGTGACGACAGGGCCCGAGTCGCAGGGAGGCACCGCCTTTTGCTGGGCTTATGCCATCGTTGCTCACTTGGAACAGCGATTCTTTGAGCTAACGCGCGGAGCAGAATCTGGAGGCTTTCGTTTGAACTTCAGCGAAGAGTTTCTTGGTCTCATGCACCTACTTGAACAGATCACGATGACGACGGACCCTTCGGAGTTTCAAGGTGAAGGGATGCGTCTTGGACAGGGATTGGACTTGGTCGAACGCTACGGCATTGTTCCTGAAAGAATCGGCGAAAAGCCCTTCTTTCGCCCGAAGTTCGATGTTGCCATTGGACCACGCGCCAAGGACGAAGTCATTCAGGTGCTAGACAGCTTGCGGGCGCAGTGGCCGATATCACCTCAAGAAGCCGTCAAGATCATTGCCCGCATCGCCGAACTGAATGCGGACCAGGAAAGGTTCTTACTCGCGGCATATACACGAGATCACGCTAATAGCACGTTCAGCTATGCGGGTGGAAACTATACGCCAACTACGTTCGCGAAAAACCGACTCAAGTATAAACGCGCCGAATACTATGTCTTGCAAATCCCAGACTCAGGCCGCGGCGAAGACCCCAATGCGAAAGTCAGCGCTGAGTACAACCGCTCACTCCAAGTCATCAGAAAGGCGATGCTTTATGGATACTCAGTGCCCATCAGCTTCAACTTTCACTCAGAAGGACGAGAAACGAATGGGACACTGAACTGTCCCGATCCAGGTTGTCCATTTGCCACCATGAACAACTCAGACAGCCCGCACGCAAATCACGCCGTACTCTTGGTCGATTTTCGCAGGGCCGACTCGACCTTTGCGCCGGCATCACCGGCAAATCTCTCCCGGAGTATGGAACAACTCCCAGCAGAGTGGCTGATCAAGAACTCATGGGGGTTCAATCGCAACACGAGCCGACAGCCAGAGCTTCTGCAGCGGTACCCGTTGCCAGCCTTTACGGTGATGACGCAAGACTTCTTTGAGGCATCGCACCGCCTACGACCCGGCCGATACGAGGCTATTGTGCCAAAGCAAGTTTGTCTGCGCCACACCGAGGCTACTGACGAGCCCTATTGTGAGTCCTTGGTCTTGGATGAGGACCTCGCTGGAACTCCAAAAGCAAGAGGCGTTAACACTCAACTGGCAACAGAGCGACTGCAGTCCTATCTGGGCACAGAAGCCCAGCGGCGACTCGGCATTCAATACCTACCAAACATCGGCAGGTCAGAGAACAGCGATGCCGCACTGACTTTGCGAGAAGTCGGACAGCAATCCTTGAGCGAATTCTTGCCACAATTTTCGTTGAAGGCTGCGACGACGATTTCCGGAGTCCTCGAAGACCGGTTTTACCTTTGCGTCGGCACCAAGGTTGGGCCGCAGGTAAAGTATGTCGCCGCATATATGCTCAATGAAGATCCCGCTGAAAAGCCCTACCCGGCATTTGTCTTGGACGAGCAAAACAAGTGGCAACACTGCGCGACGATCAGCAACGACCCGCGAAAGTTTCGAATAATTTTGCAGTCGATTGACCGTCAATGGCGTGTTCGTTCTGAGACCGGAGCGACGGTAGAAATCAAGGTTAGTAAGCCATGAAATTCAGGGCATGTTGATGAACTTCCTTGGCCAAATCATGGGCGGACTCAATCGCTTGCCGCAACGGGGCAAGATCACCTTGGGGATTCTGCGTCCATGATTTCCAATTTGCACGCAGCGTTTTTAGGCGCGCATCAAGCAACAATAGCATGGGGCTTTGCTCATCCTGCAGTTGTCGCCACCCTGTAATTTGCGGCTGAACCAACCCTAAAAGTCCTTCGGCATTTTGGCTTCTGTTTGCATCTTTAGGCACTAGGAGTCGAACGGTCGATGCAGGGTTTAACACATGCTCGTTCGAGGCAGGTGGGAGCGTTATGCGAACAGCGAAAAACCGATTCCTCCCGACTCTGACTGACTCTTTGTCAACCAAAACAGACAGCGATCGCCCCCCAGTTTCTCCACGAACTAAGCCTTCGAGCGGCTTTAGCGCTAACTCGCCCAACTCATGCATCTCCCTGATGTCGTCAAGCTTACTTCGGGCTCGCGAAACGATCGCCGAGACATTCTCCTGCACGTTAACGGGCTCTGAGCGATGAAAGAAGCTCCAGATATAGTCCAGCCAGGTTTGCCTTGGCTGCTCAGCAGGGCGCTGCATCTCAGTACGCACCCAGTATCGAAGCTTACCGAGAGCCAGCCGCAGATCTTGACGATAGGTTAAGTACTCACTCAGAGCGAGATCCTCGCCACTGCTGAATTTTGATGAGTGGTCGGTGCCGGCTGGGATGTTATCAATTTTGGCACTGTGCAGTTTACCCTCCGGCTGTCCCCACAGCCGGGCGTGCAGAGCTTCGTGCAAATCAGTCATAGTGAAAAAGTTTGAGGGAGTGCGTGCTGCAATGTTTGTCTGCAAAATGATCGTGTTTTCCTGAATGTGAAATGAGCCACGCGATCCCCGATCCGCCAGAAATTCTGGGGCAAACACAACCTTAGCACCCTCGGCGGCATAGAAACGCGCGAGGCGATTGAGCGGATGCTGCCCCTCGGAGGAAATCAGCAGTGCCGGATATTCTCCACGCAGGCTGGTCGCGCTATACTGCACGCGCGCCCTTCGCAGCAGCATTTCAACATTCTTGGCGCTGACCGTTTCGGTATCACCGACGTTTGGCAGCCAGTTCTTCTGCCAGTCATCTAAGACCTCTTGGCCGACCGTGGCTGAGTTTAAGTCGCCACAGTCCTCTGCCCCAGTCACAGCAGGTGCAGCGAACATTGCCGTGGCTACCAGCCAGGCTGCAGACCTCTTCGTGAACTGTTGTTTTCTATAGCCACGCAAAGCGAGACCCCAATTTTGGCGGGAGGTTCAGATGTTTGCCTGAAAGTGTGCGCATCGCTCCCCTATGCTCTTCGGCAAGCGGTCAGGATTCTCCACTGGCCAACCCAAATTTCCATAGTCGTTCTTCGCAATTGGCTTGCATAAGTCCCACGAGGTGCGCTATTCCCGGCTCGCCAAGTGGTCCTAACTTAGGAGATCTCCCATGGATTCATCAATTTTTCAAAAATGGCTTGTCGCCACATGCCTGCTTCTTGCTCAGTCCGCGCATGCAGCTGACCTGAAAAGCTCCCCGTCGGTGGATTCTTATTGTTTGTCTGTCGTTCGCCTCATGGCGACTTCGGGCGAGAGCGACCGCTTCGAGGCCCAATCAGAAGTGGAGAAGTCATACGCGAAAAGCGCGCAGACTCGTGCCACTCAACTCTTCCAATCTCACTTCGGTTTTGAGGTCGGATTTGTAGAGCTGAAAATGTATCGAATACCTTTTGGTGAACATGGTGCCGAAGTTACCGTATGTGATAGCGACACCGGATATGAGCAGGGAAATTGCATGAATTTTACCTTTCGCCCAAGCGATTCGGACAACGCCCGCCTGCTCGTCGCTAGCGAATACTGGCACATCGGAGACGGCAAGGCTTACTTCGTCTGCGAGTAATTTTCACCTAAAGATCCAAGACAGTTAACCGAAACCCCCTATACGCGCAACAAGGCATGGGGGGTTTTGACGTGTCAGCAATTATTGGGCTCTGCGGTATCGGTATCAGCCTTTGGTACGTGTTCATGTTCCCTTCTCCCGGATTTAAGGGATACTTCGACCTGCCGTCGTGCATATTGCTTGTCGTCGCCCCACCTTCCATCATGCTTTTGTCGCATCGCATTACGGACTTCATGACTGGGCTAAAGACCCTTTGGGATGCCGCCTTTGGCGGACACGATCGCATGGAAGAACACGTCATCAATACGCTGACGCAAGCTGCTGCCCTGGTTCGCGCTGAGGGAATCGGTGCCCTCGTCAAGATTCGCGGTCATGTAAAATATGACTTCCTGCGCGATGGAGTTTCCCTCATCGTCAATGATTTTTCGGAAGAGGAGATTCGCCACAACCTCGTGGGGAAGATCAATGCCAAGCAGCAACGTATGTCGCTCGCTAGCGGAATGTTCGAAAATATGTCCAAGATCAGCCCGGGCGTGGGGATGCTTGGAACGCTCCTTGGACTCATTGGCATGATGTCCACGTTGAACGATCCCACAAAGATCGGCGCAGGAATGGCGCTGTCACTGATTACAACGCTTTACGGTGTAATTTTGGGGACGTTCATTTATGCGCCGTGCGCCGAAAAGATATCTTTGGCGACAGAGCGGTCCATGGAGATCGACACGCTGGTTCTTGAAGGTGTGATGGCGCTTAAAGGCAAGAAGTCGAGCGTGCATTTGAACAATGTGATGAAGACTTATGCATCGCAGTCGCGAAAAATTGCTGCCGGCGGCGGTGGCAAGGCCGCGCAGCAGCGATAACGGAATAGGTGAGCGCGCATGGAAGCCACAATCAAACGAGTTAAACGCAAGCGCAAAGAAGATGCGTGGATGGCCACGTTCTCGGACTTGAGCTTAAACTTAATGTGCTTCTTTGCACTGCTCCTTTCTATGTCGACCCTCAACAAAGCTAAAGTCGACGTCATGGTCGACAATCTCAACAAAACAGAAAAGGTTGTGAAAGAGCACAATCTGCTCGAACTGAAGCAGTTGCTCGAGCGCAAAATCAACAGCAAGCCAGAATTGCGCAACGCCGTCGGCGTCAGCTTGAACATGGAGGGACTTGCGGTTGAGTTCAAAAGCGGAGTTCTATTTGCCAGTGGCTCGGCAGATACCAATTCTCAAACGAAGAACGTCGTCAGCGAGGTATTGAAAATCATCGCCGGCGCGCCCGACAAGTATGCACTCTCACTAGAGGGACACACCGACAACATCCCGATGAAAGGTAATCGCTTTCGCTCGAATTGGGATCTAAGTTCTGCCCGCGGGGTGACACTGTTGAATGAGTTTCGACGGCTGGGTGTCAAAGAGGACCGCATGTCTGTGCAAGCCTTTGCTCACACCAAGCCAAAGGTTGACTATGTTGGCAAGACCGGCAAGGAGCTCGCCGACGCCCAGGCGCAAAACCGGCGCGTCGTCATTTGGCTGCGATAGCAGGCCATCCGCAAAACCTACTCCAAATCGGCGCCAAGTGCTGTGGCATCCACACGACAATAACAGAGGAACGTTTCGTAAAAATCACCGATACGTTCGCAGGTCTCTGCGTCCTTCTTGGCGACGATGCCACCGCGAGTTGGACATGAGTTCATGCACTCACCCGGAGATGGCCGGCATCCAATAAAGGCATAACCAGGAACCTGAGGAACCTGATCGGCATTTGCCGCGCTGGCAACGAAAGAAGCGGGCGCAACCCAACAAAGGACAACGACTGTCAGTAAATGTAAGACTTGCTGGAAACTCATAAATAAACCCCTGAATGAAGGTAAGTTGGCCTAACTATTCATGGCGTAGCACTCGCCGGCGCCCGTGTATTGCACCCCGACCACTGCCGTCAAGACAATTCGAGGAACCGGCGGAAGCCCGCCTCGACGCAGGTTAGAGAGGGATAAGAGTCGCGAAAAAGTGCCCACGATCATCGGATGGGGCGAGACTTTACGAAAACAGGTGTAATATAAGGTAATGATTCTAACTTATGGGAGGCGGCATCATGACAGCTGGCGGCACACCGCACTTGGAATTGAACCCACGCCTGAAGACCTGGTCCATCGCTGCCGCAATCCTTGCGGTCTTGGGGATCATCGTTTCGGCGTATGCTACTTATCACCATCTTGAACTGAAGCGCCTCGGTCAAACCGATGCGTTTTGTAATATCAACCAAACGGTAAGCTGCGACGTTGTCGCTGGTAGCGAATATAGCGAAATCTTGAGTATCCCGATGGGGCTATGGGGAGCGGGATATTTCCTAGGCGCACTTCTACTTGTCGGTTTAGCCATCGTACGCCCACAAGATCGACGTGACTTCATGCAAGGCTATGCTGCCTTGGTTCTAATCGGCTTCATTGTCACTGTCATCTTAGGAGGGATTTCGTACTTCCAGATAGGGGCTTTCTGCCTGACCTGCACGTTTGTCTATGCGCTGTGCCTCTTGCAAATCGCAGCGCTGTTGATGTATCGCGACCAGATTCCCGTGGGAGGTGATACGGGCGGCATTCTTCGCAGCGGCGGTCTTGCAGCTCTGGCTGTCATCCTAGTCACGGGCGGCTTCAAACTCGCCTATAGCCCGTCAGAAATCGAGCGCAGTGCGCCTCCCAAGGCGGCTGAGCCCGCCAAAATAACGGCTCCGACAGCTGAAATTAAAGTGGATTTTTCCGCGTATTCCGGTCTTGGCGAAGACTATCGCAAAGGCAGTGATTCAGCGAAGGTAAGGATCGTCGAGTTCGCCGACTTTGAATGTCCAGCCTGCCGCAATGCTGCCATGAATCTTATGAAAAAATTGCACGAAGATTTCGGCGACCAGATCCTCATCGTCTTTAAGAATTTTCCCCTCGACAAGTCGTGCAACAAGAGCATGCAGTCATCCCTGCACCAATTCGCCTGTAGAGCTGCCGTCTTAGCCCGCTGTGCTGGCCGCGAGGGTAAGTTTTGGCAGTTTCACGATATAGCCTTTGACCGGCAAAAAGGCATAAATGCGGATACCCTAGTTGTGTGGGCGCGCGAAATTGGGATAAGCCAGGCGAACATCGACGCCTGCCTCAAAGACCAAGACATCATGCTTAAGATCCAAGAAGATATCGCCATCGGCGAGCAAATTGGCGTCCAAGGGACTCCCGCCATTTATATCAACGGCCGCGAAGCCCGCCTGCGAGGCTACGACGACCTTGCTCGGCAGGTCGAGGCTTTGCTAAGGTGACTCGCACCTGTCGGGGACGCGCCGAATGAAAATTAGTTTTGAGCACGATTATCAGAAGAAGGTCATGACCATGACCTTCGTCGAGCCGTTTTTCGTCCAGTCCAAGGCTGATGTTTTGCGCTGGCGGTCCTTGTGGCTACAGGAACTAAAGTCTTGGCACTCTCCGTACTCGGTTCTCGTCGATTGCAGCCGGCTACGAGTTGCCGATTCTCCCGAAGTTGCGTCCGAACTGGAAATCATGTTGCGTTTCTTCAAGGGTTTCTTTCTAAAAAAGGCGGTTGGCTTTGGGATCAACCAAGTTGATGGAGCTGGCCGGCTTCCTTTCGAGATCTTGCCGGATGAAGAAGCGGCCGCCGCCAGTGTCGGTTTGCGCCGACAGGCCGGTCCGCGAGAAAAGATTGAGTTTCGCGACTTGATTCAGCTACAGAACCACTTTCAGCAGCATGTGGTGGAATTGTCATTTAGCGAGCCCGTAGAAGTTAACTCGAAGGATATGCTGCAAGTCCTGAAGAGCAAACTGACCAATAACCTGATGCAATGGCACTCCAAGTGGAGCCTGATCGTCGATTGCACCAACCTTAAAATTACCGAAAACTTGCAAGACGATTTTGCCTTGGTTGAACGCTATTTCCGCGGATTCTTTTTAAAGAGTATCGTCGGCTATGGCGCCAATCCCGCGCAGCAATGGTTCCCATTTCAAGTGTACCGTGCCCGACACAAGGCTGCCGCCGCACTGGAAAACGAGGGCGCTTTCTCGGGCGATGCGGCCGATTGCCGCTCCCGAAAAGCCTCTCCTTAAGGTATTCGGACTTGCGGTTACCCCTTGTTTTGGCTAGCTTGCTGCTTTTGCAGGAATTTGTGTCGTTGTGTTCCCATGACAGAACGGTATTATAGTCGGTCCATGGCCCCGTTAAAATTTTTTGAGAGGTTTTGTCTGTGCTACCAGTAGAGATCGTGCCAGCACCAGGTGGAATTCTAGTCTTGAGAGCGCGCCAATCGGAACTGCTCATCCTTGCCTCACACGTCGAGGAACTGCAGTCGCGCAAAGAGCCAAAAGATTTTACGGGGTATTTCATAAATGAAGCCCTTATCAATCGTCCAGCTCGAAAGCTTTTTGAAGCTTGGCTGCGAAAGGACAAGACGCTTTGGAAGCGCATCTATCAAACTGTGCAGCACGAGATGAAGCTTGATGAAGCCGTAGAAGCAACGCCGGCCAAAGTTGAAGCGAAGAAGGCCACCGCGCCGGCAAAGGCCACCACTGCCGAATCGAAGCCAGCAGCTGCTGCCGCCGCCGCCAAAGCTAAACCAGCTGAAGTTAAGCCTACAAAGCCAGCCGCCGAGACAAAGCCCGCAGCGGTGCCGACAAAGAAAGCTGAAAAGGCCGTCGAGACTAAAAAAGCTGCTACACCAGAGAAGAAGGTTGCGAAAAAGGCCGCCGCTGAAGAAAAGAAGCCAGTGGCGAAGAAGGCTGCACCAGCTGCTAAGAAAGCAGCTCCTGCAAAGAAAGCCAGCCCAGCAACAAAGAAGACTGCAACCAAAGCTGCCACCAAGAAAAAGACTGCCAAGAAGAAGTGAGCTCGCAGCATGATCAAAAAGTATCTGATCGTCGGTAAACAGGTTTACTTGCAAACGAAGAAACCCGAGTCAGCCGGCGAACAGACGACGACGATCGAGCTGCTGCTGCCAGTGGAGCAATTCTGGCAGATTGAAGAGCGACTGCGCATCACACATTACATGCAGGCATCTGCCGAGCCGCACGGCGAAGTCGTCGGCTCGTTGCGAGACCTTTTCAAACTCTGCGCCCCCTATGCGGTCGCCGAGAAAGATCGGACATGGCTCTATGCCCGTGCCGCCGAATAGCCCCCGCGCCGTATTCTTGGATCGCGATGGTGTACTCAACCGTGACAGCAATTATGTGTTCGAATTGGATAAACTAGAAATCTTACCCGGAGTGATCGAGGGACTGAATGCCCTGAAGTCTGCCGGCTTTCTTTTGGTCGTGATCACTAACCAATCAGGAATCGCCCGCGGTAAATTTACTCTGACGCAAGCTAAAGCGTTCAATGCCGCGCTCCGGGAGCGTCTTCAGGCGCTCGGTGGTCCCATGCTGGATCGCATATACATGTGTCCGCACCACCCCGATGGCTCCGTCGCCGAGTTTGCTATCACCTGCGATTGCCGAAAGCCGGAACCCGGAATGATTTTGTCTGCGGCCAGAGAGTTCGGGCTTGACCTCAAACGGTCATTTCTTGTCGGCGACAAAGCTAGCGACATTGAGGCGGGCCATCGAGCGAAAGTTGGTAAATGCTACTTAGTTGCGAGTGACCAGTACGAGTCTGGGTCCGTTCAGACGTCGCCGGTGACGGATCTGCGCGATGCCGCAGCCCAGATCATTTCTGCTTCTGCTCTTTCTTCTTACGCAAAAGGATCTTGATTCTTGGACCGCAGCGCTCACCACGACAACCGCCCGTGCCTGAACCGGTACGGGCATTGACCTCGGCGACCGTTTCCGCTCCATCAAGAGCCGGTAAAATGCGGGATAGCGGAATGCCTTTGCAGATACAAACAACCCGATTTAGCTGCTTTAAGCGCTCCACCCGTGCATCGGCGCTGTCACCGCTTTCTGCGGCCGCATCAGGGTTATCTTGCTCGTCTAACATTTCTCAACCCAATCAGTGATATAGCCAATGTAACCACAAGAACCATCTTGCGTCGAGCACGGAGAAAATCACGACCGTGAAATTACAAGCTGCGTGCAACAGAATCACGGGCAATAGGCGACCAGTTCGTGCGAACAACAACCCCGTTACCAATGCCAAGAGGAATGGCCCCATGGGAAAGCCCAAGCCTCCACTCATGATGGTCCCCCAGCTCAAATCGGCGTGGCACATGGCAAAAAGTAACGAAGAGAAATAGATGCCCCAGAAACGCCCCCATCGTTGCATGTACCAGTGACAGAAACCGGCGCGAAACACAATCTCTTCGACCAAGGGAATCCAGGTCACAAGTAGCCATTGATGTTGGCCGGCAGCCTGCGACAAAGGTGTCCCAAAACTTCGCGACACCCATGCTATCAAGAGTGATCCTGCAGTAATCGCGGCAGCTGGTGCAAATGCCAGCCAAGCTGGCAGAGTGCTCTCCTCAGGTGAAAAATGAGTGCTGGCGCTGATCCCAGGTGGACGCCACCAGTGCCAGATCACGCCGGCGGCCATAAGCGTATTTGCCGCGGCTGCAGCCATCCAATCAGGCTGGATAACCATTCCTAGAAGGGCGTAGAGATGAAACAGCAGAAAGGCCACAAGAAGCACTGATATCAAGGCGAGACTAGCCTCCCTCAGCGACAACTTTGTCTGACTTTGCATAGTCGTTAGGCCGGTATTTTGGTCTTAAGGAACTTGTTGATGAGGCGCAGCAGAGATGTAATGTCATTCTTCACGACATAACCATCCGCACCCGCACTGGCGCCGGCGTCGATAGACGCTTGCCCGGAAAGCGAAGAATGAAAAATGATCGGCAAGCCGAAGAATGATGAGTGTTGCCGAATATTTTGAGTAAGGGTCAGGCCGTCCATTTGCGGCATTTCAACATCGGTAACAACCAAGGATATTTCGCGCCCCTCTTGATCTGCCGCCTCGAGGACACTCAAGGCACGACGACCATTTTCTGCCCGAATGACCGAAAAGCCCTTGGCTCGCAAGGCGTGATCCAGACCGTCCAGAATGATGGGTGAATCATCTACGATCAGGATGGTGTAGCCGTTACTCGAAACAGGTGCAGCGTTCTGGCGCGTGGCAGCTTCTTGGATATGTGAAGCGCCACCGATGGAGGTTAACTTGGAGCTTCCTCCGGCGCGCTTCTCCAATTCGGCGACTATCTTTTCTAAGTCCAAGATAAAAAGAAACTCATCTTGATCCAGTAGAATCATGCCCGTCATAAACGATGTATCATCACCGGATGGCGGCAATACTTTTTGCCAAGCAACACGCCGAATGCGATGCGTCCCCGAGACTACAAACCCCGCCCTTTTATTGCTAAATTCGGCAACAATAATTTGCTGATCTCCCTTAACCGGCTCGACCGCGTCGCCCAACATGTGATTCAGCAGCACGGCGGGAATAGGCACTCCTCGCAATTCGAAGATGCCGACAATACCGGGGACGCGCGAACCGAGCGGGTTGATCTTCGGCATGCGGATCACTTCCCGCACCTTGGCAACATTGACCCCGTAGCGTCCGCGCATGCGGGTGCCATCGGCCAACTGTCGGTCTAATGAGAATTCAATCAACTCAAACGCGCTGCTACCAAGTTCCAACTCTTGGAGCAGGTCGTCACTAATTTTCGGTTGATCACTCATGCTTGAGTTCCTAGTTCGGCGGTGGGGGCACCGCCTAAGACCACAATGCGCTTTGAACTAAGATGCAACCTCATCCACAGTCAGCTCGCGCCGCAAGTAACCTTCGAGGCCGTTGCGTTGAACATCGGTTAGCTTGCCGAACTGTAGGCCGACTTGATCCTTGCTGACCCAGCAGACCTTGGCTTTGATTTTTGTTTCAACACAAGGAACCTTGGTTTTTAGGGCCGCACGACTGCGCGGGTTCTTGGTCGACGGCTTGGCCACCGCTTTCACTGGTTTTTTCTTGGCTTTGGCTTCGGCCGGGAACGAAATCGATAAAGTCAGCTCTTGAGACTTTTTCATTTTCATCGGCGATTCAAGGGCTATACATGCGCCGCCGAGGCTGATGTTGATCACGCGACCTGTGGCTTTGGGGGCGCGCTTCCCGCGACCAGCCGCTTTGGCGATGACCTTTGTTTCCAAATCCGTATCGAATCGCTTGCCCAGTCGCTGCCCTTGCAACAAAAACGTATCAATCTTATGGCTCAACTCATCAAACTGCACTGGCTTACGCACCCAACCACTAGCATCATTGTAACCGAACAACAGTTCGGAAACTGCCTGGCTAACCACCGCATCGGGGAACGCTTGCAGCAAGAGTGGGCCGTGATAAACGCGACGCAAGGCCACGATCAGACTGGCGCCATCAGCATCCGGCAAGTCGAAGTCAACCAAGCAAAGATCTGGATTCTCTTTCTGTGCAAGCTCAATAGCTGCGGCTCCGGTGGCGGCAACGATGACTTCAGTTCCTGGAATTTTATCTTTGAAGATCTCTGATGACATGACCAAACTTGGCTTACATGCATCAGCAATTAAAACCTTTGTCATAGCCTTCTCTCCCTCTAATTGTTTTGGCAAGACGCTTGATGAGCTGCTTAAGGGTTGGCTCGATAAAGTCGTTGCGCAACACGAATCGAACTCGCCAGAATACGCACGGTAAATTTTGTTGTTGAAACCTATGAGTATTCTAGCACCATTCGTGCTGGATGAGGCATGCCTCCACCGCCCCCTCCCCGTACAGCAGTGCCAAGATCGGTGCTTCTAAAGATTTCTTCAGGCGTACCGAAAAACCTAGTGATTATGGCTAATTCAAATGCCATTTAGGCTCGGAAAGGTTGGCGTACCTGACGATGAACAGGGGTCGAATCATACAAATTTGCGGGATCGTCATGGCGGTACAGGTAGCGCTTGGCGAAGCCTTTGCCGTGGTTGAAAGCAAAGTCAAAACATTCGGCTTCTTGCACGATCCTCACAAGTTGCGTGCAAGCTTGACCCTGCCAGTTCGGGAGAAGGTGGCAGAGGTTCGAATGCCCGTAGAAAAGCTGAAGCGGCGCATCAGTCGAGCTGCCCAGGATGAGCGTGTCGAGGAAGTTGCCGTCTTTGTTCCGGTAAATGAAGATAAATTGGCCGAATTGGCGATTTATTTAGCAAAGTCAAAAATGAGCACCAAGCTCATGTCCTATTTACAGGCAAGAGTGGTCGAGAGTCGAGAGACCAACGCTCAGGATGGCTCTCGTAAAGTCATTATCGACCGTGAGGCCCTTCGCTACGTCAACTTAAACCGTCTCTCGGTGATGCTGGCCAAGACCCATCATGACGTAGAGGTGGATACGTCTGCACTCCGCGGAAAGTCCAGGGTTAGAGATACTCTATTGAAACAACTCCGTCCCTTCCTTGGGAACGAGGACCTTTCCAGAGTCCATCAACGGCTCAAAACGCAGGCCACATTGAGCGTTGATGAACACCTGCTCCCAAGTTTCGCTCGTCGGATGGTTGAGCGTTACGTCATCTACCGCGGACCGAACTGCTTTCACGCAGCCCTGGCATTTCATGGACAAGAATTTCCAGAATCTCCGTGGGTTAATGTCAAGGAAGAGCAGGGATATCACCGCGCCATGATCAACTACGACGAGTTGTGGCGAGCGATCCAATCCGAATTCTACGAAATTGATCCAGCAGCCACTGCCATGGAGTACGGGGACATGTTGGTATTCTTTGACGTACCTTCCGGAGCGACGCAGCCTTATTTCCGCTGGATACGACACACCGCTACCTACCTTTTCGGACCCTATACTTTTTCCAAGGGTTCAAAGTCGCCAAACACGCCCTACACCGTGAAAACGCTGAGCGAAGAGTGGGATACCTGGCGAAAATACTCCAGAAATTTGGGGGTAAAGGTCTTTCGTCGCTCGCAAAAACATGTTAGGAAGTCCCCTCCTGTAGACTTGAAAGACTGGATTTACTGACATCAGGGACCACCGTGCCTTCGGATCGCATACCGCGGGATAATAACCGCCCAACTTCCCAAAGACGCCCGAGCCGTCGACAACCCCCTGCCGAGGGTTCGTCACGCGAGCATGCTCAGGGGTTTTGTGAGATCAAAGCTGAATGCGCTACTTGCCGGTTCATCAACGGCGACTATCGAGAAAGTCTACAAACAAAATTTAGTGAGCAGCTGGGACAGTTCGAGCAATTGGGCCTATTTAAGAAGGCTCGGGTTCTACCGCCCGTACCGTCGCCATTAAGCCATGAGTACCGGGCGCACGCAAAATTGGCGGTTCGGCCGGCCCTGCCCGCGAAAGACGACGAGCCGCAGAGGCGATTTGCCATCGGACTCTTTAAACCAGGGAGCCACGATATTGTCGATCTTGGCTTCTGTCCTCTACATCGGCGAACCATCAATTTTTTGCTTCGCGACTTACAACAAGAACTTGAGACATCCGATCTTACGCCCTATGACGAACCAACACGAATCGGTGTCCTGCGCTACGTAGCCATTCGCGCGGCGCATTTGACCTCTGAGTTGATGGTAACATTTGTCGTAACACAAGATGCAAGCGCGGCATTGCGCCAACTCGTCTCCACATTGCGACAGCGTGGCCACAACATTACGTCGGCACACATGAATCTCAACAATTCGGACGGCAACGCCATTTTTGGCGAAGAAAGCCGAAGGCTCGCAGGAGCCGATCGGTTACGAGAACGAGTCTGCGAGTTGGATTTTGAGATAGGGCCGTCATCTTTTTTCCAAGTCAACCCTTGGATTGCCGAAATCATATACCGCCGCATTGAGCAGCTTTCAGGCCAGCGCGTGGTGAATCAGGTGGCTTGGGACCTATATTCCGGAATTGGCGCAATTTCCATGATCCTGTCGCGCTCGGGTTATCAGGTCCTGGGCATTGAAGAGAATCCGCAAGCGGTGCGCGATGCCCAACTGAATGCAACTCGTAACCACATGACCACCATGCCGTATCACATGGTCGGACGCGTTGAAGATGTCTATTCGTCCATCCCGAATTGGGCCGCGTTGCCAAAGGTTATTGTCGTGAATCCATCACGGCGAGGGCTCGCCGAACCGGTTCGCCGATGTTTAGCCGACATCATGAATAAGTCAAAAGATACACAACTGATTTATATGTCGTGCGAGGGAGAAACGCTGGCCCGTGATTTAGCTGATCTGCAAGGCCAGGGTTGTCAGCTGCGCCAGATTGAGGCCTTCGATATGTTTCCCTTTACCGAAAAGCTTGAGTGGTTGGCGGTCGTAACCAAGTAGCAGGAGAGTTGCACGATGCGCGAAGAGGGCTTGATCGAGCCAGGGAAAGAGACGCTGACTTATGATCGCTATCTGCGCGTTCGCGAATTGCTGGATTTGCAGGTCCCACTGAGCCAACCACCGCAGCACGATGAAACTCTCTTCATCATCATCCACCAAGTCTACGAACTCTGGTTTAAGCAGATCCTGCACGAAGTTACCGATGCCGTCGCGGCCCTACAGCGCGACGAGATCATGCGCTTTGTCCGCACGATGAAGAGAATTCACACGATTCAAGATGTACTTACCCATCAGATCGACATCTTGGAAACCATGACCCCCAATGATTTCAATCAGTTTCGCGACCGCTTGAATCCCGCAAGCGGATTTCAGTCATACCAATTCCGCGTCGTTGAATTTTTGCTGGGTGCCAAAGATCGCGCCTATCTGAAGTTCTTTAAGGCTCGCCCAGAGGCAGAAAAGCTACTGCAGGATGCCCTCCATTCCCAGACATTGTACGATCACTTTTTGGCACACATGCATCGTGTCGGCTTTGCAATTCCTACAGAAGTCCTACAGAGGGACGTAACCGAAGTACATTTGCAGAACGAAAAAGTCGTCACCGAGATGGCTAAAATCTATCAAGATCCGCAGAGTCACTATGGCTTGTATATGGCGCTTGAGGCTCTCATGGACCTGGATGAGCAGTTTCTCTTTTGGCGCTTTCGTCACGTATCGATGGTTGAGCGCATGATCGGAAATCGTCGAGGCACCGGCGGCTCTACCGGCGCAAAATATCTCTCAGGGACCCTCAGCAAGCGCTTCTTTCCCGAAGTCTGGGCGGTCCGCAATGAACTTGGCGACAGCAAGTCAGGATATTAATTCGACCAGGCGCTGACAGCTAAATCCGAGTTTCTTGGCTTGTTCTTCGTGCTATTCTAGTTTGACATTGTACGAAGGAATTCTGCCATGGAAGCCAACGCTACGACGACCGGTCTACCTCCATATCCAATGGAGGAGTTAACTCGAATCCGCAAGAAGCTGCTATCGGAAGGCCGGCGAGTATATGATTTCGGCACCGGTGACCCTAAAATTCCAACTTGGGAACCCATTCGACGCGCGCTGCGCGAGGCCGTTCCCGAGATTAGCCAGTATCCTTCCATTAAGGGCGATGACCGCTTGGTCCAGGCCCAGCGCGGTTATTTGACGCGCACATTTGGTATCGAGGCGGACGACTTCGACATTTTACCAACAAGCGGCAGCAAGGAGGCCGTGTTTCACGTCGCCCTGTCGATCGTTGGCCGAGCTGGGGGACGACGCGGGATTGTCTATCCTGACCCTGGTTATCCAGTGTATCGAAGCTCGGCATTGTTTGCCGGTGGCGTACCCTATCCCGTTCGACTCAGTCCGGATTCAGGTTACTTGCTAGAACCTTGGAAGCTTCCGCGCGACATCCAGCAAGATGCCGCAGCAATGTGGATCAACTACCCACACAACCCAACGGGTGCCATATGCAGTCGCGCTTATTTAGAAAAAGTAGTCGATTGGTGTCAGCAGAATAACACTCTGTTGCTGGCCGACGATTGCTATGTGGACATTTATCACCCGAAGATATCTCATGAACATCGCCCAGCCACGCCACTCGAGATTTCCCGTGACGGCGTGCTGTGCTTTTATAGCCTTTCGAAACGCTCGGGGTTGACGGGTTATCGATCTGGGTTCATGGCAGGCGATCGCGAATTCATGCGCGCGCACGTGCATGCCCGTTCAAATTTCGGCCTAGGTGGTCCAGGCTTTGTGCAAGCAGCAGCCATCGTCGCCTGGAATGATGATGAGCACGTGGCCGAACGTCGCCGTATTTTTGCCGACCGCATCGATGTAGCTGTGCCGCCACTACGCGACTTGGGCATGCTTGATCGCGGCCCAGAAGCTACTTTCTATCTCTGGTGTAAGGTGCCGAAGTCGTTTGCTGGCAATGACATTCAATTTGCGCTGAAGCTCGCTGAAGCTGGTGTTTTAGCTACTCCCTCAACTTGGCTTAGTGAAGACATGAAGGGATTCATTCGGTTCGCCTTGGTTCCTGGTTTCGATGAGACCCGCGAGGCATTCAACATCGTAAAAGAGGTCACGGAAAGGGGCTAAATCAACGTGCAAGATTGGCAAGGCAACATTGAGAGCATAGGCGCAGCCGTAAAAGCGGGAAACGCCTTGGCCATAGAAGAAGGACGAGAGACGATTGAATCCGTTATCTCGGCACTGGACAACGGCGCGCTGCGCGTTGCCGAATTGCGAAACGGTCAATGGGTGACGCACGCTTGGATCAAAGAAGCGATTCTACTCTATTTTCGTCTCATGCCCATGACTGAGATGAACGTTGGACCGTTTACCTACTATGACAAGATTCCGCTCAAGACCAATTATCGCGAGTTGAAAGTGCGCGTGGTCCCCCCGGCAACGGCGCGATTCGGTAGCTTTATGGAGCCCGGAGTCGTACTGATGCCATCGTATGTTAATATCGGCGCACGCGTCGGTGCCAACACTATGGTAGACACTTGGGCAACGGTTGGCTCATGCGCCCAGGTGGGCTCGAATGTGCATCTTTCGGGCGGGGTCGGTCTGGGCGGTGTTCTCGAACCAGCGTCTGCTACCCCAGTTGTGGTTGAAGACGGCGCATTTCTCGGCTCGCGCGCTATTGTCGTTGAAGGCGTTCGCGTCGGTCGCGAAGCGGTGTTGGCCTCGAATGTCACGCTGACTGCTTCGACCCCCATCATCGACACGCGCACACCCGCGTTGACGGAATTACGCGGCTTCGTACCCGAACGCAGCGTCGTCGTGCCCGGTACCAAGGAAAAGTCGGTTCCGGGTGGAAAAATATTTACGCAGTGCGCCTACATCATCGGGGAGCGCAAGGCCTCCACCGATTTGAAAACGTCGCTCAATGATGTTCTGCGTGAATTTGCCATCTCGGTTTGAGCGGAAAACGCTGAACAAACGAGGAAATCGTGCCAACTCTAAAGTTCCAGCCGCAAGGCACTTGTATTGAAGTCGAGGCTAACACGAAAGTCTTGGTTGCCGCAAATCGAGCGAAAGCGCCTATTCGATTTGGCTGTGGCTCGTGTCGCTGCGGAACATGCGGCGTAGCGGTCGACACCGAGCTCGGTGAGCTGAATCCCCTGCCAGAAGACGAAAAAAAGATGCTGACTCGCCTAAAGCTTCCGCTCGATGGAACGGTGCGCATGGCATGTCGGGCACGCATTATCTCAGGCAGGATTAGTATCGATTTAGACTTTCAAGATACCTACGAGCCGGATGACGACTTCGAAGACTCGTGAAGGGATCGCCGCGCCAATTCCGCAAACACGGGCGCAGGAATATTCTCTGCCCGCTCATTGAGATCCAATAGGTCGGCCACCAAATTCAGATCAGAAAAATAAGCCTTGAGGGAGTTACTGACTTTCTTGCGGCGCATGGAAAACATATGTTTGGTCAAACGTTCGCACTGCCGCAACTCTGTTTCCGAGTAAACACAAGGAATCGGTATCAACTTAACCAAAGCGCTATCAACCTTCGGCATGGGATGAAAATCCCGACGAGGCACCTCTGGCCCAAGCGTCACTCGCGAACGTAGAGCCGCAAACACCGAAAGGCTTCCATATTGACGTGATCCGTGCGCGGACGCGAGCCGATGACCGAACTCAGCCTGCACCAGGAACAAGGCAACCTTTAGCCGCGGCATGTGAGGCAAAAGCCAAGCTAGAATGGGAGAAGAGATCTGGTACGGAATATTGCCGACGACTGCGATACTTTCACCAGACTGTTGACACCACGCCGCCAGATCAAAGCGCAGAATGTCCTGCGTGACTATTCGCAAGAGATCATTCAATCTTTCTGGGTGTGCCGCATCGAACACCGCACCTGGCAAAGCGGCAGCCAGATCGACATCTTTTTCCACTGCGGTCACTTCAATTCCTGCGTCCAACAGAGCCTTGGTCAAAATGCCTGGACCCGGCCCAATCTCAAGGACACGCTTTACACCTTGTTCGCGCAACTCCCCGACCAGCCACTGACCGGGCCAAGTGACTTTCAAAAACACTTGGCTCAGCGACTTTTTGGCTTTGGGAAACTGATTCGAATTCATCATGTGCGCTTAGGTCCCACTGCCATCGACGGACGAAACCATCACCGAGGCATAATCATAGCGAGAATAGGCGTCCCAACCATAGGGCCCCATGAAAACGCCTTTATCGGTCACACTTTGCCAGTAGTGAAAGCCGCTGCTCGCAATCATGGCCGCGTTGTCGCTACAGTACTCGAGCGCAGGGAATATTGGCTCTAGCTGAACGGATTCGGCCATAAGGGTGCGAAAGCGTCTATTGGCGGCGACGCCGCCAGCGATGAGGAGGTGACGCGCTTGTGGATAGCGACGCTCGGCAGTCGCAATCTTTCGCACCAGCTGCCCTAAAGCGGCGTCTTGAAATGCGGCACAAACTTGCGCCCGCTGCTGCTCACTGAGCGACGAGCCCTTCTGCGCCAGCAAATTGGCCATATGCGTCTTTAGTCCTGAATAACTAAACCGCATTTGATTCTTCTGCTCAATCGACTGCGGCATGGGGAACATGTCAACCTTGCCTCCAGCCTGCGCTGCCAATTGCTCAATCTTAGGTCCGCCCGGATAGCCAAGCCCCAAAAGCTTTGCAACTTTATCAAAGCTCTCACCGCACGCATCATCGTCCGTGCAGGCAATCAGCTGAAACGTGCAGGCATTGGGCATGAAGTACAAGTTGGTATGACCGCCAGAAGCCACTAAAGCCAGGCAAGGAAATACGTCAACGGCAGCGGAATGGCCGAGAAGGGCTCCATGAATGTGAGCATGGACATGGTCCACTGGAATCAGCGGCAAACGACTCGCCAATGCCATACCCTTGGCGTAGGAGACTCCCACCAATAACGCGCCAATAAGCCCGGGACCCTGGGTCACCGCGATGGCATCCAGCTGCTTTACCGACAAACTTGCTCCATCAAGGGCTCGTTCGACGAGCACATCAATGTTTTGTAGGTGCGCTCGTGCTGCAATTTCGGGGACGACGCCACCAAACTCTTGGTGAATGGCAATTTGCGACGCAACTTCCGAACTTAGGACTTCGCAGCCATCACGGACGACGGCCGCGGCCGTCTCATCACAACTCGATTCAATACCAAGGACGATCATGTGGTTCTTTATTGCGTGCGGCGCTTGCTCGTATCTGGTTTTGTGGCAATCCGCCCTGTCGCGCCGCTGCCTTTACGCGCTGCGCCCTTTGCCCCCAGTTTGCCCAGCGCTTGCTGAGCGCGCTTGGCTTCGGCCGTACCTGGAAACTCTTTCACAAGTTCCTCATAGTATAGCTTTGCTGTCGCTGAATCGCCCAAGGATACAAAACAATCGCCAAGACGCAACTTGGCCTGAGCTGCATACTTTGTGCCACCAGACTCGAGATACTCGTTAAACTTCAGGGCAGCATCACGCGTCTTTTTCAGATGAAACAAGCTCTCTGCGTAATAATACAATAGCTTCTGCTGCTTGGACTTGTTGGTCGTGGCCTTCAGCTCGTTCGGCGCCTGATCGGCGACCGCCTGATAATTTTTGGCGGCAAAATCTTTGTCGATGCTACCGTCACTTGCGGTCGCACCGGCCGCTGGCTTGGCAGCCGCACCCGTGTTCTTTCTGCCGCGCAACTTTTCCAAAGATTCCAAAATCTCAGCCTGCGATCCTTCCACGGCTTCTAGTCGGGTAACGATGGCGCTGAGTGTCTGGGCGACGGATTCCTCTTCTGGGTTGGAGCCTGGCAGCGCGCCAGTCCGCACCCCCACTTTCAAGGCGTCAATTTCACCTTGCAGCACCTGGATCTCATGCTGCAGTCGATCCATCTCGGTTGCTGTGGAGGCAATCCGCTTGTTGGCTGCATCACCCGTAGAACGGAGGTCAGCTTCGCGGTCCCGCAGCAGATTTTCCAGCTGGATGGTGCGCGTCTGTAGATTAAAAAGGTCCTGCTTTATTTCTTTTTTTTCACCCGGCGTCACACAACCTGCCGCCAAGAGCCCCAGAACCGCAGGAATGTTATGCTGCATCTTGCCAAACATGAATCGATTTCCCCAACGTCACGTCATTCAACCCGCTTTTGGGTTTTGGCGGCGCCGCTTAAAGCCAGCAGACAACCGGAACGACTTGTTTGCCTCTGTTCGCCATCGGTTATAGTAAGCTAGATGCAAGCGGTCGAACACTTTCTTAAGCATGAGGCGTTCTTTCCACTTCAAGAACTCACCCTGTTCGATGATTTCCTGACTGAGGTAGTGCTGGAGTTTCTCGTCCTTTGTCATGCGCACCTTGGGGGACGGAGGCGATCCTGCAGACCCCACCGAAGCTTGGTTAGGAGGCACTACTCCCCCCCCAATATTCTTAGATAAATCCCCCTTCGTTGGCGAGTCCGAGCTGGCATCTACAGCGTCCGCTTCTAAGGCTTGGAGCTGCGTGGTTTCTGAGGTATTGTTCGATGCTTCTGGCTCGTTGGCACCGACGGAGGCATCTTTCGAGATGTCGTCACCGATAGGCTGTTGACCCGGAATGTTGGCTGTCATGGCGGTTCTCCTATCCTTCTCATTTGGATCGGTAATACCGCGTAATGACTTAAGCTTTTATCCCTACTAGCGATGAGTTGAGTGACCTAAGTGGCAGACGTAGAAGACAAACTCGAAGAGTCTATTGAAGAATCCCAAATCCCCGCTCCTGACGCCCAGGAAATTCCTGAAGCCAAAGTTGGGCGCATATCTGTCGATGATGCTGACGAAGACACGTCTTCCGTCGTCGTTGCAGATTGGATCACGCCAAGCCTAGAAGAACCCACTCTGAACTTTGAGGAAGTGGGGCTTTTGGAGCCGATTATCCAGGCGATTCAGGAGCAAGGCTGGGCCAATCCGACTCCCGTCCAGCAACTTTGTTTACCGGCAACGATCGTTGGTAAAGATGTTGCCGGGTTTGCACAGACCGGCACAGGCAAGACCGGAGTTTTTGTCATCACCGTCGCACAGCGTTTGCTGCAGGCCCGTGCGGCCCAGGCAAAGCCTTCCGAGACTCAAGATAAGGCGTCGTATCCATTCGCGGTAGTTCTCGCTCCGACGCGGGAACTAGCCATGCAGATCGAAGACGATGCCCAGGCGATCTTTAAGCGTGCGGGCATCACCTCCCTTGCCGTTTATGGCGGGAGCGACTATGCCAAGCAGCTGCGCGACTTGAAAGATGGCATCGATGTGATCGTCGCCACTCCCGGGCGACTGATGGACTATTGCCGCAAGGGTGAAGTAAAACTCGATCGCTGTTCTGTGTTCGTCTGCGACGAAGCGGATCGCATGTTCGACATGGGCTTTATCGATGACGTCCAATTCTTTTTGGATCGACTGCCGGAAGGTTGTCAGAAGCTTTTGTTCTCGGCCACTACCAATGAGAACGTCAAAGAACTAGCATTCGAGTACCTGGAACAACCGGTATACGTCTCGGTCACACCCGAAGCGATCACTCCCGAGCGCATCGAGCAGCACAGCATCGTCTGCAATGCCCGCCACAAGTTGAAAGTGCTACTAGGCCTTTTGCGCGACCATAACCCCGAGTGCGCCATCATTTTCACCAACACCAAACTAGTGGCCGATTGGTTGCACTACAAGTTGGTCCATAACGGCATCGATGCTGACTTGATCACCGGCGACTTACCCCAGCGCAAGCGCATTGCTTTGATCCAGCGCATCAAAGAGGGCAAGATCAAGGCCTTGATTGCGACCGATGTTGCCAGTCGTGGTTTGCATATTTCGCGCGTATCGCACGTGTATAATTTTGACCTTCCTGATGAAGCGGCCAACTACGTACACCGAATCGGTCGAACCGCCCGAGCTGGCGCTCGTGGAGCCGCCTATTCGTTGGTTTGCGAAGACTACGGGCAAAATCTCGAAGCTATTAATCTACTGCTGGGCGAGTCACTCGCTCTGCACCCTATTTGGTATGACGAAAAGTATCTTCAAATTGAAGACAAAGCCGGAAATCCGTTTGCTGATGCCGACCGAGCTTCGGCCGAAGCCAGCGGTGGCGGCGAAGGCCGGCAAGATCGCGGCGGCGGACGCGGTCCTAGAGACAATCGGAGTGGTGGCCGTGGACCTCGCGACAATCGAAGCGGTGGTCGCGGCGAAGGGCGTAGCGATGGACGTGGCGGTGGACGCAGCGGCGGTCGAGATCGCCCAGAGCGCGACGGGTCAGGACCTAGTCGTGGACGCGGGCCACAAGATGGCCAAGGTCGTCGCGGCGGCCAAGGTCAGCAAGGTGACCGACCCCAGCAAGCAAGGCCACAACATGAGCGCGACGATTCCCGTCGCGGTGGACGCGGTCGAGGACGTGGGCGCGATCGCCAGGGTGAGCATTCTGGTCAGCGGCATGGACAGGGCGGCGATCGCCATGGCCAGCGTCAGCAGCACGGCCATCATGCGAGCCAACATAGCCGGCACTTGCCAGCTCCGGTTAGCAAGCCGCAAGGTTTCTTAGCCACCATCAAGCGCATTTTTGCTGTCATTTTTGGCGGCGGGAAGAGCGACAAAAACTAATAGCTCGGCTGAAAGATCAAGCTGCTTCGGGGACATGCTGCTCAGGCGTCGTCTCTGCAGCAGCTGATGCTTCTGACAGCGGCGTTTCCGCAGCGCTATCACGCCGAATCATCAGCATTGTAAAATCATCGGGCAAAACATCATCTTTTCCAAGCTCCTGAGCCTGGGCAAGAACTTCCTTAAAGACAGCTTCACGCTGCCGAGACTTGAACTCTTCCATACCCTTCAAAAACTTCTTGCGAACACGCCCACTCTCCATCACGCCGTCGGTGTGTGCCATCAAAACCTCACCGTCTTCCAGCTCAAGATCGATGGCTTTGACTTTGGGTAACCCTTCACCAATCCCCAGCGGGTCGGATGGCGGCGTACGCACGGTGCCTGCAGCCTTTCCGGGATCGAGCCGCAACCAAGCAGGAGCGCCACAACTGCAAAGTGTGACGCCTTTGTCGGTAAGAAAGGCCAGTGACAACGTCGTATTTTGACTGGACTTGAACGTAGAGTAGATGATGCTGTGCATGTGATTGACGAAGTCCGTGATAGAGAAATCACCTTTGTCCCAGCGCTGGGTAAAGTAGTTCCAGGCACCCGCAATGACCGCCGTGTTCAATGCCGCACTCGGACCTTTACCAATAACGTCGCCGATGGCCACAACAACAAACCGCTCTTTCGCATCTGGTGGTGACTCATATACCTGCAGCCAGTCGCCAGACATGGCACCATGCGGCTTAAATACAAAGCGATAAGACCAGCGGCCCACATGCCCTTCAAAGGTCTTGGGCATAAACAGTTCTTGCACCGCTTTGCCCATCGCCAGATCCTTGCTGAGCAAGAGCTTGTCGGACAATGTGCGCAATGCATAGTGAGTGAGACGCACGACCCAGCCAACAATACCAACAAGCAGAATATGGGCGCTTGGCAACACCCACCCCTGAAACATCACTAAGTAGCTGCAAACCAGAAACTGCCCCATCGTAAAGACCAATGAAATGCCCAGACCGATGCGCACATTGGAGTGGGCCAACAGGAATAGCAGGAGCGGCAGAGATGCGACGACGGGGAACCAGTCTGAGAATGGCTTATAGAGAAAATTGCCGTTCAGACTGCTGTTGAGCACGGACATAATAGCCAGGAAGCTGGGAACCTTGCCGAACGGCGAGTGGATGAAGCGCGATCCCTGATACGCCTCCTTGACGAATACCACGTACTTTTTCCCGGCTAGCTTATCAATAGTCATAGGGGCTAGTTCAGGCAAAACCCCGCCAGTCTGGCGGTCAAAAAAGACCCCCACCGGCATCGAACTCTTGAACGCCGAGACCGGTTCGACGAAATCATACATCAGTGTATTGTTTGGCGACGCGGGAATGCGCCGATCTTCGGAGTAAATGGCGCCGTCGCGCCAGTGCACATCCGGCAAAATGTACAGCGGCAGGTTTAGAATGATGCTGGCATCATGCGTCCGATAAGCCAGATCAAATGTATCATCATCATTGATGTTCAAGTGGCCAACATGATCAATCAGCGGAAATAATTTTTCATGGGGGCCAATCACTCGCTGTGATAGCGCCAAAACATCATGCGTGTCATCTCTGGATTTCGCCAACAGGCTGTCTGGTAACTGTTTGGAGTCGATTGATCGAGGATTGGCAGCTGACGGCAGGTTCACCGCACCCGCGACAATCTTGCCCGTAGGATGCTTTTCCCGCAACTTTCCAAGCTCGCCATCAAGATCGGTAATACCGAGAAAGAATATCTTTTCGATACCTTGATCGAATAGCTGATTGGCGATCACCTGCCAGTCGGCAAACGTTGGATGACGACCAATATTCTTTAACGAGCGATCTTCGACTAGGATCATGCTAAGTCGATCGTCCAGCGACGGCATTAAGCCAAAGCTAGCGCGAAACTTGGCGATGGGGTTGAAAAATAGGTAGCGGTTCATGTACTGGCCAAAGCCGGTCGATAGGACCAAGACCGTGCTGACCACGAGGAGAGCACCGAGACCGAGGTGCAAAGATTGATGTCGGACGTATAGTTTGCGGACCTGTTCGACCCAGGACTTGATCCTAGCTCGGGGCTGAAGCTTTGCTATCCATTCCCTCACCAACTTCATGGCCAGTCCTTAGGCCGCATGCGTGCGCGCCATATCAATAGAGCGTCTGGGCTCCCCTAAAAAAGTTCTCGTCGACGGTTTTCAAAAAGGCATCTAGGTTCAGACTCTGATCAAAATTCAGATTGCTGATGTCAGGAAAATTCAAGTTTTCAGCTTGAGTTTGCAGTGACTGAAATGCCGATGACGGTGCGCTACCACTTAGAATATTCGAGACCAATTGACTCAGTGACACCACTTGGTTTTGGCTCGGCTGTAATCCTGTGTACTTCAGATAACGCTTACCCTGCAAAAGTTCGATGTACTGTGGATTGGCAAGCAATGCGTACTCTGCAAGTTTAGCGCATAAGTTGACGCTTCTCGTGCCGCTGGTGCTGATATTCATGTTTAGACTGATACTATCTGTGACTTTGCACTTCTCCACCAGCGCGTATGCGACCGCCGCATCTGCGACGGCTGTATTGGTGCTGCAAATATTCGGAGGCAACAGATCATGAACGAGCTGCGGGGGCTCCTGATTATCGTAAATGTCAAAATGATCGCCATTGCTTGCACATCCGGTGTGAACACCCGAATCACGCAGTAACCGCACCAAGAAGTCGACACCATACTTATAGTAGGAATAATCGCCCGTATTGCTAAACAGCGCCTGTCGCGGAATCTCATTCGCAATCGGATCTTTTGCCGCAGTGATCCAGTCCGGGCTTATGGCTGCGTACTGCACGGTGTCACCGTTCTTGATGCTACTTTGCAACCCAAACCCACCACCGAGATAGGTGGTGTACGTCGTGGATAAGAACATTTCGATGGTCGAAAGCGACGTCGTCTCATTAAAGCCAGGTTGATAGTGAGGCGGATTGCGGTGCGCCCCTGTCGGCAATTCAGGTACTAAGTTTTCCGCGCCACCCCAAAGTGCAGCACCACTGACAAAGTACAAGGACGTCGGCTGATCGTAGAACATGTGGTAGATATAATTATTTGGTGAGCCGGCGACTGGCTGCGTCAGTCCAGTCTCAACTCGAACCCAGTTCTCGGCAGTGCGCGTGTAGGCTACCAAAACGGAATATTCACCCACACCAGTCGGCGTCGCATTGTAGATTTTCATGAGAGACTTTCCTGGATTTTCCAGGTCCGGGACAAAGCGCATTTCTGTCCAGCTGGCATACATGCCACCGCCAACGTTGTACCAAAGCTTGACGAAGTAGGGGTAGCCTTCGTTCAAACCTGATGCGTCTGCTTGATAACCGATGGTTACGTAGTTAACCGCACCGAAATCTTGCGACGTGCCAACAGCAAAGTGCAGATCACGAGGCAGATTCAGCAAGTTGTTGTATCTAAGTTTGAACCGACCCGTAGGACCGAATAAGTCGTCCTGTAAAGCGACGATGTGTGAGAACACCTGATTCAATTGGACCGCCGTCATCCCCGGCCAACTGATACGACTGAGCGACAAAGAAAAGAGCGTAGGAAGATAGGGCTCAGATGTGTTGAACGGGTCTACTGGCACTAGCGACGAGCCAGGCACCTGATAACTGGCTGTCAAAATCCCTGAGTTGACTCGAATCGGATCCGCCAAAGCCAACGTCATGTCCACCGGCTGTACGACATCATAATCGTTGCCCGGGCCTGTAGAACGGCCTGTGTCCGCAACTTCCGTGCCGCCGCCACCGCCGCCGCTACATTGCGAAGTCACCACCGCTAGCGCAGCAAAGGACAATATGTTTTGCAGTCGGGACTGTCGCATGGTCTCCCTCATCCATTACCAAGTCACTCTAGGCTCATTCATTATATTCGGAGGATGTACCCCAGGCCTTTAGCCGGGTTATGCTTAGGCAAGCATTCTGAGCCCTTATGGGTTGCGCCACGCGACATATTGCCAGGCTGGTCCAGCCCACGTTCCCGCATCGTTCCCCAAACTACTCAAATCAACGAGAAATGCATCAGCACATACCGATACTTACGAAATTCTGCCGTTCATGTTGACGAGAGGCAGCATTTGCCTCTCCAGAAATCACTTTATCTTCAGCAAGTTACAGCGAACCCTTAAGTTTCCACCCGATCCTGGCGCTACGTCACTTAAGCAATTGGGGCACCACACCGAGAACTCCAAGGCGAGGGTGGGTTAAGGCAGCCCCGGAAGTATTGGAAAACACACTTTAGAGGAACCATACCTATGCGACGCACGCGTCTTATCAACACACAGTCCGGCAGGATGACGCTGCCCCTCGTGAGCGGCGCCCTTGGTGTCATCGCACTCATCCTCACAAGCACCGCCAGTGGCTTCGATCTTAAGGCAGACGAAATCCGCGGCAAGAGCAGCAAGAAGGCCGTCTCGGTTTTGCAGAACCGCTACTTTCTCAAAACCATGCGGCCGGAAGTTGGCCTGATGGCGGGTTCATTCCTCAACGAATCTTACACCGACACCACAACCTATGGATTCCGCGCCGGCATGTTCATCTCTGAATGGCTTGGCATTGAGGGCCAATTCGTCCGTACGTCGGTTAAGGACTCAGCGGACCGGGTGGCGCTGAACAGACTCGAATACTATCGAGTTGGCAGCAACGGTGACGCAGTCGCCGACGTGATCGTACATCCAGACCCCGAGGTCAACCCGATCAACGGCATCAACGAAATTGCAGCAACCGTCGCACCATTCTACGGCAAGCTCAATCTCATGGACCGCTTGATCGTCTACTCGGATTTATACCTGACCTCCGGGCTCGCCAGCGTCGACACAGGCCAAGGCAGCAAAACAGCCTTTGTATTAGGCGCTGGTCAGCGCTTCTATCTATTGCAAAACTTGTCGGTCCGCCTTGACATCCGCGACCGCATCTTCAACGAGGATCGTAATAACCAGAGCACGCGCAAGCACGCCATTAGCTATGACTTCGGCGCCAGCTACTTTTTTAAGTAGATGTAGAGGAACGAATTTATGAGAACGGTAACACATACGATCGTCGCGACGCTGGCCCTGACATTGGCCTATCCTGAGCCACTGTTTGCGCAGTCAGCAAAGGGCAACCGCACGACCAAGGCGAGTTCCGCTAAATCTGACTCGGCCAAAGAACGCGCCAGCAAAAAATCTGCGGCCAAGCCAAGCACACCATCAGCGGGATCAGCCAAGGCATCTTATTCCGTGACCAACTCGAAAGAGCCAGCCTCTGTCGACGAAGTGCTGCAACGGCTCAAGAAAAAGTATCGCCAAGGCGAAATTTCACGAACGACTCTGTGGGGGGCTTTGGTTCGACTCACTCCCCATGAAGACAAATTAACTCCCGAGCGCCGAGCCGAGTTCCTGCAAATGCAGGCCGATATCTTAGCTGATTCAGCTTATCCCATCACCGCGACCATTACTGCCAAGCGTGCAATCAGTGTCGCAAAAAATCCATACGGCAAGGACCAGCAACGGTCTTGGTCGATCATTGAGGCTGCCGCTCGACAGCGATCGGTGCACGCCATAGTCGAGGACCTCGCGAAAGACATTTACCAAGTCAAAAAGGAACCGCCGGCATTAGAAAATAACTGGCACTATTTTGCCGGGAACGCCCTAGCCCGCGAAGGAAAGCTGAATCAAGCCCTGGAAGAGTATAAAGGTATTCGCATCGGCGATCGCTACTTTATGCCAGCCAAATACCAACAGGCCATGGTTCACATCCAACTCGAGCAGCTAACCGAAGCGGAATCTGTACTCAAGTCCCTAGTCGACCCAACCACAGCGCGCGTTGCAGATCTGCAGATCCAAGACATCAAGGACATCCAGAACTATTCCAGATTGGCATTAGGTCGCCTGCTCTATGAGCAGAAACGCTTTAAAGAGTCGATTGGCTATTTCCGCTCCGTCGCCCGTGACAGCATCATCTTCTACGATGCACTCTTCGAGCAGTCATGGGCACTTTTTATGGCGGGATTCCCCAACCATGCACTTGGCTCACTGCATGCTGTCGATAGCCCTTTCTTCAAGGATGTATTCAACCCTGAAACTACAATACTGCGCTCCATCGTCTACTACTGGATGTGCCGATATGAGGATTCCCGCAATGCCTTGGCCGACTTTTCAGAATATCATGCCGAAAACGTCGAGGCTCTTGCATCATTCTTAGATCGTCGTCGCTTGACCCCAGAAACGACTTACACACTTTTCGAAGATTTAATCAGCGGCGTTTCGCAATCGTCGCTCGGTCTACCCGTTGCCGTGTTGAATAATGCCGCAGAAAAGGATGGTATGCTGCTGCTACGTGCTCAGTATGCGGACGCTGTTCGTGAATTGGATCGCCTCGAAGCCCGCGGAGTACTCAAAGTCACCTCCGGCGTCGACACTGTCAGCAAGCACTTACAAGCCTACATCGCGTCGCTACGAACCCAGATCGGCTCCCAATTCCTCGCCGAACTGAAGCACATGAAATCTGACTTTGATCAGCTGTATGACCAGGCGCAGTTTCTTTACCTAGAATTACTGATGAGTGAGAAAGAACAGCTCTTGGGTCGGGAACTGCACGCCAACTCGAAGATGAGCAAAGTATCTATGCGCCGCAATGTTGGGGGTTGGGGTGGAAGTGCCGTCTCCTGGACGGGCGACGACAAAGAGGAATTTTGGTGGGACGAGATCGGTTACTACATTTATCGAGAAACGCCGCAATGCTCGCAATGATTTCATTAGGATCTGATGTTTTCAGATTTAGAGGAGGGGTTATGTTGCACGTCTTGTTAGGGGGGGCGAGCCAGAGATGCCGTAGCGCATTGGTCGCCATATTGTCGCTGGCACTGCTCAGCGGCAGCGCATTTGCTGTCACAAAGAAAAAGCGTGGACGGTCAGACGATCGTTCTGCGCCCAATAAGGAAGAGTACTACTCAACCGTCGCAACGGGTGTATCGGAAGCCGACATGGCGAAAGCCGACGAGTTGCGCCGAAAAACCATCACATCCATCAAGTCGCTACTAGACGACAAGAAGATAAATGCTACGCGCGAGTTTGAGCTGTACCTGCGTCTTGGCGAACTGTATGCGGAACGTCATGATTACCTACGCGACCTAGAGATGCGCGCCTATGAAAAGAATCATGATCATTGGCTAAAGAACGGCAAAAAAGGCAAAGAGCCCAATTTGAATTCGTCGGGTTCGCGCAGTGAGTTGACCCGCGCCGCCAACTCTTTCCGCGTTCTTGTTCAAAAGTATCCACGACATAAGAGAACGGCTTCTGCTCTCTATGCCCTAGGGAAAACTCTTGGCCGTCTGGATAACCCGAATGCAGTATTGTATTTTCAACAGCTGATCAAGGACCACCCAAAGTCGGAACTCATCCCAGACGCCCATTTAGCGATGGGCGAATACTACTTTGAGAAGCACGATATTTCAAAGGCTGTCACGCACTATCGCGAGATGATGAAGTTCAAGACGCACCGCGCCTATCCGTACGCGGTGTATAAACTGGGCTGGGCTTATTATAATGAAACCCCAAAGAATGACGCTGATGCAGCGGCCCTGGCAAAAAAGTCTGTCGCCGCATTTAAGTTAGTCATCCGTCTTTCTGACAAACAAACGGCAACATTTGGCCGCCTAAATCTACGACAAGAAGCCATCAAAGATCTGGTCATGGTATGGGCAGAGACAGAGGACATCGACAGCGCTTGGGCTTATTTCCGCACGATCAGCGAGCAAGAAAGTTTCTACGATATGCTCGAGAAGCTAGGTGGAATTTATGTGGACCAAGGCCGGAACGAGAAAGCCATCGAGGTTTATGCTCGTTTGCTCAAAGAAGCACCAACTCGAACCAACAATCCAAATATTCACGCTTCTCTCGTCGCCCTCTATGAGCGCACAAATAATCCCAAAGCGGTCTACGACACACTCAAGGATATGAATCAGCTCTACGTCAAAGGCAGCCCATGGACTGTGAAAAATGGACGTAACGAGGCACTGGTCGCCGAAGCCTCGAAGACTGTCGAGTTTCACTTACATCGCCAAGGGACTTTGCTGCATCAGAACGGCCAAAAGACCAAGAATAAGAATATGCAGGCTGTTGCCGCCGGTATCTATGAAGTCTATTTAGAGTCCTTTGCAAGCAATCCGAACGCCTATGAAATCCGGTACTACCTCGCTGATATCCTATTTGAGTTTGAGAAATACGAACAAGCCTCGTTCCATTACTCGAAAGTGGCTCAAGATCGACCCAAAGATGGCAAATATCTGAAAGATGCAGCGCTAGCAGCTGTCACTTCCCTCAACAAGGCAGATGCTCTCGTGAAGCATCCAAAGCTACCTCCAGCTGGCCAGGTCCCCCAGCCCATGGCGATTCCAAAGGTCAAGACACAGTTGGTCACCGCCATCGATAACTACGTCGGGCTGCTACCTAAGGAGAAGGATGGATTCCCCATGCGCTTTACGGCAGCGCAAGTGTTTTTTGATTACGGTCACTATGACAAAGCCATGGAGCGTTTTGCTAAAATTACTGAAGAGATCCCAACTTCGAAGCAAGCCGAGGTCAGCATCAAGCTCATCCTTGGCTTCTACTCTGACCGCCAGGACTGGGCGTCGGTCATCACCTGGGCTCAGCGCTTTAAAGGCAGTAAGACTGTTGTCGATGCAGGTCACGGCAAAACCATCAATGACATGTTAAAGGCAGCACTTTTTAACCGTGCCCTTGCCGTCGAAAAAAGTAAAAATTATACAGCCGCAGCTGAAGCCTTCATTGCCTTCCACTCAGAGTTCCCGCAAGACATCAACGCTGATATCGCTCTGTACAACGCCTCGCTCAACTACTATCGAATTGGCGAAATTGAGAAGGCCTTAGCTGCCGGTAAGAAAGTTTTGGATGATTATCCAAACTCTAAAACGACCGCCGATATTCTGGTCACGTCTGGCGAAACTTATGAGTCCATCGCCAACTTCCCCGAAGCCGCAAGCTACTATCAGCGCTTCGCTGTGTCGTTCCCTAACGATAACCGAGCATCGACCGCGCTATTCAATGCTGCGATTCTCAACAAGGGCTTGCAGAAGTATGACGAGGCGGTTGCCCTGCTGCAACGGTTTGCCGACCGTTACAAGAAGAATGATCAGGTTCCGCAGGCCATCCTGGAGATCGCGCAAATCCGCGAGCGCCAAGGTCAGTTCAAGGAAGCCGCTGCACGGTTTGAAGCCTACGCGACTATCGCTCGCGATGCAGAAGGTCGTCTATTTGGCCACGCAAAAGCAGCTGAGTTGACAGCCATGCATGTTTCTCCCGAAAAGGGATTCAAGATGCTGCGAGCGCTTAAGCGCGATCTGGAGCGCAAAGACGCGCCAGCAGCATATGAAGCACGACGTACTGTCGCCGCCACATTATTCCGCCGCATCGACGAGGGCTTGGCCCGCTACCGCTCTTTGCAGATCAACGACGGCGATAAGATCGAACGCCAGGTCAAGGCCAAGCAAGTTGTCCTGGTTGAGTTGGCACAAGGATACGAAGACATCATCACTGTGAATAGCGGCGAATATACAGTCGCGTCACTGTATCGCCTCGGTGAACTACACGACGAATTCGCTAAAGCATTATTTAACGCACCAGCGCCCAAAGGGTCATCACAGGTGGATATCGACAAGTTCAAAACCGAGATTGAAAAGGTCGCTTTTCCGCTGCGCGATGATGCCTTCAAGTTTTTTGAGACAGCGTACAAGCGTTCTAAAGAAGTTGATTCATTCACAGAATGGACCCGCAAGACCTATCAGAAGATGGTTGAGTTGGCACCACAGCAGCATCCAGAAGTTATCGAACAGTCAGCAGACCCCGCCTACATGTCTCATCGCTTGAAATGGGACAGTAGTGTGGCACGACTAGCGGAATAGAAACGGAACTTTGGCACAAATTGATTCTTGGGAAATACCTGGAGGAACGATATATGAGTTACGCTCACCTCACTCTGTGTCTGGCCACGGCGATGGTGCTGGCTGGATGCAAGACAACGACGGCATCGGTTGTTCGAGCGGACAAGCATCAGCGCTTTCTGGATGTACAATCGACCAGCGACGAAAAGACGGCGATGGCAGCACCCGCCGAAGATAGGGATTTTCGAGCCGCGATTTCGGACCTGGAAAGTACGATGGCTAAGCGTCCGGAGCACGATGGGCTCCTGAATCTTGCCCAACTGTACCTGCTAACCGGCAGCCTAGACAAGGCCGAAGATGCCTGCCGCCGGGCTATTCGCCAAAATACCAAGAGCGTTGATGCGCGCCTAGTTCTGGCGCAGATCGCACTACGTCGTGGCAACGAAGACATGGCGTTCATCATTTTGAATGGTATCGGCGGAGATGATTCCAAGGATAGCCAAGTGATTAACATGCTGGCGATGATCGCCTTGCGCCAAGATAAGCCGGCTTTGGCCCTCACTTACTTGAAGAAGGCTTTGACCATCAATCCCGGTGACGTCGCGGCTCGCATGAACCTTGGTGTGATGTATCTGAAATATCGTCAATTGGGTGAAGCAGCCGTGCAATTCGAGCGCGTCTTGAGTGTCATGCCTGATCATGCGGACGCCCGCTTACACCTAGCGATTGTTCAATCAGCACGTGGAAATTCGGACCAGGCGGAAAAGGTCTTCAACAGTATCCTATCATCAAAGTCCGACAATCCCCTGGCTCTTTACAATCTGGCGGTCGTTCAAAAGCGTAAGGAAGATTATGGCAAAGCCATGGACAACTTAAAGGCCTATCTAAAGACCGGTGCTGCACGCAAACAAGACACGGACCAGGTATTTGCTTTGATTCAGGAGATCCAGGACGAGCGAGGCGGCACTGGAGTTAAGGTTTCGGATGCTGAAATTCAATCCCTAGCGGCGCAGGGCGAGAAGGCACGGGCAAGTCGCCAAGCCAAGTCAGATCCACAGCGAGCACAACCTAAAGGTTCATTAGCTGCCAAGGCGCTGGTCGGTGACGAAGAAGCAGAGAATGCTGAAGCTAAGGCCACTACTTCGAAAGCTTCGGCGCCAGCTACGAAAAGCGAATCTCCGGCAGTGAAACCGACAACACCGGCTCCAAAGAAGAGCTCGGATGAAATCAGCGATCTTGAGGATGAGCTTTTGAAGTAACCTCTGCGATCGCCTGGGAGTAGCAAGATGCGTATATTTTTCATGTTGAGTTTGCTGACCATGCTTTCTGCGCCAGCCATGGCCCAGAAGGGAAAGTCGCAAAAAGTAGAGGCTAATCGCGATGGCTATGCCGTCGTCACCTCGACGAATATAGACTTCTCCGAAACCATGATTGATGGGCAAATGAAAGCCCCTGCCGGCTTTTTCCTGCAGGGGCGGCAAGCCCAAAGTTTGAGCCAGATGGTAAAGCTTCGGTCGAACTTTCGGCGCGAGCTACAAGGCTCGGGCGCCGGAGTCAAATCACTCATTAAGTGAATGAACGCGCCGCAAGCACTCTCGGTAATGACTGTCTATCGTCGATTGCCGAGTGTGCTGACCGCGGCGCACCAGCCAAGAACCTCCGGAAATCGACCCCAATAGGTGGCCTTGCTCGGGCGCAAAAATCGTGACAGATAGAGCCTTTTCCAGACCCGCAGAACTCAGCACAGGATGTTCGGCATTTAAGACGCAGGCTCGGAACACGTCCCCGTTCTGCCATGGTTCCGAGGCGCCCTGACCAGCGGACTGCATGCCACCACGCCAAGCCGAATCCCACAGGCTATCTCCGGTCTCATGAGCATGCGGCGAATGTACGAGTCGACGGCGCTCGGTCAGTCGCTGGCTATACTCCAGCATTTCAAGCTCAGCGAATGCTGATGTGCGCACGTGACTATCCGTACCAATAGCCCATCGGGCGTTGGCAGCATCGTACTGACTCAAAGGAAAAACCCCGTCTCCTAAATTCGCCTCGGTTGTCGGACAAAGAACTACCGTGGCACCGCTGGCAGCAACTCCCGAGATCTCTGTCTCTGTCACATGCGTTGCATGTACGAGGCTGACCAGATCGTCGACCGGCATTTGGTCGAGAAACCAAGCCACCGGTGATGTGCCATAGTGGGCCCGGCAGTCCTCCACCTCTTTGACCTGCTCGCCGATATGGATATGGAACGGTAGCTTGTGACGCTTCGCTTCCCCGAGCACTGCTCGAATGTCGTCAGCGCCTGCGGCACGCAGTGAGTGAACGCCATATCCCAAGTGTACATCCGGACAATTCTTGATTTCTTGCCCGATCTTCTGACGGTAGCGTAGGTAGTGATCGACATTGCGAAATACGAAGCGCTGCTGATGCTTTTCCGCAGGTCTGTTAAATCCGCCCAGCTGGTAATAGACCGGCACCAATGTCAGTCCAATGCCAGCTTCGGCAGCGGCATCGGAGATCGCGAGGGCAAGTTCAACATTGAGTTGGGAATCGGCTCCACCCTGGACGGGATGATGCAAATAATGGAACTCCACCACACGACCGAATCCGTTCTGCACCATTTGGGCATAGGCACGCGCTGCAATGGCGCGCATATCCTCTGGCATTAGTTTCGCAGCCAGCTTGTACATGGTCTCACGCCAAGTCCAAAAAGAGTCATTCGCGCCCGCAACCGAATCGCCGCGATTCTCAGCAGTGCCAGCCATGGCGTATTGAAAGGCATGAGAATGCGCGTTAACAAGCGAAGGGACGCACCAACCGTCGACGAATTCCGCATGTTCAGACATAGAATTGTTGGTGACTGCAACGATCCGACCATTGACATCGACAGAGATGGTGACATTCGGCATCCAGCCGATCGGCGTCCACATGGCTCTAAAGGTCCAAGATTTCATAGGTAACCCCAACAAGCATGGTCATCAATCGAAGGTGTTTCGCCGATGAATGACTTTATCTAAGGCCGCACCAGAGTTAAAGCCTTAAAATCATTATTAAATCTTTAAACCATTAAGTTATATAAAATTAATATTGAAATAGTTACAATATTATTGTATTTCTATCTAACGCCATAGAACTCTATGGCTCCGCTACTGTGGATGTTGTTGCTGTTGTTACTAGCTGTTGTTGTCGTGGTGGTAAAACATGCTGATTCGTTTTTTCGCTCTCCGGGCCTCTCGGCTTATTTGTCTTCCCGTGACGATCTCTTTGGTCGCATGCAGCGGTGACTATCAAGAAGAAGAAATCAAAGAGTATGTCCTCAGCACCAAGTCAAAGGATTCCGCTGAGCAAGAGGCTTTTGCGTCCCTTGTGCAATCCTACAACGAGCACGCTGGCTTCGAAGCCCTGCTTTACACATACAATGAAAGCGAATCCAACTCGACGATTCTCCTAACGCCAGGACTCAATGCTCGGGATGGCAAGGTCGGTTACGGCCAGTGGATCAGAGAATCCCAAGTCGATAGCTCGGCCGTTCGTCTCGTCGGAGATACACCAAAACGGGAGCTGCGTTACTCCATGCGCCTGGAATTCGATCGAGACTATATCATGAACCGCGTTGCCGATGGGACCAACGAATCTCGCTCCGAGTTGATGAAACTATTTGCCCACGAAGTTGGACATGGTTTGCAGATGAATCACCATCAAGATCCGCTCAATGTGATGTACTACGATATCTCTGGTCACAAGGATTTTACCGGCTACTTCGAGCGCGTTCGCCAATATTTTCAGTGATGCCATCATCGTACAGCTAAAGATCAGTACAGCTCTCTAGGCCCATCTTCTCTACGCGACTTAAACTTTTTTCTTCACCCTCTGGGGCGGCGCCGCTCCATTCACTCTCTGTCGATTTTGGCTCCTGAGCGAGCGCGATCGAACCGATGATCCCTTCCTCGCCAAAGGAATCCTTACACTCTGTTAGCTCAGGATCTCTCTCCAAACAATGGAAGCGAACATAATAGAACTCACGATCCGCTCGCGTTGAGACTCCGCAGCGCTTGTCAGTCAACTCAGCGCCAGACGTCAGATTCGAAAGCGTACAAGTCTCTCCTAGACTAACGCACCAGCCCGGCTCGCTTGCAGCGAATGTCAGACGCAGGTCTGATCCCTGCCACTGGCGGCGGTATCTCGAACTGAAAAGAGGAAACTCTGGCGGAGTTGTTTCCGGTCTTGGCGCATCGGCACAAGCGCACAAAAGACCCAACACCACAGCACTTAGGAATCGTCCCGATTGAGACATTGGTTGCATGAGTCCCCCATCGTTTCTATAATCTTTGCATGAATGCACATTATTTCAAATCCGTAGCAACTTCGCTCCTGGTTTTTGCCGGCATAGGGACGGCACACGCGGCGGAGTTTGGCGCGCGTATCAGCGCCTATTCGGTTTGGACCGCAGGTATTCGCACAGGTCAGGCACAATCGGCCGATTTAGTTCTTAAGCCCAGTATCGATCGCGAATGGAGCCTGGTCGCATCACAAGCAACCTATCAGCCTGTGCTCAAAGAAGACGTGCAAATGACCTATGCGTCGGCGCGCTATGGATGGTCGTTTTCACGTTATTTGGGCATGACTGCTGGCCCAAGTTGGCGGCACCTGCAGATTGAGCAAAGCGATGAAGTTTCCGAACGAAAAGCGAGCATCGCAGTTTGGGGTTTCGCCTTTGCCATGCGCTCCGAAATTAAATTGGGACTTGGATTCCACCTGGGCCTTACCTGGTTTGAATTCGATACGCCTCTGCATACGCAGCTGCAATCTTTCGCCTATGATGGAGATCGCGTGACAGACGATGCGCTGGATTATGCGAAGCGGCGGGTGATTCGACCCGAACAAACCGGGACATTTCTAGCCCTGACGCCAACCCTGGCTTGGTATTTCTAGAAGAGCTGCTTGTCCTAATAGGCGTTTTTCGAAAAGAATCCACGGATCACTGTTAGCAAAATAATCCTCAGATCAAAGCCAACTGACCAATTCTGAATATAGAATAAATCGCATTCAATACGACGCTCGAGGCTGGTATTTCCGCGCCACCCATTGACTTGCGCCCAACCCGTCAGCCCGGCCTTCACTTTGTGGCGTAACATATAGCCGGGAACTTGATGGCGAAACTGGCTGACAAAAACCGGCCGCTCTGGCCTTGGACCGACGAGGCTCATATCACCACGCAGAATATTGATCAATTGGGGCAATTCATCCAGGCTACTTTTTCGCAAAAATCCTCCGAGCCAGGTTGCTCGCCCATCTCCTGGACGCGCCCAGACGGCGCCCGTTTCCTTTTCGGCATCTACTGGCATCGTACGAAACTTCAATATCTCAAATGGAATGCCATCAAGGCCCATGCGCTCTTGCCGGTAAAAGACCGGCCCTCGACTCGATGCTTTGATCATCAAGGCCGCAATCAGCATGACAGGACTGGCGATCAGCAAGCCAACGAGAGCTCCTGCAATATCCATCATCCGCTTCACCACGCTGCCAAGACCTGCCAAAGGACTTTCGTGGATGCTGACGATGGGGACGCCGTATGCCAACTCAATGCCGGGGGCGAACTTCGTGTAACGCATGATATCGGGTATCACGCGAATATTGGCAACCTGATCGACGATCGCCGCCATGATCTCTTCCAACTTCTGGTAGTACGCATGCGGCAATGCCAAAATCACCTGCTGGATCCCATTGGTTGCCAAGTACTGGGGCCAATTTTCAGGTTCAGCGACACAGGCAATATGCCTCTCCTTACAGAAACTCTGCGCTTCCTGCTGCTGAGCCTCATCTCCAATCAAAACCAAACTTACCACGTCATTTCGAATCAATTCTGAAGTCGACTCCGAGACTATGAATGCCTGGTGCAAAATACTACCACTGCCAACAATCAAAGTTCGGCGTGCGGGGGTTAGTCGCCGATAACGGCGCAACGCTTTTCGGATAAGGCTGCGGCAAGTAATGATCACCATGGGATGCAGCGCCGCAAACATCAGCAAGGTACCGCGGGAGTATCGATACTCGTCATAGAAATAAGTGAAGGCGATAAACGTCAATGTGGCTAACGCGCAACTTTGCAGAACATCAATCGCTTCCATGAATGCCGACCGCCGTTGCACCGTGCGACGGTAGAAGCCACTGGCGAAAAACACAATCAACCAGATGACTGCGATGAATGGCATGAGCTTGACGTAGAGGAGAATGCCAGGAATTCCCCTCTCGGCCTCAAAAAATGTATAAAATCGGAGATAGAAAGCCAAGAGCCACGCCAACTCAACCGAAGCAACATCCGTCATCATCCGTATTAGTAACAATGCTCGGCTGGTCTTATTCAAACATGCCCTCGCGCCTGGAGAACTTGGCTAACGGCTGCCCGCATCGCATCCTGAAATGCTGTCCGACTGAACTGCATGGCAAATTCACGCAACCTTACTAAAGAAAAATCGTCGACTCTAAACTCATTCAAAATCGTAACGAGGGACTCGGCCGTCGGCTCATCGAAAAACATTCCCGTTTCGCCCTGTCGAATGTAGTCTAAGGCCCCCCCACCGCGCAAGGCAATGACCGGCGTCCCAGACGCCATGGCTTCAATCGGCACGATGCCAAAATCCTCAATGCCGGGAAACAGTAAGGCGTCAGCGCGAGCGAGGAGGCGACCTAACAGCTCATCACTGGGCCGAATGACAAATTCTGTCCAGCGCCCGGCAAGCTTTTGCAATCGAAAGCGCTCCGGCCCATCGCCAGCAATAATCAGACGCTTACCCAGGGACTCACAGGCGCGAATCGCGACTTCAATCCGCTTATAAGGGACAAACGCGCCGGCAACAATAAAGTAACCATCGCTCCCTGATTCGTGTTTGGCAAAAGCATCCACATCGACCGGAGGATGAATGACCGAACTTTCTCGGCGATAGTAGCGGGTGACACGAGCTTGTACGAACGACGAATTGGCTATGAACTTATCAACACGAGCAGAGCTAGCGGCATCCCACGTTCGCAGCCCCGAGATCATGTAATTCCAAAGTGCCCGCACTCCAGGAACTGGTGGCAGCGAGGCCGCATAATGCTCTCGTTGGTCCCAGGCGTAACGCATGGGCGAGTGGATGTAACATAGATGGCGAGCAAGCGGTGCCGGCATCGCCCCCTTAGCAACACAGGATGATGTGCTGATCACCAGATCATAATTGCTTAAATCAAAGCTTTCCATAATTGACGGCAAAACCGGCAGCAAAGCCTTGCGCGCAAACTGCAGGGGCTGCAACCATTTCGGAAAAATAACGCGGCGGCGACGCAAAGACGCCGGCATCGCTTCCGGTTTATAGAAAAGTGTATAAATAGGTGCCTCGGGGTACATGGCCGCAAGCTCTGCCAGAACCTTTTCACCACCCCGATAGGTCACTAACCAGTCGTGAACCAAAGCAACCTTGGCCTGCAACTCACCCTCCTCGCCAGCATTTCCGAATTGACTTGGGGATTATACAAGGGGTGATTACAAAATCCGACAATTTGTCGCAAAAGACCGCGTCCGCGTCTTTGCCTAGGTATGCCCCGGAAAACCTTGCCTGGCGCAAGTTTGCATCCCAAGAAATCATAGTGCTAAAATGAGAATACAGATCCCAATTCATGTGACGTTTCGAGTGCAGTCAATCAGGCATTTCTGACTGTATCCACCGTGCATCGCTACGTATCAGGAGCCTCCAGGCATGATCTTCGATGATTCAAGTCGAGATGAGCATGATGTTCGCAAAAATTGGCGTGAGAGCTTTCCCGAGATTGTGGGACGCAGCGAGCCCATGTTGCGCGTTTTGGAAATGGTGGCCAAAATCGCACGCTCTGATAGCGCCGTTCTAATTCACGGCGAGAGTGGCACCGGCAAGGAGCTTATCGCCAATGCGTTACATCGCCTATCTGCCCGAGCCGCTCAATCATTCGTTGCGATTAATTGCAGCGCGATCCCCGAGAACCTGCTCGAGTCAGAGCTATTTGGCCACGAAAAGGGCGCCTTTACCGGCGCGTCCCAACGACATTTGGGCCACTTTGAGCGGGCAAACGGTGGCACGCTCTTTCTCGACGAAATCGGCGACATGCCGGCGCGACTTCAGGCTAAGTTGCTGCGAGTATTACAAGAAAAGCAATTTACTCCCGTCGGTGGAACGCAGCTGCGGCAAGCCGACGTTCGCATCATCGCTGCGACCAATGTCAATTTAGAGAGGGCGATGGCCGAGAACTCATTCCGACAAGACCTGTACTACCGACTAAACGTTTTACCCATCGACATGCCGGCCTTGCGTGAGCGCAAGGGTGACGTCGTCGAGCTACTACATCACTTTCTAGATATGGCAAATCGGGCACACCATTTAGCGCGTCCCGCCTACTTTTCTTCGGAAGTGCTGCAGTTACTGAGCGATTACTCCTGGCCTGGCAACGTTCGCGAATTGCAGAATTTGGTTGAGAGAATCGTGATTATGACGCATGGCGGGGAGATCACGCCTGCGGCACTGCCGGCCGAATTTCGATCCCACAAAGCGCGGATGACGGGACGGGTCGGAGGAGATGCTGCGGCCATGACCATCGATCGAGTTTCTTACTCCATGCCAATGGTCACGCCCGATTCTGGCATGACGCCGGGAGATAATGGCCGCAGTGGCGTGATACGCTATCCGGATGAACGTTTCGCACTCCCAGATGATGGGCTAAGCCTTCAAAACTATATAGAAAAAATTGAAAATGATCTGATTGCGCAAGCTCTGTCGCGAACCCACAACAATAAGAATCAGGCTGCCAAACTGCTGGGCTTGAATCGTACGACCTTAGTCGAGAAAATAAAAAAACGCCGCATCGGCGCCCACTCCGGGGACTAAATGCGGCGTAGCCAAATCGCGCCAAGTTGCTGGCACCACTTGCCCTAAACTAAACCGTCATGACCTCTTTCTCTTTTTTGGCCACCCGCTCGTCAACCTTTGCGCAATAATCGTCGGTCAGCTTCTGCACATCGGCTTGCAGTTTCTTAACTTCGTCCTCGCCGATAATCTTATCCTTTTCCAACTTTTTCACGTCATCGTTCGCAGTCTTACGGATCAGTCGAACGGCAACTTTCACATCCTCGCTCATTTTCTTGATCGATTTCACGATGTCTTTGCGGCGATCTTCCGTTAGAGGAGGTATCGGCAAGCGTACGACGTTCCCATCGCTTGTCGGCTGCACGCCAACATCGGCCTTCATGATAGCTTTCTCGATATCAGGAATCAGCTTCTTTTCAAACGGAGCAATGACGATGGTACGCGCATCAGGAGTGGATAGCGTCGCCACCTGATTCAGTGGAGATGGGTTACCGTAATAGTCAACTCGAACATTATCAACCAGAGCAATGGACGCACGCCCCGTTCGCACCTTGGTTAAATCTGTCTCAAAGCCCTTCAAACGCTTTTCCATTTGGTCTTTACAGCTCTTCATCACATCATTAGCAGACATACTCATTCCTTTCATCACACGCAAATAATCAGTGAACGAGCGTTCCAAAGCCATTACTCGACAATGAGCGGCGCACACACCCCTCCTCGTCCAGTTTGAAGACAAGAATCGGCAGAGATGCTTCCATGCACATGGTGATCGCCGTCGCATCCATAACGTTCAGTTTCTTCTGAATCACTTCCAGATAAGAAATTTCCTCAAAACGCTTGGCATCAGGATACTGCATTGGATCACGATCATAAACCCCATCTACCTTGGTCGCCTTCATAATGACTTCGGCGCCAATCTCACGCGCCCGCAACGCGGCCGCCGTATCGGTAGTGAAATAAGGATTGCCGGTACCGCCGGCAAAGATCACGACACGCCCCTTATCCAAATGCTTGACGGCTTTGCGGCGGATGTAGGGCTCCGCTAGCTCCTGCATGGTGATCGCGGTCAATACTCGGGTATTGATTCCGTGCATCGTTTCCAAGACACCCTGCAAAGCCAGTCCGTTGATGACGGTTGCCAGCATACCCATGTAATCCGCAGAAGCCCGGTCGATTCCCCAACCTACCGCCTTTGTACCGCGAACAATGTTACCGCCGCCAATGACGACGCTAACTTGTACACCGGCCTCATGAGCCTGAGCAATTTCGCCAGCAATCATGTTCAAAGCATCGCCATTGATGCCAGCCTGATCACCGCCCAGCATCTCTCCCGATAATTTGAGCATGATTCGCTTGAAACGCATGCCGCTCATGTCTATCACTCCCGTGTCAGATGCTTAATTTCCGCGCATGGTCGCAGCGACTTCATCCGCAAAGTTTTCCTGCTTCTTCTCGATGCCTTCGCCCAAACCAAATCGTCGGAATGCGGACAGCGTCACAGGATGGCCTGAAGCCTTCAACAGCTTGGTGATATTCGTGTTTGGATCTTTAACGTATTGCTGCTCAAGCAAACAAACTTCTTTGAAGAACTTCTGCATTTGACCAACCAGAATCTTCTCGATCATTTCGGCTGGCTTGCCTTCTTCTTCTAACTTCTTGCGAGCAATGGCGCGTTCTTGGTCCAATTCCGTCGTGTCGACTTCGCTGGACTCTAGGTAGCGAGGCGAAGCAGCAGCAACGTGCATCGCCAAGTCTTTTGCCAAATCTTCGACGGCAGCGCCCTTAGCACCATCCAATGCCACCAACGTGCCAATTTTGCCGCCCATGTGGATATAACCACCAACGACACCGTTCTTGGCCGAGATGACGCTGACGCGTCGCAGCTTCAAATTTTCACCGATTTTTGCGATCAAAGCCGTCAGAGTGTTGGCAACTGTCTCACCATTGCTCATTTTGGTCTCAAGCATCGCTTCCACTGAAGGAAGATTCTCGCTGAGCGCCAGTGTCGCAGCTTCTTCTACAAACTTCACAAAGTCGGCGTTCTTGCCGGCAAAGTCGGTTTCGCAGTTCACTTCAATCACTACACCCGTAGACTTGTCCGGAGAAATCTGTACAAAGACGGTGCCTTCAGCAGCAATGCGGTCTGCCTTCTTTGCGGCTCGGGACATTCCCCGCTCACGCAACCAAACAATTGCCTTTTCCATGTCGCCAGCAGACTCTTCGAGCGCCTTCTTGCATTCCATCATGCCAACGCCAGTCTTCTCTCGCAGCTCTTTTACTTGTCCCGCTGTAATAGCCATATTGTGACTCCTTTGCTAATTGAGGTCGTGAAGATTCATTTCACCAGATGAGCTCGACGCCCACTTGCGAGAAAAAAAAGCGGGCCAGATCGACCCGCTAGACGAGGCGATTACTCGCCGCTTTCGTCAGATTGGGTTCGGGCGCGCTGCACCGCCACGCGGTGACCCGCCTGATCCTGGAAGGTACCTTCCTTGATATCCATCATCTTAACTTCTTCTTCGCGGACATCCTTGCGACGCATCTTGCCTGCAATGCAGCACTCGGCTGCCGCTCCAATGAACAAGCGCAAAGACTTCAAGCTGTCGTCGTTACCAGGAATGATGAAGTCGATTCCGGCTGGATCGGCATTGGTATCGGTCAGCGCCACGATTGGAATGTTCAAACGCAGAGCTTCCTTAACAGCGATTTGCTCTTTGTGGGCATCGACGAGAAAGATGGCGCGTGGCAAACCAGGCATGTCCTTGATGCCGCCAATGTTACGCTCTAGCTTCTCTCGCTCGCGAGTCAGCCCAAGTACTTCTTTCTTAGTCAGCTGGTCAAATACGCCCTCGTTTTCCATGCGCTCTAGGCGCTTCAGGCGGTGAATGCTTTGGCGGATGGTCGGGAAGTTTGTGAGCGTGCCGCCAAGCCAGCGGTGGTTTACAAAGTACATACCTGCGCGACGAGCTTCTTCCGCAACGATGTCGCGCGCCAATCGCTTGGTACCGACAAATAGCACGTGGCCACCATGTGCGGTTACGTTCTCGAGAAAGTCCGTTGCTTGCTTGAAGCACTTGACCGTCTTTTGCAGGTCGATGATGTGGATGCCGTTACGCGAGCCGAAGATGTACGGAGCCATCTTGGGATTCCACCGGCGCGTTTGGTGGCCGTAATGGGCCCCCGCTTCCAGCATGTCACGCATGTTAATTGTCGAAGCCATGATCGTACCCTTTCTGCGAAGGTTGTTACTTCGATCTCCCGCAGTATGCTCAAACCGGCATACACCTTCAGATTTGGGAGACCTGTTTTCTCGGCTGCCTATTCCAATGCGACAGCCGGCTTATGGGACCCTTTTAAGTATCTGAAATGGTGGAAATCGCAATGCTAAAAATGGACAAGCTGCGATCAGTCATTCTCACCATCGTCCAAGTTCAGCTCAGTCAACTTCGCGAAGGGGTGCGCTGCGGCGGGCTCCTTCTCGGCGTACACGATCGGACTGCTCAAATCATCTCCACAGATAGCGCAAGAGCCTGTATTTAAATCAACTTTTGTCGTTCGCGCGGGAATCGCGAGATGCACCTGCTCGGATAGGGCGATGTCGAGATCTAAGAAAGGCGCATCAAAATAGCTTAGGTCCATCTCGTCTTCTGTTAGCTGGCGCTCGCCATGCATAGGCGTCTCAGCGCCTGCTTGCCGAAATCTGGACTCAAAATCCACCCTCAACGGCCACTGAATCTTAAGACCGCAACGTCCACAATCCACATAGGGTTCGTAGTGGAACTGCCCCAAGACCAGGACATCACCACTCAATTCCTGTCGAACGCGCAGTTCACCCGTCAGGAGTGGCTGCGTCCCGCCTTTGGGAACCGGAAAATCCTGGTACAGGCTCGAGAGCCAGCTCTCTTCGCCAGTCATGCGAACCGACAAGATGCCTGTCAGACTTCGAACATCGATCTTCATCAACTCGACTCCGTTAAATACAGTGATGGCGGCTCTTTGGCGCCAACCCCTCAGATGTCGCGTCCTATACCGTGAAGTTAGCGGGAACGCCAATTTTCTCTTAGATAAAAGTCATCTTTTTTGCCAAGACGCCGGCGATTCGTAGACTTATGGGCAGCGGTCCTTTCCGACATGCAATGATCTGGAACCATTAATAAAAACAGTAATTATGCCGATCTACTTGGGGGGCATTCCGCAGCGTTTTGGAAAGAGAGTAATCCTTTCATGTCCGGAAAATGGCTCATACATCACGGCGCAGAGCGACTGGGTCCTTGGGATCCGGCCGAGGTGCGTCGAGCCTTGCGCGACGGTCGCATCGACCCTTTCGATCTTGTGTCGCGTGAAGGTAGCCAAGTCAAACTTGAACTCATCAATGTCGACGAAATCTTTGCACCGCAAAAGTCTGATCCTGCACCAACAGCAGTCATTCCAGCAGCGAAAAAGGGCGAGGCTGCCGTATCCGACCTCGCCAGAACCCGCACCCAAGCTCGCGCCAGTAAGCCCGTTGCCCCAGCGGCGCTTGCCGATACTGTGACGGATGATGGCAAGACGGGGCGACGGCCGGCGGCAGCGCCAGTGCCCGAGTCGGCAAAGAACCAGGAGTCAGCTGCAGAAGCCTCGGCAGTCAGGCCAGCTGACCCCGCAGCCGAAAAAAAGCCGCGCCGCAAAGATGCCAAGCGCTATTTCCTGCATGATCGTAAAAAGCGGGTTCTCGGCCCTTTGAGCGCCCGCGAGATTCAATCGCTTTTCTATCGCGGCATTGTCGATCAATCCGTCAAGGTCGCCAAAGACCCTAAAAGTAAACCAATACCTGTGGCTCAGTTCATAGCTGCGTATGCTGGCGCCAAGGCGGCACACTTCAAGAGTTTCCATACGCGGTTGGATTTAGACACCACAACGAACCACAGCGATGGCCTCCCCAACTCCCGGGTCATGGAGGAGTTGGCACAAATCGCCCGCTACAAGAACGCATTCCGCAGCCCCGCTCTACCGATCATCAGCACTCTCGGCATTTTGCTTGGGCTAGTTCTGGCGATCGTTGCCATTAAATACGATGCTTTCGATGCGCAAAGCCCATTTCGCCAGTGGATAAGCTCCAAGACCGGACCGGCCCCAGAGCAGCAGCCAAGAGTTGAGGGTCGAGCCGCGCCTCCGCGCAACAAGCAAGTCCCGGCAACAAGGGCTCTCTCCCAGCCGACGGCTCCCCCCATTGCGAACAACACCATCACCGCTCCGCCGAAGCCGCCTCAGGCGACAGCCAGCGCGCCGAAGAAGACGGCCGCCAAGGTGAAACCGAAAGTGAGGCCAACGACAAAAGCAAATAGTTCGCGACGCCAGGGCTCTTTGCCTCAGGGCCAAAGGCCCCGCAGTGAGACGTACGTACCGCCTAGGCGTCCGCCAGTAAATCCCGCCCCAACTACCCAAGTTAGACCTACTACTACCCCAGCCGCAGCTGACACCAACGCTACCGGCGTGTCTGGAGTCGCCAGCCTAGCGACAAAGGTCGGCCAAGTTACGACGATTGGACCGCTGACCTATAGCCCAGCCGCTGTTGCCGCATGCTCCATGAAGTGTGAGATTTTATTCAAAGATTCTAGAGGATTAACTGTTACAGCCGTATTCTTCAAAGGTGCACACGAAGCTTCCCTGAAACGGAACGGAGGCCGAGCAACCATTGCGGGCCGGGTCGCCAAACGCGGCGCCGGCTATATCGTGTACTTGGAAAGTGTCCGCTAAAGCCGCAAAACCTTTCTTGACCCTAATCTGGCCCGCATGTATTACCATCCATTCCGGATTTTGGTTGCTGGTCGCACCGTATTGGTGGGCAGCTTATTGGAGATTAGAGTCATGGCAGTTCCTAAGTACAAAACATCACAGTCCAAGCGAGACATGCGTCGTTCGCATCATGCCCTCAAACCACGTCTGGGTTCCAGCTGCCCAAACTGTGGCGAAGTTAAGCATGCGCACAGCGTTTGCGAAGCCTGCGGTCACTATCGCGGCAAGCAAGTGATCGAGCCTCGGCGCGCCAGCCTGGGCGTCGAAGATACTTTCGACACCGAGTCGTAAATAATGTCCGCAATCCTAGCGATGTTCCCCGGCCAAGGTTCACAATACGTTGGCATGGGGAAAATTTTATTGGAGCAGTTTCCAGCGGCTGCTGAAGTTTTTGCGCGCGCCGAAGAGGCGACCAGTATTCCCGTGCGTCGCCTGTGCCTGGAGGGCCCCGAGGACGAACTGCGCTTAACTGCCAATACGCAACCCTGCATCCTGACTGTCAGCACTGCACTTTGGACGGTTCTCAAGCAAGAAACCGGCCTTGAGCCCGCTGCCTATGCTGGCCACAGCCTGGGCGAATACTCGGCCCTGGTAGCAGCAGGAAGGCTCACTTTTGAAAGGGCTGCTTACTTAGTCCGTCGTCGTGGCGAAGCCATGCAGGACGCGGTACCCGCTGGAATTGGCGCCATGGCTGCTGTGATGAATATGGAACCCGGTGAATTAGACGCGCTCTGTCATTCGATCAGCAAACCCGACAGTGTTGTCCAGACGGTGAACTATAACTCGCCACAGCAGCTCGTCATTGCCGGCCACAAGTCGGCTGTTGACCAATTATGTGCCGCCCTTGACGGCCGCGGTGTCCGTTACGTCATTCTCCAAGTGAGTGCCCCGTTTCATTCGTCGCTGATGACGAAGGCTCGCGACACCATGGCTCCTCTACTGCATGACACAGTATTCACCAGTAATGCATCACGAGTGATTGCCAACCTTACAGGCAACGTTGAGGGAAATTTTGGGCCAGATTTGCTGATACAGCAGATTGATCATCCAGTACTTTGGACCAAGGCCATGGACACCGCCGTCGCGCTTGGCTGCACGGCGTACGTCGAGATCGGTCCAGGAAAAGTACTCATGGGATTAGCGCGGCGATGCCTGCCGCGCACGGCCAAGATTATTACCACCGAAGATATCGGTGCCGCCATTGAAGAGCTCAAGCAGCTAGCCTAGCCTTTTTGCTGCTTGGGCAATGTTTCCGCCACAAACTTCTTCGCCCAATCGTCTTTGAAGCGATCCTTGGAATAGATGATACCAATCCGCATATTGACCAAGAGCTTGTTCGCCAAGTCTTGAATTTTTTCCGGCGTCACTTGCTCAAGCCTACGCGGTATTTCATACAACGGATCGACGGCATTTCGATAAAAGTAAGTAGCGGAAATCGCATTCGCGAGTGAGGAGTGCTTCTCGAGAGTTAGGTAATAGTCCGTAGCGTAGAGATTCCGATACTCTTCCAAATCTTCCGGCTTCAACTTTTCATGCTTGAGTTTGTTCAGAACCACCGTGATCGCTTCCAACGTCTCTTGCGGCTTGGAAGTGGAAGCTGAAATCACACCAATACCGACTGAGTACTGAATAACAAAGGAATACACAGCATAAGAGAGCGATCGACGCGTCCGGATCTCCTCGCTGAGCTCCTCATCCAGAATCTTAATCAGCATGTTGACGGCGGTTTCATCTTCATTGTTGACCGCCACCGTATCAAACTTCGCCCGAATGTATGCCGTTGGTATATCTCGATTTTCAAAAGCGATGGCATTTTCCAGCTTAAACGGTGGCGGTACTACAGCTACCATTTTTTCCCGCTGGTCCTTGATCTTTCCAAACTTCTTTTCCAAGTCGGCCAACATCTGCGCCTTTGGAAACGAGCCGGCCACCGTGATGCTGATCTTGCTTGCGTCCAAAGTCCGCCCATGTAGGGCGATCAAATCCTTGCGCCCCAGCTTCGGTACTTCACGCATGATCTCTTCTGGATCGTTGGCAAAGGGATGCCCTCTCTCGTAATAAACCCGATTGACCACATCGTTCACAAAACGACCTGGATCTTGGATGTTACCCTTAACCTCAGCAATCAATCGATCGGCGTTGAGTTTGACATCCTCGCTGGTCAATGCAGGTTCTTTAATGATCGCGGCAAACAATTTCGACGTCTCAGGCCAATGCTCATTCAGAGTACCAATAGAGCACTTAGATGTTTCAATGCCACTACCACAATTCAACTCCAACGCATACTTCTCGGTAGTACGAAAGACTTCCCGCTTGGCATAGCCTTTGGCTGCCATTGGCATCGTCTGAAACAAGAGGCGGCCAGCACTCTTTTGCCCCGCAGGCAAATCCTTTAGACCAATACCAAAGTTAACGACCACCTCGAGAATGTCCGAATTCGGAATTTCTCGGTAAATTACCGGAATTCCGTTACTAAGCTTGTGCATGGATGTGAGTTGCTTTTGTGCCTGAATCGTCTCATTGGAAACGAGCGGAGCTGCGCCCGCTGAGGCGAAAACTGCAATGACCCCCAACAATCCTGCTATCAACTCTTTTTGCATACGTTATCACTCCTTGATCGCAGCAACCTAGGCGACGCCAAAGGCCGATTTTTTACATTCCTAAATGTTTCTTAACCAACTCTGACGACGTGTCAGCGAGCCCAAGATTCTTGGCATCTTCTGGAGATAGCAATAGCGACGCAACATACGGCTTCTTGACAAAATATCGCTCAGCGAATTGCTGCACATCTTTCAATGTGGTGGCCTGCATGCGCTCAACATAGGTTGAATAATAGTCCAAACCAGCGACTGACCACCAAAATGCCAACGTCTTGATGAATGCACTTGGCTCATTCAGCTCGCGCTTATGATCGATCGTCAAAGAGCGATGCACATCATCCATCTGCTCTTTCGTGAAGTAACCCGGCTTGCTCCACGCCACCGACTCAGCAATCAGCTGCTTCTGAACATTAGCTGCGTTCTTTGCCTCGGTCATGGCCACCAGCGTTAGCTCACCGCCATGCCGCTGGGTCGGAAACATCAGACCAGATCCCAGAGTCAGCCCTGAGTCGACAAACTTTTTATAAAATTTTCCCGAGCGAATGTTCAGCAGCGATACCAGAACATCCGCGATATAGGTATCGTTGACTTCGCCTTCGACGGTGGGACCCTTGAAAGTCACGCTCACCTCAGCGTTCATCACGTTCGGACGCGTCATGACATACGAGGTCACGCCGGGGAACTCGGGAAACTTCGGCATCGTCGGCGCTACCCAACCCTTTGGATTCTTCCATTTATCAAAGTGCTTTTTGACGAGCTGCTGTGCCACCGCAGGGTCAAAATCCCCCGCCACCAATAGGGAAGAGTTTTGCGGCACAAAAACTTCATCCTTCATCTTCAATAATTGCTCACGCGTCGCTTTCGCGATGATGGGCCGCTCGCCCAGGGGATCACGCCGATAGCCTAAATCACCGTAAATGATACGACGATTCAGCCTGCGAACGTCGAAGTTCGGCTGAGCAGCACTGCGATCGTATTCGTCCATGACGACCTTGCGCTCTTTCTCGAGTTCAACTTGCTCAAGCAGCGGAGTGTCGATCGCGTCGTACATGAACTTCAGGCCTTCCTCCAAAAACGCCGAAGGCATCGTGAAATAGTAGCGGACCTTCTCCGCCGAGGTGTCGCCGTTAAACGAGATACCCAACTGCCGAATGCGGCGATTATACGCTTCTTGATTAGGGATGGACTTGTTTCCCTTAAAGAACATGTGCTCCCAAAGGTGAGTAAGACCATTGGTATCCGCCTGCTCGGTCATCGCACCGGCTTTGACACATAAGACGATGGTCACCAGCGGCACCTTTCTTGATTCGAGGGTGATCACCTCCAGTCCCGAATCCAGCTTGGTTGACTGAACTCCAGTCTGTTGGGACTTCGATGCCGCTCCCATGGATACGGCAGCCGCAAATACCAGCGCCATGCTTCGTTTCATGGTCTGCTCTCCTGTTGGAATGCTCTGTTCAATAACAACTCAGCCACTAGGGCAAAGACTCAGCAATAATCTCCGCGATATCCTTGACGACGACGTTGTCGGCGGCTCCCTTGGCCTTGACTCCATCCGTCATCATCGTCATGCAGAACGGGCAAGCTGTCGCCACTGTATTTGCACCCGTAGTGATGGCCTCCTCGGCTCTATTTTCATTGACCCGAGTTCCGATGGTCTCTTCGAGCCACATACGGCCGCCGCCCGCACCACAGCAAAAGCCCTTTTCGCGACTTCGTGGCATTTCCGTCACTGTAGCGTTTGGAATTGCCTTCAGCGCATTCCTTGGCTCTTCGTAAACGTCATTATGTCGCCCGAGGTAGCAAGAGTCGTGGTAGGTGATATTAGCATCTGTCGGCACCTGACCCGGCTTGATGCGGCCATCAGCAACGAGTTGACTTACCAGCTGGCTGTGATGAATGACCTCTGCTTGGAAACCAAAGTCAGGATACTCGTTCTTGATCGTATTGAAGCAATGCGGGCAACCGGTGACGATCTTCTTAACCTTGTAGCGCTGCATGGTTTCGACGTTTTCGGCGATTTGCATTTGCGCCAGATACTCATTGCCTAGGCGGCGAGCTGTATCGCCATTACATCGCTCTTCATTACCCAAAATTGAAAAGCTGACGTCGGCCGACTGCATGATTTTTGCGATTGAACGAGACACCTTTTTGTAGCGATCATCGTAAGACCCGGCGCAGCCAACCCAAAACAAATACTCAACGTCCGGCTTTTCAGCCATGGTCGTCACACCCGTTCCTTTGGCCCAATCCGCGCGTGTATCTGGGGGAAATGCCCAAGGCGTGCTATTTGTTTCAAGGTTTTTGAATGTGTTCGCCAACTCTTGCGGAAAGCGGCCTTCTGTCAAAGTCAGATAACGCCGCATATCCACGAATGCCGGAATGTGCTCAATGTATAGCGGGCATGCCTCCATGCAGGCACCGCACGTCGTACATGACCAAAGTTCATCTTCGGTTTGCAAACCATCGATCATTGACTGCCGCTGCTCTACCGGCAGCGAACTCTCCTTGACGATCGTTTTCAGGTCTAGCATCAGTTTGCGCGGATCAAGCGGCTTGCCCGTTTGATTAGCAGGGCACTCAGCAACACAGCGGCCACATTCGACGCAAGTTTGGGAATCCAAAAGTTGTTTCCATGTGAAATCCTCCACCTTTGATGCGCCGAAAGATTCCGCATCTTCTGTAATTTCCAGCGGACGCAAGCGGCCGCGCGCATGATGGCTGCGAAAGAAGATGTTCGGCCATACCCAGATAAAGTGCTGATGCTTGGAAAATGGGATGAACGTCGTAAATCCAAATAGAATTAGCGCATGCGCCCACCACATGCCTGCTGTAAACCCCGTTGATTCCGCGCCTAACCCCATCAGTCCGGCGAATGCGGTAGAAACGGGTACCGCAGCTGCATCGATGACACCGGTAGCCGACTTGCCTCCGAGAACAAATAACTCCGTCGTCACCAAGCCCAAGATGAAAAGCAAAACGAACATGGCATCACGCTTGGCATCAGCGCCAAGTACAGCCAACCGCTTTGGTGGCGCAAACAGGCGACGCGCCAGTGCGAAAATAATCGCAGCCATCACGGAAAAGTTACCAAGATCCTGACTGAGGAGGTAAAAATTGTAGAGAGAGCCGTTGCCCAATATCCAGCTAAAATCAAAACCGGGAATAGCGCCAGCAAACAGGGTCTCGACGGTACCGATCGTCACCGTGACGAAGCCCCAAAAAATGAAAGCATGCATGATTCCGGCTACTGGGTCCTTGAACATCTTCTGCTGGATGAAGCCAAGACGAACTGCATCAAAGAGCCGGCGCTGGGGTTGCAAAGCACGATTCTCCTCCTTGCCCTTGCCGACAGCCAAGCGTTGCCAAATTTTCCACAGATTATAGCCAAAGAATCCGAAGGAAGCCGAAGCCAGCACGACAAAAATCAAACTTGAAACAAGTGCCACAACCATGACTCCACTCGATGGGTTTGACATCCAGTATAAACCGAAGGTGGCCTGGATGATAGTCGCGGAGATCGCAAAAATCCATAGTTCTATTGGGATATTAGGAAAAATCTGCCGGTGAAAAACAGCCGCTTACCTTGAGTGGTGGTGTTCACGCCGTCGAGCTGCATTCAGTGATTGGCGGGCGTGAGCCAGCATCAAGTGAGTCTCATACTCAATGCGCGCTCGCCACGCATCCTGACGGATGGCCACCAATTGCTCGATATGCTCAATATAATCCGCATCCACCAAGGCCAAACGCTCGGCCTCGCCCATGCGTCCGCGCTTTGCATGCAGACGCTTGCGGTTCAGCAGCTGCTGTGGCAAAAGCTGGCGGAGACGATCAGCAACTTGACGGGACTCACGGGCGACATCGGCTAACCTACCGATGGTGCGCAACAACTGCTCGTGGTTCATAAATACGTTCATAAATCCCAGACTTTCATGACCTTGCAGCACTGCCGTCAATGTATAGCATCAGCGGATGATTTCCAGGAGGTAATTTTCCAAAAGCGCTTTATTTTCAGGCTCAGACTGTTGCCAGGTGGATTGCCGAACATCCTCAAGCACATCCTCGCGATAGCGCCGATCAACCTCATAATCCCTTTTGATTTCCACATCGCCGCCGATAACTGACTGGCCATAGTAACCATCGCCACTCACGCGCCGGCGGCGACCCCGTGAACGTTGCTGCTGCTGCGACTGACTCGCCGCACTGTCTGCCTGCCGAAGTAGCCGACCAGCGCGATCAGATCCCGACTCAGCATCGACAAACTTACCTTCATTACCACTCTGCAGCGTACCCTCCATGAATTCCGCCGCTACCTTAATTCGTTCGCTAGCCAACGGCGACAAGGCACGCAACTGCGCTTCCAACTGCTTTGTTCCTCGAATATTGGTATTTTGCTCCATCCGGGTCATAGCCCATTGCTGCGCCAATTCGCTTGCTGGTCGCTGCGCGGCGCGGTCCAGTTGCGATGAGACTTGCCCTTGTCGCTTCTGCAATTCTTTCAGAACATTGCGAGCATTCGCCAATCCCTCTTGGCGCTTTTCCTCTTGTTCCTGCCGATCCTGCTCTTCCGCCTTTTCTAGCTCTTCGATCCACTCCCGGTATGCGACCGCCACTTTAGAAAGTTGCTGCAGAGAATTATCATCCGCATCTTGACTAGCCTTCACATCGTTAGCGTCGACCGCGTTCAGGACCTCATGAAACGGGCGCCGCTTGCTGATTCGCGGCCAGCTAGCTGGCAGGCGATCGGATCCCAAGCGCTCGGTTCGCAAAGTCCAACGCTTGTGACGTTCATCCAAAAATTGCGAGATCCGCTTAGTTACACTTCGTACCTGAACGGGACGAGTTGTACGACTCTGCTCGATCAAGCGCGAAAGCCCACGAATAGCGACGAAAAAATCCCGGTCGCGCTCCTTATCGTCCAGAATCTCATGCTCAAACAAAAACTCATTTAACTCGCCAGAGAGCTGCAGCAGTTGATCACCCTCGACATTCTTGGCGACGATCTCTCTAACTGACTGCCGGAACTGATGCAACCCAACTCGATCCAGCCCATCAAAAAATGGGGAATCATCTGATCGAGCTATCGCCTCTTCGGCCAATTGCACTGCATTGTCGTCGAGTGCGGACTTCTTTTCCGTGATAGCGCTATCCACCGATGTCTTAAGCTTGCGCAGAGCGTCAAGCGTCTGGCGGTATCGACCATATGCGCTGGCGGACGTCAGGCGAATGCCCTCACTTCGGCCAATGAGCGGCTGTGGTATAGCACGATCAATAGCTTCAGCAAAGATTTCTACCTCTGCCAAATCTGCTTCAAGGTACGGTTCCAAGATCACACTGTAGTCCAGCGCCAACTCAAATTTGTCGTCACTCATCACATTGCTAACAACTTCTGAGGACGGCTTGCCACCCGCAGAAATGATCAACCGAACTAATTGCAAAGGGTTCTCGGCTTTGACGTTCATTTTGAGACGCAGAGGCTTATCGTCGGGCCAAGGATCACGCATTTGCGGCTCGGCAATGGCTAGCCTGACTTTCGGTATCGGCAATTGACGTACTTTAACTCGTGCGACAGGCTCACCTCCCCCGACCGCTGGCAGGGTAATAGAGACATCTTCGCTAACTACAAACGAAATGCCGAAGGCTCGTGTTGGCTCATGTGGATCCGAACTAGAATCTTCGGGCGTCATCTGGAAGCTCTGCAGAATCTCGTCACCCGACTCCTGAGACAAACGTCGAAGTTCGACGATGTGTTTTTCATTCGGAGCGCCAAGTGCCTCAATTCGAACCATATTCTGCGCCAATAGCTCGATATTCGCAGGCGAGGAGGAACTGAGTTTGTAGGACTTTGGTTGATTTTCTTGAGCGAGACCATCCACCACTTCCAAACGCGCTCCCCAAGACAACCTCGACACGACGCCCCTGGCACCAGACCAAGCTTGTGTGACCGCCAGGGGAGCGGATACGGACAGCAGCAATAGCAAAAGGAGGGGAAGTGCCGTAGTGCTGAGATCTCGTCGCAACCGCCATCGTTCGTGTTCTCGGCAAGAGTCAATGGCACGACGCAACGGCTGATCCCACTCCACAAGCTGCGCAGTCGTAGGCTCAGCGTTCAGCATGGAAAACGGCGCCGTCGTAGTCTGATTGTGAGAGACCTCCAGAGCCATGAGGAGCTCTTCGTTGTTCAGCCTTGGGCGGCGACTGGGCCAACTCGTCACGGCCACAACGATGAGAGTCGTCGCCAAGACGATCAGTTGATCGATGTCATCGCCTGCTTCAAGTAGCTGCCAAATGCTCGATATGAGGAGCGAGAAAAGCGCCGCCCGCACCAGAGCGATCATAGCCATCAGGCGATAATTCGAACTGCGCAGCCCATTGATACACGCCACGGTAGACTGAACTGAGGCCGCATTCACATTCATTCCTGGTCCTTACAGCTAAGCGAGAGACTCAAGCCAGGGAAGCATTGCATTTAAAACGGAACTGCGCGATTCCTGACCCTCTGTCAGCAAATGATGACCACCCGACTCGAGAGGAATGACATGCAGCTTAGCACCACGGAAAACCGCCTTCTGAATGTCTTCGAGAATCGAATAATCACATACATTATCTGCCAATGAGTACACGAATAGACTGGGCGCTCGGAAACCGAAGAAGCGCTCGCGCAGATTCGACATGGCGTTCAACAGTTCATTAGCAAAATTTGCGGTAATAGCCAGCGATTGAGTATCCGTCAGACTCTCGATGATGCTGGCCCTATCCTGCGAGATCACACTTGTGAAACGTGGAGTCACCCCCGGAGGCAAACGCATGGTGGGCGCAATCTCCGACATGGATTTGATAAAGAAGCGCTTGGCAAACGCAATTCCATGCGCCAGCTGGAAGCATGGAGAGCAAAACACACAACCTACCACCAACTTGGGATGCATTTCCTGAAAATATGCCAGTATGAGCGCACCAACCCCTTGCCCGACTAAGATGGGAAGGCGATTACCTTCCTGATGTCGCACCCAAGCCACGACCTGCAAGAGATCGCTGACTAGAGTTTCAAACTTTGGAATGTGACCAACCATTCGTCCCGATCGGCCATGACCACGCAGATCGAATCCGTAGACACTAATACCCTGAGCGACAAGTTGCTTTGCCGTATCCCTATATAGAGAGATGCTTTCACCGATATCGTGCACGACCAAGATCGGTCGCCTTTCCGAACCCGGCGCCAGCCATCCCTTGACGTACACTTCGGTTCCCATATGATCGACGGGGCAAGAACAAACAACGGCATTTTGACCGCCCGGATCGCGATCTGGGGATGGAATATCGCCTTGCCCTGGTAATCCCGATGGCTTCGCTTGCGGATTTGCAGAAATAGGCGGTGAGATCGAAGACTTTTCGCTCGTGACGGTGCCGGCAGAAAATCGCACGTTCGTACGAGATTCCGGATCGAAGTCGTCCTCGTCTTCCCAGTCATATGGTGGCGGCACGGGTATTTCTCACAAAAGACATGCACTAAGATTGTAGCACCGATCGCATGCAGGCTGGAACGAGATGCAGCAAGGGTTTATCTTTTGGCCTTTGCTGCAGAAATGCTAACTTTCACTATGTCTTCGACAGCAAAAGGCTTTTGCAAGACCGCCACTGCACCGGCTTTTAGCAACTCATCGAAGGAATACTCGGAGTGCCCTGTCATCAGCACGACGGGTGGTCCATCACCCTGTACTCGCATGGACTTTATCAAATCCAACCCCGAACGTCCTGACATGCGAACGTCACTAATAACGAGATCAAACTTGACTGATGCCAAGGATGCGACCGCCGTCTCGACAGAATGGGCCACTTGGCATTCGGCTCCGAATTCGCGGAGGTCCTCAGCGACTAAATCCGCCAGAAGTACCTCGTCATCGACGATCAAAATTCGAACTCCATGCAATTCGCTTATCGCCGCGGCTTCGGACATGTGACTCTCTCCCTTGCGAACTGATAAGACGCGATACCTTAACCAGCATCAGTCATCGGTAACTTAGCGGTATCCCTTCACTAAGGGCTGCCACTATGCATTTTCAGAAACCTCGAAATACAGATATCTTACACAACAATAACAGCTGGTTGCAAATCTTACACTCAAGATACTCCTTTTGCCGCCGATGCAAGGTCATTCCCGGCTGAGCCGGTATTGATTCCAATGCTGAAAGGAACATCCATGGGACTCGACATAAAACTGATCCGACAGACATTTGAATTAGCGAAGCCGATTGCCGACCAAGTTGCTGTGAAGTTCTATGAAATTCTATTTGCCAATCACCCCGAAGGGCGGCCGTTATTTGCTAAAACTGATTTTGATCAGCAACGAAAGCTACTTGTTCGCTCGTTGGTCTACATCGTCGATCACCTTGATCAGCCGGAAGCCCTTGAAAAATACTTGCACGCCATGGGCGGCCGTCATGTCGACTACGGTACCGAGGACGAACATTACGAATGGGTTGGCCAAGCACTGTTGCAAACTTTCGCTTTCTTCTTTGGCGACAAGTGGACACCCGATATCGCGCAAGAATGGGCAAATGCCTACGGCATCATCGCAGATGTCATGAAAGAAGGCGCTGCCAAGAAAAAAGCAGGGAATGTGGTTCGATTGCCAGGCACCGCCAACGTTCAGATTTCCGATGTTCTGCCAAAGCAAGTTAAACAACAGATTCGTGACGCCGTACGCGCAGCCATCCAAGCCGCGATTACAGATGAGATTCGCAAAGCGGTCGATGAGGAGCTCAAGTCGTTTGGCCCCGATTCCGTGATTGCCGCCTTGCGTCGAGCGAGTTAGTCTCTCTCCAAACGGGGGACTGATTTTGCCTCAGTTCGATCACATCATGCTATTTACCGATGGAGCTTGCTCCGGCAACCCGGGACGGGGTGGCTGGGGCGTGATTATTGCTACTCCTGATGGGCATGTCCGTGAACTCGGGGGCGGCGCCGATCCCACCACCAACAATCGCATGGAAATGGTCGCTTGCTTGCGCGGCATCGAAGCCCTAGCCAAGACGCCGGGCCCGCTGGCGGTTTACTCAGACTCCGTCTACGTTATGCGCGGTATCACCCAATGGATCTTTGGTTGGCGGCGCAATGGCTGGAAGAATGCTGCCGGGGAAGACGTAGCCAACAAGGATCTTTGGATGTTGCTTGATCAAGCTGTCGCGGCGAGGCCAAAGGGTTCGGTCTCGTGGCACTTTGTGCGTGGTCACAGCAACATCCCTGGCAATGAGCGCTGCGATGAGATCGCCGTAGCCTATTCCCAAGGCAAGCGCGCCGAGTTGTACGACGGCCCGCTATTGCGCTATGGAGTTGCGATCCATGACATTCCAGAAGACACATCTCTTCCCGAGATGAAGTCTCGCGACCAACAAAAGAAGGCTGCGCACAGCTATGTGAGCCTAGTGGATGGGGTTCCGCGTCGACACAAAACGTGGGCTGAATGCGAGCAGCAAGTCAAAGGCAGATCTGGAGCCAAATTCCGCAAGACCACGGATGCAAATAACGAAGCGGAAGTGCTTGCCTCGTGGGGTGTCGATCCAACTTCGGTGTAGCCCTTGGATGAGTGCACCGCACGCCAAGATCGCTCAGCTTTTTACAATCAAATGATTGCGAATCTCGTTTGGATTATCGCTCGTCGCCGGAAAGTGACCACTGAGCAATGCGCCGCAGCGATCGATAGCTCGAACCAATCCATCCGCTAAGCTTCCCCGGCGAGCTGCCGCGACGATGCTAGCCACCGCCTCTCCCCAGGTCTCGGGCGGTAACTTGGCTGCGATGGCCTCATCCGCTAGCACAACTGCCTTGTGCTCCATCATCGAAAGGAAAAGAAGGATACCTGTTCCGCCGCGCGTGCGATTTAGGCCAGCCTCAAAAAATTCAACCTCGGCCCGCATTTCGACTTGTCGCATTTGGTCGTCGGCACCCGTCAAAAGGCGCTGTACCCAGGCGAACTGCGAGAGAATCCCAGCCGCCAGCAGCACAAATACGGATGAGCCAACGGCAATCAACCAATGATAGGGTCCGTCGCGCCCTAGCGCCGAAACATCGAAGGCAAAGTAGAAGACTCCGAAAATGGCGAGCAGTAGCGGAAAAACATGCCCTACCGTGGACGAGCGTGCCACGATCATCGGCACGATCTCGCCGGAGGTTTCCAACTCGGCTTGGTGAATAGCCTCTTCGATGCGCTGAACGCTCGCTGCATCAAGTCGCTTCATGGCCCACCTGGGAATCTGAATCTCTGTTGCTGTTACCATCCGCCTGATGCTCCCCCGCCGCTAAACCCACCGCCGCCGCCACTGAATCCTCCACCGCCTCTGAATCCACCGCCGCCGCTCCAACCAGAGCCACCGCCCCAGTGTCTGCCCCGTCCCAAACCAGAACTGGGAATGCGACGAAGGGCCGAAAAGGCCATGAGTACTGCCAGCATGATAAAGATGAAGAAGAGTTCAAAGATCGATGCCGGACCCGACACCTGGCGCTTGGAGATGCGCCGCTGATTCGGACCAAAAAACTCCTGATAATTTTTGTCAGTATGAATGCGCCGAAGGATCTCTTCGATCGCTGCGAAGGCACCACCGGCGTAGTCGCCTTGACGAAATGCTGGCACCATGAGTTGATCGATGATGCGTTTGGCGTAGGCATCCGGGAGATCTCCCTCCCAGCCTTGCCCGACTTCGATGCGGACTTTGCGCTCGTCACGCGCAATGAGGATGAGAATCCCATCGTCCTTCTTGGCGTCGCCGAGCTTCCAAACATCGGTCACGCGGATGCTAAAATCCTCGATGGCGAAACCTTGCAGCGATGCAACGGTGAGTACCGCAATTTGCGCCCCACCAGCCTTCCGCAATTGCTCCAGGCCTTGCGACATACGCATAGTGGCTGCAGGCTCGAACAGTTGGGCCGTATCGACGACGGGGCCGCTCAGGGGCGGCACAGCCATCTCCTGGGCAAACGCGGTCGCACCAAACAACAAAACTGCAGCTAAATGCTTATAGTTCAACCGCAGGTGCCTTTTCCAAGTTTTGCTGCTCCGAAGCGTCAACGTTCCATTGCGGCATCTTGTCGAAATGATACATCAGACTATTCGTCCAACTTGTCGGCGGCACGGTGACCAGATTATTGAATTCTTTGATGGACTCGATGTAGCGCTGACGAGCGACGGTGATGCGGTTCTCGGTCCCCTCCAATTGGGCCTGCAGATCACGGAAGTTCTGGTCTGCCTTCAGATCCGGATACCTCTCCGCAACGACCATCAGACGACCCAGCGCCTGGCTCATACCGCTCTGCGCCTCTTGAAATTTCAAGAGTTGCTCGGGAGTGACGCGTGCCGGATCGATCGTGGTCGAAGTCGCCTTCGCCCGCGCCTCGGTGACTGCCGTCAGCGTTTCTTGTTCATGACTGGCATAACCCTGAACCACCTTGACCAAGTTCGGGATCAGATCCAGACGCCGCTTGTACTGATTATTGACTTCGGCCAGACTTGCCTCAACCTGGTTTTTGGACTGGGGAATGCTCTGCCATCCACAGGAAGTCACTGAAATTGCCAAGAAACCTGCAAAAAGAATCGATCTCATAGGTGTAAATCCTCCGTGGACACAGGGTGAGGCTCCCCCACCCATTTGTCAATATCATCACGACGATTAAGCGCAACGTGACCTCAGGGTCAAATTGCATTATGCTCGCCATCTTGATTTGCGCCTTCTTGGCCTTATCTTGCGATTTGCGGGGGTGCACTGGTTTCGACAGGTGCGACTCGGCGAGTTGGAGAGCATGCCAGGGGTGGTAACGTGACCCTGTCAAAATGCGTTACAACGCTTAGTCGGCAACGATTACGCACTCGCAGCCTAATTAGGCTGCCGGAGAACTTTGAGTCGCCGGTGCTCTTGGGGATCCGTAATGATGCCGGCTCGGTCAGGCTAGTTTCCGTCTGGAGCTAGAATGATGACGATAATCAGACTGCGGTTCGGAGAGCCTGTCCGTGGGCGCTCAGTTCAAGAGGACAAATCATGAGACTAAGCATGTAGCGCTTCTTCCGTCGCGCATTTGGACGCGGGTTCGATTCCCGCCACCTCCACCATTCGAATAAGTAGTCGAACACCGGCCTAAGCGTTTCAATTCGATAAATTTGGTGCTGGTTGTGGGCGAGATAATGGCCAACCTCAGCAAAGCTGCGCACAAATTTTGTCTCGGCTTATTTCCCATTGCGCATGAGCTGGCTAAGTCGCTTAGCGACATCTCGATTTCAAATTCAGATGTCCGTCGAAGAAACATTATTGCTCCGCTAAGTTCAGCATTTTCTGATGCCCCGAGTTCGGGGCAGTGAGTAATCTGGAGAATGCATAATCGTGAGCAATAACGACAACTCCTACCTCGTCCACCATCAAACTATCGAGCGTTCGATCCTTTTTTTACGTTGCCATAGGGTGATTCTTGACCAAGATCTAGCACATCTTTACGGGGTTGAGACGGGAGCGTTGGTTAGGGGTGTAAAACGGAATATTGACAGATTTCCAGATGATTTTATGTTTCAACTGTCCGAAGATGAATTTAAAGCTTTCGAGGCGTCGCGTGGCCATGGAGGACGGCGCTACGCTCCCTATGCCTTTACCGAACAAGGTGTTGCGATGGTCTCAACAGTGCTTAATAGTTCACGAGCGATTCAGGTAAACATCGAAATCATGCGCGCATTTGTTCGTTTACGGAAAGTGCTATCGTCACACAAGGAACTTGCGCAAAAGCTCGCTGACTTGGAGCAGAAATACGACAAGCAGTTCAAGGCCGTGTTCGACGCAATCCGGGCACTGATGACACCGTCAGCACCGAAATCCAGGCGCATTGGCTTCTCTTCTGGCGATGATCATTAATTATTATGGGGCGTTACAAACTTGAGATGCCAACTTGGCATCTCAAGTTCAGAATGACGATTAACGTAAGGCTGCCGAAACGCCGCCAACAATGTCTAGGATTGGCCAATACACTGGAGACCGGGAGTCAAGTCTCGATCCCACTCTCCCAATCGTCCCAGTTGAATTCTTTCTGACTTTGAATAGATCCTTCGCGACAAGCTTGCCGCACATTGGATGTGACGCGCCGATATCCATAAGTCGGACGTCGGTCGACCACTTCTCGAATCAGCGGCAGAATCCACACATCATCGCATCGCAGCTGCTGGCGGACTGCTGACTCAGGACGCTGCAAGCGGGCATGGATGTTTGATCGGGATACGCCGATGATGCGACACAACGTCTTCACTCGAAATCAAGAAGCCGCTCCAAGCGCCGGATACGGTCCTGCGCCTTCTTCAGCTCGCTCTCCGGAATCACTTTTTCTTCACTACCCACTGCTGTCAAAGCCCCTTCTTCCATTCGACGTCGCCAACAAAACAATTGGCTCGGGGCTATACCATGCTTTCTGGCCACATACGAAACACTCATTCCGGGCTGATAAGTCTCCTCAACGATTGCTCTTTTCTCAGCGGGTACCCAACGCCGACGACGCTCTGGACCATCCAGAACCCCTACTCTCGGCGTGCTGCTACTAGTCATAACCATAGTCATACTCCTATCACTTAAGGAGCTGACTAAGGTGTCCGGTCTAAACGGGGGCCACTACACAGAGTACCTAATCAGTAGCACTGATCAGGATTGAACATTTTCAATGCTACTTGCTGCGTATTGAAGTGATTGGGAGACAGTGCAGTTAGGTAATCAAAGGTATCGTGATTAATTTGAAAGTCTCCTCGCGTGGTTGCCTGCTTTTCTTTGTGCCAATAGAAAGTGCCGCCCCTCTGTCTTCACATAGAATCCTCCTTCATACGACGTAAGGGTCGTTGGCTGGCCAATGGTTCCCAAGCCAAGGTACAGATTCCAGAAATCTGATGCCGCGGCGTGAGGTTTGAATACCACGTTCTTCCATTCGGAGTCCCGACCCCCGTCTCCAATACATCTTGATCTAAATCCCACTTCCGAAATGTCGCCATCAAGCCGCTCATTCAGTGTCTTTATGTACATACTGATCCCGTACAGATTTCGAGAGACACTATACGGAATGATTCTGTCGATAAAGATCTCACCGTTGTTTGCATCATAGTGCCGATACTTCGAAGCTAGGGAATAGCCATCCGCCATTCCACAACCCAAAAATAACAATCCAAGTAGTACAAGTTGAAAAACTCTCACATGTAAGCTCCGAATGAATTGGCGTGTTTTTACGACCCCCAAACCGAGCAAACATAGCATAGGATCAAAATATCAGGACGCAAAGGCGCCTTTCGAACTCACTTTTTGAACTCGAGTTCCATAATTGCCAGCACGGCGAATGATGATTCTTCGACAACAGATACTTAGCGACGCTCGGCCTGCTGCTCCGCAAGCAAGGCCGTAGCGATGGCGCGGGAATGGCTCAACATACGTCGGCAGCAAAGGGCGATATCTGCGACCGTCATACTCGCAACGGCCGAGACTTCCTTGGCGGCGACGCGCCCGAGGAACTCGTCGCGGACGCGCAGGGATTCCTGCTCAAAGCGAAGGCGAATCGCAGAAAGACGATCTTTGTCGATCCGAACATTCCCCTTTAGCGGTTCCAAAACCCCACCATAGTATTCCATCACCGCATCGAGCAGGGACGATAGTTCAGTGACAGTAATTCTATCCAAAATCTGGTTTTGATTAGCCAAGAGCTGCACATAGCGCATGGTCTTCTGGCAATAGTCAGCAACACTTTCCAACTCGTCAATCACCCGCAGCTGAAATTTAGCTTCTTCTACCTCGTCCGGGCTGAGCGTACCCTCAAGGACTTGACCCATAAAAATAGTCATTTCCTGATGAATTTTGTCCGTGATGCTTTCGTACTTCATCACTCGCTCAAAGCGATCGGCGTTTTGCAAAGGATCCACCAGATAGTCCTTGGTCCACTGCAGCATCTTATTGTCCATTTCCGCAACCTTCGCTAACTCCATGCGGCCCTGCTGCAACGCCAGCTCCGGCGAGAGCAAGTATTTCGGCCCCAAGAACTCCAGGTGCTTTGGCTGTTTGGCGCGAGTTTCAGGAATCATCCGTGTCACAAATCGAGCCAAATGCCCAAGGAAAGGCAGGAAGATAAGGACATTTGCCACATTGAAGAAAGTGTGGCTGAGGGCGATATGCTCGGCAATATGCGGCTTATCGCCCGCTTCATTCACGAAATCAGATGAATAGGGCAGCCAAGCCTCGATAAACCCTACGTATTGCCAAAAGAACGTAGACAGCACAAAAACGCCGAGAATGTTGAACACCGCATGGGCCAAGGCAGCGCGACGCGCATTCTGATTACCCGCAACTCCGGCGAGCAATGCGGTGATCGTCGTGCCGACGTTCTCGCCCATGACCAAGGCTACAGCGGTCTGAAAAGTAATCGTACCGGTTGTTGCTAGGGCCATAGTGATTCCCAGCATGGCGGAACTGGACTGCACGACCATGGTCAAGAGGCACCCAACTGCGATCGTACCGTAAAGGCTGACGCGATTGTCAGCTGTGAAGTAAGAAAGCAGGCTGAGAAAGCCCTCGTCGCTGCGCAGCGGCTTGAAGGCTGCCCCCATCGTCTCGAGCCCGAGAAATACAAGACCAAGCGCAAAAGAAACGCGCGCCCAGGTCTGAACCTTGTGGTGCTTGGCAAGCAACATCAAGATGACCCCGACCCCAATCAAGAGCCACGAGTACTTGCCGATCTTGACCGCAATAATCCAACCAGTAATCGTTGTGCCGATATTGGCGCCAAAGATGACACCAATCGATTGCTGCAAACTCATCAAGCCGGCATTGACGAACCCAACAACCATAACCGTGGTGATCGTGCTCGACTGCAGTACAACCGTAACTACCGTGCCCACTACGACCGCGATCAGACGATTCGTCGTTAACGAGTTAATGGCTTTACGGATCAACTTGCCGCCAATGGCCTGCAGACCCTTGGATAGATTGAGCATCCCGTAGAGGAAAATGCCAAGACCGCCAAGGACTGTATAGAAAAGCTCAAACCAATTCAAAGATGACCTCTTGCTGACCGACGCCGGCGCCAGTCATTAAAGGAGATGAGCTGCCAAGACTCCGTGGGTAACAAAAAATGCGCTCCGCAGCAAGGCGCCGATCGCCATTTGAGCGGCCCACCAATCAGTGGTGAGCTGTCCGAATCAGAAGAGCTGTAGCCAACACCAGTAACTATCTGGATACAATCAGCAAATCCACCAACCGTGACGAAGGTTCCACCGAACGCTGGTTGAAACAAGCAGAATGTCCAACATCTGAGTTACGAGCAAGACGGTTACACCATGATCGCACATCAGCACTCTGCAGAATGATTGGTCGTGGAGTTTGCTAGCTAGAGGTTATCTTTGGCAAGATATAGCATGTGGCTGCGAGGGAATCACATACAAGACAATTGCTAAACTGCCTAATGCGTCGCGCTAATTCGACCAAAGAGGTGCATCTATGACGAGCCAATCAAAGTGTCCATTTTCTACGAATCACGGTGCTCGCACCACCCTGAGCGCGCAATCAAATCGGGATTGGTGGCCGAATCAATTGAACCTCAGCATTTTGCATCAGCACTCTGCGGTCTCCAATCCGATGAGTGAAAAATTCAACTACGCCAAAGAGTTCAAAAAACTCGATTATGAGCGCCTGAAGAAGGACCTCCGCAAACTCATGACTGACTCGCAGGATTGGTGGCCGGCTGACTGGGGGCATTACGGCGGGCTATTTATCCGCATGGCTTGGCATAGCGCCGGCACCTATCGAACATTCGATGGACGAGGCGGGGGCGGCACAGGCAGCCAGAGGTTCGCTCCAACGAGCAGCTGGCCTGACAACGGTAACCTCGACAAAGCACGTCGATTGCTGTGGCCGATCAAAAAGAGATACGGCAACAGATTGTCTTGGGGTGATTTGATCATCCTGGCGGGTAACGTGGCTTTGGAATCCATGGGTTTCAAGACCTTCGGATTCGGTGGTGGTCGCGTCGATGTTTGGGAACCAGAAGAAGACATCTATTGGGGTTCAGAAACAACCTGGTTGGGCGATAAGCGCTACAGCGGCAATCGCCAACTGGAGCACCCCCTCGCTGCGGTGCAAATGGGTCTCATTTACGTGAATCCAGAGGGACCAAACGGCAAGCCAGATCCGGTCGCATCGGGCCGCGACGTGCGGGAAACATTTTCTCGAATGGCGATGAATGATGAAGAGACGGTAGCACTCTTAGCTGGTGGTCATACGTTTGGCAAGGCTCATGGAGCTGGTGATCCAAGTCTCGTCGGTCCAGAGCCAGAGAGTGCACCGATCGAACAGATGGGTCTCGGTTGGAAGAATGCTTTTGGTTCGGGAAAAGGTGTTCATACGACGACAAGCGGCATCGAAGGTGCCTGGAAACCTAACCCGACAAAGTGGGACAACGGCTACTTTGAGATGCTCTTTAAGTATGAGTGGGAGCTGGTCAAGAGTCCCGCTGGAGCCCATCAGTGGGCCGCAAAAAATGTCGAAGACAAAGACATGATTCCCGACGCCCACGATCCGTCGAAGAAACATCGGCCAATGATGACGACGGCGGACATGTCGCTTCGTTTTGATCCCATCTACGAGCCCATCTCACGCCGCTTTCACAAAGATCCGAAAGCCTTTGCCGACGCCTTTGCCCGCGCTTGGTTCAAGCTGACGCATCGCGACATGGGACCGCGCACTCGGTATTTGGGGCCAGAGGTGCCGAAAGAGGAACTCATTTGGCAAGATCCTATTCCGGCCCATAAGGGCCCCCTAATTGGTGAAGAGGAAATCGCCACTCTGAAAAAGAAAATTTTGAAGTCCGGACTGTCCACCTCCCAGTTGGTGTCAACAGCATGGGCCTCGGCTTCGACGTTTCGCGGTTCGGACATGCGCGGCGGGGCCAATGGCGCCCGGATTCGCTTGGCCCCGCAAAAGGATTGGCAGGTTAATCAGCCCGCCGAGCTGCAAGTCGTCCTAGAAAAACTGGGGTCCATCCAACAAGCTTTTAACGCCAAATCTGGCAAGAGGAAAGTTTCCCTCGCCGACTTAATCGTACTGGGTGGCTGCGCCGCGATTGAAGATGCCGCGAAGAAGGCTGGACAGAAGGTCAAGGTGCCATTTACCCCCGGACGCTGTGATACGACCCAGGAACAAACAGATGTGGAATCGTTTGCCGCTCTTGAACCGTTGACCGATGGATTTCGCAACTATGCACGCAAGGAGTTGCTAGACCATGCGGCCGAACTCTTAGTCGATCGCGCTCAGCTCCTGACCCTGTCGGCTCCTGAGATGACGGTGCTCATGGGTGGAATGCGTGTTCTCGGAACGAACTTCGGTCACACCAAACACGGGGTCTTCACCAAACAGCCCGGGACACTGACCAACGACTTCTTTGTGAATCTCGTCGACATGGGAATCGAATGGAAGCCGGCGTCAGCAAAGGGTGAGTATGTCGGCGTCGATCGCGCTTCGGGCAAACAAAAGTGGACAGCCACGCAAGTCGATCTCATCTTTGGATCGAATTCGATTCTCCGCGCATTGTCGGAAGTCTACGCGCAAGATGATGCGGGTGAGAAATTCGTCCAGGATTTTGCGGCAGCTTGGGGCAAGGTGATGAATTTAGATCGATTTGACCTGGCGAAGTGATGCAAGTGTTCGAGGTGAACTAGATTTGCAACGGGGAAAAGACATTGCCGCGAAGTTTCCCGGGCTATATCTCGTTCACCACAACATGCCCGCAAGCGTTGTTCCATCACATGCGCACCCAGAGCATCACCTTATCATTCCACTACAGGGTGAGATTAGCGTCGAACTGTAGGACAAGACATTATCCTGCGGCCCCGGCCGCATGGCATATGTTGCTCCAGATATCCCGCATGTTTTTCGATCTGCACGGGAAAAACGTGAGCGCCTCATATGCATGATTGAAAGTGGCTGCTGAAAATAGGCAGAGGCGTCAGCATATTCATCAGCTCTCTTGCCAGCCAGTCAGCTCTGCAAGGAACTGCTCTTCTACCTGCTACTCAATCAGAAGACCAAGAATGCTCGCGCCTTGATTGACGCCTTTGTGCGGACGACTGGGGAGTTGCTCTCGGCAACATCCAGCGGCTCATCATTTGACATCGATCTTGCAGAAGGAGCGGTCAGCAGTCCCGAACTTCGCAAAGCCCTAGCCTTAGCACGTCAACACTTTGCTGATGACCTTTCGGTCACAGAGCTCGCTCGTGGCTCTGGCCTCAGCGTTCGCAATCTGAGCCGCCTGTTTCAGGTTGAGTTATGGTACTCGCCAAAGCAACTGCTTATGTACCTGCGCGTCGAAAGGGCAAAAGAGCATCTCGCTTCAGGAACGTTTGATGGAGAGCTAGAGCTGCCGCTCAGTAATGGGGATCGCATCCACCTCCGTGAGCTAACCGGGCCAGGTGTGAGCTCGACACAAACCATTGCTTTGATTGGCTCGGTGAATGCTCTGGTGGTTGGCGACATAGTTCGCCATAAAGCCCATGCATGGCTGGAAGGTGGAATTGTTGCAGGTCAACCCGGGCCGACGATTCCATCTTGGATCGATGGTCTTGAAGAGATTCAGGCGAGGTATGGAAAGCTTAACCCAACAGTTCACGGTGGGCGCGGAGAACCTGAACTTCTTGCAGTGGTGATACCACAGCAAATTGCCTATCTTAAAAAGGCGGATGAAATCGTAGCCAGCTACGTCTAGGAACTCGGCGAGCGGAATTGTCCGGGCCACGCGCGAGCGAGCATCATATCAATATGCAAAAGGCGATGGAAGCCGCGTTCCGCGATTACAGCCTAGGATACATGATTCAATACGGTGTTTATGGTCTAGCACTTTCAAAGTGACGGTACTTGCGGCATCATGTCGGGTGTTGACAACAAAGCTTGAGAAACGGCGCAGCGGATGACGAACCTGTATCGAGCCATCAAATCCCTTCCCACCTTTGTAAAAATTGTGCGCAAGGGCGAATTCATTGGTGACTCCGTCATCCTGAAATCCCAATTTGGTCGCTTCGACCCATCGCCACAGTTATCGGACTTCGTTGAGTCAGCAAAGTCCCGTGTGCCCGACTTCAGTGACATCGACTTCCGCAGCATGCCACCGGGATCATTTGGCCATGAGTATTTCCGCTTCATGACTCTTGAGAATTTGAAGCCCTTTAAGTTCTCGGGAAAATATCTCGACATCATGAGCGAGAACTATTTGCCCATTCTGTATGCAACTGTTCATGATTTTTTTCACGTATTGGCGGGCTATGACGCCTCACTTGCTGGCGAAGCAGCGGTTTGGGGAGTCGTTGCGGGCCAAAACATTTCACCACAGGCTGAGCGCGCGGTCAAAATGGCGAAGTTGTTGTACCCGATGGTCAGCCCAACAAAACGAAAACTTATCGTACAAGCTGCTAACGAAGGCGTTGCGATCGGCCGCAGCGCCCGACCGCTGATCACCATGGACTTTCGCGCCAACTTTCCACGGCTACTTGCAGATGTCAGGAGAGATTTCGCAGTGAGTCCAACTCAGATCGAGACTCTTCGCTTTTAGTGAGCAGCAGCCTGGGCGGCCGCTGCCGTCTATGCAAGCTTAGAGAACGAGAAATCGACCGTCGATGGTACAGCTAGGCTCCTGACGAAAGCCTTCGGACTGCCAGTAGTGAGCAAAAAAGAATGACGACTCAGCGCCAATCTTTGTAGCCGCCGGGCTGGCAACTGAAAAGCGGAAGGGGAACGTTAGGTATCGCTTACCCGATTCACCCGAGAACTTGGTCGAGATATCAGCGGCAGAAAGCTCCACTTGATAAAGATCCGGCTTTTCACGGCCGTATGGAGAAACGCGCGCAAGAACGGTCAACCGGATAGGCTTCTGCGAGCCATCTTGTTCAAAGCGGCAGTGAAATTTTCCTGCATGCGCTTCCGAAAATTCACAGCCATCAGCCGGTAAACTAAATGAAATTTGGAGATCACCATAGGCACGCAACAAAGAGCTTGGAATCCTTGGATCCGCAGCGGCCCGCAGCAACTTCATTTGCCCCTCGCCGCCTCGGGTTGTCCACTGGACGAATAGTTTTTCCTCTTTTACGGAAACTTTGATCGTATCCGAGATCACTTTACTGCAGCTAAGCTCGTTAAACTCTTCTGCTGATGCGGAAGCGCTGCTAAGCACCAAAAAAGATGCCGCGGAAACTGTGATGAGGCGACGAAGCATAAGAACCCCCTAATTCCAATTATCCAAATCGCAGGTTTCATAGTTCGCTGTTGCCATAAGGTCAACGCATGATTTTGCGGATGCAGGCTGCACAGCACTTAACTCAATGAACCCTAATCTTCTTTTGGCTGATCGGGCGTCTTGAAAATGCGCTGATAGAAGGCCAAGTCCAACCAACGTCCGAACTTGTAAGCAGATTCGCGAATGATGCCGGCTTGCACAAAGCCGTAGCGCTCGTGCAGCGCGATACTGCTGGTGTTGGATAAATCAACACCACCAATCATCGTATGAACACCCCGGCGCTGCGCTTCTTCGATCAATTCGCCAAGAAGTTTTCCGCCTAAACCCTTTCCTCGGTGCTCGTGGTGAACGTACACCGAATGTTCGACACTATATTTATAGGCCGGCCGGACGCGAAACGTTCCATAGCTTGCAAAACCCATTAATCTTCCATCCTCGCGCTCAATTCCAATGACAGGAAAACCTCCGACCGCTTTAGACTCGAACCATGGTGTCATGGCGCTCTGTTGCATCGGCTTGTATTCATAAATGGCCGTTGAATTCAGAATCGCCTCGTTGAGTATCGCCAAAATCGCGTCCGCATGCCTGCTTTCGGTACACTCTACAATTCGCAATTAGCAAACCCCTTTCAACACGGGCGAAACTCTTTCCCTTGCTACCCGGCGCGTCGAGCGATGATTAAAAAGTGAGTTCCCCCCGATGTTGCGTGGGCTCGAATCCGGCGCACTTCGGTGCGAAACCCGGCCTTGTTGAGTCTCACTTCCAGCTTCGGCTCTGCACCCGCGGCCCAATAGACCACCGTGCCCTTTGGGCGCAATGCTCGGAAGACGCGGGCTAGGCCACCAGCTCCATACAGGCCAGCATTGCCACTCGTATTCATAGCTGTCGTCTCATTGTCAGCGTCGAGCATGATCGCATCAAACTCGCTCGTCGCGTTCCCGATCAAATCGCCCACATCGGAAATCACAACTTCCGTACGAGAATCGGCGAGCGCATCCGAGGCCAGCTGATAGGTAGGGTTTCGATTCCATGCTACCACCTCGGGTAATAGCTCCGCGACGACAACCTTCGCACTTGCCGGCAGCTCACGGAGGGCCGCACGCAGCGTGAAGCCCAGGCCAAGCCCCCCTATCAGCACACACGGATTCGGGGCAGATCGCAGACTGGCACAGGCCACGACAGCCAGCTCCTCTTCGGAATGAACGTGTCGCGAAGACATCAGCTCTCGCCCACCAACGCGCAGCGCATATTCACCGCCTGATTCATGTAGCGTCATCAACAAGTCGTCTGCAATTTTGACTTGCTCCAACAATTTCCACTTGCGCATAACACCAACACCTAACGAGATAGGAAAATCGACATGGACATCTTAATATAGATGGACGTGTCGGTGCGACGAAGAAGGTTGGAAAGTTTTAGAGGGTTCGTTGAATGGATTACATTGTCATCTGCCTTGTCAGCTTGAGTGTCGCGGGGCTGACCCTATTTTCAGGGTTTGGGCTCGGCACATTACTTCTCCCCGCCTTTGCCTTCTTTTTTCCGATCGAAGTCGCTGTCGCCGCAACAGCCGTGGTGCATCTGGCCAACAATTTACTGAAACTGGCTCTTGTTGGACGAATGGCGAGTTGGCCGGTGGTTATTCGTTTCACCGTTCCGGCGCTGATCACCTCAGCACTAGGAGCCTTGTTACTAGCGCAACTGGGACAGATTCCACCGTTCGCTGAGTATCAACTGGGCGATCGCTTCTTTCGCATCGAGCCCGTGAAACTTACTCTGGGCGCTCTCATCGGGTTTTTTGCTATCTGGGAGCTTGTGCCTCGTCTCTCCAAACTTAGCATTCCCGCCAAGTACATTCCCCTTGGTGGCGCACTTTCTGGTTTTTTTGGCGGCCTTTCCGGCATGCAAGGAGCCCTGCGCAGTTTGTTTTTATTGCGCGCGGGATTGAGCAAGGAACAGTTTATTGGGACGGGAGTCGTCGCCGCCGTCCTTGTCGATCTCAGCCGGCTAGCTGTTTACGGAAGTTCCATGCTCGGCGACCACTTTGCCCAGCTGCAGCGGCAGGGGGCGGTTCAGCTGGTGATCGCTGGCACCGTATCTGCCCTCGTTGGAACTGTTGCCGGAACGCGACTTATCCGAAAAGTGACCATGGATGCCGTGCAAAAAATCGTAGGCTGGCTTTTGATCGGCATCGCTGTCTGTCTCTGCGCAGGTTTGGTGTAGAGCCGAACTCAATTACCCGAAATAATGGAGCTGCTCGTCACCGATGTCTTTGATTTTCATGTCTTCTAGGCTGGTCGTAAGAGACTGACCTTGGTGATCGCCAAGCATCTCGTAGATCTCTTTGCCGAAAATCACCCGATCGCGCGCTCCATGCTTGGTCCGCAAATAACCACCCAGAGACTGCACGCGTCGCGCCCGCCCAGCGATCTCGCCGAATGCGGTTGCTTTACCCTGGCCAACGGGACCAAAAATGCCGACCACTGCCTGCCCCGCTGACAGACCCACATCGATCCCCCGAGGCACACCAAAATATCGCTCAAACGATTCGCGATGCCGGCGCAAATCGTCACAAAAGTGGGCTACTCTCTCCACAATAGCCGGAGCGATGGCCGTAGATTCCGCAAAAAACACCATGAACAGCTCGTCCGCAATCCAATCCAAAAAGTAATTTCCATCCGGAAATCTCCCATCTGCGAGGTCCGACACCGCAGCGTAATAGTTACCCAGAATGACCCCAACCTCGGCCGGGGCCAGTTGCGTGGTAATCGCCTGAAAGCCACGCCAGTCGCTTGACAAGCAAACGCAGAATCGCTGCTCACTGGGGTAAATGCTCGACAACGGGGTGTTCGAATCGATACTGCGACGAATCAATTGCTTGGGCACATATCGTATTTTGTCACGAAAATCGGCAAGCAGGTGATAGCGTAAGTTTCGGTGGACTAAGACTTGCAGCTGCGAGGCGAAAAATGCATTCACCGAGCCGACCCCAATCCACAACAGTGAATGATCTGCATCCCGCAACACAAAGGAATAGAGTGCCATCAAATAGGCAAACACACCAAAGTGTACAAAGTTACGAAACGGCAAAAACCCAAGAAAAAGGGCGCTCTGCACCAGGATGTAACTGGCTGCCGCAAAGTAACTGGGAGTTTCGGGGTTCAAGGACGGCAGCAGCAAAAGCCAAAACGTTACATGGCATAGATTCAGAGCGGAAAGGTAGTACTTCACCGCGAAGTGCCGACGAAAGGGCAGCGCCATGAGCAGCAGCAACAACCAAACGATATGCGAGCTCAGAACTTTTTGAAAAACCGCGCTATCTGTTCCCAGCAAGAGACCCATGTAGGATGGCGACAACAACGATAGCAAAAGCCCCCCGTACAGCATAAACATGGCGATGACATGTTCACGCTGACGGAGATGTTTGACGCAATAATCTCGTTCAAGCGCCGAGGTAAACGGCACCTCCCTCACAAGCATGAAGAGTTTCGCAAGCGCTCCGTGTTTGCCATTGCTGACACTTTGTGGTGATCGGGAAATCATCATCAACCGTATAGCGTGTGATCTTCGGCGGGATCATTTGAGACAATCAGCATCTCCGCATCTTCTACCGATTCGTTGACAATAACATGCAAGGTCTCAACGTGTGGGGGAAAGCCCAATGCCTGACCCGCCCGCATCTGTAGGCGCTGATCGCCGAGAAGGGCCACCACCGCACCTTTCAAAACATAGACGATCTCTTCCTTTTTTGTGTGACGATGGGGCGAAGACGAACGACGGCCTGGCGGCAAAACCTCACGATACATGCGGACACTTGACATTTGAAACGCGCTGGAAACATCCTGGGAAATCCCTAGCGCCTCTCCGGTTCTGGCGATCGTCATTTGCCGACTCGGCAGATTGGAAACTGTCACCGGCTGTACTGGCGCACACGCATTTTTCTCATAGCTCAAATCCAATCCGCCCTCCATTAGAACCTCAACCACAAAATGCTTCGCCAATGTTTTCAACTACGTTACTTTATCAGTCCGCGCACCTTACGACAAAGGCGTTGTTTATGGAAAAGACCATCAAAGAAGTTTCGAGAACCAGTGCTGAGCTCAATGGAGAATTGCCGCGCCCAGAATGCATCAAGCACTACTCCGAAATTCAAGAGCCAGACAATAGTTGTTACGCAACGAGCAACAGCAACGAGTTATTGAGTATTGGTTCACCATTCGGGCGTCACTTCGGCTTTCAGCGTCTGGCCATTCACCACGAACTCTTGCCGCCTGGACGCCGCACATCTTGGCCGCATGCCGAGAAAACGGAAGAGGAATTTGTCTATGTGATCGAAGGGAACCCAGATGCCTGGATCGACGGGAACCTATTCCGCTTGAACCCGGGTGACGGAGTCGGATTTAAACCCGGAGCCGGAGTCGCACATACGTTCATCAATAACACCGACACCGATGTGCGACTGATGGTAGTTGGCGACACCAATCGCACTGACAACAAATGCTTTTATCCACTCCACCCAGACCGCAATCGGCTGATCGGCGACTTTTGTTGGCATGACGCTCCGACTCGTGAGCTCGGCCCGCACGATGGTTTGCCGGACAGATTGCGAGGCAAATAGGTGTATAATCCGCCTAAATTTCGCTCCAACGACCTGAAAGCCGCAGCCGCACTTATGGACGAGTATCCCTTTGCGACCATGATCAGCGTGCACCATGGTGCCCCCGTCATTTCGCACTTACCCCTCACCGCAGATTTCCTGGATAGTCAGATTCAACTGTTCGGTCACATGGCTCGCGCTAACCCCCATGCACAAGTGCTGGCGCATGGTCGCGCTACGGCGATCTTTCATGGAGCCCACACCTTCATCACGCCTAAGTGGTATCAGGAAGACGATGTTCCAACTTGGAACTACTCGGCGATCCATATCACGGGAGACGTAAAGACGATTGATTCATACGATGACATGCTCTCCGTATTGAATCGCTCCCGAGAGCATATGGAGCGAAGATGGCCTAGCGGCTGGGAACTAAGGATTCCAGATGACCTAGAAGGAAAGGCTCTGACGCGCAGCATCTTAGTCTTTCAAATGCGCGCAACTGATGTTCAATTTAAAAGAAAATTGAGCCAGAATCGCAGCGAATCTGACCGCCGCAGCGTCATCGAAGGCCTTGGCGCGCGCTCGGACGAGAATAGCGCTGCGGTTCGGCGCGACATGCAAGCAACTTTCCTAGAAGATGGCGATCAGAAGTAAAGACCAAGGGTAAAGCTATGGGTCGCGCGATCGAGGATAGATTACAAAAACTTGCCGAAGCGGGGCTAGGCCTCGACTCAAATGACCTCCGCCTGGTGCCGCACAACCCACGCTGGCACCGCCTCTATTCGCAGGAAGCGCATATCTTGCTCGAACAACTGCGCATCGAGTCGTTGCGACTCTACCACTGCGGCAGCACGGCAGTCCCTGATCTCGATGCGAAACCCATTCTAGATATTCTGGGATCTACCTCCAATATTGCAGAAATCGATCGACACACCCGCGACCTAGAGGCTCTTGGCTACGAGTACAAGGGAGAATATGGGATTCCTGGCCGACGGTATTGTATTTTGCAGGACCCCGGTCACCTCAGAAGCTACATTCACCTTCACCTGTTCCAGGCAGGTAGCCCGGAGATTACACGACATCTGCATTTTCGCAATCTCCTGTGCCAGTCATCTGCTGCTCGCACTCAATACCAAAACCATAAGCGACAGCTCGTGAACAGCACTGCTATCGATCGCAGTGGATATGCAGACGCAAAAAGCCATTGCATCAGAAGTCTTGTCGATGCCCTTGTTCCGCGTGACGAAGAGCGCAGCAAACTTGCCATCATTGGAGCTGCCCCAGGTCACCGGCAGACTCGCCGATTACTGGACGATGCGTTCGGACTGCAAGCTGACCAGATTGTCGACCTAGGCACGAAGAAAATTTTCGGCTACTCATATGCAGGAGGTGTTGATGATGATTTTGCAAGCATCATTCGCCAGGTTGTCCACGCTGATGTCCTGATCTTGGCAACTCCCGTCTATTGGTATTCCATGTCTGCTGTTCTGAAACAGTTTCTCGATCGATTTTCGGACTTACTGGGCGGCGAGTTAAGGATCCTTGGCCAGAGTTTGCGCGGGAAAGAACTTCGACTCGTCGCAACTGGCGCCGACTCGCGCTTGCCTCCCGGGTTTGAAATTCCTTTTTCAGCGACTGCAATTTATTTTGGAATGGACTACATGGGCGCAAGATACAAGTGTGTGGCCGCATCTGCCTAGGGCCTGTCCCTGTTTACTCGTCAGCTAAGCAGCCACTGCAACCAGTGTTCA
>CAZLMG010000017.1:0-99615 GCA_964560765.1 uncultured Oligoflexales bacterium
GTCTTGGGGGCTTGAACGACGGATCAGGGGCTTAAACTTTTTTGATCAAGAGGCACTTTTTTGATCAAGAGGCCGCCGCACGCCCAGAAAGTAGTCAACTCACTAACAGCAGTGCACCGTCGCTTTTCCGATGACCATCAGCTGGGCCCGTCCGCCCGACCTGTTCCTTAAAATTGACTAAAAAAACATCAACAATTTCAACAGCAGGTTGTTGGAATGCCGTTGGCCAATTGGCCAATCTAAAAATATTCTTTTATAAGTTGACAAATTTTAAGGGACGCAATATCAACAGCCAAGCAAGATCCGCTGCTGAATTTCTGACGCTAGTTGTTTTTACTTGCTGAAAATACAGGGGAAACCTGTACGTGGCCGCGTTGTAACGAGCGCGAGCCGGGCGTCAGATAAGAAAGTGGCAACCTACTTGCATTGAGTAAGGTGAACTAAAACTCACCTTCATCACGCAAGTGAGGATGATTGAGATGGTTGGAATAAGCTCTTCCGCTGCAATGTTTCGTTCCTATCCGGTTATTGTGTTTTGCTGCACGTACTGACTTATCCTTAGCAGTATCTCTTCCTGAAAAGATCACCTTAGGTGGACAGAGCTTGTGAGGCCCCGAAAGGGGCCTCAACCTTTTCTGCAATATGCCAATATCATTAAGCTTTGATATTTACTTGTAAACTCACGCCAAAGCCATCCGATGCAGGCATTGAGGGGACGGCCTTGTCCCCTGGGGAGATGCGCATGAGGTTTCGGCAACAGAGAAAAATAGTAGGAGGCGCATTGCTGTTTACGGCGCTGAGTCTGCCGATTGCCGCCTTTGCCACTGGCGATCGCCAGTCGTTGTATCGAAGCCCCTTTATGCTAGGTCGCGGCGAGGCCGGCATTGCCGACGTCGATAACGAAGATGCTATCTTCTATAATCCGGCCGGATTGGCGCAAGGTAATGGAATCTACAAGCGTACCTATTTTTTGTCGCCGATGATATCGGCATCGACTGTGACGCGCGATGTGTACCGCCGGGTCAAGATCGAAGAGCAAGAAACTGCGAACGTCCTGTTGAGCACTGTAGGCAAGAACGTCCACCTTGGTTTCCAAAATTTTACTGGGGTTATGTTTCGACGGGTGGCCTTTGGCGTGCTCAGCTCCCAGTACGTCAATATCCTAGTCGCCAAATCTCGACGGAGTGGAGGTCTCGAATCCGCCTATGGCGAGTTTACCAGCTCGCAGGGATTTACCTTTACCTTGGCTGACAAGCTGTTCAGCAGCAACTTCATGTTAGGAACGACCATCAAGTATCTTCCCCTCCATGCACAAGCGACCTATGAGGTTGCGGCGATTGATGCCGGTGACATCGCAGGATTCCAACAAGGAAATACGGCGAATGCCGGGTCTCTGGCTGGAGCTGATGTGGGGTTGATGTGGCACTCTTCGAGTAAGCCAAAGGTTAAGCTGGGCCTGACCGTTGCCAACATCGGGGACACCAAAGTCACCTCATCGGTGCTGGATGCGCCCGTGGAAGACTTGAAGCAAACGGTGAATCTCGGATTTTCTTTCGAGCCTGATTCGCGCACCTCGTCTTTCAAGCTGCACTTGGATTACCGCGACGTTACCGGGCAAGTCTACGACTCCGTACTCGAGCGCCTCAACATGGGTGGTCAAATCGCCTTACGCAGTTTGGGCGGATTTACCTGCGGCCTGCATCAGGGGTATCCGTCCATAGGGGCCTACGTTGACGTGCGATTGGTGCGTGTCGATATGGGGATGTACACGGAAGAGGTTGGGAACTACGCCGGCCATCGTGGTGATACTCGATTTTTCCTGCGGCTTGCTGCGGGCATTTAAGGGGTGAGGGATTCGCATGTTTTGCGTGTGGCTTCAACGATGTTTTGTCGCAGCGCTGATGGCGCTGTTGGTTGGGTGTGGGAGTAATCTCGGCGACAGTTTTGTTGATAAGGACCCGGTCGATCAGGCATTGATTCGTCTGGAAAACAATGACCCCGATGGTGCTATCTCGATCCTCGAAGAAGCGCTGGCGGACGATCCAGACGATTATGAAGTCTTGTCGATTTTGGCGCTAGCTGTTGCCCAAAAGCATGGCCTCGAACCGCTGGGCTTTGCGTTGAAGCTGGCGCAGCAGGGAAGCGACGGATCTGGATCGGGGCTTACGGCGATCATGAGCAGCTTACCAGACGCCACCTCGGAGAATATCGCGGGCATTCAACTGGCGGTCAACTATTTGAACGACATCCCATCCGCGTCGCGATCGACGGCCGACACTTTTAAACTCTCAATGTTTCAAACGGCATTGGTGAGTTTGATGATGAAAAAGTTTGACAGTGATTTGAGCGGCAAGTTTGATCCGGCGGAGCTTGCGAATCTGTCTGATGATGATGCGGCTGCAATTTTAGCCATGCTGGCGAGTGCCGCAGAGTCGGGTGCGAACGGCGCAGATGGGGACAATACGGCAGGCGCCGCGGCGAAAGTAGCCGATATTCAGAGTGCTATTGCTAATCAGGAAGGCGAAACGGACACGGAGCGCCTGCAAAACTACCTAGGCAGTGTCGCCGGCAGCGGCGGTTAAGCCCCGCCGCGCCTGCAGACCATTAACGACGCGTGCCCACCTTAGTGCCTTGCTCAACTGAGTTCATGATGTCATCACGGGCGATGAGTTCTGTCGGCAAAGATGCGCGGCGGATATTTGCGCGAAAGAGATTGGCACCGCGCAATTTGGCATAGTCCAAATCGGCGTCTTCCAGGTTGGCGCCGGTCAAATCGGCCCCTTCAAGGTTGGCATTCCACAGCGAGGCACCACGCATATCCGCTTCGCGAAACTTGGCTTCTTTCAAATTCGCGTAAGAAAGATTGACGTTCCGCAAGTCGCATCCAGAAAAGTCGATCTTGATGAGATTGGCCTTTCGCATGTCGGCATCTGCGAAGTCCTTGGTTTCAGCTAAGCGCTCGAGGACCTCCTTGCGCGTCAATGTTTGTGTCTTGCCAGTATCTTTCGCCATAATCGCTCCTGAAGCAAATCCCATAGGACTACCGAACCATTAACTTGGCAACGTCGAGCATACGGTAACTGAATCCAGTTTCGTTATCGTACCACGAAAGTACCTTCACCATGTTGCCGCCGATCACGTCCGTGCTGAGGCCATCCACGGTGCTGGATGCTGTGCAGCCGTTGAAATCGATGGAAACGAGGGGCTCGTCAGTGTAGCCCAAGACCCCTTTCAAAGCGCCATTTGCGGCTTCTTTCAGCACGCGATTGACCTCTTCTTTAGTGGTTGGCTTGTTGACTTGAACAGTCAGGTCGATCATGGAGACGTTGGGAGTTGGTACGCGGACAGCGATGCCATTCAACTTGCCCTTGAGCTCAGGCAGAACCAGCGAGATGGCCTTGGCTGCACCGGTGCTCGTTGGAATCATGCTCAAAGCGGCAGCGCGAGCGCGGCGTAAATCTTTGTGCGGTAAATCCAGAACGTTCTGATCGTTGGTATAGGCATGAATGGTCGTCATGAGGCCGTGGGCGATGCCCAACTGCTCGTGTAAAATCTTGGCGACTGGCGCCAGGCAGTTGGTTGTGCAGCTACCGTTGGAAATGATTTTATGCTCGGGCTTGAGCTTGTCATCGTTTACGCCCATAACGACCGTCAGGTCTTCGCCTTTCGCAGGGGCGGAAATGATGACGCGCGGAGCACCTCCCTTGATGTGGAGTTCTGCATCGGCGCGATCTGTGAAGCGACCCGTGCACTCAAAGACCACATCGACTTTCTTGTCCTTCCAGGGGATTTCACTTGGGTTCTTGCTTGCGGAAACAGAAACCTGTGTGCCGTTGATCACTAAATGATCGTTTTCGGCGCGAACATCAAAATCTGCACGACCGTGCACGCTGTCATACTTCAGAAGGTGTGCCAGCGTTGTCGTATCTGTAAGATCGTTGATATGGGCAATGACGAAATCATTTGATTCTTGAGCGGCGCGAGCCACAATTCTGCCGATGCGACCGAAGCCGTTGATGCCGATGCGAATAGCCATTCTCTGATTCCCCTCTGCGCGAACTACGAAATTCACCAGACAACAGTAAAAAAATTCGAACTTACGTTGTACCTAAGACAACCGTAAAATGCCAGCGATCTGGTATCTTTAAAGTGTCCGGAGAATTCAATGAGTTACTTGAGCCCCCCAGCGGCCTTGCGGCTCACTTCGCGAAGGGTCCTGAATGTTTCCCTCAGTTTCGTGGCGTCTTGAGTGGAATGCGACCCTGCGTCTGGGGTTGCCAATCGTGATGGCGCAAGTTGGAATCAGTCTTATGGGACTGGTCGACACCCTGATCGCTGGTTTTGCTGGCGCAGAATGCCTTGCTGGCGTCGGCGCTGGCGCCGCCATTTTTTGGGGTACCTGCCTAGCCTGTATGGGAACGATGGCCGGCATTGACGTTTTGGCGGCTCGTGCCCACGGCGCTGGCGATGAGAGGACCCTGCACGATGTGTTTGCACATGTCTTGGGTCTTGCTGCTGTCTTGTCGTTCTTGGGATTGCCCTTTGTTGGCCTCGTGGCCGGTCATTACGAATGGTTTGGTGGCGATCCTGTTGTCGTTGTGCAAGCTAAGCAATATTTGTGGTTCGTCTTGCCCAGTTTGCCCATGGTACTGTTCTATGCGGCTTTGCAACGCTATTGGCAGGCACGAGAATTCGTGGCGTCTTTTCCGCGGATCATCGCGGTGGCTAACCTGGTAAATCTGGTTGGAAATTTGGTATTTGCGCTCGGCTGGGGCCCTTTTCCCGCCCTCGGCACGCAAGGTATTGCTATAGCCACAGTCATAGGACGCGCGTACATGCTGGGGGCACTGCTTTTCGCAACGCGTCGATGCCTGCCAGCTGATTTATCCATCGGACTGAACCCGGTACGGCTTCTTACTGATATCGGCCAGGCTCGCAATCTAAGTATTTGGCGCGACTTGTGGGGATACGGTTTGCCGGCTGGAGCACAAGTCACGTTAGAAGTCGGCGCCTTCACGGCATTGACGACGCTTGCAACCCGTTTTGGAGTGCTGGCGACCGCAGCTCATCAAATCGTCATGGCCGTCGCCAGTTTCACCTTTATGGTGCCTCTAGGGCTGGCCAGCGCCGGTGCCTATCGAATTGGGCATTTATTGGGCGGCGGGCGCCCCGAGGCGGTGCGGCGGGCGGGATGGGTCACCCTGTTCATGGGAACCGGCTTTATGTTATTCAGCGGCTTGGCGCTCTATTTCTTTCCCAGGACCATCTTTGGTTTGTTTCGCGCCACACCGGACGTACTGGCCGCTGGATTGCCAATACTCTTGTTTGCCGCATTGTTTCAGGTAGCAGATGGCGTCCAGGTAGTCACGACCGGGTTGCTACGCGGATTGGGCAACACCCGAGCCTCCATGTGGGCGAATCTCGTAGGTCATTACCCAGTAGGATTGGCTCTGGGTGTGTACCTGGGTTTTGTTCGCGGCTATAATTTAACGGGGTTGTGGGCCGGCGTCTCATTAGGTTTGCTGACCGTTGCCATAACGTTGCTCTGGGTCTGGTATAAACATGGGGTTGAGCGATGGCAGGTGCAAAGTACTGGTTTATAGCGGGCATCCTTCATTGGGGTTGCTGGCCGGGGCTGGCGTTGGCGCAGGCGCCGCAGGCTCCTGCCAGTGACGATGTCGATGCGTATCCATTTCAAGATACGGATGATGTCCAGGGACCGTTTACGGGCAGCGAGGCCGAAGACGATGAGGACGCCAACACCGTAAGCCTATCGGGTGGGGTCGGCATTGGCCGGGATTCGGTGACGTTGGATCTTAGCTTGACCAAGCGCCTATACCGCTTCTTTGCCATCAACGCTCAGGTTTTTTACCAATCTCGAGATGGCGAATACGCTGGCGAGGAGTATCAAACGCTGCACTACGGCCCGCAATTTACAGCCGAAATATGGTTGGCAAATCCAACGATGTTTACGCCCATTGCGGGAGCAGGTCCCGGACTGGAAATGTGGACGCGCAAATATGCCGGTGAACGGTACGACGAAGCATCCTCTTTGATTGCGTTGTATTTTTGGGGCGTGAATATGAACCTGACCAAGAATTTTGGCCTGCAGGTCCGTCAGGTAACCCGCACGTACACGGGCGAAGTTCCCGTTTTGTGGACGGATCGCCAATCGCTTGAGGCGCGTGATCAACAGTTCACTCAGGTTCAGTTTGCGTTCTGGTTTTAGTTTTAGGGCAGTTTAGCCGAGTTTCGGCAGGACTACTTGAAAAACGGACAACGCTTGCAGCACGTCTTGCCGGCTGATCTGCAGATGTATGACCGCACGCAGCCATCCTTGCCCCAAGTGACTCATCAGGATCCCTGATGCCTTCAGGTGCTGCACCAGTTCGTCGCCAGATTCGTGGTTCCAGCGCAGGTAGACCATATTCGTAATCGGGTCAGGGGTCGCCAGCGTAAAGTGGTGACCACCGAATTGCATATCGCGCAACCCATCGCGCAACAGGGCGGCATTGTCATGATCGTCTGCCAAACGATGGCGATGATGTTCGAGCGCATACAAACCAGCTGCCGCTAAATATCCCGCTTGGCGCATGCCCCCGCCCCAGCGTTTGCGCAACCTGCGAGCCCGCACGATGAGGGCATGCCCACCAACAAGCAGGGAACCGACAGGGCAGCCAAGTCCCTTCGATAGGCAAACAGCGACAGAATCAAAACGGCTCGCTAACTCCTGTTCGCTCACGGCCCGAGCCACTGCCGCGTTCCACAAGCGCGCACCATCGCAATGGGTGGCTAGGCCAAGCTGTTTTGCCTCGTCAGTCGTCGCCGCCAGTGTTGCGAGGTCGAGCGCTCGACCAGCGCCTCGATTGTGAGTGTTTTCAAGGACGAGAAGCTTCGTCGTGGCACTGTGCAGAGTCTCAGGACGAATCAGGCGGCGCACGGCCTCGGGCGATGGCCCCTCATGTAAGGGAAAGAAATCGAACTGCACGCCACTCAGGGCTGCGGCTGCTCCGCCTTCGTAAATATAGCAGTGGGTGTTTTCCTCGGCGATGATGCTATCGCCTGGATTGCAATGTAAATTGATGGCGAGTTGGTTCGCCATGGTTCCCGTTGGCACGAAAATGGCGGCATCTTTACCTAATAAGCTGGCGACTTCATGCTCGAGACGATTGACGGTGGGATCTTCTCCGTAAACATCGTCACCGACATCAGCTGCGAACATGGCGGCCTTCATCCCGTCGGTCGGAACGGTTACGGTGTCGGAGCGAAAATCAATGACTGGCTGAGTCACTAAGTACGCTCGGACAAAGGAGGGAAAGGAATAATTTTGGCTTCGCCACTGGGGGCTGCGGGCTTATTCAGACGCACTGGTTTGCGTGCACGCACCGACTTCACAGTTTTTGCTGTGTCGCCTTTGATATGGGTTTCTGCCGTAACCATTAATGTCGCCAGCCCGTTCTCGCCAAGCAGACGCCCAGCAGCGATTCCAGCTTTCACAATGTGAGCGCAGCGGATGTCAAAGTCTGCAAGACCCGGAACTCGCTCGATACTTAAGGACTTATTGGCGCGAATAATCGCCTGCGCGCAATCATCGATGTGCCCGCCGCGTAGGTAACTGCGACAGGCGGCGCCGTACAACTCCTCCAGTGCGGCGCGACGGTGACGGCGCACGAGTCCCTTTGCCGCGCATTCTTCGAGTGCACCTATGATCCCTTCGAAGCCGGCAGCGGCTCGATCAGTGCGACCCGTGCGCGCATCTAAAGCTGACCGCATAGCTTGTCCCAATAGTGCCTGTGGAGTGAGACTGATCGCAAGGCTGGCCAGTCGATTAAAACGAAGCGGGCATCGTAGCAATACGGATGGCGTGATCATGACATAGATGAATGAAAGCAAAATCGCTTCGACAACATCGAGTAAAACGCTTGGAATACTAATATCATCGTGTCGCAATTTATACTCCCCCAGTCACATGGGCTGGCGCTGGGGGATTATAGTTAGCGGAGTCGGCCTGTCAACGACGCAGGTCGAAATCGTATTTTGCAAGTAATATTAGAGCTTTTCATCAAGCTCCGAGAGGAAGTCCATCTCTTCCTCGGTTAGTTGCGCCGCATTTGCCTTGTTGGCGGGTGCCGACTGTCCGGCATCGAGGCCCTGATGAAAGCGTGCGTCCGAGGCCACGGGCTTGGGCGTAGCGGGGGCGGCAAGCTTCGCGGCACCACCCTTTGCCTTTCGTTCCAAGACAGCGATATTATGCTTGGCGTTGATCAGAGTCGGGTCGAGTTTAAGGGCTTTCGCAAAGCATTCTTTGGCACGCGCCATCTGCTGGTCTCGCACGAACCCAATCCCCTTATTGTAGTAAACGCGGGCCGATAGGGCGTCGTCATGGGAAACAACTTTGAGAGCTGCGTCGTAGAGATTGAGCCCCTTCTTATGATCACCAAAGCGCATGGTCAGGATGGCTGCTGAATTGAATATCGATGCCATCTGGTGACCTTGTGCGACGGCTTGCAGGAGTTCAAGTGCATCGTTGATCTCACCTTGCATGAGCAAGACCTTGCCCATCCCCGTGGTAGCGTCTGCGTTGCTTGGATCGAGACGTTGAGCCTCGGAAAACTCTTGCTGGGCCTTGTCTGTTTGGCCAAGATTTAAGAGCGTGTTGCCCAAGTCGAGTAGCCGATCGACATTCAGAGGATTGATCAATTTTGCTTTCTGAAAGGCATCACATGCGCCGCGAAAATCACCTCTCATCATAAGGCAGCGGCCAAAGAGGTAAATGAGTTGCGAAGGGGGCGGCGAATGGTTCTGAAAAGGAGCAAGAAGGGTTAGGCAGCGATCCCATTCTCGCCTTTGAATGTATGCCTCGGCAAGCGCGGCGGTTACCCGGATGTTTTGCCGATTTCCATCCCAAGTCGAAGTCAGTATCGACAGCGCAGCATCTGCATCCCCAGCACGTCGCAGGCGTTCCGCCTCGATGAGAGCTGTTCGCACCGGGCTCATCTGCCGCAGATCTTCCATCAATTCCTGAATCAGTACCTTTACGCCAACGGCGGTTACGTCGCCTGTGTTCATCTTGGCGACGCCATATTCGGTTGCGGCGGCGAGGAGCTTCTCGTTGACTTCGGAGGCAAGAATCATGGTCGGAGCGGTTTCAAGACGATTAGCCCGGCGAACGGCTTGTAAGACCAACAAGCACTTCTGGATACCCATGTCCCAATCGATGACGAGTAGTGGAGTGGGGTACTGTTCGATAAGGCCATTGGTTTCTAGCGGAGTTTCGGTTTCATGAAATGTTTTAAGGTCGAGTCCAAGGCGCTTAAATTCCGTGCGGACAATACTTGCGACTTGCGGACGCTTGCAAAACAGCACAACCGCAGATATTGGCAGTTCGACGTCTTTGGCCATTCATGCACCCGGTGTGACTAACTAGGCAATAGCATTACAGTAATTTTACCACATTAGGCGAAAATGTGTGGTCCTAGGGAATGCTTGACGAGTGATAGGTCTGCCACTAGGCTCAAGGCTCGGAAAAGACAGCCAAACGAGAATAATCTTTGACTATTCACTATCGACACATCGGCGACCGAATCGTCATTATCGGTAAGACGTTCCCCTATAAGGACGCCATCAAAGCTTTGGGCGCACGCTTCAACGGTCAAGACAAGACCTGGTTCTTGCCTTTTACTCCGGCGGGTCTCAGTGCCGTCGACCAGCTGTGCCGCCAACACGGTGGGGGCGGCATTGAGGTTCCAACAGATTTGATCGCAGAGCGCCCTGCGACACCCGCTACCAACGCAGTTCCTGAAATTGAGTTTGAAGGCAGCCCTCATGGCCCCAACTCTGAAGAACAAGGAGTCACCGTTGCCAGCCTCCTCCAACAAGCACAGTTGGCGATCGCTGCCGCATTTCCGCAACCTGTTTGGTTGGTCGGAGAGCTGGACAGTGTGCAGCAACGAGCGACCGGCTGGTTCTTGACGATCGCAGAATCGAAAGATCAAAAGCAGCATCAGGGCGGCACGTTGACAGTATCTGCAACACTTTGGGAGCAGGTTGCCCGCGGGATTCAACAGCAGCGCGGGGCGCAAGTGCTGACGGATGTCTTGCAGGAGGGAATGCGCGTCCGGGTTCTTGTGCGCGTGACGCTGTATCGAGATCGAGCCCAATTGTCTCTAAATGTGCTGGATATCGATCCATCCTTTACCAAGGGTGCCCTGGCTCTGGCGCGTGAAAAACTATTGCGAGAGCTGCGAGCACTTGGTTTGGATCGCCAGAACAAGGCTTTGGCTATGCCGGCATTCCCTCTGCGGGTGGGCCTTATTAGTGCCGATGGGTCGCGAGCCAAGAATGACTTCTTGGATCAGTTGTTTCAAGGTGGTTATCCCGGCGAGGTTGTCTTTCGTAGTACGCCCATGCAAGGCGACAGCACGCCCGAGGCAGTTGCTTTTGCCATTCAAGAGGTCGCTGCAGCCGAATGTGATTTGATTGTGATCACCCGCGGCGGCGGTAGCGTTGCCGATTTACGCTGGTTTGATGCGCGAGAGATTGCACTTGCCATCGCGCATGCACCGGTGCCCGTGATTGCGGCGATCGGTCATCATGACGATGTCTGTGTGGCAGAAGAAATTTGCTACCTGCGACAGAAGACACCGACGGCTGCCGCAGAGTTCATTCTCGAAGTCTTGGCCAATACAGGAATGCGACTGCAGGAACTAGCTGCTGCGGGAGCTCGCCGTCTTACCGAAGCGTGGAATGATAGCTCGGGTGAGTTACAAACTCTGGTCGAGCGCTGGCAGCGAGTGTTGGTTACTCTGCAGCATCTTCAAGATCAGAAGCAACGGCAATTGATCCTTGATTTGACTCACTCTGTCCACGTAGCCGAGCGCCGAGCTTCGCAGCGTATTGAGCAGCAATCGCAGCGGCTCTGGACCGAGTCCGTGCAATGGCTACAACGGCTAGAGCAGGCACAGTTGCGCACGGCGCAAGCCCAGTATCTGGCTGCCGATCGGATGCTGAGTCGGTGCGAGCAAAAATTGGCGTCGGTTGAAAAATGCATCGTCCAGAAGGATCCGCAACCATGGTTGTTAGCGGGCTGGACTCAGCTCATGGCTGGAGTTCGGCGGGTGCGAACTTTGACAGAAGTGGAAACTGGAGAGCGCATAGTGGCTCGTTTACGCGACGGAACGTTGCAATTGCAGGTTATCGATAAAGTGTTTACCGCGGCGCCGGCAAACCGGAATGAGCCGAATGAGGAGGCGGAGGCGTTATGACGAAGACAGTTCCAGAATCAAAAAAGTATGGAGAGATGCTGGCCGAAGTAGAGGGCATCATTGGTGGCATGCAAGGTGAGGAGGTTGATCTCGATGAGATGATCTCTAAGATTGAGCGCGGCTATCAATTGATCAAAGCCATGCGCGAGCGATTGGGTGAAGCCCGCCAGCGAGTTGAGACACTCCGGCAAACCTATGAGGAACCGACTGTTTAGAAAGTGGTTTGAACACCGACTAGCAGTGAGGTGGTGCGCTGGAGGTCGGGAACCTGTTGACGGAAAAATGGCACGTGTTCTGCCTTGCCGGCAGGTGAGTACGATGCCTGCGTGAAGGAAAATGAACCGTCGAAATAAGCCCACTCGATGGGCGCGAAGCGCAGTTTCCCCGTGTAGATGATGTTGTCTCCTGCCGCCGCCATGGGGACGGTTTCATCTTTGCCCTCCGAATCCTTGACCCCGGTTGGAATGGCATCGTAGATCACCTGATTAATCATGACGTAGTCGACGCTTCCGGTTACAGAAATGCCAAAGTCTAACGAGAAGTTTAGTGAACCATTGAACTTCAACTGGTCTGAAATCCCCGGCGCTATCTTGTCAGGCGGCGGATTTTTGAAAATAGACTGCACCGCAGCGGAAAGCGTCACACTGCTAATGGGCTTGCGTATGGTTCCTTCGAGTGTCAATTGATCTTGAAATCCACCAAGTGCAGAACGCGTCATTGCGGCGCCGGCGTTGTCGACTGAGCTGAATAAGGCCTTGCCCTCGACGGTAAGGATGGGGAGATTAAGAGTTAAGGTGCTCGATAAGAGCGTCGTATTGGAAGGCTCTGGAGTCGTTGTTGTGCCCGACCCCATAGCGACCGCAGCGCTGCCGCTTACCGTGAATTTTCCGAGATCCAGAGATAGCTCGACCGAGGGCTTGATTTCAGAAAAGCTACCACTCGCGTCAAATTCGGGAAAGTTTAGCCAATAACTTACGCCAAGGATCGCACTCATGGCTTTGCTGAAGTTTAGGTCAAGGTTGCCAGTAATGTCCATGGTCAGCGCTCGGTCCTGCGCCGGCGCGTTCGTTTCATCCTGCACAATGGTGTTATCGGGATCTTCAGCTGTTTTATAGAACTTGGTCTTGCGTCCGGTGGTCTCTTTGTCTCTGAAATTCGTTTGAATGCCGCCAAATGCGGCACCTAAAAACGAGCTCGGCTTGCGGTCATAGCGAGCGGCCAATTGCACTCCGCCAGACAGTCCTCGCGTCGAGTTTTCCTCGATGGCTGACTGATGCATATCGCTATAGGTAGCGCTCATGCCGTATTCAATTTTGGGCGTAATTTGCGCCGAAAAGCCCTGGTTGATCTTGAGAGTCTTGGGTTTTTCTATTTTGGTAGGGGCTCCCGCCGATGGCCCAGTGGGGCCACTTGGTCCGGGGGGTAGTGGCGGAGGTTGCGTGCCGTAGCTTGGCTGTGCCATTTGCCATGGCGGTGGTGCGGGCAAAGGCACAACGGCTTGGGGCGTAAAGGCGCTAAAGCCAGATTGTTGCTCACTTCGAATGCGCCGTTGCGTTTCTTTAATGAAGCGCAAGCGAGAGGGTCGCAGTTCTGCGGGGATCTCTTCTGCACGTCGCAAGTATTGATCGGCGTCGTACCAGCGACGTAAGTTGAAGTAGGCGACTCCCGTATAGAAATCGGCAATTCCCTTTTCATTGCTGCTGCGGCGCACGGCCTTTAGCCCAAGAATTGCCTCCTTGTATCGTTTCACCGCGAACATCGAGATACCGTATTCAAATGCGGTTTCCGTTGTCAGAAACTGGGAGCCGGCTCGAGCAAAGAGTCGTCCGGCTTTTACGGTGTTACCCGAGGCATAGTAAATGCGCCCGAGCAAAAAGTAGCTGGGCTTATGATCCGGATACTTTTCTACTTGCTTGGAGAGGATTTGGGCAGCGGCCCGATACTGACCCTTTTCAAACAGCGATTGCGCTTTGGCAAAGTTGCGGGTGACCGAGGCTGAAGCGGGGAGGGCGTGACAAAATAGGGCCGCTATCAGGAAAGCCTTGTAGCAGTGCTTAGCGAAGCGAAGAATGTCCGAAACGTTTTGTAGCACGGACCACCATTAGCGGATCGTAACCTCGGGAAACTCACTTTGCAGTCGGGTTTGTGCCGCTTCCATCTGGCCACTATTGAGTAGGAGTAGGCGCGCAAACTTAAGTTCTGCCGAATAGTCAAAGCGTGTCGTCTCATCAATGGGCGATAGGTTGCTGACCAGGCTGCTAATGCGCTCCAGGCGAGCATCATCTGCAATCGAGTGGATGCCGCTGGTGAGGAGGCTGAACTCGGCCAACCTGATTCTGCGGTCCAAATACTGGCGCCACGACTCATGATAGTTCTGGCCGATGGCACAGTTCTGAATCTCATTCGGGCTTGTTGCTCTCTCGATGCAAGTCAAGACGGCCAGAGAGTTGTCCTTAGGAACTTGGTCGGTCCAGGTTTCGCCATTGGCGATAGCGGCCATGAATTGCAGGCGATTTAAGAGTTGCTTCGCGAGGTCCTTCTGATCTGCAGGGAGTTGATCTCTGACCCCTTCTAAGCCCTTCTTTGCCATGACGATACATGCTTGGAAGTAACTGCCTGGGTCTTCCCAGCCCTCGGCGCGTCGACGACGTGCCAGCCAATGGGAGTCCCACGTCACGATACGACTCCAACGCTTGGGTAGCTCCTGGCCCTCCAGCATAGCGCGCCAAGTACTGGCTTCTTCCATCCAGCGTGCCCGCCAGATTTCCAGGGAACATTCGGCGGGCGCAGCGGCACTGCCCATCCCGCGCAAGAGTTTAGCCTTTAGTCCATCAACTTTGCCATCTTTAGCAAAAGCATATCGACGCAACAGAGGGATCCAATCATTGTAAGCCTGGCGTGACGAGGTCACCTTAGGCAGGATGATCGGTAAGTTCTTGTCCATGTATGCGCTGAAACCGGTGAAGTCTCCAGCGGCGATCATTGCCCGCGCATGACTTTCCGATGGTGCACCCGCGTCGCGGAAGAATTTACTGGATAAGTCCGACGTATGGGCAAGTACTACGGCCAGCACAGTTAACGACATCACGCTGAAAAAGATTCCCGTCCGGATCAGGGCGCCACGGATTCCCAACTTGACCTTGGGTTTAGCTTTGGTGCCGCGCAGCAACCGTGTCCCGGAATGCTCGCTCATGCCCCAACCTCCCAACATGGTTTCGCGAACCACATCGGCTAAATCGGGATAGTTCTTCTTCACCGCATCGATGTCATCAAATGCAACCCAGGCCCCGCAGTTTCCACAAACTTCGTCTTGCAGGCCAAACTCCATGCGCCGATAGCCATCCTGTAACTCATGCACCGACATGGGGCCGAGATAGCTCTCTAGGTTGCGTCGAACCAGATAAAGTCGCCCCATATCAAGCTCCGACCTGAGAAATGACCACCGTAATGTTGTCTTTACCGCCTCGTCGATTGGCTTCGCTCACCAATTTAGATGGCAGCTGAGTCAAGTTACTTTCATTTTCGCGGATGATTTGTGCAATTTTACGGTCGTCAACCATGGACGACAGACCGTCTGAGCACGTTAGGAAGATTTCACCCTTTTTGATGGTGATATCGTAGACATCAACATCACAGCGATCGGAAAGACCAAGAGAGCGAACGAGTGCCTCTTCCTTGGCGCCGGGAGCGAGGTCTTGCTTCTGCATCCAACCGCGATCCAGCAGCATCTTGAGGTTATGGTCGAGTGTCAGTAGCCACATATGACCTTTGTAATACAGGTAAGTGCGACTGTCTCCGACATGAGCAATATGCAAACGGTCCCCAACAAACATCAGGCAATTGATTGTTGTGCCCATGCCGGGTTTGTTTTCTTTGGTGCCGCGATCCAGAATTTGTTGATTCACTCTGTCTATGGCGTTCGCTAGAAATGGGTTAATCTCTTCGTGTCGCAAGCGATCGCAATCAAGAAACTCCTTCTTCATCCCTTCAACAGCCACTTTCGACGCGATTTCGCCTCCCTTACGGCCGCCAATACCATCAGCGACGACAGCGAAACCGTGTGCTTCGTCATAGTAGAACGAGTCTTGGTTGGCTTTGCGCACTCGCCCTACATCCGTTGCGCCGAACATGCTTATACGCACCAGCTGACCCCCTTTGCTCGGAAAGCGATACGTCCAATTTATCGGCAGTGAGTGCGGACACTTAAGCGTCTGAGCAAGGTTTATCAGAGACGTTGAATTTCGGCGCGACGAAGTGGCGACCTAAGGCTTTGTAAGTCACCTGTCTCAAGGTAGAATGGCTGAAGATTTTGGAAGTTGACCATGCTGGCAGGGGAGTTTGCATTTGTACCGGAACAACTATGTCGATGCACTGCGTCAAGAGCTCGTGAATTCAGTAGCCACAGAATTGAGCCCGGCTGGCTTGAAATACGGTTATACCCGCGTGCCGCTGGAAGCAAGCATTCGCTGGAAGCCCATAGTCCTTATCTTGGGCAATTACTCCTCTGGTAAGTCGACGCTCATCAACGAACTGTTGGGTGGTACTGTGCAAGCCACTGGTCAGGCACCCACAGATGATTCCTTCACGGTAATTACGGGTTCACAGGGGCTTGCAGATGGCCCGATAAAGGTCGTTGAATCACGTGATGGCAAGGCGCTGCTTCATGATCCAACATTTCCGTTTGAGGCACTGCGCCAACATGGCGACCGCTTTTCGGCACATTTTCGTTTAAAACGAGTGAATTCACCAATACTTGCTGACATGGCCATCATCGATACACCGGGGATGTTGGATAGTTTGGCGGAGCGCGATCGCGGTTACAATTATCAAGATGTGATTCGCGATTTAGCCCAGCTAGCCGACTTGGTTTTGGTTCTGTTTGATCCCCACAAAGCAGGTACCGTACGCGAGTCGCATGAGAGTCTGCGTGAGACATTGCCTCGCAGCACTTTTGAGGACCGTGTGATGTTCGTGCTGAATCGAATAGATGAATGCGCGAGCTTGCCGGACCTGCTGCGCGTTTACGGAACGCTTTGCTGGAATCTGTCACAGATGACGGGTCGCAAAGACATCCCGACGATTCATTTGACCTATTCTGCTAGCGCTGTCGGGGGCCAGATTCCCGCAGGGCGCGATTATTTGCGGTTCCTACAGAACGAGCGAGATGCGGTCAAGAACAGCATTTTACAGGCTCCAGCGAAGCGGCTTGATCATTTGGCGAGTTACATTGAACTGCACGGAACTCGCCTTTGTCATTACTTGGAGAGCCTCGCTACGTACCAGCGGCTGCGCCGCCGCTTTTGGGTGCGCAGCCTCTTCACTTGTTTCATGAGTTCCTTGCTCTTGGCAGGCATTGGAGGCTTCTTTGCGCCCGAGTTTGGTGTGAGCTTAGGGGATATCGACCAGACGCGACTAGCTGTTGGCCTCGCACTTCTGGCCATTGGAACTACGATTGGCGCTTGGGTGGTGTCGCGCATTATGCTGCCAGCATTTCATCGCAATCGCCTCGCACTACTGGATAAGCTGACACCGCTGGACAATCAGAGTCGGCGCGATAGCTGGATGGCTATCCGAGGTTTAGTCTTGTCTCGACTGTCGTCACCGGAAGGTGTGCGCAGCCTCGGGCGTTCCCGCGCAGCTTTCCGCCAGGTGCAGGCGTCCTACGTAAAGCGCTCGGCAGAAGCCAGGCAGGCGTTGGCAGAATTAGGCCAAGGCCATTCCTAAGCTATTGAATTGATTGTAGCTCCTTTGTCTATAGAGTTTGCGAGCTGGCTTTCGCCTGCATCGAAGGTTGCCATCGTTGTGAATCCTGGCTATAAGCCCGCTAATTCCGGACGAAACATGGGGGAACACATGAATCTCAAGCAAGCGGCTACAAAACGCCACTGGCCTTGGTCAGCGTTCTGCGCGGTGTGGTTACTGGCATGTATCGCGGCATGCGGTGTCGATCGAACCTCGCAATTTGGGAGCGACGAACGTGCCGTTGAACGCGCGCCTGTATTGGTCAGTCTGAGTGGCTTTGGTTCTTGTCGAAAGGACGAGCTAGGATCTTGGACGCCTCGCGGCAGTGACGTGGAGGTGCAGGCCCGGGCGGTCATTCGTGAGCTGGATAGTTACGATAAGCCATGGGCTTGGGTGCGCGCTTGTTTTGATCGTGATGGCCATTATTACTATGCGAGTCAATCATCTCGTGACGGACAGAGTCAGATCGTGTCCACCAGTCAGGCGAGAGACCTTCGCGCCCTCACCGCCAGGGTTGTTGCCGAGTCTGAACGACTCCATGACGGTCGTGTATACCTGATAGGCCATTCTCATGGCGGCTGGCTAGCCATGCAGCTCATTTTAAAACTACCCAAACACGTGCCAGTGGGGGTGCTGACGACGATCGATCCGATCAGCGTTTTGAATTGTAGGGGCGGGGGAGAGCTCGCATGGAATTCTTTTGGCTATGGATCAGGATGTCAAGAAGCTCCATCTGACATAACCCGAGGCCAGCGCCAATACATCATCGAGCGGTTGGGCGGTGATACCCGTCATTGGGCGCACTACTATCAACGGCAGTTTACTCCTCTGCGCTCCAATGCGTTCGTTGGCGAACCGCAGCCCGGCTTTAGTCGAGATGTCAGCCCATTTTTCGCTTATGGTGGCGCAAAATCAGCATTCAATGCCCACGCGGCGATCGATAATCTAGGCCTCATTTGGTATGGATTTACCCGTAGGATCCTCGAAGACCTGGGCTGGTGGAGCCCAGGTCAGTCGAAGGTCATCAACATCAACCCGCAATTCATCGACTGGCAGGCGCGTGATACCCAGGATTAGTGCCCCTTGGGTCTTAGCAGTAGGTCTATGGTCGGATCACCAATCAAGTTAGACTCCAGCAAAACATAGCGCATAAGGTTACCGGGAGCTGCGGCATTCACTAGCTCCTTGGCCTTATGATTCATCATGCCGATCGTACGAACGTCGTCCTTTAGATACACGGACCAAAAGGCCCGATGCAGCACGTTGGATGGACCTTCGTTGCCTTGTCCTGGACCGTACCAACCGTAGCGCGTATTGGTGATCATGGCGGCGGGACCAATTTGCTGTGTGCGCGTCGCCTGCACTGTCCAATTCAATACGTCAGGGTTATTTGGATAGCAGCCCTGTGAGTAAAAGAAGCCGGGTATTTCCGGCAAGTCGGCAATGCGATTTGCATTCAATCGGAAAACGTAGTCGTTATTTGCGTGTCCCAGGTGGTTGACGATGTAGTGACCACCCTTGCCGAGCCTCTGAATAAAGTCATCACCCGTTTTCGTCACGGAAAAGGTGTCATATAAGTTATCGACTTTTACGGTGTCGCCAAAGCCAACGGTGATCAGTTGTCGTGCCGAGCCCGTGACCAAGTAATCCAGAACCCAGCCAGCTAAGGTGCTGGCGTCCATCTTTTCGCCATAGTGCAACAGATGCGCCGTTTCGCCTCCAAGGGCTGCCTTTTCTAGGCTGATGGTTTTGTCTAACCAAGCGGCAAAGGCATTGGCACTGTCGGCGCCAATACGGCCCACACCTACTTCGCATGCCCAGTCGTAATTCTGAAAATTGGTGAAGTCACCGTCCAGACAGGCATAGTACTGGTCGGAAGGAATGGGATCGCCGTTGCCAGAGATCCCACTGCGCAGGGTCTTCCAGGGAATGACGTTCTTGCTACCTACCAACAGAACATAATCGATGTTGTTGGTTTTGTACTGTTCGCGAATGAAGGCCCGTAATTTCTCTGCAGTCAGCGTTCCGCCATTGGCAATACTCTCGGTGGTAGCAATCTTGGGTATAAAGCCTTGCGAGACCTTCATCGCTTGATAGTCAGCGAATTGCGCTGGTGCATTTTCGCCGACAACGGCTGCAGGTGCGACGATCAGTAGGCCAGATTCTTGCTGATTTCTCAGCAGCGGCAAGCTCAGCGATTGATGAGCACCAACATTAGCCAGCCGGACGTCACGTGTTTCCGCCCGCAACAAGGAATTGGTCATTTGCCCTTCCCTGGTCTGTATCTTTAACTTGGCGGTCGATAGGTATTCGATGTGCGAATAGTTTTTGACGCGCATAGGGAATATGCGGACGGTGGCGATGGGAATACCCCGCTGATATTGAATCTGAATCGGCTCAATCCAGCGCTTAGGATAAGTTTCACCGCGATATTTTGTCACAAACCAGCGAGGGTCCTTCTGCAGCGAAATGACTTGGTAGCGGGGCGTGATGGGCAGTTCGTAATCCAGGTGCTGGGGCTGGGCGAACTCCAGCACTGCGGAATCAATGATTTCGTCCGGGCGCAGCGGGAAGCGCAGTACCTTTTGCGCAACCATGGGAAAACGCTCTTGCTCATAGATGACAAGGTCGTTGCCCCATGGCACGCAGGGGCGCTCGGGGACGCATGCGGGTGCCTGGCCGATGGTGAATTCAATATCGACCTCAATATCACGGGCAAGCGCGGCGGAGTTGCTGAGCAGCGCCCAACCTAGGGCCAAAGATTGAAAAATGAAATGCGTCCGTGTCATGTCATACCCTCCTCGAGTACCTGGCAAACGTTGAATTTTCGGGCGCTAGTTAGACGGGATTATACTGGCTATGGCTGCAAGGAGGCAAACTTTTGCTGGAACGCTGTGCTGCTCACGGCAATATTGGCGTAGATGGGCTGATAATTGTCGTAGTGATCGGCTCGATCGGATTGCTTCTGGTACGCCGCCACATGAATTCCCACCAGGCGGCACTTTCCTGAATTGCATTGGAACAAGGCGCCTCCTGAGTCGCCGTTGGCGCTATCGCAATCGTGGTACATTTCGTGGACGCGGGGCCGATCACGAATCTGGCATTGACGGTGCGCGGTCAGCACTTGCCCGCGCTGAAAGTCGTCGCCATAGCCTACGAAGTCAACGTGCTGTCCAGCATCAAATTCCCCGAGTTGTGCGAACGATACACTTGCGCCTAATGGAGATTCGAGGCGCAGCAAAGCCCAATCTTGACCGCGTGCACCACGGATTTCGCCCCACCAAAAGTGAGTGATGCGCGATGACCGTTGAGCACCCTTGGCACTATAGCCGAGTAAGAAACGGTAGTTGCCTTTCTGGGGCTGATCTCCTTCAGCAATGCAATGAGCGGCCGTTAGCGCCAGATCATCGCCGATCAGTACGGCGGTGCAGGCTCGGCCATTCGGACGCACTAGTTTTCCAACGCTGCGAAAAACGGCAGGATCGCTGGCCAGGAGTGGCCTCCGGTCAAGGCTGCCGAAACTATTTGCTAGGCCACTGGCAGATACGGTTGGGCCAGGCTGACCGCAGCCCAAAAGCGCGATCAACGACCAGAACGGGATGAGATAGGCGTACCAGAATGTCATGAAGGACTAGGCTCACATAATTAAATTTATGCTCGCATTGTATTTAATCTCCTATATAAATCAATCGCATTTTTAAAAATATTAATACTACTACTGCTACTGCTGCTGCTGCTGCTGCTGCTGTGTCCTCAGGGCGTCACAGGTATTGCGGGGAAGGGGCGACGGAGACGTGGCCTTGCTGGGCGGCTGGACGGCGATAGGCGGCGCCTTTGTCGTGGCAGCAGACTTGGGAATTTCTTGGGGCATCGACGACGGATGGGATTGGGCCTCTGCCAATTCATAGGAACGAACGAGTGCAAACGTCAGTAGAAGGACCCATGGATGACGATGTCGCGTTCGCTTTCCCATGAATGCCGCATCGGAAAATGGTCACCAAAACGTTAGTTTATCATATAAGTAATAAAATTATTGACAATTATATTAAAATCTATATTATAAACCCGTTATAATTATTACTCTGAGGGCTACTATGTCGTTGTCAACCGCTTTGCGAAGCGTTGTCCTGAGTGTGACGGCTCTAGCGGCCGCCGGCGCTGGTCCCGACGTGCTAGAACGCGGTACCGTTACCGAAGAATTCCTATGGAGTCCGGAATCAGATGCCGGGTCGTTGGCCTTGGCGCAAGCGTTAGCCATTGCAACGCAGCTCAGAGTCGTCGTCGACTCAGCCATAGCCGGTCAGGTCTGGCAAAGCGCAAAGTGTTCGCTGCGGGCGATTCGCCCTGGACTCGGAGAGTCGGCCTTGGCTGATCCGCAAAACCGTTTGGGTTGTGAGGTCATCACTGTTGCTGGCAATACGGGGTGGGTAACGCTCCTACTTGGTGCCGAACCATTAGCGCGCTGGGGTCATCAACAAAATCCCACTGGCGTGTCCCTACTGGGCGCCTCGGCCGATAGTTTACTACAAGCATTCGCAGCAGTCAGCGCGGCTCAGCCGGATTCCGATGTCCTGACCCAGGTCAGTACGACCGTGGTTTCACCGACGTCGCAACGGGATCGGGTCGAGTGGAGCCTGCGCTTACCGATAGCTGGCGAGGCTGCTGCACCTATCAAACTGAGCTGTGCGCACGAATATCAGTATGCTGTTGGCGCTGCGCGTCCTACTGAGCCGACGCAGAGACGTTGTGATTTTATGACTTTTGCAGCGCGGAATTAACGGTCGTCCATTCTAGCACAGCACTGCGGGCCAAGGATTCCACCACTGGCGATGTCGCAACTCGAACCTGGGCAAAGTGGTCGCGGCACATACGTGCCGTTGTGGTGCCAATGGCCACCGCAATCAAATGCTGAGTTTTCTTCAACGGTGGCAATCCCTCTACTGACAAGAAGCCCTGAACCGCAGAGGGGCTGGCAAAACATAGCACTTTAAGGCCCTGATTTTCAGCCAGGGACTTAAGGGTGATTTTGGGGGCCTGCGGCTTGGTCTGGTAGACGGGAACGTGCTGAGCCGTGCCGCCGATTTGTCGTAGAGCCGTGGCCACGTCAAACGACGGGGAGTCGGGACCTAGAACCCAAACTGGTCGTTTAGCCCAGCCGGCTTGGGCAATGGCGCTCGGCAGTTGTGCAGCCGAAGTTGCGTGCAAGAAACGATGCAGCGGCCAGCCCGCTTGGTCAATAGCGGAGGCAGTCTTGCTGCCGAAGGTGACAGCACACTGCATGTGATTCAGAGCTGGGGCCAACACCGGACACTTGGCGGCTGCAAGGACGGCGGTCATACTGGTGAAGACGACGATTTCGGGCAACCATGACGGGCAGGAGGCCGCGACCTCCGCATCTGTATGCACCATCGTATCGATGCAAGGCCAGGATTCTAGCGGGATCCCGGGGGGGAACAGGCGCTGATCATCGAGCCAATGATCACTGGCACGAGTCCAAATGACCAGGCAGCGTTTGCTGTGCCCCAATACCAGCATCAAACCTCACGCTCGTTCCACGGACGTTTCAAATCAGCGTCAATCAGGTACAAACCCTGCCGTCGCAGTTCACCCAACGCTTTGGCAACCAGAGACTCCTCTTCGGTTTCTGTGGGGATGTTGGCTGTCATTTTGATGCGTACACTCTCGCCGTGGCGATTCAATACAACAACGCGCAAAGTCGTCGGTCCGTTGGTTTCGGCCGTGGCCCATATTCCACAAGGCATCGTACAATCGCCGCCCAAAGCAGCCAACATTCGGCGCTCTAACCTTGTGAGTTTCTGGGTTTGCGGACAGTTAAGGGCCTGCAAGGTTGGAGCCCAAGCGCCGTTTGCCGGCGCCTCTACGGCAATCGCACCTTGGCCCGCACAGGGTACAAACCATTCGGGATCAAGTGTGGCGTACGGCAGATCGGTCAGTTGCAAGCGCTCCAGGGATGCTTCTGCTAGGATGATTGCATCCCACAATCCCGTCTTCAATTTGTGCAGACGAGTATCCACGTTGCCGCGAATCGGTACGCACGTCATGGCTGGCGCCAAAGGCTTAAGTAACGCGCGCCTCCGCAAACTCCCCGTTGCCACGGTTAAGGGGCCGATGTTCACCAAGTCTTCGAAACTTAGCGTCTTGCCGCGCGGAAGAAATCGCCCCTTGTTGGGGTGCCAGATGATGGCGTCCAGAGAACTATGACGGGGCAGAATGGCTGGCAAGAAAAATTCTTTGGGCAGGTGGACGGGGAGATCTTTCAAGCTGTGCACGGCGGCGTCAGCTTGTCCCTCGAGCATGGCCTTTTCTAACTCGCGGATAAAGAGGCCCTTGCCGCCGATTTCGTGCAAGAAGCGATCTTGGATGCGATCGCCGTCCGTACTGCGCTTGACGAGTTCGGCGCGCTTGCCATGCTTAGCTAACAGTTGTGCTACAAATTCAGACTGCCACAATGCCAAAGGGCTCTGTCGAGTTGCGAGTCGCAAATTCGCTGATGGTGCCATCCTGAAGTGCCCCCTGTATCAATCTAAGTGGACGCCGAATTTGAAAAAAGGACGCGCAGCGATTCTGCCAGTTGCTCGCGATAAAAGCCAGCCGGCGGATGCTGAAGATTGCGACCGACCGTACCTGCTAGGCGCTGCACGAAGGCGTCGAGCATTGTATCCAAGGCTTGTCGCTGAGCTGGCGTTAACTCACGAAACATGTCGCGACCGAGGGTTCGCTCCGCCTCGCGACGGACATAGGCCGTCAATTCTTGGTTAAACCAGGCCATGGTGGGCTTGATGGCTTGTGTCGACAGCCAATGGGCGAAATGGCTGGTCCTGCCATCGAGAATGCTTTGAGCCATCTCCACGGCAGCATGCCGCTCCTCCATGGTGCGCTGAACCACTTGCTGCAAATCGTCGATATCGAAAAGGTAAACGTCATCAATCTGGCCGCAGTCAGGTTCAATATCACGAGGCAGGGCAATGTCGACGAGGCACATGGGGCGACGCTGACGCAGCCTTTGCGCGCGGCGCAGCTGCTCGCTAGAAATGAGAAAGCCTGGCGCGCCGCTAGCGCTGATCACGATGTCTGTCTTTCCTAGCAGTGACTCCAATTCGGATATGGTCGAGGGCTCCCCATAACCAAGTTGGAGCACTAATTCTGTGGCGCGCTGGTGGGAACGGCTGACGATCCACAACTTCTTGGGTCCGTGGCGCTGTAAATGTTCGGCGGCTAAGCGTCCCATTTCCCCCGTTCCAATGACGATGGCTTCATGGTCGCCAGGTTTATCGAAGACAAGGCGGACTACCTCCACGGCGGCTGAGCTGATGGACACGGTGCCCTGCCCGATTCCTGTATCATTGCGGACAGACTTGGCGGTCGTCAGTGCTTCCTGATAAAGGCGTGTTAACAACGGGCCGGCGGTTTGGGCCTGCTCAGCCAAGCGAAATGCATCCTTGAATTGGCCGGTGATTTGCGTTTCACCTACGACCAAAGAGTCCAAGCTGCTAACCACGGCAAAGGCATGTCGAACAGCCTCCAACCCTGTATAGCTGTAAGTGTGCTGAGCGTACTCATCGACGGTTAAGTCGGCGCCGGGATGCAAGATAGCATGCATCTGTGCGAAGAGATCGTGTCCCAGCGAGGGCCTTGCTTGCTCTTGGCTGTCAGCTTGAACGACGGCGTGCAGCTCGAGGCGATTACACGTCGAAAGAATGAGGCACTCAGCCAACCCCAACTGATCTCGGACGCGGGCTAGGTGCAGCAAGAGTTCGTCGGGTGCCACATACATGGTTTCCCGCAACGAAAGGGCAGCCGTGCGGTGGTTCGCTCCGACGCAAATAAAGAGTTGGGGGCCGCGGCTCACTTAGGGCCCTCCGATTTCACGGAAAAATCCCATGCCAAAAAAGGTGACGGTCAGGGCGAAGAAGCCAAACATGGACATCAGGATCGTCTCCCGAATGGGGCGGGAAAACCAGCGCTGCTGCAATAGGCAGGTCAGGTATAAGGCCCAGACGCTCAGTGCCCAGATGATTTTCGCAAATAGGGCAGAAGTTACACTAAGGCGCAGAATATCAACATAAATGGCTCCCGTTACCAAACTTGCCGTCATCAGCACGAACCCCCAGGAGAGCGCGCGTAACAGCAATTCTTGGACGCGATCTAGCGCGGGTGCGCCCGTCGCGGCCAGACGAGATAATTGCTTGCGCTTGAGCGCTCGCTGCTTGTGCAGATAAAGGACCCCAAGCAGAAAGGCGTAGATGGCAAAGCCCTGTCCCAGCGCAGCAAAAAGCACATGAAAACCGGCCAGCAGCGTTGCCCAGGTATGCGGAGGTGCGTAGATTTCCTGGGTCCGGATAAAGAAGAACTGCACGACCATAACCAGGGTAGCCAAAGGCGCGACGAACACCCCGTGAGCGTCGTTGCGCAGGCGCCAGGCCATGACGATCGCTGTTCCGGCCAAAGTGAGCACCAGCAAAGGACCCGCCTGCTCGGCCCAAAGCTGCCCTGAGTATTCACCGAAAGTTCCAAGCGCCAAAGTTATGGTGGCAAGCACAAACAAGGCGCTGGCCAAGCGCCGAGTCGGTTTGGTTCGTGCGCCATCGCTATCTCGGCGTGCACCTAGTAAAAACAAGATCGTACTGCTGGCGAACGCCAGAAGCGACAAACTCTTCATCCAAACGACCCAGGTCATGGTGATCCCCAACATTTCGGCAAGATGAAGTATTATCGAATGACTAGCCAGGGAGCGCAAGTTAAGTTAAACGTAGAGCTTTCTCTTTCGATTCGAGCAAGAGGTTACAATGGCTGTGCCCACGCCCCCGGCTTGGACTCCTTGGTCCTGGCGAGATCGACCCATACAGCAACAACCAAGTTATCGCGATCAGGCGGCTGTCGATGCCGTGCTGCGGGAGATTAGTTCGCTACCGCCGCTCGTCTTCAGTGGGGAAGTGGATCATTTGCGGCGCATGTTGGCCGAGTGTGAATCCGGCAAGCGCTTTCTCTTGCAGGGCGGAGACTGCGCCGAAAGATTTGTAGACTGTCGGCCGGAGATGATCACCAACAAGTTAAAAATTCTACTGCAGATGTCACTCGTCCTTAGCTACGGTGCGCGCATGCCAGTTGTGCGCGTCGGCAGGATCGCTGGTCAGTTTGCCAAACCGCGTTCGAAAGAAACAGAAGTGGTCGGTGGCAAGGAGATGCAAAGTTATCGTGGCGATAACATCAACGCGTTCGAGCCAGAAGAGCAAGGTCGACAGCCGGATCCGCGCCGACTTCTGCGTAGCTATCACAATTCTGCAATGACCCTGAATTTTATCCGCGCGCTGATTTCTGGCGGATTTGCCGACTTGCATCACCCCGAGCAATGGGACCTCCGCGGATTTAAGGGAGGGAACCAACACGAGCGGTATAACAATCTGGTCAAGCAGATTCATGACGCCATTTCGTTTATGGAAACACTAGGCGGCGTCCGCTCTGAGGCTTTAGGGTCCGTAGACTTTTTTACGTCGCATGAAGGACTTTTGTTAGGGTACGAGGAAGCGTTGACGCGGCAGGTGCCTCGTTCGGATCGGTTCTATGATCTGAGCGGACATATGTTGTGGATTGGTGAGCGGACACGGCAGATCAATGGCGCGCATGTAGAGTTTTTTCGTGGCGTTGCTAATCCCATCGGCGTCAAGGTTGGGCCGAGCGTAACTGGTAAAGACGTCGTCGACTTGCTACAAACACTGAATCCGGCCAATGAGCAGGGCAAAATAGTATTGATCACGCGCTTTGGCGCCGGACGCGTGGCTCCGTCTCTGCCGGCGCTGATTGAGGCAGTTAGAAAAGCCGGAATGAATTGCTTGTGGTGTTGCGATCCCATGCACGGCAACACGGTGAATAGCGATAGTAATCTGAAGACGCGCGACTTCAGCGCCATCCTCTCAGAATTGGAGCAAACTTTTAGCATTCATCGCCAGCAAGGGTCGCGTCTAGGTGGGGTGCATTTTGAACTGACGGGTGAAAATGTCACCGAGTGTCTGGGCGGCTCAGAGGGAATTAGGGATTCTGACCTCAGCCGTAATTATGCAACCTACTGCGACCCACGACTGAACTACAGTCAAAGTCTGGAAATGGCTTTCCTGATATCCAGCATGCTCAGTTGAAGCCAACGTGGGGCCGCCGTTTAGAACAGCGACCCCACTTGGACCAGGAGAGACATCATGCGATCCGTAGAGTCCAGACCGATGATGAAGCGATCGGTTGCATGGGTGCGAGTGTATTCCATTCGTCTCCGCCACGAGCCGAGTATTGCACCCATTGTGCCAATATGTGTCTTTCTTGTAAGCGTCGCCCCTCTCGCCTCCTAAGTGCAGGCAACTCAATCAACATATTTCTTTGACTGCCTTTGAGTGATCGTCTGGCAAGACCCTTGCAATGTTTCGAGTGGCTTACCGCTAAAACATCGGCCCTAGTAGATGGTCGGTAACTCATCGAGGTGTGGGGCTGTTTTCCTCTGATTTTGCTGTTTGCAGGGTGTTTTTTCGGCACGTAGCCGCACTGCGGCGTTCATAATATTGGCGAATCTACCGATGAAACGATCAAAACCAGTGGGATACAAACATGGGAATACCGCAAGCTAAGCCGGCACGTTGGACGCAAGCCATGGTTGAGGAAGCCAAGGCGAGCATTCGCCAAGAGCTGCAGGCTATCGAAGCCAAGGAGGGTGCGCGTGCACGCATTGAATACACCCTTGAGCAAATTGACTCCTTGGATGCCGATCTCTCTGCAGAGGGCTTGCTGCGGCGTTTTGTCTATGTAGTGAGCGCGTTGGTCCATGGTGCCCGCACCGGTGAGCTGACGGAAAAGCAGGGGCACAATCTGGGAGAAGTGGGTTCGGCGATCTTGCGCGCCCAACAGGTTAACCCGGAGACTTCGCGCATCCGATATCTGTATTCGGAGCTTTACCAGGCGCGTAGCAAGGTCAAACGCCTGTCGCATCGACATTGGGAGTCGGCTTGGGAGCATGAAAGTGGCCTGATATACCAGCCGAAAGAAGGCAAAGCGAGCCGACCAGTAGAAGACCTTGGTTCAGCCGCAGTTCGCCACCTGCGTTTGGGTAATGGCCCACTAGCTCTAGAGTTCTATCAGCGCACGCGGCAAGCTGCCGCCGATTCACCATTGCTGCCGCGAGTTCAATTAGATTTGGTTCATGCCATGCGGGTGACTGGGCAATTCAGCGAGGCTCGTGGAATGGTCAATTCATTGGATACCTCCCATTTTCCCGAGCCGCTGCAGCGGGCAGTGGAGTGGGAAGGGTTCTTGCTGCAAGCTTTGCTTGATGGCAATTTTACGGAGCTTCAGCGCAGCGTGGCGCCCAACAAATCGCATCATGATGCGCACTACGTCTTGATGGCCGATCTCTTCATTCGGGCGCTCATGCCGCCCAAAAGCATCGTGGTCTTATCGTCGCTAAAAACGCGTCTAAAAGACGACTATTTGCACATCCGCCATCAGGGATTTCTCTACAAAGCGATGGTCAATATTTACACCATTACGGACCAGGTCGTACCATCATCGACGCGGCTGGAGTTGTTGGGGGCGACTTTGGCGCGGCGGGCCGAGCTGGGTTCCATCGAGCAGGAAACTTTGCTCTTGGCATTTGCATCGAGATGGCTGCGTGAAAATGGCTATCTCGGCCATCGCGCTCTTGTACTGCACGAGTATGAGTCCCTATCTCGTCGATTGTCAGGTCAGGCGGTTGCCAGCGTCTTGCATGGTCCAAACATTGTCGACCCACTGGCGCCAGATGCCTGATGTCGACGATAAGCGGGTGGGGCGATGACGTGAAAATACCCTGGTCTTAGCACGCACAGCAGGGACCACCGTCATGGCGCGGGGTTAAGGGCGACGGAAACTTGCCGGCACAAAAGCATGATCAATTTGTAGGCGCCAGTCGAGCTGGAATCAGTCGGAGATTCTCTTGGCATGTCATCTGCAGACATCCTTTCTTAAACGAAGGGGGTCACATGCGCAGTTTTCATTTGCAGCGAGAGCGGGGCGGCGCCCTGATATCAGCCTTGATTGCAGCCATGTTGCTCGGCTTGACGGCAAGCTACTTCGCATCGCTGCATCGCACCTCATTACGCGCTAATAAGCGCGTCGAAACAGACTTGGAACGAAGTGATGTGAAGCGCTATGTCATGCAGGCCATTGACTGCGGCGCGACTGTCGCGGCGGTCAGCACGAGCACGTGCGCCGGACCGATCAGTTTGCAGAAACTCAACGGGGCTGAGCTTGCGGCGACGACGGGTTCGCGAATCGGGCGGTGGGTTGTCCGCGCGGAATGCATTGCCAATGAGGGCATTCGGGTAAGCGTTGCGTCTATTAAACCTACGGCCGCAATAACGACAACAAATGCAGACGATTTTAATGCCGATGCACTGAATGGGGCGCAAAAGCTCAACTGGAACCACCCAAAAGCGAATCTCTTTGGCGAGGAATCGCCACATCTGTGCACGCTGCACTTCGGAGGTAGTAGCTCGGGTGGCGGCAGCACGAGCAGCAGCGGGACTATTGGCGGCGGGTGCGACAATTATGTTTTTGATAACATCCTTGGAAAACCACGCTTGCGCTCGACGTTAACCCTAGCCCAGTACTGCAATTGGAATCGTGTGAAGGACCATTGCCGATGTCCCGCAGGTTACTACCAAAATGGCTTTAACGTCGACGTCTGTCCGACAATGTATCGATCCGGCGCAACACCGCCAGTGCCGGACAACTTTGTTGCAACCACATGCCTTTGCTGCCCACTTTCCCTTTGACGGCGAAGCCACTTAAGCGATAAGGAGCCCCCACGCGCGGCCACGGCTCATCTCTGGCGGTCGACAAACTCTCAATTGGGGGATCTCATGCTTGCCCGTCGTTTTCTCAGCATTGCCATGGCAACTGGCGCCTTCAGTGCTCCGAGTTTAGCCGCAGAATCGCCAATCGTCGGTTTTTACATTTGTGGCGATGCTGCCCAGCCCCAGTCCATTTTTACCGTGGCCAAGAACGATGGCCGTGCCTATTTCGAGGCGCTCGTGCGTGATTCTGCTGATCAGGAGTTCATGGCGACAGATGTTTGCTTGGCGGCCCATGAATTTCCCGAGTGGCCCATGCAAGTTCCCAAGGCAGAGACAGCCATAGCAGCCTGTGCTCTGATCCTCTCGGACAGTGGCTCGGGCAAGCTCTTTACCTTACGGCGCGTGGACAAGAATGCATGGCTGGAAATACAAACTTACGATCTGGAAGCGCAGATTTTCGGCGAGTCCCTCCGTTGGCCCTGTAGATTGACCGCAACTACCGGAAAAAGTGATAGCTTTTGAGGAAGGGTGTGTTTCGCGCCAGCCGGGCCACCCTACAAGGCCTTGTGGGTCAAGCAATTCGCAATAAATACTGGTTGTTATGTCGAGTGCAAGCACAGGGTGCCTGAAAGGGAGTCATTCCCGCCGACGGCATCTGCGGCTGAATTTTCAGAAATGGTTGGTTTATCGCAGTACCTCTTGCGCCTGCCTGACTGGCACCCGTTCTGCAACACTCATCCACCAAGCACAACATCATCACGACATAGTGGAGAGTATCATGGGACAGCAATGCTTCTCGTGTCGGGGCTCTTTTGCCTGCGACAGACCGTCACATCGTGGCCTAGCCTGGTTCAGCGGTACCCTGCTGGTCGCGCTCAGCCTGGTGGTTCTCTTCGGATGCGGCGACAACCTTGGCATGGAACTCGCGAGCAAGCGTCCCAAGAATCCACCGACACCTGGTGACTATGGAATTGATGGCTACCTGACTCCCGCACCAGTGACCGAAGGCAGCCAAATTTTGGCGCGTCGAGTCACCGGCTCGACGCGGGAAGTCATTCCTTTAAGCGCATGGGAAGTAGCACTTCCTGTTCCCATGCTCTAGCGCGAAGTCGTCTACAGAGCCCCGCGACGCTCTTGATCGCGCTCTATCGAACGGAACAGAGCGCCAAAGTTGCCTTCGCCGAACGCATCGTGGTTCTTGCGCTGAATGATTTCGATAAATATCGGGCCAATCAAGTTCTTGGTGAAGATCTGCAAGAGATAGCCGTCGGCATCGCCATCAACTAAAATATTTAGTTCGCGCAGCGCTTGGTGGTCTTCAACGACATTCGGGACGCGTTGAAACACGGAGGCGTAGTACTCGTCGTCCATATCAAGCATCTCGATGGGACTGCCCTGCAGTTGTCGGAGCGAGTGGATAATATCTTGTGTGAGAAATGCAAGGTGTTGCACGCCGGCGCCGTTGTATTCCCGCAGGTATTCGTTGATTTGTGACTTGTCTTCGGTGCCTTCATTGATCGGAATGCAGAACGAACCGCAAGGCGAGCGCAAAGCGAAAGATGTGAGCCCGGTCTTGATGCCGCGGATGTCGAAGTAGCGCACCTCATAAAAACCAAAAATGTCTTTATAGAAATTTGCCCAAAGTTGCATCGTTCCCTGGGGTACATTGTTCGTGAGGTGGTCTATGGTTAGGAAGCCTTTGTCGGGTACATGCGCAGCGTCCGCCGCCGGCACGAACCCAAACTGACCATAACCGCGACGGCAGTCGGCCTCATCCAGAAAGTAGAGGGCGCTGCCACCGATGCCAACGATGGCGGGTATTGGCTTGCCATCGGCGCCAAGGTAGTCCTGCGTTAGGCAGGGCTCCGCGCCGCGGCGCAGAGCTTCTGCATAGGCCCACTGGGCATCCGCGAACTTCCAGCCCATGGCCGCAATGCTAGGACCATGCGTGCGGCAAAAATCGGCAGCATAACTGGCGGGCTCTTCATTCAAGAGGAAGTGGATGTCGTGCTGGTTGTAATAGCTAATAGCCTTGGATTTATGCCGCATGGTCCGTGAGAAACCGAATTCACGGAACATGTGGTCTAGCTGCTTCGGGCTGGGGCTGGCGAATTCCACAAACGCCAAACCTTGCAGCTGCAGGGGATTCGTTACTGACTTGGTGATCACAGCGCTCATTTAGGACCTCCAGCTTTGCCAATAGTTTGGATCTTCAAGGGACGTCGCGCTCTCCAGTACCTTAAGCGGTCGCTTGGTATCGATCATCACAGCAATCTCATTGGTGCGCTGCACATCTTTGCTGCGACTCACAGCGGCATCTTGCGGCCCGTGATGAATTCCTTGTGGATGAAAGGTAAGCATCCCTTGATCGATACCCGCCCGGCTAAAGAACTCACCCGCGTGATAGAAGAGTACCTCATCGAAGTCGATATTTGAGTGGTAAAACGGCACTTTCATGGCCCCCGGGTCGCCATTTTCTAGTGGTCGCGGCAAGAACGTACAGATCACAAAGTTTTGACCCAAAAAAGTCGTGTGCGCACTTGGGGGTAGATGATACCGATCGCAGCTGATAGGCCGGATGTCCCGCACATTGAGCTGCCATACCGTAAGAGTGCCCTTCCAGCCGACAGTGTTGATGGGATTGAAGGGATAGAAGACGCGCGTCCACTCTTCGTTGCGCTTGATCCGCAGCTCGAATTCTTGCGAACCAGCGTTGGGGGTGCCTCTGGACTTTGCTGCGTGATTCAGCTCCGGGGTCGGCACGCGAATCATGGCCGGGTCAAACAAGGCGTGCTGCCCAAGCATTCCTTTGTCTGGCAGGGTAATTTCGCTGTATGACTCCACGCCCAAAATGAATGTTTTCTGCTCAGGGAGCAGTCGATAAACGGTGCCGCGTGGGATGACCAGATAGTCGCCCGGCTCATAGGTTAGCGGACCAAAATCAGTTTCCAATCGACCTTGTCCGGCGTGCACGAAGAAGACTTCGTCGCCATCCGCATTGCGGACAAAATAGGGCATAGACTTGGCAAATACTGAACAGTAGATGCGGCAATCCTGATTGCCTAACAGAAAGCGCTGACCCTCTAGAAAGTTACTGCCGACCGGCGCTAGCCTCAAATCAAAGAGCTGTGGTTTGAGATTGCCTTCGATACGCGTCCACTTAACGGGTGCCTCAGTGCGATAGAGGTGCGCGTAGCGACCAAAGAAGCCAGATCGAGCAAATTCCTCTTCGCATAGTCCATCTGGAACGTCCACGTGTGCTTGCTGGGTAACCTCGCCCTTGATGTAGGGAATCATCTCTCTACCTCCGATCGTTCGCTCCTAGTTTCGGGGGAATGATTGGTAAAATAAAGTACATAAATATAATATAGAATGTACGTATAAAGTACTCTCTTGTCGGGTCGCAAGTCTTGGATATATCACTGGAACAATTGAGGATTTTGTCGGCTGTGGCCGAGCATGGCAGTATGGCAGGCGCTGCGAAAGCCTTGAGGCGGCACCATCCAAACGTGATTCAGGCGATGAAATCGTTAGAAGAACGCACGGGGCTTGTGATTTTAGATCGTACATCGTATCGAACGCACCTTACCCCAGCTGGTGAAAGGTTCCTGGCTGCCGCGCAGGGCGTCCTGCAAGCAGAATTGGCCTTGCAGCGAGTGGCCGAGGCCCTGCACCAAGATTGGGAGCCGGCCGTATCGTTAGTGTATGACGGACTTCTGCCGCATCAGCCATTGCTGAATCTGGCGTTGGATGTGCAACAGTCGGCGCCCATGACGGGCGTATCCATGCACGCGGCCTTTCTCACCGGCGTTCAGCAGACCTTTGTGGATTTACAAGCAACCGTCCTGATCACGCTGTTGCCAGAGCAGATGGCAGAGATTCAATTTGAGCCACTGTCTCCGCTAACTTCCCTCTTGGTCGTTCATCGACAGCATCCTCTGGCTCGCATCAAAGGCCGCGTCACTTTAGCCGACATGGAGGAACACACCTTTTTGACGGTGCATGGTTCGGACCCTCGACTCGCCATGAGTACAGCGCCGCTCAAGCCGCGCGCCATGTTTTCGTTGGCGGACTTCCACGCCAAGAAGGCCGCGTTGATGGCCGGCATGGGCTATGGCTGGATGCCGCAACATTTAATTAGGAACGAGCTCAAACGAAGACAACTGCGTTTGGTGCAATGGGAGCGCAGCAGCGAACATGTGTTCTTTCCATCGCTGGGTGTACGTCGGCAGGGGCGCGTCGGCCCCGCCAGCATGGAGCTCTGTCGACGGATTCGCGCGCTCTCCGAGTGGTAGTTTGAACACTGATCAAGAGCTTGTGTCGATTTCTCACGCGGCCATGGACTTGGGAATGTGATTGTACTTCTTGTCCACGCCTTTGATGTGTGCCGTGAGCCACAGCTTTAGAAAAGAGAAAATGGTGTTGGGCAACTTGCCGCCGACTTTGCGATAGTCGTCGTAGTGTCTTGCCAGTTTGCCCAATAGATCTTCGTGTATGAGTTTGTGTGAGTCGTAACCAGGATAGTTGATAGCGAACATGTGGGCTTCTTCATCGGCAAAGTGCTTCTTGGTGAAGGAGATGAGTTTGTCCATGGCCTGGGTAATGTTCGGTGTCGAAGGTGTCTTTTCATTGATGTCAAACAGCTCGTTCATCAGACGGATCAACTCTTGGTGATCGCGGTCCATTTGATTGACGCCAACACTTAGATCTTGCTCCCAGGTTACAAAGCCCATGTTCTCCCCCTTTTTCGAATGTATGCCCGCGTCCTTGTTGTTACATCGGCAATAAAGCCAACATGGAGGGTGGTGCAATTCCGCGGCCATCGAGCGCAGCAAGCCGTTTCAGATAGTTAGGAGCTGGGCTAGGTCCAATCGCCGCAGTCGGAGGCGCATCTGCCACTTTTCATGGTTGCAATTGCTGCGCTGTCTAACACCTCTACAGGGCTGTAATTACTTATGGAAACTGCGTTGACAGGGGCCTGTTCAACGCATATATCCATTCGCCAAACCTGCTATGAGGACGGATATGGAATTGGACAGCATGGAGCAGCATATTCGCAGCCGATATGAATTGACGACGCGCCACTATGAATTTGCAGGGCGAAGATTTTCTGTTTTGCAGTTGGAAGACTTTGAGCGCGCTGTCGATCGCCTCATCGATCAGCTATCGGCAGAGGGGCGCAATGATATTGTGCCGGAAGATTGCCCTTACTTTGGACAAGTTTGGTCGGCGGCTCGTTATCTCTCTCGGATGGTCGCGGGTATGGATTTGCAGGGTCGACATGTCCTCGAGCTTGGTTGTGGTTTGGCGCTGCCATCTCTGGTTGCGGCGGCGGGCGGTGCCACTTGTTTAGCATTGGATATTCATCCGGATGTGGCTTGGTTTGTCGGGCGCAATGCGCGAGATAACGGTGTGGCCGAAGCGGTGGATTTTCGACGCGAGGATTGGCGACGTGCTGATGTGCTGCAGTCTTTCGATTTGATCATGGGAAGCGATATTTTGTACGAGAACGAGCATCCTGCTGATGTCGTGCGATTCCTGAATCGCCATCTATCACCCGGGGGTACGGCAATCATCGTCGATCCATGTCGTTGGCATCATCTGGACTTTGGTAAATTGATTCGCGACGCAGGTTTTTTGGCGGAAGGCATTTATGATGTCGATGAGGAAGATGGCAAACCGGTAAAGATTCATGTGCTGCGCATTCAGCGTCCGTTCGCAGAAGCAAAAAAGGCCGCCGAAGCGTAGCTTACGGCGGCCCGAGGCGTTCGATCAACGGCGGCTACCTTTCGGCAACCGCCGCAGAGGGACGAATTAGAAGGAAAGCTGACGCGTCTCGGCGTTGTAGCCTGACAGAGTCAAAACACTGCCTTCCAGCGAAGTGTGACCATTCATGGGCAAGGTCGCTGTGCCATTTTCGTCCGTGCGACCGACTTGGATGGGCTTTCCGCCCGAAGCTGGTGTCACAGACACGAGTAGATTCGCCACTCCGAGTCCGTCCGTATCGACGGCTTCCACGGCGAGTCCGTTGGCGCCGAAGTTATGCTTGACCGAGTAGGCGGTTGGTGTCGCAGTACGCATCAACATCGATGGATCACCAAAGAGGTTGTACCATTCCAAGTTATCGATCGTCTCGGTGTTCACTCCCATCTCTTCCATGAGGTAGATCTGACCGGCAAGAGTCGTTGCACCGACACTGTGCGTCGCTTGCTCGAAATGGTACTTGGCGGCACCGACAGACATGATAGCGGGCGGATGCCAAGAGATGGAAACCGAGCCGCCGTAATATGCAGACAGGCCTGCCAGATCACCATCGACCGTATGTGTCATCCAAGCTTTGCCGAAGCAGCGGCTGACATTGACGAATGAACCGTTATCGCAAGCCACATCGACGAGTACTGGCAACTTGTTATGGTTGCGGACTTGAGCAATTTGCGACAGCCCATAGCTGCCATTCGTGGAACCCCAAGACGTACCCGAGCCGTGACCGATGTAGGTCATCCAGCTGCGGCCATCATTCAGAGCGCGGTTAATGTTGGTGGAGTTGGCGGTATTTTCACCTTGATAGAAGCCATCCACAGCGACATAGGTATTGCTGGTGAGATGACCGGCAATCATTTCGGCATACTGAACGTCTGATGGGTTCGAGCCTTCGTTGCTGGCGATCGTCGTTCCGCGAGCATACCAGTCAGCTTCCACATCGGCGTTGGCTTCATAGGCGATAGCTTTTCGTACATAGATCGCAGCTTCTGCGGCATTGTCGGCCACGATGCGGCCGATTAAGACGTCAGGAACAACATCGTCACCGCTCAGCAAGGTGAATGGATAGTCCGAAGCGGCGTTACCGCTAGACGTTGGTCGGCGGAACGTGGGCATCGTCGTGCCGTTACCGGCCAGCAAGACAAAGGCGGGCTTAACTGCTGAGTTGTCATAGATTTCCTTGATCTTATTGAAGACTGCTTCGCGCGAACCTCCGACTTCGGAGTAAGTGTAGGAAAGCACGTTCATGCCACGTTGTGATTTCCAGGCAATCAGGGGCTTGAGCGAATCCGCTAGCGTGTCCGCAGCGATCACGATCATAGTTTCCGGCTGATTCTCAGGCGCAGGCATCACCGCGTCGTCGGCATTCATCACAAGCTTTGACAGCATGCGATGCATCGTTGGAGCCAGTGCGACAGCCTCCTTTACTTGGCCATCAGCAGTCACTGCGGGGTGCCCTTGGATCGGCTCAAAGTCGACGCGAACTTCCAGTTTTTGAATGACGCGCAGGCTCTTTTTGCCAAAGTCTTGACGCATGGGATAGACGGCAAGACGCGCTAGGCGCACGCCTTGGAATGATCCGGCATCTTCGAGCGTCACCGCTTGGGCAGGAAAAACAGACTTCGAACCATAGAGATCCGCATCGGGAGCCGTGTACTCGTCTTTGCCACCGCAGCGAAACTTCTTGCGGTAAGGTTCGACGATGGTATTGGGCATCTCCTTTTCCACAAGCTTGGTCACGTGCAAGATGGGTCGAAAGCCAGCTGGGATAGCAATCATCTTGCCAGTGGTGACGAGGTCTGGTTTACCGGGTTGGGCTAAAGGGCTGAACTCGGGGAGGCTCACAGACTTTAGTCCATCCGCGGCTGCGCTGACGGATACTTGGTCGAGATTCAGGGACGCCGTGATGGACGCTGGCCCTCGACGAGTCTTGGCCGTTTCGTAGGTGATCTCGGCGAGTGCAACGGGTCCCCATAGGGTACTTGCTGCCAAGAACGCCAGGAAACGCCCATGGAATGCAGATAAACGCATGCTTGCCTCCTCGTGGTCGCATTAAGCTGAAAACGCATAATCATGCAACCGATGTTGAAGAACTTAAACGGAGCGAATTTGGACTTGGTTTACCCATTCTAGCACGTTGGCCGGTTGGCCGAGAGGGGTAGGCAAAACTATATGACTTGGCTGGTGCGAGCGGGCATGAGTTGCCCGCCCCTCGGTGTTCAGATTGGTTTGGTGCGTTTCATGAAAAACTCAGCAAGTAACTGCACGCCTTGGCCGTTAGCGCCAGCCTCGGTGCATCCGAGCTTGGGCCGATCAACCCAGGCGTAAATATCCAGGTGGGCCCAGGGTTTGCCGCCAATGAAACGTTGTAGGAATAGGGCAGCAGTAATCGCGCCGCCAAAACCGCCACTCGCCGCGTTCGCGAGATCGGCAACGGTGCTGCTGAGCGAGTCGGCGTATTCGTTGAAAACCGGCATGCGCCAGACGCGATCGCCCGCGGTGTGTGCCGCCGACAGCAATTCTTCGGCCAGCGCGTCGTTGTTGCTGAACAAACCAGCTAGATCGGTGCCTAGCCCGACCTTGATCGCACCGGTGAGCGTCGCCACGTCGATGATACATTGGGCTTCATCGGCACCGGTCTTGGTCGCGGCCAAATCCAGTGCATCGGCCATGACCAGACGACCCTCGGCATCGGTATTGGTGATCTCCACGGAAATGCCATTGCGCGAACGCAGAATATCGCCGGGACGAAAGGCATCTTGGTCCACAGAGTTTTCAGCTAAACAGAGGTAGGCATCGCAGGCTAATGGCAAACTTTCGTTGGTTAGCCAGTGCATGGCACCGACAACTGCCGCCGATCCCCCCATATCCTTTTTCATCAGCCGCATTCCGTCTGCGGGTTTGATGTCGAGACCGCCCGAGTCGAAGGTGACGCCTTTGCCAATTAGGGCTACAGGCTTTTGCCCTTTCGCTTGTGGATGCCGATATCGAATGTGCACCAGCCGGGGCTTCGCCCGAGCGCCATTGCCAACTCCGAGAATGAGCCCCATTTTTTCACTAGCTAAACGCTGATGATCCCAAACCTCCACTTGAGTGTGCGGTTGGTCGGCGAACAGTTCGGCAATCAGAGTCGCATAGGATTCCGGATTTAAGTCCGCCGCCGGTAAGTTAACCAAGTGGCGTGCGATGTTGGTGGCAAAACCCAAACGTTTGCACTGGCCCAGCAGGGATTCGTGGCAGCCAGCGATCGAGATGCTGGCCGGTGCTGTGGAGCTGGGAGGGGTCTGCTCCGCGCGAAAATGGTAGAAGCCAAGCTCTAGGCCCATGAGCGCGCCGCGCTGCTCGTCCGTGGAGGCATGAGAGAGATCTACGTGCAAATGTCCTAATTGATATCCATGGCCCCGTTCGAGAAACGTGCCCAGAAGGTCGCGAGCTACCGCATAGCGGCTTTTGGTGACGGCAGCAGTATGGGTCTGCTGCGCCGTTGCTTTTTCGCACTCGAGGAGCCAGACGGGGCCAAGTTGGGTTCCGAGTTCGAAGCTGGCGCGCGTAGGTTTGCCATTGCGCCACTGCTGCTGTTGCCAGGCCGGAGCCTGGCTAACGAAGGCGTCGCGAACCGATGCGGGAGCGTCTTTTCCCAAGAGGACGATGGTGCCGATGGTCGCATCCGATGGTTCCGGGCGAAGGCCGATTTGAACGCGCTGAAGTACAGGTTCTTTGGGTAGCAGAGAACGGCTCATGTCTAGGACTCCGTGATAGCGGCAGGCGATTATCGCCCGCGAGCATCGGTGTGGCATTTTCTCTACCTATTGTAGGTGCTTGCGAGCCAATGCTCTACCGGAACTTCGTCAGATCGAAGTGAGCCCAGACGATTGGAATTCTATTTGACATGGCGCGCGGGATTGGGATAAGTGGGGTCCTCTGTAATTATTGAATTTTGTTGCTTGAAATAGGGAAAGAGATGCCCAAGGTAACAGTCACCACGGACAAAAAGACCATTGATGTGCCCGATGGATATGCCCTCATCGATATGTGCGAGGACCACGATACGTCCATTCTGTTCGGCTGCCGCGATGGCGCCTGCGGTGCATGTATGGTTCGTGTGCTGGAAGGCGCCGATAAGCTGAGTCCAATGAAGGATGACGAGCGCGATTTTCTCGAAACCATGGCCGCTGAGGCCAACGAACGACTAGCGTGCCAGTGCAAGGTTTATGGTGACGTCGTCCTCGAAGTCTCTGAGTAAAGCCAAGCGTGGCGGTCCAGCGCTGACCGCACGCAAAATGCAGGCGCGCCGGGTTCTCGATCGTCTACGTGCCGCGAACCCGGATGCTCGTTGCGAACTTTACTATGCAACGCCTTATCAATTGCTCGTCTCCGTGGTGCTATCCGCTCAAACTACCGACAAAATGGTGAATCGATGTATGGAGCCCCTCTATCGCGAAGGCTTTGACATCGACCAAGTGTTGGCTTGGGGAGAGGCGGATTTTCTCACAAAAATTCGGTCCATTGGCCTGGCACCAACCAAGGCGCGAAACGTCCTGCGTTTGTCGCAGATTCTGCGCGACCAACATTCGGGGCTGGTGCCAAGAACGCGCGAGGAATTGGAAGCCCTGCCAGGAGTTGGGCGCAAAACGGCGAATGTGATCTTGGGCGAGATTTATCGTCAGCCGACCCTGGCTGTTGATACTCATGTTTTCCGTGTCGGAGCGCGCTTGGGATTGCATGCGGAGAAAACCCCAGAAAAGGCCGAGATGGCGCTTCTCGAAGTGATTCCCCCAGGCGATTTACCGATGGCGCACCATTGGCTGATTTTGCATGGCCGCTATGTATGCAAGGCGCAAAAGCCCGACTGCGACCGTTGTCCGGTGGCAGAGTTCTGTCCGTCGGCGCTAATTCAAAGCCCAGGGCCCGCGCGGCGACAGAAGCGGGTTGATGCCGAGTTGTCGCAAGCGAAGCAGTAACGGAATGAGAGGCAGGCCCACGATGCTGCTCTGTTCGCCTTGCACGCGCTGCATCAGATGTATCCCGCGATTTTCGTATTGATAGCAACCGACGCAACCACGCCATTCATCTGTATCAAGGTACGATTCGATCTCCGCAGAGCTGAGTTCACGCATGGTCATTTCCACCTGATCGACGAAAGCCGACAAAGTCTTGCCGACGTGCACCAGGCAGATTCCAGAATACAGGGTGTGGGTCTTTCCGGAAAACTGTTGCAGCCGCAAGCGTGCAGCCTCGCGATCAAAAGTCTTATCGAAACTCTGACCATCCAGCCCCAGTACCTGGTCGGCACCGATCACGAGGGCATCCGGGTATAGTTTAGCAACATCGAGAGCCTTGGCTTCGGCACGTGCAGCTGCAAGTTCGGCGGGGCTTGTGCGGACGATGCTTTCTTCGCGGTCTGGTGGGCCAACGGAGGTAAAAGCTAAACCCGTAGAGGTCAATAATTGCTGGCGGAAACGGGAGGTCGAGGCCAGGATGATCGAGGTGACTTTACGCTGCATGGAAATTCCTCTATGGTGCCATTCCATAGTGGCGACCCCAACGTCGACGAGCAAGGGAAAATACCGTGAATATGCAATTGCCGAACCCCGATCTGCTGAAAACAGATTCACGCCCTGCGGATCTAGAGACAAGTGCGAGTGAGTTTTTGCGTCTCGCGAGTGACCCGAGCAGCTTAACAGCTCGCCTCGCAAAGCGTTGGGGCGTTGCGCATGAGACGTTCGTCAATTGGCGCTGGCAAATGGGGCAGCAGATTCGTGATTTTGCCGATGCGCAGGCCATGTTGACCTTAGGGCCGGACGAGACAGCTGGCTTTCAGCAGGCTGGCGAGGCGTTTAATATCGGTATTACACCGTACTATGCTGGACTGATGGGCGAAGATGAAGCGTGTCCGGTCCGGTTGCAGGCGACGCCGCGTGGATCGGAGCTTTCAGATCCACACGGATTGCGTGATCCATTGGACGAGGAAGGGCATTCGCCCGTTCCGGAAGTCGTCCATGTATACCCTGACCGGGTTGCCTTCTGTGTTGCGCAGCTGTGTCCCGTGTACTGTCGTTACTGTTTTCGCAAGCGGCGGGATGAGAAAGAGGGACTGCACTTCAATCGTCGGATCGTCGATCGCGGTGTGGAGTATATTGCCAGCAATCCCGCAATTCGCGATGTTCTAGTCACCGGCGGCGACCCTTTTGTCGCATCAGATGCTGCGATTCTGGGGTTAACGGCCCGATTGCGCGCCATTCCGCATGTGGAGATCATTCGCTTTGGTACGCGTACCCCGGTGACCCTGCCTTATCGAGTCACCCGCAGCTTGGCCAAAGCACTTTCCGAGTTTCATCCGATTTTTGTGAACACCCACTTCAATTGTGCCGAGGAGCTTACTGCCGAGGCTGCCATGGCCGTTGCCCATTTGGTTGATCACGGTATCCCCGTTGGGAATCAATCGGTCTTGCTGCGGGGAGTCAACGATACCTACGATCGCATGTTGCCGTTGCTTCGCGGCCTGCTGCGCTTGCGGGCTAAGCCTTATTATCTGTTTCAGCCACACATGGTGGCAGGAACGGCGCATCTGCGTGTGAGCGTCGATGCGGGGCTCAATTTGATGCGCTCACTGCGCGGCAACATCACAGGTATGGGTATTCCCACCTATGTCGTCGATACTCCCTCGGGGAAGGTTCCTCTCATGCCTCAGCATGAGCTCGGCCGGGATGGTGATGATTTGTTGCTGCAGGATGTGCGCGGCGAGATTTGGCGTGAGCGTTTTGCCCTTTCCTAGGGCCTGTCCCTCTTTTGGCTAATAGGCTTCCAAGGGCAATTCCAAAGTGCTTTGACTTCTGTTTCTTCGAAGGAAGTCCAGCACCTTCGGCGACATTCAATACAGTAAACAGGGACAGGCCCTAATTTAGCGTCGAGTCGGTCGAAATGACGAGCCGTGAATCTCTTCCGGATCGGTGTCGCCTATGTAATCGACGGTGGGATCGTAAGCAAATGATGTTTTCAATTGTTCGTACACATTAAAGACAATCGGGCAGTGTAGATAGTTGCCGATGGCGCTGATGGAACGACTTAGAAAGTCGTACTTGTGTAGATGTGGATAGCTGCGGCAATCCTCCGGCCGATGATCATAGGCGCTACATCGACCATCCTCCTTTAGTAACGGGCATGGTTTGCATGCAAAGGTAAAAGTTTTGTCCGGCGTTCGGCGCAGGAGCTTGTCTTTGACGGCTCGATTGCCAATGGCGAGTCCTCGGGATAGGCGGGCAATATCTGAGTTCTCCAGTTGCGGCTCAAGGGCGCGGCAACAGTTACCGCAGGCGACGCAGTCAATAGCGGCGCTTACCTGCGCATTCAAGAGGTGCACTCTTTGATCAATTTCTGCTGGATCAACTTTTTGCTGAAGGAACGCGCGAAAATTCCAGTTGTCTGCCCAGTTGGACTTGGCAAGCTGCGAAATGGTGTTGAGGTCTAGCTGAAGTTCGATCATGGCTAGGCATTGTAAGCTGACCACCACTTGTAAATCTAGCGCATTCGCGGGAGACTCATTGCTTCTCGGATCTTTCTGTCGAACGCAGGGGAAGCAAGTTTGGTAACGGCTCTTTCCAGTCGAAGCGGTCTGTGGCATATGGTGCTCGCCTGCTTCCTCTTTGCGGGAATGGCCGGGCTCGTGTACGCGGCGCAACTTGCGGAACCGACAGTTTCGCCGTTGGTGACAAGTTTTATTCGCGTATTGGTAAATCTTGTCTATATCGTCGCCTTGGGTGCGTATCTCGGAGAGCTGAAAAGCATAGCGGGGGATAGAAGGACGTCACTTTATCTTCGCGGCTTTTTTGGTTCCCTGGCCTTGATTTGCTCGTTTGCTTCCATGAAGGCTATTGGCATTGGCGAGAGTTCGTTTCTGCATTCGAGCAACAGTATTTTTGTGGCGCTTCTGAGTCCGTGGGTATTGCGACAAGGCTTTTCTCCCAAGGCAACGCTTGCCATTTTGGGGGCGTTACTGGGACTTTACATGTTGCTGCAGCCACGTCTCGACGACCAGCATCCCTACGGGCGCTGGCTGGCTCTGGCGTCGGGTCTCTTTGCGGCGCTGGCCTATCTGATGATCGCCCGCGCGGGCAGTACCAATCGTCCCCACTCCGTCGTGTTCTACTTTTGCGTGGTGGCAACCGTTGTGCACGCGGTGGGGTTTCTGCTCGTGGATGCGGTTTGGCCAGAGCAGTGGCAAACCTACGGCTTGTTACTTGGTGCGGGACTGTTCGCTAGTTTTGCGCAAGTTAGTCTGACCAAGGCCTATCAGTCGGCGCCGGCGGCGCTGAATGCGGCAGTGAGTTACCTCACGCCCGTCTTGAATATGCTCATTGGAATTTGGTTTTTTCAAGCGACACCGGACCTCATGGCATGGCTGGGCGCTGCCATTGTTCTGATTTCCGGTGTCGCATTGCCGTTTATTCGATTTCGGCGGTAAGCGTTAGTCGACAGTCGGTGCGGTGTTGATGGCTCGTTGCTCTTCTTCACAGCGGGATTGGCTGCCGATGTAATGCTTGGTCAGTTCGTTCAGTACCCCTTGTGGTGTAATGGAATAGCGCTTGAGATAGGCGCTGGTATCGCAGATAGCGATAATGGTCGTGCTGTTGATGCGCGAGCGGTATTGACGTAATTCCGCAGCATAAGCATGGCAGCGGCTGTTCATGCCAATGTATTCGCGAATGGCAACTTCGCTGCCATTCGGCGCTAAAACGGAAACCATGAGATAGGCGCTATTGTCACACTGATAACTCACTGTCGCACTGCTACCCCCCATTCCGCCGTTGTATAGGCGACGCTCAAGCTCACGCAGTAATTCGCTGTGGGTGGCGTTTTCGAGGCAGTGTTCGTTGGCCAAGGCGATAGAACTGGTTCCTAATGCCAGCAGGGCAGTTGCAATCAAAAGTCGCTTCATCGTGAATCTCCCATATTCGAGTTGTTCTAACGGCAAGTATGTCTTGTCCTTTAATGACGCGCAAGACCATCTGTTCCCAGGCGTTACCAATGTAGCCTGTTGTCAAAAAATTCGACAGATGCCTCGTAGCAGGCATCGCTTTGGCCTGGTTTGCGGGAGTTCCCCCGGCAATTTGACCGACTAGCAACTGGCATGTGGGTTGCAACAGTCGACTGCTTTTGTATGTGGAGTGGACCGGCTAGCGGATAACGCGGATGCAGAACGGCATGTGGACATTTGGTAAATGGAGATGGGCTGGGGTAGCCCTGTTGCTAGTGGCAATGGGGATTGCTACTAGCTGTGCCAAGCAACAGACTGACCGGCCGACGGTCGGTAGGCTGCAGCCGAGTGAATTTGCGCTGCTTCTGCAGGATCCGCTGGCCAACCCCGCCGCATTGGCGACATTAAGTGGCGCCTTACAAAACACCCCCGTCTCGGCTATGGATGAGGCGCAACTCTGGGCTCTGAGTCAGTGCGATTGCACGCCGCGTCGATCGGGTGCTTACTTGCAGCAACTCACATTAGGGCGAGGAGTTTTGCCGCAAGTACTTGTGCCAAGCGTCCGCGAACAAATCGCCAACGATCCGAAGTTGAAAGCCCTGAGTAACCTGCCTGGTCCGTTGCAGGGGATCGGTGATGCCCTTTCTCAGTTCTTCACCAAGGATGAACGACTCGCCACGATGATCCGCGATGGGGTGGCGGAAAAGCTGAGCAAAGCCTTGGGTGGGCAAGATTTAGCAAAGCAGCATAGTTTCCGTTTCGATGCCTTCATCGGTCCGTTTGGCGCATTCGGGCAAGGTGCGGCCGTTGGTCATCCCGCAGCGTTTGATGCCAAAGACCAAGCGGTCAAGTGGGCGTTCATCTTTGGCGCTGGCAATATCTGGGAAGGCCGAGATCCGCTCGCCTTGAATAACCACTCCCTGCAGCTGCTGAGCGTCGCCATGGCCCTTTCCGAGTGGCAATACCTACTTGGTATGGAGAGGGCTTCGAGTGATCAGCGGACCTATGGTGGACTGACCATCGACCCACGCGTGGGAAACGCTAGCCCGCTGGCGGGCTATGATCCGCGGGCTAATCCAACAGCCACGCCTCGCATCATTAGTGGGACCTATTCCATATCCTATCCAACCGATGGTCGCGCCTTGGATATGGCAATCAACGTCCGTGAACAATGGTCGCGGGCTCCGGCGGATGTGAGCCTCGACGAGCAAGCCAAGATGTGGACGGCGGCTGGTCGAGCGTTTCAGCGTTTACGCCCCGCTAACCGCCAGCGGATAGCGCAGGCTTTTACGGAACCGCAGGGCATGTTTCCCGCGGAAACCCATCAACTGCCATTGGTGTTTTTGTCGGGGATGGGTGAGATGCTCAATGGACCATTCCTGGACAAGGATGCTTTAGCAATCTATGTGGCCGCTCGTATACCGGGTGCTTCTATTGCGGCCCAAAATGGTGCAGATCTCGCAAGTGTCGTGCGACTGGCAAGGGCTTTGAATTTGTGGGTTAAGCAGACGCAGGACTTGAGCGATGCGCAATTGTCCCCTGAGGTCGCGCAAAAGCTGAGTGAGGCGCACGTTCAACTGAAGAGCGCCTTACAACTAGCGGTGCAAACCGTTTTAGCGCAGTTTGTTCGTTATCAAGTTCCGGGTCGATTGTTAGCGGGCTATTCGCTGGTCGTTTCTCCCCGCGATACCCGTATGCCAGATATGGCTGTCGCGGCCGAGACACTGGCGACCTTGATGGAGGCCGAGCAAGACAACCTCAGTAGTCCTTTGCTGCGCGACCGCATCGTGTCTTTATACCACTGGTTCGCAGCGCAGTATTTGGTGTCGGGGCAAAGCGGAGGCCCCACAAGTCCGGCAGCGGTTATCTGGCTGCACCAAGCTTCTAGTCGGTTTTTGCGCTATCAGGATAGCGCTCGACATACCCCATGGGCGACAAATCTTTCGCAAGCGACGACTCAATTGTTGGCGACCTACGACCAACAGGGAGTGACTCCATGATGGGTTTAATGGCTGGTGTAGCATTTCGACTCGCTCTTGGCGTCATGACGTTGATTTCGCTTGGTCACGGCCAGCTCGCAGAAGCTCAGGAAGAGATCCTGCCCAAGGGTATTGGCCTCTATCAATTTGGCTACCGCCCGTACTTAGATATCACCCACAAGTACGATGCATCTGGCGCTAGCGTGCCACTTGGTGAGCCATTTAATAAGACATTCGATGGTCCCGGATTATTGCAGGGTGCAGGAGGTTCCGATCTGCAGAGGCTAGCGGATCACTTGCAGCGCTTTGATAGTTTTGCCAATACCAATGATGGGCTGCTTCAGTCTTTGAACTTAGGTCAAATGAGTGGCGAGGTGAAAGCCAATATCGAGGCGCGAATCTTTGCCTTAGCCTACGGTGTGGGTGAGCATTTAACACTGTTTACGGGGATTCCGTGGGTAACCGCCAGTGTCGAAGCCGATGTCATCTTTGTGCCCAGCCCGAATGCTCAGGGAGCACAGGCGATTAAGGCGCGACTTGGCGACGCTGCCTTTGATCAACTGAAGTCGGGACTCGATCGTGCGTCCCAGCTCTCCTCAGCCCTGATTAAGCAAAGCATCACCGACAAAGGTTACGCTCCCATCGAGCGCTGGGAGAATTCTGGGCTCGGCGACATTCGATTTGGCTCAATTTTGGGGCGTGATTACCTGCTAGCGAGGCGAGTACGCGGTTTGCAGTCATGGCGCTCGACCGTCATCATGCCGACTGGCTATCAAGATGATCCAGACATCTTAACCGATGTAGCCATTAGCCAGGGTTACTATTCATGGAGTAATGAGCTCTCGCAGCGCATCGTCTGGAGGAGTGGCTTTTGGCTTGGAGTTAATGGTGGCTACGGTCTGAATCTGCCCGCAACGGTTCAGCGTCGAGTGCCAGTTGGTGACGAAGGTATGGTGGACGCGGATCGTCGGGCGGATGTTCAGTTGACTCCCGGGAGTGATATTACTGGAATGGGAAGTGTCGGTTTTGCTCCGGGTGCAATTCGATTTTCCTATGAGTTAGGTGTCGCCGCCCATATGGCTGATTCGTACAGCGGTAGTCTTGCTGGGAATTACGATAAGCTGGCGCAGGACTCGGATTCCCAATCGGTATTTCAAATCGCAGGCATGCAGATTCATACGGCTGATCTCTATCGCCGAAAGCGGTTCCCCGTGCCTTTCATTCTCGATGTGAAGTATCAGATGGCGCTTCGGGGGACCAACGCACCAAATGAGCGTTTCTTTGAGATATCGTTAACCAGTTTTTTCAAGACACCTGCAGCTGCCGCCCCACGTTCGGCAAAGAAATTACAAGCTCACTGATCATAAATTTGACATGTGTGATTCGGCTGCACACGCTGCGCGGCCCATCACCGGAGAAATAGCTTGAATTATCTGGGTGTCAGCGTTCTCGGCGATTGGACCCGAGATTGCACTAGCGCTTCGCGGATCCTTCTCACACGAGAGAGGTGATCGACTGAATTGTTGTAGATGTTGTTGCTGCGGTAGCGCACACCCCGTGCGCAGTTGAAGGCTGATGAGGTTGTGGTATGTCCTGTAGGATCAATCTTTCTCCCTGTGTCCCTTGCCATTGTGGCCACGAGAAGAATCTAGAGCTCCAGAAACAGCGCCGACGCTGGTGGGTTTTTGGCCTCGTGGGCTTGTCACTGAGTGTGATTGCGCTGGCGCCGATGGCGCGTGCGGTGGATGTGCAGCCGCCCCAAATTCTCGATGGCCGAGGGACGGGTAAGGTCGCGGCCAGTAGCACCTTAAAGCCAGGCACCTATGCCGTGGGCGTACACGCGACCAGCGATATCTCGCCAGTGCCAAACCAAGTTTATGACAAGGATTTTGTCGCGGGTCGTACGGCCGTCGAACGAATCAATCGAACCACAGCTTCCTTTAGTTTAGGTGTGACTGAGTATTTGGACCTGTCCTTGGCCGTGCGGGGAACCAGCGAAACGCTGAGTCCCGATTATCAAGACCAGATTCGGCACGATGACAGCAGCCAGGGCGAAAATTTGAAATTCTCTGGCGCTAGCATTTTGGCAAAAGCGCGCTTGATCAAGGATGGTAACTTCGCAGTGCTGTTAGCGCCGTTCGTTGAATCTGGCTCTGGTAGCGGCGCGGAGTCGTCTTTGGCGCGGTCTCTCGACCCGAAAGCCGGCTGGATGGGCATCCTCAGCTATGGAGAGTCTGGTATCGCAATGTTGACTATGAACGCCGGTTATCGCTATCGGCAGCGCGAGGACGTCGGGCAGCTGCGTCTGCGCAACGAGTTGTTTTATCAGGGGACGGTCGAGGGATTTTTTACGAGATCGATAAGCGCTTTTGCTGGTGGTCAGGGCCGCGTTGTGACCATGGCGAGAACCGGCGATGAGGATGTGGATGGCAAGTTGCGCTACTCACCTTTCGAATCAAGTGAGTGGTCAACAGGCGTGAACGTGAAAATGGATGTGACATCCATTTCGGTCTATGGCGGTTCGCGACTTCAAGAGCGCGCCCTTGGTCACGGCAAGTCCTTCGTGGGTGTGAGCCTGGCGTATCAGTTTGGCGACCGCAAGCGAAGTTACTCGCAGTCCGTTGAGTTGAGCGAGCGTTCAAAGAAAGCGAGTGATACATCGACGGATACCGTGAAGGCCAAGGCGGTGAACAAAGGTGTTACCTACACCAATACGTATACGGATCCAGCCCTCGAGTCATTTGATCCAGACGCCGCGTTCATGAGAACTGCGGAAGGCGATTGGGCTGGGGATGAAGCCGATGACTTTAAGGCCTTGGAGCAGCGTCGGTTGCAAGAGCGTAAAGACCCCAACTACGGCAAGCCTTCCTCGGACGCTATCGTTGAAGATGAATTGCGCCGATTGCGTGACGCGGAAGCCAAGCAAAAGCAGCTCGAAGCTGAACGTCAGAAGTTGGCGGATGAAGTGCAGCGCAAGTCGGGCAAGTCCCGATTCCAAGAAGAACGTCAGGCCAAGGGCAAATTTAGGGATGAGTTGCGCGACCAAGTCGATGGATTGCCGGCCATTACGGAAGAAGACGTAAGTTGGAACGGCCTTGAAGACTAATGGCTAGAGCTCCCAGAGGTCGAGGCGACGAAACATCGTCTCGATCGCTTTGACAGCTTGCTCCATGGCGGCTTCACTGAGTCGCAGTTGTTGGGCAAGCTCAGTTTCCGACTTCGCACCTTGGCTTGCGGCGGCGCGCAGCACCTGGTGCGCTGCGGTCGGCAGTCGACCGATTGCAAGGCGAAGATCTGCAGCCCGATCGGGGTCCTCCTGGGCGAACTCTAAGATTTCTAAAAAGCGATCGATGGGTCCGCTAGCGATCGCAACCGGCTCACATGCAGTCGTCTCCTCGGCAGAGTCTTGGTGCATGGATTCCATGCTGGCGAGGATCTTATTGGCAATCGCTTCCGCGCCACTGGCACTGAAGCGCCCTGATTCGTAGCGAGCTTCCTCCGTGCCTTCCTCTTGCACGTCCTGAGGTTCTGAGTCGCCAAAGGTCCCGACATTGGCATGCTGGCTGATTTCCTTTAAGGCATCCTCGCCAAATTGGAAGGATTGATCGTCCCACTGAATGATGCACTTACCGGCGCGGCGCAGGACGAATTGTAGGATGCTAACCTGCAAGGGGCTGGTTGCCAGACGACCTGGGTTTTCTAGCTCCAATAGGCAGCGAGCGGTTAGCAGCCGACTCTTGATGGGATCCGTGATGCGTCCAGCCTTTTTCTCTAAGTCGGCAATATTGGGAAGTAATGTAGAAGCGGCGAGCATGGAAACTTGTGTCGAAGGACCGCGAGCGCTGTCAAAGTACTCATTGATGAGTTGGATGGCGTCTGCTTCGAGATCTAAACCGGCAATTTGATCAAGGGGAGCGAATACACGCCAAATGGTTACAGGCATCGGGTCAGCTCCCCATGATGAGTTAATTTTTCGTGGATATTCCTGCCCTTAAGCATAACCAGCGCGCCGCATCGGTAGCAAGAAGCTGGGCAGGATCCGCCGGCTTTCATAAAAATAATAATAAAAAACATTAAGCTATAAAATATGTATTGAAATCTTGTATAAACTATAATATTAATAATAGAACCAGCCGCTGGCTGGCATGCTGTGAGTCGAAGCTGAGTTATGAATGCTGATGAGGAGTTGAAATGCAGCCGATGAAGTACCCCGATGCCTATTGCGTCAAATGCCAGTCACATACCCATACGGTGGGAAAGCACACCGTCGTAATGGATAACCAAGCTCGGTCCCGAGCCATGACCGGATCCTGCGCAAAATGCGGCAGTGATGTGTACATGATTTTGCCGAAAAAAGTCGTTTCCATGCACGAGTACAAGCTGAGCAAAAATCCGCAGAGCGGTATTCAGCCCATGTCCACGGGGATGTTGGTTCGGCAGCGTCCAGCTCCCACAACGTCGTGGTGGCAGTTGGCTCTGCTGGCTACGGTAACAAGCGGTGCCGCTTTTTGTTTAGGCATGCTGCTGCATGGCTTGCTGCGCTAAGTGTCACCGGTTGTGCGGCGGACGGCCTAGACCCTCTGCAGGTTAGGCGGCAGCGCCATCGACTTGAAGGTGAGTGGCCCGTTGGAACCACTCGGCCGTGAAAATGTCACTTGCCAAGCCCAAAGCGTCTTGCGTCAGTCCGAGGGTCATGCCCACGGATAGACGCTGATATTGGACGAATGTGGCCATGGCATGCTGAAAGTGATGGATGCGTGCGAGCCAGCGGGTCGCCCCGAGCCACACTAGCAATTCATGCTCAATGGAAACTAAGTCGTCGGTGTTGTCCAGACAGTGGGCTAGCCGTGCTAGCCGCGCATCCAGCGGCGCGACATTCTCATAGCATCCCTCCAACGTTTGCGCGGCTTTCAACAATGCTGCGTCGCCCCGTGGGTCTAAATTCGGGTTGCGAATCATGGAGTTTACTTTTGGAAAAGTGTTAAGCCACTGGGTTGTTTGTAGGGCGGATGCAAACAACTTTGCCTCGAGAAGATAGCTGGCTCGATGATGGCTGCGGTGGCGTCGGCATATGCCCAGCACGGGTGACATGCTCTCGTTCTGGCGAATCGCCAGGCATTCACGCTCCCAGATAACCTCTCTCTCTAGATCTTCATTGTTTGTATTTTGGGCGAACGTGCTGACCGTCGTGGCAAATGCGATAAACTCGTCGCTGCGATCCAGAAGTCGTAAGGATTTCAGAAGTACCGGTGCGGCGATGACGTAATCCCGATGCCCAGCCAGAAGGCGACACGCCTCATGTAGGTGTGGCAAGGCCGCAAGTCCCAAGCCCCGTCGCAAACGGCGAAGGGCCGATGCTAGGTGTCGCTGGCCGTTCGCCACAACTTCCGAGGCATGATCGAATCGTTCCGCATTACACTGCTCCCAGTGAGCTAAGAAATGATTGCTGTCAGAGCGCATGATCTGACTTGTGATCAAGTGCACATCGGCGTAAAGGAACGCTAATGACTTAGATCGAGGCGAGACTCCGCTAACCTTCAAAATCGCCAGCGCCATTTCCTGCAAAGGAAAGATTTCCCGACGTCCCAGCCCACCCCAGCGTTGGTGATGCGCCAGTGCAGTCATAGAGTAGATGTAACGTCGCATCATCTCTTCAGTCGAGTTGGCATTGCTCAAGTCGTTAAGTCGCTGGCGAACAATATCCAGTCTGGCTTGTGGCCGATCCACAGGCGCACATTGCCGCAGATCCTCACGGATTTCCGTTTGAAGTGCGATGAATGTTGCTTTGTGCCAACGCCGTTCAGACATGAAGTCCCTCAATGGTATACACGCTCTCGGATCGTGCTTCGGTTGTTGCTGTGTTGGTCTAAAGATATTCAAGGATCAGGCCAGGCTGTAGCGAAGACTGGGATCGCAGCTAACCGGCTTGCGTAATTGTGGAAGCTCGTCAAAATTTTTCAAAATGCCAGGCAGCATCCGCATGTCTTCGCCGTTCAAGTTCTCAGCAAAACTTCCCGGAGCAGTGTTTTCACGCCTGGGATTTTGGCGGGATGCGACCAATTTTGGCCGCATGGCAGCTGTTCAGTCCTGAGAATTGCGTGTAACGGGGCAGAACAGCTAACAAAATGGATGATCCGAGGTCTCCGATTGGCAGCGTCCGAGGGTTCTGTGCTTGGACTCGGTCTGTGATTTTATGGAGAAAAGCCTTGGGCCTGCGCCGTCCTTGCTGCGTCTCCAGGTCCTGGCATTGAATCTGCAGCCACAATGGAAAATTCTTAGGGTTTGAATCATGAGAAGAAGAAATAGATCTGTCGCAAGGTTGTCTCTCCGCAAATACTCCGCGGGCTTCAGCATGCTGGAATTGGCGATCAGCGTTGGCATTTTGGGAAGCATCATCCTGGCGTTTTCCAGTAGCCTGTCATTTATGGCCTTGCAGCAGAAGTCTCTGGCGAATCTCGAGGCTCTTGAGGAAGCGCGATGGGACATTCGGACGCGGCTCGATTGTCAGCGGACCATGACATTTGCTTTGAGCCGCGAGGAGCCATCTAGCTACATATCGCTTTTGGATCATACTGGTCGAACCATTTGGTCGGTAGAAGGCCAGCGGTATGGACCTTATGTGGCTCGTGGTCGGTTGCGGTCGGGAAATGTCGAAACGGAATTTCGCTTGGCAAGCGCATTAGATGACGAAGTTTGGCGGCCGCTGTTCTCCACTAGGACCACACTTTGCTAGAGGAAGGAAGCGTGTGCATGGTGTCGGAAACAATCGGCGAGAGAGGCTTTGGTGCATGGATGCTGCTGGTGGTGATTGCACTGGCAGCCATCGGATCTTCGATCGGCACCATGAAAGCACAGCGGCAAGCATACTTTGCCGAAGCCTTTAAAGATACGGAAGTACGGGCTCGTATGGCTGCCTATCTTGATGCGCATTTGAATTGTGAAAAGACGCAAGCCACTATCGGCATGGACGGATGTGCAAGTTCAGATCTGGCGTTGCGTAATCATGCAGGTGGAGCTATTGGCGCCCGCGACTCAGAATTGGAATTTCACATTGGCAAGGTTCGCTTTCGTTTGCTGTGCGTCCAGGCTGAGCCCTTCAAGGTGCGGGTGCAAACACTTCGGCGGATTGGTGATCGGGAAACCTTTCGTTCGGTGTGGCGGGCAGAATTGCCGACATGCTTAGTGAGGTGATGGCGATGAAGGGACAGGGGCCGAGGGCGATGAAATTTCAGATTCGAGCTAGGGGCGCAGATGGCTTTGCGCTGCTTTCCATGGTTGTCGTGAGCGCGCTAATCGCAATGGCGGTTGCCTTTATGCTGCAACCAATAGAGCTGCAGCGCCGTGCGCTGGCACAGCATGCCATGAAGGGGCGCAAGGCTGACATGCGTGACGTCGTGTTGCAGCAGCTCGACTGCGCCAAAACAGTGAATGCGATCAACCGTCAGCGCTGTGATCATGGTGACTTTATTGAGCTGTTTAACCAGAGGGGAACGGCGTTTGTACCGCAGTTTGATGAGACACAGCTTGAAGAGAGTATTACGGCTGGAGATATGGCGCTTCGGGCTCGTTGTCAAAGCCGCGGCGGCAGGTTTGATATCAATATCGAAGTACGTGCAATGACAGATGCGGGTGTAGCGGCAAAGGACCCTCTGACCAAGCGAAGAGACCTTTGGACCGATCTCTATGATGGTGTGCCGGTCTCTTGTAGCAAGCCGTTGAAACTCAACCCGGATTATGAGGGCTGTGCCAGTCTAGTGAATCAAGGTTTTAGGGGTTATCCCTCCCAGTGTCCTTTAGGGCATGCCGTCACCATTATCAACGATGGTCAGTCAGAAACCATGACCTGTTGTCCAATGGATCTGGGCGTCTTTGCTAGCGACGGTGCGGGCAACCAGCCGATTTTTACCCGCGACAACATATGCGCAGCCAATGAACTCTTGGTCGGCATGCAGTCTAGCGCATTCGCCAATCCTGTGCGTGTTCAGTGTTCGCCCATCGATGTGAGTCAACTCGCGCTCACGGCCCCCCAGACATCGCAACTTGTATTGGCCTACAATTACCCAGAGGGAAGTTTTTTTCGCCAGGTGATTGAACAGTATAGAATTTCGGATACGTGTGCCTGTCCGAATCCATTTGCGCAAGTGATGATTGGTGCGCCGGGGGGGCACGTGTGGATTGATAATCAATGTCAGGAACACTGTGTTTCTTTGCGCTATCGCTAGGTACCCCTTGATAGATTTATTGGGCCAATTGATCAGTGCGGAAAGCTTTAGCTCCCAGCACGATCCCCGATGCAAGAGGCAGACCTCTGTGCAGCTGCTAGACGCCGCGCCAATCCTGGACGCCTGGATGTTATGTAACCATCTGAAATAATAGATATTAGTTTTGGTCCGCAGTTTGCACAAAGTGGTGCCTGATGTGGAATGGAAATGTCCGGAGGCGTCCATGAAGTTATCGTCGGCAGGTTTGTTCGCAGTAGTTTTTGGAGTGACCACGATCGGTTGCAATCGAGTTCATGGTCCAATGTCTCTTGGGCCTGAAAGTGGATCTGGATTGACGGAAGTCAATGTGAATCTGCCGAAGATTCCCGATGACAAAAAAGCCTTGATGAACGCCTTTAGTTTATCGATTAAGCCGCAGGACCCCACGGCGTGTACCAATCCGACTAACTTTACCGAAGTACGAGCATGGGCCGACGGCAAGCTGCAGGACCTGAAGGTGCAGCAAGGCTGTTCCTACATCATTCAATTGGACTTGGGTGGTCGCGACGCACAAAATCAGTTTGTCGCCTATTTCACCAACCACCCCGATGCCGAGCTTGGATATATTCTTCCGAAGGAAGATATTGCCGGCAAAGCCAAGTTAGAAAAGCCGTTGCGGATCGTCGTGCACATCACCCCGGCGGGTACGCAAGCTGGATTGGGAAGTCTGGGTGATGCAATTGTCACCGAGACCCAAACAGACTTTGACATCGACGTGCAGTTTCAAACGGGTGGCGGCAACCCACTTGTTGGGCAATGGCTGGTTCCATGTACTGCTGATGCAAGCGTGTACGTGAAAAAAGGCATTCAACTCGGCGCGGCCGGAGAATTGGCGACCTACTATCGCGTTTTTGCTGATGCTGCCTGTACGCAAATGTTAGAGGAGCGAGTCGCCAAAGGTACCTACAAAGACGCAGGTGCCGCACCAAACGCTGCTGAACTCCGGCTCTTGGATGTGACGTTTACGGAAATCAAGTACCAATTGGGTACGGAGGCGCGTGCGACTCAGCTGAATGCGAACGCCGCCGAAGGTTGTGGCCTGACAAATTGGAAAGCAGCAGAGGTTCGCGATATACTGGCGGATCCTGCGGCAAGTGCCGCCTGTAAGGCCCGCGTTGGCGATCTAGCCCTGTTTGACCTTTTGTCGCTAAAGCAAGGTAAGTTATTGCTGGGCGAGAAAGCGGCAGTGGATGCTGGGTTGGCGGTGGACAAGCGACCGGCTACCGTTCGAGAAGCACCGCTTTCGACTTACGCCAAGTAAATAAGCTACCAAGTCATTTCCATAAATGTACTTTGCGCCCCCCGGGCTGGAATCATCGCCAGTTCCGCGGGGCGCGCCAGTGCATCCGGCAGATTCATCCATGGCTCTAAGCACATGACGCGGGCAGCGGGATGGGTCCAAAACACCAAATAGCGAAAGCACAGTTCGTCCCAGCGGATGCGCAATCGAAGGCGCTTATTCGAATCGAGCACCGTCAATTGATTTGCCGTCAAGTCTCCGACAATACCGTTGCTAAAGATCGGGTCTGAAAGCGGCATTTGCTCGGCAGCAAGCGTCGTCGGATTGTCTCCGAGACCCTGCGCATTCACCATCCAGTGCATTTTCGCTGGCAGATGGACGCTTAGCGTATCCCATGGATCAGAAATTACGAAGAAAGGGTGAAACCCAGCCGCTAGAGGCATGGACGCCTTGGGGTGATCATTCTGAATCAAACACTCGTGGTGCAGCGTGCGGGGGGCATCGATGGTCCATGTCTGTTTGACGCGGCAAGGGAAGGGCCAGTCTTTGCTGCTTTTGGGGATGAAACTGGCGGTTGCCGTGAGGCTACGGGTCGGGTCGGCGCCAGCAGCGACGGACCAGTTCATTTGATAGCCAATTCCATGTAAAGGCATCGTCAGGCGCTGGCCCTGCCATGCTGCGGAGCCAAGCTCGCCATAAGCATAGGAGCGGCCGGCCGTCGGGAAGAGGAAGGGGTTTCCAAAGCGCGAAAATGGGGTTTCCCCGGGCAGTTCGGAGCTGCGCGGCAAGAGTCCGGGGCGCCAGATACCGTCAGCGTCTTGAACATCGCAACTGATCAACGGGCTGCCGATACCGTCAGCGATGGTGAGACTCAGGCCGTTGCTGGTAACGCTGAGCTGGTCCATATTCCTCGCTCCTCTCGTGGATCAACCAGGAAATCGTCAACCATATTGTGCTATATTATCACCGATGAGGTGACGATGGACTTAACGCTGAAGAACTTGGTGTTTTGGGATAAGAAGCTTGTGCAGGCCACGCGCAACTTTAAGGTGCTGAAGGCTTTGGCTTGGCCTTATGCGGTCCAGGATCGTTTTTTGAAGTCCTGGCATAAGCGCGATCCGCAAATTCCAAAGATTACCTATCGTAAGTACCAATTGCGCGAAATGCGAAAAGAGCTGGATGAAGTCGCACGCAAAGTCGATACGGAGCATCCCTTAGGCAGTTATATTCGCGATACTGCGCGTAGTTTCCAGGAAGCGGCCCGCATGCTGGAGCATCTAGGCGGGGCCCAGATGACCAAGTCGGCGACGGCATTGTATGGCGCACCTTCCGACCGCATTCAGGGCAGTCGCTTCACCAGCATTGACGCGGCCGAGCACTTTATCACCACGGCCGATGAATTTGCGCATCAGTTTGACCACAATGATTATGATTTGATTTACACCGCTGAACAGGTCAAGCGAGAGCTCGAAGAGCGCATCGAGCGTTTTTTTCGACATCATGAAATTTCGGTGGAGGTGACAGCAGGGTTGGCATCGAAAGCTGCCGCCGGAACCAGTCGTATTCGCTTGCGCAAGGGCGCATCATTTTCCGTATATGAATTGCGCCAACTGTGGGAGCACGAAGCACTGGTCCATTCTTTGACGGGAATCAACGGGGCCGAGCAGCCATTTTTGCGAAGTCTGCGGCACGGAGGGCCACGCACCACGGCCACGCAGGAGGGCTTGGCGACGTTTGCAGAGCTGGTGACGGGCGTCATGGATTTGCCGCGGCTAAAACGCATCGCTCAGCGCATTGTGGCCATTCAAAAGGGCTTAGAGGGAGCGGACTTTATTGAAGTCTTCCGGTATTTTTTGGAGTCAGGCCAAAGTGACATCGAAAGTTATTTGTCAACCATGCGGGTGTTTCGCGGCGGAGATCCCCGCGGGCGCGGTGTAGTCTTTACCAAGGATAGCGTTTACATGAATGGCCTGTTCAATACCCACACGTTCTTGCGTTGGGCAATGCATGAAGGCAAGATTCGCTATTCAGAGATTCTTTTCTGTGGTCGGTTGACGTTTGAAGACGTTGTCGTGTTTGCCCCTTTCGTCAATGAAGGGATCATTCAACGTCCACAATATGTGCCGCCCTGGATCCGAAATGTACATGGCCTCGCGGCATATCTAGCATTTTCACTTTTTGCCAATAAGATTCGGATTGATCGCGTCGTCGACCCTGGCGGTGTATAGTCGCCGGATCATTTTATGGCCAATTCCTGTTGAATGCGTGCGCTCAAATGGGTCATGCGTTGGCGATTAGCGCCCAGATCGCTGTATCCTACCCGCGATGCGGACCGGAAATGGACAACTTTTGCCTGTGGATCCAGCAGGAATTCCACGTCATCTACAAAACCGAATAGGCGGCTCTTGAAAGCGAAGTGTAGAAAGTCACGCTCTTCCTTTAGCAATTCCACGCGGGGTTCACTTAGGCAAACACGTTTGATGGCTGCGGCCACCATCGCCAGATCCGCCGTGATCGGGATCGCTGGCATCTGCTGTTCCGTCGCCACAGCCGTCGTTGATACGCAGTTTGGTTTGTTTGGGCAGGGAGCCAGGACGCGCGCTTGCGGTTGCCGAGCCATTGAGGAATCTCCGTTCAGTCAGTTACTTTTGAACCACAAAACGCACAAGAGCGCAGCGACTATCTGGGCTCAGGACATGCACTTGTAGCTTAGTATTATCCTGTGTGGAATTCTTTTTATACAGCCCACCGCTGGGACCGACCAAGCGAGCCACGGCGACGCCATCGCGAGTGAAAGAATAGTTTGGCTCGGAACTGCCGGCGCCGGCAGTAATGAAGCTTCCGGCAGTGTCTGCTTTTGATCGGCAGTAGCCGATGCTGTCCTGATTGGAATCCACGCTCAGGCCAAACATATAGCTAGCAAGTGAGTGACCGTTACAGAGTCCCTCTGCAGCTGGTTTCGTACATTCAAAGGCAAAGGAGAAGAGGCCCGATCCCGTGCTGCTGTCAACCGAGGTTATTTCCTTAAAGACCAGCTGCAATTCATCCAGCTGTAGGGCGGCTACGTTGATGCCGCCCTGAGACGAGCCGGACACAGCGCCGCCATTGGAGGCAGAGGAGACGACGAGAGCGATCTCAACGGTGGCACCCTCGGGCGGCAGAACGAGCGGGAGATTCTGCTGGATCACGAGCTCGACTTGCTTCATGCCCGCGACATCTGTAATCAGGTGCTTTGAGCCGCTGGCCCAGTTCGACGATTGGTCGATACTTGCTAAGTCAAATGTCGCACCATCGTAGGTGATCGACGTTAATTGGAAATGACACGTATCGCCAATTGGCAGGCTGAGGTCTCTTGTAGCTTCCGTGATGCCTTCCACACTCGTGCCACTTGCGCAGTCTACGACCTTGCCAAGGAACGAAATGGATTCTCCTGCCAGGCTCAGTCCCTTGGCTTGCTTATCTACGGTCACGATGATAGGGGCCGTCGTATCCTTCGGTCCAGCGTTGCTGTGACCACGCCTCACGGTGAGACTTTCGCCACAGCCTTGGAGCAGAAGTAGTCCCACGATCGAACCCATGGCCCATTCTTGTGAACGGAAAGTCTCCATAACCGTATCCTCGGAAGTAGTGTTGATGAAGCAAGGGACGGAGCACTTAACGGCGGGCGAGGGTCACGACTTGACCGACCGCTAAACGCGGGTAAATTGAGTTGCAAGAACGGTGGGTTTGCCGTTGATCGGGGCGCGAATTGAGCACGGACCGCACTTGCAAAAAAAAGAAGCTTCCAACCATCCTAAATAACTAACCTAAGTGGGCATTCTTCAGAATATTCGGGGTTTTTCCGATACGACAAGAATCGGGCAGCGAGTCCATCCAAGAATGACAAGCACGGGGTTGTTGCATGCAAGATCGACGGCATGGCCAGTTTTCCCTCGATGAAACCAGCCCTGGGCACCATTCAAGAAACGATCAGCAAGGCGATGAAGCTAACACCAACAATCAGTTTATAGATAGCGAGCCATCATGGGTTCAGCGTGCCGCCCAGTTTACCGTGGGTGCCGTGCGTGAGATCACAGGGCTGAATAAATTGGATCCATCAGCCCTAGCCGGCTCCGCTTCGGCCGCTCCACAAAACTCTAAGAAAAGAGCCGGCGGAGAGTTTTCTGGAGCAGAGGACCGAGAGCCCACTTGGCTGCGACGAGCCGCCCATGTGACCGTAGAGACGATCGATGAGTCCGACCTGCAAAGCATTCCGTTGGCACGTCCAGAGAATGGACCCGGGCCCGCGCATCCGTCCCGTGTCGGCCGCACCCCGAATCAGGATGCGGACGCCATGCGTCGCTTATACGACGAGGCCATGCATCAACAGTTGCAGCAGAATGCGCACCGCTCCCGCAAGGGCCGTATGCAAAACATCTATGCCGGCCAGGCACCTCGCGCTTATCATGGTCAAATTAATTCATATTACGACTTGGGGGCCAATGCCGGCCGCTGGTTAAAGCGCGGGATCATCATGGTCATTGTGATCGCCGGCGGATACGTGTTTTGGCAGCGATCCGCGCTGGTAGATCACAGCGAAGATACAGCCTATCGGTTAACTGCGAAGCGCGTCGATGAAGCGACGGATGAGATGCGAAAGAAACCAGATAGCAACCCTGCGCCTCCCAGCAAGGCGCGCACCAGCCAGAAACGCGTGCGGTAGCGTTCCCGCCAATCATTTGAATATATTTGAATAACTTGCCAGAAAACCTCGGCGACGATATCGTTATGCAAACGTCGAGGGCAGGCATTTCATGAAGAACTTGCAGCATGCATTGTTGGCCATCGGGCTGGCCTTTGCACCAAGTCTCGTTCACGCTTTTCCAGCGTTGCTCGATGCGTTGGCTGATAAGGCGCATGTGGTCGCCGCCCTGCGGGCATTGCCATATTTCTGTCTTTTCCTGACCGTGGCGTTAGGCTGGAAGCTCAATCAAAGGCGCGTGGTCGCGGCGGCGATTGTTTATGCCGGCGCCTATTGGCTCAGTATCAATCGCGTAATCTGGGATGATTCATTCATCAGTCCGACGCATGTGCATTTGGCGCTTTCCATTGGCGTGCCCTTGTCCCTTCTGGCCGTAACAAGCTTACCCGATGGACGTTGGCTTAGCTGGCGTGGGGTTCTGTTCGTTCTGGCGGCGGTCGTTCCCACCCCGCTTCTCATAGCAGGCCTGGCGCAGAAGGTGCCGAATCTCTGGGACGTCTTAACTTATCATCCAGCGACGATGCCGCGACAAACCCTGGCACCTCTCGGGGTAACTGCGGGTGTGTTGATTTGCCTCCCGCTGTGGTGGCGACGTCAAGAGGATCTGCGCACTTACGGTTGGTATCTGGCACTGGGGTTGGTGCCATTATTCGATCTGATTGGGCGACGGGATGGGGCTGGTACGTTGGTCGATGCGCCTCTCGCGTTTTCGGCGACGGGCCTGCTAGCCCTTTACGGCTTATTGCGACTTTATTGGAGCCGAATCTATCTCGACGAGCTAACTCAAGTCGCAAATCGCCGGGCGTTTGAAGAGGCTATTCGCGATCTGCGCTCCAATTACGGGATTGCAATTGTGGATATCGATCACTTCAAGAAGTTTAACGACTTGTACGGTCATGCAGCAGGTGATCAGGTTTTGAAAATGGTGGCAGGGCATCTTCGGCGCTGTCCCGGTGCGCGCGTGTTCCGATACGGCGGTGAAGAGTTTTGTCTGTTGTTTGAGCAGGTGAACCCAGAGGACGCGGAATATTCGTTGGAAGAGTTGTGTGCAACGCTAGCTGAGCGCGTCTTCGTTTTGCGCCGACCTGATGTGGAAAGAAACCAGACCAGTGCTCGCGATCGTGGCAAGGCGTCCGTTAGCGATGGCAAGAAGGTGCGTGTGAGCATATCGATCGGCTTTGCTACTTGGATGCCCACGGATCACGATGTGCGTGCTGTGTTAGAGGCGGCTGATAAGGCGCTCTATCGGGCCAAGCGGGGTGGACGCAATCGAGTGGTCATTCGGTAATGGGGAGGATGGAGTCCATTGCATAGAGTGCACAATCAAGGTGGGGGGCGGTGTCGACAGGCGGCTGCGCGTCGGTGGGTTGCCGCGTCGCTTTTCGTGTCGAGTATCTGCGCGGCCAATGCCGGGTTGGCGGCCGATACCAATGTTGCAGACGTCGTTTCTGCCAAGGATACAAATGTTGCGGATGTGGTCACGTCTGCAGGTGAGCCAGAGCGACCTGGGCAATGGTATCGTTTGCCGATTGACATGATCGGGCTGAGCTGGAGCCATCGCGGAGTGGGGGCGGAGTTCTCATTGAACTACGGTCGCCGCATGGGGCAGGATTGGCGGTGGCTCGGAATGGGTGTGGTCGCTGGATCGGTGAGCTTTGCCGAACCCTCGGCGCGATATGCAGAGGTGCAAGTAGGGAGCCGGCTGCGTGAGGCCTTCTTTATGCTAGGCGCGGGCGTTGCCGAGCGCGATGGTGAGTACTGGCGTCGGCAATGGACGGCGTCTGCCGGGGTCATTCGTTACGAAGGGCAGGCATATATGCCCATTTTCCCTTTTGCGCGGTATTATTGGGATGTGAGGGATAACGCTGAGTCCGGTTGGGAGGTAGGCTTGATGCTGAAGGTGCCGCTGCTGTATGGGGCGGCTCATCGATTGGCTCGCTTTCAAGACGAATACGAGGAGGGTGCCTTTGGTTGGTTCTGACCGAGTCGAGGAACGTGGCAAGTGCGGCAGAAGGCGCAGCGTCTGCGGTGTCGTTTTGTTGCTACCCGTAACCTTTGGTTGCACCAACCTATCCACTTTGCGCACGGCGGAGCCGATTGGGGAAGGCAAGAGCCGCATGCACTACGCCGCTGGCTGGTTGCAGGCTGAGGATATTAATGCCGCAGTTGACGATGTGGCGATGGAACTGACGGAACGAGGGCAGCCGTATGCAGAGATCGGATATCGCCGTGGCCTGAGCGCTGAATTGGATGTGAGTGTTCGTCTGACCATGGTTGCGGGCTTAGGAATTGAAGCTAACTACCATCTCCTGGCAAGTGACCAGTGGCATGTAGGGATTGGGACTGGCCTTTATTATGGTGTTGTTCGCTCGGAAGCAAAAGAGATTGGTACGAATGAGGACATCACCTATCGCGGCAACTACATGGACGTGTCGGTTCCCGTGCCCGTGAGTTATCGTTTGGGTAAGAAACTGGTCGTTTATTTAGCTCCTAAGTTCATTTTGCGCAGCTTCAATGTGCGGCGTATTCCCGAAAGATCAGCCAACTCGACGATGACGGACCGTAATGGCATGTTGGGATTTAGCATTGGCGCCGCAGTCGGCGAGGATTCGGGGTTGATGGTGGAGTACTCGTACGCGACCGGCATGGGAGCTGCGTTTGACCACGGCCAGATTGCTCTGGCCGTCTACGTGCCTTGAACGAGCCGGGCTAAGGCTGCGGTAGTGCCATGCAGCCAGCAGTCCAGCGCATCTGAGGCGCGATTTCCTCCTTAAATGTCAGTTGAAAGTCTTTGCCACTGCGCGTGAGCGCTGGTTCGGCCACCAATTCGGCGATGCGCTCTTGCACACCTTGATAATAGGCCTCCAGCTCAGCAGCGGGGACTTGTGAATCGCGCCAGAAGCTGTTGATCTTCGTGGTGCGGGTGCGATTTGTCGTGTTGCCGCGTTCTTCGTTTTTCGTCAGGAAGTCCCAATCGGTCAGCAACTTCAGTTGCTGATTCATACCAAAGATCGCCGCAAAGGGGTGGCCATCGGTCAGGTCGAGGAAGATGATGCGACCCGTGAGGCGATAGTTCTTGTCGAGCTCCCAGCGAAAATTTTGCGAGTGGTTGGACGTGACAGTCCAGCCTAAAATGGCGCCAAGTTCGGCGACGCCTTTTCCCTTGATCATTTGCGCCTGCAAACGAAACTCACTTTCAGGCACGCCTGCCAGTTGGGCGATGCGGGCAAACTCTTGCGGCGAGTCTGTTAGCACGAATCCACTCATCTGATAGGTCTCGCCGCGGGCCACGTTGTCCATCAAACGAATGGACTGTGCCTGCATGTTCAGAGAGGCGCTGTTCGGGTCGTTGATATTGGGGAATCCTACCATTCCAGCTTCCCAAGCGATGTCCAAATGCTTCAGGGCAGAGCGGTATTGATAATAGTAGTCGCTGAGTCGGCGATTAAGAAACGCCCAGTGCGTTGGATTTGGGTCGTTATAGTGCCGCTGGGTTGACTTACTGGTCGATGGTTTGATGGAAAAGGAATAACCGTTGCGTGGATCAATCACGATCATGGAGCGGGAGGCTGTGGGGCGCACGAGAAACTCGGATTTATGCTCGCCGTTAGCCGTGTAGTGGCGATGCAGTACGCCGCGCTTCTCCAAGTAGGTTTTCACCTCCTTGCCGAATTTGGTATCCGTCGGAGAAATAAAGTAACGCACGTGCTGGACCCCGTACTTCTCCACTAAAACGACGTTGCGAACCTCGGGAGGTAGGTACTCGGCCATGTCAACGATGATGGCGTGTGGGCCCGTGCCCTTCTCGTTGCGGATCCATTGCATGTAGTCCTGGTGCTCGATCATCTTTGGGTCATTGAGCGGAATTTCTAGATACTCGACGGGCTTGACATCGGTCGGCACTTTCACGCCCTGCTCTCGGTTATGATTCACGTCCCAGTCGACGAATTGCCGCATTTGTGCGGATTCTTCGGCGGCGGTCGCTGTGATGCTGATGATGAGCAGGGCTGCAGTAAAAATAAGGGATCGCATGCACTCGCTCCTTGACTGCATTGAGCTGGTTGGGCGGCTTCCATCGCTGAAGGGCAGGACATCGCTTGACACGCCCAGCCAATCCTGTACCATACATTTATATGGTATTGGTTAAATTTCGCTTGTGATGAGTATAAGGTGCCATGGCCGCTAGGCAAAATCATCAAGATTCGCTATCTCTATGCGACTCCCATCGAACCCTGGGCTGGTTGGAATGGCCGTCGTTGGACGGCCGCTGCGCGAGGCAAGGCATGACGCTTATGGCACCGATTTCTGAGACATGGCGAGGCATACGCGCCTATGTGCGTGGTGTGCGCTGGTTGCGGTCGCATCCCCAGTACTTCGTGGTTCTGCTTTTGCCCTTCGTGGTGGCAGCGGTCGGCCTCTACTGGGGGTGGCAGTTGTTTGTCGATTACCAAGAAGCTTTGTTTGCTTGGATGCTACCGGCAAAGCCCGAATCCGGATGGTGGCAGCTTGCCTTGTATTACACGGGGCAGTTTTTTCTCTATCTGGCTTTTACGGTATTGAGTTTGGTCGGCAGTATGTTGATCGCGAGCGTCGTTGCGTCACCTATCTATGAATGGGTGTCTGTAGCTGTTGAGCGAGATTTCACTGGCGGTCATGCTATCGAGCTTGATATCTGGGAGTCACTCAAGCTGGTGGTCGAGGAACTGAAAAAGGCGCTGTTCATCATGACAGTGTCTCTAGTCCTACTGTTTGTGCCGGTGGTCAATGTGTTTGGGACATTGATAACAGCGTTTCTTGTCGGTTGGAATTTTTACGATTATCCCCTGGCACGTCGGGGCTGGTCATTTCGCCGACGGTTGTGGTTTGTGACGCGGGATTTTTGGGCGGTGATGGGGCTAGGGCTCTGGCTGATCATTCCGCTGCTGCAGCTGTTTTTTATACCCCTGGCGATTGTCGGGGGGACGATTTTGAATCTGGAGTCGATGCAAAGGCAACATCTGATTGACCGAGGACAAGCTCCCGGCAATCTCAAAGGAGGGATCGATGGTTGAGGTAGTCAAGGCAGGGGAAAAGGGCAAAGCCATTGAGTTGGCGGTCGGTGCCATCGAGAAGCAGTTCGGCAAGGGTGCCATCATGCGACTCGGCAAGAATGGCGGCGACATCGAGCCGATTGAGGCTATTTCTACGGGAGCCGTTTCTCTCGACCTGGCTTTGGGAATCGGCGGCTACCCGAAGGGACGCATCGTCGAGGTATACGGTCCTGAGGCGAGTGGTAAGACAACATTGACGTTGCACGCGGTCGCAGAGGTGCAAAAGCGCGGCGGTGTTGCAGCATTCGTCGATGCGGAGCACGCATTGGACATCAACTACGCCCGTCGCATTGGCGTGAACTTGGACGAGCTTTTGGTGTCGCAGCCGGACACGGGTGAGCAGGCTTTAGAAATTGTCGACATGTTGGTACGTAGCGGTGCGGTGGATTTGATCGTTGTGGACTCGGTGGCGGCCTTGACGCCTCGGGCTGAGATCGAGGGCGAGATGGGCGATTCGCATGTGGGCCTGCAGGCTCGCTTGATGTCGCAAGCTCTGCGGAAGCTGACGGGACATATTTCGCGTACGAGCTGTACGGTGATCTTCATCAACCAAATCCGTATGAAGATCGGTGTGATGTTTGGTAGCCCAGAGACAACCACGGGTGGTAACGCGCTTAAGTTTTACGCCAGTGTTCGTCTCGATATTCGTCGTATCGCATCCATCAAACAGGGCGAAGAAGCCGTTGGCAACCGAGCCCGAGTCAAGGTCGTGAAGAATAAAGTCTCGTCGCCATTCCGGGAGACGGAGTTCGACATCATGTTCGGCAAGGGCATTTCTCGCTCTGGCGATTTGTTGGACTTGGCGGTGAAGAAAGAAATCGTGAAGAAGAGCGGTTCTTGGTTCTCGTTTCAAGATGAGCGCATTGGCCAGGGTCGCGAGGCGGCAAAAGAGTATTTTGAGCAGCATCCCAAAATGATGGCGGATGTGGAAAAGGCTGTCTTCGAGCACGAAAAGCTGGAAGCCGATAAGCGCAACGGTGTCAAGCCGGCCGAGGCTGCTGCGGACAAGGGTGCAGCTAATGCGGCCGCCAAGGGCGCTGAGGCGACGAAGCCAGCAGCTACTGCGAGCAAAGGTGCGGAGGCGACGAAGGCGGCAGCGCCGGCAGCGAAGCGGCCGGGTGGGGCGAGTGCTCGTCAGTAGAATTCAGGCAATTCCGTTCAGGCGCAGCATCATGTCGTTCTTTTGTGATGCCTGCGCCAGGGCCTGCTCACGACTGATAGCTCCGGCTTCGTACAGCGCTAGGAGCGACTGGTCAAAGGTTTGCATGCCGTAGGTTTTTTGCCCCTCACGGATAGCATCTTGGATCGCATGGAAGCTTGGTGATTTCAGAATCACATCCCGTACCATCGCATTAGCGACCATAATCTCGAAAGCTGCGATCATGCCCTGAGTATTACGTCGAGGCACAAGTCGTTGCGAAATAATGGAGCGTAACGTCGACGCCAAGAGCATGCGCACGAAGGCATGTTGGTCAGGTGGAAAAAAGGACATGATGCGGGTCATGGTTTCTACCGCATCTTGCGTGTGCAATGTTGATAAGACCAAATGACCGGTTTCTGCAGCCATGAGAGCTGTTTCGATGGTTTCGCGATCGCGTAGCTCGCCAACGAGGATGACGTCAGGGTTCTGCCGCATGGCACTGCGCAGAGCGGCGCTGAAGCTGCCTGCATCGACCCCAATCTCTCGTTGGTTGATGGTGGACTTGGCATCTTGAAAATGAAACTCAATGGGGTCTTCGACCGTCAGAATATGCGCGGCGCGTTCAGCGTTGATTTTTTGAATGAGAGCCGCCAGGGTTGTCGATTTACCGCTACCCGTTGCGCCAGTCACCAAAATGAGTCCACGCTTTTCGCCGGCAAAATTACCAATGACTTTCGGTAACTGCAATTCCTCCATGGTGCGAACGTGCGAGCTCACGACCCGCAGTACCATTCCATGCAATTGTCGCTGCCGAAACACGTTCACGCGAAAGCGATACCCGTGCCGTGATTGATAGGCGAAGTCCAGCTCATCCAAGGTTTCTAGCTTCGGCCGCAAGCGTTCCGGGACGATCGAAATGAGCCACTGCAGCATCAGCTCCGAGGTTACCGTTAAATTGTCTTTCAGCGGTACCATGTCGCCACTATAGCGAAAGCGCGGGGTCGCACCGACCTTGAGGATGATGTCGCTGGCACCTCCCAATACGGCAACTTTGAGAATGCGGTCAAGATCCACAGTTTCTCCCTGAACGCCTAATTGCCTGTTGTCGAGGTCGAGCTGAAACAATGGCTGCCGCCAAGGGCAGAGCGAGCAGTAACGCCAGTGGCGCATGGCCTCGTTGTCCGGCTTCCAAAACCACTGCGCATGGGCGGCCAAAAAAGCGCGGACCATCATCGCGTGGGTTGGGGTCTGGTTCACCTTGCAGGCTAGCAACGCTTTGCAGGGCAAGTTCGCCAAGATCGAGGCTACAGCGACTGCCATCGAAAGCGGACATGAAGGCGGCGTAACCGCGACTGACGGCAGCATGCATGATGGCGCATTGATGGCGGCCAAACGCAGTCGCATCTTCTTCGGCGGTGCTGTCCAGCGGAAACCTATCTCGATCCGCGAGCAAAAGAGCCTCAATCGCCTCCTTGTAATCGCTGTTGCCGTCCAGGAAACTCAGCGATTGGAAGACGACCGCCTCCACGGGTGCGCCGACCGCTTGCCGAAGGTCCCAAAGCATCGCCGCCCAAATGTTACCCATATTGTGAGATGAGCGGCTCAAATTGGGGTTATCGAAGCGAAAAGTTTCCGGCTGCACGGCAGTTCGTAAATACGGGGAGCCAGGTAGAATCGTCTCTCCTAGATTTGGGTCGCCGGTAGCGGCATAGGTAAAGAAATCGGCAAATCCTTCGTGCAAAGCTGCGGCGGTGCCGCGATTGTCGTCAATAAAGTGAAAAATCATGTGATGGCTGAGTTCGTGTAGGGCAACATCATTGTCGCGGGCAAGATTGCGAATGGCGGCAGAACCACGGCCGAACTGCAATTCAGCCGGCAGTGTGGCCGTGGCTGGTTCATACTTTGCGTTGTCTGGATCCGTATTGTTGATGAGCATGTTTGTCCGAACAACGATGGACCCCAGTGTCGGAGTGAACTGCATCTTATCGACGAACCAGCGCCAGCCACGCGTCAAGTTGTGAAACGTTTGCACTTGATCAAAGAGCTCTGGTTCCTGCTGGGCTGAGTAGATAAAGGCACCATCGATGGCAACAGCTCTGGCGTCTGCGCTGGAGGCGCCGAATACGGAAAAGTTCTCCCCATCCAGATAGCCAGTAAACGGTGTGCTCAGTCCTGCGAGTGGCTGTAAGCTGACATCGAGGTCGCGTCCAGTCTCGGCATAGACTTGTGCTGAGGCGTGAAAGCCGAGCGGGTATTCCTCCAGCAAACCACCGCTGGCCGCATCAATGATCAGGCGTCGACGCTGGCCGGTTTCTTGGTCGCTCACCGTTACCTGCCAAGTTGGGCGTAAAAATCCCGAGTGCGTCTGCCATTGACCCATGCTTTCCACATGCTCGCTTGGCTGCCAATAGCTCGGCCCGTAACCTAAGTCTGCCAGCGATTGCCAGGAATGATCGTCAGTCAATTGATTGAGGATGTGAAGTTGTGGAATGCGCGATCGCACGTAAGTGCGACCTGTAGCTCCCGCCTGCGCGCGGCGATGCAATTGTAAGGTCGCACCCTGAACGGGTCGGCCATCACAGACCAATTGTAATCGTTGCGCTGTCATCGTTTTGCCCGAGGCGGTGGGTGCCCAACGACAAAGCTGATTAGCCACATCACCTAACTGCTGGCGAAGCTGGCTTTTAATCTGGCGAGTTAGTGCTGTTGCGGATGCGGGCACTGCGTGCAAGAAAATGAAGATGAGCGGCCACCAAAGGCGTCGCCAAAGCCGAAATGTACCATGCTGTTGAAGTCGCCAAGCCATCCTTTGCCGATCTCTAAGAAGGTGCGGAAACACCCGGCGCGCATGCGCCTTACAAAAGGGATCGGATAAATTTGCGACGGGTTTAGGAAGATTGTGAGAAGTGGGGAAAAGATCCATGGTTACAGGTGTCTGGATTGCTAGTGGAGCTCGGGGTGGCGGCTGGTTGCAGCCGGCTTGGGCTGGCGCATATAATAAACGCAGAGCAATTTCTCACAAAATATTGGGGTATGACGTGCAACGAGGTCGAGTCATGCAAAGACTAAGGCGCGTGATGTTGGTGGCCTTCTTGCTGCCGGCGGCAAGCCATGCACAGGGCATCGCCGCCGACGGTATCTTTCGGGTGGAAGAACTGCCAAAGGGTGCAAGTGTGACGCTGCCCCAACCGGCGATGACCTACATTCCGCCATCGGCGCGTGTTCGTCTTACGGCGACGGATGCACCCCAATCCGTGAAAATATCCGCTGTTCATTCTGCGGGAGGAGCGGCGTCTCCGATGCAGGTCGCCATCTATGATCGCAACATGGCGCGCGTAAAAAACGTCACCATTCGGCCCGGGATGCCATTTATCTATAGCTTCCAGTCGCTCTACACCATAGCTGTGTTGCCACAGGTACAGTCAGGTCTCGCATCCGATCAGCATCGAATCATGATTGAGAGCAATAAACCGTTGGAGATAAGCCGTTAACCCACTCAGCCTTAGGGAGCAGCAGCGTGCAAACTGCGAAATCGATGATCTGTTGGCTTGGAATCTGTGCAAGTTCAGCAGCCTGGGGCGTTGATAGCCAGTATAAGATGGGGGTCGAAATTGATCCTGTGGTCACGGGTCTTTCGGTGATGGATGGAGTACGTGCCTTCGGCTTAGGTGCCGAGCTCGCGCTGGGTGAACATGTTGTCGTCGCTGGCGTGCATCGCCGCATTACCAGTGAGTGGGACGACGCGCGCGAGGTTTCGACGGAAACAACCCAGGTTCGTCGCGGCTCGGGTGTAAGCACCACCGCAGGACTACGGATATATTCCAATCGACGCGATGACAGCTTCTATTTCGGAGTCAGTGCCACGCGCGCTGACCTAGCTGTAGATGCTTGGCTTGGCGGCGCCGAAAGTGAGATTCAGGCATCCTACTTTGCGCCGGGGTCCGATGCGGGGTATCGCTGGGTTTGGGAAAGTGGCTTTGTCGCGCGAGCCGGGCTTGCCCTGCACTCATTGACGAACGTTAACGTCTCCGTCAGGAACGGCAACCAGCAGTCATCTTGGTCGGATGCTGATATCGATGCGCTCATTCAGGAAATTCCCGGATGGGAAACATCCCGTGCCCCTTTCGTACCCAGCATTGACCTGGGTATTGGCTGGGTGCTATAGCGAAGCATGGCTTCGCTCATAAGTTGTCAAAATCTAAGCAAGCGCCACGGGGCTTCCCCGATCTTTTCCGACGTCACCTTTGGCGTTGAAGATGGCGACCGTCTGGGAATCATCGGCGCCAATGGTTCCGGTAAATCGACCCTATTGAAAATGTTAGCGCAGGCGGATGCTCCCGACTCGGGTAGCGTCGTGCAACGCAAGGGTTTGCGGGTCGCCTATGTGGCGCAAGATTATGCCCCACCTCCGGGTCTATCTATTCAGTTAGTTTTAGAAAATGCATTGGCGCGCTTCAAGGTCGAGCCAGACGAGTGGCCGGCGCGTTTGGCACGCTTGATCCTTGCGGGTGAATTTTCCGACCCTGACTTCCCAGCGGCTCAATTATCGGGCGGTTGGCAAAAGCGCTTGGGCATTATCGCCGGCCTGACGTGCGAGCCGGATGTCCTGCTGTTAGACGAGCCAACCAACCATTTGGATTTTGCCGGCGTGGAGTGGCTGGAGTTGCTGCTGCAACGTGGCAGATTTGCCGTCGTCGTCGTCTCCCACGATCGTTACTTTCTCGATCGCGTTGCAACGCGTATCGCCGAGGTGAGCCCCGTGTACCACGGCGGATTGCTGATCGCGAACGGTGGCTACGCCTCATTTCTGCACAATAAGGGCGAATACCTTGCGGCTCAGGCACAGTATGAAGCCTCGCTGGCGAATCGTGTGCGGCGTGAAGAGGAATGGTTGCGCCGAGGACCAAAAGCGCGCACAACCAAGTCCCGTGCGCGTATCGATCAGGCCCATGGACTACAAGATGAATTGGCAAATTTGCGACAATTGGCGCAGACGGCGCGTGCTAGCATTGAGTTTTCTGCATCGCAGCGCAAAACGAGGAAACTGATTGCGGCAGTAGGGGTCAGTAAAGCTCTCGGCGGTCGGCAGTTGTTCCAGGACGTCTCCTTTGTTTTATCTCCCGGTGTTCGGCTCGGCGTGTTGGGCCTGAACGGCTCTGGCAAGTCGACGCTCCTGCGTTTGCTGCTGCGTGAACTCACGCCGGATTCTGGTCAAATTGAATATGCTGACAATCTCCGCGTTGCCTATTTTGAGCAGGCCCGACGCGGTTTGGACCCAAAGCTCAGCTTGCGGCGCGCGCTAGCGCCCGAGGGCGATTCGGTGATTTTTAACGATCGCTCGCTGCATGTGGCTTCATGGGCCATACGTTTTGGCTTTCGCAGCCAGCAGCTGGATACGCTGGTTGGCAATTTGTCGGGAGGTGAGCGGGCTCGGGTCTTAATCGCTCAATTGATGACCGAGCCGGCCGATGTTCTCATCCTCGACGAGCCGACCAATGACCTAGATATCCCCACATTGGAAACTCTGGAGGATAGCCTTTCAGAATTTTCGGGTGCTGTGGTCCTCGTCACCCACGATCGCTATCTCATTGAACGAGTTTGCACGGTTACCATCGGTTTAGACGGAAATGGCGGGTTTGAGGCCTTTGCCGACTACGAGCAGTGGGATGAGTGGCGGCGTTTGCAAAAGCAGTTGGCCAGGTCGGCTCGCAGCAACGAGGCTCGTTCGGTACAAGAGCGCGGTGCCGAGGTCTTGGAAGCTGAGTCGAGCCCTAGCTTGGCACCCGCTGAGGTCGGTCGGGCCCAACGCCGGCGACTTTCCTATTTGGAGCAACGAGAATGGGATGGGATGGAAGCGACCATTGCCAAAGCCGAAGCCGATTTGGAGCAACAGCGAGCGCTTCTCGAAGACCCTGCCATTGCCCTCAATGCCGCAAAACTATCCGAGGCCTCTGCGGCATTGGCCAAAGCTCAAGCCCACGTCGACGCACTCTATGAGCGGTGGTCGACTCTGGAAGCCAAACAGACCTAGGGAAATCGACGCGCCGCACTACCACGTTCCGGTATTCGGGCGTGAAGCCCAAGGCTCCTCTGGCGGTAAGGCCCCATCTTTCTGCAGCAACTCAATGGAAATCTGGTCCGGAGAACGAACAAATGCCATTCGGCCATCCCGCGGAGGGCGGAGGATGGTCACGCCGCCGGCCTCTAGGCGTGCACAGGTGTCGTAAATGTCATCGACGGAATAGGCGAGGTGGCCGAAGTTCCGGCCAAATGTGTATTCCTCACTTTGGTCCCAATTGTAGGTAAGTTCCACCTCCGGCTCTCCCGGCCCTGTGGCTAAAAACACCAAGGTGTATCGACCCTCGGGGGACTCCTTCCGACGGACCTCTTTCAGCCCCAATAGGTCGACAAAGAAGCTCAAGGCCCGAGGAAGGTCCTTCACGCGAATCATAGTGTGCAGATATTTCATCAGTCATCCTCTCCAGGTGCGTCTGGTCACGGTAACGTCCAAATATTTTTCACTAAAAAGCGGGAACAGCACTTCGATTTTTATTGCATTTGGCACTCAGCTGTGAATATAGAGCGCGCGACCGAGAGATCAAGTCCCTTAGCCCAGGAGACGAAAAAAGATGCCCCGAAAGAATCTATCCATACTTTCAATGGTAACAACCCAGGTCCTGATCGCGCATTTAGCCTTGGGCCAAACCATCCCTGATCGTCTTGATCATGGAAAGTACGAGGCAATCTACCGCAATAAGCGAGCGACGGCCACAGCTGCCAAGCTAGACGCGGAAGGCGCGCAAAGAACTTACAACCAGCGGCAAGCAGAGCGGCAGGGGTTAGAAGCGCAGGCCGCGCAGGTCGATCTGCAGCGTCGTAATCAGTTGCAGGAAGCCGATCAGAAGGACAGGCAGATTCAAACTCTGAATTCTGAAGTGGAGAGTCTGCAGTCGACGACAGAAGTCAATGCCGGCGAGATAAGGCGACTCGAGACGGCGGTGCACGCTGAAAAACAAAAAGAGGCTCTGAAGACAACTAGCATCCGCACGCAAGAGGGAGTGGTTGCGCGGGCTACCCAGGGGCGCGACGCAGCCGCCCAGAGCCTCGCGACCGCTAATCAGAATCGTGATCAGGCGGCAGCTCGTCTGGCCGCGGCACAGAACGATATCGCCCAGCTGCAGTCGGATATCGCCACTATTGAACAGAATAATCGATCGTTAGGTCAGTCCATTTCCGACCTCAATGCGGAACGCCAACGCAATGACCAGATGATGTTCAATCACAATGCGGCGATCGAGAAGCTACAAGTTGAGCGGGTCCGTTTGGAGCAGCGTTTGAAAGACTTGGAGCGCACGAGCCAGACCTTGGCTGTTGCCAAGGGCACTGTTGAGCGCGAGCAAGCGCGACTTATCGGCGAGATTGATAGAACGAATCGAGATATCGCGGACCTCAGTCGCAAGTTAGCTTCCACCCAGGCGGACCTGGACGCAGCTCAGAAGCAAGCCGAAACTTTGCAGTGGGAAGTTTCTTGGGCGCAGGCGGACGTCGAGCGCTTACAGTCTACCGAAAGTCGCTCAAGGCAGAAGGTGGCCCGAACGGAAGAAGTGTTGGCGTCAGAGCAACGGGAGTTGGCTCAACTTCAGGCTCGGCAGCAGGAGGCGCAGCGCGCCTTAGCCGAGCAAGTCGCGGCGAAAGAGCGGTTGGTGCGCGAGGAGGCAACTCTCGAAGCGGCAGTTCGCCAAGCGCAACAGGAAGTTGCCGAGGCAAAGCGAAATGCGCAAACAGTGTTAGCGGCCCTAGAGCAGGCGAATCGGAATGTGCAATCGCTGCGCCAGGAAGAGGTGAATCTGGAGCAACAACAAAGCAACTTGCAACAACAGCAAAGCCGCTTATTGGGAGAAATCCGAGCGTTACCCGGTCAGGTCTCGCTTGCAGAGGCGAATTTACAAACGGCGAAGCAGCAATTAGCCGATCTACAGGCAGTGGATTGCCCATTATCTGTGAGCAGTATTGACCCGCACTTTAAAATGGAGCACGGGTGTAAATTGTTTTTAGTGCCGGCGACTGGCGAGATGCGCATGCATCAGGAGCATCACTTCAAGAACTGTTCATTCACGGGGCGATGGACGATCGCCATGGCCAGTGGTGCGACCCGGGAAGCTGAGTTTACCGGAACCTTGCAAGGTGGCGATCCCCGGCGTCCTGGCTACAATGTAGAAGCCCAAAGCATAAGTTTGGGAGCATGGTGTGCTGCCAGTGCCGCCGGAATTGATGCTAAACGTGTGGCGGGCGATCCTCAGCCAGTTCGAGATGAGATCGAAAACAACGGCGACATGACCGTCCGAACCCGCTCCAATCGGGAGACCTTTGTCAATATTCGTTTTCGCTTGAAATCAGAGCACCCGCAGCAGCTCGCCAAAGCGCAAAAGGCAGTGGCGGATGCAGAGGCAACGCTTGCCGTGTTACGCAACCGCGAGCGGTCGGCGCCAAACGAGTTGCAGTCGACGGAAGCAAGTCTGGCCAACACCGAATCCCTTTTGAAAGATGTAGGGCGACGGCTGCAGGCGGCGCGTAAAGATAAGCGCGACGCGGAAGAAGCCGCCGCGCCAGCGCAGCAGAGGATTGGAAACGCCGAGCAGGCGGTGCAAGCGGCCCAGCAAGCCGTCACAAGAAATCAGCAAGGACAGCGGCAGGCGGATAAAGCGGTCACCGAAGTGCAGCAGGTGCTCAAGGGCCACATTGACGATATTCGAGTGGTGAATGCGAGCATTGCTGGTTTGCAATCGACCATTGCAGAGTTGAACGAGTTTATTGCGAAAGCCCCGGCATTGCAGGACGAACTGCGTCGCAGCCTGCGGCAGGACGAGCGCGAGGCTCAGCGATGGTTAGCAGAGCAACGTCGCTTGGAAAATCTATTGACCCCGATGCATAGCGATCTGGCTCGGTTTGATGCCGCCCGCAAACAGTATGAAGCAGATCTAGCGCGTGTGCAGCAGGATGTGGCGCGCGTTCAGGCTGAGATCAACGGTGTCGAACTAGACCGTCAGGGTGTGGCGCAAACCATCGTCAATGTGGACAACCAATGGGCAAATGAGGCGGCTGCGGCACAACGCCTATACGATCGCAATGAGCGGATTGAGAAATTGGTTGCGGACTATGGTCGTACAATACAATCGAATCGTGAGGCGGTGATAGGCAAGAATCGTTTGGTGCGGGATCTAGAGCAGGACATCAGCGCAAAGCTGCAGCCGGCACTCAACAATACTGATACGGTTCTGGCAGGCGCCAAGAATCAGTTCGACGCGCGCGAAAAGGAGCTGAGCGCAGAGCGGCAAATGCTTCGCACTTTCGAGCAGGAACTGGCAACACTGACAGCAAATCGCCGTGCGCTGGAGCAAAAAGCTAGTCAATCACATCAGGAAAATGTCCGACTAGCTGGCGAAATTTCTCGGCGTCAAGACAGGGTTGTGGCTCTAACTTCTAGTGTCCAATCACTTCGAGCGGGCGCTGCGGAGCTGGCGAAGCAGCATGCAAGTATTCTTATGTCGATTAAGTCGGCGACGTCTGTTGAGTCGGAGGCTCTGGCGGTGCTAACGCAGAAGCGTCAGGTCGAGCGGCAAACAGAGAGCGATGCAACGCTTGCGGATCATGAGTTCCAAAAGCGTCGCCAACAGTACGATCGCGAACGAGCCGAAGTCATGGCGGCTGCCAACACAGCAGGTACAGCTCCTGGTACATTGGAGGCGAGTAAGTACGCAGATCCGCAAGGCGCGACAGCTGGAAACGCAAGTGGTCAGTTGCACGGCGAACGTGACGGGCGACGCGATGGCGAAAAGCGCGACTATGAAACTGGCTTTGCCGCTGGCCTTGTGTCTGGTGAGCAGGCGGGTAAAGCTGATGGCCGTCTTGCCGGCGAAGCCAAGGGCAAGGCTGACGGCGCTCAGCAGGGCATGGTTGATGGGCAAAAGGCAGGCGCAAAAGCCGGATATGACGCTGGGTACCGTCGCGCCTATGATGAGCATTTTGCTGCCGCTGCAAGTACGGAAGAATTTTTTCATGCCGGCGTCGCCCAAGGTGAACCGCAAGGACTGGCGGAAGCCGTCAAGACCGCGAGGACGGAAGACTATCCGAAGGGATACGCAGCGGCGAAAGCCAAACTCTTGGACCCGACGCAACCAACTCGCAAGCTCACTGTAGACAACCGGGCTGTCGTGATGCAACCGGCAAGTCTCGCGGCACTTTCCGACATTGCTGCTCCCATCCGCGGATGGTCCACCACGCGCCGCGAGCTCGTTGGCAGCATCAGCAACATGTGCCTCGGTTCCGGATCGGCGCAACCGATCGCGCCGGCGCCAACCTACGAGTTCGCCAAGATTGATGTTAGCGGCTACGACTTTGCGGAATTCCGCGATCTCTATACCAGCACCTATCAAGCGCAATACCGAGTGACGTTTGGCAAAGAATACGATGCCCGATATCGGGCCGCATTCCAGTCAAGCTATGAATCGACATGTCATAAGACCTACGAGGCAGTCCTGGCAAAACCATATCCTGAAAGCCAAAATCAAGGGCAGAAGGCGGGCTACGACAAGGCCTACTCCGAGTGGCACAAGAGCTTTCTCGAGCGCTATGCCGCCCGTCAGGGCGAGTTTTCAGGTGCGTACCAGGCAGCCTATAAGCTGGCCTACGATGCTGGTGTTGCAGAACAGTATCCCATCGGCGAAAGCAAAGGCATTGAGGCAGGTAGTACTGCAGGTGCGACTGCAGGTGAGCAGGACGCTCGTCAACGCGGCGTGCAGGCTGGACGTCAAGAAGCCTTTGCGGCGAATTTGCCTGAACAGCGACAGATCTGGTTCACCAAGGGTCAAGAATCCTTTGCAGCGGAGCTCAAGAGCAGCGCCAGTGCGTTTGCCGTCGGAGCATTCATCTCGGATGCCAAAGGAACTCGTTTTGACAAAATCGCAAAGCTTTGGTCTGGCACATCTCTGAGCATTGGTGTCGTCATCCGGAACTTTGGTGGGGCTGAGGCTCCCGAGGGGCAGCTCAAGGTCAAGATCGAGGCAGTGGATCGAGCGCGAGGCCTGCCGGCGTCACCGGTTGCGTTGAAGTCACTGGCTGCCGAGGCCGAAACGACCTATGTGAACGTGGCTGATGTGATGGTCCAGGGCGGACACCAAACTACGGCCCAGAATAATTATGGCTCTTTTCATGTGAAGGTGACGATCCTCGATGGCGAAACGGAGATTGGCAGCTATGAATTTAAGCGCACTGTGGATGAGTCGTTGGTTTGGGGCGGCGGAACGCTGAAGTCCGGCTCCATGGCATGGGTGCAGAGTTATCCATCACAACAACTCAATCAAGGTTCAATTGGCTTTAAGAACCAATCGGACCGCGCATTGAAGGGACTACAGCTGCGGGTGAAAAGCCGCGACGAGAACTTCTATGTCGTGGGACAGAAAAAGGCGCTGGAAATCCCGTTGGGTGATTTAGCAGCTGCGCGTTCAGTCATGGCGAATTTCTTTGTGTTCCACAAGTTGAGAGAGGGCACTGTTGGCAAGAAGATCTTTGAATTTGAAGTCTGGCAAGGCGGCATCTTGATGCATGTGGCGCCGTATTATTTCGATGTTACCAATGTCTATAACCCGTAAATAGATACAGAAACCGAAAGACAGGAGATTACTGATATGCAGTTTGCTAACATCCTCATCGCCGCCTTCGTTGTGTCCTTCAGCAGCATCGCTGCCGCGGATCAACGGGAAATGCCCCAGTTTTTGAATAAGTTGGTCAGCGAGAGTCAGCAATTCAGTCAGCGGGTCACTGGACATGGACGCTATCGCCAGCTGGTCGAGAATGCGAAAGAAGTGGACGACGTGGCAAATATGTTGGCCCAGTCGTTCGCGAACGGCGAGCCTAGCAGCCAGCCGGCGCGATACTGTCGGAAATGGCGCGGTCTGCAGGGTGCTATGACGTCCCTCCGTCATCGCTTCTATCGTATCCAAGAACAGGGTCGCTCGGGACGAGCGGATGATCTTCGTCGCCCATTTGTCGACCTGATGGCTAGCTACGAAATGATCTATATTGAAATGCTGGGCGACTGCCCAAGTTTGCCGCATGTAACTAACTGAAGGGACAGCGATTCCTGCTTTGATGTGGGAATCGCTTAAAGTTTTTTTCTGCACCTCCGATGCAGCTAAGGACCGACTCGTCTTGGTCGGCCCTGCTTGGAGGAATGATATGCAACGACTTGCCTGGGTCGCATTCATGGCGACACTTACCGCATGTGGCTGGTACGGCGATCAGGAAGAGGATAAGCCTGCGAGGAATACCGCCGACGCCGACGGAGTTGTCAGCGTTCCCGGGCCAGCGGGTCGGGACGGTGTTGATGGCACTGACGGTACAACAGGACCCGAGGGTGCAACCGGAAAGCCGGGTGACGACGGGCTTTCCATCCAACTCTTCGATGCTGCAGGGCAAGGCGTTGGCTTCAAGTTTAACGATGGCGATCCGGCCGATGTCTTCCTGTTAGATGGCAAGCGAGCACTCTTTGACATGACGACGGGGGCCTTGCGGGCACCGCTTTTCAACTTTTTTTGTATGTATCCTACCAACGACTGCAGCGGTGCATGTTACGTCTATGATTATCGCTGGCTAAATGTGGTCATTGCCGATCTAGATGGCGAAACTTTCGTGGCTGCGCGGGGAACCGCTGCATCGCCCAGTATGACGATGGAGTCATATGTGCGCGATGACGGCATGTGTATGGTGCAGTCCATTCTGACGGATGCACCCTACTTGGCGTCTGCGTATGAACCGACGATAACACTTCCGTTGGCGGCTCCGCTGTATTGGGGGCTTACCCAGTAAATCAACACCGATCCAGGCGAGGAGCCCAAACGACTCGGGCTCCAACGCGACATCAATCTCACTCCCTGACTTTACAGCTCGCTCCTTGGCACTTATCATAAAATCAGGAATTTCCCTGATTGTGTGGAGGAGTGTGTCCATGATGCGAATTGCGATCGCGGCTATCAGTTTTAGTTGGGCAGTCGTCGTCCTCGGCGAGCAATCACGGGCCGGCCAATCGATCGATATCCTGGTGCCGGCTTCTGAGCTGGGGCAGGACGTGGCGGGCGCGTGGCTGGAAGGTGACGGTCAGGGTGCGTGGCATCGATCACTGCTAATCGACCTCGAACAAACGCTTGTTAACTTTGATTCGGTGCGCCTGCAGGCATCGTGGCAACCCACGAACGCCAGCCATAAGCGGCTGCTGTTGGATTTGAACCATAACGGCGCCGCTGACCCCGGTGAGCCACAAATTTGGCGCCGCGATGCGGACGTGTCGCCAAATGTGAATGGTTTGGACGGCGCTGGCTGGAATGGTCGTGCGCTCATCGATGTACGCATTTCGTGTCCTTGCTCGGGCGCAGGACGCGCTTGCAGCACAATTCAAAGCCTGCAAATCTCTATATTGGATCGAGAGTCCGGACAAACACTTTGGGGCAGCGAGCGGCATGACCTGGTTTTGCACAACGATTGCCGCGTCTCGACGGTATTGGGGCGCAAAATCCCATTGCCAGAGTCGCTCTCCGCGCGTGAACCATCAGGGTTGGCCCTTAGCATCAAGGAAAAGTGTTGTAGCCATGCGCAAGTCGTTGCGCTCGATCTGCCGTTGCGAGGCGGCGCCGGCGAGCAAGGACCGAAAGGCGATAAAGGCGATAAAGGCGAGCCTGGAGCAAAGGGCGACAAGGGTGACAAGGGTGATCGTGGCGAACAGGGCCTGAAGGGTGACAAAGGCGACAAGGGTGATCGTGGCGAACAGGGCCTGAAGGGAGATACGGGTGAGCGTGGTACTCCTGGTGCGCCGGGAGTGGCAGGCATCAATGGAGCGCCGGGGGCGAAAGGAGACAAGGGTGACAAAGGAGATCCAGGCCTGAAGGGCGACAAGGGCGACAAAGGAGATCCAGGCAGTAATGATATTCTCATTGCCGCAGATGGTACCATCGTCAAAATTGCATCTCCGAATTTCAATGGCCATGTACCTAACGGACACAGCGTTCAGAGCCAACCCGTCCGCCATGACGTGTTCACCGAGTTGCGGATGGGTGCTGGTGTTGAACGCTGGAATACCATCGGAACTTTGCGTGAGCCCGTCCAGCGCCTACTGCAAATCACCGGCACCATGGAGGCGGGCGATGGGACACACCGGGTGTTTAATGTGAACGATGATCTGAATCTGCGGGTCGTTGGTAATCAGATTCAAGAGCGACACACCAGTCCGGCGCATAGTGGGCTGCGAGTTTTCGTCGAAGTCCGCTACCTGCGTACTCAAACTGTGGCCGGGCGATAGCTGGCTCATTCTCGCCTTCCTGGTCGAATCGGGGCCCTCGGCCCCGATGACTCATTCCTCCTGCCGCGTATCAGTCCCCCAGCTAGGCTGCCGCCGTCGCCCACAAAAAGATCGACCGTAACTGACCATCCGGCCAAGCAACTTTACGGAAAATTTACATGGATTTAACGGAGCGTTCTTCGACATAGCCGACTGTGAAGTCTATAAGAACTACGCTCTGATTTGTCCGATATCGCCGCAAAATTGCTTATGGGGAGATCTGTGATGCGTCCATGGATTTTGATGTTCGTTTGCCTTTCCATCGCCGCTCCAGCAGTCGCTGCCGACAAAGCTACAGTCAAGGTCGATGGTTCCAGCTCCGTATTCCCAATCACCGAGGGCGTTGCTGAAGAGTTTCAGGCAGCTCAGCGCGGCAAAGTACAGGTTGCTGTCGGTATTTCCGGCACGGGAGGCGGGTTCAAGAAGTTTTGCCGTGGTGAAATTGACGTGCAAAATGCCTCACGGCCCATTCATTCCCAAGAAATGGCGGACTGCAAGAAGGCTGGCGTGAAATTTATAGAGTTGCCGGTTGCTTTTGACGCGATGGCGGTCGTGGTAAATCCCAAGAATACGTGGGTTGATAGCATTACCGTTGCGGAATTGAAAACAATCTGGGCCCCCGAAGCGCAAGGTAAAATCACATCCTGGCAACAGGTTAACAGTAAATGGCCGAAGCAGCCGCTTAAGCTTTTTGGTGCAGGCGCTGATTCCGGCACGTTCGACTATTTTACAGAGGCGATTGTTGGCAAGGCAAAGTCCAGCCGCGGAGACTACACGGCCAGTGAAGACGACAATACCTTGGTCCAGGGAATTGCCAATGATGTCAACGCTATTGGCTACCTACCCCTGGCCTACTACGAGGGTAATAAGTCCAAGCTAAAGTTATTGCTGGTTGATGGTGGTAAAGATGCGCCTGTGCAAGGTCCAGTTGCCCCGTCTGAGAAATCAGTTGTCGATGGCTCGTACTTTCCCCTGTCGCGGCCGCTCTTTATCTATGTGAACGCCGACAAAGCCAAGCAGACAGCTGTGAAAGACTTTGTCGAATTCTACTTGGGCAACGTAGAAACATTGGCTCGGCAGGTCCACTATGTACCTCTTTCCCAAGAGGTCTATGGGCTTTGCAAGCAGCGCTTTGCCAAGCAGGAGCTCGGCACAGCCTTTGCGGGCCACTCCCAAGTGGGCATGAAGGTAAAAGACATTTTCAGCAAGAAGCTAGTGATGTAAAGGGGGGCTGCTACGGCTGCTTTTCCGCAGGCTGGCGGCTTTATGGGAGTTACATGGAACAGGATTCGTCATTCGCCATCTCCAAGCCAGGTGTGGTCTCCTCTCCCGAGGCCGTGCCGATCCGGCGCGCGCCCATGCGGCAGGTGAAAGACACGCTATCTGAAGTCTTGCTGTTTGCTGCGGCGGCATCGTCCGTTTTGGTGACAGTCGGTATTTTGGCGGTCCTTATCGTTGAATCGTTGCCATTTTTTCGTGAAGTTCCACTCATCGACTTCTTGGGTGGAACCGTTTGGACGCCGCTGTTTGAAGGCGCGAGTTTTGGGGTGTTGCCGCTGGTCGTTGGCACATTGGTTACGACCGTAGTCGCGCTGTCTGTGGCTATTCCTGTGGGCACCATCATCGCGATCTACCTCAGCGAGTATGCGTCACCAAAATTACGTGAAACGGTGAAGCCTGTGCTGGAGCTTTTGAGCGCCGTTCCGACCGTTGTTTATGGCTACTTCGCCCTATTGACCATCACTCCTATTCTGCAGTCGATATGGCCAAGCCTGCCAGGTTTCAACATGCTGTCAGCGGGTTTGGTCATGGGCATTATGATTATTCCGTACGTCAGTTCGATGAGTGAAGACGCTATGCATGCAGTACCGGGATACCTTCGGGAAGGATCGCTGGCTCTTGGTGCGACGCGCTGGCAAACCGCGCTAAAAGTAATTTACCCGTCGGCGTTTTCCGGAATCTCATCGGCCTATGTGCTAGCCGTTTCTCGCGCCATCGGCGAGACCATGATCGTGGCGATCGCTGCTGGCATGCAGCCGAATCTAACCTTGAACCCAGCAGAGCCGGCGGCAACGATTACGGCTTATATCGTTCAAGTCAGCCTTGGTGATCTGCCGCACGGGAGCTTGGGTTATCGTACGATCTTCGCTGTGGGTTTGCTGCTTTTCTGCATGACAATGGCCTTTAACCTCTTCGGCTACGGATTGCGGCACAAGTTCCGCGAGGTTTATCGATGAGCGCACCGACGATGGAAGAGATCGAGCGCAATGTACATCGACGCAAGGTATTCGAAGGCATTTTCGTTGCCATTTCCATGACCCTGCTGCTGTCCGCCCTCCTAATTCTATTGGGCCTTCTCATCCAATTGTTCATGGATGGATCGCCGCGCTTGACTTTTGAATTCTTGAGCAACTTTCCCTCTCGCTTTCCAGAGCGCGCGGGGATCTTGGCAGCAGCTGTCGGGACCTCGCTGGTCATGCTGGTGACCGCGGCCGTGTCGGTACCGCTCGGGATTATGGCGGGCGTCTATCTCGAGGAGTACGCTCCGCGCAATCCGGTGACGACATTTATCGAAATCAATGTGCTAAATTTGGCCGGCGTACCTTCCATCGTCTATGGCCTGATGGCGCTTGGGCTTTTTGTGTATCAGTTTGAACTGGGTCAGACGGTGCGAACGGCGGGATTGACCTTGGCGCTGCTGATTTTGCCGATTGTCATAACCGCCACTCGTGAAGCACTGCGCGGCGTTCCGCATTCGATTCGAGAAGCAGCCTATGCCTTGGGCGCTTCGCGCCGCGAGGTGGTTTTTCATCACGTGCTGCCGTATTCGATGAGCGGGGTCATGACCGGAACAATCGTGGCGCTATCACGCGCGATCGGTGAAACGGCACCGCTTGTTACTGTTGGAGCACTATCATTCATCGCTTTCTTGCCCGCATCGCCGGTGACGATGGAATACCCCTTTCTTTCATTTGAGTGGCTTTCCTCACCGTTCACCGTGATGCCTATGCAGATTTTTAACTGGGTATCGCGACCGCAAGCAGAGTTTCATGTGAATGCGGCAGCCGCCAGTGTTCTGCTGATTTTTATGACTTTAAGCATGAATGCTATCGCTATCACAGTTCGCTATCGCTATCGCAAAAGTGTGCGGTGGTGAGTCTCGAGGTATTATGAGCGCACACTCTTCAACCGTTCGCGCCCGAGTCCAGGGGCTTAGCTTCTATTTTGGCGAAAAAAAGGTTTTGGACGACGTGTCGTTTTCGGTAGCGGCCAATCGAGTGACGGCGCTGATCGGACCTTCTGGCTGTGGAAAGACAACGCTGCTACGTTGTTTCAACCGCATGCACGATTTGACGGCGGGTGCTCGATACGAGGGCGCCATCACCCTGCAACCAGAGGGTGCGGATTTGCTTGGGCCGGACGTGGATCCGATTGAAGTACGCATGCGGGTCGGCATGGTCTTCCAAAAGCCAAATCCGTTCCCCAAATCGATCTTTGAGAATGTCGTGTATGGATTGCGTATTCGCGGTGAAAGCGACAAGACCTTCCTGGAAGATGCCGCGTCTACCGCGCTACAAAATGTCGGTCTATGGGAAGAGGTCAAAGATCGATTGTATAGCCATGCCATGGATCTTTCGGGTGGCCAGCAGCAGCGTCTTTGCATTGCCCGGGCATTGGCAGTTAAGCCAGAACTGCTGCTATTCGATGAGCCGACTTCAGCGTTAGACCCTCTTGCGACTGCCAAAATTGAAGAGTTGCTGCACGAGCTGAAAGAAAGAGTGACTGTCTTGATCGTAACACACAACATGCATCAGGCCTTGCGCGTATCTGACAACACCGCTTTTATGTATCTCGGTAAACTTGTCGAGTTTGGCCCAACCAAGAAGGTTTTCGGCGATCCGCAACACGAACTCACCCGCAACTATGTCGCTGGTGAATTCGGCTAAAAGACGGCTGCGCTTTTGCGCTTTAGATAGAGACTTAACCTTGCTGTCGCGGCCGCCGCAGAGGCGTCCGGCGCACCCGGTGCAAAACTGGACGCACGGACTTCAGCAGCCGCGCATTACTTAAGTTTCCTGCTCGTAGGACGGCATCAATCTTCAACGCGGTCTCGCGCTGTGCCTCAAGGCTCTTGGCTAAAGCTTCGGCCATGCTGCGATGAAATCGCATTTGGACCGATGCTTGTTCGCGGGTGGCGGCTACCAGGTGACCGAAATCGTCCATGAGTTGATTGTATTGCGTTCGTAGGGACTCAATCGCCTCACTCTGCACCTGCATCTTTGCCGTTAAATCGTCGTTGATCGTCTGCTGCTGACCCGACTGCTGAATCAGCATCGCCTCTTGCGTCGCTGCAACTTGGGCTAAACTTTCCGTAAGAGTTTGTAGCTCGCCGTGCCATGAAGTTTGCAATTCTTGCGCGACTTGACCGATCAAATTTGCAACCTGATCGTTACTGGCCTGCATGGCGCTCTGAGCCTCGCGCTGCAGTCGATAGGTTTCATCCACAATGCTAGCTACTGTGGCATTGGTTTCTTGGTGATGTTGTTCCATGGCTTCCAGGAACGATTCTGTCAGCTCTTGGGTGTGAGCTCGTAGTTCATCTGCAGCTTCCTTGATGACAGACGATGAGCGCTGGTGGGTTGCCGTCGCACGCGTCCATCCCTTATAGGTTTCCACGTCTTCCATGCGATAAACGGGGCGGACGTAGCGGTCAATTCGTTTACGACCGACGCGCAGCTCTTTGCCAGAGATTTGCGTTAAGCGGGAGCGCTTGATGCCGAGAGCTTCCATAGTAGCTTCTGCATCCAAGTTGAATTCTTCGGCGTAAGGCTCGTCGCCACGCAGCCATACAACCATGGGTAACTCGTCGGCAGCGGTTCCACGGCTAGCGCCTTGCACATCGCGCAATTCGGCGGCACCAGGTTCGCCGGCGGAGTCGCGACGGGCGTTTTCGTTTGGGACTCGCAAGTCTGAATGCTGCTGAAGAGGTTGATCCATCATCCTCGTCTCCTCGCGTCTGGCCGCAAGCCATCGCTAACGTTGGTAATTTATCTTAAGAATAGCGGTATTGGGAAGAAATGCAAGCGCTTGCTTAGCTGCGGTTGAGGATGATCTGCCAATTATTCATCGTCCGAAACGATTCCAGTTGGGCCGGGTCGTAGGTGTTTTCAAAAAATAGGCGGAAGGACATGCGGTGTTCGCCTTCTTTGAAGCGCGTCAAATCAAAGAACAGGCCGAGGTTTACCGGTGCCTTGCCAAGCTCGGCCGGAGTGTTGTTGCTGCGGCTCTTGAGTTCCTTGCCGGCTAGATCCTCGGTGTACAGGAATGGAACACTCCTAGCCTCCAGCATGGCCGGAGATGGTAGCAGTTCGACATACATCATTCGATCTGCGCCGGTAAGGGAGATCCAATACAAGGGTTCAAGCTTGTCCTGCTTGCGGAACATATCGAGGAAAGAGCCCTTGCGATAGGCGGGCATATTGCTCTGCAGGTTGTAGGCGCTTGGTTTATCGTTGAGCGCAAATCCATAATAGAAGCCGCTGCCCGCATTTAAGCTCTTGGGTCCATCAAGCGGGTTGTACAAGATTGCGGGCAAGACGACAGCGTTGCTAAAAAATGAAACCTCGGTGTACATGCCCAGTTCAAATTTTAGCTTCAGGAAGCTGTAAAAAAAACTAACTCGGACGATCGAACGAACGGGTCCGACTTTATAGGCCTCGATCTGGCTGTTCACTGTACGGTGGTTGGCCTCCATGGTAACGAAATACTTCAAATCGGCTTTCATGAAAAATGTCGAGGTGTCGATGATGGGGACAGAGCCGCGTTTGCCGCCGGCCTCTTTAGTTACCATGTCAACGCCATCGACAACCAAATAGTTCTTGCGGTCAAACTTGTAAGTATAGCGTGAGGTGGAAACTGTTCCTTGCTTGGCATCAAAGACCACATAACTCGTGGTATTGAGTGCGGGGGCTTCGCGAAAGTAAATGCCTAAATAGACAGCGCCATCGTTGGGTCCAACCGGGTTCTTACCCAAGTGCGACAAGCGAATCTCATAGGTAAGCGTCGGCTGTCCTTGCGGCCACTTCGTTGGTGGGCTGACAGGGCCAACATCGTTCCCCATAAAGACCAGCTCGTCCTGCAGATCGAAAATTCCGTTTCCGGTATCCTTCGTGATGGGGCCGCCTTGATCGAGTACGTAATCCCCCCAGTCATTCAATTCGTCAATCTGATATGGAATCGGTACGGCGCTGCCATCAGCTCCTGTGCGAAAAAGTCGGTATGTGCTGATGGGGTAGCGAGAAGCGGCTCGAATGCGAAAGCCGGTAACGACGATCGGTGCCTGATGGATGCTGGCGTTGGCCAGCATGGGCGGGAATCCAGCGACGCCGCTGAAGCCGCACAGGAGCATCATGATGTGCAGAATCCGCAACAAGTTCCACTCCTGGCGTGGGTACTGCATGATTTTAGCAACGAATAGGCCGTTAGCAAACAATTAGGCAGCGTTGCACCGATTCGTCCGCATTTACTTTATAACGTGAATATTATACATGCCCTTGGCACCAACTACTTGTTGTAATTTTTATTTGTGGGCGTTTCCTGTTATCATGAAGTCAATAGCTTACCTGAGATCATTTAAGGGCTTTGAGGGAATGAGGATGGCTGCTCGTGCTCGCTGTCGGGTTGCGCTTGCTTCCTTGGTGGGACTGGGATTTCCAGCGGCTCCCACGTGGGCTGTGGATACAACAAAATTGTCGATTTCGGAGACGGGAGAGTCGCCTCTGTCTCGGCACCAGATGACCGTTCCAGCATCCCAAGAGTTTTTATTGCCTGTGACCTGGCAGGTAACCAGAGCTCGATTCGATGAACGTGGGCACTCGTCCGACTCCGAGAGCTTCCAAGAGATTTGGCGTTTGCATCTTGATGCGGCAGGAGAGGGTACGTTGCACTCGCCACGGGATTCCGTGCGAGTCGCGTCCATCAGCATGCGCGGAGCGAGCCCAGAATTGATGACGGTCGCGGCAGCAGACATGGCGCGACTGACCGGACTATTACTGCAGCACGAAGCACCGACTCGCTTGCTTCTGCGCACTTTCACAATCCGACTTACGGGCGAAGAAACCGCACAAGATGTCATTCTCGACGTTGCTGAGGAAGAGCACTTGGCATTGCGGGTTTTGATTGGGACGCAGCGTCTCTGATGCGTCACCACGCGGCATGGCGCCCCAGATCGAGCGACTCGCAACTAGGCTGGGCGCGGTCTCGGCGAAACTGCTGAGCCAAGCTATGAATGTTCCGCTCGTCACCGTCTATCTCAAGATCAATGAATGGCGGCGGTACCCGTGATTTTTCCCCACCTGTCATGATGATTTTCCCGGCAAATTCCTGGCGAATGCTAGCAGCCAACTGAATGCCCGTGAATCGGCAGTCGCGGCCCAACCAGCGATCAAAGATGAGCCAATCGCTGTGGAGCGCCATGCCACCCTGCCTTTGGGCAAAATCCAACAGGAATTCTTCGCCTGAAGCGTAGCGCAAGACACGCGCGGGCGCTAAATGACGCGTCCAAGCGTCCAAGCGTTTTGGGTTGTCATCAATGACGGCAACTAACTTAGGTAAATCGACTTGGTTGGGAGCAACTGCGGCGCTTAGTTCTTTCGTCGTCAGGGTCTCTGGCCCATTTGGCAATTTTAGTGCTGCCGCATCAGTCTGCTCACCTGCGGCTGGTAGCAAAATCATTGTCAGGTATTGGCCATCCTGCTCTAGACTTTGTGTTACTTGGGCTCCGGCAGGCGCAAGCAGGGCCTCTGCGATCTTCCGGCCGTGGCCGCGCCAGCCCGCGCTGGAATTCTGGATGGTGGGCCGGCAGGGGCGCGCGTGGAGGGCGATCGAATTGCGGATGCGGAGGGTGATTTGCTGTTCTGCTGCCGAGAATTGGGCCGACACTCGAATCTCTGCGTCGTCTTGACTGGCCTCCATAGCGTTGATCAAAAAGTTCTCCAGCGCGCGGCAGAGCGGGGCTATTTCCATGTCGACGCGCCAGGCTGGGTCGATTTGGCAGGTCCAGCGGACACGGCGCCCATTTGGGTGACTCTCAAAGGCGCAGATGATTCGTTGCACAATCAGTTGCAAAGGCGCGCCGTTGTTGGGCGGGGGAGTCGATGTGCTGCCTGGCTGCAGAAGACTATCAACAAGTTGCTGGACGCGGGCGAGAGATAAGTCCAGCGCCAGGGTCGCACTGGGGCTAGGTGTTAAGCGGCCGTCGGGATTTTCGCTCGCCGTCTGCAGCATGTGCACGGCTCGGCGCGCGGCCGCGAGAGGCGCTTTGACATCGTGGGCGAGTCGTTGCGCGCCGCGCATGGTGGCCTGCAGCCTAGCTTCATCCATGAGTCGCTGTTGCTCGGCGCGCTGGCCCTCCAGGACCTTATTTAGGGTTAAGAGGCAAGGTGCGGCCGCGTCCAGAGCCCTTTGTACGGCGCGGCGTCGCTCATTGCTCGCTACCTGAAACGTTAAAAAGTGGTTGCCGACTCGAACGCATGGCTGGAGGTCAGTTGAGGCTGGTGGGTCGAAATTGACTGCAAACGATTCGACCGACAGGTGCTGCTGCAGTGTTGCGCCAACGATCTCAGGCCAGTATTTCTCGCTCTCACCCACCGCGCGCGGCAAGGCGGTCAGCAGCTTGATCAAGGTGAGGCCTAGGGGCCGGGTGTGCGCTGCTGGAAATCCCCAGAATCGCGATTGGATCAGCGTATCCCATTCAGGAATTTGTCGCTGTCGCGCGCAACGTAGAAGCCGTTGGTCGACTAGTTTCCATACGGCGAAGGATCCGGTTTTTTGATGTTCAATCATGGCTTTTTGCAGCAGTAGCTCGACGCGAGGGAAGTCGCCGCCACTAAGAGCGATGATGGCCTGCAGCCGGAAAAATTGGGCGGCAACCAGAGGCAACGCAGGCTCAAGGGCGAACTCTTTCTCGAGTTGCTTCGCTTCAGCCGCCAGTAACGGGCCATAACCACGCAACGCGAGCGGCACCATCAAGACCAGCGAGCTAACGGTTCGGTAGCGCTGCACCTGGCCACTAGCTGCCACCCGCTGCCAACGCTGGGCCATCATGTCTGCACTGGCAAGCCGACCCGCATAAGCCTGTGCATACATGCCGCTGGCATACTGGAGGCATTGATAGTACGGATCGGGTGATACATAGGCCGCACTGCGCTCGCTCATCCGACAGGCAAGTTCCAGGCGACCACTCATCAACAAGGAATATGGGAATGCTGCCCACGGGAGGTCGACCATAAATGGCTCTAGACTGCCATCACGGGCGCTGCGACGTCGTCGTAGCAGCCACCAACAGGTCGCGGTCAAGAATACCCCCAAGTGGCTACCGCGGCCTGCCATGATCAGCATGTGACCCCACAGGAACCCACAGCAGATCAGGGGTGCCTTAGATATTCCGCGCAAGCGAATTGCTGCCAGGGTGAGCTGACGAAGGGCACGCCATCCTGCTTTGTGATCGACGAAAAATGCGCGGGAGAAATCTGCATAATGAAAAATAAGGTGTGCTAGCGGTGGGGACGTGGATTGGGGCTGCCAGCCTGATGCTTGCGGACGAGCCCCCATCTTTACCGCCAGCAAGTAACGCTCCGCAGCAACGATATCAAGTAACCGCATGTCACCATTGGACGGCTCTAAGTTTTGTAGGCGCTGATTCGCCTCGGCTAACTGGCCATGCCAGTGGGCAAGCCAGGCGTCTTTGATGGCGGTAGGCAGTGTGGAGGGAGAAGTGCCGCTGCGGCACAAGTAGTAATTCGACCAAGCCCGTTCCTCAGCGCGGTTATTCGAGTGTTTGCAGGCAGCGAAGATCAAAGGCATCGCGGGTCTCCTCGGGGAATTGGTCGTCATGACTTAGGACGACGCGTTGCCAGTGGGTTGTGCCCCAGGCGATTAAGTGACGACTGCCTGGCAGGGCTGGTGTCGACCAAAGCCAGAGCGGGTCTGTTCCCAGCCCTTGCAACCACGCCAGTCGAGATAAGTCGCCCAGCGAAGAGATCACCCAGCGGATCCTGGTAGCAGCCGGCGTGGTTCGTGCGGCGGCCGCAGCAGCTCGGTACAGGAGTCGTCGCCATTGGGCGGGCGGCAATTGCGCCCAACGGTGCAGCACTTCTCCCGGCAAACTAACCATAACCATGTGGTTGTCCCAGAGGGTTTTTTCTCGATGATGCGGGCTTTGGATGGCAACGCAGATCCCGACCCGCTCTTCCCAGAGGTTGGCTACCGATATGAGTCTTTGACATAACTTCTGTGTATGCGTCGGCCTGGAGTCATTCTGTGGCAACGCCTCGGGTAAATCACGCGGCCACTGATGAAATTGGGTGTGCGCATTGTCAGATGGGGGAGGTGCATCAATGATGGTGCTGTCGGCAGGGCGCGCGCCGAGCCAACGCTGCAACCAAAGCAGCCCTCCATAGGCGTCGACTTGCGTGTGACTCACGCAGAGGCGGCCGCCTTCTGGATGTCGCATCCAGAAGTGGCAACGCGACCGCGGCAGCCATTGGCTTAAGTCTGCAGCCGCGTCTTCAAGGCATGGCAATGTGGCCGCCATCCTTACCTGGCCTCCGGTACCGCTATGGAGGCGGTGCGTTCGCAATAGCGACGTAAAAACTGTTGCCGCTGTTGGACGAGCTGGTGCGTATACAAACGGGCAAAGTGTTGATGCCCACTTGGCAAATCGTTTGCCGGATCTGTTGCGAGGATGGGTGCTGGCGTCCAGGCCGCGAAAACAACGCGCAAATGCTCGGTGTCATGAGCGGTGCGAAATATTTGATGCGCCTTTTGGTCCAGACGGCGAAAACGCACTAAAGGGAGGATGCCATCGCGTTGTTGTAGCGACGGGATCAGCTGCAGGCCGAGTTGAACATGGCTCGTCTCGTCTTGCCAGATCAGTTTGTCGATGGCCGCGAGCGCCGGACAGCGGGCCGCATAGAATCGATATTGCAGAGATGCGAGCGATAACGCCTCGAGAATCACGTGCAGAGCGTAGGCCTGCTCAGTCAAAGTTTCTAATCCCAACGTCCAGCTATGAAACTCGCTGTGAAAACCCGATGTCGGCACCTGGCCCCAACTATTCTGGGAAAGCCAACCACTATAAAGCGCTGCATGAGCGCTTTCCTCTTGCCGCTGATTCTTCCAGGCGCGCGCATGGCTGACGCTCAGTCCTTCTCGCTGCAGCATGTGATCGATCAGGGGTGGCGCAATGCATTCTCCAGACCAGCTTTCTGCCACCAAAAAGGCCAGCTCCTGCTCGGCGGTCAGGGCGGGATGCAGGCGGCACCGCAGAATTGAGGCCGTCTGAGTCATGGGGCACCCCGCTGATAGAATCTTGCGAGCAGTCCTTCGGGCCACGGCGTGGGAGCTCCACACTTTTTATCGACACAGCACAGGATCAGGCTGAAGGTTGCATGGGTGACTCCGTCGGGCCCAAGCATCTGCCCGTCGATCGTTGCTTCCCTCTCCGAGTAGGAGGCGACTTGCGAGTGAATGTGAAACTCCTGATCGCCGCATACAGGACGGCGAAAACGGGTGCTCAGCGACTTGACGACCATCGCACACGGCAGCGTCCCAATTTCGACGAAGCCCAGCCCCAACTGCTGGCGCAGCCCTGCAAATCGGTGTTCGAGAAAGTAGGCAACATAATGTTGGGTATTCATGTGGCCGTATGGATCGAGTTCGCTAAAGCGCGGCCGATGTTGTGTGTGGAAAACGATGGGACTGGCCATAGACATAAGTACGATTCCCCCAAATGCTCGCGGGCTTCATTCAAGGGGCGTGCCAGGTGAAAAGTACCGAATATGATTTGGCTTTGTCTGGCTCCAATCCAATATCTTGCGGTTTGGCTGGCCGCAGCACGAGCCAGTTGGTTTGATTTTGCGCCAACTGGTGAGATAAGCGAAGTGAACCGGCCTGCAATGATCCCTGGAAAAATGTCGACTAAACTGCTATACAATTCCCCGCCACTTTTTTAAGGTGCCGCAATGACAACAAAAAGCGAATTCTCCCGACGGGAATATAAATACGGTTTCATCACCGATATCGAGACGGATGAATTTCCAAAGGGTTTGGATGAAGGCGTGATCCGCCGATTGTCCGCCGTCAAGGGCGAGCCCGAGTTCATTTTGGAGTTCCGTCTGAAAGCGTTTCGCCACTGGCAGAAGATGGGCGAGCCGACGTGGGCGCATGTCTCGTATCCCCCAATCGACTTTCAAGACTTGCGTTACTACTCTGCCCCCAAAAAGAAGGGTGAAGGCCCGAAGAGTTTGGAGGAAGTAGACGCCGAGTTGTTGCGTACGTTTGCCCGCCTGGGCATCCCCTTGGAAGAGCAAAAGCGACTGACGGGTGTGGCCGTCGATGCAGTCTTTGATAGCGTATCCGTCGGCACCACGCATAAGGAAACCTTGGCCGAGCATGGCGTGATATTTTGCTCGTTCAGCGAGGCCGTTCGCGATCATCCCGAACTGATCGCGAAATATCTCGGATCCGTAGTTCCGTACAAAGATAACTTCTATGCGACCCTGAATTCGGCTGTTTTCAGCGATGGGTCCTTTGTTTACATCCCGAAAGGCGTTCGTTGCCCCCTTGAGCTTTCAACGTATTTCCGGATCAATGCCGCAGAAACTGGGCAGTTTGAGCGCACCCTCATCGTTGCCGACGAGGGCAGCTATGTCAGTTACTTGGAGGGTTGTACGGCACCGCAGCGCGATGAAAACCAATTGCACGCAGCAGTTGTTGAGCTTGTTGCGCTCAAGGGCGCGGAAATCAAGTATTCAACGGTACAGAACTGGTACGCCGGCGACGAAGAGGGTCGCGGCGGTATCTACAACTTCGTAACTAAGCGCGGGATTTGCCAGGGCGAGCGCTCAAAGATCTCCTGGACGCAGGTGGAAACCGGTTCCGCCATCACCTGGAAGTATCCGAGCGTGATTCTCAAAGGTGATCATTCCCGTGGTGAGTTTTACTCGGTCGCCCTGACCAACAACCGCATGCAGGCGGACACGGGCACCAAGATGATTCATATCGGCAAGAACACGACGAGTCACATTGTCTCCAAGGGCATCTCCGCTGATGATTCGGTGAATAGCTACCGGGGTCAGGTCAAGATCCTGCCGTCGGCAGAGAATGCCCGAAACTACTCGCAGTGCGATTCCATGTTGGTCGGTGACCGCTGTAAAGCTAATACCTTTCCTTACATTGAGGTCAAGAATCCGACGGCCACGGTCGAGCATGAAGCCACCACGTCCAAGATCAATGCCGAACAGATTTTCTATCTGAAATCGCGCGGCATCAGCGACGAACAAGCCATCAGCATGCTGCTCAACGGGTTCTGTAAGGAAGTCTTCAAAGAACTGCCACTGGAGTTTTCCGTTGAGGCGGTCAAGCTGCTGGAGATGAAACTTGAAGGTTCTGTAGGCTAAATCCGCAACCCGTGGTAAATAATACAGTATAATTCCGCTTGGTGAGCCGCGTGGCGATGTGTGCTTGCCGAGTTCTATCAGAGGAAGCTCCCGTTGAAACATCCCTTGCAGGCGCTGGAAAATACGATTTTTACGACAAAGGCCAAGGAGTTGCTCGCGTGGGCGCGCAAGAACTCGCTTTGGCCCTATCCCTTTGGGACGGCTTGTTGCGGCATTGAATATATGGCCGTCGTTGGACCCAAATATGACATCAGCCGTTTCGGCGCTGAGGTGGTGCGCTTCTCGCCCCGACAGGCAGACCTGCTGATCGTCGCCGGGACCATTACCGAGAAGATGGCTCCGGTCATTAAAAAGGTATGGGAGCAGATGCCCGATCCCAAGTGGTGCATTGCCATGGGTGCTTGCGCTTCCAGCGGTGGCTTTTATCGGGCCTATCACGTACTGCAAGGCATCGACAGGGACATCCCTGTCGATGTTTACATTGCAGGCTGCCCGCCAACCCCAGAGGCAGTTATTGCGGGCTTGATGACGCTGCAGGACAAGATCTTCGCGGATGCCCCCAACCGGCCGTTAGCTGCGGATTTGGGCGGTTCGTCGACAACGTAATCTTCGGGTGCGGCTACCGCCGCCCCGAGCCTTTCTTCTGCCTTAGTGGCGAAAGTGCCGCATTCCCGTAAACAACATGCTGACGCCGTGTTCATTACAGGCAGTGATGCTTTCTTCATCGCGCTTGGAGCCACCAGGCTGGGTTAGGCACTGAATGCCGGCAGCGGCTGCCAAATCCACGCAGTCGCGGAATGGGAAGAAGGCGTCACTGCCGAGGACGGCACCTCGTAACTCTTTTTGGAAGGCGCGCGCCTTGCGAATGGCGGCTTCCAGCGCATCCACCCGACTCATCTGCCCGGCGCCAATGCCAAGGGTTTCGCCATTTCGCACCAAGACGATGGCGTTCGATTTCACATGCTTTGCCACCTGCATGGCAAACAGGGCATCCTGTCGCTGCTCGGTTGTTGGAACGGCTTGTGTGGCCACGCGCCAAGTATCGGGGGTAAATTTCGCCCGATCATCTTCCTGCAGCAAATAGGCACCTTCGATGGAACGCAGCGTCAGAGCGGCAGCGGCGGGCTGGGCTAGAAAGTTAGCGGAAACTAAGCGCAGATGGATCTTTTTTGCTAAGGCGTTAAGGGCGCCTGGCGAAAAACCGGGAGCGATGATGCACTCCAAAAATAACTCGCTCATGGCCAAAGCGCAGGCTTCGTCGACAGCAACGTTCAAGGCGACAATGCCGCCAAAGGCCGATTGCGGATCACCGGCAAGGGCCTTGCGATAGGCGCTAAGGGCAGAGCCATCGCTGGCCACGCCAACGCCACAGGGATTGGTGTGCTTGATAATTGCCGCGGCTGGCAGCGGCAAAAGATCGCGGACGAGGGCGGCGGCAGCATTCAAGTCCAGATAGTTATTATAAGAGAGTTCTTTGCCTTGATGAATTGTGATGCCGGCGAGTCCTTGGTCACAATGGTTGGCATCCGCATAAAGTCCGGCCTGTTGCTGCGGATTTTCCCCGTAGCGCAAGGGGGTTCGTTGCTGCAGTTGCAGTGTCAGGGCGGTCGGCAGTGGAGAATGGTCAGATGCGGCCGCATCCGACTTCGCTTGCATGTAGGCAGCGATAGCCGCATCGTAGGCACCAGTCACAGCGAACACTTTTGTTGCTAGCTTCTGCCGTGTCTCGACCTGCGTTCGGCCATTGGCCAGAATCTCCGACAAAACCAGCGAATAATCCGCTGGATCACAAATGACGGTCACATGGGCGTAGTTCTTCGCCGCACTCCGCAACATGGAGGGCCCACCGATGTCGATATGCTCGATAGCGGCGCTCAGCGGCAGTTGTGCCCGAATGGCGGCCTTCTCGAAAGCGTATAAGTTAACAGCGACGATGTCGATGAAGCGTCCCGACATGTCCGAGAGGGCGTCCACATGAGCCGTTTGATTTCGGTCGCAGAGAAGTCCGCCGTGAATTTTGGGGTGCAGCGTCTTGACCCGGCCATCCATGACTTCCGGAGAGCCCGTATACTCGGAGACTTGCGTGACCCGCAAACCGGCATCGACCAGGGCTTTGGCGGTGCCACCGGTGGAAAGGAGTTCATATCCAGCCTTTGCTAGGCCACGGGCGAACTCGACAATTCCCGCTTTATCAGTGACGGAGAGCAGGGCTAGGGGCTTTGATGGGGACTTTTGCGGACTTTGAGTCAAGGGCACACCTCACAATCGACGGGTGGATGGGGGCCTCGGAATGCGTTTGTTTGTAAGTCATATCTCGCTGTTTTGAAAGCAAAAACAAAAACATGCTAGCGTCTGGCCAAAAGCTGGGTATGTTGCGCCCACACGATTCAAAGGTGGCCCTTCGGAGTGCCGCCAGTCGCTGTCCCAAAGGAGCTTTCGATGTCGTTCTCGAACCGATGTTTTGCCACATGCATCGCCATGTTTATGGCTCTGACCACGGCTTGCCGAACCACGCAGCCGCAGGCGGAGGGCAGCTCGGTCAAGGATTTGGAAGATGCGGAAGTGGCTGAGGGTTGGGTCATCGAGATTTTGGGCAGTCCTCAGGATACGTTCCGTGCCTCGATCAAGGAACCAGGCCGCGCCGTATCCCTGGTGGAATGCGCCACGGAACTGAAGTCAGCCTATGGTTATCGATTGCGCTGTGAGCAGCGACCGCGGTCCTTCGAGGTCGTCTTTAATCGCCAGGGCACGACGGGCGCGGTGGTCCTGAAAGCCCGCAGCAGCGGCGAGAAGAAAACCCTGGCACTGGCGTGCGCAGGCGAGGGCGGTCCACGCAAAATGCTGCGTTGTCAGCCGAAGCAGGTAGATTTTGGCGAGCGTCGCGGACTGGTTTCGCCGATTCGCAATAGTTTCACCGATGTTCAGTTACCGAATACGCATGTGGTGCGGAAGACGGATGCGGGTGAGCCTTTGCTCTTGCGCTCGATGAATCCGCAGACAAGCCGCGACTACGATGAATTTCAGCGGCTAGGTGTTAAGCGCGTGCTGATTTTCAAAAACCAAGTGCGGACAGAGGTCGACACCGAAGTGACTCGATTAGAAGAATTTGGTGTCAAGGGTGATCAAATTGAACGCATTCCTTTTCTTTATAAGGATTTTGCCAATTTCGAAAGTCCCTGCCGACAGACAATTGCGGCATTGAAGTTTTTAGGGGAAGGAATCAAGCGGCGTCAGCCGACCTTGTTTCATTGTACTGTTGGCGAAGACCGCACCGGAGTGCTGTCGGCGTTGACCCGCATGCTGTACGACGGCTACGACTTGCAAAAAGCGTTTCAAGAAGAAATGTGTGAGTTCGGATACTCGTCTGGCAATCCGCAAAAGCCCTTGCGCGAGGTGATCCTTGGTATTGACGCGGATCTGACTCCTTTCCTGTTGAAGATGGCCTACAAGATTCAGTCCGGCACGCTGACTGCCGAGAATCTGAATGCGGAAACCTGCCGCATCGACCCCGCGAAGTCGCGCGAATACCGTCGTGACGCGCGTTATGATGCCAAGCGCTACCGCTGTGGCGCCAGCACTCGCTACTATCCGTGGGCGAACTGATTTGCCCGGAGTTTGCGGCCTTAGGTATTTGCTGTCCCTTCCCTTGCTGCGCCGTGCACGCGGGTGCTAGAATTCCAAAAACGGATAAAAGCGGTCTTTTCTCGAGTTCGGAGTGTACCCTATGAACATTCAGCGACGGATGGTCATCGCTCTTTTCCCTTGTCTGTTGGTCACCGCCTGCCGCGATCGTGCTGGCAGTAGACTAAGCGAGCAGGTGGAGCCGTCGCCAGAGTTTCGTACGGCCGTCGTTGCGATGGAAAAGGCCAAGGTCGAATGTGAAACCAATGGCCGAGAGAATGCTTCAGCCGAGTCGATGAAAGCTGCGGACTTTTTCCGCGATTATGTGGCCAAAGCTGACGAGCGCCGCACGGCCATTGAGGCTATGTTGGCCGTGCTCGAAGTCGATGCCATCTGCGGCTTTCAAGGATACCTTGGCTTTAGCATCGGCGGCTTTTTGCGACAAAATCCCAGCCTGGAACATCTGCCACGCCTGCGGTCGGTGGCGACGCAACATCGCTATTACTGGACGCGACAAGCGGCCTTGCGCGGAATCGGTGGGTTGGGGCGCGCTGCGGCGATCGAAGTGGATGATCGTCGCGCGATCGCTGGCGAGCTCACTTTCTTGGTGGGGAGCCCGCCGCAAGGAAGACGAGAAGCCGATGAAATTGCGGATGCACCAGCCTATGAGGCGGAAATCTACCGACAACTGGTGCAGGTGCTGGTAGCTCCGAGTTTTCCCGCAGAGGAGCGCGTTGGCTATACCGAGAATCTACTCGGCATCTTGCTAAAGCCGGTATCTAAGCCATCCGTCGCCGATAGCATTGCCGCGCAGATTCGAACCAGCGCTTTTACGCATCTTTTGGTGGCCCGGTCGACAGTGAGTGGCTGCCGTCTCGATTGTCCACGCTGCAAGGGCCAATACTCATCGAAGTTCTGAAGAACTTGGAAAGCGCCGCCCGCAGTGTGGAGAATCAAGAGGCCGTGGGCCGCATCACATCCAGTCTCAGTGGGGCGACCAAGGGTAACAAGCGGGCTGAAGAGATGCGATCGCGTATCGAGAAAAAGCTGAGAGAGACGAAGTGAGGGAACTAGGGCCTGTCCCTCTTTTGGCTAATTCGCAGTAGTCAGCTAAAATGCGTTC
>CAZLMG010000018.1:0-77029 GCA_964560765.1 uncultured Oligoflexales bacterium
AAGCCAATCCTCACTTTGACCGAGACCTCTACCGTCATCGACACTTAGTCGAAAAGCTGTTCGCAAGGCTGAAGCATTTCCGGGCATTCGCCACTCGTTACGACAAGCTAACAAGAAACTTCTGCGCATTCATAAGTTCGAAAGTTATTCATTGTTCCCTGCCGTCTGGTCGGCCAACTGCAGCGGTTACCGGACCCCGGAACACTGAGCGGCAGACAGTATCAGTCCAGAAAACAGTAACTGAACAGTGAACGGAAACGGAAGTGACATCTGAACACTGGTTGCAGTGGCTGCTTAGCTGACCAGTAAACAGGGACAGGCCCTAGGTAACCTGCTGATTATATTTTAAAAAATATGAATTTTTACACTCGTATTGCATCGCCAGCCCGTTTGAGGGATGTTAGCGGCTCTTGTCGCTCCCGAAGAAAGGCCAGCTGTGAAGCATCAAAATCTGCTGGAAGCTATTCACGCTCCGGATAAACGATCGGGCGCGTCCGGCCCGTCCAAAGGCCCACGCTGTGCCTTACAAGGTTCCCAATGCAGTTGTGGCGGTATTGGTTATCGCGTCGATCCAGTCGGAGGCATGGCGCGAGCAAGCCTCTGCCAATGTGTCGTCTCCTGCGCCGCATGTCTCGGCGCGGCCCGAGTCCTTGTCGACGGGCAATCCAAGCCCTGTCGCGACCCCAGTCCGCGGCGGCTTGTTAATCTATTCAACGAGGCGGGTATTCCAGCACGGTACGCGACCGCTCGCTACGAGGGCTTTCGCAATTACTCGGGTAACGGTCGTGATGTGATCATGCGCATCGGACAGTGGCTGCAAACCGTGGATGTCAGCGCTCCGAAGGGGTTGTTGCTAGGCGGTCCCGTCGGCGTCGGTAAAACATACCTATTGGTCGCCATGGCAAGGCATCTCGTGTCGCGAGGGATCAGCGTCAAATTCGTTGATTTTCATCAGTTGCTGGGGCAGTTGAAGGCAGCCTACTCAAAAGATGAATCGGATGAAACCCTGCTGGCTCCTTTACTCAATGTCGATGTGTTGGTGATCGATGAGATGGGTAAGGGGCGTAACACCGACTGGGAATTGACTATTCTCGATAACTTGGTGATGGGCCGCTACAATGCTAACAAGATTATCGTCGGCTCGACCAACTATTTACTCAAGGACGCGCCAACCAAGAGTCAAAGCTATCAGTTTGATTTGGAGCAGTCGGCCCAGCGCACAGGGTTCGCCGCCGACCAGTTCGAAAGTTTGGAGTCGCGGGTTGGTGCTCGGATCTATTCGCGATTGGTCGAGATGTGCGACTTTGTTACCCTGAGCGGCGACGACTATCGCCGCAAGAACACCGCAGCAGGACCAACACATGCCCCAGCGCCACGCCCTAGAGCCTAGGCCGCTCCTGAACCAGGCGTGTATGCTGCAGCAGTGGTCTCGTGCCTCGCATGTAGCCGGCTTGCCAGGTCTTGAGCTCGGTGCTCGTGGGTTTAGCCTCGATAAATCATTTTTCCCATGTTGTCAGGGTACGGGACTGCAGGCGGTGACGAGCAAATCCATGGCCCGTTGCGAACTACTGCGACGCGTTCGTTTGGTTCATCGACTGCTGGGACTCTATGGTCAACAGTGGCGCGAGCAAGCTCACGTCGATCGGTTGTTAAAATTGGTGGATACCCCGGATGTACTCACGTGCCGCTCGCACCTTTCGAATCTTGCTCAGCTGCAAGATTCGATTCGCGTCAAAGGACGCCAGGTTGAAAGTTTGCATGGACCTTCTTCCTGGTGGGCAGCTGCCTTGAAGTTGGCTTGGATTGATGGCGTGGCCGTGGCGATTTATCGTTTTGATGAGCACGCCACTCAAATGCCGGATCTCGGGCTGGATGCGGCGGCAGATGGAACGCTACCATTATTGGTGCTTGAGGGCGTCGACCATCTATGGGAACCAGCCTATGCTGAGCGTTTTGAGCGTTGGTTGCGCCTGGCGGATGATCGACAGCAGCCTGTTTGGATCGATTTGGTCCGCCATCGGAGTGAGTCCCGAGCCCGGGGTTCGGTGTTTCAAAAACGTTTGGCGGATCAACGCAACGAGCAGATGTTTCTCGAATTGTCGCCGCGGGTGCGCGCTATCCTCGTCCACGCGGGAATAGCGCCAGCGGCAAAACCAGCCCAGCCGGGCGTGCAAAAGCCAACCGGCTATAGCGAGTTTATGCCATGATCTGGAACGAATTGCAGGCTTTGCTTCTCGACTTCGACGGGTTGATGATCGATACCGAATGGCCGGCCTTTGTGGCTTGGCAAGAGATTTATCAGCGCCACGGTTGTGAGTTGGCGCTGGAAGAATGGGTGACTTGCGTCGGGGGAGTCGACGTTGGATTTCACCCGACAAAGAATCTTGAGGCCGTACTTGAGCGGCCGGTCGATCACGCCGGATTGATGGCGGAAAAAGAGCAGCGCAAAGCCATATGGTGTGACCGTATGCCGCTGTTACCGGGCGTGCTCGATCTATTACTGGCAGCTCAGGATCGACAATTACCCTTGGCCGTGGTCTCGTCGTCAACTCGCGAATGGGTCGAGCACCATTTGCAGCGGGTTCAGGCTAGGCATCTGGTGCCGCAACTGGTGACCCGCGAAGACGTATCGCGCTTCAAGCCGGATCCGATGCCATATCTGACAGCCGCGCAACGACTTGGCGTCAATCCCGCTAAAACCTTGGTGTTCGAGGATTCACCGAATGGTGTGGTGGCGGCGAAGGCGGCTGGGATGCACTGCATCGCCGTGCCAAATCGGGTGACAATGCATGCGGACCTATCGCGTGCGGATCGCATCCTATCCGACATCGGGGCGTATCTCGCCCCATGATTAGATGCCAGATGGGGCCACCGTGTTACCGAATTCCTTGATGCGCACTCGCAGCAAATATTTTCCCTGAGACTGGGCCCGTCCTCCGACCAGGATCGGCAGGACTGTGTTGGTGTCTGGATTTCCCGGGATGTTGGGCCCGATCTCAAAGCGCACGAAATGGGTTCGATCTTCCTTGCCAGGAATCTCTCCTGCTTGACTGGATAACTTCGTCGAGGGTTCTCGCCATCGAGCTTGCTCGCCCGTCAAATTCTGCCGAATCGATGTGATCGTGTTGTAGCCACTTTCGTCGGGTATCGCCGCCCGAAAAGCCAAAAAGTCGCCGGTAAATTTGACGTCCGCCGGCTTCTGCGTACAAGGCACGCTCAGGAAGCAGCCGCCGTAGCTGAATTCACTGATAGACACCGGCAATTGTGCTCGAATGTCGCCTTCGCGAATTGTCGAACTCTTGTTATCGGTCAGTAGGCGACATTGACGCCCATAAAATGGTTCGGTATGCGGTGCGCCACGGCAGACGGGGTTTGCCGAGTCGGGGGTTATGGGCGAGTAAAATGTTGTCCACTGTTGACTGGCTAAATTGCTTCCCATTTGGAGGTAGATAAGCGGCCAGCCGGTTGTGTTACCCGTGCCTTGATCGTTGACCACATATTCTGCGTTGGTGCAGTCGCTGCAAGAAAAGTATTTCTGCGGAATGGTGACGAATCTTCGGAAGGCCGCGTTGAGGTCGACGCGCCGCGTATAAGGGCGTTCGCACAAAACCGTAGAGTTAGGTAGCAATGCCTGGCAGGCCGTCGCATAGGCTTCAAATCCCGGCGCATCCGCAGCTGGGTCGGCTGGCCCCGCCAGACTATTCATATAGCTCTTGACCGTGGCCAGCTGGGCAACGGTTTCCGACGTTAGCAAATTTCTTGTAAACTGCACCGGGTCGAGTGGCGAGAAGAGGAAAGACGTATCCGTGGGCAAAAATGCATAGGTATTGGGCCTCAGGTCGCGGATGTAATCAAAATTGTAGAACTGTCGATTTGCCTCCTCGGCAAAGAAGTGGCGATAACCTTTGCGTTCGATCGATCGGCCTTCGTTATCAACCATTTGGATATTGTTGTGAGTAAAGAATGGAAAGCCCAGGGGTGCACTAAAAAGAAAGTTGTCAAAAGTTGCGGCATAGGCACCCTGATCGACAAAGTGGCGGTCGTCGATGAGCGAAGTATTCGGCACCCCAAATGTGGCGCACCTCGTCGGGTCGTTGGCATCGGCTGTACACAAAAGTACGTGAAAATTCTCCACATCTTCCGTCGTCGTAAGTTCAGGTGCATAGACCTCAGCCCGCGCTACACCCATGGCGCCACGGTAATAGCGCAAATCATCTGGTCCGACTAAAAACATGGGTGCCAACTCTTTGTCGAAGTCGCGGGCATGTAACTGGATGATAACTTCATAGCGCGATGCACATGGAGCTTGCACGCAAGGTTCGACTTCGATGTTATAGGTGTCGGTGTCGCCAATGGTGCGGGAGGTGCCGTTGACGTTAATGTCGAAGTTGTCGATGGAACCCAGCACCCAAAGTTCGCGATCGCGCGTGACGTTAAGATCCACGGGAAATTCCCGAGGTGTGTAATAAGTTTTGGTGCGGTGACGAAAGCTCGTGTCATCGAACGTGGGGATTTCGACGAGCCAGTCTTGTGGGTCGCGGGTTGTTAAATTGACGGGCCTAACATCCATGTGTGCGCCTTCTGACACCTTCTCCGTGTAGATAAAGCGGTTGCGACGAACGCCCGAGGTTGCCGTTTTACTATCGCTGCGCGGACCTAGTGGTATGAAAACGACGTTTAATTTCTTGCCTAAGACGGCCGCGACTTCTGTTGTCTTGTCGATCAGGCCCGCGAGTTGAATGAAGGTGACAGAATTTTTTTCCAGCCGCAAATCCATGTCATTGTCGGGAAAGATGGGCTGAACGAGTAGCATGTCGCGACTGACGAATGGGCCAGCGACAGCTGATTCAGCAATCGTGCGAGTACAGCGGTTGGCTTGCTCCTCGGCGGCACTGCAGCCCTCGTTATTGACTTCAAAGCGCTGCAAGACGCTGTTGGTGCCGGCGGCATTGACATCGTGCAACTTTGGGAACTCGACATATTTGAGCGGTAGCGTGTCATCTGGCACATCCCAATAGCGTTTGGCGAAGCGATCGTTCTCCACGAGCTCCAAGGATACCGAAAGGCCAAAATTCTCCATCGTCTTGGCAAACGAAATGCCGAGCGTCTTCTCAATATTGGCCGTGCCTACTAAATCGGTATCGAGCAAGTCTTTGATTTTGGCGCATGGCCCCGCCGCTGGTCCGCATAGTTTCGAGTGCAAATACCAGCCGAACATGCCACGCAAGCCGACTTGTTCGTACTGAGCATAGCTCAAGTAGTCCTCGCCAAACATACTTGCGTCGAGTGGCTCGGTCAGACTCAGCTGGTGTGGGCGCGACGAAAGAAATTCAGCCAAGAAGTGAAATGGGTAGGCATTCCCTCCCACATAACTTCCTCCCAAAAGTGCCAGTGCTTCCATCAGCCATGGTTCTTCGGGGCGCGTGGTACGGCGCAGCAAGTGGTGATTGAGGCTGATGAGCGACATGATTTGCGTGCCGGCGTAGCCTTTGGCAAAGTTTGAAGATAGGGAGTTCGATGACGGAAATAGTCCTTGCTTGTAGATGCCGCCTGGATCAGGTGCCCATAAATAGACGATTTCGCCTTCATTGCTGGTTGGATTGGAGGCGGCATGATAGGCCGCCAGGTCCTCGGGGTGATACTGCACCTTCGGAATGAATAAATCAGGTGAGCCCGTGTTCAGCGGATACATATATTGGCGATTGACGTCCGGGGAGACGAAAACGTCGATACCTTGATTCTTGTCGACATCGCTTGTTTCGCCGAATTGTTCGGCAAGCGTCCGCCAAGCAACTCCCACATGATCTGCCACCGAGCTGGCATGTTGGCGATAGAAACGGTCGAAGTGACCTTCCCAGCCAAAGTTGTGCAAATAGGCGAAGCCTGCCCGCGGCATGCGATCGACAGGGCCGTTGTAACAAAGCTGGCCGATTTCCTCGTCGACCCAAACTCGTACCGTACGTGTCTGCCCGGCGATGGGTACGTCCTTCAGCGCCATCAAGCGGGCGGTCTTGGTGCTGACTTTGCCTAACCCAGCGCTGGCTGGCATGCGAAAGAGCCGAGTGCTGCAGAGTTGACGGGCAGCCAGGTCGTACCCCTTTTGCCCGACAAGTCCGACTCCGAACTGGGTCAATCCGAATCCGGTATCGCCGGTCAAAGAAGTGCCAGGTGTTGGTTCGGCGCTGGGAGCTTTCCCGAGTTGGGTCGTGTCGAAGGTCTTGGGTTCGCCGCACGCGGCTGACCCTTCCGCCACATCACCACCATTTGGCAACTCGACCGGTGCCGAGTCCGAAGCCGGACGAACCTTCAGCCGGATGCAGGATTTTTCCAAGGCGCGGACGACGAGCAGATATTCCGTGCGGTAACGGCCCGTTTCATCCAGATCGCCATCGGCGGGAAATTTAAGGGTGCGAACCAGCTCATTATTGTCGGTTTCCAGGACGTCGACATCCTCGGGATCGATAGTTTGTTCTTTGGGATCGCCCGCAGGGGTTTCCTGGTCTTGGTCGTCTTGTCCGCCACCAAAACCTGCGCGTTTTTTCTTCTTGCTACAGTGGGTCGATACCGTTAATAGTACGGCGATAAGGCCCAAGTGCCCGAGGTAAAACCAGAAATTCCTGCGATGGGGAATCATGGGGGATCCGTCTCCCGTTTCGGCGTTGGTACATACCACGCTGTTAAGTTCGCCAGCTCTACCGGTTGCTATCGGTTGGGCCGGTGGTTCACTTAATAGCTGGTTTTTTCTCTATGAATTACGGAATGTTAGGGGGATTAGATGAAGCCACGGACGCCCCATTGGGCCGATATTACCGCCGCCAAGGTGATTGCGGAAAAGGGCCCCAAGGAGCGATACGTTGTTGCCAGCGGGATTACGCCTAGCGGCACGGTGCATATCGGTAATTTTCGTGAAGTGATCACGGTGGATTTCGTCGCACGCGCCTTGCGTGATACGGGCGCGAGCGTGCGCTTCATTTACTCGTGGGACGACTTTGATACGTTTCGCAAGGTCCCCGTGAATCTACCCAATCAAGAGATGCTGATGGAAAATCTGCGGCGTCCCATCAGTCGCATTCCCGACCCGCGAGGCCAATGCGAAACCTATGCGCGCGCCGGGACGGAACCGTTCGAACGGGATCTGCAGCGGGTGGGCATCGCTCCAGAGTTTCTTTATCAGGAGCGTCGCTATGCCGCACACATGTATGCGGACGGAATGCGTCAGGCGTTACTTCGGCGTGGAGCGATCAAGGCCATCTTGGATCGGTATCGGGCAGAACCCCTGGCGGATGATTGGCTACCAACGGCAGCCTATTGCGGCAAGTGCGGTCGAGACACGATGGACTATGAAAAATTCGATGGCGAGTGGGGATACCTCTATCGCTGCTCGACATGCGGCCACGAAGCCAAAGAGGATTTGCGAGAAACCAGCAACGTGAAGCTGAACTGGCGCACGGACTGGCCTATGCGCTGGGCGTTTGAAGGCGTCGATTTTGAGCCGGGTGGCAAGGATCATTCGAGTCAAGGTGGTTCCTACGATACGGCGAAGGAAATCGTCAAAGCCGTCTACGAGCGCGATCCGCCGGTGTATCTCCAGTACGACTTTGTTTCCATTAAAGGCTTGGACGGCAAGATGTCGTCCTCGGCGGGCGTGCTGATTACACTAAGCGAGGCTTTGGAGGTTTATCCAGGCGAGATCGTGCGCTGGATTTTTGCCCGGCAACGTCCCAATACAGACTTTGCCTTGGCATTCGACCAGGATGTGATCAAGACCTACGACGAATTTGATCGCTGTGAGGAGCAGGCATTCGTCGCGGGCAGCTGGCAGGATGGAAAGTGGGCAATGAATCGTCGCAACTACGAATTAGCGCTCGTCTCCGGCATAGTGCCTTCCCAAAAGCCTGTTCGCCCGGCATTTCGCGAGTTGTGCAACCGTCTGCAAATTTGCGATGGCAATGCTGATCAAACGCGTGCGCGCTACTACGCTCAAGAGGTCACAAGTGCTGAGGATATCGAGCGTTTTCGCGAGCGTTGCCGCTGCGCTTGGTTTTGGCTGGAGAAGCATGCACCCGACGAGTTTCGCTATCGCTTGCAGCAAAAACGTCAGGATCTGCCGCTGAGCGAGGGCTTGCAGGCGGGGGTTGCGGCCTTGCGCGAATTGGTCGCGACGACAGATTTAGATGCGATTGCCCCCAAGGATTTGAATCAGCTGATCTATGATCGCGCCATTCATGGGGCAGAGATTGACAGCAAGGAATTTTTTACCGCCGTTTATCGAAAACTTATCGGTCGCGACCAGGGTCCACGCTTGCCCGGGTTTTTGAAAGAGATTGGACGGGAGAGATTGCTTGAGCTGCTCTAGTCGATACCTACGCTTATTCTTGTTGCTGGCAATGGCAACTGGGCTCAGCGGTTGCGTGGCGCTGCGCGTTTGGTTGGGCATTGGCTATGAACGTCCGAAAGTGGAGCTCGTTGAGGCGCGCGTCGACAAGGTAACCTGGCAATCGGTCGAAATGCATGTGGCGCTGCGCCTGGCTAATCCCAACGATTTTGTTTTTGAGTTTGCCGACTTGAAGTACGCTGCGCAAATGGCCGATCGACAGTTTGCCTCGGGTAAATATGATCGCGCCTTTACTCTGCCCGCCGAAGGTGAGTACCGATTGGAATTGCCAATCCGGATCGATTCACTGGAAGCTCTGCGTGTTATGCAAGACGTGCTGAAGCAGAAAGAGACGAAGTTGCGTCTGGTAGGAACGGCCAACTTTATTTCCGCCTTTGGCAAGATCGGATTGGAGTTCGATGAGGAGACGGATATCTTGCCTTAATGAGTGGCTGATGGTGGTACTGTCCGTCGTCGCTTTTGCGGTCAATTATGTTGCCGCTGCCGCTGCCGCTGCCGCTTCGAATTTTGACTTTGCCGCCGTCGTTCAAGAACTGAACGCTGTTGACCCCAACCATTCCGTTGACCCCGTGCCTTATACGCATTCACTTACGGACGACTTGCAGGTGACTTACGCCCGCGAATTAGCGCAAGTGCGCCGGGCGCTACCGCGTAAGATCCCCAAAGCCGAGCGTGCCGCTGAAGTTTCTCGCTGGGTGCAGGAGCAAAATCGTCATGTCGCGATTTTTCTCGCGGGGAGCGGGGCCGGATCTGCAAATCTCGAGGGTATGGCGATTGCCCAAAGAATCTTTCGCGAGTTGGCGGTCAATCCCGTGACCCGCGTCGATCAGGTGTCTCGTTATGATGCTGTCGGCGACGTGGGGTTCTGCTTTGGTCGTGCCGCATTTGTGCATTTGCAATTATTACGGGCCCATGTTCGACCGGCTGATATCGCCAAGATCTTTCTCGTCGGGCGTTTGCGCCATGAGCGGCAACTTTGGGAATATCATATGGCGACCATGCTGCGAACGGCACCTGGCCAGTGGTTAGTTATCGACAGTCTGTTTGCCGAGCCCTTACCCCATGCCGAATGGATGCGGCAGGCGGCTAAGATGGACATCAATTCCAAGCTGCCCCAGTCGCGTTTTTATGTCACTGATGCGCGTAAATTCCAGGCGGCCTATCCGGCATATCGGTCCGTAGATTTTGAGATTCCGGAGTTGCGAATGTACTTTGCAGACCTCTTTCGGTCACTGGGCCAAGCTCTGCCTTGATGCTAATTCTACGCAAATATTGATGAATTCTTAACTTCGATAATACTGGCTGGTCAATCAATAGAATTGTATTGATTTCGTGATGACATTCAATGCATATAGCTCGCCTCGGGCAGGTCCTAAGTGCCTGCGCCGAGCATTGGCCCTCAAAACACCTGGAGAATCGACATGAAAAAGACCATCACTTCGTTGGCACTGTTGGCATCAGCAACTTCCGCACAAGCATTGATCGGACCGGGCGGCCCTAGGCCCGTTTACAACACCTACTGCTTGTCCAATTATGAAACCCAAGACGGACAGATTTATGCGGGCGACTGTGACCTCAAGGACCAAAACAAGCGTTCTGGTGTTGAGATCACTGAGACTGGCTGCGCTGAAGATCAGGTCGCCATTGTTACCGTGAAGAAGCTTAACATCAAAGCTTGTCCGACTTTCGTACAACTTTAATTGGTTAGCCCCTCTATGCAGCCTTTGGTTTTTTGGCCATACGACGAGTTGCAGCTCCGCAAGGCGGACGCGGCGGCAGAGATCGTCATCGAAACACCTTGGCTGCAGTTGAGCGTTGCGGTTGCCCCAGAGCAAACCGTGCAGGCGGATATGCTGGTTCAGAAGTTTGCCGATGGCAGCCTCGGCCCAGCTGATTTGCCTTTGCTGAACTGGTTCTTGGCGCCACTTCAGAGTTATCCCCTATGTTACACCCTACCGCGCAGGCATTGGGCTGACGCAACGGATCAAGCCAAACTTCAAGATACCCAACTTTGGTCGTTACCGCCGGCGCAACTGTTAGCTTTTTGTGCTCAGAGCCTGGAGACTGAAGACGCCCAGGCATTCGCCGAAGTGAGTCATGACCCCGTTTTTGCTGATCACTGGCAGTGGGATGTCGATACGGCATTACAGTTTGCCAAGAGCGGTGACGGCATTGATCCCGTCGCGCTGTTTACCGTCGGCCGTCGTTTCCATCTCCTAAGTGCCGCCGAGTGCGATGCCACGCTGGAACTTTACCAGTTTGTGAAGCAGTTGCCGAAAGGTGATCCGCTGTTTCAGCGAGCTTCGGCTTTGATGGTGCGGCAGAATCATTACGTGACCCAGCAGTGCGATGCGGCGCTGCGACCTGCACTCAATCTTGCAGGGCAGTCGGCGGAAGCTGTGCGAAACTTCATCAAAGCCGAGTACGGTCACGATCGGATTCTTGACGTTGCTATGCGTTCCATGGTCGATGAGCCTGAGGCCATTGAGGTGACGCCGCAGGTCAGGACGTTAATGGCGTTGCTGCGGTTCGCCGCCGGGCGCAATCTATTGGCATTTGCGTTGGCCGTAGATTTCTTTGAGCGCAGTGCCTATCAAGAAGCTGATCCATTAGCGACCGTGCTGAAAGAGGGTGGGCTGGAAACAGCAGCAAAGCAGATCAATCGCCACATGGATATAAACGATGCGGGTGAACACGAGAACGTCGCCGCCGGTTTTTTGCGGCATCTTCAGCCCGTCGATGCGCACTACGCGATTGAGGCCATGCGCTTGGCTGAGGCTATCACGCACGTGATGAATCGAGTCTCTAGCGGCGTATTGCAATTGCTGAAAGCGACCTAGCGCCGGCCTACGAGTATGTAGGCTTCAGTGCACAAAGTCTTCCGCGCTATTCTCTATATTTGATTCCGAGTTTGCGGCGTTCATATTCACATTCGCTTCGTCATTGCCGTCAGCATTGTACCCATCTTCGCCCCGACGATATTCCGCATAGAACGAGCGCGAACGCTTGGGTGCTCGTAAATTAGTTTCGGCCTCATGATTGACAACCGATGACTGGTCTTGAAACTGTTCTTGGCTTCGCCGCATGCGTGATCGCCTGCTCTCTTGATCTGCATTGGCGGTGTCGCCGTCGGTCTCCACATCTTGGTCGGTTGGCTGTCGATTGCGATCGCCTGTTGAGCCTGTAGCTCGGGATGCGCTGTCGTCGGCGTTGGCTTCGGGCCATGTGTAAATCGATTCAAACAGCGCCCGCTCCTCTTGGTCTCGGTAAAAGTTTTCTAGATCTGTAAGATTCACGAGACGAGTTTCTGCATCCTCGGTTTCGGTAATCATGGAGCTACCACCATAGCCAAGCTCCACGGTCGATTGAGTGGTGGCGAGGACCACAGATCCTTGGCCTATGGACTTCACGGTAACACCGTCACTCTGTGGAATCCTATCTCCCGTGCGTACCGTAAACGTTCGTTTACTTGCAAGCTCACGCAGCACCACGATGCCACGTTCCGTCTTAGATCCACCCGAGATAATTCCAACCAACTGGTAGTCATCCGCGATACTGCGGGTTTCCACCGCGGCGGCTGGCGGCGCCTGAAAGGCGGCGCTAAAAGAAAACATCGCGATCCAAAGGCGCCCAGTCATGATCCTCGTCTCCCATTAGAGTCTTAGCTCACGCTTGCGGATCGGGACTTGCTGGCAAAACTTTAGACAGCTGAGTTTGGTGAATTGGCAATAACGAGCAAAATGCGCTGGGAGGCTACTGGTCCAATTGGGGAAACACCCGTCGAATCTTGGCCCATACGAATTCGCCGTAGGTGGTGGTCGCGGATAATTTCGCGAGGTCTAGTTCATCCCACCGCGTCTCAGCATCGCGGCCGGCGCGGCTGCGAAGGTCATCGGCCAGTAAATTCTGATCAATGCGTTCAAGCGTCGATTGCCAGGCGGGATCGTAAAAAAAGGGATACGAGAGTCGATCCTGCTGTCCAGGATTGCGGACGCGATGCAGTGTTGCACGCAAAATACCCCAGGTCCAAAGCTCGAGCATATCGCCTATATTGATCACGAACGTGTCTGGGATCGGCTCCGCATCCACCCAAACACCATTGCGTCGACGCACTTGTAGACCACCGCTCGTATCTTGCTTGAGAATGGTTAGAAAGCCCATATCCGTGTGTTCGCGGACGCTCCATTCATCGTCTTCGTCATCCCACGTTCGCGGTGGATAATTGAAGATGCGGAAGAGAGTCGTTGGTTCCCGCGTAAAGCGCGTCGCAAAGTAGTTGGGGTTGAGGCCCATGCCGACAGCGACGGCCGCTAGCAGGCGTGCTCCGAGGTCGGTCATCGATTGCATGTAATCCATGACCGTGCTGCGAAACTCCGCCTGCCGAAAAGCTGGCCATTGATTGGGACCATGCATGGGAGTGGCGCTGCGCACTAGGGGATGCTGTGCCGACAATTCTTTGCCGAAATAAAGGCCCTCCTTCTGATCGGGGCGACCGGAGGTTAATTCGGCACCAACGGGAAAGTAGCCCTTCCAAGCGCGGCCTACATTCTCCATGCGAATGCGCATTTTTTCTTCTTCGGATAACGAAAAAAAACCATGCGCCAGTGACTCAAGGCGCTGTTGAAGGCCGAGGTCGACACCGTGCTGGCAGATGTAGAGAAAGCCGACGTCATTGAGTGCGGCAAAGAGCTCCTGGCTGACGACTTGTCGGCGAGGTTCAGAAAAGAACGCGGTGGTTAACTCGCCAGGCTCCAGCAAGGGGGAAATATCAACGACGGGAAGTTGCGGCATGATCGTCCTCGTCGGCCCAGTGACCTCGCCCGTCTGAGGGGCGTCCCCATCCGTTACTCTTGCAAACTATCGTACCAGCCGTCTTCCACGCGACGCTGATGAATGAGCGTCCAAGCGGCTCCCGCGAATATCTTGCCATACCGCGACAGATCGGGATCGTCCATGTTGCCATCCTCGAGGATGACGACGTTCAATTGATCCACTTCTTGCTTTTTGGTCGCCAACTCTTCAGATTTGCTGCGTGCCTCGGCAAAGGTTCCGAAAAATTCAACTGCATAGCGGCGATTCTTTGGCTTTTCCACCCAGACCGGAGTTTCATCCTCTTTCGGCTTGCTGCGTTTTCGGCGTTTGCGGTTGCGTCCGCTTCCGCCGCCTGATGCTGCACCGCCGCCACTGCCCGAGCCACCGTTGCCCGAGCCACCGCCTCCACCGCCCTTGCGGCGTGGGTCACGCTCTCGATTTCGATCCCGGTCTTGTCGTTCAGGTCGCACGAGTCCTAGCCCTCCCGGACGCGTTTGACGACGAGCGCCACGGCATCAGCAATGGCCAAGCGTTGCTGCTTGGCGGTATCCCGGTCGCGAACGGTTACGGTGCCATCCGTCAGCGTTTCATTATCCACGGTTAAACAGAACGGCGTGCCAATTTCATCATGCTTCGCGTAGCGCTTGCCGATGGACTGAGCCTCGTCGTAGCTGACGTTCATGCCAGCTCGGCGCAACTGTTGGAGGATCTCAGCAGCCTTTTCCGGTTGGCCATCTTTTTTCACCAGTGGCAACACCGCAGCTTTGATCGGGGCCAAACGGGGGTTTAGCTTGAGCAAGACGCGCGTCTTGTCTTCACCCGCGTGGTCCTTGCCGTGCTCCTCCGTGTAGGCATCCAACAAGAACACCAAGACGGCGCGAGTCAACCCGGCGGCAGGCTCGATGACGTAGGGTGTGTAGCGCCAGCCCATCTTGCCGGTCGCTGGATCCGCTTTGTTCGGATCAAAGTAACTGAGTTTCACGCCCGAGGCTTCTGCGTGCTTGGATAAGTCGTAGTCGGTGCGCGAGGCAATCCCTTCCAACTCATCCCAACCCCAGGGGTAAAGATATTCCACGTCGAAGCAATCATCGGAATAGTGGGCGAGTTCATCCCGGGCGTGCTGACGCAGACGGAAGTGCTCTTTGCCGTTGGCCAGACCTTGGTACCAACTGACGCGTTGCTTTTTCCAGTAATCGAGCCACTCACCTTGTGAGCCGGGCTCGCAGAAAAATTCCATCTCCATCTGCTCAAATTCGCAGGAGCGAAAGATGAAGTGCTCGGTGATGATTTCATTGCGGAACGATTTCCCCATTTGGGCAATGCCAAAAGGTACTTTCTTCGAGGTGGTCTGCTGCACATTCAGAAATTGGACGAACATGGCTTGTGCCGTCTCGGGACGCAGGTACACGGCACTTTGCCGAATGAGCTCTTCCATTTTGCTGCGCAGCTCGTCGCGAGTTACGGACTGCAAGTCTACTTCGCGCAGATACTCAGAAAGAGGGTCGATGGGACCGTAATTAGTTCGGAACATAAGATTGAACTGGCGCTCATCGCTCAGTCGGGGACTCTGGCAGACAGGGCAGATATAACCTTTGGCCGGCACTTCGCCATGCAGTGTCTTGCCACCTTTCTTGCCGCCCTCGATGTAAGTGACAGCTGTGCCCGGGGTCATTTTCGGGGCTTTGTCGGCGCGAAAGCGCTCTTTGCAATTCAAGCAATCGACGAGTGGGTCGGAAAATCCAGAAAGGTGGCCGGATGTTTCCCAAACTTTCGGTGACATCATGATCGAAGCGTCGATACCGACGATGTCCTCGCGCTCATAGACCATCGCCCGCCACCACTCATTGGCGATGTTTCGCTTCAGCTCAACTCCCAGCGGACCATAGTCGTAACAGGACTTCAGACCACCGTAAATTTCACTGCTCTGGAAGATGAAACCGCGTCGTTTGCAGAGCGACACAATCTTGGACATGACATCATTTGGCTGGGACAAGACCACTCTCCTTGCGTCGGCCGAGGCCGCGAATCAGGCTGGAAAAGTGGTCCTATCCTATCGATATGCGGGGGGTTATTCAAGAAATTGTTGGTCCAACTGGGGCTCCGAGACCATCGGACCGATGGATTGGCTGGCCATCTGGGCGCCCCCAGCGTTCACATAATAGGTAAATCGGCCGCCAACGGCCCCATTCTCGGAAAATTCCAGGGCAACCGGGCCAATGTCCTTGGCAAAAAATACCTTTACATCGGTCTGGCTGCCATCACGGTTGGACTGCTTCAGGGTCACGCGCAGGGCATTGCTGTAGGTGGTGCTGCCGCCGGCAGTGCCGCCGGTAAAGTCGACCAGAGCGGCGCTGACGCCGCTATACATGGGAGTGTCAGTGAGTCCCAGTCCACTGGCGGTACTAGACCCAAAGGCCACTTGCTGTATCAGATTGGCGTAAGTTGTGAAGTTCCACAGGCTGCGTCCATTACCGCCGCCATTCGTGCTGTGGGCACGACCCGGGGGCAATAGCATCTGGGTGGTGGTGTTATCGCGTTGGCTGAACCAGAAGTTACTGCCATCGGCGACGAGACTGCCGTGAGCCTGACCGGCCTCGCCATCGGTGCCGTATGATGCCGAGTAATAGACATTCATTCCAGCTCGCCAGTTGACAGCGGCAAAGCCATTCGCTTGCGCGTATTCGCGAACTTGTTGATGATTCGAAACGCTCAGGGCACGTTCGTTCGAAGAGGTGGAGGCAAATAGTTCATTATTTACTGTTTGATTGTTTGGTCGGCAAGCAAACGCTAGGCTTGCTACGATCAATACGACGGTCACTTGTATTCCTTGCGTCTTCATGTCTTCCGCACTCCTCGCCGAGGGTGTAATGTTTCGAATGTCGCCGTTATTGAACAACCTGCGCGTTCAGCAAGCGTCGTTGCTTAAACCAGACATCGCCCATCATGAATTCTTCTGCGCCGCGGCGAAATGTGCCGATCAGGCGCACTTCATTACCAGCGACGATGCTGGGCTTTACCCCTAGATCGCGGTGCGCCAAAGGCAAAGCGGTGATGCCGTGTTGCGCCAGGGTTTTCAATTCACCCTTTTGCGTCACGCCGTCTTGATTCCGATCTTGCCAAATCAAAAGCTTGCCAAATTCGCCATCGCGGGCATCGATGACGCCGTCGCCATTGGCATCGAGCGTCGCTAGGGCTTGATAGCCGTCCTTGTACTTTTTAGTATTAGGGCCGACCTGCGAATATTCACCAAAGAGCTCGCCGCCATCATCAATCCGGCCGTTACCGTTCAAGTCCATGGCCAGAAGACCATCCTGAGCTGCGACCCAGCCCGTCCTTTGCGCTGTTCCAGTGCATTCCAAATCAAAGCGCACAGCTTTTGTCTCATCCCAAACATCGACCAAATTCAGCTGGCCGTCCATGTCCAGGTCTAGAACCAAGGGCGATTGAAAGTCTTTAAAGGCTTTGCCCGGTGCCGCAAAGGCAAATGCGGGGTGATAAACGGCCAGAGCGATCTGTTCGCTCGACCCACCTTCGCCCGTGTCTCCGCGAAAGCCGCCCACACGTACTTCACCGTTACCAGTGGCTTCGTAGGAAACGGGCATGTCGATATATTGAAAAGGGCGCTCTGGGTGCAGGTTGCCACCCAGCTCGCGGCAAGATTGTTGAGCCATAGGTGCCTCGGGATTCTCAGACATGCAGATCGACAATGCGCCTTGGCCGGAACCCTGGGCTGCCATGTGTTGCAATTTTACGTTGAGCACCAGTCGTCCATAGGCCGAGCCCCGCGAAGCATCGTCAGAGTAGCCATCAACCACTGCATCCATCGTTAACCAACCAGCAGCGATGGTTTGTCGCGATTCATTGCGCAAGATCGCGACGAATCCGGGATTGGTTGCTTGATATCCCGATGCCATATTGGCAAACGGCGTCACGGCAAATAGTAAGCGGCCAGCGGAACTGGGCGGCGGCGTGGTGACGACGGGAGTTGGCGTCGGACTTGGAACGGCGATCACCGGTGGAGGAGTGATCACAGGTGGCTGCACGACTACGGGTGGAATGTACGGCGTTGTCCCGACGGTCGGTTGTGCTACCTCGGGATTTTGACCTGTTGACGGCATCGTTTCCACAGGCGGCGTTTGCGCCACCGGCGAACTTACGGGTTGTGGAATCGGGCGCTGGGCGACCGGGGTGACAGGCACGGCGCTCATGCGAGCCTTGCTGCAGGCCAGAAAGTTGGTGGTTATCAACGTGAAAACAGTAACTTGGGCAGCCATTTGGGCGAGCGAACGCGGCATCCTAACCATCATCCAAGACCTCATTCCTTGAAGCTTGATTTGCAGCCAGCGGTATCAGCGAGAAGTTCTGCAGCGTCTATTGCAAACTGTAGGCCGAGCACTGACGCCTGTTGTTTCAAGATGTTGCGTCATGAATCCGTAGCCTGGTGTCGGAAAATATACAGTTATCCTGTTTAGGTGATCGAGTTCTTGGCACCTGGTGAATGTTCGGCCCCTGGTGAATGTTCAAGCGCGACCCATCAACAATCAATGACGCCAATGGGGCGGGAGATCGGTGCATGTGACCTCCCCAAAGACCTGATTTCGACCGATGCTGCCCAGATTATTCACGGTGCAATTATTTGGGTACATTTTGACGGGCAATCCCGTGGAGCGATGGTGAACACGCTTGGCATAAAAGCTATCGCAGTACTTGGTGGTGCGTTCCGTCATCAAGGCACCTGGCTCGGGTACGCACATGGACTCATGAGCTGCCGAATTTGTCGATGCACCCGTCAGTGTCCCTCCAATAGGTGAGTCTTGGTAGTTCTCACTCTTCATCAAATTCAAGCGCAACACTTCCGGCAGGAGGCGCCAGTCGCGTCGTGGCGCCGACCCTTGTCCTGAGATACAAGCGCAACCGGGTAAAACGTACCAGACTCCCCGAATGCGAGCGCTCAATTCATAGTCAGCCGTATTGATTTGTGTGCAACGCAGTCGCCGCTGTCCGGCGGGAAAATGCGTGCCGGTGACCACGTGATCTGCAGGACAGGCGGACACGGCATCGGCGTGTGTGTTGGTCAAGAGATTCGCAGGCACGGGACAACATTGAAACGGCGCTCCGACATTTTGTGGGGGCGCGGCTGCACCCGCAGGATCGACCATAGCAAAGGCGGCGTAGTTGGCTGGGCAAAGTCCTTCATCCACCCAAACGCATGGACCAAAAGGGCCCGTCGGTGGTGCTTGATTCTTGGCGCAAGCGATAGGGACGCCATCGAGCGCGTCTTTCCAATGGGCTTCGCGCTTGGTCAGGGAATTTTCTCTGGTGGGGCGTGTTCGCGTATCTTGCATAGCCAGTGAAAAAGCGACATAGCTACCTTCATCCGCGCAGGTTGCACGTAGACGTAACTTTGAGTTTTGAAAATCCTGTTCGTGGGGCCATTGGGGAACTAGTGTGTTTCCCGTACTATCTTTGAGCGGCACAAAAATGTTGCCGCCGCTTGTGGCGCCATCGCAGGCACTGCCAATCGTGTTCAGGGTTTCTTCGCAGTCGATGGAGCCTCGAACAAATCGAGCCACATCTTGCCGCACCCCTAGCATGGCCAAGAATTGCTGGCCTTCCTGATAGCGTATGGAATTCTGCATCATGCCGGCAAAGGCAATGACCAGCAGCGCTGACGCTAACAAGAGGGACATAGCGCTCATGCCGTGCTGCGAGCGAAAAAAATGCAGCTTCCTACGGACAGGATATTGGCACATGGAAAAGATCTCCCCACCGCTGTTGATCCAGCGATTTTTCAATACGGATATCGTCACCGCGCGTGCAATAAGCTCGGAGATAGTAATCGCCATACTTGCTGGCGGCGGAACCTTGCGGAATGGTGATGATGACGCTTTGATTGCGACGCTTGATGGCTAAGGGCGTCCCCTCAGCGCATGGGGTCGCGACGCTGGCCAACGTTTCGCGGCAATCGATTGCCACGCGCAAGTACTGCCGCACCGACTCCAAAACATTGTGCTGTCGCGAAATCTGCACGGCGCGCATGCCCGTGGTCATGACCGTCGATAATTCGGCGGCCACGATGATGGCTAGGCTGATGGTGATCATTACGTATAGCATCCCGCTACCGGACTGATCGTTGCGTAGACGACGCATGGTTTTCTGCTCCATCCTGGAAGGCTTGTTGTATTTTCAGCAAGAAACGCGCCGGAGGGTCGTGGGGGTCAGCAATGTGGAAATGAAGCATCCACGTGCGAAGTCAACATGCTGATATCATGCGATTATGCTGCAGTGAGGCGGCTGATGATATCTGCCTGAGCGCCTGTCGGCTTTTGCCAAGACTGCGACATTTCGCTAAGTATTACGATGTATCCATTGAACTTTAAAAGCGAAACTCGACCGTGATCCGGTAGATCCTTAAGGTATGACGACTTCTAGGTCCTTGGCGGCGATGGGGTGGGTATTGACGACACCGCTACCCGTTGAGCCATCTCGAAACCAAGCATCTGGGCAATTGCGGCAGCGAACGAAGATAAAGTTGTTGTTGTGTCCGACGCGTGGCGGCTCATCCTTGAAGCTGAAATACTGTCCGAGCTGCATGCGGCCATCCTGGAGAATTTCCATCACTTCCCGCACGCCCAAGGCCCGGTAATAGCCGCCTGCGGGCGCCTTGCTGCGAATCCCCTCGTACATGGCGACGAGTGCACTTGGATCTTCGACAATTTGGGTGCGCAATTGACGCCACATATTTTGCCGTTCCTCGATGCGCTTGGCAACCACGGCAGGACCATAAGATTTGACTTCGCGAAAGCTCAACACAATCGTCGGCACCTGCGGCAAGGCCTCGCGCGCTTTTAGCACGGAGCAGGATGGGGCGGCCGGCAGCGGTTGAGCGTCCGTGTGCGTCGCTGACACGGTCCATAGGCAGATCAGCGTCAGGGCGATCGGAAGGCTGGCGATTGGTCCGTATGAATGCACTCGTCGAGTCATAGCTATCCAAAAAATACAGTCACGAGGCTCCATAATACCAGAAAAGAGCTAGCGCTGCAGGCAATGCGGGAGGCCATAAACGCCGCACGATCATGACCCGATCCGGGTCCAGGGCGGCGCCCAATGCGTACTCGCCTCACATGATCAAACCGCTTAACGCTGCTGAATGATCATCGGACTCATCAGCGTCAAATCCAAAGAATTGGTCGTGTTGGGAAGCGAGGTCGCTCGCATGCTATCAGCCCCTAAAACGTACATGCCATAAAATGGCGTGGCGACATCATCGTTCAATGCAGAAAACGCGATGTGCAAGACCCCTCGGTCAGCGTCGATCGCTGCCGACAGTGTACTTCCAGAACGCATGTTGGATGCTGCAGGGTTGGTCTCGACGCGTATTTCCCGTGTGCTTAGCTCATCGTCCGCATCGAGCGTGGCGAGGTAGAAGCGCAGTTCGTTCTTTGTTTCGACGCTGCGAAAGAGAAAGTGTGCCTCGCCATTTCGTCCAAAGACAATGGTGGGGGGGCTTACGCGACTGATATCGGCGGCATTGGTTCCTTCCGGCGGATGAAACTCTTGCAAGATGACCTCTTGGCTACCAGATACTCCGGGCATGGGACGGCGCGTACCGACAACAAGAGAGTAGGATCCCGGAGCTTGTGCGCCTATTTTGCACGGATAGGCAAAGTAGGTATCGCCATTGGGAGCAAGGGCGATCGCTGAGCCCGTACTGCTAACATCTGCGCATTGGTCACCGCTGAGGGTGGAACGCCGTAGAGGGCCAAACCCATACAACTCGACGTCGAGGGAAGCTACAGCACCGTAGAGATAAATTGTGCCATCATAGAAGATGTCGAAAAAAGCAATAGAGTTTTCGACGATGTTCGATGCACCAAAAATCTGGCGGGGGCGACGACCGCCAACGTACGTAAAGTTTTTCCCTGGAGAGTCTCGTACATCCAAGCGCACCGCTGGATTGCCGCCTTCGTAGCCTCGCAAAACATAGGTTTTTTCGCCACCGCCAGAGGTGTCAAAGTAGATATTAATAGCGTCCGAAGCCTGGCCGTCTGCGACGGGAAGCACTTTTGCTGACCACGCTGTTCCTGATCGTCGTTCGAATACTTCCCCATAACCGCCAACCATGTATCCAGACTTGTTCGGCAGAGCCGCCAGACTGACTTCACTGCCAAGCGTCGTCCTAGCGATGAGAGACTCCGCGAAACTACCTGATTCGGTTGAAGCAAATATCAGGTTGCTGTCCCCAACCCACTGGGCAGAGGCATGTTCCCTAGCCAGGGCAAAGCTGACTGCTCCGTACTGCGGACGATAACCAATACTGACAGCATCTTCTGGCAGGTCATCGGCGGCAACGACGACGGCGCAGGCAGTATTGGTATCTGCAGCAGAAACAATCCATTGCAAGGAGTTTGTCAGGTTGTCGTAGGTCACATGATCAAAGCTCGTGTGCAGAAAGTATCGGTGCACCGTCAAATCGGTGAAGCTGTCGTTTTCCAGTGCAGCCGCAAAGTCTTCGCAGCTTTCCGTATTGGGCCGAAAAATCGCAATATTAATATCACCAACCTCCCTGGGTTGGCTGTCTAACGTCATCGATAGGACGTATGATTCTGCGGCAGGTGTTCGCGGCAGGCTGCTCGCAAGAACAGGTTCAAAAAGCAGCGTGTCGCTTTCACCGTATCCTAAAAACTTCCTGTAATTGAGATAACCAAACTCGTCGGTGTCTTTACCGCCGATGGACTTCTTGCTTTGTGCTTGGTCGGCGCCGCCAGACTTGGCGGCGGTGCAACCGAGTCCCAGCATGGCAGTGGTGGCGATGAAGAAAGCGCAGCGCATGAGGCTCTCCGTGTTATCCGACCTGCGGATCTAACGACCTCTTCGACCATTGATTCCGAAGGCTATTCCATGCGTTCGGCATTCTGGCAGTGAATATTGAGCATTTGTTAAATCATTCAGCTAGTATGCGGACTTCTATGCACGTGGCGGGCCACTCTCTTTGGCAGAATGTAACATTATAATAAGAATGGGTATTTTTGATTCTACTGGAAATTCGCCTGTCGTAGCTGGCGACGGTTCTCTGAGCAGTTCGTGGTAACGTCTCAATAATATTCAGGCAGATGATGGTTTGGCGACGAATCCTTGCCGCAGTTTCCGTGTCATCGAGCGTATCATTCTTATTTAACAGCGAAATCTCGTACGAACGGCCCCTTACGCCGGGCGCAACTGTGTCCATGGACGCTGCAAAAGGTCGTCAATGACTCCGAGTGGGTCTGTATTGGCTGAACCGGTCAGCGTCACAGCAAGGGCTCGATAGCGCTGAATGACCAAATTTCCAAGGTCGAGAAGATGGGCGCGCGATAACCAGCGGGCCGCTGCAGCTAAGAGCAACATTTCTTTTTCCAAGTTAAGTATTTCGTGTGCGGATGCCAAGGCATCCTCCAAGGCTTGCAGCCGTACATCCGTGGGTATGTCAAAGTTGTAGCAAGTCTCAAGCGCTGTCAGACCTGCGAATACTGGACCGGTATTGCTGTTACTGAGCGTGCCGTTGCGGGTCAAAGTCGACATCTTCATCAAATCGTCGATTTTGGATTGGGACTGGCAAGCATAGGTATATAGCCGTGCCTCAGCGATGTAGTCGGATTGATGATGCGGCTTGCCTGTTTTGGTTGCGCGGATCATCTCCCGGCAATCCTGGGATTCCGCAAACTTGAGGCACATCCATTGCCACTGGACGTCGATGTCATCGGCGGCATCGGCAAACTTCTCTTGGAGCTTTGACAGTAAGTCTTGGGCAACGGCCAGTTGGCCGCACAGTCTGGCAGCGTTTGCATAGCTCAGGTATGCAGCGCGCATGTGCGCATCGTTACCGGCATTCTCGAGAGCCTTTTGAAAATAAACGAGACTGGCACTGCCGTAGCCCAAGCGCAAATAGCGTCGACCCATGGCGCGCATGACGACAAATTCACTGGCGGTTTGCGTGTCCTTGGCCCACATGGTCGCTAATTGCTGGCTCCACGCCGCAGACCAAAGTTCGCCCTGCAGCCATTGCAACTGGCTCAATACCGTGCGGAATTCACCGTGTAGATACGCCAGGCGCGAGGATCCGGGATGGATGCGCTGTAGGCGCAAGATGTTGTGTATTGATTCACAGAGTCGTTTGATTTCCCGTCGGCCAAGTCCACCCGTACGCAGGTGCTGAGCCAGCGCTGCCATCGACAAGACATAACGGCGCAAGAGGGTGTCACTATCGGAAGCATCACCCAGCAAATCCATTTCATCGAGGATGAGTTCCAGGCGTTCTGTGGCCGGCGATGCTTTGCTGCGCGCTTCCAAATCCTCGCGAACGCTGCTCTTCATCGCTTCGAGGCCATCGATCGTCCAGAATTTTCCGCGCTTGGCTCTGGCTGATTGCATGCGTATAACCTCTTTTTGCTGGTGCAGGACTCTGCACCTTAAGTTTAGCAAAATTCTTCGATGGAATCATTGGTTCGCCGATGTCGATAGCTAGCCCATGCCACAAATTGGGCAGTTTCCACCGTCGCCCCACTCATGGTCGCCGCCAGCCAGATCACCGCCGCCAGGGTTTACACCAGGACCGGCAGGGTCATCGCCGGCAGGGCCAAATTGATTAGAGCCAGAAGATCCATCACTGTTTCCAGAAGAGGTGCCAGGCCGTGTTCTAAGGCTACCATCCCAAGCAACATCGGACGACTCGCTGCCTGGCTGCGGTGACGGAGATTGCTCTGAGATCGGATCTGAGGCCGATTCCGGAGCGATGAGCGCCAGTACCCCGCCAGCACCAAAAAGAGACATACAATTCGAGGCGCCATCCGCGTCTGCCGTCAAACCGAAGTACGCAGCCAATTCTGTGGTTCGCGTCAGGACCATACACTCCGGTTCGTTGAGGGCCGCCTGCGCATGCAGCTTGGCATCTACCGCTCGAATCTGCTCACGGCAATCGGCTTCATCGCTGCCAGATGTGGCACCTACCAAGGCGCAAAATGACACAGGCTTTGCAGCAGCATCGTGCGACGCGGGTGACTTTGAGACCTGAGCATTCGTTTCTCTTTTGCCCATCTGTGCCGCCGTCGAACATGCAGCTACCGACAGCAGCGAAAGCGTTGCGGTGACTAACTGCAGCACAAAATTGCTGTTTGTCATGGGAATAGACTCCTTGGTTTAGCTGCCGAGTAGGTCATGACCTAACTTGGGCGAAATGCATTTTTGAAACTTATTGAGTGAGTAGTACCGAGAGAAAGAGCAAGCGCCGTGCCGCTGGCGGCGCTTGCCCGGCCGGGGGCTAGCGGGCTCGAATTCTTGAATCGTGTCAAAGGGCGCGCGCGGAGCCTGGCGAGCTCGGCGTGCGCATTGCAGCTGTCATGATCTTCATAAGATTCTAAATTAATTAGGGAAATACCGAGAGATCCATGAAGGCCAATCTTCGGTTTGCGGACGAAAATCTAATGCCCCTGTCCAATCAATAGGTTATCGCTCCGCGCTCGGGTCATGCGTACATGTCATTTTCGGCCGCGACCTGCACGTCTGCACATGCACCAGCTCGGTAATCATTTGCAGAACAGAGGCAAATGCGAGCTCCCGCAGCGACGGATCGTCTTTTGCAGAAGTTGAAACATGCACCTGACTTTTATCTTCGTACCTTGCTTCTGAGGTTTTGCATGTTACCTACGATGGCCATCTTCAGAGTGTTGTTGTTATCTCTTGCCTTGCTGGTCACTTCGCTGGCGCAGGCCGATGATACATTCGGCGGACTAGGCAATCCCACGGCAACTGTGGTTGGTGCGCATGGCACTCAGTATATCTGGCAGCCAGGAAATGGGGCGACAATCATTTTGCCGTTCGAACAGGGTGCTACACTGGGTGTGGATGCATTTAACGTGCAGAATCAGTATCCAGGAATGGTCATTGCCCATCACGGGTTCGATCCAAAAATGTCGGCAATACTGCAGCCACATGTCAATTCTGGGCAAATGCAAAATGGGCTCTTTGTACTCTCCTGTCCGTACGGGGCTCCGTGCGGTTCCGGCCCTGGCGCTCCCTATGCACGACAATACGGGTGCACAGCCATGTCGGCGATGAGCCAAACCGGCCGCGAAGTTGTTTTTCTTGAGCAGGGTTTCAATTCCGATACGGGTGAACCGGTTTCCATCTTGAAGGTAACCACCGTCGGGAAAAAGCCACTTCTACCGTTTCGTAATCCCGAGCCCGATCGATTGCTGCCGCTGGGCCAGTCGTACGGCGATTTTAATCCCGATGGCAGCGTTAGGCCAATACCGAATCCTGAGGAGAGGTTTGGCCCAGGGGTTTTGGTCGTTGGCTCCGACGGTGGCAAGTTTGGCACGGGCGTGGGAAGGGCGGCGAGGCCGCAAGTGCCGATGAGCGGCATGGGGTGCATGTCGACACTGCGCAACGCACCACGTAGTTTTGGTCGTAGCTTTGTCGGTTCTGGCGGCCTAGATCCAGAGTTTGTCTTCACGGCTTCATCACAACTAGCTCATGAAATGGGAGCTTCTGACGGGGTGTCAGTGGGCGTGGGTGGCTTGACGGCGGGGGCAGCGGCTAGTTACGCCGCTTATCAAGCCTCGGGCTTAGCCGCAGCTGGAGTCTCCTTTTCATCCTACTTGGAAATGATGGCTATCGGAGCGGTACCCAGCGCCGGCGCATTGGCTTTAGGTGGTGCGGCCACGGCGGCTGTGGCTGGTGTGGGATTTGCTGGAGTGGGCGTATATGGAGTCATTACGCATTCACCGGAAATGGGGTATGTGCCAGAAGGCGGCTACTCCACCGGTTACATCGACAACTTCAAAGACCTGTACGGCGGGTTGTGCTTCTGGTGCGATTAGAGCGCTAAAATGCGCCAACTAGACTCAAGCGCCAACCGCGACCGGGTAATGGATATCCTGGCACCTCTTGATAGGCGCTGCGCCCTTCCTGGCCGCTGCTGGTGCGATAAGGAAAGGACATTTGATTGAGGACGTTGTCGACTGTCATTGATGCAGTCACGGTGCCAGCACCAATGGCAAACTTGCGATCGAGGCTCACCTGGTGCACCCAGCCGGGCGGCACGCTAATAGTATTGCGCACGTCCCGGAATACGTCGTCGCGATAACGGCTAGTCCAGCGACTTTCGATACTCTGCCACGTGGCACGCAGACTAAGCGTCGCCTGCAGGCGACTGATGCCTGGGATTTGCTGGGACCGGTCTGGGCTCGATAGATCCAGTGGCTCCATGAATGTGGCGGCCGCACTGGCTCCGTAATCCTGCTGCGCAAAATCGATATGGACCTCGGTGCCGGTGATGCGCGAGTGGCGCAGGTTCAGGGCTCGCAAAGATTGACCCATGCTTGGTATGAATACCAGTTTATCTTGGTAGAGGTCACGGAACATACCCAATTGCACTTGCCACGGTGCAGCCCATCGCCAACGATGGCCAAGCTCCACATGCTGAATCTGCTCGGCGTTCAGGTTAAGACTGCTGCCGATGCGCTCCCCATCGCCAAAAGTATGCAAAATGGTTGGTGGTCGAGTGACGCTGGCGAGCTGCGCGAATGTGGTTTGCGCCACGCTATGGCGATAGCCGACAGCAAGGCTTTCTGAACCGCTGAAATAGTTGCGCCGAACGCCAGAGGCTTGAAGGTACGAGAGTCGCTGCGCATCGATTTTTCCTTCCCATTGCATCCGCGACCAGGCACCGTCCACAGCCAGATAGCCACCTTCAGACCTGGCTTCAGCCGGCGCGCTGTTCTTGTCGTTCAGACTCTGCTCGAGGGTAGCGGATTGCTGTCGACCTACGAGATGCAGCGTGTTAGCACCGATGGTGTGCTCTCCGAACACCTCGATGCCAAAGGAATCAAGCTTGAACTTTGAGCGGTCGGCGGTGATGAGGATGACCTGATTCGGATCGAAGGTGTCGCGCTCTTCCCGCCGAACGATGCTGCGTACGCCCAACTGAGTCGCCTCTCCGAGCTGTCTTGCCAAACGGATTTGGTGCAGCTGACTGCGCTTTTCCACCTCAGCCTGCGTCTCTTCTCGCCCACCCATGGATGGTAGGCCCTGTTCACCTTTTGCCAACAGCGCCATGTATCTTGCCTGCCAGGGACCCCATCGCGCTTCTATATGCGGCAAGAGTTGCTGTGACGTTTGGTGGCTATCGGTGCGTGTGCGCCGGCGATCGTCGCGAATATTTTCGGGAGTCCCATTGTCATCGTAAAACTCATAGCGGCCATTGGTCGTGAAGTGGCGCGCGTAGAGTATGGCTGAGTGAGTGTCCTTTTCAATGGCGGCCCGTCCCCACAAGGATTGTCCATAAGGCTTTCCGGCCGAGGCACCCACCTGTAAGGCGCCCTCTGAGCGGCGCCGCATTTGATAAATCATGGCGCCAAAGGGGTTCACGCTTGGCATGTCTGGGCTGCTCAAGCCTTGAATCAGCTGCAATCGACCAAAGGCGTTGAGATCCAAATCGCTAATCATAGGCAGTCCAGAATATGGATCCTGCAGTCGCATGTCTTCGAGCCATACTTCGGAAACAGCGGCATCCTGCCCGCGGATACGTGGAATGAGAAATCCCGATGGCGAGGGCAGTCCCGTGTCCAGAACGTTCATACTACTCTGTCGCTGCAAGTGGTTCGAGGTTTGCGACTGAGAAGGCGCCTCAGGGGTAATCACCAGCGTCGAGCCGGGACGCTCGAGTCGCCGTTGTTCGCGCTTTTGACCGATCACCATGACTTCATTTTCGCTTTCGCTGGCGAAGCTGGCCGAACAGGTGCCGAACGCGACGATGCAGGCGGAAGCCATCGCCAGGACCCTAGTTTGCATAATCTGCCAGCGTCACAAAAAATCCGGAGTTGGCGGGAATGCCGTCAATGTCGAGAGTAGCTTGTCGTTCGCTGCCGCGATAGACATCCATACGTCCTTGATTGGCGTCGCGCGCATCGCCAACGAAAAGCAAGTCGCGGGTATGATCATAGAACGTACCCCAATATCCCGAAATGGCGCTGTCCGAAAACGAGTGCACTTCGGTGACTGCAGAATTTGCGGCATCGATTTTGACGACTGCTGCTCGATAAGTATCCTTGGTGCCAGCAACGAGACGCTCGACGTTGGCGTAAAACGTGTTTTCGTCTTTGCCGGCGATGACTGCGCCGAAATTAAAGACGTTAGAGTCTTCCAAATTAAAGATTGTGTTTAAATTGTTGTTAGCAGGATAAAAGCTCTCGATGGCGCTCCTACAGCCGGTCTGGAAGCGGTTGCAAAGGGATACGATCGTGAGAGACGAGTCGCTGTTTTCTTGCAAGTGAACCGGGTTTCCGCCCACTAACTTGATTCCTTGTACACCGTCCTCGCCCGGGTTTAGGTCGATGGCTGATATGCTGTCTCCCTCCACCTGGATGTGCAGAAGCTGCTGACTATGGTTGAATTGGAAATCTTTGCCCAGACCTTGATGTGCAACCCACACGCTCGCATTAGAGGATTGGACGGCGACTGCGGGACGGAATACGACGTCGTCGCCGAGTTTGAGTTCCGTCTGCAGTTTGCTGACCAGGGAGCCATCAATGAGGCGTCTCAAACTCAATTCATGTGCATTGTAGTTCAATAGCAATGCGCGATCTGAGCCTAATAGCAACAAGTCGTAAGGATCGCCTGCTTGTGCGTCTTCGATAGCGATCTGTTCGCCCGGGGTAATTTCGAATTTGTCTGTCGAATCGGCGGTCAACTGTACCCGCAGAGCGCGCCAGTTCCGTTGCAAGGCGCTGCGATTGATGGCCAGCAATTGCTGCTGTTGACCGACCAGAAGTAGGTCCGACGATTGGCCGTCTAGGATTGTTTCTAGGCTCCAGTCGTCAGCCGCGACGTAACGCAGCAGCGAAATGCCAGATGAGGAGTAGCTGGTATCGGTCGTGACATACAGTAGCCCGTCGCTGACTGATTTTTTAGTCGTCGACTTCGTGTTGTCACAAGCAAGCGTGGAGACGATCAGAAGACAGATGGCCGCGACACGAAAGAGCATGAAGAATCCCTTGCTGGACAAGGGATTCACTATGGAAAATCAGATGCCTGGTGTCAATGCGTATTCTGGTTACTTGGCGCGAAACTTACGCCCCACCGCATTGACGAGTTTGCCCGACCCATCAAAGCCCAGCAGCGTCACGGTTGCCGTCGCATTGACGGGGATGGGTGCCAGCGTCATAAATATGATGCGGCGACTGTCAGCTGCCGTCACACGCTTGGTAGCCACATCCTGCTTCTGCGATTGCTTGCATTCGGCCAAGGTGCCCAGGCAAATGGCAGCGCTGGCGATTTGATTGCCACCAGCGATGTAGGCGGTAAAGCTGCTGCTATCAGCCGTGCCATCTTGAGCGAGGTGCATTAGCATGCCAGTGTCAGGCGTGCCTGATTCGCCACTGGTCTGCTCCCATACGGGTGGTTCCAAATACTTTTGCAGGAAGGCGTAAGTTGCGGGAAATTGCTCCTTGACCATTATCTGCGTCTCTTCCTTGCAATAGTACGAGTTATAGGCCTCCGCAAAGAATTCGAACAGGTAGGTCTCGTCATAACAGCCATAGCTGATAGGATAGGAATTTAGATTGGGGTTGGTACATTCGCCCCGCGCAATCTGCACCAATTCACGGTCAAAGGTCGCCGCGTCAAAGCCACGTTTGCGCGCTTCTTGACCTACGAAAAGTTGCACGGCGTGACCCACCTCATGCTGGGTCGTGAAGTCAATGGCCCAGCGGGATGGCTTGATTTTAATGGAGTTGGGACCCGCTGAAGAGAAATTGGTGACCCCGCCTTCAAATCCTGGGTTTTCCAAGGATACGTAAAATCCCCGCGTCTCGCCGTGAAGTGCCAAATAGGAGAGGTAATGGTCGGGCAGACCCGCCATGGCCTGGTAGTATTTTTCTTCGTACGGGTTGCCATCGACATTGCGGGTAAAAGGGCGAACCATGCCTTTCACTTTACTGAGTCGTTGGCTGTCCCAAACTTTACAGTCATGGTCTTTTTTCGTTAACTGGGAAAAGCCGGATCCTGAGTCAACAGTCTGCAAATCTCCAATTCGGCAGGCGCTTAAGGTCATGATAACCGTGCACACCATCCCTAGTTTTGCAGTCTTTGCCAATGGCACATGCATCCGAGACACCCCCGCGACAGTTCCAAGTAGCCCCAAGGTGCAAATGGATTGCCAATCCTTCAGCGCCGAAATGTATCAGAAAGCTAGGGGGTTGCGGCAATGCACCAGCATCCGGGAACGTCCAGTCAACAAACAAACTGGCTATTCTTTTTTCGCTACCGCCGGGCTGGTTCGGCGATCTTCATTGCTTAAGTGTGTGCGCCAGTAACCGATCTACCCCCGTATACTTCTGGGTGCGGCTACGAACGGCGGCCGCCATCGAGTTTCCGGCGACAGAAATAGACCAGATCGACGAGGTGCGATTGTGAGATTTGTTATGACGAATTTTTCTGTATTGATCCTGGTATTTGCCCTTGCTTGTAACAAGAAGGATGGTGGCGGAAGCTCTGGCAGTGGTGCTGACGAAAATGATGACGGTGGCAGTTTGGGTGGCTTGCAGATCACGGCGACGCTGCCTGCGGAGGCATCAGCAGACACAGCTTTTGCCCTGACGGTCACGGGCAGCTCTGTGTCTGGATTTTCCGACGACAATGCCTCGGAAATCTCGGCTGGGCAGTTATCGATACCTTTGAGCGCCAACCAGACGATGCAACTGACTCAGGCCGCCGGCGGCAACGCCATTGCCAACGGCCTTGTCATTGCGACGGTCACGTCCAACGACGATAAGTTTGCGGCAGGCGCAAGTATGAAGTTCGTCGAGGTTCCTGTTGCCGCCGGTGGCAATCTCCTCAAGCTCCCCACAGAATCACTGAAAGATGATGCATCACTTGACCTCGGTACGTTGAACGATTCAGGTGGCGATTTTGTTGCCACGCAGGCTTCAGCAGCCAGCATCGTAGATGTTGAGGCAGCTGTACTGAACGAGTTGTCGAGCACTGACAACGGCCTGAAGCTGGTCCGAAACGCCTTCATGAACGGCACGACAAACGACGCCAAGTACATGCATACCAAGCCACAGTATATGTTTACTGGCGATCTAACGCCATTTGCGACGTCGGCGAATTCTAGCGCCTTCACCCAGGTTGAAATTGGTGCCAGCAAGAATACGCAACTGCGTGGCTTCCTCCTGCGGTTTGAAGGCAGGCATGACATTCTGCGTGCGAGCGACCTATGCCGAAGTTCAGAAGCATCGACAACGCCTGCCACCAGTGAGCTTTTACTAATCCCGCCAACGACCACACCCGCTGGCGAAGCACAAACCCCAGAGCTCGTCTTCAATGGCGACTTTTGTGCAGCCGATTCAGCGCTTTGTCCGCGCCTCACAACACTAACTTCGCAGGGCGCCTTTTTAAGGAGCGGTTCACAAACTGAGTGCTATAGCGACTTTGATATCAACGACGGCAACTATTTTGTCTTTTCGGAAGAGATGCGTGATGGAGCGCTCAACTTCAATATGAACTGGGCTTCCGGATACGGCTTCTTAGGTGTCATCCCCGAAGGTTTGTGGGATATGAAGTTAAAGACGGGCAGCACGGAGACGCTTATCGCGCGTTTTGATTTAGCGGCTGGTTACCCCATGAGCGATACTTCTGCCACCGCCTATCCTGTTGTCTATATTCCGTCCTTGAAGTTAACTCGTGATACCACCACCAATAAGCTGCTCGAAGTGGCCTTCAAGATGAATGTGTGGAATGCGGAAACCAACGCTTTTGTCGAAGTCTCTGATATATCGCTCATGCAAGGTACGTTGTCCGAGCTTTATGTGATGCTCGGGGACAGCAGCACGACGGGTTGGAGTTCCCCTAACAACGCCGATAAGTCGTTCGAAGTCGCCTTTCCGGCGTCCGGCAATACCTTCACGGTCGATACATCCTCCACAGCGGTGCCGTGGATCCTATTGGACAGTGGAGCCAACATCAACAATGACGAATCCACCCCTCATATTCAGGGGATGGTTGTCACCTATGAGCTTTATGGTGTGACTTATCGATTCGATCTGCGTCTCTAAGGTGCTCGTCCCCAGAACGAAAGCTCGATAGGCTTCCCCGAGTCCAGATCCACCAGCGTGATGGTTTTGCCGGCGAAAGTAGCCGGCACCGTCACCACCAGGCCCAGCCGAGCCGATTCGGATCCGGCGATGGGTTGCGCGCATGCTCCGCAGAGCAGGGCACCTTCGGCCGGCGACTCCAGGCGCAAGTTTACGGTGCGAGGCTCGGACGTGTAATTGACGGCGCGCAAGATGTACATGTTGCCAATGGAGCCGTCCGGCATGGTGCTATAGGTCGTCCCCGGCTGCCGGGTAATGGTGAGCTCCAGCAGCGGTCGCCGCCAAATGCTGAATGATAAAATACCAACCAACAGCGCCAGCAAGGCTGCATAGAGAAGGGGACGAAGTCGCCAGCGAAATCTAACCTTAACGCCTGACGCTGGTTCCGACGCCGCCGATTCCGTAAGACTCGATAACTCGTCCGCACTCGCCATGCGAATCAAGCCCAGGGGGCGCTTAAGCGTCGTCATGATGCCATCGCACGCATCCGCACAACGCAGGCACTGAATACACTCCAGTTGCAATCCATTGCGAATGTCGATGCCGGTGGGGCAGACTCGCACGCACAACTCGCAATCGATGCAGTCACCTTGCGCCCGTCGGCCGCGCGGATCGCCGCGTCGCGCATCATAGGCCACAGCTGGCGTCTGCGCATCGAGCATGACCGATTGAAATCGCGCATATGGACACAAAAACGCACAAAACTGTTCTCGAAACCAGGCCAAGTCCAAGTAAAAAACCGCCAACACCAAGCTCATTCCGGCAAAGGCCCAAGGATGCTCGGCGGGGGATCTCGTCATCCAATGCAGCAACGTCGATGGAGGAATGAAGTACGCCAGAAATATGTTAGCGACCCCGGCGGAAACTCCAAGGAGCAGAATGTGTTTGCTCAATTTGCGTAGCGCCAGATTCAAGGTCATAGGTCCTTGATCCTGTATCTGTCGACGGCGGGCGTTGCCCTCCACCCACTCTTCGATGGGCCGTACCACCCATTCCACGAAGACGGTTTGCGGGCAGGCAAAACCACACCAGATGCGACCGCGCACGGACGTCACTAAAAACAGCGTCACGGCCAAAATCAGGGCGATAAACGCCAGATAACCAGCATCACTAAACTTGAAAACAGCTCCGAAAACGTATGCTTGTCCAGCGAGAATGTCGACGCGCAGCACCGGTCTGCCGCCGATCTCCAACCAGGGGGTGATGCCGTAGATCAAGAGCAACAGTATGGCCAGGCGGCCGCGGAGCTTCGCCCATGGCCCAGGGCGCCGATCTGGATAGAGCCAACGGCGCGCCCCCGTTGCAGTGACGGTGGGCGCTCGCTCGCGTTCGACGCTCATGTCTTCCGGCGCGGACATTCCTTACGGCGCCCTCTGGAATCGTTCGCCTTGCGGTGCTTTGCCGCCAGGAGTATTGGTGCCGGTGATGCTCACCACAAAGGCGGTGAGCTGTTCCACCTTTTTGCGTCCTAGGATCGGCTCCCAGGCTAACATTCCCTTTTCCGTTACCCCAGTGGCAATGACTTTGACAATGTCTTCGTTGCTGCCACCGTGCAGAAAATATTCGTCGGTCAGGTTAGGGCCAATGGTGCCTTCGCCCTTGGCACCGTGACAAGGCAAGCAATTCGTCTGATATAGGGCCGCGCCTGCGGCGATATTGTCCGGATTAGACAGCGCGGCTGCGAGATTTGCGGTACCGCCAGCGTCGCCGCCGGTTGCTGCTGCCGTGGCTTCACTTTCGGTAGGTACCGATTCGCTACCGGTATCCATCGTTTCGCCTGTGCTTTGGGCGGGCGGCTGAGATTGACTTGCCGCCATTTCCATTTCTTGCAACAGGGTCGGTGTATCCATGATGTGGTAGCGAACCCAATAAATGGCACCAAAAATGATGGTGCCGTACATCAGTCCTAACCACCAGCGAGGTAGCGGATTGTCATACTCCTTGATGCCATCAGCCTCGTACGGGCGAATTTTATCCTGACTCATGGGCGTTTCTCCTGCTCATCCAAGGCGAGTTGGCTGATTTGCTCATAAATGCGACGCGAACCGGGGCGCATGATCCAGACGTAAACGCCGACCATGATCACAGCAAAAAGCACCAGCGACACTTGCGGCCAGACTGCGAATTCGGCGCTGGCCAAAGCTTCCTTCAACATCACTCACCTCCTGCGGCGCTGGTGTTTCTCTTCTTGATGTCCGTACCGAGGCGCTGCATGTAGCCGATGAGAGCGATCAGCTCAGAGCTTTCATCAGATTCAACACCCGCTGCTGTTAAGCTCTCGGAAATTCTTGCGGCTTGCACTTGGTAAGCCTGCTCAGCTTGTTCAATTTCGCTGTCCGTGTATTCGGCACCCAGCTTGCGCAGTGCGACGAGGCGTGGACGAATTCCGCTCATATCAACTGGTTCAGTGGCCAGCCAAGCATAGGCTGGCATGATAGATCCGGGGGACGTTTCCCGCGGATCGATCATGTGCTTGTAATGCCAAACATCTGGGTATTTGCCGCCCAGCCGGTGCAGGTCAGGGCCCGTGCGTTTCGATCCCCATTGAAACGGGCGATCGTAAACGAACTCACCGGCCTCCGATCGAGGCCCATAGCGCAACGTTTCCAAGGCGTGAGTGCGCACCATCTGTGAGTGGCAGGTGTAGCAGCCTTCTTTTACATACACGTCGCGCCCCATCACTTCCAATGCCGTATAAGGCTTTACGGAGGGAATGGTTGGCACATTGGATTCGACCATGAAGGTCGGCACAAACTCGATGATGCCGCCAACAGCCACTGCGATCACCATCAGTACGGCCATGGGTAGCGCTTTACCTTCCAAGCGTTCATGGAACGTCTTGGGCGCAGGCTCTACATGGTGAGTAACGGTCACCTCTTCGTCCATCACGACCTTGGCGGCGCGCGCCGTCATGAAGATGTTGTACAGACAGAGTATAGCCCCACCGAAATAAATGGTGCCGCCAATCATGCGAATCCAATACAGGGGCTTCAGCGCCAGTACCGTTTCCAAAAATTGCGGATAACGCAGCAGTCCATCCGCGTCCGTGGCAAACCACATGAGGCCTTGCGTGATGCCTGCGGCCCACATGGAAATGATGTAGAGCAACATGCCGATGGTTGCAGTCCAGAAGTGCACGTTTGCTAGGCGCATCGAGTACAGTGGAACGCCCCACAACTTCGGTGCCATCCAATATGCCATCGCAAACACCATGCCGCCCACCCAGCCCATGGCGCCGCCGTGGACGTGGGCAATGGTCCAGTCGGTGTAGTGACTGATGAGGTTCAAAGATTTGATGGATAGCAGTGGGCCTTCTAAAGTGGCCATGCCGTAAAAGGTCAAAGCCAAGACAAAGAATTTCAGAATCGGATCGGTGCGCACGCGATCCCAAGCGCCGCGCATCGTCAATAGTCCATTGAGCATGCCACCCCAGGAAGGCGCAATCAGCATCAGACTAAAGATCACCCCTAGCGATTGGGCCCACTCGGCCAGCGACGAATAGAGAAGGTGATGCGGGCCCGTCCAGATGTAGATAAACACGAGAGACCAGAAGTGGACGATCGACAGACGATATGAATATACAGGACGTCCCACTGCCTTTGGCACGAAGTAATACATCAGTCCTAAGAATGGCGTGGTCAGCAGAAAGCCGACGGCATTGTGACCATACCACCACTGCACCAACGCATCCTGCACACCAGCATAGACGGAATAGCTCTTGAATAGGCTGACGGGAATGACCAGAGCGTTCACCACGTGTAGCATGGCAACGGTCAGGATTGAGGCGACGTAAAACCAGATCGCTACGTACAGGTGCTGAACACGGCGAATGGCGATTGTCGCGAAAACGTTGATGGTCATCGCCACCCAAACGATGGCAACCGCCAAATCGATGGGCCATTCCAGTTCGGCGTACTCTTTACCTTGGGTGATTCCCAGCGGCAAAGTGATCGCTGCAGCGACAATAATCAGCTGCCATCCCCAGAAGTGGAAACCCGTCAGTTTATCTGACCACATGCGGGTCTTCAGCAAGCGCTGCAACGAGTAATACAAGCCGGCAAAAAAGGCATTACCAGCAAAGGCAAAGACCACGGCGTTGGTGTGTACTGGGCGCAAACGACCAAAGCTTAGGTAACTAATGCCCGTGTTGGCGGGCCACCACGCTAGCTGCAGTGCGGCAATGACGCCCGCCAGCATGCCGACGGCACCCCAAATTAATGTGGCCCATAGGAACAACCTCGCCGCCCGATCGTCGTAGCGCACGGTCAAGGTGCCCGTCCTGTTGTTAGGAAGGTTCATAATCTGCGTTATCCTCCGCAAAAAGCTGGTTTGCAGGCGACTCGAGATCGTCCATCTGACCATTTCGAACCGCCCAAATAAATCCTGCTACCGCCGACAGGGCCAGCAGCAAACTTAGGGGCACAAGCACATAGATGACCGACATATGACTCCTAGGTGCGCAGCCGACCGCCGGTGGCCAGCAGCGTGACGATGAATGAGTTGATCGGCATCAAGACGGCGGCGATGACGGGACTGATCCAGCCCAGCCCGGCAGCACCGACGGCGATGAGATTGTAGGTCGCGGCAAAGGCAAAGCAGCGGCGAATGCGTTTGTTTAGCTGTTGGCTGATGGCGAAGGCTTCATCGACGAGCAGCAGATTGGGCGAAGTTAAACAGATATCCGACGATTCCTTGCATGATTCCGTAGCGCCAAAGGCGGCAATGCCCAGGCGGGCCTTGGCCATGGCTAGGGAATCGTTGTGGCCGTTGCCGACCATGGCGGATATATCCCGTTCGGGAGCAACTCGCAGCGCCTTGGCGGTCGGTGTCAGTCCGCCCACCGCCGCAGCAGCGGGGATGTGCAGCTCCGTCGCTAGACGCTGGCTGCGTGCATCTTGATCGCCGCTCAGCAAACTGACCTGGAGTCCGCGCTGCTGCAATCGGTCCATGAGTTCGCGGGCTTCCGGGAGGGGGCGGTCGGAAAGAGAAAAACTGGCAAGCAACTGACCATTGGCAACGAGTACCACGGGTGCGGCCTGTTGTACTTGGCAAAAACTAGGTCGACCCAGTCGAAAATGGTGTCCCTGCCACTTCCATTCCAAGCCCATGCCAAGTTCTTCATGGATCGAATCTGGGGTTGGCGCCGGCGATGTTGATTCGCTTTGACTCAACTGGGCATTTGCCCATTCGGCCACGGCCTGCGGGACATGATGGCGACTAAACTGCGGCAGCAACGCCAGAAGCTGTAAAACATCGGAGCGGCAGTGGCCTAGGCTTTCGATCGCCCCCTGCTCCAAGTTCACGTGCTCGACATGGGTGGCGCCGGTGGTCAGCGTTCCCGTTTTATCAAATGCCACGTGCCGAACGCGTGCCAAATCCTCGAGCGCGGTTTGGCTGCGAAAGGCGATACCGCGCCGCAGCCCTCGCGCCGCCAAAACCGACATGGCGAGAGGTGCCGCAAATCCAAAAGTGCAGGGACATGCCACCAGCAGCGCAGCGACCCCGCGCCGTATGGCCTCGGCGGGCGCAATTTGCCACGCAAAGGCCACAATAATCGTAGTAAGAACTAAGGTCGCTGGCAAAAACCAGGTCGAAATGCGATCTGCAAACTGCACATAGCGGCCCTTTTCCGAGAGTAGCCGGCGGGTCGCTTCTCCCAAGCGGGCGATATAGCTTTCGGCTCCCGATTCCTGTGCCTCTAGCACGAGGGCCGCAGATTGGACGATGGCACCGGCTTTGAGCAGGGAGCCTGGATGGGCGACGAGCGTGTCCGGTTCACCTGTGAGGGCTTCGTAAGTAATCTCGCTGCTACCTTCGAGGACGCGCGCTTTTACCATCAGTGCATCGCCCGGCAGTAAGCGCAGGCGGTCGCCCGGAGCTAGCTCGGCGGCGCGTTTGATGACGCCGCCCTTCTCGGTCAGCACGTTGACGTAGGCTCCAACTGCTGCAAGGCTGGCTTGGATTCGCTCCTCGGCTTGCCGCATGACCTTTGCTTGAAAGTAGCGGCCCGTAAGCAATAAGCCAACGATCGCCGTCGCCGAGTCAAAGTACACCTCGCCGGCGCCGATGATGGTGCTGAAGGCCGAAAGTCCATAGGCGGCAATGATGGCGAGTACGATCGGAAGATCAATGACGATACGGCGACGTTTCAGCCCATGGATAATGTTTTGATAGAAAGGCGCGGCACCATAGGTGACCGCAATGGTGGCCATGGCGAACGATAGCCATCGGAAGTATTGCCTAATTTCATCTTCCATGCTGCCAGTCACGTCCGTGTACTCGGCGACGGCAAGCAGCATGACATTGGAAACCAGTGCCAGCGATACGGCGAGGCGAATCAATTCGGATCGCGCTGCCTTCACATCTCGGCCGGTGATCAATTGGGCCGCAAATCCAGCCTGCTGCATGCTTGCTTGAATGGATGACAACTTTACTAGCGTTGGTTGAAAGCTGACCTCTACTTCTTTGTCGGCGACACTCACCCGAACATTGGTTTCCCCGACGATGGGTGACAAATTATCCGTAATCTTGCGCGCGCAGCGCATACAGCGAATGCCTGGCACAGAAAAGCGAGCGACATGCAAACCGCGAACGCTGCGCGTTAAGGTGTGCGACTGCAGATGGGGATCGTCTAAAACAGCGTTGACGCTGCTAAGACCAAGCAGAGCGGATGTGGGGGTCATTGCCTCGCCATGTTTCCTTGATGCAAAAAAATATGAGGCCGCACCTCTGCAGCTGCCGTGCCAATTCAGTGGCCAGATGAAAGAACCATTAAACACTGATAACTATATGAAAGTACAAGTTTTTATGGAGGATAAAAATAGCTCATGGGCGCGTATCCACAGGGCGATGCAGCAAGTGCCACAGCATTGAACCGAGATGCGGCAATTGCCGCAGGCGGGAATTGCCATTGCCGTGCCCCATGCGGCGTGCTATCGAGCGCCCGGAATCGCGGCCCTTGGGTGGTCATGAGCAATCAAATGTTTGGGAGGCCGGAGTATGAATCGCATTTTGACTCGAATCGCCTGGATGGCGGTAGGACTTTCTGGTGTGGCACAAGCCGCCGAGTTGCGCAGTGCCAGTCTCCGCGCGGAAGTCTGCGATGCCGTCCAGGACTATACCTTTCGTGGCGAACCAGTGCCGCTGACGATCGACATCCGAAGTTGCACCACCGAAGCCAAGATGGACGTCAAGAAGCAAGACGCAGTCTCCTATCAAGGTGAACCCCTTAAGTTGACGCTCGGCGACCAAGTCGTTCTTTCGCTGAAAAAGGGCGACCTTTGGCTGACGCGCCTTGTTGTGGAGTTCACGTTGCAAGGGCAAGTCTGCAACGTCGATATTGAGCGGGCATTCCCCAGCTTTAGCGCAGGTAACGGCAGCCTGCGGTTCAACAGCTTGAGCTGGAAGTCACGGGCTACCACCTGTGAAAGTTCAGCTAGCAACGAACTGCGTCGTGTTGGACCTGGCGACAAGAATCTAAAAGTCATCCGACCCAGCGCCGTGCCAGCAGCCGTTCGCAAGCAAATGGGTGGCTACGATCTTGTTCCGCTCATCGGTTACGATGGTTACTACGGTTTTCTCGAGTCAACAACGGCCAAGGTTTTGAATAACGTTGGCAAAGTCATTGGCTATATGGAAGTCCATCTCTACTCCTACTCCGAAGATCCGGAAGTGCATTATTGGGTATTTGTGTATGACACCAAAGGATTCCTGGTAGAAGTTCCCCAGTCAGCACATACGACTCTCGGCGACGACTTTATTTTCAAAGGATCAACCCGCCGGTTGCTGGAAACAGGCAATCCCGAAGAATAGCTGGTTCCTTTTGCAAACAAAACGGCTGGTCGCCTCCGACCAGCCGATGAATACCCTTGAAAACCTAATTGACTAAGCAGACTTCGGCAATGTACGGCCGACGTTAGCGCTAGGCTTGCGGAAGGCTGCAACACACTGTTTATGCCAATTGTGCGCGACAGCGGCCTTGTAGGACGATGGTGCGCCAGCTTGCCACTCCGCATCCGTGCTGAATCGACGAGCGAACTTCAGGCAGCGCTCTAGTGACCAGGCTTGCTTTTTGCGCTTATCTTTGGCTCCGGGGCCTGTCTCAACGACACTTTCGGTGGCCTCAGTAGCGGCGGCCTTTGGAGCCTTCTCTTTCTTATTCTCCGACATAGGAAAATCTCCCAAATGGTTATACGTGGTGTGACGCGCTGAGAGACATATCGGAGCGGTCGGCGCTGGATTTACAGGTTTTGTTTGGGCGAAGTAGTAAAGAGGAGTGGAATGGGCAGAGGTTTGGCTTGGATATTTTTCTTAGAGCGCATCGCAGGTTGTGGCGTCATAGACGGGCATCCGGATTTCGATGCGGTTGCCCCCGGAAGCGGACTGCAGCACCTCGGACTTGGTCAACCGTGCCAACTTTAGCAGTCGCTGCGCGTGCCCGCGGCCCTTCTCCGCGCTTTTGGTCGCCGCCATGAGAACTTCCTGCAAGGCGGGATCCAAATCGGTAGCATCCCAACCTTCGCTGAGGGCCAGCGCCGAATCTTCCGTTAGCAACAGTGGCTGAAAGAAAAGGATCCGGTCAGGTGGCGGATCCTTGCTCGGTACTCCGGCATTCTTCAGCGCCTCGGCGCTTAGCTGCTCTTTGATCAGCAAATCTAAATCCACCGACTCCTTGTTTTGACAGGTTTGCTCAGCCTTGCTGTCGGTGCAGAAAAACAATCCGGCAAGAGTTGGTTGTGCAGGGCGGGGCACGGTAAAGAGCAGATCGTAACCCTGTTCGATTTGCGCAACGGTTATGGCGCGACTCTGCGGCAAAAAGCTGCTGGTATCGAAAGCTTCGATGGTGGCGACGAGATGAGCTCGCCCTTGGCGTTGGAGTTCGCGGCGCATAATGTCGAGGTCACCGTAAGAACAGCGTCGCCAAGGCTCCAGGTGAAAGTCGAGGTAGGCATCGCTACCACTGGCAAAAAGTGGGAAGCGTTGCATACGCGCAGCACTCAGAGCTTGCCGCATACTGTTGTCGGCCTGCAGACTGTCCCATCCCCACCCAGGCGTAACACGCGTGGCCTGCCATTGTTTCAAGAATCCAGATTTTGTTGCAGTACCATCCGAGATTTCGTTGGGGCGATTGGCATTTTGCAGTCCGTCAGCGACAACGTCGTCACTTTGTTTATTGGGCGCTTCCTCCGCATCCTGGCTCACGGCGTTGACGCCTAGGGTGGGCAGGTTGCGACCGCTTCGATAATGATTCATTTTCGTGCTATGATCAGCCGAAGCAGCTATCTCGGACAGATCCGTTTGAGCGTCCTGCCCAGAATCGGAAGCCGGCTGCAACCACCAAACCAAGGCCGCAATCGCAATCACAAGGATGGCGCCGGCGAAAAACTTTCCAAATGCACTATGGGTTGTCGCCGGCACATTCAACTCCATTCTAGCTGCGGCACGCATGCAGAAAAATCATCATAGCATGGCCCGGCAATTTGCGTCTTTGCTGCCAAAATGTCCAACAGTTGTGGTATCCTGGCAAGGTTGATTGAGATGGCCTTTTTTTTGGCGGCGCCCGGTTCAGTGGGCGCTTGCTTTGGGATTTACGCTTCCGAGGTTCTGTTCCATGAATCAAAACATTTTGCCAGTAGCCCATCAGTTTTTTGCGCAGGTCGCGGCGACGCCCAGTCAGCACGCATTCCATTACTGCGATCCAACCAACGGCCAATGGGTGGACATGACCTGGCGTACCTATGGCGATAACGTCGCTAAAGTCGCGGCTTGGCTACAAGCCCAAGGGATTGGCAAGGGTGATCGAGTTGCGATACTCTCGGGCAATTGCCCCGAATGGATCATGACCGATATCGCCATTCAGGCGGTCGGTGGCATTTGCGTGCCGATTTATGCGACATCTTCGGCGAAAGATGTGAGCTACATCTGCCAGCATGCAGACATAAAGCTGGTATTCGCAGACACGGCAAAGCGCACCGAAGTGCTGACGGATTGCCCGGTGGCGACCGTTGTCCTGTATCAGGATGCAGGTCCAAATGCCTTGACGCTGCGCACGAACACGCACACCTGGGCGCAAATTCTGCAATCGACAACAACGCCGATCCCCCGTGCTGTTGATGTGCGGGATGACGATATTGCCACTCTCATTTATACGTCGGGGACGACCGGCAATCCCAAAGGTGTTATCCACACGGTGGGCACGGTCAAGGCGTGCGTCGCACCCGTGTTGGATGTGTTCCGTGAAGGAAAGCCGGCGGCCCCCGCGGATCGGTTGTTTTCTTTCTTGCCTCTGAGTCACGTTGCCGAACGCGTGCTGATTGCCTTGCTTTCCGTATACACCGGAACGGAGGTGGCCTTTGCCCGTGGCATCGATACCCTTTCCGAAGACTTGGTACGCTGTCGACCCACGGTTCTGCTTTGCGTACCGCGCTTGTGGGAAAAGATCTTTGAAAAGATCCAGTCAGGGCTTCGGACCGCAAGTCCAGGCAAACGGGCGATATTCGGCTTGGCGAAGAACCTGGGCTCAATTCGCATTTCCGGCAATCGGGTTTATCGGGACCGAGATCAATGGATTTCAGCAAAGATCAGTGACGGACTCGTTGGCAAGAAGTTGCGGGCTCGGCTTGGGCTCGATCGCACGCGCATGCTGTTGACCGGATCAGCTCCAACTCGTCCGGACGTGATGCGATTTTTTGCATCCTTTGGCCTCATGATTCGGGAAGTCTATGGCCTTACGGAGAATCTTTGTCTTGGCGTACTCAATGATCACTCCAGTGTGGTGATCGGAAGCTGTGGCAAACTCTTTCACGGTGGCGAGATGCAAATTGCCGCAGACGGTGAAATCTGCTTCCGCGCCCCTTGGAACTTCAAGGGCTATTACAAGAACGAGGAAGCGACCCGAGATTCGATCAACAAAGACGGTTGGTTTATGACCGGTGACTTGGGACAGGTTGACGACCAAGGTTATCTACGCATCGTCGGGCGCAAGAAAGAGCTGCTGAAAACATCCGGTGGCAAGTATGTAGCACCGGTCCCTATCGAGGATTTACTGAAGGCGAATCCCATCATCGCCGATGCTATGGTGGTCGGCGACAACCGAAAGTACTGCGTGGCCCTGATTTCGCTAGATCCCGAGCATGTGAACTCCCAACCAGAGCTGGATGTAACGAAAGAGCTCGGTAAATTCTTGGAGGAGGTCAACGCCCAGTTGGCAAGCTATGAGTCGATCAAGCGGTTAGGGATTATGCGTGCTGCCTTTTCGGTAGAAGCTGGGACATTGACGCCAACACTCAAGCTGAAGCGCAAGGTTGCGTGTGAACAAAAGCAACAGTTCATTGAGAAAGTCTACGACGCGAATCAGCAAATTATCGTTGAATCATAGAAACGCGACCGGCGCCGCCTCCCTGGCAGCGCCGATACGCTTGCTTCCTTGCGCGAAGTATGCACGTTAGGTGGGATTCCGTTCCCTCCGCTCGTGCGGGCCTGGCTCCCTGCCTAGCCTGTCTCGAGACCATCCTGGTCTCGTCTCTATCCATCACCGGGGTGGGTGAATGACTTTGCCTTAACTGGCGATTTTCGTCAGTGCATGTGCCTGATTCAATCGCTCTGAGTACAACCGCGGATTGATAATGAGAACGGGCTGCTCGCTACCATTGACAACCGGCCGCTCGACGACCTTAATCCAGTGATTGTCGCGGAGAATATCGAGTGCTGCGTCCACTAACTGTGGCTCTCCCAGCCCTGGAAAATTGATTTCATAAATGCGGCTAAGGAGTGAGCCGGTTCGAATACGACCGTCCAAGATCAATGTTGCCAAGCGATGGGCCGCCAGTACTTCTTCCATAACTCCAACCATCGTGTGGTTCCTCCCGGTCTGTTTCTCAGTGCTTTTGCCATTACTGTTTGCAGATTTGGTGCCAAGGTCGCGAAACCACCTTGCTGGTGAATTTGTTGCAATCGGTACAGTTAGTTGCATGAAGCGGGAGGCACCTTCAGGGGTTCCGGCGGTATGTCCAAATGTCAAATGGTGTTGGAGCCTCGCCAAGGGGGTGAGGATGCAATATTTTGATATTGTTAAGAAAAGACAGGTGTTGACGGCGCACCTGCCGTCGGAATATTGAGATTTTCCACCTTAAATCGGCAACCTACTGACTTTACATGGGAATCTAGCAGTCCTTGGGCCGCGCTTCCCTCATTCTGCCCGCAGGGCTTCGATGACAGCCAGGCGTTCGGCCTTGATTGCCGGTGCCAAGCCGCTCAAAACTCCGACGGCGACAATGGCTCCCATAGAGATACTGATCGCCGTAGCGTCCAGGACAACCTCAAACTGTAAGTCGGGTATGAGCTGAGTGGCGACATACAACAACGCGGCACAGCCGGCGATGCCAACTAAGATACCAATGATCCCCGCGCTGCCGCAGAGAACGAGAGACTCGAGCAGGATCTGCTGGCGCATGCTGCGATTGGTGGCGCCCAAAGCTTTGCGCAAGCCGATTTCTTTCAAGCGGTCGGTGATGGAAACGAGCATCATATTCTGAATGCCGATGCCGCCAACTAACAAGGCCAAAAATGCGATACCAGCCAGCAACAGAGCAAAGATGTTGAGAAACCGCTTCATTTGCGCCACGAGGGTGGTATTGGAATCGACACGGAAATTGCCCGTGCCGTCATATTTAAGGTCAAAAAAGCCTTTGATGCGATTGCCAAGTTGCTCAATATCTGAGCCCGACTCAACCGACAGAGTGACCGATTGAATCCGCCCAGACCAGACGTTGCTGTAGGCCTGCAGGTAAGTGTATGGGAGCATGATCTGTTTATCGGGCTGAAACCATTCGATAGCGCTCTTCTGCTGGGCCATGACCCCAATCACGCGGCACGGCATACTCGCTTGATTGTCTTTGCCGACGCTGATGATTTCGCCGAGCAGACTGCGGGTCGCCCCGAGTTGGTTCGGAATTTCGGCCCCAACAATACAGACACTGCTGCGCAATTCGATGTGGTGCGGTGAGAAGAATGTTCCCTCACGCAACTGGGTATTGGAAATGGGAAAGTATTCGTGATTGACCCCAAGAACCATGACTCCGTCCTCGTAGGAACGCCCACCGAATGTGACCTTTGAGTTCCAGCTGTTGATGATCGGCGAGATGAGTTCGATCTGCGGAAAGATCTCGCGCAGTGGCGCCACGTCTCTTTGCACATCAAATGCATCAAATTGAATGGCGGTCACCTGATTGGCGCTTAGGTTCCAGTTGCGATTGCCGTGAATGACCAGGCGATTCACACCTAAAGACTCGTACCCTTCCAGGATACGATCGCGGGTAAAATTGCCGAGGGTGAGCATCGAGACAACGGCGGCGACACCGATGACGACGCCCAGCATGGTGAGCAAAGATCGCATGCGATTGCGCAGCATATTTTCCAAAGCTAGGGGCATGAGCTGTAGCGAGGCAAACGGGCGAGCATGCGGCCGAGGAGCCTTCTTTGGCGACTGGCTATCTGCCGGTGCCCCTTTCAGACTTGTCTCGCCATCATGTTCGAAAATCTTCCCGTCACGAACATACAGCTGCCGCGGAAAGCGGGCGGCCACCTCCCGGTCATGAGTGATGACGACGATCGTCTTGCCTTCATCTTGGAGGCCGGCAAGCAGATCCAAAACGGTGCGCGCATTGACACTGTCCAGGTTGCCAGTGGGCTCATCCGCCAAGACGACATCCACGTCGTTCATGAGGGCACGCGCAATGGCGACGCGCTGCTGCTGTCCGCCAGAGAGTTGGCTAGGTGCCTGGTTGAGACAGTCGGTGAGTCCTACCTTTTCTGCCAGCAGTTTGGCACGGGCGGTGGCCATCGCCGAGGCAGGTTGCTCCGCTTCAATGGGATAGCGTGTCGGAAGCATGATATTGCTCAGAACACTGGCCCGTTGCAGCAGATGAAACTGTTGAAAAATAAAGCCAATATTTCGATTGCGGAATAGACTCAGCTGCAGATCGTCCAAAGCCAGAATGTTTTGCTGGCGAAAAAAAATCTCACCATGATCCGGACGTAGCATGCAGCCCAGCATGTAAAACAGAGTCGATTTCCCCGAGCCGGACGGTCCCAGAATGGCGACGGATTCACCCTGACGAATCGAGAAGCTCACTTGATCAAAGATCGTGCGGTGCGCTTGCCCTTGGCCATAGGCAAAAGACAAATTGCGGACTTCAAATATGTTTGGCTTTGTCATGCGCCACGATCTTTCTTGTGAATTTTAGCGTCTTCGGTTGGGGCGACCGCTGCTGACCGGTTTGGCCGATGACAAAAAATCCACTTGCCGCACGCGCTCACCTTCGTTGACACCGCTACGAATTTCAAAGGCATCAGCGCTGCGCATGCCGATAGTCACATTCTGACGCGCACCGTCGGCGCGAATCACATAGTATTTGTCGCCCTCTCTGCCCACATAATCGTGGCGTAAGGACAAGACCTGTTGAGCTTCGGCGGTAATGATATCGATGGTGGCGCTCATCCCGGGCTTGAGCTCCTCGTCGGGATTTAACACTTCAATTCGAATCGGGAACTCCACCCTTGATCGATCCCAGCGATCCTGAGATTTGGCAGCTTGGAACAGCTGGATGATCTTGCCGGAATAGGTCTTGTCGGGCAGTGATGAGGCTTTGACGATAGCCTTTTGTTGTAGTCTGAGCTTAGGGAAATCTAGTTCGGGGGTATCGCTATCGACAAATAATTTGCTGGTGTCGTCAATGCGAACAATTGCAGCATCGGCACCTGACTTTACCACGTCAGCACCTTCTGATTTCAAAATCTGCACCACGCGGCCGGTTAGAGGTGCCCGTAGGGGAAAGACTTCTTCGCCGCGCCCATCCGGTGTCTGGCTGATGCTAACAATAGGCTGCCCTTGTTTCACTTGATCGCCGACTTTGACAAAAATCTTTTGCACGTAGCCGTCATAGGGTGCGGCTAGAGTTGCGGTTCGAGCTGGGACGATCAGACCCGACAGGGTGACGCGCTGAATGATATCCGTCCTGGCGACAGTGCCCGCTGGCGAAAGATCGTTGGCCGCCGGGTCTTGCGGGCGCATGACATACCAGGTACCGGCGGCTAAGAGGGCCAGAAGTGCCATGTACTTATTAAAGATCCAGCGCACTGAGGTTTCCTCCGTAATAGTGGTGGCGCGCTATCTGGGTGAGATAGGAAAACGCCGTGCTGTAGTAGCCGCGCTGGGACGAGCTGAGGTTCTGCAAACCTTGCACCAGTTCCAGGTAGCTCACGCGTCCCTGCTTGAACTCCGACTCCAGCAATTTGTAGCTTTCTTCTTCCAGGGCAAGAAGTTCGGCGGCTAATCCCAGATTTTTCTTGCCGAGTTCAAGCTCGCGCTGGAGAGTCCGCAAATTCTGCGTCAAAGTACGGAGGCGTTCCAGATGGTTGAGCTGGGCCGCGGCTCGGCTGCTGGCGGCGATGGAGACATCGCGACGGCGCCGTCCGAAGTCCAAGATGTTGTAGTCGAAGGCGATGGTTATATCCCAGGATGCACGGTCGTTAGCTGATATCCCGGTCCCCGTTCCTAGGTAGTTTTGGCTTCCATACTCGATGCCGGTGGCGACGCGAACTTCGGGGCCATAGGCTTTGCGGGCTAGATCAACTTCAAATGCATTTGCTTCATCCTCGAGCTGAATGATCTTAGCCTCACGCGTCGCCGAGCTGCTCATGGCTTGCGGCGGCAACGGCGGCAGTGTCGCCTTGCGTGGATCTAGGATAGCCACTCGCACCTTGTCGACTTCGCCCTCTTCGCCGATGAGCAAGGCTAACTTACTAAGGGCAAGATGCCGTTGCTTCTCCAGCTGGGCATTGTCGATGGCAGTTCGCTGTACCTCGCCGCGAAAGCGCAGGAAGTCCTTGCGGGTGCGCAGCCCACTCCGATACTGGCTGGTCGCCAATTTGTATTGGGCGTCGAGCGTGGCCATTAAGCCACGATTTACCGCCAACAACTGCTCCGCCAATGAGTAGTCAAAATAGGCATCCATCATGTCAAAGAGCGCGGCTTGGCGCGCTTCCTCGAAGTTAATTTGAGCCAAGAGTTGTTGCTTGTCGGCACTGGCGCGGCGGATCCACGCGACGCCGTTGTCATACAAAGTCTCGGATAGGGACAGGCTAAATTGGCTAATCCAGGGAGATTCGCTAGGCATCTCTTGACCCAGGGATTTATCGCCGACCCCGTGTAGAGTCTTTAAGTCCAGCGAAGGCAAGAGCGGCGGCAGTGTATTCTCGTGTCGCCAGCGAGCGATCTGCGACTGATGCTCGGCCGCTTTTAATTTCAGTGAGTGTTGCACGGCTAGCGTCTTGAGCTCGCGCAGGGTCAACGTCTGCGCCACGGCGGAACTGGCGCCTACGAGCAGGGCCAACGCAGGCAAACAAATTTTGGCAAGAAAATTCAACTTTTTCATCACAGTGATTGTGGCCAAAGCAAGATGAAGACTAGCAAAGAACAACCGGCGATGCGAGCGACGATCCGATTGGCTGGTTGCCGTCGGTGACAGAGGGGGGGAGGAGCCAGAGGAGCGCGGCTCGCACTCCTCTGGACCAGCGGGTTACACGGGGGAAAACTGAACCTGGTCATTGGCGCCCAGGGTCGCGCGCCACGTGCCATGGGGGAGGTCCTCCTTCAGGAGATGATGCGACAATGGGCGCGTCACGCTCTTAGCAAAGAGTGATTTAAGCGGGCGTGCGCCGTAGCGGGCGTCAAAACCACGCTGACTGAGCAAGGCAACGAGCGGCGTATCCAACTCGATCGTCAAGTGTTTCGCATCGAGTCGTTCGTTGAGCTGGCTCAATTCGCGCTGGATCAAGCGTTCCATGATTTCACGGTCCAAGGCGCGATAGGTTAGCATGGCATCGATTCGCCCCAGCACCTCAGGCTTGAACTCGCTCTCCGGGTGCTTGCTGTTTGAGGTCATGATGACGATGGCATTGCGAAAGCTTACCGTGCGCCCCTTGTTGTCAGTCAAGCGTCCGTCGTCGAGTATTTGTAACAAGATATCGGCAAAGTCTGGGTGCGCTTTTTCGATTTCATCGAGAAGTACCACCGCGTACGGTTTGCGCCGCAGGGCTTCCGTCAAAATGCCGCCTTCCTCATAGCCAACATAGCCAGCCGGCGCACCGATGAGCTTGGCGACAGCGTGTTTTTCACTATATTCCGTCATATCCAATCGAATGAGGTTGTCCTCTGATCCGAACAAAAAAGAGGTCAGCGCTTTGGCCGTCTCGGTCTTGCCCACGCCGCTCGGGCCGAGCAGCAGGAAGGATCCGAGGGGCCGACTGGGATCCGTCAAGCCCGCATGCGCCGCGACCAATGTCTCCGCAATCTCATGCACAGCTTCGTCCTGCCCAAACACGCGCGACTTCAAAAAGTCCTCCAAGCCAAGGATATTCTCTTGCTTTGACTTCAGGATCTTCTCGACTGGAATCCCTGTCTGCCGCGAGATAACTTTGGCGATATCTTTCTTCGTCAGTCGCCAGGTGCTAGCACACTCTTGAAGTTGTGCCTCGACTTCCGGCAAGAGCGAGTACTTGATTTTCGACGCTTCCTCGTAGTTTTGGGTGTTCTGCGCTTGCTCTAGGTCAAAGCGCAGACGATCGCGTCGATTTTTCAGTTCTGAAACCCGGCGCAAGCCCATGACTTCTGTTTCCCATGCTGACCGCTCGATCTGGTACTGGCTTTCCAGGGTAGCAATCTCCTCGGCAAGCTCGGGTTTGCTCTTCTCAGACCTTGCAAAAATCTTCTTCGAGCGAATTTCCGACTCGAGCTCGACGAGATGTGCAGGCATCGCTTCCGCACTTAGCTTCAGTGCTGCCGAGGCTTCATCGATCAGGTCGATGGCTTTGTCTGGCAGATTCTTGTCTGGAATGTACTGTTTCGATAGAAACACCGAACTAAAAATCGCGTCATCCGAGATTTCGATTCCATGATGGATTTCAAATTTCTCCTTCAGGCCCATCATAATCTCGACTGCGTCCTCTTCACTGGGCTCTTGAATGGGCACGGCGCGGAATCGGCGATCGAGGGCGCTGTCCGCCAAGATGTAGCGCCGATACTCGTCATGTGTGGTCGCACCGATGCAGTGCAACTCGCCGCGAGCAAGTGCTGGCTTCAGCAAGTTCGCCGCATCCATGGCACCGTCTGTGCGCCCCGCGCCCACCAGTTGATGAATTTCGTCGATAAAGAGCACGATTTGTCCGGCGCTTTCCTTGACGAAAGCCACCAGTTGCTGCATGCGCTCTTCAAACTCACCGCGATACTTGGTTCCCGCCATGAGGGCACCCATATCGAGGGAGTAAACGGTTTTGTCTTTCAGGGCATCAGGCACTTTACCTTTGACAATGAGGTCCGCCAATCCTTCGACTACAGCGGTTTTGCCGACACCGGCCTCGCCCACTAATACCGGATTGTTCTTGCCACGGCGCCCAAGAATCTCCATGACCGCTCGAATCTCTCGCGACCGGCCGATCACCGGATCGAGCTTACCTTTGCCAGCCAATTCGTTCAGATTCGTCAAAAATTTCGGAACCTCGGGCGCATCACCCTGGTCAAAGATACTGGGATCAAGATCGAGATCGGAAAAATAGTCTTTCAAGTAAGCTAAGAGATCGGCTTCACCCACCTCCTGTCGCCCATTCTGGATAGCGCGGGCCGAGGCCTTGGTAATCCATTGTGATAACGTCGCCGACGCCCGTAGATCTTCTGGGCGAAACGTCTTTTTATCGAAACTTGGCAGCTTCTCTAGTTGATCTTTGAGCGTGCGTCTCGCACCCGCCAAACTTTTGGCCGCCGTTGCACGGGGGTTATTGACGATCCCCCAGAGCAAGTGCGCGGGCTCAAGCTGGGTGTGACGCCGCTGCAGCGCCTCCGTCTGGGCGATATCAAGAGACCCTGCAATGATTGGATCATATTGACTCATACTCCGTACCTCCTCCGTTCTAAACAAACATGAGGCGGATTCAGATGTCGTCAAGAGCCGGGCAGAAAAATGATCATTCTGAGAGAACTGAACCCGTAAAATAGACGGGGAAGTGGTCTGAACTCTGAATGTCGGTAAGTACCCGGCACTCATTGACTTTTATCCTGCGAACGAACACTTGATCCAGGTTGTTGTACCAGGCGCGAGGGTCTTGTGGAATTTCTGCCATCTCAAAGCCATATGAGGACAGTACCTGCGTGACCATCTGTAAGTAGGCGGGGGTAAAGGTGTTAAAGTCGCCCGCTAGAATCGCTGGGCCATCGTGCAGGGGAAGCTCGGCAATGACATGGTGTAACTCTTCTACGGCGCGGCGTGCACTGCGCACCAAGGTGGCGTGAATATTGATGACCAACAGTGGCTTCGCATGTCCCTGCAGCGGGTATTGGGTGACCAGAGCGACTTTCGGCGTCCTGAATATGGGTTCGGGATACTTGCAGACGATGCGCTGTGGCGGGGCCGTGACATCGGTGCGCGCTGCCGAAAGCACGCCGTCCCGAACGCGATCCTGGCGCATATACGACGCCGCGTGCAACATGCGAAATCCCGGTTCGACAAAGGCGCGCAGAGAGCGCTGCGACAGCAAAGCCTCCTGCAATAACACCAGATCACTGGTGTAGCACAGCTTGCGAAAATCGTGATGAAAGAGGTGGCCGCCAGCCCCTTTGCAAATGTTCCATACGGCAACGCGCAAGGAATTAGGGTCGAGGGCAGGGAGGCTTTGGCGACCCGCAAACCAAAATGGATCGCCATCCACACTCATCACCTTCCAGGCTTTGCGCAAACTGGACAGCAGTTCGCCGTAAGGACGTTTTGGGCCGTGGAGTTTTGCCAAGTCGATTCCACTTTCTCTATAAAATAGGGGCTAGCAACATCGCTAGGCCGGTTCGCAATTGCAGCCAAATACTGGTTGTCTGCCCTTTGCGTGCCGCCAATTGAGAGCATTGAAAATCCGCTTCCAGCACTTGCGTCATCTGTCGGTTGAACTCCCGGTCATGGACCAAAAGGCTGGCTTCGAAATTGAGAAAGATGGTCCGATTATCAAAGTTGGCGCTTCCTACCATGGTCAGAGAGTCATCGACTACAATTACCTTTTGGTGCATGAAACCCGGTGTATAAAAGTAAACACTGCAACCTTGCGAAGCCAAGTATTCTCCGTAGGCGGTTGACACCCAGTGCACGACGCGGCTGTCGCCCTGAGCTGGCATCAGGATACGAACATCCAGCCCCTCCCGCATGCGCACCTCAAGCAGCCTGAGGGTCGAAGGATCGGGAATAAAATAGGGTGATGCGATCCAAAGACGGCGTTTCGCGCTCTTGATGATATTCAGAAACAAATAGAGTCCCAGGTAATCCTCGTCGGTCGGGCCGGTGGCGATGATCTGCACAATTTGGCTGGCGTTTGCTGCAGACGATGGGCTTTGGTGGGCTTGTGCCTCGATGGCCTGCGTGGGACTCAAGCGAATTTTTTTGCGCGCAGAAAAATACCAATCTTCAAGAAAGACCTGTTCCAAGTGCTGGACGGCTGGACCGGTAATCGCTACCTGAGTGTCGCGCCAAGGGCGACCTGGACCACCATCGTGATACTCGTTACCTATATTGAGGCCGCCCAAAAATCCCTGTCGGCCATCGACCACGACGAGTTTGCGGTGGTTGCGGAAATTTAGTCGAAAGGCACGGTTCAGCGAGGTGAGGGGTTGAAAGCGAGAAACGCGGATGCCAGCGCGCCGCATGTCCCAAACAAACTTGCGTGGCAACCAGAATGACCCGACATCGTCGTACAAAACATAGACTTTGACCCCTTGCTGTACCTTATCGAGCAACAGTTTTTTGAATTGCTGCCCCAACTTGTCCGATTTGAAAATATAATATTGGACAAGAACATAGTTCTCGGCGTTTTCGATGGCTGCGAACATAGCCGCAAAGGCTTTTACACCTTCGACATGTAAGTCGACGTGGCCACGACAAGGCTCAAACAGAGATCCATAACGTGAAAAGATCTTGTCGAACGACGTCAGATGCTCAGGGTCTTGCCAGGGCTCGGGAGATGAGGCGTTCGTTAAGCGTGCCTGAGCCGTTTGGTGTAGGCGGTACCGCGCAACTTGCTTGCGCTTGGTGTACCCCCGGATTCGGTTTTTCCCCAACAGGAAATAGGCAGGAACGCCAATAACGGGGATCAGAAGATTGGCCAAGATCCAGGAAAGCTTGGATGAGGCGCTCTGCCGCAGCAACAAGATCTCGCCGCAGTTATACAGCGCGATTAGGTACAGGAGAGCAGTGGCAATGTACACAGGATCCACGTTCGCCTATCCATGACATGAAGTGGCCATCGCTAGACCGTTGGCAGGACATCATTTCATATTTCGTATTCGGCCGTCAGCCTCTATAATCAGTGTCAGTATTTCTTAAGGAGCGGGACAATGAGGTTGCGTTTACGGACCATGGTATGGGGTAGTGCGGTTGGACTCTTGTGCGGCGCTGCGGCGCAAGGGGCGGATTCTCGGCGCGACAAGACGCGTTCCATTATGGATGAAATTTACGTCGTGCTGCAGGATCTCCTGCCCATGAGCATCGACCAGAAGGCGTTCCATGATGAAAAGAATGCGAAGGAAGTGCGAGAGCAGGCTGCTCGTTTGGCAAAAAATGCGCACCTGCTTGAGCGACATGTGAGCGCCAACGAGCCGGCGCTGGAGTTTATCGCCAAGTCGATGGGCAGCGACGCTCGTGAGATTAGCCGACGCTTGCAAGAGGGGCGTTTGGAAGAAGCGCGCTTCGTCCTGCATAACATCACCGAGAACTGTATTTCGTGCCACATCAAGTTCAGCGCTAAACAGGACTTTCCCGGGTCGAACGAGTTCTTCAAGAAGGTTAATATTGGCAAGCTGTCGCTGGTGGATCAGGCGCGGCTACAGATCGCCACCCGACAGTTTGATCAAGCACTGGACACGCTAGAGAAGCTGTTTGCCAGCAATGAAATCGCGCCGGCTGACTTGATCTTTATGGACACTTTTACCGACTATTTGAAGGTGGCGGTGCGGGTGAAAGGTGACGTGCCCAGGGCCAAGAAGACGCTACAGAAGTTTGTTCAGCGCAAGGATCTTCCAGATTTTGTCATATACAACGTGCGGGATTGGATTGCTGGACTGGACTATGTCGCCGAGAAGAAACTCGTGCAAAAGAATGACCTCGAGACGGCGCGCCAACTCGTGGGGCGAGCGCGGGGCTTGATGGAGTATCCTCGGGATCGGGACGGCATGGTACATATGATCGTTGCGTCCGGCACCTTGAACGAGTTTGTCAGCGGCCCCAAGCGACCGCCGGCTGAGCTTTCTGAGGCCTATTACCTTCTGGGTCTGATTGAATCGGTGATTGGCCGATCTTTCTGGATTTCTCAATCGGAGTATTACTTAGAGGCCGCCATCCGTACGGCACCCAAAACGGAATTTGCACGCAAGTCCTATGCTCTGCTTGAAGAGAATCTCATATTGGATTACTCGGGTTCCTCGGGAACCAATATTCCTGACGAAGTGAAGACACGGCTGCGCGAGTTGCGCGGATTGATCTCTGCAAGTTGAGTCATTTGCCACTGGCCGCCGACCCCCGGTGTTGACCGGGGGAGCGGCATGCGCCCCCGCCAATTTTGTAATATGTTGAAATGATATATAAAATCGTTTTTATCTGGAGTTTTGACAGGCTTCGGCATACATGTTGCTTCCCCAGCGCGCAGACCGCTAATTACAAATCCCATAGAGGAGGATGCACATGTTGGGTCGCACAAAGTTTTCGGTTCCAGGTGTCGTTGCCGGTGCTGTGATGTTGTTGGGTGCTCCCGGGGTAGCCTCCTCGGCCGCGGCCTTTGATGTCGAAGCTGTTGAGGTTAATGAAATCTTCATTCCGGTGGGTTTTGACGATAATGACGAAGTTACCGTTGTTTTAGACGGTTTTCTGAAGAGCAGTTGTTACAAGTTGGCGAATGCGGAATATGAAATTGACGAAGAGACGTTGACCATTCACGTCACGCAGCTGGCACGCAAGTTTCCTGGTCCGTGCCAAGAAGCTTTGATCGCCTATTCCAACGAACTCCGCATTGGCCATTTGCCGGAAGGTAAATTTACCGTTGTCGCCAACAATGGCTCTGTCAAGGAAGGTCTACCCGTGGCAGCAGCAACGTCTGCCGGTCCAGATGACTTTTTCTACGCACCGCTAGACCAGGTATCGGTCCATCGCACTCCTGGCACGATGCAGCAGTATGTGTTGCTGGAAGGTCGCTTCACCAACACCTGCATGAAGATCGTTGATGTTCGCATCATCGACAATGGCAAGTCGGTAAACGTGTTGCCAATTATGAACGAGAAAATCGAAGGCCCTGAGTGCAAGCAAGCCGAGATTGAATTTAAAGTTCCGGTCGATCTACCGGAAAATATGCAGTACGGCCGTCACTTGGTGCACGTGCGCAGCTTGAGCGGTCGTTCGCACAACGTCCTCTTCTCTGTGGGTATCGGCAGCGCGAGCCGAACTGTCGTCGAGTAATCGCCGCCAGCGACGGACGAGATTGATACACAGCGGGTGCCGAGTGCACCCGCTTTTTCTTTCGCCTAAATCCCTGGTGCTCTGGTAACCTACCCTCGTTGGCGTTGCCACATTGTCTTGATGGGAGAGTTGACGATGAGTTTTGCTGCGGATGCCCTTGAGTTACGAATATTGCCCGAGGCTCATGGGGTTACGGAGATAGCCCCCGCAACTTCGGCCCAGGACGCATTGGCACTGATGTTGCGCCAAGGTGTGCACCATCTCGTGGTCATGCAGGGCGATAAGTACCTAGGTATTGTCTCTGATCGGGATTTAGTGAAGGGGGCCATGCGCCAAGGGCAACTGGCGGCAGGTCTGACCGCTCCCGTCCAATCGTTCTTGCCGCAATGTGTGCCGCCTGTTCGTCGCGAGGCGACCCTGCGCGAGATTTTTGAGATCCTGGACTCGCATCACGCCTCGGCGGTGCCGGTGGCCCAAGGTCAAACCATTTTTGCGCTGATTACCGAATCTGATCTCTTGCGCTTTTTGCGGCAGATGGAGTCAGAGATCGTCGTTGAGCAACCGAGCGAATTGACGACCTTGACCCAGGTATTTCTGTCGAATCCGCTCCTGCAATCGGCAATGAATGCGGTGTCATCAGTCGGGATTTAATCAAAGGTGGGTCAATGGCTGGTCGGATCCCTCGCAAACTTGCCTTTATGCTGGTCGGCTTCGCCCTGTCTTTGGCTTGTCCCATCGGTTGGTGGGTCCTGCGGTCGTATTTTGGGCCGCAGATAACTGACTTGCACATGTATCTCTACCTGATTGTGGGTGGTGGTAGCGCCTTCGCCATGTTCGGCTATACCGTCGGACTCCTGTATGATCGCCTGCAGGAAATGATCGACCAGGATGCGTTGACGGGTATGCTCAACGAGCCTGGATTTCACAAGGCGTGCCGCAGCGTATTCAACTTGGCCTGTCGATTTCGTGAACCAGTTACGCTTCTGCGCATGGACATCGATCAATTTAAGGTTGTGAATGATCGATATGGTCACGCTGCCGGCGAAGTGGTCTTGTTGGAGATTTCGAATATGCTCAAATCCTTGCTGCGCAAGTCCGATGTGGCAGCGCGTATCAGTGGCGACGAATTTCTCGTTTTCTTGCCGCGAATAGAGCCGCCAAACGGCAAAGTCGTTGCCGAGCGATTACGCGAAAAAATCGCTAAACACAGATTTGATTTTGAGCGGCAGCACATTCACATCCAGGTGTCCATCGGGCTGCACGGCGTCCTTTGCGACAGCCATACCTCTTGGGATGACCTCATCAAGAATAGTCGCGCCTCACTGAAAGCAGCCAAGGCCTGCGGGCCCAGCTCGGTCATGGTGTACTCATCCTAGGCTTCATGACACCCGGCCCGCCTGTTCCAACGAGTACTCCAGGAAGTTGAGACTTATCGAATCCGGCATCGAATAGTTGCTGTCCCTAACAAGGCGCAGAATGTCGGTGGAGGTCACGAGCCCCACTAACACGCCTTGGTGGTCCTTGATGGGCAAAGAATTGATTCGATGGTCGATCAAGAGGCCGACAGCATCATGTAGCTTATCGGTGGCACGGCAGCAAATCGGTTGCAGCTTCATAATGTCTCCGACCAAGCCGTCCTCGACGCGGTTGCCCTCAAGTTCGCCAGGAATGGAGTGTAACAACACGTCGCGATCTGAAACCATGCCCACCAACTTCTGTTCGTGGTCGACGACGGGAATATGGCGGACGACAAGCCTCTCCATGGCGCAACGGGCTGCAGCAATGCTATCCTGTGGTTTCAAAGCGAACACAGCTCGAGTAAAGATGTCCGCGACGCGGTAGTGTTTCATAACCCAACCCTCCTTGTCTGAGTGCCGACCCTGACTCCCCGGTTCCGCGCAGCAAGAGCAATGCCAACATCGCGCACGGTGGAGGGACATGAGAATACGGAGATGTTTCGTGCATAGTCAAATGCCGGAGTCGCCGTTAAGCGGCAAATGACGCTGCATAGTGCGTCATATATAGCGAGCCTGGCGAGCTTGCTCCGTCAGCTGCGCGCGATCATCGGGGTGGGCGATGTTGATCAGGCCCCGAGCGCGCTCGGCGACGGAACGCCCAGCCAATTGGGTGAACCCGAATTCGGTGACCACAGTGTCAACGTCATTTCGACTCACACTAACCTTGGCGCCGGGTTTCAATTCAAACACAATCTTGCTGACGCCGTGATGGGTGCGTGCTGGCATAGCTAGGATACCCCGGCCTTCTGGGGCGCGTTGGGCGCCAATATGCGTTTCTGCCGCTCCGCCCACTCCGCTGATTTCGGTGTGGCCGATGGACTCAGAACAAACCTGACCCGTGATATCAATTTCGATGGCCGTATTGATTGAAATCATGCGTTCATTCTTGGCGATACAACTCGGGTCGTTCACCAAGGAGGATGGATGTAGTTCGATCACAGGATTTCGATCTAGAAATCGATAGAGTTCGGCGCTTCCCAGGGCGAAGCTTCCGATGATTTTGCCATTCCATTGCGACTTTCTGCGTCCCGTAATGGCTCCGGAAAGATACAGTTCCAAGATGGCGTCATTGAGCATTTCGGTGTGCACCCCCAAATCCTTTTTACCGCGCAGTGCTTTGCCGATCGCATTTGGTATGGCGCCGATTCCTAATTGCAACACGGCGCCATCCGGAATGAGATCCGTAATAATGGCGGCAATGGCGTTTTCGGTTGGTCCGGGGACGGCCGGTTCGACGCTGGGGAGGGGCGCGTCGTTCGCCAAAAAATGATGGACCCAGTCTATCGGGATGGTGGTAGCCCCAAAGGTTCGCGGCAGCTGCGGATTGATCTCCAGCACGACCGTCTTTGCCATTCGTAATACTTCGGACTCGTAACAGCAGCTTGGGCCCAAGCTAACAAAACCCCGTTCGTCTGGAAGGCTACAAGAGCCCCAGAAGATATCGATGGGACCTCGGCGCCGCAGATTGCGTGTCCACTGTGACAGATGCTGAGGAACATAATGAACTAAATCTCGGCCCTGCAGTTGCCGAAGCGCACAGGTCAAAAACATGACATTCACGTGCAAGCGGCCGACCAGCGTTGGATCGGAAAAACAAGGGTACGGTTGACCGGGGTTGGCGCAAAACAAAGTGATGTTCTGTCGCTGACCAACCATGGCGTGTAGATTCTTAAAGAGCTGCTGTGGTTCTGCGGCGGCCATGGCGGTAACCATGCAGGTGCCATCCTGCAATAGATCGCTCAACGGCTCCCAGGTCGAAAGCTTCGCGTTGATACTGGCTGGCAGCTTCTGGGTCCATACACCCATGATTGATCCTTTCGGTGATTTAGGGCCAACGAACCTTACTTTTTGCTAGGGTTTCGTGGGCGACTGCCCTATTCTATGCACAGACTTCATTTGCCTTGAGGGGAGACATTATGACGAGCTTCCGAACCAATTCCAATACCATAGTTGCGGCTGTGGGCTTTGATAAGTTTACGGACGTTGTGTTGAATACGGCCGCCTCTCTTTGTAAGCGTGCCGGTTTTCGTCTACGGATCATTCATGTCTGTCGGGATATGCACACCGGCTATGAGATGTTTCCTTCCGAATTTGATCTTGGGCAGAACTTCGAGTTGCAGAAGGCAGCCGAGACGGCGGCGGCGCGGCGACTTGAGGAGCTAAAGAAGAAAGTGCCTGGCGTCACCGTCGAAACGAAGGTGATGAGCGGCGATCCGGCGGATTGGATCAATGCTGATGCCGTCGCAGCCGATGCAGCACTAATTATCGTTGGTATCGGTCGTAGCGCCCATCGGTTCATTCCCACGGGCTGGTCTACAGCTCTGTCGCTGATGACGCATTCTTCCGTGCCGGTCATGGCTGTTGACGAAAAGCATGGGACAAATTTTACCAAAGATCGTCTCAAGATCGTTGTTGCCGACGACCTTTCGGAAAAGTCCAAGCCACTCGTTCAGTATGCGATGCAGCTTGCAACGGTGATCAAACAGGTAGATCTGCATCACGTTCACGTTTCGGGATTGACCCAAGAAGCGCTGTCCGTGGCTCTTACCAGTGCCATGGCGACCTCTCATTCCGGCTCGGATTTGGCTTTGCCGGCAGAGGATATTTACGCGGCTGTTTTGGAAAAGATCCGAGAAACGATGGCGGGGCGCATGAGTGGTCAACGCGCGGTCTTCGAAGCTACCGGCTGCCGCTATTTTGCCGACTTGACCCAGGGCGAGGTGACCGAGCAGATGCATGCTTTGGTGAACAAGCAGGATGCGGATCTCCTGTTGTTTGGACGGCACCATACGGTGCGCCGCAAACCGTTCTTGATTGGGCGTGTACCTTATTATTTCATGGTATCCGAGCACCGTCCGGTGGTCATCTTGCCGATGGATTGATAGCTCATCCCGGAATCTGAGTAGTGTGGCTTGGGAAGTACGCATGTGCGCTAGGGAGGTAAGCATGCAGTCGAAGTGGATTGTTTTGGTATGGACGTTCCTGGGAGTGGCGGCGGCTGCCGAGGCTTCTGATGCGGCTAAAGTTCGCGTTTGGACGCGGGCCCCCGGAAGCTATTGGGACGGTGCCATGGTCGATGGCCTGGCTCCTTCAACGCTCACGGTGCCGGAAAAGGGGCAAGTGGCTTTGAAGGTCTTCGATGTCCAATATGATGCTACGCATGAATACCGCGGTATCGCTCTTGCAGATCTGCTGACTTCCTATCAGCCGGCGGCGGGGGCCGGTCAAACTGATACGATATTGTTACATTTCAGCAATCGGATGATCGTGCCAGTTGCGCGTGAGCTTTGGCAGAATCCGCATCCTGACTATAGATTGTTTTTGGCGTTGGCAATTCGCCAGGACAAAGGCAAGTGGAGCCAGGACTTTCCGGAGGTGCCGCGACCGGATGAGCGCTATCGCGATCCCACTCCGTTGACGTTTGTAGGCAACAAAATCGTTGTTGGCAAACTGTGGCGCACAGGCCGCTTCTTTGCACATCATCAGTCCTTTTTGCCCTGGAAGCATTCCGGGTCTCTGATTGGGATTGAATTCGTTAATGGCAATGCCTACGAGGCGCAGTTTGCGCGCGCGGACGGCAAGTCGTCCGCGGCCGGGCAGAAAGTTTTCTTGGATCGCTGTCAATATTGCCATGGAGTGCGGCAGGTTGGCGCAAAATATGGCTGGGATTTCGTTGACCCGCTACCCATCTACAAGAAGCGAGATGTGGCGAGCCTGTTCCTGCATGTGCGCTACGATAAGCCCGATGCGATTCAGCAGGGCCTATTTATGCCGCATCAAAAAGATTTTACGAAAGCCGAGGCCGAGCCGCTGTGGGAGTGGCTCCGGCAGGTAACCCGGGGTAAGATGGCGGGGTATCGTCCCTAAAGGTCGGAGGTGGGGTTTCTGGGCCAGGTATGGATTTTTTGCCTAACTAGCAAGAATGACGGGCTAGTTCCTGATTTACGGCACCTTCTTTTGGTTTGGCCGTGTGACCCCTATTGCCAATCTTTAAAAAGTTATGCTCACAGGTCGACTTTGGCCTCGAATTGTTGTATTTCCATTAATACCAACCATTCCGGATGGTCTTAGTATCTTTTTTAGAGAGAGTGTTATCGTGGGAAAGAAAGTTTTTGTCGGTGGTTTGAGCTGGAACACTAACGATGATGGCTTGCGTCAAGCATTCGAGCGCTTCGGTGCCGTTGATGAAGCAAAAGTCATCCAGGATCGCGAGACGGGTCGCTCACGCGGCTTCGGTTTTGTGACGTTCTCCAGTGACGATGATGCACGCAGTGCCATCGCTGGTATGGACGGTCAGCAACTCGACGGTCGAACCGTTAAAGTGAACGAAGCTGAAGAGAAGCCTCGTAGCAGCGGCGGCGGCGGCGGAAGTCGTGGCGGCGGCGGCGGTGGTCGTGGTGGTTTCGGCGGCGGCGGCGGCAATCGCTGGTAAGATCTGTTCGCTTAAGATTCCAAGCCCGGCAGACGTGCCGGGCTTTTTTTTGCCCAAAGTTGGCGAGAGTGTGAGTCGTTGTTGGTGTGCGCTTGTCGCGAAAGCGTCAGGCGCTAGTTGCTATTGGGGGCGAGAAGTCCATGCTTCTCGAGTCGGTAGCGTAAAGTGTGGCGAGTAATCCCGAGCAGCTGTGCAGCCCGTGTCTGATTGTTACGCGCGCGGTCTAGAGCTTGCTCTAGCAGGCTCCGTTCGAGGGTTTCCAAGTTGATTCCTGATTCCGGCAGATGAAATCCCTCTCCGAGATTTGTCAGCTCGCGCCCGTTGCCTACCTGTATAGAAGGCACAGGAGGGTGGTGTCCAGGCACGCCGATATCGCCATCGTGTTGTTGAATGATGGCGCGCTCGATACGCTGCAATTCATCTAAATCAAGATGCTCAGGTCGGAGAATCACGGGCTCGTGAAAGACTAGGGCTCGTTGTAGGACATTCGCCAGCTCGCGAATATTCCCAGGCCAATCGAAGCTGGCGAGTTTGGTTAAGGCCTCTGGACTGACGCTTGGTTTGCGGATGCCTAATTCCGACGCCATTTTGCCGAGCAGGAATTCAACCAATTCAGGGATGTCGGACTTGCGCTGGTTTAAGCGCGGCAAGTGAATTGGCAAAACATTCAGACGATAGAAAAGATCGCCGCGAAAGTTCCTTTTCAGAACTTCTTCCAACAGATCGCGGTTGGTTGCGGCAACGATGCGAGCGGAAAACTCGATGTCTCTGGTGCCGCCCAGTCGCTTAAATCGCCGATACTCTAGGGCACGCAATAGCTTTGCTTGCAGCTGCAGTGGCAATTCGCCAATCTCGTCGAGAAAGATGGTGCCGTTCTTAGCAATCTCAAAGAGTCCGAGTTTACGCTCACGCGCATCCGTAAACGCCCCCTTCTCGTAGCCAAAGAGTTCACTCTCCAGCAAATTTTCTGGAATGCTGGCACAGTTGATTTCAACAAACGGCCGGCTTGCGCGCTCAGACCAAGCGTGCAGGGCCCGAGCCGCAAGCTCCTTACCCGTACCGCTCTCGCCGAATATAATGACGGTGTTGGCTTTGCTCTTGGCGATTTGGCGCAGACGCTCGCGCATGGTTTCTACGGCCGGCGAGCTGCCGACGATTTGCACCTGCATATCGCTGGACTCAACGCCTTGGAGTCGGCTGACCTTTTGTCGCAATTGACTCAGTTCGGCAGCGCGATTGACCGAAGCGATGAGGTCCTTCATGTCAAAGGGCTTTTGTAAGTAGTCAAAAGCCCCAAGGCGGAGAGCCGTGATTGCGGAATCTATGGCACCATGAGCTGTGATCAGAATCGTCGGCATGGCGGGGTGAGTCTTGCGCCACTTTTGCACCAACTCAAGACCATTGCCGTCCGGCAACCGTAGATCCGTGATCGCTAAATCCGGTTGGAAGTCGGGAAAGCGCTCTAGTGCTTGGCGCAGCGAACCAGCACGCAAAACCTCAGCACCTAGTGACTTAAGCTCTGTTTCCAGGCTCCAAGCCAAGATGTCTTCGTCATCCACAATAAAGATGCGAACGTCTTTGAGGGGGTGTCCTGGCAGCAGTGCCTGTTCCGACATGAACGCAACTCCTACGCTAGAAAACAGATTTACCATTGGGGCGCACAGCACCAGGCAGGACAATCGTAACCTGAGCGCCGGTTCTATCGCCTTGCAGATTCTTCAACTCGACGAATCCTTGATGGGACTCTGCATACTTTTTAACGATCGCCAGTCCGAGTCCAGACCCGGCCTCCTTGGTCGACGAAAAGGGGCGCAGAAGGTGCTCCTGGGCTTTGCCAGGGAACCCAGGACCGTTATCAGTAACGATGATCTTCAGGGTATTGGCCATTGTTTCCGCGACCACCCGAACGGAAATCTGGGGTACGGCAGTCGCTGGAATGGCCTCGATGCTATTCAACAGTAAGGCCAGTACCATTCGCTCAACCTTCTCCGGATCGGCATTCACCAAGTAGGGGTTGCACGTCAAATTGATGTCCAAGTCTGTCCGCACGCCGGGACGCTTGCGAAACTCATCGCATGCGCTTTGTAGAAGGGGGCGGATGGGGAACTCTTGGGGAACGCATACAGCAGGGCGGCCGAAATCGGTGAGCTCCGCGATGTAACGGTCCAGTTCGATTAGACGACCAGTGATCTTATACAGGATGTCCTTGGCAAACGCGTCATTCAGGGGGCGTCCACCAGCGACCTGTTGTAGCTCTCGTTCTAGCAGCCGCAGGGCAGCTAAAACGCCAGCCACCGGATTTCGGACGCGGTCAGCCATGGAACCAACCCAGCCGCTTAATAGTTTGTACGCATCCAGAACTTGGCTGTTCAATTGTTCCTCGTGAGTTCTTGGCTGCGGCGCTCTTGGGTCTGCTAGGGTAAACCAACGATCGGCCATATTCGATCCCTTTGTTCCGGCGGTCGGCCGGGTGCAGGCGTATTCAGCAAGGCCAATGCCATCTAGGGCCTGGTAACTTAATATAGTAATGACAGTATGTTGCACGCTCCTGCAAGCGGCTGCTGAAGTTTTACCACAGTTACTGTTCCATATCACACAACAATTGGAGTTATTTACCACAAGTGGCATTGGCCGCAGTTAAATCTCGCGCTGGCGGATTTTTGGTTGTAACTTTGGCAAGATAGGGGAAAGTTATAGAAATGGGTGAGTCAAGCTTCAATGCCAGTCGCGAAACTCTGGAAGCCTTGCTCGAAGCAGCGCCAGATCCGATTTTATTGGTCGCGCGCGATGGCAAAATCGTAGCAGCCAACCGGCAAACCTATCTTGTTTTTGGTTTCAATTCCGAAGAGCTGCTGGGAAAGCCCGTCGAGAACTTGCTGCCTACGCCTCTGCGCTCCTCGCACGTTGCATTGCGGGATTCCTATTTCACGGAGCCGCGCACTCGCCCCATGGGAGTTACCAAAGATCTTTTTGGACAGACCAAAGATGGCCGCCTGATTCCGGTGGAAATCAGCCTCAGTCCGGTGCGAATCGGCGATGAGCAATTTGCCGTGAGTATCGTTCGCGATGTCACGGAATCGAAAGCCATTCGCCATCAACTTGAGCGGCAGGCAACTGAGCTGAAGCGATCTAATGAAGAGCTTGAGCAGTTTGCTTATGTGGCTTCGCACGATTTGCAGGAACCTTTACGCATGGTTTCGGGCTATACCCAGCTATTGCAGCGGCGTTACAGCGGCAAGCTGGATAAGGATGCGGACGAGTTCATCGATTTTGCCGTGCAGGGAGTCAAGCGCATGCAGGCGCTCATCGCCGACCTTCTGGCCTACTCCCGTGTCGCAAGTCGCGGCAAGGCTCCCGTTGAGGTCGAACTTGCAGATGTTATGGAGCAGGTGCTGGCCAATTTGCAGGCGACGATCGAAGAAAGTGGTGCCGAAATCAAGGCTCCCTTGTTGCCGTCATTGCCTGGTGACCCCGTGCAGTTCGTGCAGCTCTTTCAGAACCTGATCGCCAACGGCATCAAATTTCACGGTAATGCTCCGCCCAAGATTGAAATTGAGCAACAGGAAAATCCTCTATATTGGCAGTTCTGCATCAAGGACAATGGAATTGGCATTGAATCTGAGTATCGTGAAAAGATCTTCGTGATATTTCAGCGGTTGCATACGCGCGACAAGTATCCGGGTACCGGTATCGGTTTGGCCATCTGCAAGAAAATTGTCGATAGGCATGGCGGAAAAATCTGGGTTGAATCGGAGCCGGGAAAGGGCTCTCGCTTTTGTTTCACTCTCCCCAAGGTGCAAGAAGGAGGCAACGGTGTTCGACGAGAGTAAGCCGCGGGCTCGACCCATTGAAATCTTGTTGGTTGAAGACAACCCGGGTGATGTTCGGCTCACCAAGGAAGCCTTGCTGGAGGGAAAGGTCAATAATCGTCTATCGGTAGCGCGCGATGGTGTCGAGGCCTTGGATTTTCTTCATCGCCGGGGCGAATTCAGCGACGCGCCATTGCCCGATATTATTCTCCTAGATTTGAATATGCCGCGAAAGGATGGGCGGCAGGTACTAGAAGAAATCAAGGCTCATCCAGAACTTCGGCGCATTCCCGTTGTGGTGCTCACGACGTCGCGGGCAGAGGAGGATGTTCTGCGAAGCTATGATCTTTACGTAAATTGTTACATCACCAAGCCCGTGGATATGGATCAGTTCGTGCAGGTGATTCGCGGTATTGATCAATTCTGGTTCAACGTCGTCACTCTGCCACGGGGTTAATGAACGAAGTATTGACTGATGTCGAGGGATTCGCTCATAGCGGGCTGCGGGCTGCGCCGCAGTTTTAGCATGGCGGTGGCTCCTCGTCCCGGACCCTTGGATTGCAAGCTAATGCAGCCTTTCATTTGTTCGGCCAAGCGCGAACATAACCACAAGCCCAACCCCTGCCCACCGCGAAGAGTTTTCGTCGAGGCAAATGCCGCAAAGTCGTGACGTATCCCCGCTTCCGAAAGCCCTACGCCGTTGTCGATGACCTCGATGCAACAGGTTTCAGCTGTGGGTACCTTGATACAGATGCGAATACAGCCACCTTCCACCGGAGACATCTCCTCAACGGCGTCGGCGGCGTTCAAGATAAAGTTGACCAAGATCTGCCGCACGGCAACATCCCGGCCCCACGCATATTGCGAACCGGTCTGCGACTCCAACACTAAGCGGATCGGCCTAATCCGAGCCTGCATCATGTCAACCACTTCAGCGGTAATCTCTCCCAGATTGATCGCCACGCCTTCCGAACCATCGGCTCGCATCATGTGGGCAGCGGAGCGAGTGACGTCAACCAGCATCTTGCTGGATTTGGTCAAGGCATCCAATGAGCGGCGCAGGCTATCTTGTGGTGGGCGCTCCGCCAGCATCTGAGCCAGTTGTCGTCGCAATTGATCGGCAGACATGGAGACGATACCCACGAGATTTTTTACCTCATGATTTGAGGCGGCCATCAATCGCCCCATCATGGCTAAAGTCTCAGAATTCTCCAAATTGCGCTGGAGGTTTCTGACGCGCTGAAAGTGATCCATGGCGTGCATCACACGCAGTACTAACTCGCGCAGCTCAATGGGGCGAACGACATAGTCGACAGCACCGAGAGAGAGGCCGAGGACGCGATTTTCAGCCTCTGGAAGTTGAGCCGTGGTCAGCAGGACCGGTAGGTCAGGGCGCGGCGAGTCCGGCCCTTTGATCCATTTGAGTAAATCAAAGCCGGTTTCTCCTGGCATTTGAATATCTGAAAGAACGAGGTCGAAATCGTCACCTGACTCGGTCAGCAATCGGCGTGCTTCAGCCACGTTGCAGGCCTTGACCGTGTCCAATCCTTCCTCAAGAAAGAGGGCGGACAGCAGGTCTAGAGTCGCATCGTTGTCATCGACGATGAGTATCCGTCTTGCGTCCGTACCTGACTCGTTAAATTGTTGCGCATCCCTCGTCACGTTTACTCGCTTGCAGTCTCGTCGACCAGCGCTGCAGGCTCAAGTGGCTCGTGATGCTTAACCTTGCCCTGAATTTTTTGTGAGTAACTACGGAGCTGGCGCTCCATGGCGTCAAAAGCGTCGCGCACGGCCACATAGGGGTCTTCGTGGGCGTGATTGTCACCATGCGCTTTGCTGACGGTTAGCATCTTTCCTGGCAGATCCATTTCGACTTTAACTTGAAAGAGATTTCCCTTTTGCTTGTTCGTATGGGATTGCTCAACGACCACGCGGCAGGAGGTTGCGCGCTGAAACATGTGCTCAAGTTTTTCGACCCTGTCGCGAATATTGCCCGCCAAGGCCTCCGACTCATCCATTCCTCGAAACTGAATCTGAAGCGGTTTCTGCATAATTCCTCCGAATTTCATTGGCTTCTATGCCAACTTAAACATTGCCTTGGGTGTGCCATAAAAGCACGAATAAATGCGAGTGAAATCCACAAAGTGGCGGAGGCCGGCCGATGCCGCGCCGGGCCAGGAGGCCGCGCGGACATACCACGATGTGGTAAAATACTGCTAACTCCTCGATTTTTAGCTGTTTCGTCCGTCGGTATAGTCCTGGGGGCGAGATTTTTTTGGGGGGCACTCCTGCATCGAGGTTGTGATGCCGCGTTTTGAATCGAAATTTCTACTTTCGCTTGCTCAATATGAAGTTTTTCGCCGTACCTTGGCTACCCTAGGGCAGGCAGATCCGCATGCCGTGAAGCACAATGCCTATCCGGTGTTTTCTGCCTACTTTGACACTCCCGATCTAAGGTATTTCTACCAGAAGATGGATGGCGAGTTTGAACATATCAAACTGCGCTTACGTCGCTATGCCAATCGACTGGACGAGCCAGGGATTTGCTTTCTCGAAGTCAAGGCCAAGTGCGATCAGGAACAAATCAAGGAACGCCAGCCGCTTCTTTTCCGTTCCGAACTACTCGATCCCAATTCATGGTGGCTGCGGGCCGAGGAGGCGTTTGAGGAGATATTTCCATGGATGCCGGATTCGCCGCTCGTCCATGTTTGCAATGTTTATTACGAGCGAGAGGCCTATGAACTTGTGTTTGATGGGGAGCCTGTACGCTTGAATTTTGATCGTAGCTTGGTCTATCTGCGGCCCGACGAAACGTTCGTTAGCAGTCGCCTGGCTGCAGAGCGTGATATGCTAGCGGGGACGCAAGTTATCCTCGAAATCAAGTGCGCACATCCCGATCTTCCCGATACTTTAGTCACGCTTTTACAGCGTTTGGATGTTGAACAGGTGCGCATTTCAAAGTACGCCGAGGCCATTCAGAATCTGGATATCGTCGGTGGCTACCAGGAGGTGATCGCGTGACGGATGATTTGTTTGGCTCCTGGTTGACGGTAACGCATGGAGCTGGACTCGGGCTTGGGCAAATTGTTATCGGCATGCTTGTGCCGTTTCTTCTGACCTTTCCCATTTCCATGGTGTATCGGTTGACGCAAAAGTCGCAAAATTTTTCCCTAGGATTTGTGCACGCGCTATTTTTATTCGCAAGTTTGTCCTCAGTGGTCACCTTGCTAATCGGTAATAATATTGCGCGGGCATTTGGCTTGGTCGGTGCATTGAGCGTCATTCGCTTTCGCAATGCGTTGAAGTCGCCCATCGATGCGATCTACATCTTTTGGGCGCTGGCCCTCGGTATGGCGGCGGGCACGGGGTCGTTTCTGGCGGCGGTTGGACTTGTGGGTATGGGCTGTCTATTTGTTCTGGTGTTGCACTTTACCCATTATGGCGTTGTGCGCCAACAAGAGAGCATCTTGCGAATCTTTGTGCCTTTGGAAGCCGGCCCCGATGTCGAGGGGGAGGTTGAGGCTGTGCTGAGGGCTGACCGCTGGAAATTTCGCCAGATGAATGTGGTTATGCATTCAGATCAGCAGCGAAAAGCGCTGGTCTATCATCTTTTGGGCAAGGGCAAGCAAGATGTAACGATGACCTACCGCAAGGTGCATGCGCTGAGCCAAGTGCAGCAGGTGCACATCGCTAACACGGCGCCAACGATTTTTGCGGCCTAGGCGCCATGAGGAGTCGGCGCGCCCCATTCTCACTGCTGATATTGCTGGCGCTTGGCCTTGCCGGTGAGCCTTTGCTGGCAAAGGTCCAAAAGTCACCGCATATGCGAGACTGGGACAGTTTGCGAGCCCTGCCGAAGAAGTTCAACGTCGAGCATCGCCTCAAGTTGCCGAAGGGTTCGTCGAGGATCGGCCAAGTTGTTTATGGGCACCCCAGCATTGGCTACTTTGAAGCCAATGACTTTGCGCTGGCAAATGGCGAGCTGACGTTGCGTTTCATCCCACCTACCTACAGGCAACCCATTTTGGTTTTTGCGCGCTCACAGAAGGGTGTGGGAGCGTTTGTACGTATTGGCAGCCTTCGTCTGCAGTCACCGCTACCCGCTGCTTTTTCGGGCATTGATATCAAAGCGGCCGACGGCGCATTTACGACTCCCTTCTTTTTACTGGGGGGAACTCTTCCCCTTGGGAACTTGGACGATGCTCAGCGAGTGGTGCGCCGTGGACAGGCGCCTTTGCGTTCCAAGCAGCGTTTTTCGTTTGTCATGGTGGTAAATCGACTGGGCGAATTGGTTTGGGTGTACATACCTGCAGTCAATAACCAACCGTTTCATTCCTACATTAACGTTCAGCAGGTTGAGCCGGGGAATTACGCCTTTTTACTTGGCGAAAAGGATGGTTATTTTGCCGTTGTCGATCAGCGAGGCGAGTTTGAGGCGCGATTTCTTTCCAAGCAGAAGTCCATCGACCTGCCCATGCATCACGACTTCATTGTTAGCAAGGACCATGCTGAGCTAGTTACACTCAGCAATGACATCGTCAAAGTGAAAGAGCAGGGCCTCGAGGTCTCTTACTTGGTGAACAATATTGTCCGTGTAGATCTCGAGCGGCGCACGTGGAAAGAGCTGCTGAATTTTACTAAATACTTTCAACCTGGCAAAGATCCCTATTGGGTCGAAAACAAGCAGCGTGAGCGCTTTGTTGGCTGGGGCCTGGAGCGGGCCGATCATGACTTTGTCCATGCCAATTCCTTGAATCCCGCTCCTTCTGGCGGCGTTCTAACGGCGCTCAAGCATTTGGACCGAATCGTCATGCTGCGTGACGACTTTTCCGCCATTGCGTGGGTTGCGGGCCCGTCTCCAAAAGACGATTTCCGTGTCAGTGGAAAAGCTCGCTTTTCGCATCCGCACAGCCCGCGCATGCGTGACAGCACGAGTTTGGTGATGTTTGATAATGGCTTTCGCACCCGTCGAAGTCGCATTCTTGAGCTTCGACTCGATCGCGCCGCTCGAAAAGCCGACTTCGCTTGGGAGTGGTTTCCTCCGCGCAAACTCTATAGTGGTAATCGCTCATCGGTGGCTATTTTGCCCAACACCAACGTGCTTGCATACTTCGTTGCGCCAAAAGTGGATGGGCGCAGTGAAGACCGCGATCGAGAGCACGACTATTTGTACGAGGTTGCATATCCCAGTGGACGAGTGGTGGCATCGATGAAGTTGAGCTTTGCCGCGCCGAGCGCTGGCTTTCACGCCGTGCCGATGACCAGCATCGGCAGTGATTTGGTTGTAAGCTCGGAGACGGCGAGAGAGCTCGCGCCCTAATTGCGTTCTAACCCCGTCGCGGCAGTTTCAGCACTTGACCAGCGAAAACATTTCCTTGCCGCAGATGATTCAGTTCCTTGATGGCGCTGACCGAAAGCTGGTAGCGTTTGGCAATGCCGGTTAGCGTATCGCCTCGGCGTACTTTGTAATGTTGGATGGGTGTCTGCGCCGCAACTCGTGGGTTAGGTTGCAGGCGTAGTGTCTGGCCGGCGAAAATACGCTGAGTTTTCATATTGTTGAGGCGAGCGATTTCGGCTGCCGTCATGCCATAGCGGTTGGCGATCTGGGTCAGATTCTCGCCGCGGCGTACGACATGCGATTTGCTGGCGACGACCTTCGGAGCTGGAGCTGAGCGTTGTTGTAGTGCTGCCAGCCGATTCTGTACCCGTTCTAAGGATTTGGCGGCGCTTGCAGTTACCCAGATTTCGTATTTACCCTCGCCTTGAGGCGTTCGGCTGCGGTAGAGCGCGGGATTCCACTCCTGCAGCTGTGATAAAGGGATGTCGGCAGTTCTGGCTAAATCCGCCAAGTGCACCCGCTTGGGCACAGCAAAAGCTTGCAGCTCGGGAAAATTTTCGGCACTTGGGTTGCGAAAGCCAAAGCGCTCCGGATGATGCCCAATGATCGCTGCGGCGAGGAATTTAGGAATATAGTTCATGGTTTCTTTCGGGAGGGCCTTGCGCTCTGCCAGTTCCCAAAAGTCGCGAGATGTGGAGCGCATGATGGCGCCGAGAATGCGCATCTCGCCAGCGTTGTAGGCGGACATGGCCAAGTACCAGGATTGGAACACATTATTCAGGTCTCGAAGGTATCGGGCAGCGGCAACGGTTGCACGAATGGGATCTCGACGCTCATCGATCTCCGTATCGACACTCAGTCCGTAGCGACGGCCTGTTGCCGGGATAAATTGCCAAATGCCGACGGCACCTGCATGTGACCGAGCCCGATTTTGAAATCCTGATTCGATGAGCGCCAGATAGAATAGCTCAGTAGGAAGGCCCTCTTGGCGCAAGGTCTTTTCGATCAGCGGGCGATAAGTATGGCCGCGATCGAGAAAGCGTTGGAATCGCTCTCGGTCTCGTTCCGTGAAGTATCGGATCCATTGGTCGACCCGGGCGTTCATTTCCAGAGGGATGCTGTGGCGTGCCTCAGGCTTAGCCTGCGGGCTGATGTCTTGCTCTTGAAAGACCGGCTGTGTCGAAAGCTGGGCGGTTTGAGTGAAGCCGGTATCGACCTCGTTGATCCATTGATTGATATGCTCACTGCCGCCTTTTGGTGCCATAGACAGGGGCGGAGACATGGTTGAGTTAGGATGATACGAGCGCGGCGTCGTAGTGCACGCTGCGACAAGGAGGAACGTTCCGGTCGCCACGAGGCGATGAATCATAGCATGCGCTCCTTCCCTGGAGTCCGCGATGAAAAGGACGCGGATGCAGACTTGGTATCAGCCGACGAAATTGCACTGTGGGCTTCTAATCACTGCATTTATTTTAGCACGGTCGGTACTGGGTCGCCAAAATTGGAATGAACTCGGGCATGGCACGTGGTTTGCAAGTGGCTATAGTTGCAGAGGAATATGTGAAGATGTGCGCGAAATGACGCGATCGGCTGGACGAATTCGAGCAAAAGGAGGTGGAGCGTGAGTGAGATGACCGTCAGTGACCTAATGACTAGGAGTATCGTCACCGTGGGAGCCGACGACAATTTGGCGCACGCGCGGGACGTTATGGATACGGGCCATTTTCGGCATCTGCCGGTCGTGAACGATGACGGTGAGCTGGAAGGAATTCTTAGCCAGCGGGACATGCTGCGCATTATGGCTGGAATTGAGCGTATTCCTTACAGTGAGCAGCGTCGGACGCTAGGTGCGACGAAAGTTGCGGAAGCGATGACCGTCGAGCCGGACACCGTCCTGGCGGATACGCCATTGAAAGATGCTGGACAGGTTTTGCTGGAAAACAAATACGGTTGTTTGCCGGTGGTCGAGGGGACGACATTGGTCGGCATCCTCACAGAAGCCGACTTCGTTCGCTTTGCTCTGGAGCAGATTGACTAGATAGAACCCGCAGCTTATTGGGATTGAACGTTTAGCCAGTAAGTGTTGGGGTATTCTTTGTTGTCGAGACCTCGGGCCGTGATGGTGAAGACGTTGCGTACAGTTTGGCCCGGTTGCTTAAACGGGGTAAAGGGCTCGGTTTCAAACAGCCACACTCCGGCCCTAGTGGGATCGGGAGCATAGGTGCGAACGGGGATGGATTGGGGGCCCGTGACACCGGGTGCCGTCAACAGCGCGATGGGAGTCGCCGTGGACAAGCCCACCGTTGGAATGCTCAGCTCCACAACCTTGTCGGCCAGATCTGCTGCCTGGGTGACGATGCGAAATTGATTTGAAATGGAGCGCAAGTAGGCCTCGGCTTGGGCGCCATTCGAGCCGCGATTCAAATACACCGTATTGATCGCAGCATTCGGGACGGCGTTACGTAACGCGGTCACGGAATTGGCTCCCGCCAGCTTATGCACGCCTGCCGCATCATTTTCGTCATAGGGGCCATTGGCACTAATGGTAGGTAAGCCATCGGAAAGGAAGTAGATGACCGTATTGCCGGTGGCGCCAGACAGTGCGGCGCGGGCCGCGTCAAAGCCAGCCTGGTAATTGGTAGAGCCGCCGGCGCCGTCCTCGTAACCACAGAAGTTAAACGTGTTCACTTTGAGAATAGAGTCAAAGCTATCGATGCCTTGCATGGCCAGGCGCTGGGTTGCGGCTTGGGCGAAGCTGACTTCACCGACGGTGATCACATCGTCCGGACGCTTTGCTGCTTTGAGCTTTTCTAAAATTCGCTTGGCGGCACGCAGTCGTCCGCAACTCAAGCCAAGAGTATCTGCCGGGTCAGCCGTGCGCATCGAACCTGAATAATCGACGACGAATAAGACGTTCAGTCGACCAAACGCCCGTGGACAGAGCTCACCAGCGAGTTGCACGCGGCCGGTACTCAAACTATTTACCTGTAGAAGCTGTGGCGCGCCGTCGGCGGTGCACGCCCCCCGCAGTTGAAAGGCTTGGCCGCCATCGCCGGTCAAACCGTCTTGATTCTGGTTTTGGTTCTGATTGAAGTTATCCTGATTCTGCTGCTGATTCTGTTGCTGGTTTGGATCAAATGGGGTGATTTGTTCCGGGGTGGTGGCTTCGCCGCGCTCTGCCGCAAAGCGTGCCTTTTGGCAACCGACCAACGCAGCCATGCCCCATGCGAACAAAAATACTGACAGCCGACGCATATCCAACTCCCGTATTGATCACGTGCGCAGTTGAGGAGGATCAAATTTAACCCATGGCACCCACTCCACGACGTGCTGGTCTATACGCAAGGGCCGAGCCATTCATAAATAACCAGTAATTGTGGACGGTTACTTAGCAGCATCGGGTTCGAAAGTGCGGATGGGGGCGACAGCTGTCTAATTTCCCAGCGACTGTGGGCCTCGCCATCAATAAAGATTCTGAACTCTGACTTTCGGCAAAAGATCATTCCTTGAGTGATGTGGACATGAATTGCAGTCGCTCCCAGATACTGCGCTTCATGGTTGCTCCCTCTTCAATATCCTTTATCTGCTGAGTTAGGACCGCCAAGGATTGATCCAGCTGCCGCTGAACCGCACCCTCTGCATCACGGTGTGTATGTCGGGCCAATTCCAGATAAGCCCGTAGCGCATTTGCCATCATGCTGCGTGTATCCATGCCAACCACATTAAAATCAAAATAAACAAGAGACCGTCCACTACTGTCGGTTGCCACGATACCCCAGGGATATCCTGAGCCTCTATGGATGATCACCTCACTGGTGAATCCTTCTTGTTCCAGAATTCGCATGGCTTCCCGCCCTACTTCTGGCGAAGCAAATATGCCCGTGAGCAGCATGTCCGTGCCAAATCGGCCAAAATTTCGATCAGTCAGTTCACCGAAACTTCTGACGTCAAACAGGCCGCCAAGAGCATCGGTGAACACGCGCTTGGATGGCAAGTCGTACTCTTTCATGCCGTCGATCAAGCTGGCCAAATTCCCTCGCGCCACACCCATGGCTTCGCCCTGTTGGATCACCAGGCGGTCCATTACCTCGAAGTTCGGTAGCCGATCCTTGATGAGTTCAATGAGTTTCACCAATGCTTGAGGTCGATCGAGTCGATAGAGCCTCATCACCGATTGCACCAAGACGGCGGGTATCGGCACGTCAATCTGAGCCGAAGATTTGGACGAGAGCATTCGCTGAAAGATGCCTTGCCCACTTTGTTCACTGTTCAGTACTTTCTGTACCGTTTGTTCAATGAGCATGGCCGTGGCCGTCACGTCTCGGTGCAGGTCAGCGTTGCCTAGTAAATCCAAAAAAACAGCTTCGTCGGGATTCTGTCGCAAGCGAGCCTCGACGATCGGCATAGCTTCTTTTACGGCCTGATCATAGTGCCGCTGAATGACCTCGGTACTTTCACCAGAGTACCAGGTGCCGTAATCACCCGTACGTTGGCGGAGGGCACGGATGGTGGCCCCTCTGCCCATGCGCTGCTCAAAGATCTTCCAGGCTTCACTATGGAGGACAGCGCGGAATGCGGCTTCGCCCAAGGGAAGGTCTGGACTCTTGTCGGGGATGAAGTCCACTCGGACATCGTATTTACCGGAAGCCTTCTGATCGTAGAATCTCGCTGAGGTGTATCCGACCCAAGTGTTCTTTGGGGTCACTTGCGCCTTGTTTTGACTCTTCAAGTAGCGATTGAGGGTCTCGTGAAAGAAGTGACTCTTTACCTGGAACTCGCTGAGCGTGGGATGGTTGATTGCGGGATCGATAGACGCGATTTTCCAGGTAAAGTGCGAGTGACCCAGCCCGAAGGATTGCTGTTGAACAGGCGGCTGTGCCGGATTTCGCAAGGCTTGTTTATCGAGATGAATTCTTAAGTTGTTTAAGTACAAGTTAAGGTTTTGCCGTATATCGGTCGCCAGTTGGGCGGAGCTGGCGCTAGAAAACGAATATACGGACTCAAGAAGTTGTTTGGATTCCTGATAGCGTTTGTCGGCGAACACGTTTTTCTGCATGGCGGACGTTTCGACAATCACTAACTCAGCGGTGAAATTTCCATGCTTGAGAGTGGCTTTCGCAACCTCGCCTGTCAGTTCTCCGACTGAATAGGTCCGCAGCAAACGGGACATGGTCTCCTCGACATAGCTGGTGGCTAAGTCGGAACATCCCGCGGAACTTCCCTTTGCCGGCTGATCGAACACCCACCAGGAGCATAAAACGAGCAATGCCAGTGAACTCTTGGCTCGCAACTTTTGTTCCAAGACACTTGCGTGACTGCAGTTGGATTTAAACTCATGGATTTCGTGCATAATGGGCTCGCAAGACGCGATGGGGATCGGACATAATTCCGACAACCGCATCTCGTTCAAAATAGTCAAAACCGTGGAATAGATCTGGGTGTTGCCGCAGAAGATAGACTAATGAGTTGAACAGCGACGCTTGCGATAGCGTCAGTTGTCGTGTCATCTCTAATCGATCGCCATAACTCTGCGTCGTTTGCTTGGCGTCAAATATCTGAATCATCGCGCTTGTCTGTCCAGCTAGGGTGTTGGCAAATGGTCGTATGGCCGGATGGGCGACCAGCAAGTCAACGACGACTTCGCCGAGACCTCCGATGATCACGCCGGGATACCCTCGCCCAGAGATGACCTCACTGACAAGAACTCCCCCCTTGCCGATGGCGCGAACTCGTCCGGGAGCTGATATGCAGGCTAGCGTAAACGCATTCATGGGAATGAGCGTGGCCATAGGTTCAAGTTCCCTAACGAATGAATGACGGGTGACACCTGAGAATACTTGGGTCTGGATCAGCAAGATCGAGACCAAGTGCAAAGTAGGCGTGCGGTGGCAACCAGTGTCTTAGCGATCTCCGTACCAATAACAGGTGGAAACATCGGGAAATTTCCTCGTGCTGCGACTCTTGAGAAAGAGAGGGGGCTGTGGTCGTCAGGATCGGGCAGGCATAATTCATTAGCCACCGAGGAAAACCCGGGGCCCGTGATCACTGCGGAAAGTCAGCTATGG
>CAZLMG010000018.1:77129-85327 GCA_964560765.1 uncultured Oligoflexales bacterium
AACTCCTGATCTTTTGTGAGCGGCGGCGGTGCCGCCGGCGCAGCGGCTTCGGCTTTCGCCCGACTGCGCGTCACAAACTTCAGGAACTTAACCATAAAGATGTAAAGGGCGAGGGCGACGATCAGAAAGTTCACGACTTCGCCTAGAAATAGGCCATAAGGAATCTCTTTGGCGCCAACGACGAACTTCCAGGTCAGATAGCCCTGCTCTGCCGGCAAGAAGAGTCCCAATGTTGGCATGATCAGGTGCTTCACCAAAGACTCGATAATTTTGCCGAACGCCCCACCGATGATGACACCGACGGCAAGATCGACCACGTTGCCTTTGAGGGCAAACGCCCGAAATTCGCCGAGAAAGGAAGTGGCGACATCGCGCGCCTGGAACGCAGCGCCGCGGGCTCTTTCAATGTTCATAGGTTGTCCTCCTCTATAAAAGGATGGACGTCATATCATCGGAGCTAACGGACTTCCATGCGAAACACCAGAGTAGATCGCGGTGGGATATCATCTATGTATAAGCCGCTGGGTACGTTTCCGGCACGAAACAACGCCCAACCCGGGACGCCCGAACCTGGCACATTGGGATCGCGAGGTTCGTAGCCGGGCCGCGTGAGCACCTCGATAAAATGCCAACGACGCTCGTCGGCGCGAGCTCCCATGAGCGTCAAAGCTCCCAGCGTATCGTGGCCATCTTGCGTAGTAAAATGAACCGTTGTTCGTTGCCGCTGCTGTGGGTGCGCGTTGGTGACGACTAAATAGCATTCATCCTGCAAGCAGCGGACGTAAGCTCCCACCCAGCGAGACTCTTGCTTGCGGCTATTCGCGGCAAACAAACTTGCATAAGTGGGAGCGGCGGTCGTATGCGGAGCAGTAAATACAGGGTGCTTCTTCAAATTCAAAAGCCGAGAGTAGCGTGCCTGCAGAGTTTCTTCGACGGTGCGCATGGCTCCTTGTAGCCACGCACGGACTTGCGGCTGAAAGATATAGCCAAAAATCGAAGTTCGGCCCCGGTCACCAGCAAATGGTTCGGTTAAGCTAGCATCTTCGGCGAGCTCTTGCCCTCCGTGCAGCAAGACGTGCCCCGGCAACAAAGCGGAAAATGCGGTCAGCGCAAGTCCAAGCTCTGCGCGGGTAAAGGTGTCGGGCAATTGCGCCGTGAAGTGGCGCGATGCGAGGCGCAGCTCATCGTGATTTTCCATATAGTGGGTCATGGCATAGCCGCCATTGAGGATTTCCGCGCGGACAAGTGGAGTGCGGGAGGGGTCGGCTTCTCGCATGGGTTGTGAACCAGCGCCGACGTCGCGCAGGCGCCAGTAAAGGCTCGAGTTGTAGACGGAATCAAAGCCAGCCTGCAACAAACCTTGATAGGAAAAGTCAGGTAAGCGCATGTATGTGTCATTCTCGTAGGCTTCTGCCACAAGAAAGGCGTCAGGTTTGACGTTTCTGACTTCGTGAGTGAAGTAGCGCCAAAAATCTAGCGGCACCGAATGGGCAAAATCCACGCGAAAACCATCCACACCTAGCTGCAGCCAATAGCGTGCCACGTCGGCCATCTGCCGCCAGGTCGGATTGCGCGGATCATAATGGCTCGAGCCATTTTGTAGATTAAAACCGTAATTGAGTTTCGCGGTCTCATACCAATCGCTGGGTGCTGGAGTAGCGTTTTGAATATTGTTGCCAGTCATGCGTGCCGGGCGCTCTGGCTGCACACCTTCGGCGAAAATGTCAGCGTCGTAAATTCCGTCACCCCACATATTGCCTGAGTACATGGGTGGAACGAACAGCGAGTTCTGCACGTAGTAGTAATTGTTGCGTGTGTCGAAACCTTGATTTGTCTGATCGTGCCGCCCAAAATCCAAGGCTTCTTTGCAAACGACATCGGTGCGGTGAGTGCGGGCCGTATGATTGCTCACCAAATCTATCATAACTCTCAGGCCGTGGCGATGGGCGCGCTCGACCACATCCCGAAAGTCATCCAAGGTGCCAAGTGCAGGAGCTACATCCCACGAATCATAAATCGCGTAGTAGCTTCCGGCGTCACCCTTGACGACGTCTTTGTCACTGTTTTCCCAGGAGGCGTGCTCCAACACACCTGTCAGCCAAAGATAGTCAATGCCCATGGATGCGTAATGCTGCAATAGAGCGTCCGAGAGATCCTGGAATCGGCCACTATTTTCCCGGCCTTTATCCGATGCGAAGTAAGTGCGGATGGGTAGCTGATAGATGATGGCGCTGCCTTTTGGGCGTGGTAGGGCGCTGACAGCAGCATCGGACTCGACACGCACCCGCTTGTAGATGTCGCCATCTGGGTTGCGAAGAGCCACTTCTAAAGTATCCGTCGGGCTGACTTTGGCAACGATGGTCGCGTCTTTCGTGCTTTTCAAAGCAAAGGTGCTACAGAGCTTTTGCTGATTGATGCTGGTGAGATCGGCGCGATCGCCCGGGCGGCCACCAGCAATCTCAAGGCGCATACCTTGCCTCTTGACGGTGACTTCCGCGTTCGCGCCAAGGGCCTTTACAGAGAAAACGAAGATCGCCACCAGCATGATGCTGGCGTCGAAATCACTACGGCGCTTGGAGCGACAGGCGCTGTTACCCACAAATTGACCCGTTATGAATGGACTGAATTAGGAAAAAGTCTATCAGAGCCAGATAAAGATCGCGACAAGAAAAGGCTTTTGCCGAAATGATTGCAGCGCGGTAAGCTTTTGAAGTTGTTGATTGAGGTGGCGTCTTGGCGCTTTGGCGAAGGAATCGGAACTCTCATTGGTACTTTGCTTGGACCGCGATTTGGCTTGCCGGCCTGTCTGCGCTTGATCTTTTGGCTGCCGTATCGCCGCCAGTAACTGGCATGTCGGCCTCGAGCGGGGAAGTATATCGCGCCGATATAGAACTGCCGTCGACGGTCGCCTTTTCAACCATTGTTGAGATTGTGCAGAGACGTCTGGCAGAATTGCCGGCAGGCCAGGATGAACTGCAGTTTCCAGAAATAGCGGGGCAGTCTCTCGCTTTGTTAGCAGCGCCGCAAGCGCTTGTCTTGCAGGACGTCTATTTTGATACGGATGATGGCCGCTTGCGACAGGCTCAATTGTCTTACCGCTTGCGTTATGAGTGGCCAAATCTGGTGGCCCAGCAGGTACATTCCTGGTTGAACTTTTTGCCGTGGATATACCCTCAGGCTTGTTTCTTAGAGTCGCACGCCCTGCTGTCGAACACGGACGAGTCGTTAGGTTTGCGCTGGTTTCGCTCCAGCGTGAAGTTTGACAATGACGACGAAGTGTTTTTATCGACCCGGGATGCTCCGCAGGCTCCTTGGCCGTTGTCAGAGATGGTTCCCGTGGCTCGTGCCGGGGTACATGCTCAACGAATGCTGCCGCCCAAGCGGCAGGTGTTGGCGAAGCTGGGCGAATCCGAGGCAACTGCAGTTTCGCTACGAGAGCAGTTCAGCGTGCGGACACGGCAGCGGCGCTATGCCCTGGGCTCCCATCTGACTTGGATTCTGTCAGATAAGTCAGCACACATTCTGTCAGTGCAGCTACAAAGCTCTGAGATCTTGTCTGCTGAACGAAACGTGCCGCCGGCAGCTGCCGGCAGCAATCGCCGGCAGCTGGTTTCCATCCAAGTGTGGGCGGACCCGACATTGCTGGCTCAGTTGTCGGCGTTGGGCGGGCAAGATCCCGCCGTCTTTCGCCAGCACAGGGGGGTGATGATGTATGCGGTAAAGCATGCTCGGCAACTTCGGGATGCCATGGTCGCGGATCAACTCGTACTACGGGATATGTTGCGCGATGCGATCGAGAGCTTGCCTGGAGCAGAGATTCGAACGTCGTCTCTCGACTATATATTGCTGGGCGATTTGCTCGGGACGCGCGGTTCCTAATGGCATCTGCATTCAGAACGGTGTCTGCGCGAGGACTTCTCCCATCCCCAGTTTGGTAAGCCGCTGCCATTGAGTTGCCTTGCCGATTGGTCCCTGAATCTGCCACTGTCCTACGATTTCGTGGGTGTCGCGGCGTACAAGCAGGATTTCGTGGGGGGACTCCGGGTAGGGGCTTGTCCAGAAAATCAAGAGGTGCTCATCATCCTCTTTGGTGATCCAGCTGCCGTCACCAGCGATCTGTGGCGAGCTCTTACTATATTCCCAAATGACTCTGGCGACCCCCGGTCGCCCGGGCATATGAAGGATCATGAACGAACTTTTCAACTCGCCGCGTTCGACAATACCCCATTGATCATTATCGAGCTTGCGTGCGGAAATGGGCCCGTGCAAACGCATCTCGCTAGATTCAGCGGTGCTCTTGCGGTCACTATTGACTCGGTCCAGGATCCAATGCGGCTTTGACGGCCAAGGGTGGGCAAAGAGAGCGATGCGGTTGAGGTGCGGAAGAGTGACAAGCCAACCATCGTTACCGGCGTCACTGACATCGATACGGCCCGAATAGTCGCCGATGCCGCGGATCATTACCGGGGTTTTCATGATCACGGTATTTTGATGTGCTGGCGGAACCACGGACTCAAAATCAAGGGGCGAAAACGAACGCTCGGGCCGCCAAAGAGAGCTCCATTGGGAGCCAGATACTTGCCAGTGCCAAATTGCGAAGCTCGCGTACGCCTGTGGTGGGCTCAAGGGTTGGCGCAAGGAGTGCTGCCAAAATGGTGTACGAGTTGCGATGAGTGTTCCGTGTGGAGGCCCATCATGCAGCAACTGTTCCACTTCTCCCTCGACGCCGTCAAGCCGAAGCGTGACTTGCTGCATTTCGTTCCAAGTTGGATTGGAGCGACCGAAAATGACTTTCGACTCGCTCGTTACATAGGAGATGCGGCCGTCCGCGCGGAAAAAAATATGTGGCGGTGATTTTGCCCCCGCATCAAGGCCCTGCGGCCAGTGTGCCCATACAATTTCACCTAATGGATTCACTACCACCAGGCACCAATGGGGCTTATGTTCCAACAGGTCCCAGTCGCCTATCGCAGAGCTTGGTAGTCCACCCTGTAAATGCGGAATGGCAACTGACGTTGCAAAGAAAGCCTTGATCAGACTTCCGCGGTGGACAATTTGCAGTTGACTGCGGATAAATTCAGGCGTGGGATCAGGCCACCGCTGCTCGCCTAGCTGGATATAGTTGATGGATTCACGTTGAGGTACTTCTGCATAAAATTGAGTTGACTGCTCATAGCTAGGAGGCACGATGGTGAGCGAGATGCTGTCATTGTCCATGGTAAAGTTGCGCGTACGGAGGAAGCCTACCGTTGGATGGCCATAGATGATTGCTTGTACCTGTCCGCGAATATCCTCGCGACTGAGCATGACGTCTCGTTGATAGAGTTCCGGCAATTCTCCAACCTGCCGCATGGAAAGGAGGGTCATGTCAAGCGGTGCTGCACCCTCAAGGACGGATTGGCTGGCGAGTGCTTGGCCAATCCCAAGAGGCGAGGGCGTATGCGTCCAACACATGGCGAACAGCAGAAACAAACGCAGCCAGTTGGTCCGCTCACGAGTCGACATGTCAAAGAAGTCCAGGAAAAAAGCGATAGCGGACGCGTGAGCAATACTCGACATAGACGGGATCCCAGCCAAGATGTCGCTCCTCGGTCAAAGCACGTAGATAGTACCAGGTGGTAATACCTACCAAGCCAATCAGTTGGGCCGCTGCCAAGTAGTGATTTTGCTTCCAGGTGACAAAGACGACTTGCGGAAACATCAAACACCACCAAGCGAAGTTCTTGGTGGCGTACGCCGGATGCCGCACCCACCGATATGGCCCAGTGGTGATGATGCCGCGATGGGTGAGGTTGGAGAAGCGCAGGCCAAAGCAAAGCGTGGCCGCCGTGTAAATGGCGTAACCGGCGATTGACAGTGCGCTCATGATCACGACGAGCGAATCGACCTCTAGAGATAAGAAGGCGCTTTCGCTGGGCGTAGGAAAATAAATGCCCAGCGTGCGATTGAATGGTGGGTAGCAGCTGGCGGCGACGAACCAGCCCAGAACGGTCGGCTCGGCGGTTAACGTCTGATTGCGCAACCAACGGCTGCTGATCACGTAACCGCACCAAGCCACACCCGTATCGAGCATAATGAGTAGCGAGAAGCCGATGTTGTAAAAGTCGCGGGCGGCATTGCGCAGGGCGTAGCTGCTGGGTAAACCGTTGGCGGCGATCTCACCCAAATAGCGTACATTGGCAAAAACGTGATGCAGCTGATCCGTGAAAAATACCGTCATCAGCGGGATAAAGAACAGCTTCACTAGCCAACCCAAGACGTTGAACTTGTCGACGGGACGCCAGTGTAGCCAGCTCGAGAAGGCTGGTTGCGTGCGCTTGCTCCAGGCTTCGCGCATGGCTTTGCCGGAATGTTGCAATAGGCGCAAGAAGCTCTTCTCGTCGGCTTCGGGGTTGTATTGAAACGCTCGCGTCACCAGGATGTAGGGCAGAGCTCCATAGCGAAACAACTGATCGGCTGCTTCGAGGAAGTGAAAAAACGGTTGATAATAGGCGGCCTTGTTTTGATAGCCATACTCGCCGAGTAGCTGATAAAGAGCGATGCCGAAACGAAGCGCCAGCCAGCCCATGATAAAGTTGAGAAAGCATTCGCCAAAAAAAAGACCGTATCGCCCTTGCGCGAGATGTGGGTGGCGAACGATGCTCGCCCTGCCTTCGATCCGCCAACGCAAGCAGAGTTCGGTGCTGGCCATGACGAGGCCGCAGACAGCCAATACGACCAGGGATGCGCTCAAGGATAAAGGGCCGAGGGTGGTCCAGGTCATATCCTTACCACGGACGATCCAGCCAGCTTGCGTTAGCAGGTAGCTGACAGCCAGCAGGGAAACGGCGCCTAGGATTCCTGAAACATAGGCATAACGCGCGAGACGAGATTCAAGCTCGGAAGACTTTTGCATGCGACCCGCCGACAATTGGTGCGTGATGGGCTCCATTGTAGCGGATTTTGGGGAACTATTGCAGCTAATTGCGTCCGCGCAAAAAGTCGGCCGCGTCGGCGCCACCGAGGTCCTCGATGAGGTTCATAAAATCGGCGGGTGGAGCTTCGGTAAACGAGCCCCAATCGTCCGTGCGCGGATGTCGAAATCCGAGGTGGGTTGCATGCAGCATGACGCGATTTGCCTGACTCGGGTCTGGCGGCAGGGAGCCGTACAACGGAGCCCCATAGATTTTTTCTCCGCAAAGGCGATGACCCGCCTCGGCCAAATGAATGCGAATCTGATGGGTACGCCCTGTTTCGAGTTGGCAGGCGACAAGCGAGTAGTCCTGACCCCCTTGCGACCAAGTTGCTAGCGCCTGCACATGAGTGATGGCGCGCTGTCCATTTGGGGCAATGCGGCTGCCAATTCCGCGTTTGCCATCGCCGCGATCGGGCACCAGGGTCGAGTCGAAACGTTGGGCCGTTACTCGGCCATAAACCAGAGCTAGATATTCGCGCTCCATGGAGTGTTTCTTTAGCTGTTCGCCCAAGGCCCGTTCAGCCTCTTTGTTGCGAGCGATGACCATGATGCCGCTGGTGTCCCGGTCCAGGCGTTGCACCACATGCAGCCGGCATTCGCGTAAGGGGCGATGCTCCATGCGTGCCAAGGCACGGGATGCGAGCTCGACTAAAGTGAGGTCCTTGGGTCCTGGCGCTTGGGCTTCGTAGCTGTACTTAGCCAGGGGCGCGGAAATCACCCCAGCGGGCTTCATGACCACAACTAAATCGGCATCTTTAAACAATACCTTCACGTCTAGATCGGGCGCGGCGGCATGGCCTTTCGCTTGCGGTTGATTGTGGATCTGAATCGCATCCCCAGCGGACAGGCGCTGGGTGCTGTCAAGGGCGGGAACTTGATTTACAGTCACCATCCCTCGATCAATCAGCGAGCGAGCCGCCGACCAAGTTAACTTCGGGTCAGACTTCTTCAGGGCAGCGGCCAGCGTCATGCCCGCCATGGCTTCATCGACAGCGATGGGCGCGGGCAGGGGGCGATTCGTGATCATGTGGCTCCAGATCTAATGAGGGAACAGCTGACGCAGCAGCGCCTGCAGATCTGCTTCCGTACCAGGAAACAGGAAGTGTGGTCCATCGACTTTTCCGACGCGGACATTGGTATGGGCCAAACTCGCCGGAATACCCAGTTCCCTCGGTGCGGTGAAATTTCTATATGCCTATCCGAAAAGCGCAGCTTGCGGTTAACGGGCCAGGGGACTGGAGCA
>CAZLMG010000019.1:0-72590 GCA_964560765.1 uncultured Oligoflexales bacterium
ACACTGGTTGCAGTGGCTGCTTAGCTGACCAGTAAACAGGGACAGGCCCTAGTTGTGTAGCGTATCGAAAACGAGTTGGTCATGCGGCATGTGTTGGATCCGTTGCTGAATCAGTTTAGCGGTCTCCAGGATCTTTCCATAACTGGATCGCGTTGAAATAGCATTGGTGTTTGAGCTGGAGGCAGCCAACCAGAGTTGCCGCTGTAGGGTGCTGGTATTCTGACTGTGTTCGACGATCTCTTGCAAGAAATGGTGCGGCCGCAAGCTCTCAAATGGGATTGCCTGACGATGCATGATGGAAGCTGACATCACAGAGAATCCCCAGAGTCCCTGTGGCATGTCACTCTCATAGACCAAGTTTATGCCGTACGTGAACTCCGCGACCTCCGGCATGCGCTCGGTTCCTGGTTTTGGCGCGACGCGAAAACTCCTGCGGGCAGCTGTCTGCTCATAGAACGCAACATATTCATGCACAAAACCATACGTGTCATACAATAGATCGAGAGTTGCGTCGGTGATGCGGCTACCATCAGGCCAAGTTTTGGTCTTGTCCTTAAGGCGAAATCCATCAGCAAATAGTGAGTGGCGCGGGATGACTTCTGAGATATTTTGCTCAAATGCGGCGTGGGCTATTTCATGGACGATGGAGAGCGCCGTTTGATATTCGGACATCCCTGTGTCTTCTTGGTTAATGCCGATGGCAGCCGGAATGCGCCGCCCGCGGTAAACGGGCATATAGCCATGCTTGAATGTCCAAAAAAAGCCCAGAGCACCAGTATTGGGGGAAAGTTCTCCGGCAACATACTCTAAGTCTTGTCGCACAGACGGAGGGGGCCGCCGAAAGGTATCGAGTCGCCGTCGATAGTCCAATAGCAGGTCCCAGTACTCTGGCGATCTTTGGCTGAGCAGGGGAATGTTCGAAGCTCCCAGTGCCTTGAGAACTCGATACGCATCGTTGGGATTCTTGTGCAACGCGATGTAATTGCGTTTGAGCTCTAAACTGAGCTCGGATTCGTTGCGATAGTAATTCTCGGCAAGGTCAGTAAACAGGACGTCGCAGGACTCATTGCCTTGGGCCACTGCGGCAAGCCAGAAACTAGTCCAGAGAATGATAAAGGTAATGCTTGGAGTGAACCTGTTCATGGTCGCAACCGGAACGGTTCGGGCGCGGGCTGCCTTGCTGTATAGTTCAGGTAGTCGCGAAAGAAATGGTTGTAGAAGTCCGTCTCTCCATCACCCAAAAGGTCCATGGGCGAGTATTGCTGTGGTGTGAAGGGACTGAAACGGCGGGCGTCAGATACAAAGACCATTAACTTGCCATCATCCGAATCTTTAGCTTGCAGTGCGATCCATTCTTTGACGGGCAGCGCTTCTCCGTGGTTCGAATCCAGTGACCACCAACTCTGATCTGCAGCTTTGACGATGGTGGTGACGTGGTAGTCCCAAGTCCTCTGATTCATCGATCCGACTACCCAGATTTTTCGCAGAGCGCTGGGGTGCACTTTGCGTCGGATGGCCTCCAAGTGCACGATCGTCGCCCGTCCAAAGCAAAAGCCTAGGCAACCGGTTGGGTCATACTGGGAGTAGTTTGCCCCGCCAACAACTGGATGGTGCTGCTCACTATCTACAACTAGATCAGCTTGTTTCTTGGTTACTGCTAGCGCCAATGTAGTATTGATTTCGGGTAAGGGCTCCTCCAGAGCCTTTTGAACGCTGCGATTATGTGCGTTCACTTGCCTGACAGATAGTCTCCCGCGCACTTCTATGTAAGATTCGCTGCCAAACGATCTCTCAATGAGGTCTAGGGTAGATTCGCTAGCGACCTTACCGCGCGGCTCTCGATTCAGGCGCTCGATGAGTGCCTCGCACTGATTGCCTGAGGCGATCGCGTCGCCCATCAGGAAGAGGGTGATGGTAGCTATGATTGCTTTCGTAATCACAACAGTCCTCGGAAGCAATTTTGTTGCCGTGTGTGCGAAACTATTGATCCGAGATGCAAAAGGCGTGTGCGGCTAATGAGGCCAGAAATGGCTGCGCTGACGGCTGGTTAACAGTTGGGGCGCCGTAAAAGGTTTTCCGCTGGCGAGAAGGAATCTCTGGATCGGCCTGCAATTTTCATGGGTTCGTGAATATGTTGACGTCGAAACGTCGCAGCCGAAAGTTGCAGCCAACAAAAGGGTCAGTCGTATTGAGCGCTTTTGCCAGCACTGCCGGCGAGCAGCTGGGCTATCCGCAGGGTCTAACTGTTAATCGCGAACTTTCGCGGCGCCATTAAAATGCGCCTGATAGCGTGGCCAGCTCCACTGTGCCAGCTCACGACCGACCCGAATGCCGACATCATTATCTACGGGGATGTGATATCCGCCTAGCGCCCGCGATTGTGCGGCCATTTCCGCCGTTGCGCTCCAAGTGGGGAGGTCGAGTGCCTGCATTTCACCCGGATTGACCTCCGTCAACTCGCAGTGCGGGCGCTGCTCAACGAAGCCAAACTGATCACTGCCTGTAAAAAGTTCGATGATTTTAGCTGCGGCGCCACTAACGGTGGCGTGCCCACTGGTGTAGCCAGGAAAAGGCGGTGTAATAAACGAAGCCGGAGAATAGGGATGCCATTCCTCAGCGCGCATGGTTTTGACGCCGCCTTCGGGTCCCGCCCACCCCTTGATCCGTTTGCCTTTGTAGTAGTGACGAACCAGCGTCCAGGGTCGCGATGAGTCGTAGTAGCGCTTGGTCTCCCAGCAAGAAATGAAAGCATCAAAGGCAACATTGGCCACGGCGAAGTAGAGCTTCACATCAGCATCAAGTCCCTGCTTGTCCCGGCGTGACACGTCCTGCGCAAAACGCAGCCAGTGCCCGCTCTGTCCGGTGGAGCGTGGACCGTCGCGCATGAACTCAACGATGGCCTTTTGTTCTTTGGTCAGACCCTCGTTGTACTTGAGTACAGTCTCCGTTTGTTCTCGCAGTAACCGGTCGTTCGTGCTGGTCGTCGGAGGCGGCTCGGGTCGAAATTGGGCGCTCGACTCCAAGGCAAATGGTTTGACGCGATACCAGTGAGGAGTGAGAAATCCAGGAGTTAACTTTTTGCCGTCCGGCATGGTGAAGGTAATCGGTTGCCAACGGTCAGGATCAATGATGCGATCCGGGGGGTTGATGGGGCGGTAGAATGTATAGTCCGAATACGGCTTGCCATCGCCACCCGCTTCGTCGCCGAGCTGATTGGCGCCATCATGTCGTCGGTAAGCGATCACTGCCTGTGCAGCCAAATGACCAACGCCCTCTGGCTTCCTGGCGTCGTCAGAGACGATCTTTGGGTCGTACCCCAGGCTCTGCATCTGGTCAGCGAGCCAGTCTTTCGCTTCTGGATAGGCAAAAACCAATGACTGGTAGGACGCGTAACTAATGGCTTTTTTCTTGTTGTCCAAAGTGCGCTCGCGCTCTGGGCGACGCAATTTTCCGCCGAGCCTGGTACCAACAGCTTTGCTGTCATATGCAGCCCAGGCATCAAACATGGCCGTCGCCCAAATGGCTAGAGTCCGGGACAGGATCGTTGGCCGCGCGCCGTTCAAGTCGACTTCGCGGGCCGTAGCTTCTTGGGCGATGTCCAGCCAAATATAGGCGAGCGAGACATCCTGGCGATCTTTAACTTCGGAAATGTGATGCAACGGCTTGTCAGCGCTGGTCGAATCCGTTCCGCTAGCGATTGCCGACCAAGTCGCAGTCATGAGAAAGAGTCTGATTAGGGAATTTTTCGTGCCCTTCACGCTGCTTACTCCTCGTCCTTGTGTCTAGATGTGAAAGTAGTCTATCATGCTCGGGTTGAACGCAGCTTGGAGGAAATCGCATGGGTGGTAAAAAAAACAAGAAAACCAAAGAAACTGATATCAATATTGGCATCAGCGGCACAGATCGAGAAGAGATCGTGCAAGGCCTCTCGACGCTGCTTGCGGATAGCTACACTCTATATTTAATGACGCACAACTTTCACTGGAACGTCACTGGCCCCCAATTCAATAGCCTGCATGCCATGTTTATGGCGCAGTACACCGAGCAGTGGAATGCGCTGGATGTTATTGCCGAGCGCATTCGCGCTTTGGGTTTTCCCGCCCCGGGTACCTATAAAGAATTTGAGAAGCTGGCGACCATTAAAGAGGTCGAAGGTGTGCCAAAGGCGACGGCGATGGTTCGTCATCTCGTAGATGCGCAAGAAGCGGTTGCGCGTACAGCACGGGGCGTGTTTCCGGCCGTGGAACGGGCTAACGATCAACCTAGCGCCGATTTATTGACACAGCGTCTCGAGGTCCATGAAAAGACCGCTTGGATGCTGCGTAGCTTACTCGAAGAGTAAGATCATGGTCGAACGGACACATCGCAGAGCGCTAGAATCGCTTTTCTAAATAGACACTGAGCGGATCGGGGCGATAGTCCCCGTATCGCTCACACGGGTAAAATCCGGCGGTCTTATAAAACTTCAGAGCCCGATCGTGCTTGTTTCCAGTTTCTAGACGCAAGCAGTAAGTGTTTCGCTGGCGCAAGTAATCTTCGATCGCCGTCAACAGTTTAAAGGCGGCGCCCCTTCCCCGAGCCTCGGGCATTACATACATGCGTTTCACTTCACCAAAATCAGCCCATTTTGTTTTGACCGCAGCGATGCCCACCAATATGTCGTCGGCATGTGCCCCAAAGAACTGCACGTAAGGTTGCCTTAGCTCTGTAGCCGAGTCGTGGTAGTTGCTTTCTGGGGGATACATTTGACTTTGATAGGCGTCCAATTCCTCGATCAAGCGGACCACTTCGGGATCGTCGAAGCTGGCCAAACGAATTACAATGTCATCGTGCGGAACATGAACCTTATTCTCGCATGGCTCTGGTTGTTGCACGGCGCGCGACCCCTATAGCCGATACTGCAGTACGATGGAGGGGATGGGATATAGAGAGAACGATCTATCCTCGTCTCTCGATGTGAAACCAACCGATAGAGCCAAAGGTAGCTCGGCGGCGATACTCAGTCCCTTGGTGAGCCCATATTCAAAACTCAGTCCAGGTCCAGCGCTCAGACGATATTCGGAGGATGCCCGTTCGCTGCAGGTCACCGTATTGTCGGGAGTCGATGCCGATTTGTCCTTTTCGCAAAACGATTCATTAGCCACGTATGTATAATATAAGCTGATGCCCCAATACCAATAGAGGGCGCTCTGCTCATAGCTTGAAATGCGGTAAAGCCGCTCGAAACCGGTGCTGACGAACGCCATATTTTCATCGCCATAGACGACTCCGCCGACATGATGCGCATCGCCGAGGGCGTCATAAGCGCGATAGGAAAATCCGATTCCGGATAGCAATCCGGCGGTGACACCCAGCGCTGCGGTTGGACTTTGTTCTGCTGACATCGGCTTGGCGTCTGTTGCTCCTTTGTCAACGTTGTCGGTAGCGTCAGCATCAAAACTTGATGCCAACAATGCGGCGCAAAGAGCCAGAATTACGGTATTTTTCGAAGACGTCATGCGGGTAAATCTCCTCTTGAGCGGCAGCTGTTCAGGGCAGGGAAAATAGCCTAAGGCGAGTGAGACTCATAGCAAATTCACCTTCACCATCCGACCTGGTCCCGGTATGATCAGCCGATTTTCTGAATCAGCTAAGCTCCTGTTCAATCGGAGGTTTTCATGTACACATGGCTGCGTACTAGCGCGTTTTTTGTAGTTTTTGGATCGCTCTCTTGCTCGGCTCCCGAAACGAGCGAAACTTATGAAGCCCCCGATCCATGGAATGTGCCGCAGCAAGCCGGTTTGGAAGGCGACTTTTACTGGCAAGATTTGCGCCCGGTAACTCAAGCGCAGCTGCCTCTGGGATGGATGGGTTCTGGTCTCGCGTCTCAGTCGCTGGCATTGGCGGAGCGATGGGCTGCACCTTTGGCAGAGATTGAGTGGGAATTTCTACAACAGAGCACTCTCGAGCGGCAGCTCATGGGATATTGGAAAACGATCGAGACAGGTGGTGTTCATGCCTTGGCTCTATCCACTGCAGAAAAGTACGACTGGCTCACTAAGAACCCGACAATGACCCCGGAGTTGCAATCCGAGGTGGCGCGCTTCGAAGCTTGGTACGCATCGACAAAAGAACCTGAGCTGAAGGATCTGCGCGAAAAGATTCAGGACATCGTGCAAAATCAATTCGGGGCTATCTGGCAACGACTTGGTGCTCTGAAGTTGGAGCTTGAGCAGCTGGGCCAAGAGCGTGCGATCGCTGCGGCTGAAGGTCAGTTGGAAAAGGTTGCCGAGTTAGATCTGGCCATCGACGCACGCATGCAAGAGGTTATGTCGCTGCAACAGCAAGCCCAGGTGTTGAGCGCCGAGATTCAAGCCATTAAGAAACAGATTTTTGTCGTCATGAAGGATTACAACACGGCTTCGCGGCAAAATGCTGCTGCCATCGCGGCAACAATGCCAGCCACCGCCGATGCTTGGAACGAATACTTGCGACTGTCGACGACCTACGCGGGTGAATGGGGATGGTTTGGACATTGCCACGGCGCGGCCGCTGCCAGTCTTTACGAACCGCGGACCAAGAACGCCGTATTGGCCATGCAGAACGGCAAAGAAGTCTTTTTCTTTGAAAACGATATTCGCAATTTGCTGGTGAATGCTTGGGCCGACCAGGCACCCAAAGGACAGAAGTATTTCGTTGGCCGGCGCTGTTATCACAGCAATGTGGAATTAGGGGCCGGTGGGCGCCCCATAGATGGTGCGATCTGCTCCGACACATCGCTGCGATCGTGTCAGGTACAACAAGGTGGGCAGCAGATTTATATCGAAGATAACCGCATATCTTCGAAGCGCATCCTCAAGTACAAACTGGCAGTCGATGGAGAAGTTCTTGAAGCGCGCTTGGTTCGAGAAATCTCTCGGGACAATTACTTGATGGCTAGCGTCTTGCCGAACCAGACCGAAGCTGCGAATTTCGTCGTGTCGATTCGCAAGTCGTGTCGGGATGTGAATCCCATGACGTTTCATCTGGCTTTAACCCAGCACATTGCGCAAGGACGCGGCATCATCATCGATGGCGCCCGCGACCAGCCCGTTTGGAACGCACCTATTAATGGCTTCAAAGTTCAGTATTTGGCGGCAAAGTTACGCGATGGATCGCTTTCTGTGCCTGGCGAGCCGGTGCCGGTGGATGCGATCGATGATCCGTTTGCAGCGTTTCGCGCTCCGGGGACAGCATTTGTTGTGCCGATACAAGCTGACTTGAAGTTCCACTCAGACCGAGCTAACGCCCTAGTGTTTGCTGCGCCGGCGCCAGAAGATGATGGAAGCATGATGGGTTACACCTATACCCTCGAGTTCGACGCGAACATGCGTCTCATTGGTGGCGAGTGGGGTGGCATGACCGAAAGCTCTTCGGAGGTCTATCAAGCCACTCCCGATTTTATCTGGTTTTTACCACCAAACCCCGAGCTCGAAGACGGCATGTTCGACTTGCGTGTGGTCAAGAAGCTGCGGCAATGCGCGCAAGCGGGCGCCGGCAAATCCAAGACCCTGGCGATTCGCCGCTGGGATCAAGAGTCCGAACAATGGCAGCCTGGTACCCAAGACGTCCCCTACGCGGAATGCGTGATCGACTAACGAGAACATCAACAAATGGCTCCCAAAGGTTGGGGGCCATTTGTTGGTAAGTGAGGCTCTTTTGCGCGAGATTATCTCTTTCAGAAGTATTCCAGCCCCCCGCTTTCGCTACAGTCCTTGCGTCAAGACCGGGCCATATTACGAGTTTGCCGGAATGATCGGACTCACTTCTGTAGGCGGACTGAACGCAGACGGTATCGAGGGCGAAACGCGGCAAATTTTGCAAAATTTGAGTGCCGCTCTGTCCGAGATTTCCCTGTCCTTGCACGACATGGTGGCCGCCAGCATTTTCACCACGCGATTCGACCAGTTTCCCATGATCAACAAAGTCTGGGAGGAGTTCTTTACTCTCGACATACCCCCGCCTGCTCGCACGTCGATTGGGGTCGCTGCTCTGCCGCTGGGCGCTTTGGTCGAGATGTCCTTTCGCTTCTATCGCGAGTGATCCGGTGGTGCCCGTGGCCTGTCGATGGTAATATTTGTCCACGAAGACTCTCGACAGATCTTGGAATAGAGGTGACTCATGACTCGTCATACCGCGCGCCGTCGGCTTTGGATTGGCCTGTTTGCGGGACTCATTCTCGCGCCTTGGGCCATTGCCCAGAATGGCTCGCAAGCTTATTACGACGAGGTCATGGACAGTCAGGGTCGCGTGCGGCCCTGGTACAAGGACGTCTATCGCATATACAGTGGCATGAGCCCGGCGCAAGTCGAGCAGTTCTTTGCCACGTCCCGTGCGGACTTTACCGGTGATAATGACCTGCTGCCGTTGCCTCGCCTGATGCTGGCTTCGGAAGTTCAGACGCTGAAACAAGGAGTTGAGCAGCGGGGTAATGCGATCCGCGCCTTTCTTGCGGACCATTATTCTGGGAAGAAAACTTACGCCAATGCCGGCATTTTCCCGCCAGGGGTACTGGAGCGCATCATCAAGCGTCATGGCGAGGAAGGCTACCAGGGAGTTCTGAGGCCGGAAGCCATTTCTTTCATTTATGGTCCGGATTCCATCCGTTTGGCTGATGGCTCGTTTGCCATCATCGAGGACAATCCCGTGTTTGTCGGTGGTTTCGGCGATCTGCCGATAGCGCGCGAGTCTCTCTTGCGGCAAATTCCCGAGTACCAGAAGGCCATTCAGAGCACAGGGGATCCTACCGAATTCTATCGCGCCCTTGTCGCCCAGTGGCGCGCCTTGGCGAACCCGCGCGATGGCATCATGGTGGTTTGGACGTTGTCGCCTGAAGAGCGGGCCGACACGGAAGATGTTCGCATCAATGAGATTCTTGGCAAGTTTGGTGTGCACGCGGTGGTGCACGGTGATGGGCAGCGTCTTTACGCAGATGCTCAGGGAAACACTTTCCTCGAATCACCACTGCCCAATGGCACGATTCATCGGCAGCGCGTCGGATTTCTGTTCAATCACGCCGAGCACAAAGACTTTGAGCCCCGTTGGCGCTTCAATAGGGAAAAGGTGCTTATGGATAAGGCCAACTGGTTCAAGGAAAACTACGAAGTCGTCTATGCCCAGGGTGAACTCAAGCCCTACGATGCTACGATGAAGCAGTATATGCTGCAGTTTAGTGAAGTCGACCGCCAACGCGAGTACAAACGCTTGATGGAAGTCCTTAGCCCGCGTGCGGATGGCACTATTGATTACGATCGCTTGCAGCAGGTTCTCGAGTCGAATCCCCAGCAGCGCTTTCGCTTGGATGAGTTCGCGGCTCAGCGGCCAATCGGCATTATGGAGGCGATGGTTTCTGGCAAGCTCCCTACCGCCAATAGCCCTGGGCTGGAATTTATTGGCGATAAAGAGTTCTATGTTTACGTCGAGAAACTTATTGAGTTCTACCTGCGCGAGAAGCCCGTTATCAAGAATTTGCCCACCCGACCAGCTGCCGTATACGATGCCTCGGGCCGAGCGCAGGCAAACCCGGCTGTCGTCGCGGACTTTCGTCGTAACCCTGAGAATTTCGTAGCAAAACCAGTCGGCGGTCGAGGGGGCGATGATATGTATATCGGGCCAAAACTCGATGCGGCGGGGGTCGAGGAGGCGATCAGCCGCATGCAAGCGAACCCGGGTAACTATATCGTCCAGGAGTTTCGCCATCTCTCGGTTCTGGGCAACTACATTGTCGACGCCCGGATGCACAGCTGGGTTAGCTCTGCTGGGTCCGTTGTATCTTGGGTGCCTTGGGGACGCGGATTGCCTATCGATGGCGATGGCAAGGTGAACCTGAGCGCCAAAGGCAAAGAAGTCACCATCATTCCGGTTATCGACCCTCAGTTCGGAGATTGCGGAAAAATGGACTTAAGGGCATTTTAGCGTAGTTTGCAGAAACTGAAATTTCCTGACGGACGGTGAATTGATGATCATGCCTATTGCTGCTGTTGTGGGTGGTCTGGCGCTCCTGGTTTGGTCGGCTGATCGTTTTATTGAGGGTGCGGCAGCCGTAGCTCGCTATTTCGGTATGTCGGCTCTGTTGATCGGAATGGTCATTATCGGCTTTGGGACATCGGCGCCAGAGATGGTTGTCTCCGCGATTTCGGCGACGCAGGGCAATCCAGGGATTGCCTTGGGTAATGCCTACGGTTCGAACATCACCAACATCGCACTCATTCTCGGTATCACAGCAGTCCTGAAGCCGATCAATCTCCATTCGCAGATTCTGCGTAAGGAATTGCCGATACTTAGCTTGGTTACGGGCCTCGCCGCCTACCAGTTGTGGGATGGCGACCTTACACGTATGGACGCGGCCGTCTTATTGGTGGTTTTTGCGATGCTCATGGGCTGGACAACCTGGGAGTCCATCTCGCAGCCTAAAGACACGCTGGGCGTGGAAGTTGAACAAGAGCTTGTTGTTCATGCTATGCCGATTCAACGGGCGTTCATTTGGCTGTTTGTCGGTCTGATACTTTTGATCGTGAGTTCGCGCTTTTTGGTCTGGGGGGCTGTATCCATCGCCCAAACATTGGGTGTCAGCGATCTCGTGATCGGCCTGACGGTCATTGCCGTGGGTACCTCTTTGCCCGAGTTGGCGTCTTCCATCATTGCCGCCCGCAAGGGAGAGCATGACCTGGCCGTTGGCAACATCATTGGGTCGAATCTATTTAATACCCTGGCCGTGGTTGGTATCGCCGGGTCGATTCATCCCCTGACAGTGCCGGCGGAGGTGATGCAGCGAGACATACCTGTCATGGCGACCGTCACTCTCGCCATTTTTGTCTTTGGTTACGGATTTCGCGGCCCAAGTCGTCTGAACCGCGTCGAAGGCGGAATTTTATTATTGTCGTATGTGGCTTACACCGTGGTGCTGATCATGCAGTCAACGGCGTGATCGCTCGGCAACATGCGGCTGCCACAACGTTTGGGGCGCCGTGCTGTGCCGCATGGCCTTCTCGACTTGGATTAAAAGTAGGTACGAAAAATTTCAGGATCGGGTTGCGTTTGCACATAGTGCAGTACAATCCGCAACTCAATGCTGTCACAGGCGGCAGAGTTGTCGATAAGGACTTCTAAGTTATAGATGTACTGCCATTGTTCGACCGGTACGCGCTCCCCTTCATTCAGCAGCGCTACTGTGCGCCGCAATTGACCCCTTTCATCATCACCTTCGCCGATAACTCGCAATTGAATCACCGGTTCTCCGTGGCTGCAGCTCCTCGTCAACTTTTCTATGCTAGCAAGTCGGTAGTGTGTGATGTCAGTACTCGGATATGGGACCCGCCCAATCGGGTCAAATGTGGCGATGCCGTTCACATGTTTCTTCGCACTTTGCCAATCAACGGTAAAGGCCGCGAGCGGCTGAACGGGTTGCATGGGGTCTGTGAGACTCTTGCTCGTAACAGTCGCAATGGTGAACGGAGCACTTGACTGAGGAGTCGTTCCCTGCCTCGTCTCAGGCTTCTCGGTTTGCGGTTCTGAGCTCGGTGATTCATTCGCAGGCTCTTCCTTCGATTCCGGAGCCGATGGTAACGTTCGCTGGGATGACTTATCCATGTCGCCAAAATCGTCTTCGGCCATGGGATCGAATCCGCAACCAGGTAAGCTCAAAGCGAGCGCGATCAGCATCAGTTTGCAACGTTTCCAGGATTTCAGGCAAAGACTTTGTGTGTAATTCATGGCTGGTCCTTTCATCAGTTTGTTTCGACAGGAGGAGCAGATTTCGCGACTAGCTCCTGTGCGCATCTTAAGCGAGCCGGTCGAATTCGCGGCTGCGTATTCGACCGCAAGTGAAGTCGGGTGAAGGCGGGATGGTAAGTTTGTGATGTTAGATTGGTGGGTTGTGGAGGCTGGCGGTGGCCCGCGAACATGCCCAAACGCCAGCGCCACCCGGGCTTAGGTCAAGCCGTGCATCATGCGCCGAATGCGTCGAGCGAGAATCATCACCACCAAGCCAACCGCAAGTGGCAATAAAAACAAAAAGAGAAAGAAGTCGGCCTGGCCACCAAGAATCGTGAAGGCCTCACCTGCCTCGACCCGGCGCGAATACGCGGCCACATATCCGGCGGTCACATTCGCAACGAAAAAGCTGCAAAAGTATAGGCCCATCATCAACGAGCCAAAGCGCGCCGGAGCGAGCTTCGTCACCATCGATAAGCCAACAGGCGAGAGACACAGTTCACCCCAGGTATGAAACGAGTAAGCGAGGAGCAGCCAATGCGGTCCCGCGAGACCCGTCTCGGCCTCGCGCGCCCCAAAGATCATGGCCACGTAGCCCAGGCTGAGAAGCATCAAACCCAGGGCGAATTTTACCGGTGTCGACGGTTGTAGCCTTCGTCGATCCAGCCACACCCATAGCCAAGCAAAGAGTGGGGCAAAGGTGATGATGACAAAGGGATTTACGGATTGATACCAGGTGGCTGGAAACTGATAATCGCCGAGCATGCGGTCGGTCTTTTCCAGGGCAAACACGTTGAGCGAAGACCCAGCTTGCTCAAATGCGACCCAGAAGGCGATGGAAAAGAAGGAAAGGATAGCGATGACCGCCATGCGCTCCCACTCTGGACGCGTTAACGGCGGGTGGGCAGGAGCCGTCGATGACTTGATGTCCGATGCAGCTTTCGCTGCCTGCGCATGCACCTTGGCTGCGGGTGCCAACCCAATATCGCCCAGATAGCGCGGACGCAGCCATTGATACGCCGCCAACCCCAGCAGCATGCCCACGCCAGCGCTGCCAAAGCCCCAGTGCCAGCCTACTTTCTCGCCAAGAGTTCCGGCAATGATGCCGCTGAGGAAGGCGCCCAGGTTAATGCCCATGTAAAAAATGGTGAAGCCGGAATCGCGGCGTGGATCGTTGGCGTGATAAAGCTGCCCAACCATCACCGAAACGCACGGTTTGAAAAAGCCTGTACCGATGATGACCAACAATAATCCAGCCAAGAACGTGCCGACAGCCATCGGCGAGTTGGCCAAAGTGACGGCCTCTCCGTTCGTCGATCCCGTCATGAAGAATTCGGTCAGAGCCAAGCAAAAGTGGCCAGCGGCGATGATCCACCCACCCACAATCAGCGAGCGATGGGTACCCAGCATGCGATCGGCCAGCCAACCACCAAAAATGGGAGTCAGATAGACCAGGCCCGTGTACCAGCCATAGAGCTTGTAGGCGGACTCTTCCGTCCAGCCAAACCCTGGGTTTTCACCGGTGGTTTTCGAGACAAGATAGAGGACCAGCAAGGCGCGCATGCCGTAGTAGCTGAAACGCTCCCACATCTCGGCGATGAATAGGACCCACAGTCCCCTCGGCTGTCGGCCATCGCCATGTTCCAGCGAGTGGGCGGCGGCCTGTTCGATTTCGCCCATGGTTTTAAGGGCTTGCTCTTCTAAAGTCGGTTCTTTGGCCATGCGATCGATTCTCCCAGAAAAAATTCAGTCCTGGGTTAATCGGAAAGCGCACATCTGCACAACCATAATCTCGTCGCAGTCATCGGCCGCGGCTGCGGCGCGTTCAATCTGCGAAATCGTCGTGCGCAGGATGCTTTGCACCTCGGGAAGTAAGCGTCGCGGCATGGCCGTGGTTAGGCCAATGAACTCAGTCTCGGTCGCTGGATCGTTGAGCCGATGCTTGGCTTGGTCGAGATGGGCGCGATGGACACCGATCATCTCCACGGATCTGCGGTCATAGTAGGGATCAAATTCAATGGTCGCCTGCTGGTAGATGTCAGCAGCTTCGGTTGGAATGAGCCACTTTTTTTTCAGGACGAAGGCCAGCGACTCCTCAACTTCGCCGCGCGTCGCCATCCCACGCAAGCGACCACAGATGCGATCCACCGTCAGCGGCAAGTTAGGAATCCGGGCCATTTCAAAAATTGCCGCATGCAGCCAGTGTCGATGTATGTCTGTATCCTTGGTGGTCGCACGCATGGCCAATTCCCGAAAGGCGCGCACAGAACGCTCCAACTCGCGTCGTCGCTTTTCTGTGCTCGCCTCCAATTTGACCAGCAGACTCCAATATTCTCGCTCGCGCTCGGCAAAGCCAAAGGCCTTGGCAATCTTCTTGGCGGCATCCAAGGTCAAGGGCCGGCCACTCTCCAATGTTTTTTGAAAGAAGTTGGGAGTCGCAAAGCCGCATTGCTTGGCCATCTCGCGAAAACTAAAGCCCACTTCCTGCGACTTCTCGACAACCGTCCGCAAATATTCCAGCGCCGATTCGAAAGGGTAGGGCGAAGGCCGCTGAACATCCGTCAATTTCTTGGCCATGGGACCCCCAGGTGTGTGCCCAGCACGGGCCTAACCAACATATTTATCAGCAAGTTACGACCATTCTAGACGCCTAGAGACAGGCACGCAACTTGCTCAAAGGCTGGGCCTGTGCGGTCCCGTCCCGCTGCCTTTGGAGTTGAAAATGCGGTTGCGAATTCTGCTAGTTGTTCCATCCATCCTGACGATCGGTGCCTGTCAACGCAACTCTGTCGCAAATAGCGGATTGACCGGCGTGGTCGCCGGAAATTCCAAGGCCGTGTACTGTCAGTATCCGCATCAACTTCTAGGCGGCAAACGAATCGAACAGCGAGCCGTTTATGAGGCGCGGAAGTTGGGTTTAACTCCAATGGCTGTTGAAGCGAAATCGACCGTCGAGCAAGAGCGCCTGCTGGCTGAGAGCATCCTAGCGACGATCAAAGATAAGGATCCTCTTTACTACGGACTGATGCGCGAATTCGTCGCCAATTTCGATAATCCGGAAAAGAAAATTGTGAATTACGAATTCGCCGTGAATATCGAGGATGCAAAATCGCAAGAAGGACCGGTTGTTCTACCTGCCGATGGGTTCTTAGAGACGGATGCTACAGGCCCAATCGCTGCGTTTAATCCCCTCTATGACAAGCCTCGATGTCAAACCCAATCCATCTTGCTGCGGGAAACGACGGATATCTCCGAGACACGCTACACGGTGGTCAAAGATCGCTGGAATGTTGATTTCGTGCGTGAATTCTTAGCAGCAGATTCCCGTCCAGACGCCTTGCATCCGGAGCTGGATTTTCTCGATGCGACAGGGCGAGTTGCGGCGAAGTTAGAAGAAGCTCTAGACACGCTGGAGACGGGTTCTGCCATCGCCAATATTCGCTACATTGCCCATCTCGTGGCTGGTCACTTTGCGAATATGCCTATGCATGAATATGCTGCCTGGAAGGATAGGCTGGGACTGAGTACCACGTTCTCGGTGGACTTGCCTAAAGGTGCCTATCTGCATCTCGAAATGGAATCCTTGCAGTACTTTCCTGCGGAACAGGGTGGCGGTTTGCGATCAGCGGACATTGCTCGCCGCAGTGCTACCGCTTTTCAAGCGCAAGGCGCGTGGGTCCGGCCTGAATTGGCTGGGCAGGAATATCATCTGGGTTTTTCCTGGGGTTCAATCGATTTCAATCCCGATGGGTCCATCAAGAGCATCTTTGGGCACCTGCGATCTGAGCATCACGAGGTCGGGCGCGGTCGCTGCTCCATTCACATGGCTGGGGGCGAGACCGGAACGTTTTGGTTCGAAGGCAACGCAGTGACGAAGATCGAGTATCCTAAGTTGGATCTTTACGGTTGCATTGATTCGCCACGCTTGCCGGAAAAGGCGCGAAGCGTCCAGTTGACGCCCCGCGGAGATTTTGTAAGTTTTGAGCCGGCCGAACGCTAGCTCGCTACTGCCATTCCAAGTTGTCGATGTAAAGACTGAAGGTGGCGCGGTTTCGTGAATCTTTGGGGCGAATCACGAGCCCTACCGGTTTGCCATCCTGCATGGGAAAGACCTCGACAGGGGCCTCATTGCCCGGATCGACGAGACTCACGAACTGACCGATGACCATGCCATTCTGTAGCACCTCAAAGTGTTCAGGATTGGTTGCGGCGTTGGGGTTGTGTAGGACGTCGAACTTGACCTTGGAAGTCCCCGCAGCAAAATGCATCTCTACATGTCCTGTAAATCCTACGCCAGATTGAGCCTTGAAGTGTAATCCCATGTAGTCGCTATCGTAACTGTTCGTGGGCGAGTACTGTCCCGCATAGTTGACCATATGATGCTGTTGATGGTTTGCGACCAGCATGATTCTGGCGTCGCGCAAAAACAGGTTGGATCCCCCCATGAGACTGGAATCGTTGCCGTCAACGGTGCCGAATACATCTTCAAACAGTGCAGTGTTGCGGGGCGCATCTGGCATTTGAAAGCGGAATTCGCGCTGCAAGAAAGCACCCGTCTCGCGGCTTTGATAGTATGCGGTGACGATGACCATCTCCTGGCCTTGATATCGTCCAGTAATGGGTGCCAAGTAATTGACTCCATCGACCTCCATTAACTGCGCATATTCTTGACCATGGGTGATGGTCATCGAGGTCTCGCCAACCTGAGCGTCATGGATCGCACAAATGATCTCTCCCTGGTCTTCGAGGACACTTTCATCGGCAGAAATGATGAGATTCAGGGCGATAGCCTGGTTCAGGACGGCGTGAAATTGGTCCTCTGGATAGCTCATGTAGGAGTTACAGGGTGCAGTTACGACATCGCGAATACCGAGGGCGTGCGGTTGACTGCCCTCGACGATGAATTGCTGCTCGTCACTGTTCCAGGTTCCCTGAGTCGTGGCGGTGCAATCCATATCTGTTGCATAGCAGCGGCTAGAGAAATCGTAGACTGCGGTGACGGCAATGTCCTGCCGCACGAATCCCCGGTACATGTCGTAGGTGAAGACGAGAGAGTCTTCACCAGTACCGAAGCTACCCAATGGAACGTCGCCTTGATTTACGGTAAGCGTCACTTCCGGCAGGCCTTGCTCTGCATCGGGGATTAATTCCTCGACGAGGCAGTCGTTCCATACAAGCCAGATTTGAAACCGCTTATGACGTACGTGCGGGAAGCCATCATGACTGTTAGGATCTTTTGCAACAGCGTCGTCCTGCTCCTGACTATCGCGGTGCGCGTAGCAGGGTTCAAAGCCCTCCTGACCTTGTGGGTCTCCGTACCATCCATCAGACAAGACGAACGCCGTGAGCCGTCGAGATTGGACCGAGATTGACCAAGTATTATCGGTCGCAATGTCATTGCCATTGGCATCTTTTGCCGAGATGGCCTGGTTCGTGGCCGGGCCGATGGCGACAACTTTAGCGGCATCGTCGTCGGTAGCTGCAGGCACGACTTGAAGTATGCCAGCCGGTTCGTAGGTTACTTCATTGGAAATATCCCGCATGACACAGTCCGATGTAAATTGCGTCAAGGCTGGCTGCACAACATCGCCGATAAAACGAACGCCTTGATTCGAGTCTTGTTCATCCATTCCGGGGGCCGGGCTTCCGCTGGTGCAGTTGACGAATTCTGGCATGATGGGTGGATAGCCGTCCTGAGAATATTGAGCAAGTATGGGGCGCAAGAAGAACGGCAAAACAGTCCTTCTCTGGAAATAGTGGGAAACGACGATGGGCGAGAGAATAGTCAGGGTGATCGGCGAAATCAGCGCTCCCGCTTCCGAGTTGAGAGTCGCCGCGATCGTGACATCACCTGTTTCCTTGCCGGCAAACAGCCCTGAGCGCTGAATCGATTTTTTCTGCAGCTCGATGGCATTCTCTATGGAAGCCGTGAACGTTACAGCCTCGGTCACATCTGACGTTGTGAGCAAGTTGCCGCGCGCATCCTTCGCCTCCATCAGAACCTGCAGGCGTCCGAAAATTCCTAGCGGAATCGCCGTCGTCGGTTGGTCGTCGCGCAGGTCGCGAGCGATCAGACGGTAGGACAGGGAAATGGCCGCCGCGCTGCGCGCGGTCACTTGATCCGTGATGTCGGCTTGTCCGGCAGTGGGGCTCTGGATTTTTGCGGCGATAGTGACGTCGGCGAAAAGGGCTTTGGCTTTCAGGACATGTTTGGAAAGTGAGTTTTGCTCAAGCATTGATTCCGCGGATTCTGGAATGACCCATGCAACCAAATGCGTGATGTCGCGCGTGACCCCATTCTCATACGTGGCGATGGCGCGCAAGCTCGTTGGTACATCTAACACCAGCAGGGCTTCCGTAAGTTGGCGTTGGCGCCGATATCAGTGATGACCAACGCCTGCAGCGGCGAGCCATCTTCGGTAGTCAGGCCCAACAAGTAGCGCAACTGCTTCAGCAAATTGCTGGCGGAAACCCGTAAGGTGTCAATCTCCAGGTTTCGTGCGGCCAGTTCCTCTGATAATCCATCAATATCTGCTTGCAGTGCCGACTGAATATCGCGCTCGGCCTGCACCAGGCGCTCGACTTCTAAGCGCAGCATCCACTCTTTCGCGATGTGGTCCGCCAGTGTCTGCGAGTGAATGTGGGTGATGGTGCGATGCATAGGTTCAAGAGCGATCGGTTCATATCGGAACATTTTGACCAGAACGGTCTGATCCGTCTCGGTCAGGCCAAGTTTCTTGGCGATCTCTCGGACGAGTGTCAATTGCTCCGCATTCAACTCGGCAGGAGCAGCTGCCGGAATTTGGTTGGCGGATTCGTTGGGTGGCTGACGACCGTCTTCAGTGACGGACTCTCTTGAGGATGACGGCAAAACTGTTTCGGTGCAGCCAGCTGCCGTGAGGATCATCCATCCGGCCAACACGTACGCGACTAGTGAATCTCTAACCATAGGTCGCTCCCATTGACTTGTTTCAGTTCCACCTTTTGCACTCAGCATTGTTTGATGGACAATCTGCAATTCGGGTACCTAGCGGCGGCAAAGCGGTCGAGCATTACTTTCCGTTGGTTACGTGCCATGACGTTGAGCAAGCGCTGACCAGGTAAACGAGACAAACTGGAAAAGCTGAATGTGGTCGTGGGTATTGGTTTGGGTCCATACGCTCGGTGGCAACCTTCGCCGGCTTCGAATCTCATAATTCTATGTCATTACTACTAGTTGCCGCCTCAAACACGCTTACTGTAGGCTTTTTTGCCAATATACTTCAAAGGTTAGGGCTGGTACTTTGTTTTTGCCAAAAGATGCGGCTGCAAGCCGGTCCAATTGGATCTTTTAACTATCTGAAATCATGTAGATATTTGAACCCTACTCATTTTCCAGCACCGATGTCGCGAACTGCTTTAGTACAGAAGCATGAGCGTTCGTGTCTCCAAACCGTCCAGAGACGGGGTGAACGGTGACTTCCGGTGACTTAACGACAAATGTAGACGTACTCAATCGCCGCTGCGAAGTGCGTCAGCGAGTGCCTGCCGACTTTGGCGTGAGCATTACTACCGACCCTGCCGGTAAGCGGAAAGTGACCTTTCGACCTATCGATATTTCCGACAGTGGGCTGGGGATATGGACCAAAGAAAGACTCCTGCCCGGACAGACTGTATTTTTGCACTGCTCTCGGACGAAGCGCGTCGTTCCTCTATCCGTGCGTTGGTTCGAAGAGAACCACGCCAACGCTGACCTAAACCGGTGTGGCTTGCGTGCTACAGCTGCCGGTGAGCTTCGTTTCGTCCGCAATCAGGTTATAGGTGAAGAGTCTGTGCGCCGACAAGACGAGGAGTTGCAGAACGCGGCGACTCTGATGATGCTGGGGCGTTTGACCAGAGATTTAGTCCACGACATGGGCAACGGTTTGATGACGGCAACGATGCAGGCAGAGCAGCTTGATGCTTTGCTGTCTGCAATTCCCGAACAGACATCGGCAGATGTCAAGAAGTGGAGCGGGCAACTCCGTTCTAGTTTAGATCGGCTTCAACACGTCTTTTACAGCGCTAAGTCCTACTACGACAGTCGTCTCGGGAAAACATTGGCTCCGGTGAGCGTTCGCGAAGTCTTGCAGGATGTGGCTGTGCTTTCCGGACCATATGCCAAATCAAAAGGAATTGAGTTGGACATTGGTGAGGTCCCCGAAGAACTGCATATTTACGGAATGCGTGGCGGACTCATTCGCGTCTTTTTAAACTTTATCATGAATGCTTGCACAGCCATCGTCGAGGCAGCGCGCACAGATGGGGCCGCTCCCCAGCCCTGTATTCATATCCGTGTTAACGTCGAATCGAACGGCTGGCTGGTATTTGCTGTTGAAAATTCCGGACCGAAAATTGATGGATTAACGGCCGAGCAGATACCGAAATTAGATGGCCGGGCACTGGTAACCGATGGTCCGCGAAGCAATGGCCTCGGCTTAACAATTATTCGTGGAATCTTGGAAGAACATGGTGGACAGTTTTTCCTGGATACTAAAAACTCTCACACCCGCTTTGTCGTTTATCTGCCGCGCTATCACCCCAAATAGGGTCGCCTAATCAGCAAAGTGAAATGCCGTCAAGTATTCGTGACCAGCATCGACCTTTCGATGGCCGATCCGTATCAGTTTCGCCCGACCCTGGACGACCTCATTGCAATATCCAGGAATACTTTCCAAGCGTAAATCGAAGTTCTCTTCTACCTGCCAGTCAAATGGAATAGCCGACTCAAAAATGGCCAATACCCCGGTCCTCGAAATATTGACGGTCATCCCCGTCCGCTGCCCTCCTCGCCGGGGGTGAGTGGCAACAATGGGCGTCTGGATCGGCATCCTGGGGGCCCTATCGCCACTGAACGAGACAGGAAGCTTATTGAGTTTGGACCGTGTGTCCATGCTGACTCCGCACGCGCGCGAACAGCGTCAGACTGTTCGCGGCTCATAGGCGCGTTAGTGATTGGATGGAATGTATGGGCCATTGGGCCGAGGAAACTCTTTAGATGGGGCAATTCCCAGTACGACTTCGCAATTCGATTCGGTCGTTAGCCGTTGCTCGAAGCCGACCTTGATACGGCGAAAGCTAAAGCGCTGATCAAAATAATGGTTATCAAATACTCCGGCGCCCAGCGCGCGTAGGGGCTTTGCCAATATCGAGTCATCCTCATAAACCCAGACCGCTCTTGGGGTCGCTGTGCAATGAGGACCGCCGACGATGATTTTGATCATCTGTGTATCGATAGTGCTATCCAGCGTATATGTGGGCGAAGTTGGCAACGATCCATGGGTAACAGCTAGCTCATCAGCAAGCGTAATTTTCTTCCACTCGATCAAACTTGGTAACTCACCGCCATGGGGCGTCGTTTCTTGTACGCGCTGCAGTTCGAATTCAGCAGTCTTGCCGCGGAAAACGCTATAGATCTCGCCGCGGACAATTTGACCATCTTCTTCCATTTGAAATTCGATACTCAACCCAGGACTGCCGGTAGAGACCTGCTTAAAGAGGGTGACCTTTCGCCGCAGATAGTCGATGGCGACGCTATTGATGTCGAACTTGGTGTTGTTCCATTTTACATAGGAAACTTTTCCGGGAGTGAAATCTAACTCGTAGTCCGGGGGATTGGTGTAGGCGCTTAGCCCATCAACCATCACGATTCGATACGGGGTTCGCCGACCGCCAGCAAGCACGGCCTCGCCTTCCCATGTTCCTTGGTACTTCTTTCGTGCAGCCAAGCTAGGCTGTTCGGAACGCGACAGCGTGAAAGAGCCGATGATGCCGCGGCTTCCTGAACTTACCTTGCCCTGAATCGAACCATCCGCCTGCAACGTGCCGATAAGGCGGAACGAGGAAGGAATCTCTGGGCTCAGATTGAATTGCGGGCGATTATAGCGCAGGTCTAATCGCGACTTGTCGATGTCGAACGAAACCACCGAAAAGGCGTAGGGTCCGCCCTCTTCATCTACCAAGAAAGCGCCATCAATGACTTGGCGTTCTTCACCATTGGGGGCGGTGGTGACCTGACCGGTAAAAGACAAAGAAATGGAAAGTGGTATCACGCGCTCGAAGCCGTCAGAAAGCTGCATGGCACCAACATAAACGCCCTCCATGGATTCCGAGGCGTGCAGCGCACTGCTGGAAAAGAAGCCGCCGATCAGAAGTGCTAAACTCGAATTACGCACGATCCGCTGTAACTGCATGCCATCATCCTCTCTTGGTATCTGACTTGGGAACGTCTTGAAGTATAGGTAGTTTCGCGATCACTTGTCGCCAGTCTTTTCCTGGAGGCGGCGCAAATAGAACTGAATGCGCCGGCAATTCACTTATTACCGCCAAACCGCCACTAATCTTAACAAGTTTTACAACCAGAAACTCATACTCCCCATCCTCACGGCGGGTCAAGACTACGTTCTGCTGATTGTGTCGATACAGAGCCGACGGAGGAATGAAAGCCACCCGATCGTATTCGGCCAAGATAACTTTAACTGCAACGCTATCGCCCACTTTCAAGCCAGTCACGGGTTGCGGAAACATGACTTCCAGATCTGAGTATCCACCGTCATAGTTACTACTGGCATTCAGTTTTCTTACCTGAATCGATGCCTTCTGCCAGGCCGACTGTACCTGGTGACCGACCGGGTCGTAGATAGCTACCTGGGCATGTGTTGCGGAAAGTGCAGCAGCGGCTTTTTCAAAGGAGACTTTGGTCACGAGGCGCCACGCTTCTTGATTTTCAATCACCGCTACGCGGCTGCCTTCTGGAACAATATCCCCAACTTGAAAGGCGATGAAGGAAACGACGCCGGCAAAAGGGGCGCGAATCATCGCGTCTTCTAAGTTTTGCTTGGCAGTTTGGAGTTCCGCCCGGCGCACGTGAAAGGTGGTTTGCGCTTGCTCCAATTCTTGCAGAGTCGAAGAGCCCAAGCGGTGTAGTCTTTGCACTCGGTTTGATTCCGATGACGCTAGGCGAAATTGGCTCAGCGCCTGTTGCAGTGCAGCAGTGCGCGCCGTTTGGTCAACGATGGCGATGGTCGTGCCGGCTTCGACGTGCGCGCCCACTTGCACCTTCACCTGATCTAATCGTCCGCCATTGCGCACGCCCAGGAAGGCTTCGTCTTTTGGGCCGAGCCGACCATACAATTCGATACTATCGATATAGTGCTCTTCAAACGTGATCCCCTCGACGGGGGGCATGGGCGTGGGCTTACTCGGGCGAAGCCACATGATGGCGCCGACCATGATCGCGAACAGGGGCCACTTCAGCCGCCGCCGATACAGCCGCATTTTTTCGCTCGTTTGTTTGTTCTTAGCCCGCATGCTTTTCCTCTCCGAAAATTGAGGCATGGAGATGACCGGTCAAGTGCCGCAGCCAAATGGCAGCTTCGATGCGGCTGTACATGGAGGATGCCAACGCCCGCTGTGCCTCCACCTTCTGGGCAAAGGCATCCAACACATCGGAGAGCGGTACGGCCCCGTTTCGATAAAGAAGATCTGCTTGCCGTATGCTTTCCGTGGCCAAGCGAACGTTGGCCTCTTCGGCCTGCATTTGTTCTAGCGCCAAGAGTGATTGCTGCTGATAGCGATGAATGTCTTCAAAGAGTTTATTCTTCTGAGTCTGCTCTTCTTGCCGCAAAGCGAGCACAGTGAGTTGTCGCTCTCGTCTCTCGGACCAGGAGCTGAGTCCAGAAAAAATAGGCACCGTGACGCGGAGCATTCCGCGGTAGGTGAGTGCTGATGGGTCGGTGATTTCATCGCGAACAAACGCTTCTGAGCCTGCAGAAAAGACGACGTCAGCGCTGGGTAAGTGTGCTGCATCTTTGGCGAGCATCGAGTGTTCGCGCTGATCGTGATCCACCTGAATGCGCCGAAGGTCAGCATTGGCTGTTAGGGCACGCGAGTAAAGCTGAGCAACGGGTTCGTCAGGCTGACTGAGAAGTACCTGATAGGCTCGCGCGATGTCATCCGCCAAAATCAACTCTTGGTTTAGTTCACCGCCAATCATCCGAATAAGTTGCAGAACTCTTTCGCGGATGCTGAATTCCAGGCGTCGAATCTCTGGCAATCGTTGCTTGTAGGTAAACTCGGCTCGCAGCAGATCTAAGCGATTGGTTTTACCTGCGGCCGCGCGGTTTTTAACTTCTTCGAGTTGTTTTTCCCGGAGCTGCCGCGCCTCAACTTCCGCGGATCGTTTCATTTGCTCAACTTGAATGGAAAAGTACAGCAGAGTCACATCACGAATAACTTCGCTAGCAATGCTTACCTGCTGGGCGCGGGCCGTCTCGGCTGCTGCTGTTGCGGCCCTTTGCTCCCAGATATCACCCCAGCCCCGAAACAGGTTGAATTTGACCTCAACCTCTCCCTTATAAATGTTGTGATCTCGACTGCTCTCTGGAGCGAGGCTCTCGCCTGGCAAGGGCGCGCGATCGCGGGCTGTACCCATCTCTATGTTGAGCGCCGCTTCGGGTAGCATCCCGGCCCAGGATGTGCTGGCAGCTGCGTCAGCAGCCTCAGCTTGGCTTTTAGCTTGCCTAAGTCGTGGTTCAAGGTCGCTGGCAAGCGCTATGGCTTGCCTGAGCGATAAAGCACGCTTGGCCTCGGTCTTTGGAATATCAGCCGCAACCAACATCGGCATATGCAATATGCCGGCGGCAACAGAGTTTATCGTCCATCGCGTGTTCATCGAGAACCGCTTACTCCAGGTGACTTGCATTTATTCGGTGTAAAGTCGTTTACGGCGCGTAAAGTCAGTTTGGCATTGGATTCGCCTGGCTCCTCCAAGCTAAAGACCGTGCCGGAAATTGCATCCCACCGCGGCGTCGCGGAAGCGAGCAGCTGCAATTCCCCAGGCATGTTGCCGTGGATGAGCTGAAATTGCAGTGAGCCGCGTAAGTGGTCGACAGAAGTGAGCTCCCAAGTGCGTTTTGCCAATAGATCTCCGCCCCGGCATAGACGAGCAACGAGGCGCATTTTGGGAAACTGACGGAAGGCCAGCACATCGTCGCTTGTTCCAACGTCGTCGAGATAGGTAAGGGTCGCTTGTACGTCGTAGGTCGGGCGGTTCGCTACGGATCCATACGCGCCTTCGAAGCGACTCGGTGGCAATCGAACTCCAGGCGCTGTTAGCTGCAGTTGGCCGCTGATGGCGGTGAAATTAGCGACATTTGCCGCCCCGACGAGCAGCGTGCCGTTCAAGCGACTTCGAGGAAACCAGCGATCGCGCTGTAGGGTCTCTAGATCCGGAGCAGCGACTTCGCTAAGTAGGAGGCGGGCACCGCTCTCATAAGTCAACTCGATTGTCGCAGAAAGAGGATCGTACAGCACTTGCCGAGCGCTATTGGCGACGATGGCGGTCCCCAAAAAGCGGATGGCCGCATCCAGTCCAGGAAACTCGGGAAGCCTAGCACCGGTGGGGGCTTTCGTTTGGTCAAGCCGTCGTACCAGGGTCAGCGCCGCATCCTGCTCGTTCTGGTTACCTTCGCGCAAGCCGCTGATAAAGAAGTGAAAGACCGCATCAGCCGGAATCTCATTTTGTGTATCGATCGGGTCGCTCGAGGCCTGCCAGGACCATTGCAAATCGTCGCTGTACAAGGTGGCATCGGCACTGTGTTTGGTCAGAGTGGCTTTCAACTCCAAGTCCCGATCGCCGGAAAATCGAGCCACAAAGCGTTTCGCGCCGAAGTCAAAGGAGGTATCCGACGTTACGAGGGTCACGCCGCCAAAGAAGCCCAAGGTCAAGCTGGTCTGCAATTCGGGAAGCTCAGCGCCGTTAGCTGGGTTGCGCAGAACGACATTTTTGAAATATACCGGCACGAAACCAAATTCAGTTTCGAGAGCCCCCCGATAACTACCCTGCGCATGCTCTAATCTCTGGACCGTGCGCTCGGAGACCTCGCGCTTGCGCTCTTCGGCGGATTGCTCCGGTGCACAAGCAAAATGCATGGCTAAAACCGCCGCGAAAAACCCAAGATTGTCTGAGAGATTCATATGCAAAGCTGATCTCCGCTGTGCTTCTTATTTTTTATTCGGGGCTGGTTATAATCCGCGAAATCCTGGTTGTACATAATGCATGCCATTTTCCTTGCGGCGCCTCTCGGCAGGCGCTAGATTGGCTCCGCACCAAAACTCTAAGATTCGGCGTAACAATTGAATATTGCTAAAAAATATACGGCCATAGGCATGCTTATGGGCAGCCTCGTCGGCTCCCCATTGGGCGCCCAGGAGGACGTCGACTCGCTTCTGCAAGAGGCGGACGCGGCATTGAACCCCGCCGCTAAGGCTCCGAGCGCAGGTCCTATCACCGGTTCCAAAGGCAGAGTCGATACTTCCCCTACGCCATCTCCTGCTGCTGCCGAGCAACCGCAGTCTAGCAGCGGCGAGCAGGAATTTTCTTTACGGCCTGTAGAGGACGCTGACCTCGGTCAGGTATTGCTGGTTGACCAGACGGCCCACCGGCAGACCGCTCTGGGTCGTCGTGCGCCCCAAACGTGGCGCATCGGTATCGAGACGTGGCAGAGCCGCGGTTACTCACTGACGAAAGACGATGATCGCTATTCGGTCACCCGTGGGCATGTTGTCTTAGGCATTCGCGGTGATTGGCAACCCATGCTACAGCGCCTGACAAACACGTGGAGCTGGGGCTTAGTGCTCGGTGCTCACGCCCTGTTTGACGATCCAATTGTCGAACGGCGTGGAGTGCAAAACGAAGACCGCGCATGGACTCACTATCGCTTATTCACGGAAGCGGGCCTGGTTGCCATCAAGGAGTGGCCGTTTGCTTTGCAGGGCTTGTTTCTCTGGGGTGGAGCTTGGGATGCCGTTTGGCAAAGTGGCGAAGGTGATGCCGATACGGTTGCGGCGACGTCCGTCGGTGACTTTCTGGAGTTTAGATTGGTGCGCGCGTGGTCCAGAAGCGACATTTCGATTTGGGCGGGTCTGGCGAGGCGCGGTGTCATGATCGGAGCGGACTCGGCACTGTCTCGAGGAAACCTTCTCAGTTTAGGCATTTCCGTCGGGGGACACGCACCAAACGCTCGGGCGTTTTAAATTGGAGATTCATTCGCCATGATGGGAATCACGCGTACCTTTATCGAGCGGCCCATCTTTCTACTGATGGTGGAATTGTTTCTGCTTGTGCTTGGTGTCATGGGCTATATGCGCATCGGTGTCGATCAATATCCTGACATTCAGCCTCCTGTAATCAGCGTCTCGACGAGTTATCCGGGTGCGGGTCCCGCTGAAGTCGAAACCTTGGTCACAAAAGCGATCGAAGAGGAGGTAAGTCAGATCGGTGGTATCGATCGAGTCATGTCGACATCGCGTGATGGTCTTTCTCAGATCGTGATCAACTTCGATCTCGATATCGATATTAAAGAAGTGCAGAACGAGGTGCGCGACAAAGTCTCTAGGGTGCGGCCGTCGCTGCCGCTGGATATTGATGAGCCACTCATCCAGCGGCTCGATTTCGCGGATCGACCCATTCTGCAGTTAGCCATGCGTTTGCGGGCAGGGGCGGATGCTCCGATCTCGGAGGCGCGATTGCGCCGCATTGCCGAAGATCAGCTCAAGCCATTATTGCAGCAAGTCGACGGCGTCGGTCAGGTTGATGTTTTCGGCGGCTTAGAACGCGAGATACAGGTTCAGCTGGATCCTGGCAAGTTGCAGACTTGGCGCTTGACGCCTGGGGATGTTGCGCAGGCCGTTCGCGTGGCCAATGTGAATATCCCGGCGGGCGATATCCGGGAACAGCCTGTGCGCCGAGCGCTGCGTATCGTCGGGGAATATCAAAACGTAAACGAAATCGCCGCCACGGTCGTGCGCAGCCTGCCTGGTGGACGCGCGGTGACTCTGGCTGATCTTGGCGAGGTGCGCGATACCTTCAAGGAGAAAGACTCATTCGCCCGGCTGGCGGGACAGCCGGCCGTGATGATCGAGATCAAGAAGGTGACGGACGCCAATACGGTGGCGGTCGCTGCGGCGATTCAGCAGTCACTGACGAAAATCGGCAAGCAGCTACCGGAAAATTTGGAAGTGGTGACGGCGTACGATGGCGCGCGCAAGATCAAGATGAGCGTCGCCGATGTTATTGAAACGCTGATCATCGCCGCGATTTTGGCGGTTGTGGTCGTCTATTTTTTCCTGGGGTCTTGGCAGTCAACGTTCATTACGGGAATTTCCTTACCAGCAGTCATCATCAATTCCTTTTTTGCTTTGTATATGTTCGGCTTCACTTTAAACGTCATGACCCTGCTGGGGTTGACTCTGGCCGTGGGGTTGCTGCTCGACGATGCCATTGTCGTTCGCGAGAATATTTGGAACAAGCTGGAAAAGGGGATGGCGCCGCGCGAGGCTTCCATCGAAGGTACGCGCGAGGTTTTGGTTGCGGTCTTGGCAACGTCGTTAACGGTCTTGGCGGTTTTCATTCCCGTCACGTTCATTCCGGGTGTGGTCGGCCGATTCTTTGCGGCCTTTGCACTCACTGTGGTGATCTGCGTCATTTTCAGTACGATTGACGCCTTGACCGTAGCGCCAACCCTATCCGCGTTGATGGTGCCCAAAGAGTCGGGAAAGCCATGGTGGCTTCTACGATTTTTCAACGCGATCGGAAACCGATGTAGTATTTTCTATCAACGTACCCTTTTTCTTGTATTGCAGCGACCAGGCCGAACTCTGGCGGTTTCGGGCGCGATCTTTGTATCCTCCTTGTTTCTGATGAAGTGGATCGGTTTCACATTTATGCCCGCAGATGATAGCGGCGAGATTGAGGTCGCGATTGAAACGCCCCCGGGTACATCAATTGGGCATACCAATGCGATAGCACGAATCATTGAGGATATCGTCTCAGCAATTCCCGGACGGGATTTCGTATCTGTGCGCGTCGGCAATGATTTCGGTGACAGCAATATCGCGACTGTGTTTGTGCAGCTCTTGCCGGAAGAAAAACGGGAACTGAATACCGACCAGACCCGCACGCTGATTCGTAACTCAATCTTGGCGATCGCAAAACAGGAGAACCTTAGCGTCACCGTCGGCAATCCCGGCGGAGGCGGGGGGCCAGGCAAGCCCATTCAGGCGGTGATTACGGGTCCTGACATCGAAACGCTGGTGGCCCTATCGAATCAGATTACGCGCATCGTGGAAAGAGACGTTCCTGGTGCTCTGAATTTGGAATCTAACCTGAAGCCGGGTCGCAGCGAGGTCAAGTTCCTCATCGACAGGCCGAAGACGGCGGCCTTTGGACTTGATAGTCAGCGCGTCGGACAGACCATACGCGGACTCTTTGAGGGCGAGCTGGCGGGTGTGTATCGTGAAGACGGGGAAGAGTACGATATCCGGGTGACGCTTGGGGCAGCCCATCAACAGAGCCCGGCTAATCTGCAAAAGTTCACCATGCCCAACGATCGTCATGAGGCCATACCCCTGGCGGCGGTCACACGAATGGATGTGGGTATGAGTCCGACGAAAATGGTGCGCATCGATCAGCAGCGGGCAGCGATGATTCAAGGAGATTTGGCTCCGGGAGCCGCCCTTGGAACTGTTATTTCGCAGATGGAAACGATTATTTCCGGGGTGCTGCCTGAGCAATATCGACTTTCCTTTCAGGGGCAAGCCGAGAGCTTGCGTGATCTTGGTATCGGAGCCATCACGGCGCTTCTCCTGGGCGCTCTGTTCATCTATATGATCATGGCCTCCCTATATGAGTCTCTCGTCATTCCGTTGGCGATTCTATTGACGCTGCCTTTGGCGATCGTCGGAGCATTGTTAGCCCTGTTTGTCTCAGGCAAGCTTATGGACGTGTATGCTGTGATTGGGTTGATTCTGCTGATGGGGCTGGTGACCAAAAACGCCATCCTGCTTGTTGATTATGCCGAGCAGCTGATGAAATCAGGCATGAAGCGCGAAGATGCCTTGATGGAAGCCGGTGTGCGGCGTCTACGTCCCATTATGATGACGACGATAGCAATGATTGCGGGCATGGCACCCGTTGCCGCAGGCATGGGTGAGTTGAACAAGATTCGCGCAGGAATGGGGTTGGCATCGATCGGCGGATTGATCAGTTCGACTGTCTTATCCTTGGTCGTCGTACCTTGTGCCTATGTCTACTTGGATCGCATGCGAGTGTATGTTCGAAGGCGTGTTCAGAACATTTACAAGGCCGCGGAGGTGCCAAAGAATGTGGCACCTGTTTCCGCCGACGCCTAAAGCGATTAGCGCAATTCCACGCAGATCGGCATGCCCAGTCCAAGACTTACCCGGTCGACAGCAATATCCAACATAGCTTCCTGCGCACTGGTCAGTGCCTCGTACTCTACCACGGCTAACGCAGCTGCTTCGACGGCACCTCGCGCCTGATCCAATTCTTGCGCTGAAACGGCATTTTTCTTGTAGAGCGTTTCGCGCCGATCGCGCTGCAATCGCTTCAACTTCAGTCTTTCGCGCTGCATCTCCGTTTGAACCTTGGCGCGTTGTACTCGCTGCAGGTACAGACGAACATAAACGTCATCAAAAATGGGGTCGGACGTTGCCGGTGGATTTGCCTCTGCCTCATCCAAAGCAAGTGCGGAATCTATCCAGAATGCGGTCGAGCCGATCAGGAGTAGTTGCCAGATTAGTTTGCGCATATATATAGGTCCTCGCTAACTTACAAGTTTGTCGGTACGCAGATGGGCATATCTAAGCCGATGCTGATCCGGTCCACAGCGATGTCCAGCAAGGCCTCAGCTTCCTTGATGGCAAATTCGAGATCCTGCGTTTGCAAGGCCGCGATCTCCACTTCTTGGCGGATCATGTCCAGCTCCTCCGCCGAAACGGCGTTGGCTTTATAGAGCGTTTCTGTCCGCCAGCGATCGATTTTCAGGACCTTCAGAGTTTCCTCTTTTTGTCCGCGACGCGCCTTTGCTTGTTCCACCCGCTGCGCATACATGCGAATCAAAGAATCGGTTCGCAATGGGTCGCTATCGGAGAGTGTTTCGAAGCTTCGGCGGATGGGTAGGGTACCCATGGGTGATGCCATCGCAGCATCTCCCACACAAATCATTGCCGAAAAAAGTAGGGCCATTCGCGGCCACCGAATAATGGGCATGACATTCCTCCATGTTCAAGCGTCGCTTTCATAGCGGAAGGAGCGCGATTGGGAAAGGGGTTTATCCGATAACTGCTCAAAATTAATGGAACTTTGCTAAATAGTTCAACTATTTCAGGAGGCTTCCGACAAGCTGAGACCGATCTGATGATGGCTTTGGGAGCCAGGATATGACGCAAAATGAGCAGCAGCGGCGCCTGCGCGAGTTGCACCAGGAATTCACATCGAAGTTTGTGAACCCTGCCATGGCGGCGGTTTCAGTTGTGTTTTTTTTGATGTATGTCCGCGCAGATGTAACCTCCATTTTTGTGGCAGTCTGTGGGCTGTTGGGCGCAGCCTTAAACGGATATGTCACGGCGCGACCGCATCTTCAGCTATCCGGGCGCACCCTCAATCTTCGCGCCGAAGGTCTTGATGCTTGGCGTTGGGGCTTCAATCTTGTGGTTCTGTATCCTTTGCTGCTGATCCTGCTGAAGGTGCATCCTGCAGCGGCAGTCATCGTCTGGGCAATTTTACTCACAGCGGCCGCAGCAGATATGTTTGGGAATCGCTATCAAGGCTTCGTTCTAGCAACAGCTATGGCGAGTGGCTTCTATGCTTTTTGGACGCTGGGTCTTCATGATGTCGAAGCCCTGACGCTGACCATGTTTTCCCTTGGCGCAATCATCTTTGTGTTTAGCAGTATCTCGCGGTTTTGGCTGAAATCGTTGGCGGAATCTTTGGATGCGAGCGATCGAGCCATGGAGAGCAAAGCCCTCCTGACAAGTGTGATGCGGGACGCGCAGATGGGGTCGCAAGCTCGGCTGATTGCGCATGAGCTGAATAATCTGATCACGGTCCTCGATTTTTCCCTGGGACTCGTGTCTCCAGATGCTGAGGCTAGACGACAGAGGAGCATGAATCTCATCCGGCGAATCAACACACTGGTATTAAGTGACGCGCGCAAGTCGCAAACCATTGCCATTCGCAGCCTGGATGATATCTTTGAAGACGTACGGATTTTGCTTGTGCGGGATTTGGACCGATATCGAATTCCGGTTGATATACGGATTACGGACGATGTGCGTGCCGCGCGGGTGAAGGAGTATCATGGCAGCCTGTTCCTGATTCTACGCAATTTGTTGAAAAACGCCCGTGAGGCGATGGTTGCTGATCGGGCGCCGCGAATTGTGATTTCAGTGCGGTCAGAGAGTTCTCGGACAATTGCCATGACAGTTGAGGATAATGGATCAGGTCTGACGCCAGAGGCATTGTCGGAATTGCTCGCTGGAAAAGCGAAGTCAACGAAAGATGGTGCGTTGGGTTTGGGTTTGCGATTTATCATGGAGCAGTGTGAGGTCAATAGCTTTGCTCTGACCGGTAGCTCTGAAGTGGATGTGGGGTCTACGTTTACATTGCACTTGCCGATCGTCGGCGACGTTCAAGGTGGGCGCGACGGAAATGGTAATTTGTCGCAAGGGATTGGCCCATTGCGTGCAGAGTCGGTATAGGATGTATCGCAAATGAATTTGGTGACCCAGCCGCAAACGTTTAGCCTTGCGCTTGATACGCTGCATCAAGCTTTATGCAAGTCTTGGAAGTTAACTCCGCGTGAAGCGGAAGTTTTGAAATTGATGATGAATGGCAAAACGGCCTCATCGGAAATTGGCGATGAATTGAGTATTGCCTTTGCCACGACCCAGCGGCACCTGGAGTCGATTTGTATCAAGAGCGGCAACAAGGGACGTAAAGAGATCGTCAGCGTGTTGTTTCGACTCTATGAGCGGTTATTGACCTTCCTCGAGCGTGAGGTCGTCGCGGGCAACGATTATCGCATGGTGTACATCGTGGACGATGATCCGGATATTTGCAGCATCCTTTCCACGTGCCTAACCGGCTCTGGATTTCAACCCGTGACCCACTTTGACCAACCCAGATTGCTGGGAGATCTGTCGCGGAAACCACCGCTGAAGGTTGTCATTTATGATCTCACCTATCCGGTGGATGATGTGCAGGGTTTATTCTTTGGGCAAGCTGGCGCCGCGCTGCCTAAGGATGACTTTGTCCGAATTGCTATGACTGGCTTTCCCAAGTTTGTGGACGATTACCAGGACCGACTTTTGTATCACTCGTTATTGATGAAGCCATTTCAGCGCGTGGATGCGGTAGATTCTGTTTTGCGAGCGATCCTCATGCAGCGTAGCCGAGATGTTGTCGATCAATTGGCGCTGGCCACTTAATTCCAGCGCCGGACTCGCACTTATGCCTTCTAGCTTTTGTACTTAACTGCGCAGCCGTAGGCTGTCGTCGTGGTTTCGGCGATTGGCTTTCCCGACATGGAAGCGTCTAACGCATTGACCAGGTAAGGCTTAGCACCGTTCAAGGATTCAGGCTTGGCCGATGGCTTGTCGTCGATTGCGCCCTGATAGACTAACTTTCCTTCAGGGTTGATCACATACATGTGTGGGGTTGTCTTGGCATCGTACTTTCGTCCGACGTCGCCACTTGGATCCATGAGCAGCGCTTTGGGGGCCGCATCACGCTCCTTGAGGATTTTGCTAGCTTCGGCGGCTGTGACATGACCTTGACTGCCCGGAGTCGATGAAACAATGGTCAACCACACGACATCTTTGGCTGCATAGGTCTTCTGCAGTCCTTGCATGTTCTTTTGTGGCTCACCGTAGTGCTTCTTCACATAGGGGCAGTCGTTGTTGAACCACTCTAGGACGACATGCTTGCCTTTGAAGTCCGAAAGCTTATATGTCTTGCCATCGTGTCCGGGCAGGGTGAAATCGGGTGCTGCATCGCCTGTTTTCACGGTCACGGCAGAAGCCGTTGATGCGGTGATAGTCAGCCATGCAGTTCCGAGCATCGCTGCTAGAGTAGGGATTCGGATTGACCTGCAAACTTTCATTTCAATCTCCATTCTAATTGGCTGGTTTAGCCAATGGTTTAAGATGCTCACCTAGGTTGCTCATCAGCAATCCAGGTGTCAGGACCTCTGGTAGAACGATCGGCTCTGTCGCCTCCGCAGCCCAAAAAAGGTACAGCGGAACGCCGATCCGATGATACCGCGCGAGCACTTCGGCAATGACCCGATCTCGTTTCGTCCAATCGGCTTGTAGGGCAACAATGTTGTTCGCCCTAAAAAACTCACCCACCTCTGCATGGCGAAAAGCGACTCGTTCGTTCACTTTACAGGTGATGCACCAATCAGCGGTGAAGTTAACAAATACGGGCCTGTCGCCGGCAATTGCAGCAGCCAAGTTCTCGGGGGTGAACGGCTGCCAAATGACTCCAGAATGACTGGCACTAGTCTTGGAGCTCTGGCTCGCGGATTCGGGAGGTGTTGAGTGGTGTGTTAAGAAAAGTCCAGCGACAATGGATGTTGTGGCGATCAGCCAGGCGATACCGGTTTTATTCAACCGACGATGAATCCAGAAAGCCAGACCTAACACCAGCATCGCTGCCAGAGTTGCGATGAGGGCGTCCTGATTTGCGACTTGCCCTAGAACCCAAAGCAACCAAAGAGTTGTGGCGAGCAGTGGAAAGGCCATGAATTGGCGCAAAGTCTCCATCCACGCGCCAGGTCGAGGCAAGTGGCTGAGCCAGGTCGGACGAGCCATGAACAATAGGTACGGACTTCCCAGGCCCAGGCCAAGGAAAGCGAAGGTCGCCAATATCATGGGTGTTTCTTGGCTCATGGCGGCCCCCATGGCAAATCCCATGAATGGGGCTGTGCATGGAGAGGCGACTACGGCGGAAAGTACTCCCGTCATGAATTGACCGAAGGCGCCTTCGCGTTGCATGAGACGCCCTGCACTGCCAACAGACACCTGAATGTTGAACATGCCTAAAAAACTGGCCGCAAGTACGGCAAACAAAATACAAAGAAAGGCCACGAAAATGGGGGACTGTAGCTGAAAACCCCAGCCCAACAGCGTGCCCGCAGATCGCAAAGCTGCCAAACTTCCGCCCAAGGCGACAAAAGATGCGACCACGCCGGCGACATAGGCCATGCAGTCACGCTGAATGAGGCGGCGATCACCGTGGGCGTGTTGCATGATGCCAAGCAGTTTGATGGAGATGATGGGAAAGACGCACGGCATCAGGTTCAAGATGATGCCGCCCAAAAATGCGAAGACGAGGAGCTGCATTAGTTCCCAGTGGCTTTTTGTCGGTATTTCAATGGGCTGATCGATGGTGACCCCGAAATTTCGCTCACCACTTTGCAGCACCAGAACGCCGCTTATGCGCTGCACCGTTGCCCCCGGACTGGGCATGATTGTGAACGAATCGACATCTGGAGAAAGCTTTTGGATACTTGGACGCTGAAAGGGAAGGCCGGACTGGGCGTTTGGATAGAAATCCGCGACCGTGAAATCAGCTAGATTTTGCACTTGGACTTGGATGGACTGGCCCTCGGCGGATCGAAGGGCAAGTATTCGTACAGTTTGCGCATCAGCCAACTGTGGCAGTTGACCCTTGTATGCTTGGATGGCGTCGTAGTTCGGCGACGGCGTGAAACTGTTGGTCAGCTGGGCCTTCCAGCTGAAATCACCAAAGGCCGGAATGCATTCAATCTTGCAGACGAGCCATTCTGCACTCAACCGCAATTCTATGGGGTTGGGGCCTTGGTAACTCGCTGGCACGGTCACGTCGAATAGGTACATCACGTCCCTGGCGTAGCCAAAGGACGTCAGGGGCGGCGTGTCAAACCGGGTTGGCAGGGGATAGTTTGGTCCTGTGATCGTGACACCGTCTGGTACTTTCCATTCGAAAAGCGGGGCGGCGCCGGAATCTCCCGGATTGCTCCAGTAGGCGTGCCAGTCATTGTCTAATCGGATATGTAGGCCGACGACGGTGGTCGCGCCGGGAGCTAGGCCCGTGCTGTCGGTGATGAGCCGAGCTCGTGAATGCGGGTGCGCGCTAAACTCCTGGGCACTGAGCGGCAAGGAGAGCATCGCGGCAACAACGAACAGAGCCCATAGGGTGCAGTTTCTTGGCGTGAGCGGCATGCGGGTCGGGGGCATTGAAAGATCCTAGTCCAGTGTCCTTGCCGAGAGATCCAGAAAAAGCCAGTGTGGACAAATATATATGACTTTTTCGTGAGAAGCTTGCTGTCCGTACTTTTGCCCGGATTTGACCTGTCTGCATAGATCGGCGAACATATACTTTCACTGACAGAAATCGATCGTTGGCCGGCCGCTCGCGTCGGCCCATTGCTGGGGGTAACCATGCACGCATTTTCAATCGTTGGCCTGTTGGCAGCCCTGGGCGTATTAGCGGTAGCCTCTGCTTGCCGTTCGACTCCGACTCATGATCATGCTGAGCTGAAAGATGTGCTGACTGACGGATATCCAAAAGTGATTAGATCAACAAACGAGCTGACTTTTAAGCGCAATATCAAATTGCTAGATGGCGAGCCCCAGCAATTTGCGCGGGCGGGCTACAAGGCAGAGGCGAATTGCGTGCAGCTTGGGCAATACGAGAAACGTTGGGAATACGTGGTGATTGGGGATGGGCCTTGCCCCGAGCAGGGGTTGCTGGCTCAGCCACGCTTCGTCTTGGCTAAAGCGGTCAGTCCACTCACAAAAATGCAGAGCAGCGTGCATCTGCACACGAGTCGGGGCTGGGTCCAGGTAGCCTATGCCGCGGAAGACATATTGTTTGGTCTGTGCTCGTCCTTGTCCGGTGAGGGCCAAGATAATCAGTTCTTAACTGGGATAAACTGCGATGTCGTCATCGACGCGAAGTCGGGAGTACTCAGAGAAATTAGCATTAAGGCGAAAGCTAGAGTCAGCATTCCTGCACCAACCCAGCCCACCGCCAAATAGGAAACGGTGCGTCCCTGCTAACCGGGGCGCGCTCCACTGGCCAGATGTTTTCGCATGATTCAGGTTCTGGTACCATTTCAGGCAATATGATTAGGCCATTAGGAGGCGTTTATGATCCGGAAGCTAACGGCAGTTGCATTGATTTCGACGCTATCGCTTACCCATTTCGCGTGCCAAGAGAAAGATGATGAAAGTACGACTGAGCAAACGGGTCAGCTAACCCTTAATTTGACAGCCATGCCTGTGAATATGGCGTTGGCGCTGGCGAGCATTCCTGGCGAATTTCGCGATTTACCCATCAATACAACCGGCAGTGGCGATGGCCTGTACTCTCTCAAGATGTATTTCCGCAGCATTCAACTTTGCAACTCTTTGGATGACAACGGATCTGGGTACTCAAATCCGCAGGGCTGCGTCGATATTTACACAAATGATTCGGACACTTACAACGGTCTGACCGGGCCCACTGCAGCGGAACGGGCGACGTTTTCTGATAGCAGTACCGGCAAGTTCTACGACGTCTTGTCCGAGACGGACTTGGCAAGCCTCAATACCGGCGTTGCCGTTGCTGTGGGGGAATATAACTACGGCATCATCGAAACCCATCCCTGGGTAAAGATTAAAGCCAGGTCAGGAGGGTTGTGCACCAAAGCCGCAGGGGCTGTGGAGGATAGCTCGACAGGAGGGGATGGCATCGTAACCTACCACACCAAGGTTGATTCACTGAGCTGCGGCGATGGAGAGCCAGAAGAGGTTCTGAGTTACATCACGAATGCCAACACAAAATTCAAATTTCTGGCCCCGTTTAGTGTCCAGGAAGGCGATAGTGTCATCCTCGATTTAGCATTTAACTTGGCACAAGAGGTACGCGCCCTCGAGGGCAATTTTGGCGGAAATTTACGGGCCAGCGATGCAGACAACGCATTTTACGTGCCGATGATTCGCATTGGAGCCGCTCCACGCTTATCGACTCAAACAACCAAAGTTGAAACCTACCTCATGGGAACCGCAGCCCAGAAAGAGCAAGTTCGGGTCCAGTTCTATTACAACAGCGACGATACCAGTAAGAGCATTTTAGGAATCAACGGTGCTGTTCTGGCAACGCCAGCGTCACTGGAATCCAAAGCCAACAAGGCCATTTATTCGTCGTCGGTGGTGCAAGATGGTACATCAATATCGCTGCGCACTTGGGACGGCAAGACCATCATGAGTTTCGACCGTGGCGCGGCCGGGACCATGGAGTATACGTGCGAGTCCTCGCCGCCCTATATGCTTGAAGAGTGTGAAGGACAGGAAACAGCAACATACGTCTATGATGCGCCCGTGGTCACCGACCTGTAACCGATATTATTGACTTTCTCTGCAGCGGCCTGTTCCACCTGGGACAGGCCGTTCGATTTCAAGGCTGTCGCACAAGAAGATGTATCGAGAGCAGGACATGGTGTGTCCTGTCGACAGCGGCTCTGCCCAATGTTTTGCAGTCAGATTCTTGCCTCGGATCGATTGTTCCCGCGCGAGCCCCAATGCAAAGTTTGTTCAGCGAAGGAGCGTTGCACGACCCGTGACTGCAGCTTTGCGCGTCGGTTCTGACCCGGTCCAGGTGGGATAGGTGCAAAATTCAAGCGCGGCGGGAACATCATTTGGAACAGAGTGTGCAAAATCGCGCAAGATTGACGCATTTGCGGCTTGCTAGTTGCATGGATGGTGATAGAAGTGTGCCGCCTGTTAGCGCAGTCAAATGCGTAGATTAACCCAATTGGAACCGTCTCGATGCAAGAGCTGAATCACGGCTCATTTGGCAAGTTACCTTCGACAAGCGACACCCTCGCATCGTTGCAGAGTGAGCTCGCTCGCCACGAGTGGGTTGAGACCCTTCTCGAGTTGCAGACCGATATTCTCGAGCTCATCGCTGCCAATAAGCCCATGCGTTTCGTGCTCGACGAAATCACGCGAGCCATGGAGTCTATTCGATCGAATATGTCTGCATCCATCCTATTACTTGACGGGCAGTTGCTACGCCATGGAAGTGCGCCATCGCTTCCTGACGAATTCAACCGAGCGATTGAGGGTGTGCAAATTGGGCCCAACGTTGGATCTTGCGGTACGGCCGCGTATCTGAATCAAATGATCATTGTTTCCGATATTGCTGTCGATCATTATTGGTCCGAGTATCGGGACCTGGCCTTGAAGTTTGGCTTGCGCGCTTGCTGGTCCATGCCCATTCGGGACCCGAATGGGCAAGTGTCGGGAACCTTTGCTATGTACTATCGCGAAGTGCAAGCGCCCAACGAGCGTGATTTGGAATTGATTCAGCTGGCAAGTCACCTTGCTTCCATCGCCATTGAAGGGGAGCGGCGCCAGCGTGAAATGCAAGAAGCGACGGCGAAGCTCGAGGAGAATATCGCCCGTCGAAATCATTTTTTGGCAGTGCTAAGTCACGAATTGCGGAATCCACTTGCCGTGATCGTCACTGGGTCAAATCTCTTGGACTCAGCCGATTGCGTCACATCCGAACTTCGCCCTATTGTGGGAGCGTTATCGCGGCAATCCCGGCATATGGGTCAGATTTTAGATGACTTGCTAGACGCGTCTCGACTGACTCACAATAAATTCAAGTTGAACCGGCAGCCTACTGACATCTGCCAGCTCGTGCGGCAAGTTTGCCAGGATTGGAAAGAGGTTTTGCGCGAAGGCCGTTGCCATATGACCATGAGTATGCCCCAAAGCCCTATTTGGTGCGATTTGGATGGTGTTCGTTTGGCTCAGTGCCTGGCAAATCTAATTAACAATGCGCGCAAGTACTCCAGCGCGGTGTGTCATATTGAAGTTGAGCTGCGCTTGCAGGATAGGCACAAGACGGTCGAGATCGTCGTTCGCGATAAGGGTCTGGGTATGACGCCTGATGCCGTTGAAAGAATTTTTAAACCGTTTGAAAGTGGTCGTTCGCATCCAGGGCGTCCGCAAGGAATGGGTTTAGGGTTAGGCCTGTACATCGTTCGCGGGATCGTCGAGCTGCACGGAGGATCTGTGCGAGCCACCAGTCCTGGACCCGGTTTGGGCTCGACGTTTATCATCTCCTTGCCCATCGTTGAGCCAGTACTTCAACCACAGACTTTCAGTGAGAGAGTCGACGTCGGTGCAATAAGCCCTCGGCGCGTCCTCGTGATCGAGGATAGTCCAGACTTGTCCATGCTAACGAAACTAATTCTTCAGCATGCTGGCCATGAAGTATTTACGGCAGAAAACGGCGCTGAAGGTATCCGACTTGCCCAGGAAATTATACCCGACGTGGTGCTCTGTGACATTGGGCTTGGTGGCGAAATGGATGGCTATGAAGTCGCAGCGACATTGCGTGCGGATAAATTTTTGTCGCGAGCATACGTCGTCGCACTCACTGGCTATGGACAAGAGAGCGATCGACTTACGGCACGCGGCGCAGGCTTTAGCTTTCATCTTACCAAGCCGGTGGGTCGAGAGAAATTGCTAGAGGTGGTGCAAAAAATGCCACATTTTAAGTAGAGACGTTTTCCAGCCTGACTCCCGTCTGTACATGGCGCGACTCTGACGCCAACTCCCCGTCAAATTGACTCAATTGCGCATTTGGTGAATCAAACTTAATAATCGTTAGTAGGGCTTCGCCTAGCGATTGGATGTTCGTCAATTTGAAGGAGGGGGTATGCGCCTCGCAAATGTGCTCTTGGCATGCGCACTAGTTTCCGCATGTAGTGACTCAGGCGGCGGCAAGGCCGACAGGCGCAAGCCAAAGCTAGTCCCGCAAGCTGCCGAGACAGAAAAGCAAGCAGAAGGAAATCCAGGCTCGGGCGAGGGTTCTACTGAATTGACCGGTGGACACAACGGCGAGCGGGAATCAACCTTAACTGTCGATGTGGAGGGTGTCACCTGGAGCGCAGTTGAGCGCTCTGGATCTCTTCACCTTGTACAGCTACCAACTCGCTACTATTTGCAGTTGCATTCCATTGAGGGCGGCGAGGGCGGAATTGCAATCGGTGGTGGGTTCGAGGCGATTGCCCCTCGCTGTGAAAGCCTGGCCACACAAAATTTGGAACAGGCCCTGCGATCGGCGGGCTGGGGCATGGCCGGTCTCTATCAGTATCCCCGAGACGAGTCGGTGTATTTGGCGATTGAAGCCGCGTTTCAGCAGAATCTTCGGCGAAGCGATCTCTCGCTATTGATTCCTGAGGCCCCTGCCACAGTTCAGGTGCTGGTGCAAGATGGCGCTTGGTCAACAAAATCAGATGCGGCGGCGGAGTCCTTTCGAGTGTGGGCTGAGCAAGGTGCAACTGGGGAAGTGCTCGCCTATCACGGATTTGCGGAAACACATTTTTCCTTAGCGACTTTGTGTGACAGCTATCAGGGGAAAATTTACATAGATGTTGTTTGGTAAAGCCAGGCGCACGATGAAATCCTATTGAGGAGGCCGGAACGATGCAGGTACGAATTCTGAATGGGCTCATGGGGCTAATAGTTGCTGCCTGGGCACAGGCCGGGAATGCAGTGGAATTAAAACTGCTGCCGCCTACCAACGGTATCTATCATGGCACTTTTCCTGACACTGTCGAAACGGAAGGTGCAGGGCAAGTTCTACCCAATACACGCTCGTATGAGCAACTTGCAGGGAATCAAACCGCCTATGTCATTCTTGGAAATCCATGGTATCGGGGGATTCGCTTTCCCGCCGACCAAGTTCGGGAAGTTCAGAAACTCAATAAGCTTCCACTCGTGCAGATCATGCCATGGGTTCAGCGCCGACGCGATGACGGTCCTGACCCGGTGTTTCATTTGCGCAAGATCGTGTCTGGACGCTTTGATGGCGATTTGCGCCGCTATGCTGCCGATGTACAGGCCAATGGTAAGGCTATCGCCTTGAGCTTTGCTCCCGAGATGAACGGGTCCTGGCACCCTTGGTCGGGACTGCACATTGGTGCAGGGACCAGCACGGAATACGGAGACCCGGCGGTCGCTGATGGCCCCGAGTTGTATCGTGATGCCTATCGGCATGTCGTCACCCTTTTTCGCCAGGCAGGCGTTCAGAATGTGACCTGGTTCTTTCACTTTACGGCCATCAATCGGCCCAATCAGTCGTGGAATGCCGCTGAACAATACTATCCCGGTGATGCGTTCGTCGATTGGGTCGGTGTTTCCAGTTACAGCGCCCAGCAAACGCGGGATATGTGGGAGGACTTTACCGTCTTGGTGGATGATGCCTATGCTGCTTTCGAACGGATGACGACGAGCAAGCCATTCGCTGTGCTCGAATTTGGTACCATCGAGGACCCGTTGAATCGATATCGAAAGGCGGATTGGATCAGCAATGCCCTTTCAGCGATCAACGCCGGACGCTACCCTAGGTTGAAGGCGATCTCTTATTGGCACGAGCGTAGTTGGGATGCGGCAGACGACTCGTTTAACATGCGAATTGATTCCAGCCGCGTGGCCCGTGATGCCTTCGTCGAAGGATTGCGTGGCGGTCGTTTTATCTCGACTCCGCAGACAACCAAGCCGACCGAATCGGAAATCTTTTGTTACTGTGGATTCGTGCCCGTGAACGGCGTCAGCAATTGTGCTGTTTGGCGGCCGGGAGATCAGCTCCTGAAAGAGTATCGTCGTTTGAGTTCTTGTACCGTCAATGTCTGCCAACAATTGTTCTCAGCGTCGACGCAGCAATATTGTGGCGGAAAATATAAGGCCTATCCATAACGAGGCCAGCCTCTTGGAGTGCGGGTTGCCGCTATCTTTGCAAAATGGCGATCCGCTCATCCAATACCTGCAGCCGTGAGAAACCACAGTGTTTTTGAATCCAGTGCAAAGTCTCGTTTGAATAAAAGACGACATGCGTGCGATCAAGTCGGTAGTACCAGCTGCCAAAGTCCATATTCTGGTTAAAAAAGTGCGTTTTAATGGCTAGAATTCCCTGTGGATGCAGGCGCGCATGTAAGCGCTCGAACTCCTCTTTGGGCCGATGAAAGTGCTCGACGACCTCACAGGCAAAACTGAAGTCGTATTGGCGATCAAGAACGGTTGCATCAGGCCAGAATGCTGGATCATAGACTTCTACAGAGTAACCGGCATTGCGGAGCATATGGGCCACGACCGGCCCAGGGCCGGCACCGTAATCTAATCCGCTACATTCCGTTTCCACACGCTGCCGAATGGCGTCAAATAATGGCCGAACAGAATTCTGATAGCGCGTGTCATAGACATCATTTTCGTGTCTGCCGTAGTGAGCTCGCTCCTCTGCCAAGGTTAGGCGATCGCTTGGATGCAAGAATCGCAAATCACAAGTCTGGCAATGAAAATATCGTTGCCCAGTGCGGGTATCGACATAGAGTGGTTGGCTTGGATGGGAACAGAGCGCGCAATTCATCCTAGCCCTACCGTGTGAGGGCCTCGTGAAGCTTCATGGCGAGTGACTGATTCAAACCGTGCGAGGTCATATTGGCGACAATGCGGCCGCGCACGGGGTGGCCCAAGAGAAAAATGTCACCCAGCAAATCGAGAATCTTGTGGCGAACAAACTCATCGGGAAACTTGAGGCTGGTATTGATGACCTTGCCATCATGAATGATGATGTGGCTGTTAAGGTATCCTGAACCAGCCATGCCCATCTTCTGGGCCATATCGATATTTTCAAATGTATTGAATGATCGGGCTGGTGCAATGTCATTTTCGAACGACTGTTCAGCCGGGTTAAAGCGATAGCGCTGCTCAAAAATTGGGGCCGGGTATGCAACCCGCATTTCGACTTCGAAACCATCATAGGGTTCGGCGTAAATGTATTTTTCTTCTGGGATTTCGTTACCGATCGCGACCTTCTTATGCACAACGAGGTCCAGGCGCGGCTTAGCCTGATCTTCGATGCCAGCTCCGGCGATAATCTTGCAGAAGTCTTCAGCGGACCCATCAACATTGGGAATTTCTTCTTCGACTTTAATAAAGGCATTAGTGATGCCCATCATATGCAGCGCGGCTAGCAAATGTTCAACAGTGCGAATTCGACGACGGCCGTTGGTCAGTACCGTCGAATTCGCCGTGAAGCCTTTGCCTTGCTCGAGTCGTTCAAAATTCTCTAGCGAAGTGATGTGACCCGGTATGTCATTGCCATCCAAGGTGCGAAACACAATGCCTGTGTCTTCTGGTGCTGGACTCACGATAATCCCCGTGGGTCTGCCGCTCAGTAAGCCGACACCGTTCATGACCGCATTGCGTCGAACCGTACGCTGGGGCTGTGTCGAAGTGGCTAGGGAGGCAGTGCCCTTGGTGGCGGCATCTCGAACTTTGCCAGTTGTTTGCGCCGTGGTGACGACCTTCGGAGCAAGCGACCGCGCCAAATGCAATGCTACTTTTTCCAGGAGGACATAAACGTTAAGCGGCTTTTCCAGGAAGTCAACGGCACCAGCCTTCATGGCTTTCACGGCGACATCAATACCTGCGTGACCACTCATCATAATCACGGGCATGCTGACGTATCTATTTCGTATTTCTCCGAGGGCCTGGACGCCATCAAGTCCAGGTAACCACACGTCAAGTAGAATGAGATCAGGTTGTTCGTGCACCAACCCTTCGCGCAGGGACTCAGCACTATCAAATGTCACGGCACGGTAAGACTCATCCTCAAGCACGCATTTGATGGTGTTGCGGATGGATTCTTGGTCATCGACGACGAATATAAGCCCAGGTTGGCCCACAATTTTCCCTCTATATTGTCATCATAGTGCAATCGTTCATGATCTTCAATTGGTTCATGTGGGGCGCAGACGCTTGGCCGGAAGGCAGCAGTCTGCTGCAACCGTCAGAGTTCATGGGAAAAACCGGTTGACTTGTGCCGGGGGATCACTCAGCCTCGAAGCCAATGAAAACAGTGAGGAACTCGTGACCCAAGGTCAAACTAGCAGCATGAAGGTGCGCGACTGGCTAGCAGATCGTCCATTTACTCTGGCAATGTCGTCCGGGTTCTTTGGCTTTTTCGCCCATTGCGGTGTGCTCTCAGTCTTTGAAGAAGAAGGAATCATTCCTAGTCGCGTCGTTGGGTCAAGTGCTGGTGCACTGATTGCGGGGCTCTGGGCGTCCGGGCTCAGCACGGAATTCATTCGTGACCAATTGCTACAGCTGGAGCGCCGGGATTTCTGGGATCCGCGACCTGGTCTGGGATTGCTGCGGGGACAACTCTTTGAGCAACGATTGCAGCGGTATTTTCCCGTTCAGCAAATGGAGAGTTGCCGCGTTCCTGTTGCCGTATCTGTGTTTGACATGAAAAGTTTGAAGACGCGAGTCCTCGATCGAGGATGCCTTGCTACTGCGGTGCGGGCGTCGTGCGCAGTGCCGCTGCTGTTTCATCCGGTGATCGTTGACGGCCGGCCCGCGCTCGACGGCGGCATTCGGGACCGTCCGGGAATGGACGGACTGCCCAATGGCGAGCGAATCTTCTACCACCATTTGCTGCCGCAAAGTTTTTGGCGGCGAAAGCAAGCTCCATCATCGCAGGTTCCAAATCGACAGAACATGCAATCATTTGCCATCCGCGGGCTGCCGCAAGTGCATCCCTTTGCCCTCCATCGTGGTCAAGAGGCCTTTGCGCGGGCGAGGCAGGCAGCGCAAAGAGTGCTGGAGATGCCGGCGGGAGCGCATGTTGAAATTTAAGGGCACCATGTTGTCGCCCACCCGAGTCAAGGAGATGTGACGTGAGCATGAAGTCAGGTAAGTTACTGCGCGAGCGACGATTTGGCCCTTTCTTCGCTGTCCAGTTTTTTGGGGCATTCAACGATAATCTATTCAAGCAAGCACTTATCTTCCTGGTTGGCTACCGCGCCGCCACGGAGTCAGAGTCTGGTATCTTGATGAGTTTAGCAGCTGGGCTATTGATACTGCCTTTCATGCTGCTGTCGCCATTAGCTGGTCAGATTACGGACAAGTACGAAAAATCCCGATTGATCCGCCTGATCAAGTTTGCGGAAATTTGGATCATGTTGGTGGCCGTTGCTGGGATATATTCTGAGCAGTACGTCGTGGCCTTTACCGCGCTGTTTTTTATGGGTGCCCAGTCGGCTTTTTTTGGACCAGTGAAATACAGCATGCTGCCTCAGGTGCTGGGTGAAGATGAGCTGATCGCTGGCAACGGACTCATTGAGATGGGGACATTTTTAGCGATTCTGCTGGGGACGATTGCTGCCAGTGTGACCAATGTAAACGTTCATTGGGTAACGTCCGGAATGATTGTTGTCGCCCTTGCCGGTTGGTTGAGCAGTTTGTACGTGCCGCCCATCGCCGCCGGCGACCCAAATCTAAAAATTAAGTTGAATCCAATTCCTGAGGTCAAAGAACTCTATGAGCTCATTGCTACCAACCGCACCATTTTACTTTCAGTCCTGGGCAATTCCTGGTTTTGGTTCTTCGGTGCCGTCGTCCTTTCTCAATTGACGAACTACACTAAGTATTACTTGTATGGTGATGATGGCGTGGTGACGCTACTCTTAGCGACGTTTTCGATTTCCATGGGACTGGGATCCATCCTCTGTGAAAAACTCTCTGGCGGTGAGATTGAAATTGGATTGGTGCCGTTTGGCGCGCTAGGGATGAGTTGGTTTTCCCTCGATCTCTTTTTGACTCCCTACACTCCCATGTCGGCTTTGGTGGGGGCTGGGCCCTTTTGGGATGGGTTAGGTGGCGCCCCCCCTTTTCGCGTTGTCGCTAACATATTCGGCCTCGGGCTCTTTGGCTCCTTTTTTATCGTGCCTCTCTATGCCTTAATTCAGCATCGTAGTGACGAACGAACACGGTCGCGAATCATCGCCGGTAATAACATCTTCAATGCCGTCTTTATGGTGGCGGCAACGGCGTTCACGTCGCTGTTTTATGCACTAGATCTTTCTACCGTTTCCATATTTATCGCCTTGGCGGTGTTGAATGCGATGGTCTGCCTTTATATTTTCACCGTCATTCCAGAATTCAGCATGCGCTTTTTCATCTGGTTACTGGCGAGTACGATCTATCGCCTGCGCTACGAGGGGCGAAAGAATATTCCTCGGCACGGCTCAGCACTGTTGGTTGCAAATCACGTTAGCTACATCGACTGGTTCATCATAACGGCAGTTTGCAATCGCCCTGTGCGCTTTATCATGTATCACAAGATTTACAAGCTGCCGATTCTGCGCTGGATCTTCCGTGCCGGGGAAGCTATTCCCATCGCTCCGGCTTCAGAAGATGCGGCCTTAAAAGAAGCTGCATTTATCGAGATTTCACGAGCACTGCGTCAAGGCGATCTAGTCTGTATCTTTCCAGAAGGGACGCTAACTTCCGATGGCAAGTTGGTGCCATTTCGTCCGGGGCTAGAACGCATTTTGGCGAACGATAGCGTGCCAGTTATTCCCCTTGGGCTTAGGGGCCTTTGGGGCAGTTTTTTTAGCCGCCGTGGCGGCAAGGCGTTCCTAAAAATGCCCACTCCAAGTTGGCGACGCATTGAAGTAAAAGTCGGCGCGCCCGAGCCATCGACGACCACAGCAAAAGAGTTGGAGCAATCTATTTCCCGACTTCTTTCATAGCCCTCCGACCTCAGTTCAAATGATCGCAAGTTCTGTTACCTAGAGCCGAGGATCGCACGCATCGTCAAGGGTCCACCTGTGTGGAATCGTCGTCGTAGAGAACTTAGGAAATATGACGCGAAACCCTGGCTCAAGGATTTGTCCAAATGGATTCTTAGAGATGGCCGAGGCGCTAATTTCTTGACGAGATTGATCGAGATAGCGAATGAAACCAAGCCCTAAGTCAGCGTTCTGCAATTTCTCTACACATCGACTTACAGTCATCTCGACGTTGACTTGATGCGCCTGCTGATTCCTTTCTTTGTCTCGTAAGTTACTTGCGAGCTGGCTCGACGCCATGACGTTTGACTGGTCAAGATTGGCCAGAAGCTGCAATTGCCAATCACGGCTCCACGCCTTTGGCAGGAAGCTTAAGAGCCGGCACCTTTTCTCGGAGAATACGGGTCGCGTTGGGTCGATGGCTAGCACGTCGGCAACGAATTCCTGGTCAATGATTCCAGTTTCGACCAATTGTTGAATAGCTTGTTGATCGGACCAAGCTTTTACGGGGGCTAGCCAAGGGTGATCCGCATCGGGGCGAGTTGTTTCTGGGAACCGGCTAGACAAGGTGTGCAGAGCATCCACATAGACCTGTCGTGGCATGCTGAGCGTCGGCCCTGTCGCCAGTCGAGGGTCGAAGAAAAATGCACTTGGCAATTGAATCTGCTCGCCCAACACATCGAATGCCACCAGTGCTGATTCCAAATTGACTTCCTCGGGGCAAAACAGCGGTCTGAGAGCAATCGCAGGTGAGGACTCCACTTTCTTGCGGAAGGCTTTCCCGGCAAATAGTTTCTTGAGACCAGATTGCGTGGCAGCCGCAAGCTCCTGCGCCGGCTTCAGTGTTCGCATGACGGAGTTGACTTGGGCATCCGGTTTCCAGTTGCCAAGTGGCAGCGGCCTCTGTGGCATCCACCAAGAGTCATGTGGTGCACTCAGCTCTTTCATAATCGGCCCGCCCGCGAGATGACAACCCGAACATCGCAAGCGCGCTCCAAAGGGGTTTTGGCCGGGAGCAGCAAGGTGTAGTTTCGCGACGTCGTCCCAGATGTCTGAACTGTCTCCTTGGTAGATCCAGCGTGGGAGAGGCGAGCTGCCGATGAGTTCGTAGAAGTTGTAGGCTTCCTTTTCAGGATCCCAGACGATTAACTCGATCAGCAGTGCTCCATTTCGATTTCTTTGATCGAGTTTCAAAGTCTGGCTTTCACCAGGAGCGGTGAAGTGCCCAAACAGAAGCTGATCTTTGCTGACGGAATGTGCCAGGGTCTGTGGTTCGGGAATGACCGCCATTTCAAAAAAGCTAAAGCTACCGGCGCCAGGATTATGAAAGCCTCGGTTGGCCACCATAGTTGTTGTAAATACTGCCCCCTCGTCCGTAAGTAGTGCGCGCAATTCGAGCACATCCTTCGGGCACTGTTCCGCCTCTGATAAAAGTAGGAACAGTGGGTCTGAGAGGGGGCCGGGAGCGGACTTAGCATTACGCTCGATGGGACACGGGGCTGCGATGCCGACGTTTGCAAGAACGAAGTAGCCAATTGTAGTAAGAAGTAGCATGCTTTTCATTGCGATAACTCCTAAGTGTGTTGACAGCGACGGGCAGAACATAGGCCAATCGGCCTCTTGAGTGAAATTAATTGATTTAACGCGAGCATCGATTTCTCTAATGACCATTTTATACATGAGTTTCATGAGGTTGCGTGGTTCGCCGACTACGATGGTGCTGCTGGGCCTCTTTTTTGGCGTGATTTTTGGGGCGGTCACGCCGGTGTTGGCGATTCACGGCGATATTGTGAGTAAGCTATTTATCCAATGTGTGAAGGCAGCAGCGACGCCCCTAGTTTTTTTTGCCGTCTTAGACGCCATTTTAAGTCATCGGATCGTTGGCCGAGACTTTGCGTGGCTGATGTCGATCAATCTAACGAACGCATCGATTGCAATTGCCATCGGTATCGCCATTGCTCATTGGGCCCGACCAGGGGATATGTTGCAATTGTTGGCGGCATCTGTCACTGGAGTTGGGGATGAGATAGGCAAGGGGATCGAACTCAAGTCGCTTCTGATGCAGCAGTTTCCTGCCAGCATCGCCCAGCCGTTTGCGGATAACGCCATCCTGCCGACCGTGATCATGGCGCTGGTTTTTGGTTACGCAGTCTTGCGTGTTGCTAACGGGAGTTCGTCGCCAGATGCGCAGCTACTTTCCTCCGTACAACGCTTTGCCCTAGCAGGGCGACGGGTGACCGAGGTTGTGCTCGGCTGGATCGTCAAAGTAATACCTCTTGCCGTCTTCGCCGCATCGGCGCGGGTGGTTGCCTTGCATGGACTATCGCCATTTAAGGGTTTGATCATCTATGCTGGTTGGTGCCTATTGGCGATGGTAGTGCATGTGTTGTTTGTCTATCAGGCATGGATCGTCATCGTAGCGCGAAGAAGTCTTGCCGCATTCTGGCGCATGGCTATGCAGCCGGTCTCGTACGCGTTTGGGGTCAATAGCTCACTCGTGGCTTTGCCATTGACTTTACAGGTGCTGGATAAACTTGGTGTCAAGCGCTCGGCCTCAACTTTGGCTGCTTGCGTCGGCACGAACTTAAATAATGATGGCATTATTTTGTATGAGGGTTTTACCCTGTTGGTGATCGCACAGGCCATGGGCATTGATTTATCGCTTCAGCAGCAATTCCTGGCAGGAGCTTTTTGTATCGTTGCGGCCATGGGAGTCGCAGGCATTCCTGAGGCTGGGGTAGTAGCTCTTTCATTGGTGCTGTCGGCATTTGGTATTTCGGCGGAGATGATCGCAACTCTGCTTTCGGTAGACTGGTTAATCGCCCGCGCGCGGTCTGCCGTCAACGTTCTGGCGGATATGACGAGTTCGGTTGTGATTGATCGTTGGATGGAGAAGGCGCATGAATAGGCAAACCCCACAGCCATGGCGTGATGATCAGTTCTGGTCAAAGCTTAAGACACATGCGTTGAAGGCAGGACGTGAAGTCATTTTTCAGGCATTGAAACTTTATTATGCTCTGCAGAGCACAAAGACCCCAAAGTGGGCCAAGACGGTGATCATTGGTGCGCTTGGTTACTTCATTGCTCCTATCGACGCCTTGCCGGATTTCTTGCCCATGGTTGGCTTTACTGACGATCTGAGCCTGCTGGCGGCAGCTGTCGCGACAGTCGCAGCCTACATAGATGAAGACGTAAAGGAAAAGGCATCGAAAAAGCTAAGTCAGTGGTTCGGGTCAGATGACTCTTGATCTCGCAACTGTATAATTTTACTAATATTTTAATAATTTTTCTTAGCGATTGACGAAGACTGCCGATAAGCATTTAGCGTTGTGACTTGGCAATGAGGAATCATCTTGGTCAATCTTTCAGACGCGGCCCTTCGGCTATTCAATTTGAGTCCGTACCTGCACTGTGTTGTAGGGCGTGACGGTTACGTTCAGTTTGCAAATCCAGCCTGGACGACGACCCTTGGCTACACCGAACTCGAACTGAAGGCGTGTAGCATTTTTGAATTCATTCATCCGGACGATCGCGAAAGAACGTTGCAGGAATGTATGCTGCTGTTGCGGCAAGATCAGAAGATTACTTATTTTGAAAATCGCTATCGCTCGAAATCGGGATCGTATCATTGGTTGGCTTGGGGGGCTCGTAGCGAGGATGGTGTCATTTATGCCATTGCTAAAGATGTCACTCAGCACAAGCAGGCAAGTGTTCAACTTGAACAAACGACCACCTTATTGTCTCACGTATTGGAAAATTCACCCGGTGTATTTATAAAGCTAGTGCAATCGCCCTCTGGCGATTTCTTGCCAGCGTTTATCAGCGCGCAAGCGGCGGAGCTATTTGCAGTTTCCGCAGATCAATTGATGCAGAATCCCACCTTGTTCCTGTCTATGCTCGCAGCAGAAGATCGTGAGCAGCTGGCCAGTTTGGCAAACGAAGCCGATACAGACGCGCATGCGACCCGCTATTGGGAGGGACCGGTTGTCACGCTCACGGGGACGAAGAAGTGGGTTAAGTGTCAGGGGCGGCCGCGGCGAACGAGCGAAGGGGAAGTCTGTTGGGATGTTGTGGCTTTGGATAAGACGCGTGAGCATTCGGTCAAGCTCGAGCTTGAGCACCAACGCAGTATGACCAGTCATGCGGCCCGACTCGCAGCCATTGGTGAGCTGGCCGCGAATGTTGGTCATGAGATCAATAATCCACTAGCGTTGGTGATGGGATATTCGCGCCAAATGGCAAGAATTCTGCGGCAAAATAGCATAGCTTTGCCCGAGTTGGATGCAGCGTTGGCACGACAATCTGAGGCTTGCGACCGCATCCGCAAAATAGTGGATGGTTTGCGTACCGTTGCTCGTCGAGAAGATGGCAGCGAAAAGGCGCGAGGAAATCTAACGCTGGCTGTCAGCAGCACCCTAGGTCTTGTGCATGATATTTATCGGCATGAAGCCCTGCACCTATCTCTCAACCTCCCGGAACAAGACTGTCTGGTGACCTGCCCAACCGAGCACGTGCAACAGGTTTTGCTAAACCTTCTCAGTAACTCCCGCGACGCAACACGGGGGCAGAAGCATCGGGAAATCCGCATCAGCGTCGTGGATCAAGGGCCATTTTGGCGACTGCTAGTTCAAGACAATGGCCCTGGTATTGCGGAGTCGCTGCGCGGCAAAGTTTTTGAGCCATTCTATACTTCCAAGGGGCCATCCGAGGGAACTGGGCTTGGACTGTCCCTGTGTCGAACGTTGATTCAGGCGGCTGGCGGTGGCATCAATTTTCATAGCCACCTCGGGGCAGGCACCACATTCTTCGTCGATTTGCCCAAGGTCGAGGATCAGCATTGCGCGGTGATGCCTTCGGCCGATTTTGACACCGTGACGCAATGCCGAATCTTGCTGGTGGATGATGAGAAAGAGATTCGGGCGGTCTTGCGCGAGTTACTTTCTGAAAGAGGATGTACGGTGACGACTTGCGAATCGGCTATGGCTGGTCTGCAGTGCGCGGAGCGAATGCCGTTTGATATTGTCATCTCTGATATCAAGATGCCTGGCATGAACGGTGTCACTTTTTTTGAACATTTAGCAGCCAACCCCATGCAAGCGGCAGCCAAAAGGATTCTTATTTCCGGTTGGGGAACGGAGGACGTGGCAAGTCAGCTACAAGCGCATCCTCAGTGTATCATTGATGTCTTTTTGCCGAAGCCATTTTCCGAGAAGCAGTTGACTGCGGCTCTTTGGGGGCCAACAGATGCTCAGGTTTTGCGGAAAGCTTCTTAGGGGGGCTTATGCCGACGATTGGTAACGAGTTTGGAAGGGGGCGCCGATGAGTGACAAGAAAAATAATGTGATTCCCTTTCCTGGGAAAAAGCGCGTCAGCAAACCCGAGGCAAGTCCGGCCGACTTCCGCAATTTTGTACATGCAGTGACCACCAGCGACCTCGTGCAGGCAACGGCAATTCTAGCGACGCTACTCGATCTGGAGCAGGCTCTAGCGGGGAGGGCGACAACTTGGTTTTCGGATCAGTTTCAGGCTGACCCGGGGTTCATCCAGCAAGCCATGCAATTGCGTCACGTCGTGTCCTCGGGTGCGATGAATAATGGGTTGTTGGCCATTCATCAAATTTTTGGCCTGCAGGGACCTGATGCTCTCAAAGTGTATGTGAAGTTGCGTGACCTTATGGCAGAGAATCAGCGAGCTCCCTCTTAGTCATCTAAGATGCAATTGGTTGCGGGGAGTCGTCTAAATGTGCCATCAGTTGCAACATGTTGGCCATGGTCGGAAGCTCATCTGGCTTCAAGGACTGCCTGTACTATTGCTGATTGCCCTAGCGAGCAATACCAGCGGTTGCTTCAAGCGAAAAAGCAAAGTTTCTCCGAAGACCTCTATTGGAAGTGGCGCGTCTGCCGGCGATCCACAAGACGATGGCGTCGATGGTGGAGTCACCTCAGGTTCGATCATTGGGCAGGTGCAAGAAAGCATCGACCCCGGAGCGTCGCATGTCCTCAGCTTACCAAGTGCAAATGTGATCTTTCCGGCCAACGCTTTCATGAGTGCGGTTACCGCTGATCTGACGGTCATTTCACTTTCTAAGATATCCTTAAGTGGACTCTCGCAAGAGCTCGACGTTGCAGGTCATTGCGGTCGCCTCGTTATCCGCAATTCCGATGGCGAGATCCTCAACCGAGCTGAAGTACTCTATCCTCCAAAGGTGCAGCTTCGGGTCCCTGCTGATGTGCCTGAGGAGGAACTTCTTTTTCTAGTCACTCGCAACCCAGATGTGGACGGTGAGACAACTTTTGGGCTGCCGCTCGGTGCCATGGTGCGCGTCGAAGTCGATGGCGTGGATTTCGGGCAATATGCCCTTCTCGAATCAAACGCGCGCTTCTGTTTTGTGCGCTCGAGTGATCCGGACGATGTGCTGCAAGCTTTGGAGACGTTTTTGACTCTTAGTGTTGAGGTGAGTGGACTTGGCGCCGGCAAGACAGTCGTTCTCGGTAATGGCTCCAGTTCCCTAACCTTTACCCAAAATGGTACGCAAACCTTTGCAGAGGCGTATGAAGCTGAGCGAGACTACCAAGTGGAAGTTACGACAGCACCTGCAGGGCAGAGTTGCTCGGTCTTTGCGCCAGAAGGGCAATTTTCGATCAATCCGTGACCGTCCATGTCGAATGCACCAGCATGGGCTGGCAAGCTCCACTGCAGCTCTCGGCATATCCCATTACCGGTAATCCCAGTTTTTACCACCAAAGGGGCACGGAGCGCGTCGCACTTGGGTACTCCTATGTTCATCCCACTGATCTTGACCCTTGCTTTGGTAGTAATCCTCTGTGGCTGGGTCGTACGACGACGCAAAGTGGTTCTGGCTGGAGTGGTCCGAGTGAATTGAGTACTTATAACAGTTATACCTACGCATTGAACAACGTGGTAGTGGCGGTCAACAGCAGCGGGGCATTGAGCTATTCCGTCAGAGACGCGGTACAAGACCTGAATGGCGATGGCAGTTGTTACGATGGTGATGATTATATCTCTACACCGATCTATTCTGGTTACTACCAGAGCAGTCCGGCCGTTGCGGGAGTATATCCGTTTCACCTTTTGATCGATGGCAATAATTCCATCTTTCCCTTTGCATCATCGTCCACTGACGAGGTCTACTCCAAGAACAGCTCGAACCAAGAGGAGCTGATTCTTTCGGGGAGTCTGGTCGATCGATTTGCAGTCGATATCACCGCCGGGCATATCGTCGCTATTGCCTTGTCAGGCACGACGCTAAAGTCAAATGTCTATAACCACACTAATGTCTGGACTGGAGACCAAACGGCAATGGCGAATGCTTTTCATAATGTCGTCGAGTTCGCCAGCAATGGCAGTGGTCAGGGGCTCGTGCTCGGCAGGTACGGAATGAACGTTCGATCGTTGCACTATTCTGCAACGTCGGGATGGAGCAGTGCGGTCGAGACCGTAGCCACCGAAGCATCGACTCCACTTGCACTCACGGCGTCAATTCATTCTAGTGGTGCGGCAGTCGCTGTTTGGCGGGTACAGGAAAGTGGGCGGTACAACCTCTATGCTGCGACTTACTCAGATTCCGAGGGGTGGAGCGGTAAGCTTTCGATCGAGAACCAATCGGCGGACTGTAACCTGGCGACCAGCGCGGCGGGCGTCGCCGACGTCATTGTCGCCTATTCCTGTGGCACTTCGAGTATTTTTGTGATCCGGTTTAAGCCTGGGTCTGGGTGGACGACACCACAGATGGTGGCATCCGTGACCGAAATTATGCAAACAATCTTTGAAGTGGCAATAGCTCCGTCAGGCAAAGCCTATATCGTGGTGACATCTCGAGAATCCGGTAGCGACTACGTATTCGGCATCGATTTTCGTTAATGGCGCGTAAACTGATGCCGAACTGGACGGGAGGTACCCGCCATTTAATTGGAGCTCAGCTCCCTTGCAGCCGCTGTTTGTTATGCACTCGTGGTGTCAGTATACGGCGGGCTAACATCGTTCGAGCCATAACCGTCACTCCCAGCACAGCAACCCATACCGGCGCAAGCCAGCCAATGGCAGAAGGCCACAACAAGAAACAAGTATATGCGATCCCAGTTTCACCCCCTTCGGCTAGTCCCGCGCCCAGGCGCAACCCTCTATTGTCAGCTGGAGGATGAGCTAACGATTGCGTGAGCGACCCAAGGGCCAGGGCACTCGCAATACAGAGGACGTAAAGGAACAAGATACCAAGCCAGACAGAGCTAAGGCTGGGATGCAGTATTGCAAAGCCGATGATCATGCAGGAGTAGGCCGCCATATCGCAAACAATGTCGAGGTACGCTCCAAAACTTGTCGCCTGACCCGTGGCCCGAGCGTAAATCCCATCCGTACCGTCCAACAATCGCCCCAACCACCAAATGCCAATTGCGGCCATGGGCCAGTCCTGCGCACAACAATAGGCCGCGACTACGGCGAGCGCCAGGGATGTTATCGATATCAAGTTGGGGGTCACGCCCAGCCGGCTGTACAGGCCAAGAAGCGGTCCAACAAACCGCGGCAGATAGGCGCGAAACGAATTGTCGATCATCGGGCCCTCCGGATGTGTATCATCATATCATGAAATCTCTATTGACGAAGTTAGGTGCCTTTGGTCTTCTGGAAGGAGATGCCAATAACTTCAGAGACGGAAGTATCGCGTAGCATGACGCCTCGCACGTACCTTGCCAATTCAGAGTTGGGACAGGCGCTTCTTGCCGGCGAGGAGCTTATGGCCGCGCTTATTCAAGTTGCGAAATTGGATTATGGCCAAGGGGTTTTTGCTACCGACGATTTGCCAGCAGGTACCATTGTGGCCACTTTTTCTGGTCCGATTCTTCCCTTGTCGGAAGTTCCCAAGGAGGAGATCAATTATGTGGTGCGCATGACGCGCGATACATACATGATCCCTGATTACCCAGCTCGACTTTTCAATCATTCCTGTTCGCCAAACTGCGAAATTGACGATCACTTAAATATTGTCGTGGCTCGACCAGTCCGCAAAGGCGAGCAGTTGACGTTTGCATATAATCGCGTCACTGCTGAAGAAGCGCACCAGTGGGGCACATTTTGGCATCCAGGTTGGACCTTTCAATGTCGCTGTGGAGGGGATGGTTGCATTGGCTTGGTAGATCGCTATCAGATTGCGCCATTGCTCCGCGATTTGAACGAGCACATGATTACCGAATCGCCAAGTCTTTCGGAAGACATTCAAGAACTGCTACGTATTGCTCGTCTCATCGGCACATTCACAGATGCCGAAGTCGAATGTCTTGCCATGGATATCGCGGCGGCTCTTCGTGAGCGAGAGAGTGGGGAAGCTTGCGACTTCTTGATGACAATTCGCATGGATGATCGCATTATTGGTTTCACCCAAAGTGGTCCTATTCCTATGACCAATCGCAGTTGGATGCTTTATTGGATTCTTCTGACACCGGAAGTGCATGGTATGGGTATTGGCCCAGAGTTGATTGCGAGTGCCGAAAGACGTGCCAGACAGCAGAGTGCTCGGCTCATGCTGATCGAAACCTCCGATCAGCTCCCTTTTGCGGCGGCGCGTCGCCTTTATGAAAAGTGTGGATACGAGTTAGCGGCGCAAATCGGTCACTATTACGATCTCGATCACGCCAAGTGCATTTACCGTAAAATCCTCTGAGCGAAAAGCAAGCCGGTGTCTTAAAGTCAAAATTCCCTCCATCTCACACATCTCAACCATCGGTTATGTTAGGTTTTTTAGCCATTCGTTGACGCTTGGTTAAGTTGTGGCTAGCAGACACCGAGGCGCCCTCTAGCGATTTGCACGACGCCTTTCGGCCCGTGGCGAAAGTCGCCCCAATAGAGGTTAAAAATATGTCCCAACGCTTGTTGTCATGGACTGCATTCGTGCAAGTCGTCGTTAGCATGGCTGCCTGCGGCACCGAAGTTAAGGTGGGGCGCAATAGCAATCCTTCCCTTTTCGCTAGTGACAGCGATGAGTTTCTGGCGGCCTCGAGTGATGCGACGGGCGGCGGCGCATCGCTCAACCTCGGTTGCTTTGGCCAGGTTCCTGACGCCGCGATGCCAGCCACGATCGTTGACCTCTGTGCCTCGACGCCGGAGTCTATTCGCAGCGATTACGCCAAAATATTTGCGACTCTATGCGACGAAAGGCGCCTAGTAAACCTAGTCCAGCCCGAGTGCGGTTGGGACGGCGCCTCGGAGTTAGGCCGACATCTCCAAGTCCTGGAACGTACGGATCTGGACGCGACTGAGATCAAGGAGTTTGACTTTTACGCCGCAGGCAGTGCCACACTGACCCGTACTATGGACGAATATCTTCAGGCATTCTATCGGGGTTATGAGGACCCAGAGTTTCGAGCTCGCCTAAAAGTATATGACAAGGTCAAGCTTACGGATGTGGTGGTGGATCGGGATACGGGCCGTATCGACTACACAGTCGAGATCAAGAGTTCGGCGGCGACCGTGGGTTTTACTGGCGAGATCCATGTCATCAAGTACGACTCGGGACTCGTAGCTATTTTTGATCGTGCTGTGCGGGATCTGCGCATCGTCAAAGAGAATCGCTTTGTCACCCTGTTGGCCCCTGCCGTGGACGGCCAACTCGTAGTGGCGCTAATTGATCAGAAAAAGATTGACGATCTCGGTAACCACCGCATCGCGTTCAGCACATCCATTAAATTTGACAAGGAACGTTTGGAGCTGATGCACGCGATGGCCGCATCGAATGAGAGTGCTTATGACTAGTCAGGAATGGACCACTCCCTCTCTCTCTTCGCCGCTGGTGTTCGCCTGTGCGTTGTTCCTGTGCATGGCTTGTGGTGTCGACGAGTCTTCTTATTTTTCTGGTAAGTCTCTACTGGAAGCGCCGAAGGAGAAGGGCAATTCAGCTGATGGTGAAGGAGCACTCAATTCCGATGAGTTTGTCCCTGGCTTGGGCGAGGAACTCGTCGAAGAGGAGGTCGATCCCAGCTCATTGGTCGTCGATACGTGGTATCGCGCGGCGTTTGATTTGATGTCAGCTAGACGCTTGGTCAATGGTCAGGCGCCAAACGCGGACTTGGGATTGGCAGCTAGCAAAGTTCAGCAGCGTTTGAATCTGGTCACGCCTTTGGACGGAGTCGATGTGAAGCAGACGTATGGCGATGGCGTCGCACGCAGTGACGGTCGACAAGAAATTCTTAACACTCCGGGCGATCAGGAAATCGAAACAGCCATCGGAGAAACGAGCGCGAGTGGTTCACAGAGCTACGTGCGAGTCACCGACGACGATGGCTGCCCGAGTGTCTTCGTTTGCATTCCGCGCATCGAGTTTAGCCCCAAGCAAGGGGACGCGATGACAATCTGCTTCTATGATGCGGCCGGCGTAATGCCGGTTGCAATTCCGTATGCGACCGTTCCCGGGTATGATTTCACCGCATATCAGCAGCACTTTGGAGCCTTTGGCCCCTACAAGGCCCGCCGTTTTCGGCAATTGAAAGTCGACTGTACCAATCCAGCTGTGCAGTCGGATGCTACGGAAGATTTCCGCGTCAACTTTCAGGGCGCAACCTTGTTGACCGATAACATCAATCGACTTTTTCAATCGGCTTCGTCTTTCAGAATCGATCAGATGCTGAGCTTTGAGTATACGCGCTTGGTGAACGACAACCGGGCACCTTATCTCGATGAGACCGTCAAATTGCAGAAGCTTAGCCGTACCTATATTGATTCAACACAGCGTGCTTCGGTGAAGATGGTTAAATCCGTACGGTCGAGTGTGAAGCTTGGATTTTTAGAGGGCTTGTTTGTGAACATGGATGGCCTTCTGGTGGATTTGCATATGGAGCTCTGCAAAGACCGGTTACAGCCTCAGGGAGGGGAGTACTGTGGGTAGCATGCACCGAATGAGTTCTTTATTGGCTGGGGTTCTAGCCCTTGCAGCGCTCCGTGCTAACGGTGACGAACTATTTCCTGTTGGTTCGGAGAACAAGGCGCGCGGCATAGGCTCAAGCGTTGCCGCTCGTCGCGGCAGTGCCGTCCTTTACAATCCAGCGAATCTGACGACTACCGCCAGTCGGCGAGCATATGCTGAAGTTGGCGTTCTCAGTGTGGACTACGCGTATGAGCATCCTAAATTTGATCCGGTATTGGTGCAGACAAAGACGCCGGTTGCAGCGGTAGGTTATAGCGGGATCATGCTGCAAGATGTTTACCTTGGCGTCCTATTTTTGCCAACAAAGATGGGTGGAACCGAGATTCCTGGTGTGCCGCGCGACATTTCCGGAGAAGTAACGCCCATTAGCGTCACCACTGATGATCGAGCATTTCTGGCAGCCCTTGGAGTTGGTTATCGTTTCAACCGGCATTGGAGTTTGGGGATTTCGGTGGTTTATCGTCAAGAGGACTTGGGGATGGACGCCAATTTGGTTGGTAATCCGGACTCTGTCCTCAGTTATCAACTGGCTCACAAATCCTTGTCGCCGATCCTTGGTCAGCGATTGAACGTGGGTGCGCTGACAGCGGCGATGCATTTCTCTCCTGCCGTCGTGAAGGATTATTCAGGGTCATTCTTGGCGGCAAGCTCTGACGATCCAGAGGCCATTCGCTTGCAGAACTATGTTCCAGCAAAGTGGGGCATCGGCTTAGCGTACAGCATCGGCGTCGTCAGTATCGAGGCCGAAGCGAATCAGGAGCGATGGGCAGCAGGGCAAGATGTCATCGATGGGCCGTCATACGCGGCAACGGCAGGAGCTGATTTGCGGAACATCTGGAATCGCAGTCTGAGCGTCGAGGTGAAAGCGGGAAAGGGCATAAAGATCGTGGCCGGCCATGCGGTGCAACCAACACCGTGGGGTACCGGCAGTTCCTCTGAAGAATCCTTGCGCCCCATGCATGGTGTCGAGTTTGGTCAGCTGAATGGTCTCGATAAGAAGATCTGGGGCATTGGCTTGCAAACATCAATGACTTCAGCCGCTCGCCTGGACGCAAGCCTCTACCATGCGAGCGGAGAACGCATCGTCAACGGGGGAGCCAATTCCGGTGAGGGACGTTATCAACTGGCTATGACTGCGGTGACGGGAACGTTAAGCATTCGCTTTTGAAATATTATGGATTTTATAGTTGATTTGTTACAGTGCCAATATTAAAAGCCCGCCTGTTGTAAATTTAATTACAAAAGGCGGCAGATATGTTTTTTCATCGAGTTGGGTTCTTTGCGTACGTCCTCGGCTCCTTTCTTCCGTTTTCCTCCGTTTCGGCAACTCCCGAAGCTGGCAAGTACGCTTCCATTCAGCAAGCCATTCTCGATCAAGAATTCCGAACGCTCCCTGATTTTTTAGCCTGGGTGCAGCAGTCGGACGCCGAACTGATGTCCGGTTGGACGTTGATGTATCGCTCCGGCAGCCTGCAAAGCGCTTCGTACGCCAAGCCACGCGCCATCGTCTTTGGCACGGATGGTAGGTTCATGATGACGTTTAATGCCGACGTCGGACAACGTGGAGGCGATCGCGTTGAGATGATTCAATTCAATGCGGAATCGGCAACATTTGAGTTTCGCGAGCTCGTCTTTTCAGCGGGTGCACCGCAGTTATCCGCAGCGAATCCCGAGAAGTGTGTCCGTTGCCATACGAGTCAGCTGCGCCCTATATGGGAGAAATACGATAACTGGCCTGGGGCTTTTGGTGAAGATGATGACGCGCTGATTGATTTTGCGGAAAGTCGTTATGCACCGACTCACCTTGGATCCGAAAAGATCCGGTTACATACGGAGCAGCGGCAACAGTTTTTAGCTTTTGTCGCAGGCAAGGACGAACATCCCCGTTACCGCTATCTGAAAGTTCCGGAAGGAACCAAATCGTCTGTGGCTCCCTATTCCGACCATAGTCGTACTGGGCAGTTTCCGTTGCGGCCTAATTTGCAGCTTACAAAGTTGATTGGTGCCATGAACGGTGCAAAGGTTGCGGCTCAATTGCAGGCACACGCCCGCGGATCTGAACAGTGCTTCGCAAAAGTGGCTCCACTTGTCGTGGCTCTAGCGATGAATTGCGGCTTTCAGGACAGAGAATTGGAAAATCAATGGTGGGAGTATCGTAAGGGATTGACCAATGTGCCCGCGCTAGCGCCACTCGCGGCGCAGCAGGTAACTTGGACGCGCTACTCTTCGAATCCGCCCGGGCGAGAGCTGGCAACGATAATGACCTACTTGGGCGGCTCTCTGGATCAGTGGAATGTCGGTCAGAAGCAAACCAGTTGGGCTTACTTCTTGGGATTCAATTACTTGGCAGATGAAGTCTTGCTGAATCTCTTTCCCCGCTTGCAAAAAGTATTGCCGGGGTTGCCAAGCTATCGCAAGATTTTGGCGATCAAGTATCCAGACTATTACGGCGAATCTCGTGGGTCGTATGGCAGCTACGGCTCAACCGATGGGGACTCATATTCAAATGATGACGAAGCGAATCGTAGCTCGGAATATCCCTACACGCCGGAGCCATTTCCTATCACCGTGGCTTGCGACCTGGCAGTGAGAGCATCTTTAAAGTTGACCAACGATGACTATACGGACTGTTTGCAGACGGAGAGTCCAGCTGTGGAAGTGAGTCGGACGGTTGCAATGTGCATGTCTTGCCATGCGGGAACGGACGCGGAAAATCGCGCGCCTCGGTTGGCTTTGAGCGCTCCCGAGGGGATGTCGCTCGCAGCCAAGCGCGCGATCTTGGAGAGAATCGACCGCTCGCACGGCACACCCGGGGCGATGCCTCCGGATCGAGAGTTGGGATATTGGGAAAAGGCGGCGCTGCGGAAATGGTTTCAGTAGCTGGGGGGCAGCTCATGGCCGGCTTGCTGCCGGCCAGCCCAGGTGCTCTCTACTTCACATCGTACGTGAAATTATAGGTTTGGCCACGCCGCCCCAGCAGGAGGACATCCTTGTAGCCCGACACTTGGGCGTCGAAGCGGCCCCACGTGCCATAATCGTGGTATTTAAGGTGATCCATTCGTGCGACGACACCTCGATCGTTCGCGGCCACTTGCACGCCGCGTTGAGCCAGCAAGCGCAAGTCCTGAGTAATCGTCAATTGTGCGTACTTGCCGATGATCACTCGGCCCGGCTCAAAGCTGAGGGCCCGACTGTCAGTTAACCACAATTGAATTCCGGATGAGTCCACCATCACGTCGGTGATGCTGTCGAAAATGGCCAAGTATTCGGGTGCGGCCCCCATGGCTTCAACCTGCTGCCGTAGCAGCCGTCGATACGCATTTCCGCGGTTAGGTTGCCCCAGATTTTTGCCCATCGACTCTTTGGCGATGATGTGCAGACTATTATCTTTTCCGCCAGCGTGCACCATTCGCAAGAGGCGCAAGAATCCCAGCACCAGATGATGCGGCGTAACCGCCTTGATATGGTTCTCTTGCGACTGGACTAAGGCATGCCACGTGGCGGCCGGTACAACCTGGGAAGCGGCATCTTGCATCAGGATGTTCAGCGCTCCATCGTTCTGCGGCACGACTCCAGATACAACCTGGCCATTCAACCGCACGCCGCGAATCTGCAGATATTTCTCACCCTGTATATTCGTTTGTACGCCAATGATTTGGATAAGTTCATCGACGTTCAATGCCAGATCATCGCTCAGGCGCCATTCTTGGGCAGCCTCATTGGCAAATGACACGGTAGCCAGAGCTTCTTGGCCGAGTATGCGAATCTCTTGAACGCCGTCCGCTGACAATAGCGGATTCAGCAGTTGTGCCAATTCCCGCGGTAGGACCTGCGTTAGTGACTGCAAGTCGCTTGGGCTAAGGGTCAACTGAGTCTTTGTGGCGCGCAATGCCTTTTCGATGTCAGCCAAGTGATCGAGGGGTTGAGTGGCTGCAGCACTTTCAGCCACATCCTCGCTCAGCAGGCCTATGGGTTTTGCTGACCCACATGCCATGGTGCCCAAGATCAATGTTGATACGGCCAAAGAGCGCAACGGACGAGCAAATGTAAATTCCATGACACATCCTCCTCTACATCAGTTCTGTTCAGCATTGGAAACGACAGCTTCAAATTCAGATGCCATAGCGGCTATGGCGCACTTATAAAAAATTATGAAATCCAGCGCAATTTAATAAAATATTATCTAATTATATTAGTTATTATTATTTTTATGGCGAAACTCTATAAAAGAGCGGTTTCCGATTTAACCGGCTGAAATAAAGGGAAAATAGATCGAAAACGTTAAGTTTCCAGGTGGAATCCCGATTGATTCTTACGAATCCGATCAGGAGTCCCTGGATGCGAGCGATCGTTCATTACGGAGTGGTGGCAGGCTTGTGGTGGCAGTCGACATCGGCTGGCGCTGAACAGCTCATGGGCCTATCACCAAGCACTCGCATTCGAGCTCGAGCCGAAGCGGTGACGGCAGCCGTACGTGGTTCTGATTCACTCTTTTACAATCCCGCAGCGCTAGCATGGAATGGTGTCCAGATCGGCGTGATCAGTATCGAATCGGCTCTTAGTGTGAACCGACCAGACGATTTTCTGGTGGCTGAAGAGCAGGTAGATGCCGAGGGTAACGAACAGGTCGCGGTGAATCAAAGTAAGGCCATGGAAGAGTTCTATGGTTTGTTAAATTCAGAAGACCCCATTGTTACAAGTGCGACCATTCGGGCGGTCGAAGTTGCCGTGCCGTTCATCAGTCTGGCTAGTTTCGCGACCACCAGCCAGTCGTCGCAAAAAGTCAATGATGCCACAAGTCCCTATTACGATATGCGCACCCGTGCTGACGTCGGTTTGATCGCCGGCTTTGGCGTCCGTTACAAAAAGCTCGCACTGGGATTCTCCCAATATCTTCTGGTTCGCGCGGAGATTCAAAGTCAGCCTTCGGAGGACCAGTTCAATTCTGTGCGAGAGGCTTTAGAGGCGGGGACGTTCAGCGACGATACAGTCGACTATCGCAACTTTTCTCGGGCCAACTATGGGGGTGCCCGGGGCAATAACTTTGGCATGCTCTATCGATTCTGGGAGGACAATCCCTCGGCTATTGGGGTCAGCGTGCTGAACGCAGGGGTGACTCACTTCAAGGCAAAAGCCCCCATCGATCGCAAAGACTTTCGAAAGGTTGAGCAAGAGTTCATCGCTCTGGCGGAAGAAAACAACATTTCATTGTATACTCCAGAGGCCCTGCCGCAAGTCGTCAACGTCGGCCTGAACGTGGGCTGGGGCGGCAATGAAGCCGATGATGTCTTCGTGGCACGTGCCTCTCTGGATGTACACGATGTTCTAGGTGAGCACATCAAGGACAAACTAGCAGGTTCTTGGGAGTTGGGGATCCAACTTCCCGACAAGATCGCATTGGCCACATCGCTGCCCATTCCCATTCCCATCGACGACAAGCGGCCTCTGATCGTGCATGTAGGCGTGTTGGGGCTGACGGCCTATGGCGGCATGCGTATGGGAGAGTACCGGACCAGTGGTTTCAACTTAGCTTTGCACTTGGGAGTGGAGCGCATCGTTTCATTGCTGCGGTTTGATATTGATTATTACGAGCTTACGCCCATTGGCGGTGATTCCAGTGCAGTCCCTACCAACGGTATACGCCTCATGGGTGGCTTGACCCTCATCCTCTAAGTCCGATAATCGCTTGTGCCGTCACCCTGGCATGCGTTATGGATGCCCTTCAAACCTGTAAGGAGGGTCGGTCATGACGTTTAAGTCTCTCATTTTGCTCGTAGCTGCGATCTTTTCCGCAAGCGCTTTCGCCGAACCTGGACGCGTCTATGACGTGGCTGAATTTAATAAAATTGATATCAAAGGTGATTTGGAGCTCCACATCAAACAAGGTGCAGCTCAGTCCGTTCGCATCACCGCCGACGACGCGGCGTTCAAAAACTTGGATGTATATGTAGCGAATAGTGAACTGAACATTGTGCCAAAGACGCGCGGCTGGAACTGGCCGTGGCAGAAATCGCAGAAAATCAAAGTTGACCTGACTGTGAAAGATCTTGTCGAAATCGATGTGTCTGGTGCGGTGCGGATCGCGGCTCTGGGTTTGGATGTGAACGAACTGGGACTCGACGCGTCTGGGGCGGTTGAGGCTAGGATGACGGGTAAGGCTAAGAAATTCAGTCTCGATGTCAGTGGTGCTGCGAATGTAAATGCTACTGACTTTGTCGCAGAAGTGGTGGAAGCAGGCGTCTCAGGTGCCGGCAATGTGCAAGTTCACGCGACAAAAATTCTCGATGTGGACATTAGTGGAGCTGCCGAGTTTACCTATGCCGGCAATCCTGCCAAGGTAAAGAGTGAAGTATCCGGCGCTGCGACCATCATGCCGCGCGGCTAGTTTGCTAGATATCAGCAGGAGCTGAAAATGACCCAGATGGTCCTCATTGCCCTCGGGGCAAACATCGGCGACCGTCGACAAACACTCATAGATGCATTGCGGCACATCGGCGAAAGGGTAGGGCCCATCGTCGACGTGTCGCATTTTTACGAGACAGCGCCCATCGGAAATGCTGATCAGATTTTCCTCAATGGTGCGGCAGTGGTATCGACGGCGCTTGCGCCCGACCTGGCGATGCGAGAACTGCTCGAAATTGAGCGACGGCTCGGTCGTGAACGTTCTCTGCATTGGGGTAATCGCACCCTTGATCTCGACATTATTCTCTGGCGTGATTCAGCTGGACATGGGGTCGTTCACCACTCCGAGATGGTCACGATTCCGCATCCGCAGGCCCGGCATCGGGATTTTGTTCTTGTCCCGGCTGCCGAGATCGCCGGTGCGTGGATTATGCCTAACCTGGCGCAAGAAATTAATGAAGTTGTGGCTGAACGTGGCTTTGCCCTTGTTGGGCAACGTATCCGACTTGAGGAATGATGCGGATCATTCCTTCGCAGCTGACGCGTCAACTTTACTTTGCAAAACCTTGTAACGCTTCTCCAGATCTTCATGGTCTTTGCGCAGTTTCGTAAACTCGAGATTTAATCTTCGTAGGTTTCCAGAAAGATCCTTGAGCAAAACCCGGAACCAAACAGGAACTTGGTTCAGCAGGCGTTCCCGTTGAATCTGATTGACGATGACGCATTTCACCGTATCCAGCGCTTTGGCTGTAGCGCTGCGAGGCTCCCCTTCAAGAAAAGTCATCGTGCCGAGAACTGATCGCTCTCCAACTACCGCGACTACGGCCTCGGCTCCTGTTTCCTCATGGCGCACAGAGAGTTCAACTTGACCTTCTTTGATGAAGTAAAGTTCGCCGCCTTTGTCACCTTGGCGAAACAGGGTTTGGCCTGCGCCGAAAGTCACTTCTTTTGGTTCCATTTCATCCTCACTGGCATGGATTGTATTCCATGTTTCCTACTCGTCACCGTACTCATTGAGCCCAAGCCGTGACTTGGCCTCTCGCATCGACATGGAGGGCTTGTCATCCGCGGTTTTGCCGGCTCCCACGAAGCGATCTTTACCCTCTTTGAAGAGGACATTGAACGTTGTTAAGCTGCCGTAGCACTTCGTTACATACGACTGAAAACTAGCTTTATCTTCCAGGCTCAGCTGGGGATGGTTGTTCAGTTTTTGCTCCAGTACGCGCAACGACTCGCGAATACCGGTGATCTTCTTAAAAAAAATGTCCATAGGAACATCTTTGGGCTGGCTATCGTTACCGGGGGCTAAAATGATCTTTCCATCACGCCAGCGCTCAGCAATGGCTACGGGGCGCGGTGAAAATTCTTCTTCAATCAGGTCGCGGATAAAGTCTTTGAGTTCGTTATTGTCCACCCAAGTATCTCCCTTTCGTTACCAGAAAACGCGCGCGCCGGCGGTTAGCTGATCGAGGTCTCTGTATCGTTGGAACGTGAAGACTGCCTCGACATTGTCATATGTATCTTGCACGAGTTCAATGAGTAACTTGTGTTCGTAAGCTAAGCTGGCGCCTCGCCGCACAAACCATTGATAAGCCAAGTGTGAAATTGTCTGGGAGCGAATGGCCCAGCTGGCGCCAAGCTCCGACCAAAGGCCGCCAAAGGAATCCAGGCCCGGTTCGGCACTAAAGCCGGCCAATAAACCGAACAGCGCATGTCCACGCAGCTGCTCCGATCCTAGATAAGTCGACACGCCATATGCGCCACGCAGCTCGCGTCGATAGCAGCGTCGATCTCCTGCGACCCCACAGTTGACGATGTCGTCGATCGCGACACGCGCGTCCCAGGCCACGTGTGGATGCCAGGGCGTGGTTGCCGGCAAGTTTCGCTCTGAAAATAGTCCTAACGTACGTACTCGAAGCTTCGGGCTGCGAGTACTCAGGCGGAGGGAGCCATGCAACCATTGCCGATATCGAAATGGGCTCAGAGTCTTGCGTGACCAGCCCATGCGAGTGGAACTGGGCGCCCCTTCGAGAATGACAAACGAATCGTCATCTTCGTACCCTAGCCTCATGACGGCGTGGCTCACGAGCTCTGGATCATGGCGCATTTCCAGGCTTGTTGCGTAGGGTGCGGGCGGTCCCGCACTCTCGCCTAAGGCCACCGCTGTCCACGCCAAACTCGGTAGCAACAATGTAACAAGTCTGACGAAGCCGAAGCGCATATTTTCGCTTTATGGGAAGAGGAGCAATGGGCAGAGTCTATCTCAACTCGCCTCACGAACCAATGGCTGGGCGCATGAATTGCGCACAAACGACTGTTGCATAGCTTCCAGGGGGGAGGGAAAAGCTCAGCAGAGCGGTGCCCTCACTTGGATGGAGTTTTGCTTGTAAGTCGGCCAATGCCACCACGAGGTTTCGGCGTGTGCCGGGAAGGCTCCTGCCCCATGCCATGAGGTGCCGAGGGGTCAAATCAGCAGCAGAGAGTGCTTGCTTCTCCCATTCTCCTGGCGTGCCACGAGCCTGCCGCATGCTTTCGCCCCACATGGGTCCCGTTATGGTTGTGATGGGCGGGATCTGAGCGGCCGAGTCGCGGCTCACTGGCGCGTACCAGCGGCAAAATCCTTCTCCCTCTTCTAAGACGTCGCCTGCCAGTGGATCGAGAACGCCTTGCGCCTCGAGGCGCTGCAGTAGGTAGTGGTTGAACAAATAGCTTTGGGCTGCAGACAAAAGAAAACGGCTTTTTTGCCTAGGCAGACGTGCAGCGGCCTTTGGGCCATCTCGTAGCAGTTGCAAGCCAATAAGCGCATTTTCACCGTCGTTGCCGAAGCGTTGCTCGCCGTAGAAATTGAACAGTCCATTTTGTCGGAGGCGCTCCGTACAGGCTTCCAGATCCTGTGAACGGATGGCTGGGTTAAGCTGGCGAATGCGAATTTGGAATCGGTTAGCGTGCAGAGATCCCGTTCGTTGTGGCTCTCGATGTCGGCGCATCTGAAGAATCTGGCTGCGCGGTTCGGACCAATTTTGCAGGACCTGCTCGCTGGATTGGCCACAGACGCTGCTTGGAACCGAGAACCATTGGCGGGTGATTGCGATTTCGTCTTTAAGTCCTGCGTAGCCAATGGAATCGACGCGAGTTTGGAGTCGGACTGCCATCTCTTGTGCCAGCCAAGGCGTGCTGACACCTGACTTCTCTATCCACAACCACAAAAATTCGCCGTCGCCGCATGGCTCCAAATCCGGAATCTCTTCAACAACAAAGTCGGAGAGATTACATTTGATTTCCCCGCCACAGCCCGGCCAGGAGCTTGGCTGCCAAGACTGTTGCCCAGCTTGAACTGGAGCCAGAGATAATTGTCGATCATGTTCCGTCATAGGAGGGCATTTCTAAGCTCTCGACGACGAAAAAGAAAGAGCCATGGCGAATTCCATCAGGAGTGGGAGCATGCCCGTCCTTGGGCGGAAAAGGGGGGAAGCAGTCAGGGAACCGCAAACCAGCAAGGCAGGGTGGCTTACCTCGTGATTCACATTGGGGGTATAAGTTTAAGCCCCCTGAACTGCTGCGGGATCTGTCATACGCCGCATCTTCTGACGCGTCACAGGCATTCCTTCTCCTGTGATGACCATCCTTGGCACACCGTACACAGACATCTCAAAGATCAGATCAACTAGATTGCCTGTTTGGATTAATGCAAAACGACTGCCAACCGAGGAGCATGGCCGCTCTCGGCGTGGACTGCGGATATCACTGTTGAAATCTGAAGCAGTCGGCGGATGCCATCGTTCGCTGGTAATGCCCAATCATGTGATAGTTGCTTAGAGGTTCACCGGTGAGTGACACTAACTATTTTAAATTGTTTGTAAATATCGCGTGTGCGCAAATACTGGGACTGTTAGGGATGGGTAAAATGATCATGTTTTTATGTAAATGCCCATAACTATTGAGTAAATGTCATCCCTAGCTGCAGGGCAAGCTCCTTCCGCCGTGAGCGCTTGCAGGTTCTTAGGCAAGTCACTATCCTCGCCTCCGCATTGTCGATTTGGGGAGTTTTCGCCGCATGTTATCGATTCATATTCAAGATTTTCCCGTTTCCATGCGTCTCGGAGTCTATCCGGAAGAGCGACAGCATCCGCAGGAGGTCCTGATTTCCATGCGGTTGGACCTAAATCCATCGATTCAACCTGGTCGCTCAGACGACTTGCAACAGACGGTTGATTACGGCGCGGTCATGGGCTGTGTGCGCGAGATTCTAGAGCATCGCGAGGTTAAGCTCGTCGAGACGGTCGTAGATTATACGGGCAACACCGTGTTGGAGCAATTTAGCGGTGTTGAACGAGTGCACGTTTCGGTAGTGAAGAGCACCTTACCTCCGCGTATTGCCCGAACGGCCGTGGTTCGCGTGGAGCAAACATTCAGTCGTTTGCAAGAGGCTCGCACGTGAGGCAGGAGTTCATCGAGGTTCGTGGCGCGACAGAGCACAATCTCAAATCCATTGATATTGATCTCGAGCGGGGTGCGATTACCGTCGTCACTGGAGTCAGCGGCTCGGGCAAGAGTTCCTTAGCTTTCGATACGATCTTAGCTGAAGCACAACGTCGCTTCTTCTACACCTTGTCGCACTATTCCCGTCAGTTTCTCGATGTTGGCACGCGCCCAGCTGTTCGTCACATCAGCGGTCTTTCGCCGGCAATTGCACTCGCGCAAAATGAAACCATGCCGTCTCGGCGAGCGACCGTGGGAACCTTGACAGATATCAGTGAATTGCTTGGGGTCATGTTCGCTCGTTTTGGCGAGCGCTATTGCCCGACCCATAATTTACCGACGGCCGAGCAGCAGCCCGAAGAAATTGCGCAGCACATCCTGCAGCGCTTTCCCAACGAAACGATCGCCATTTGTGCGCCACTTGCCGAAAAAAAGAAGGGACACTTTCGTACGCAGATGCAGAAGTGGGCCGAGCGCGGATTTATGCGTGCCTTTGTCGATGGCGAAGTCATCCAGCTGAGCCAGCCTCCTGAGCTCGCCAAGGAAGAAAAGCACACGATTAAATTGATCGTCGATCAGGTCAAAGCGACGGATAAGGGGCGGGCCCGCCTCATTCGCAGCATCGAAGCGACGTTGCAAGAGGGTGGGAAATTTGGCGAGTACTTTGTCGTCAAAGGGGCAACACTCGACTTGGAGCTTGGTGGTGGCTTCTCGGCCTCGGCCGGTTGCCCGCAGTGCGGTTTTGCCTGGCCGCCACTGGACTCGCGTTATTTCTCGGCCAACTCATTGGGCAAGTGTGCCGTCTGCGATGGCTATGGAACAATGGGCGAGAGTGCGGATGCCGCCGAGTCAGAGGACCAACCACTGACGGATGACGTCTTAGATCTGGCGACACGACGCTGCAATTCCTGTCGCGGAACAGGCATTGAGGCGCGCATGCAGGCGGTGCGCTTGCAGCAACTTTCGGTACAGGACTTGTTGCTGTTGCCCCTGCGCGGTTTGCTGGTCGCCGTACAGGGGTTTCGTAGCATTCCCAGCATGGATTCCAATCCCGCTTTTCTGCGCGTGCAGCAGGAAGTCCTGCAGCAACTTACCCGCATTGATAGCGTTGGTCTTGGTTATCTGGAGCTGGCGCGCCGCATTGTCACGTTGTCGGCAGGCGAAGCGCAGCGGTTGAAGCTCGCAAGCATTCTTGGCGAGAATCTGCGCGGCGTGATGTACGTTTTGGACGAGCCGAGCCAAGGGCTGCACTCGGCGGAAATCGAGCAGCTTTGCGAAGCGTTAAAGCATCTGCGCGATCTAGGTAATACGATCATCGTTGTCGATCACGACGATACTGTCATGCGTCAAGCCGATTGGATCATCGACCTTGGGCCCGGTGGCGGTGCCCAGGGCGGCAACGTTATGGCCAAGTTTCGACCTGCCGATGCTAAGAAGTTCGTTGAGAAATCGTCGACAGCGGCGCATCTCTTTCGAGCGACGCCTTTGGTCGCGGAACGCAATGCCAGCTCCCTGCCGGCAAATCCGAGTTGTATTGCGATAGCCAAGCCCCGCCTGCATAATCTCTTGCTTGATAGCGTGTCCTTTCCAAGGGGGCAGATGTCGGTGGTGACAGGCGTTTCCGGCGCGGGAAAGAGTAGCTTGGTGCTCTCGACACTGTTTGAAAACGTGGTCGACTACATTGACGCCTGGAACGGCCAGCAGGCTCCCAAGAAATTTCCATTCCGCTTTTGTGACGGAATCGACGGTATCGACGAATTCGATCAGGTCATGTTGATCGATCGGCGGCCCGTTGCCAAGAGTTCCATCAGCATGCCGGCGTCGTACCTTGATGTGTTTACCCACATCCGAGATCTGTACTCGTCGTTGCCCGAGGCGAAGGTGGCTGGTCTAGAGCCACGCGCCTTCTCCCTGCAGGTGGATGGCGGCCGATGCGAGGAGTGTCGAGGCCGGGGCGAAATCAGCTTGAGCATGCGTTTTTTACCGGACGCGCGCGTTCGTTGCCACGTTTGTCACGGTCAGCGCTACCGCCCGCATGTGCTGGCTATGCGCTATCATGGACTGTCGATGGCCGAGACGCTGAACTTGACCATCGCCGAGGCGTTTGAGCACTTTAAGAACATCAAAGCCATTCATCGTCGTCTGCAGCCAGCTTTGGATTTAGGGCTGGGCTATCTAAAGATGGGGCAGCCGAGCGCGAGTTTGTCCGGCGGCGAGGCGCAGCGATTAAAAGTGGTTCCGTTCTTGTCTAAGCGAGTGGGTGCTAACACCCTATTGATCCTGGACGAGCCAACGACAGGGTTACACTTTGAAGATGTGACGCGCTTGATTCGTGCGGTCCGCCGATTGGTCGACCAAGGCTGCACGATCGTCCTGATCGAGCACAATCTGGATGTTGTGCGTGCTGCGGACTGGGTCGTGGACTTGGGGCCAGGCTCTGCCGACGAAGGCGGGCGCCTTTTGTACCAAGGGCGCCCTAGTGGATTGATGGGGTTGAAACACTCGCCGACGGGCAGTCGACTCGGGGCCCACTAGGCGCCTGTCTG
>CAZLMG010000020.1:0-69119 GCA_964560765.1 uncultured Oligoflexales bacterium
GCAGGTGCGGGCTACTTTGCGCTGAAAGCCGAGACGTCAGATAAGACAAACAAAGTATCGAACATCGGCCTATACAACTTCTCCTACGCTATGCCGTTTCAGCAACGCTACGAATTCTCGGTGGGCTACTCACTTTATGTACTTGGTACCTCCAGCTTTGAGCTGGGATTCGGTCCCGACTTTGGTGTGAGCTACTACTTCATGAGCTTGAATGGTGGCAGTCGCATCGAGCTGGCAAACGCCACCTACTCTCACTATGAGCACCTGCGGCCCTTTGCGGGCCTCTACTTCATGCAACGACAATTCCAATCCATCATTTCTAATTATGCGGGTCTAAGCGCCAGACTCGGCGTCGACTATGCCCTGGAAGCTCAACTCGCCATTCGCGCGTCTCTGGATCTACAGATGCTCAAGGGGCCGTTGAGTTCGAAGTTGCAGGGGACTTCGTTGCTTGTTGGAGCAATTCTGGGTCTCTAATAATAGGTCCCCATAAACTGGCCCCCATCTTTGTTGCTGGATCAACGATGTCACTTCCTTGTGAACTGGCCCCCATCCTTGTTGCTGGAACAGCGATGTCACTTCCCTGAAATCAGACAATTGCGTCTAGTGCACCCTTTCACTAGGAAAGGAGTCCACTATGTGCCCACATTGTCACTCTCATCACTTCATCAAACATGGACGATTCAAGGGTTTTGGACAGCAGAATCAGCGGTATCGCTGTCGTAACTGTGGCAAGACCTTCCATTTAGGGAGACGGACGATTCAGCAGTACGATCGGCGTGGCGACGCGAACCGCCCGTTACTCTACGCGCTATGCTCCGGTGTTTCACAGCGTCGAACAGCTCTCTTGCTGAGCATCAAACGGGAAGCGGTTGCGCGGAAAATTCGCAAATATGGCCCCTATTTTCGGCAGTGGCACGAGAAATGGATCGAGAATCGTCGATTCGGCAAAACTTTGCTGTTTGATGAAATGGAGACGTTCGAACATACAAAATGCAAGCCGCTATCAATTGCAATCGCCGTTGAAGAGCGCTCGCGCATTATCATTTCGACACAAGTTTCTTCCATGCCGGCCAAAGGAAAGCTCGCCGCAGTCGCACGAAAGCGCTACGGATTACGCGTCGATCGCCGACCTGAGGCTTTACAAGAAATGATGCGTGACATGCTCCGAGCCAATTCCGAAGCTACTACCATCAAGTCCGATAAAGCACCTCGGTATCCAAAACTGGTCGCGAAGAACTATCCGGGCGCTGAACACAAGCGTTTCAAGGGGCGGCGTGGCTGCGTCGTCGGCCAAGGTGAGCTAAAAGCGGGTGGCCACGACCCTCTATTCTACTTGAATCATACGTGTGCCATGATTCGCGATAACCTCAAGCGTATGTCCCGACGAACCTGGTGCACGAGCAAGAAGCCAGAGCAACTACAGAATCTTCTGCACATTTACACGGTGTTTCATAATCGATGGCTGGATGGAAGGAGATGCTTGACGGCGATGCTTGAGGCGCCTCCGCCAGCAACAATCTTGGGGGCCAGTTAATAAATGTCATATAGGGTGTTCAGATAATTGAACACCTGCTGCCTCTCAGTCACCGTCAGTACCCGATCATAGATAATAACAGCTGCTACCTGCGAATAACTGGCCTGGCTACCATCACCATATGCTCCCAATGAGATTCCATTAGGTCCGCGAAATGCCGCATTGGTAGCACTGCCCATCAACTGCCCGTTGGTGAACAATCGTGCATTACTGCTTGCATCCAAGTCACCCATGAAAATGTCCCATTGTCCATCGATGACAGGAGTTGCGGGATTATGAACCCACGCTAGCGCATGAAACTTATTGCGACCTGCGGAATGATGTCCTAGCAGCCAGTTGTTCGAAAAACCCGCCACGGTTCGACTCGGGGCTGGAGTGCTTGACACCACGCGCGCGACCGAAAACACGGTTGATGGCCCTATAGAGTAGTTGACAGTATTTCTTAGTCTCTGGCTACTAGCCCCCGTTGCCCCATCAAACTCGACTGCTGCACGCCCATTGACTGCTGTCGGTCGCAATACAGGAGAAAGTGCCACTGGCGTCACATCGCCGCCAAGCCCAGTCAAGTCTCGCCATCGTGACACCGGGTGTCCATCGGCTGTAGCCGCCGTCGTCGCACCAGTATCCTGAAACATCCCCTCACCTGCGATCAACAAAAGCTTCAAACCGGCTGCTGGCACTCCGAGAGTCGGCGTGAATCGATCCAATTTTGTGGAGAAGTTATCTGTGAGCACGCTGGCACCGCCGCCGTCATATGCCCGAACTTCGGCCAGCGCTCCATCGAGCGATGACGCGACGTTTGCAGCGCCTCGGCCCAGCTGCACGCCGCCGCTGGTGTTGACAACGCCAGGAGTATTCGTGAGCGCCACACTACAGACGGAGGCTCCATTCACATAGGCTTCCAGTGTCGATCCAGTCGAGTCAACCCTTGCGCCCAATTGATGCCACATATTGGGCGGCAATAGGAAATCACAGTAGTCATGCTCCATGCCAGCAGCATAGTGCGCTGCGATTCTAGCTGGCGTCAAGGCTTGCTCATAAACTGCAAATTCATCAAACGAGCCGATGGACCCACTGTCTCCGTTGCGGTTGCCCACTGTGTTGATGTTCGCTGCGCCGTCCCAAGCTATGGACCCAACCTCAACGCCGTCGATATAGTACTTGGTCGTTGAACCATCACCAACAGCCACCATGTGGTGCCAGCCAGCGCTTAATGTCGACATCAAGAAGTTAGAATCGGAGAAGCCCACGCCGTTGCGAAAGGCTCCCAGCTTCAGTGCATTGTTTACGTAAATCGGACGGTCATTGGTTGAGGCTCGGACGAACGTACAGCCTTCTGTGGCATTGGCACAGTTGGTCGGGAAAGGATAACGAAACCAAAGCTCAATACTCCACTCGGCAGCAAGGGTGTAGTTTGGCGAAACGCCGATTCGGCCCGTGCTTGCTGTGTAGAATGATTGATCTGTAAAGTCCACAAGCGCGCCGGGACTCTGCACTCCCGTCGCACCCGCAACCGTAATTAACCCGATGACATCGTTTGCATCGACAGACGAGTCCGGCACGTTTGTCCCTGAGACGTCATGGAACCGCCAGTAAATTTTCGGTGAGTCGCTCAATACTTCCGTAGAGTAATTCGAGAATCCGGAACCGGTGCTAATTCGCTTGGTGCCCAGTGTAATTCCGCGACCAATCGCGTCGCCGTTGCTGAAAACCACTTGATTCCTAGAGATATCATCTAGCTTCACCCAAGTCTCGACTAACATATCATCGTAAGATGCAAGTCCTTCACTGAACTCGACAGCATCATTGTTGCCATCAAACTGCAATGCGTAGGGAGCTGCTGCGGAACCGACTCCGGTCCAAGATGTCGTGCTAAAATTCAGCAGGTCGCCGACAAAGTTGCCAGTGGCCAGACTCGTCCATTGATCTAAATAGCTGCCGCCGTTAAACCCTGGTTGCACACCGTTGGCAAAGCCAGCTTGCAGATCTAACACCAGATCTGACTTGTGATAGTCGGAAGCAACTGAGATATCGATGCTCTGGATATCGCTTCCTGACGCATTGGTGCCCGTAAATTCTAATCGATAGGCACCAAAGGCAGCGGCGCTTGGGGTCCAGCTAAAAACACCGGTTGCTCCCGAAAAGCTGGCCGTGCCAGGCAGCGTTGAACAGTTCGCCGCTGCTCCTAAGCCACTCGTCTCGTACCGTTGGAAGGTACAGGTGTAGGTCATGAACTGATCTTTAGCAGGAGAAAAGCGAACATTGTTGATATCAATCGCTAAGTTACTACCTGCAGTTAGCGCGTCATTCGGCAGCAGCCGATCCGACAACGCAGTTATCTCCGGATCCCCATCCTGCACGGTAACCGAGAATATGCGTGTGCTAGACCCGCCATACGGGTCGGAGCCGATGATGCGAAACTCGAAACTTGTGCCCTCATCAGCGAATCGAGGAATCCAATTCGCCATCTCCCCCGAAAATAGATTGAAGGTTATGTTAGTTCCGTCCTGGTTGACAATGGTCGTACAGAGAGATGCCGCGTTGATCACTGTGCCATCGACCGTGTTGTCGTAGCGACAAGTGTAGAAGACAGAATCTCCGTCCGCGTCGTAGTCATTCGCAGTACTGGCGTTGTTGTAATTGACTGTCGGCACTAACCATCCAGCATAAGCGCTAGGGGCTGCTGGCGATGTCAAGTTTGGCGCAGTATTTGGTAACGTCGAAACCGTCACGTCGACATTATTGCCGTCATGCACGCCAAAAACGTCCGTCGCTCGGACACGATAGGTATAGGAAGTACCCGGCGAAAGGCCATCGTAACTTCTCTCACTCACCGTACCGCCGATATTCATCACGGTCTCAACGAATTCCAGTGCGCCACCACTATTCACTTTGAACACGATATAGGTGATAGCATCGGCCGTGGGATCCCACTGCAGCTTGAGACTATTGTGGGTCACGTTGGTGATCTCTCGCAAGCCATCGAAGTCGAGTTGACCGGCACCGACGCCGGAAAGCGCAAATGATGACGAATAGGCCGAGGTATCTCCCGTCGACGACCCAAAGTTCATCGTGACGATGGTTCCAAGATGCGCCGGCACCGTCGGTCGAAACTTAACTCCGATGATACAAGTTGCCGTTGGCGCCAACTTCGTGGGTGATACGGGGCATGTTGAATAGGTTGCCTGGAATGCCGCGTTGCCGACCAATGGAATTTGTAGAAATACATCGACCGACGCGATGTTAGTAATTGTCACCTGAGTCACGGCCGACTCGGATCCGATCTGCACGTTGCCAAAGTCAACGCTCGCCGGCGAAAACGAAAGAGCCGAGTTGCCAATTTCGCCAAACGACCCATCGCCAAACAGAATGGCAAAGGTCTCTTCGTCAACTGCTCCGGACTTCTCGCCGCGAACTCGGATCTCAATGCTCTCTGCGGTGTCAACATTCGGCTGCCAAATGAACATGCCCTTACGCTCGTCGAACGTCGAAGCCACAGTGCCTGGAATGCCGGCACAAGGACTACCGGCAAGCACTCGACCATCGATGACTGTGTCGTAGGTACAGGTGTAAGTGACGCCCGAGTCGTCTTCCGTTATTGTGTTATCAATATCAATCATTAGAGTTTGAGGTGAGTTGACGAAGTAGTCACGCACCGAGGTCAAACGCACCAGTTCTCCCCGCGGCTCGATGACGGTTACCGCAAAGACGATTTCGCCCTTACCGTAGCGATTTGTACCGGTAATTCTAATCTCATAGGCTTCTGCGGCGTCCACGCCGGGCACCCATGCCAGGATTCCGCTTTGCGAATCAAACTTAATGGCAGGTTGACCAGGAAGCTTCTGGCAGTTATTGGCGTCGGCAGCTACCACACCATCTTGGGCCGTATCAAAGGCACACTCGTAAGACATATCCGTATCGCCGTTGACCCGCACATCGTCAAAGTCGAGCAGAAGCTGAGAGCCGCGCTCGACGATTTGCGCGTCCAAAGCCAACAAGCTCGGACGGTTATCCTTCACGACGTGAATCTTGGCTTGACGACTGTCCGTACCTCTGGAATTGGAGCCCGAGATACCAATGGAATATTGACCGATCTCCTCATCGGATGGCCACCATTGCAGAACACCTGTCTTGCTGTCGAAACTCGCCAACATGAACCCAGGAAGTTCCGTGCACGGCTTATGACCACCTTGGCCAGCCTTGGCAAAAGAGCACTGATAGGTCATGCCCTTGTCGTCGCCGGTCGCACTGTTGTTGGCATCCAGACGAAACTCAGATCCAGCGAATGTTTCCCCCGAGCTGACGCCGATCAAGACTGGCAGCCCAGAGTTCATGACCTGCTGCTGCAAGAAGGCGCCTTCTTCCAAACCTTCAAAGCTTTCCGTTTGCTCGCAGCCAGAAACGGCAAACAGGACGAGGATAAAACATCCCCGAACCTTAGATGTGGTCTTTTGAATCGCGTAGCTCATGACACTCCTCCTGACCCCATACATCCAATCTCGGCAGGAAATCTTGAGAAGTTTAGATAAAGCCCTAAAATAATTACAATATTTACTAAACAGAAAGGATTGGTGGCAGATGACGCACGTGCTGGCGTCAGGCAACGCTCCAAAATGAGAAGGGATGTTGCCATCGCTAGACAACCTGGCTCGGATGTTGCTAACAGGCACCTGGATGGCAAGAATCAAGGCTAATTTTGACCAAAGACCGCCGGAAGACTTACAGCTTGGCCTGTTCCGCCAGGCCCCGTCCCGATGGCATCTGTGGCAGATACATTCTGGACGCAGACCTTATTTGGGTCCGTACACTGGCCATTTTCGATCGATGAAAGTGGCACCGACTCGCCGGCGATGAAGCCGCGCGCTGGCGACTCCGCATAGCTTTCCGCCTTGAGCCGATTCACCGTAATACCACTGACACGGCTACCGTAGTTCGCATCACATTGATAGAGAATGGGTGGTACATCACTGATCCGCGCGATTAACCCGCCAACTAGTCCATCACCACGGACAACATCATTTGGTGTGCCATCTAAATGCACGTTCTGAATGAATGCATGGTTGGCCTCTGCCGTCAAAACCGCAACCGCCTGTAAATCCTTGCCGCCAGGATATGAGGTATTGATCTTGTAGTCTTCAATCACCAAATTTCGGACGATGCTAGCTTCGACTTTCGAGAATAGCGCAGCATAGTCATAGCAGTCGCTGCAGGTGCTATTGCCAATTCGCAGCCCCTTGATCTTGAAGCGCACTCCCGTGGGGACGCCGTCTTCATTCAGCTCCGCGCCATCGAAGACACTATCGACCAGCGGTAAGGGAAGCCACGAGGATGTGAGCGTTATGTCGTTCATCAGCCGATAATACTTCCCACCCTGCTCGCAACATGCACCCAGCTGCGATCGAAGCTCTACTTCCGTGCGAATCTCGACCACCGGCAATAGCTTTGTGCCCACATGACATGGAAACTGCGGGACTGTACCTGGGGGAGGCGTGTCATCATCGCCGCCTCCCGTGCTCCAAGTGAAGTTCATCGAATCAGAAATCGATCGCCCCGCGCCATCAATGGCGGTCAGAGTGAGAGTATAGGTTCCGTCAAACGCGCCAGCACCGTACTTCTGCCCTGGATTCGCCGGATCGTCCACAGTTGTGGGGTCTGGCAATTCAACCTGGGGATTCAGCAGCGCTGCCGTCTGGATGTTGACCTTCTGAGCGTGCGCTCCTCCCGCAACCGTCCATGCGTGACTCTGCACACCGCAGATTGGCGCAAGCGGTGAACTGGTGACGGTAGCATCCGCCAGTGTCAGCGTTTCCCCAGCAGTTCGATCAGGCCCCGCGGAAACAACCAATGCTGGATCAACGTACGCAACCAATACTTCATGTGGTACTTGCTGCCCTTGTCCGTTAGTCATAGAGCTCTGATTGCCAGCGCGGTCCTTGATGGAGAAACGAACTGGGTACTGCCCATCTTGCAGGATGTTGACCAGGACTTGCGTTCGATTGCTTGGATTTACCGTCAATGTCATCTGCGCAGGTGACGCTGTCGTGCTCCAAGTCGCAGTCGCGAGATCGATGCTGCCATCCGCTTGAAAGTTGTCGCTCACTGCTGCTGCTAGCGTGAACGATCGCGTCGCGGAACACCTACCAGCAAGCTGCACCGCGGGTGGTTCCGTATCCCAAATGAGACGAAACGAATCAGCGCTCGCAGAGTTACCAAGGCTGTCTGTAACCTTCAATGACACATCGTACTTACCTTGCGCCGAAACCGGCTGAACGCTAATGCTCGGCTGAAGGATGCTATCGCTGAACGTAATTGCGCCCATACCGGCCGGCGCATCGCCTGCTGCAGTATAACTCCATTGATACTGAAAAGGGCCCGTCCCGAGAGCCGCATTGTGCGTTGCGTCACTCTTAACGAAAGAGGCATTGGCCCAGCGGTCCGCACCTGCAGAAAACGAGAGCTCTTGCTCTCGGACGGTAAAGGTAAACTGTCCTGACGCTTGAATACCAGGCATGCTCAGCACACCGACGTCCAAGGCAAAAACATGAGCGCCAATCCTATTTGCCGTAAACGTCGGCGTCGCTCCCGCCCCACCCGTAATGGCCGCCTCTGCACCGCTTACTTGCCGCCATTGCATGTGGAAGATGGAGGGATCCGACTGCAATACGCCATCCAAGCGAATCTCTACCTGCCCAACCTGTCGAGAATAAACCGGCGACACTTGCAAAACGTCAGGACCGGCTACAACCGTGAGACTCTTGCGCTCATACTGGAATTCATCAACGGCAGAAACGCCATCATGATCGACAACCGTCAAACGCAAAACGAACTTCCCAACCTTGTCACCGGCGATTTGAAAGGAAGGCAGCAGCACCTTCGGATCATTGATTGAAACATCGCCAGCCGACTGTGTGCCGCTTGGGCGAAACGACCAGGTCAGATCGTAAGGCACCGACCCACCCGCAATCGAGGCACCGACAGCAGCGAATGTCGCGGAGGTACCGAGCCCATTGAGACCGGCATCAACGACAAGATTCACATAACGATAAGTGAATCGATCCGATTCCTCGTTGCCTGCGGCATCGACAACTCGCAACTCAAATTCGTAGTCGCCGTACTTAGATTCCGCGATAGTAAAAGTAGGAGTCAAAGATTGGCTGTTAGCAATTGAGACGTCAGACTCTGAGGCGCCTTCCGGCCTCAACCATGTCCACACGGGCGATGTATAGGGCAACATGCCTCCGGAAACGACCCCCTGCTGCTGGAATTCACGCACATTATTAACCTTATCTGGGCCCGCATTCACGGTCAGTTCCTGCACCATTTGAAAAACAAACTCGTCGCTAGCGGTATTGGCGGGATCGCTGGCATCTGTAGCGCTTAACCGCAGCGTGTAATCGCCAAATGCATTCTCAGGGACGGTGATATTTGTAATCACACGCTCCTTGATCTCACCTTCATGCAACACTTCAGCACGCTCGCGAATGGAAAATCCCACCTGGTCGGCATTTACTCCCGGTGGTCGGAAAATGGCATCCCAACGCAAGTTGCCGTAGGGGCGACGTCCGCCGCTCACGTAAGTTATCTGTTCAACTGTTGACGTCTTCTGGTTCAGCTTATCAAGTCCCGCTTCAACCACGAGTGGCGGCGGAGGGGGCGGCCCCTGGACGCTGAAATGATTCCACTGAACTTGGTTGGCAGCATAGGAACCTAGCACCAGGTCGTTAGGCTCCATAAAAGCCGCAAAACTCGGAGTTGCTCCTTTTCCCGGCTTTGTCACGAAGTTTAAGCCTTCATCCGTTGTGGATTTCAGCCCCACCCAGCCGACGCGGATCCACTTTCCCTGGGCGTTAGTATCTTGCGGATCGTTACGATTCGATCTTGTCGAGCGGCGAACGAAGGTATCTAGGCCAATATTCTGAAAGGAGCCCGCTTCCGACATGGTCATATACTGACAGTCACGTGGTGACGACGTAAATTGAGTGCGGCACCACTGATAGACAGCCCGGCTCACGGTGAGTGTTTGTGGTGAAAAATTCTTGTAGCTAGATTTTGCATCGGCACACTGCGCTGGTTGAACATCTGAATCTCGCACTTCACGAGTAGACGTCTTATGCGCCTCAAAAACGATATCGATAGCTCCCGCCCCCAATGGAACGTTGTTCGCAGCCTTGGCGTAGGCCACCAGAAAGAACTCCTGATCTTTGCCCAGATGTTCCAACTGATGCGGAACACTTGTTAGATCCGCAATACGATCCGAGTCATTTGCGTAGTTGATGACGCATGAACCCGCGTCGCTATTCATCGGGCGATGCAAAGCGCTCACGGCCAGCAGTCGCACTTCCACCAACTTTTCAGCCGAATCATCAAAGGTCCAGACGTATCTCGTCGCCTCTGCTTGCAGCCTGCCATCAGTAGTTGCACGTCCCCGTGCACAGAGGGTGATCTTCTTGTTATCAGCTGGCAGCTGGCTGATAAGGTTTAAACCTGACGCTGACAGATCGAGAAGCAACGATTCTGAAGCTCCGTCTACTTCCACATAATCAACGCTGTTGCCACAGTCTGTTGATTCATTCGGCCCAATCTTGAATTGCCATCGATTAAACTTTACCGCACTCTCTTGATTGACCGTCAGGATGAGACGCTTAACGTTAACTCCATACGATTCATTATCCGTATTATCAGCAAACGGAACGTCTTCGGGCACTCCATTGATGCAGATTCGGTCACCCGAGCAAGTCATCGGTATGTCTGTCTCGCCGCCACCACCGCCCTCGAGAAGCGCAAAGCCAGAGTCCCCCTGCCCAGAAGCTCCACATTCGTCCAGGGTCCACGAAGCGGAGAGCATGGCCGCACTGACGGACTCCGCCAATCGCTGGACTTTCGAAACAGAAAACAGCGGCTGCATCAGACGAGTTCTAGCCATATTCTTGAAGCTGAACTTTACCGACATTAAGCCAGGGCTACGCACCGTTTCACCCAACGTCAGCCCTAAGGTGTCTGCAGCATAGTTGCTTGGCCGAATCTGAGCATATTCGAGGTTTATCGCCTTTGCATCTGCAGCAATGTTGTAGGTTCCCCGACACTCTGCTAGGTCGCTGGCAACACGCATGTGGACACCGAGCTGCCCCCACTGCCCCTCGCCCAAACCGGGAAGTGACTTCGCAGCCAAGCTAAAGCTATCCGTAGGGGCGCCAAGAGCGACGCTCACTGGCAGCAACGTCGTTGTGACTGTGCTACCAGACTTCCGCAGCCACACCCACCACTCCGAAGATGCACCGGAACTATGAAACAATTTCGTCACGATGGCGACTGGCCCTGTTAACCCAAGCTGCTCCCTCGCTTTCGAGAGGTGCTCTGGATCAAATCCCAACTGCAAAGGCGCTGTAAATGCCAGTGGACCGACGCTGTGGACCTGCCGAGCTGCCGCATCTCCAGAGGTTACAAGAGAAGCACCATCTGACTTTGCAGCCACAAAGGCGAGCGTCGAAACTTCACTATAGAAAGTGCTGCCGCAGCGCGTGATATCAGAACTCAATGCCAAACAGCGCATAGATAGATTGATGATGGCCTCGCCCGGCGTACCCGGTGTTGCGGCAGGCATGATAGTCAGAGTCGCACGATCAATCGCAAACTGGGCGGGAGTATCATTCAGCGAAGCCGTGGTGTCTCGACGCACAATTTCGGCCTCCAATCCAGTAACAAACCTAAGGCCAAATTCAGCAATTCGATACTCCGCGCTATAAACCTGGTCGGCGTTCAGTGTCGGAAGCGCCTCGATGACTGCAACAAGCAACTGCTTGGTCGCGGCTTCATCGTGATAAACGGCGACCTCGTACTGCTTGCCGCTAACAATACCAACTCCCTGTGCTGGAAAGTATGTTGTGCCTCTCCAAACGAATTTATCCAGTACGACTCGACAATCTTTGCTTGATCGTTTCATCGGCACGAATGATCCCGAGTGCGCCTCGGACAAAAAGCCGATATCATCGCATGCGAGTCGCCATTCCCGCTGCGTCGCTTCAGTCCGTTGCAGCGTCAGTGGATCGACAGAGTAGGCTGCAAATTGCACTTCAGCATCGATCGGCCTGCCTGCCTCTCCGCTCGAAGCTGAGTCGACGACGCTCTGCACTGCCGACTGGAAAAGGCCACTCGTCTGCCCCTTTTCTGCATCGTTACTGCATGCAAATATCAGCAGCGCCGACATGCCGAGGGTAAGGAACACGACCAGGCGCGATGAATGTTTCTCAGGTCTTGCCACGCATGACTCCGAAATGACAGATGACCCAACGCTTATCGGCAGAGGCGGGCAAAAACTACATAGGTCGCGCGATTTGCTTTCGAGCCAGGCTATGGGTCACCAACAAAAGATCGCGATACCAGCAATGATTACGTCAAGATACAAAGCAGCCCCGATTTACTGAGCCCTTCACAAGATCGCCTAGCGGGAACTCCTAAACTTTCAACGCCCTCTGTCCGAAAAGGGGTTAGCTATTAACTGTCGACTTGGGGAAAACATGCGTCAGCTCACGCGACACGGATATATTGCCGCTCTTATGATTTTCGTTGTCTCCGCCTGCGGATGGGTAGGCACGAAGGACAGCAAGGAAGACAGTCCGAGTACGACCATCAGTCGAAATGACCGCAGTTTGGATAGCAACGACCTGCTAACGGCACTCGAAGAGCTTCGCCGGCTTCTCTTTGACGAACGAAAAGACCGTATCGCCAAAGACGAAGAGCTAGAGGGCAAGATTGCCAATCTAGAGAAAATGCTCAATGAGCTTGCCGTCAATTTGACGGCACGGATCGACGCTCTGAAACAGACCGACTTAGAGCTGCAAGAAGCGATTGCCGCAAAATCCGATCTATATGACGGTGCTATTGCTGAACTCAATCAAAAGTACGGTCTGCAGCGCGCTGAACTTGTCGCGATCTACCAAGAACAACTCTCTCAAGAATTAAACGAACTGATGGCAGAGCGAGAGCAGGCCAAGGTCGCAACTACCGCCAATGTAAGCCAGAGAATCACCGATACTCAGGCCGCGCTCAACGCTGCTATTGCCGCAGGCGACACCCAACTCGCTGCCCAGCTGCAGGCACAACTCACAGCGCTGCAGCAAGAGAAGCTGGACATCGAAGCACAAGTCATGCAGCAATTTGAACCGCGAATTCGCGCCGTGAATCAAAAAATTGCTGATGCCTCGCAGTTAAGCGTCGATCTCCTGACGCGAGTAGTCTTCAGCAACATCATTTATCGCACCAATCAGCTGCGCCTGGATTTGGATTCCTTTCGTAGTTATGCCCTCCAAAATTTCGTTACGCGCCAAGAAATGCAGCAGCTCATTCAAACTGTATACCGGTACATCGACGATGTTGCTTCTGTTCTTAACCGCGACCTATCGGCTCGCATTGACCAAGTCCGATCAGACCTAAGTACGGAGTTCAACACCAAGTTGACTCAGGCAGAGACACGAATCGCCGCCATCGAGTTGGATGTCAGCACCTTCAAAATGCAAACCCGTCAGGAGCTGGACTCCGTCAATGCCACCCTGAATGGATTTATCGCGGAGGCGAATGCTCAATTTTCCGTCATCTCCGAGAAAGTGCTCATTCTCGACACGCGAACCAGCGACATGGCTGAGATGCGCGCCAGCCTGCGAGCCTTCGCGACCAAGATTACAGAATTTGAAGTTTACGCCCAAGTCACCAATGACAGTATCGCAGCACTTCTGCAGCAGGTAGACACATTGCAAGGCAAGAGCCAGCAGTTCGATAATGACCTAGCCGAGATGCGACTATACTTTGAACAGCTCCTTGCGCAAGAATCTAGCGAGCGTCAAGATCTGACCTTACAGATAACCCAGCTCGTCGCAAACGTGGCTCGCATTGAAAAGCGCGCCAATGATGCTTACGCGTTGGCGGAAGCCAACGCTGCGCGCATTGCCTACCTGGCGCGCGAGATTCAGCGTGAGTCCGAAGAGCTGTGTCGACGGATCGCCGACCTGGACAGAAAATTTACCAATGAAATTCAAACTTTGCGCAGCGAAATGACCGTGTTGATCTATCAGATTCGCGACGCGGCGGTAAACACTGTCCGCGACCTTGGCACCGAGATGCGTGAGAACTTCACTCATATCACCGTCACCATTGCTGAGCTCAAACAGCGCATCATCGCCCTCGGCGACGAGTTTGCCCGGCTCGTGTCCTATTATGTTAAGGATGCTGATCAAATCCAAGCATTCATCGATGAATCTCGCACCAAAAAGACTGAGTCCTTTGCCGCCATGAAGGACTTCGCCACGGCCCTAGCCAACTTAGAGACCGGTGTCGTCAATAGTCTTGACGTCATATTCGAGCTGCGCGGCATCAACGTTTCGACCATGAATACTGAGTTCGGCACTTACTTGGGATCTACGTGCGCTAGTGTCCTCGACACCACCGGAAACTTTGCGATGCTCAATGGTCGCGAGTGGTTCTTTTACCTGGCACGGCAGTATACTCAGGAACTTGTGCTTGGTTCGCGCGCAGACATACCCGCCATCGACGCCGTTTTTGGCGGCAAAGGACCATACCTTGCGGGTAGCCGCATGTTCCAACTCTTGCTAATCGCTAGCCTGCAGCCATTTACGCAAGACTTGGAACCCGCTTGCCGCGTTGCGGTCGAGTCCTGGGCCCGACGCATGATCTTTGATGATACAGCTGTTGCAGCTGCCGTTCGCAACGCTATTCGCACGCATCAGCCAGTGTTATCGCAGATTCAAACGCTCTACACCCGCCTTACAAGTATGCAAGCGGGGCTGGATGGCCTCGACTCCATCATCCGCAGATACCTCAAAGACGCGCTGATTACCGACATGTCTGTCAACAGCGCCCTGAACGATGGAACAACGGCCATCCCACCACTCTATCCGGAATTTATAGAACTGCTGATGACAATTGTCGATAACGAGGTTCGCGTCGCGTCTTTAGAAGCGGAAATGCAGCAGATTCTGTCCATCGTGCGCACACTTGCTCAGCGCAAGGCAAATAGTAGCGAGGCTCTTCAGCAGCTAGAAGAAGCAATCAGCGACTTGCGAAAATCCATGGATGACTTTGCGAAAGCGACGGAAGACCAGATCAACAATCTAACCGGTAAGCAAGCCTTGGCGTTTCAACTGATCGCGTCGCTCGCCAACCGCCTTGGCTATGACGACATTCGTGATGTGGCTGCCGCGACTGCCAGAGAACTCGGCGGCGATGGCAGCAGTGTCACCTACGCGGCTCCCGAGATTGTCGCGGCCTACCACTTCTACCTACATCGCACGAACTTTAATTACCCACCCATTCGCTGCAATGGATCACCATACACTGCGTTGAACTCGGTGCCATCGCCCATGTACACCAAGTGCGCTGTGCATACGACCCAGGGTGGAAAGTCGCCGTGGGCTTGGGGTCAGTCTTGGGGTAACCAGTTCTCCATGGCCGTGAACGGCTGGTCGACGCAGAACAAGGGAAGTCTCGGCGGTCATGTCTTGGGCGCCAACGGCATGTGGATCAAAGGCTACGATACCAACAACGCAGCAGAGCTGGCAACTGCCGCCAATCTCATCAAGATTCCCGCAGGCCTTCCTCATGCCGGTAATGAGACGACTTTGGGGGTTCACCTCGTCGGCCGATTTGACAAGGTTCGCTTTCAGATTCGTACGACGACAGATCTTAATTGGCGACCCTATGACACGACCATTGACGTGGATGCGGGACCGTTTCTAGTCAGTCAACGAGCCGATGGCATCAATGCCGAGTACGAGATCCCTGTGCCTCGCATCGTCGCGACCCTAAACAACTGCACAACAGATCGCGAAGTAACCATGACACCCATGTTGCGCGATGGCACGGTCGGGACGACAATCATGAAGATGACTGTCCACACTTTCAGTCCACTGGTTCTCGACTTTACGGGCGAGAACATGCTGTCGACGGTACTACCGACCCGCTCGCAGACATGGTTTGATCTTGATGCGGATGGTATTCCTAACCATACCGGCTGGATTTGGGGGAAGCAGGGGCTACTAGTGCGCGATGTGAATGGCGACGGAATCATCAATGACGGCATGGAGCTCTTTGGCGAAGCGACACTTCTACCAAATGGACAACGGGCGGAAAACGGCTACGCAGCTCTGGCGGCACTGGACGAAAATCAAGATGGTCAGTTCGACGCACGCGATTCACACTTCGGTCAGCTACGCGTCTGGTTTGACCTTAATCAAGATGGCGTCTCCCAGGCACACGAGTTACGGACGCTGCAAGACGCAGAAGTCACATCGATTCAACTTGCTTATGAAGAGCTGCCCGTCAAGGAAGCGCTGCAAGCTGAAGGCGATCAGATTGGCAACTTGGTCAAGTATCGCTCGACATTTCATGGACCAAAGTCCTGTCCGAAGGATGGCTGCCGCAGCTATGACGTGTTTTTTGGCTCCGTCCAGCAAAAGATTGCCGGCCAATAAACAACTACTTACAGCGTCTGGTCTCTCTGCTTTGGCGTTGAGACCAGCCCGCCAAAGTTTCCATTGCAGTAACTCTGATGGGGGGTCATACTCGCCGCAACTCTTCGCGGCGGTTGTTGTATGACTCCCGACTATCAAAGTACTCAGACCTCCACCGCCAAAATCATAGGGCGCGAAGTACTGGCTCATGCGGCGACTTTGCTGCTGTACCCCTTTGCAGGCACTCGTCAGCCCCAACCCACGCCGCGCATGGCCGAACAGAGGACTGTCGTTTTCATCCATGGATACTTGGGCCATCGGACGATGTTTCTGCCCTTGCGTACCTATTTGCGCGCGCATGGAATTCACCGAACACTGAACTTCAGCTATAGCCCAAGCGCTGGCATCGAACATTCCGCGCGCGAACTTCAACGTTTTCTCCGCAAGCATGTTCGGGGCGGTCGAATCGATCTGGTATGCCACAGCCTTGGCGGGGTCATTGCCCGCGTCTACTTGCAGGATCTTGGGGGCGCTCGTCGCGTTGATCGGTGCCTCACTCTTGGCACCCCCCACTACGGCACATATAGCGCCTATTGGTTGCCAACTCGAATTGGCCACCAAATGCGCCCCGATTCATCGCTATTGACCCGATTGAATCGGGGTTCCGCACAATCCTCGCGCGTGGCTTTCACTTACTTCGTCGCTGCGTCGGACAACATCGTCGTGCCGCGGATATTTGCGGAACGTGGTGCTGACGTGGTCGTCGTTAACCAAGTGGGCCACGTAGGAATGCTCTATTCGAGGACCATGTTTCGCGGAGTGTTGCGTCGACTCCAAGCCACTTAGTCGCCAAGGGCGGAAGGCCGCAACGTCCGGCTCAACAGAGCGCGATTGGCGGTAATATCAGCCAGCGTCACGGGGTCGATGGCCGCAAAAAATGCGTCGCGAGCTTTCGCAAGGGCCCCCTTCAACAGGCACATGCTGGTGATGGCACAGCGACTGCCACCCGGCTCAAAGCACTCAACGATGTTAAAATTCGGCTCCATCTGCCTAACAACGTCGCCTATGGAGATGCTGGCGGGATCTCGGCCCAGCTCGATGCCCCCATGCCGACCCCGCGTGGTCGCAACAAACCCTAGTTTACCTAGGCGGTGGACCACCTTGACAAGGTGGTTTTCCGAGATCGAGAACGCTTCGGCAATTTCTTGAATCGACACTCTCTCGCCCGGCTTAATAGCCAAATACATCAAGACGCGACACGCATAATCGGAGTGCATGGAGAGGTGCAAAAAATGTCTCCTTAATGGAAATTTCACTCTAACATTTGACGGCGCAGCAGAAAGATGTATTATAAATACATCTTTATTTGGTTGTGCTATAAAGGAGTTTTCATGCAAACGCTGTACGAGAAATTGGGAGGACAAGAGGCCGTCGATGCGGTCGTTGAGACTTTCTATCGGAAAGTCCTCACTGATGATCGCATTGCCGACTACTTTGACGGCGTCGATATGGACCATCAAATCGCAAAACAAAAGGCATTTTTGACCATGGTTTTTGGCGGACCCGCCTCCTATAGCGGCAAAGACATGCGCGACGGACACAAACACCTTGTGGAACGCGGCCTGAACGACTCACACGTAGACGCGGTCATCGAACTGTTAGGCAAATCCCTTTCTGAACATGGAGTTCACAGTCAGGACATCGCGACCATCGCGGGCATCGCCAACAGCGTTCGCGGCGCCGTGCTAGGTCGGGAGTAAACTCCGCCATGACTATCGAACTGACCTTTCAGGGACAGACCGCGCCCTGCCGGCAGGGAGAGACCGTGCTTGAGGCTCTCGAACGCGTGGGGGCCTCAATATCATCATCATGCCGCGCTGGAGCCTGCCTGTGTTGCCTGCTGCGTGCTGTCGAGGGCGAAGTTCCTAAGAGTTCTCAGGAGGGTCTAAAACAATCTCTGCGCCAGACCGGGCACTTTCTGGCCTGTCTCTGCCGGCCGACCACAAACATGATCTGCGAACCCGCGCACTCAAGCCCATTCCGCAGTCACGTGATCATTGCTGCGCTCCGCCCCATCGGTCCCGATGTGATGCTGGTGCGCTTTCATCGACCCGCATCGTTCACATTCAGGCCAGGGCAATTCGTCACCCTGAAGTTGGTGAACGGCGTAGCCCGCAGCTACTCACTGGCATCGCAAGACCGCGAGCTGGAATTCTTTGATATCCACGTGCGTCGCGTACTCCATGGACGCATGAGCAGCTGGTTTCACGAGTCGGCACGGGTTGGCGACAGCCTTTGGCTAGAAGGACCGAAGGGTGAATGCATGTATTACGCAGATTCGCTGGATGCGCCGTTAACCTTCATCGGCACGGGCACTGGTGTTGCGCCCCTTTATGCGATCGCGGTGGACGCCATCAACCAGAACCATCGCGGGCCGATGACCATCTATCAAGGCGCCACCTCACCCGATCGACTTTACTTCTGTGACGAGCTGGCGACGTTAGCTGCGCTGCACTCGAATATCAAGTACGTACGCTGCGTCATGCAAGGTTCCGTTATCGATGAAATCAGGACCGGCGACCTCCGGCAGATCGTCTTGTCGGAGATCGTCAAAGACAAGAGTCACCGCGCCTACCTGTGCGGCGACCCTGGATTGGTACGCAGTCTCAAAAAGAGTCTGTTTCTGTCGGGATTAAGCCTGAAGCGTATCCATGCGGATCCTTTCGTGTTGAGCCCTACAGGGCCTTCATAGGCGCATCGACGGGATGCGCCAAAAGATCCACGGTGATATCGACAGTGTTGGCAACGGTGATTCCAAGATGCGATGGCACACCGACCGGATAATCAGCAATCACCGCCGTCATGGATGCCGTAACCTTCACGTCCGCAGTGCCCTGACCGGCTATGTTACATTCCCCTTGAACGCCCTTGCTAACGCCCTTGATTTCAAGTTCTCCAGCAAACTTGCACTCACCTGCCGAGCCGCTATCGAAAGCGACACGCTGCAATCGCAAAATGGCTTTCGGGAATTTTTGACTCTCCAAGTACTTTTCGTGCATGTGTTCATTGCGCAATGAGATGCCAGTATCAATGGGCCGCAAGTCTACTTCAATGACACCGACGTAGCCTTCAGGGGATTCGCGCACAGAGCCTGACGCCTGGGCTCCAGTACCCTTGATCTTTAGAAATCCAGGCTTACCCACAGCCAGAAATTCTACTTTCGATGCCGCTGAATCAATCTTAAAGGTTCCTACCGCCAACGCCTGGACGGACAGCATGGACACGAAAACACCTGAGACGACCTGAATCACAAAACGCATCATCAACCTCCTGAAAGTGATTGGCTTAAAGCCAGTAGTGAAAAATAAAGTTTGCCGAATTTGAAAAGCCGTAAGTCTCTCTATCTAGGAGTAGTCCATAGGTCCCCGACAGCTCAAAGTGCGGGCGTGGGTGGAAAGACAGCGCCAGTGCCAGCCTTTCCAGGCGACGAGTCTCCGCAGCTACCGAGTGATGCAGCCGCTCATAGATCACCGCCGGAAAGAGTCCGGAAATCGCCGCATACTGGCCCTTGAAATACAGAGCCCGCTGAATCGACCGATGCCCATCAAGCTGCGTGACGCCGCCATTCACTTCCGACAACACGCGAAATGACTTGCCCAGACCAAGCGCTCCGGAGAGTGAGGCGTGGGTTGAACGCTCGCCCGTCGCTTGCAATCGCTGCATCAGCCCCAGAGAAAGACGGTGCGCTTCCGCGAGGAATGTCGAAACGCTGAGAAATGTCGATTGCACCGCCTCACTTGCAGAATTCATCCGATCGATTCGCATCTCTGGGAGCAAGGGCGCTGATACGCTGCCTGTCACTTCCAGATTCTCCACGCAATAGACGGCCTCCACCAACCTCGATTCGCTGCCAGCCCCCAATCCAACGCTGCTGCGAACAAACGCATTGTGATCTGGAACGTTGAGTCCAAACTTCGGCATGGTTCGACCCAGACGGATCCCCCACGAGTCGCTGATGTCATAGCGCAACAGCCACTTGGAAACGATGGGCTGGTTCGTATCGAAGACGAATGGATCGGACTCCTTGCGCAGTGACGATACGGTGGCATATCCCCACCATCCTGAGGCTTGGGCACCAAAATCCAGCTCGCGCTGCATCACAAAATTTCGCCCCCGACGAACCTTGGCATCTTCCAGATTCAGTTGCAGGTGCCGAAAATGCCCACCCAGCAACAGCCACTCTGGTATGCCGACGGCCCCGTGCAATGGCTGCCCTTCGCCCTCGCGAGCCCAGGCCGCCACTTTCTCCTCAGCAAAGCTTCGTCCATACGAGGTTAGAAGATCTCCACCGTTCGAACTGACGTGGCAAGACGTACAGCTGAAGTAACCCTCGGCGGAAAACTCTGGCCAAGAGTAGCCTTGGCCGGCGCGGCTCAGCATGAAAATAACCATTGCGAACATGTACTGCCGACGACTTTGCCGCCGACGCGCTTCATAGTCGGCTCCCTGTTTCTGACAAGGCTGAGTCATTCCTGACACCCTCCTGCAATCCAATCTGCAACCAACGCCTTCAAATCAGCGGGCAATGGGTCACTCCGGAACGGCATCTCATCATCTTCCAGGACTTTGTAGATGCGGCTATTCGATGGCCGACCGCACCGCACCAAGCGCGGGCCTTCGACGGGATTCAGAATCGTCGCCAAGCGATCCAAGCGCACGCCGCCTTTGGCGATGTTCTGATTGTGACAATGAACACAGAATGGCTGCAGCACCCGCGCATTCACGGCAGCAAAGGCATTATTTTCCAGCTCCGTAGGCGGCTCTGCGGGCGGTGATGGCGGCGTCGACGGATTTGTTGGTTTTACCAGAGTTGACCAACACGCCTTTCCATCTAACTTCGCCCCGGCATCAATCCAGCAAGCTAGCATCTTGACCGCCAACTCTGTCGGGCGAAGCGGGACGTGCCGCGGTGGCATGTTGCCAGCAGCGATCTCCTGATGCACCATACTCGCCGCATGATTACCTGGAACGATGGCCCCCACCGCAATTGCGTTCTCAATGCCCAACATGGTGCTGAAATCCAACTTTGCCGGCGGACCTGTGCCAAAATGACAGCTCGCACAATTCGCCTGAAAGAGATTGGCCGAGACCCAGGCTAGATCCGAGGCTGGCTCCGGTAAAACTTCTGGTGGTGTCAAAGGTGGGCTAGGCTCTACCGGCCATGGCAACGGCGTCTCGCCCTCATTCGTCGGGTTGCTTGGGTTTTGCTCCGCAGCGGTGGCGATGAACTTCAGCACGCACGCATTGCTGTCGCTGAGCGCGCCACCGTCAATCCAACAGTCCAGCACATTGATTTCCGCTGTTAGTAGTCGTGCGGCGCCTGGCGGTGGCATGCGGCCATTATGAATCACTTGACTGATCAGACTGCCGGCGCTGCTGCCGGCGCGAATTCCACCTTTCGACAGCGCGAGCGGCAAAGCATCTTCCGCATGAAAGGCGAATCCTCCGGGTGCGCTGCTGCCAGAATGGCACTGCCCGCATTTCGGCTGAAAAACAACGCGCGTCAACCACTCCATATCGGTGATGTCGGCGACGTTGAACTCGTCGCCATTATCTTTGTCCTTGCCTCCCAGATTCTTTTCTTCGTAATAGGCGCAGCCAGACAACAGCACGAATACCAGCAATTTGACGATCTGATCTTTTAGCATGTCCAAGAACCTCCTTCTCGATGTGCCTTTCCGAGGCCTCTCAATGTCCCTGATGTCAAAGTAGAGCAAGCCCCGCCGCCGCGACACGAAGGCCATCTCAAAAAGATGAGGGGAAATGATGGGAATCTGGCACGGATCCCCTCATTTCCCCTCGGTCATTTCATGGGGCTTTTGTGCCTGCGGTCGAGACTCCTTGCTAGTTTGGGAATCGCACTGAGGAATCGTGAGTACGGCTTCTCTTTAACGATTTCACAAGGAGTAGGTTTATGCGTAGAGTTTTGGCTACCCTATTGACAACGATCGGTATTTCGTCGATCGCCCAGGCCCAATCGACTGAGTTCATCGAGTATGCGGGCTGCGCTGAAGAAGACTTCGTGACGCTCGATGTTCAGGAACTAAGCATCGAGTTTCAGGGATCAAGTTATGAGCCAGCCTGTATCAAGGTCAAGGCGGGGACGAGTGTGACTTTGCCCGCGAGCAAAAAACATCCACTGCAAGCCGCGGTCGACTTTCAAGAGATCGCCAATCCATATCGTTCTGAAATCCTTGAGGGCTTCCTCGAAAATCAAACCCGCACACTCGATGTACCAGGATTCTATGGCTACTACTGTACACGGCATGCAGATCCAGAATCGGGACGCGGCATGGGTGGCATGATCTGGGTCGTCGAGAATCTTTAATTCGCGCGCGTCATTTTGGCTGACTGCATTTCCATCCGCGGGCAACCGCGGTGAAAGGAAAACAAATGGCACCGAAAATTATCATATCAGGCTTCTACTGTGGGCCCAGCCCCTCCGCCGGCCTCGGAATCGCCAAGTCACTTCGTGCCACTTGGCCGTCTGCCCACATCATCGGGGTCGATTACTGGGAGGGTGCCTCTGGGCTGCACGATAGCGTCCTCAGTGAACGCTTGATCTATCCATCTTGGGATGTAATCGACACGACGCTGCACGCCCAGACGATGCGAGAATTCAGCACCGACCATTTCATTCTGTCAGCGCTCGACATCGAGATCGCCTGGATGAGCCGGGCGCTCCCCTCATCCCCAAATTTACTGATTCCATCCCGTGCCGCCCTCACCTATGCCGACAAGCCCCATATACGAGCAGCAGAGTTTTTGCCGTTCCAAACCCCCAGCATCCACATCGAGAACGGTGATGACCAAGCCCTGCATGACTTTTGTCGCAGCCATTCGTGGCGGGTGTGGGTCAAAGGACCTTTTCATGGAGCGCAATTCGTCACCAATTGGCGCGACTTAGAGCAAGCGCGAATGCATTTGGCAAAGCAAGGCTCGCGCGCCCATGTCTCCTACCAAGCGCACGTTCGCGGTTTAGAAGAGTCTATCTGCTTTTCCGCTGTCGACGGCAAACTATGTGCCGCCGTACACATGCAAAAGCGCGTCATCACCCCCGAAGGAAAAACCTGGTCCGGAAAAATTCGGCCTCTGTCGCCCCGACAACAAAAGATCGTGCAAGAAGCGGTACAGCAAATGCACTGGAATGGCGGTGGCGAATTTGAGCTGATTCGCGACGAGTCTGACACCTATTGGCTAATGGAGTTTAATCCACGCTTTCCGGCATGGATTTATGGAGCGACCATTGCCGGCGTCAATTTGCCCGCCATGATGTTGGCGGAAGCTGGGCAAATTCATCCCGGATTGGCACCCGTTGCCAGCAGCAGCGAGTTCACCCGCATCGTTACGGAAATTCCGGTTCTACCGCAGATATCACTGCCACAAGTTCGTCAGCCAGAACATGGAGACGTTTCCGCTCAAGGCAAGTACGGCGCTGGACTCAGCGCACTGGAAACGCAACTTCTAGATCCGCCGCTTTCGAGCGCGGCCGTACCATCAGCCGCAACGCGCACATCGACTAACTTAAATTCAATCTTTGATCGTTCGCTACTGGCCGCAACAAAGTCAGCAACGAGCGAGCACACACCGACTAGAATATATCTCACTGACGTCATCGCTGAGCGCTTTCGCGCGGCAACGAGCCTCAATGCGATGCGACACGCCGACTGTCAGTTACAAGTCGCTTACAGCATCAAAACCTGTCCGGATCCCGTTTACTTGCAACAAGCTCGCTCCGCGGGAATGCTCGCCGAGGCCATCAGCATGGCTGAGGTCGAGCTGGCATTAGCCAGCGGCTGGAGCGTGGGAGAAATCATTCTCAACGGCCCGGCAAAGTGGTGGCCCCGTTCCATGCAACATCATCAGGGGCTGAATGCCGTCTTTTGCGACTCTCTCGACGAATTTGAACGCCTCGTAAAATTCGATCGAAGAGATCTCCTTTGGGGACTCCGCCTGAAGATTCCGGGATTCTCGTCGCGATTCGGCGCTGATCTGGCAACCTATGAAGACATGGTTCGCGCCGTGTCCCTGGTGCAAAGCATGCCGACTGACATCAAGTTTGGTATTCACGTGCACATGGCCTCCAATCTAATTGGCAAAGGGCATTGGCAAGATGCCGTGGAGTCGGCGCTGGCTTGGGCGAGTGATTTGACCTATCTGAGCGGCAAGCACCTGTCGATGTTTGACTTAGGGGGCGGGTATCACCCCAGAGATTTTTCTACGATGCCTTGGCAGGAAATATTGACATACGCCAAACACCGCGCGCCCACATTACAAGCCGTGACGATTGAACCAGGGCGCGCCCTGTCACAGGACTCCATGGCCATGCTCACCACCATTCAGGATGTCCGTCGTCGCAATGGCGAGATCCTCGAGGTTGTCGTCGACACATGCATTTCCGACTTGCCGCTGGCGAGAGTCTATCCGCATCGCATGTACATGCAGCTTGCCGCCGGTGTGGCGCCCATCGGGCCAGGCCGGGCACGCATCCTGGGACGAATTTGTATGGAAGACGACATTTTGGCAGACGCTGTCGATTTGCCAGCCAGCATAAAGATTGGCGATCGCATCATTATTGCTGATTCCGGAGCCTATGAAAGGAGTATGAGTTATGAATTTGGCTATGGCCGCACCAACCTTACGCACTAATCACATCGGGACGCCACATAGCGAGCTGGTGGACCACGGTGCCTGTTGTCAACTGGCTCGCCGCTGGTTGCTGTCGCAGCATCGTTCGCGGAGCTTTCGGCAAACGGAACGCCAGGGTATGCACGCCCCGGTTTGGCTCCGTCGACAGTTTGAATGGGGCCCCGTGCAATGGCCCCTAAGCTGGTGCGAGGCCGTTCGAAAAAAGCACATCGACTGCGGGGTTTTCGCAGCTTTCGCCCGTGAATTGTTTCAATCCCAAGGCTTCGAAGTCCATCCCGCCCAGATCATGCTGGCACAACCCAGCACTTACACGCATCATTGGCAGGCAAAGTGGGCGGCGATTCATCAGGCGATAAACTGGATCGGTGATAATTCTGTCTACCATGAAGTCGTCGCCGTCGCAAAAGATCACAACTCACTCATTCGCATTTACGACCCGACGGAGGGAATTTGGCTTGACCCGGATTTCAGTGCCGGCGTCAACGGAGTTGTCGGCGTGTGCGTTCACTCTCCGGTCGCGCAGAACTGGGGATCAGGAATTGTTGGCCAGGGGAAGTGGGTGACACTGTGAACAGTATGACCGCTAAGAAAAGCTATGCAGATGCGATGCAGCCCTTGCTCCCATCGGTGTTGGAACTGGAAAAACAGATTGCAGGCGCCCTAGCCCAGGTCTTTTTCTCGACCGATGTTCGCTTGGGACGCGCCCTACTTGTGATCGTTGCCGCCTTTGCTCCGCGGGCTGCGGCTGCGGGTATTGCCGGCATCTTGCTGTGTTTAGTGACTGGCAGGCAGCTCTCACAGAATCGCCAAATTCAAGAGAGCAGTCTGGTCGCTCTCAATGGCTGGTATTTGGGACTCGCCTGCGCCACGTTTCTTCCCAACGCGCGAGTGTTGGCCATGGCCATGCTGGGGCTATCGCCAGTATGCGTCCTCCTGAGCTTGGCTATGGGGCCGCTACTCCGAACGTGGGATCTGCCTTTAGTCGTACTTCCCTATGTCGTCACCGTCTGGCAGGCGCAAATACTTGGTTTCTACAACCCGGCCTTGGCGTTCGTCGCCGACAGCTCGAACCTAGCAACATCCGTCGATGTACCAGTGGCTATAGCATTGGGGACCTTGAAAAGTTTCGGTCAAATTTTCTTTCAGGAAAGCGCTGCCTTTTCCGCGGCAGTTCTTGCGCTTCTCGCTGTTTTACTGGGCCGCCGTGTGTGGCTCATGTTGGTGGCCGCATTCGTCGCAACGACCATCGCCCACCTGGTCCTCGGTCAACATTGGCTCCTGGGATCAGGGCTGACCGGCTTTGGCGCCGCATTGCTCATCGCAGCAAGCCAGGAGCGATTTGTGGCACTCACCCATCGGCAACAGCTGCTGCTGACCTGTATCGCCGGCGTGCTGGAGGTTGTCGCCGTCCACCTGGCAGGAACCGTGCATCTGTTCGCATTATCCAGCAGCTATATTGCGATCTTGTGGCTTGGGCGTCTCATCTCTGAGTCGCGGTCCAGCAGCCAACAAGATTCTATCGTCAGCATGCCATGGTGACATACTGGTTTACATGTTGCATTGAAAGTTAAACACATATCATATAACCGCAAGTTGTTGGGGAGGTACTTATGTCAGAAAATCTCAGATTCAATCCGATGCGAAATTTCACTTCACTAACCATGAGTGCAGTGATCCTGTTGATGGCCGCCATGCTGACATCAACCAGTGCCTTGGCTGGGGCAGCTATGAGTTACACGATCCCTAAAGGGGAATTTCTGGAAGCAGATTACACTGTCGATCTTGTGCACGCCAAGTTACGATTCCACGGTGACTACGCGACACTCGACTATGAACTTCCCAAAGAGATCGACGGCAACAAGCCACAGCGTTTTCGACTCAGCGGTTCACGGGTGAATGGAATTTGGCAGCTCGCGACAGCCGACCAAAGGGTGCATGGCAGCTGCATCGGTGATCGTGAGTCCTTCAATTGCCAGATGGCTTATTCATTGAATGAAGAAGGACGGTTTCCACTCGATATAAACTCCGCAAAGGAGTATCTGGCGTCTCGGCCAGAGATGACGCCCGACCAGGTCGCCTTAGCGGAAAGAGCCCAACTGGCCCTATCGCACGAAGCCATCGGCATCATCAAGTATCGAAAATAGTATCAACCTATTGACGCCGTCGTCGCGAGGGGCGTAGCCAACGATTCAAGCCAGCGTATAAGACGTGGCTCGCCCCTTGCCAACGCGGCGCAAATATCCCCTGTCTACCAGGTCGGCGAGATCGCGGCCCGCAGTCACCTCAGAAACGGAAAACGCTTCGCACACATCCTTATTGGACACGGCTCCCCTCTGCTCACAGAGATTCATGATTCGCGAATGACGCACTGAAAGATCCGGATACCGCTGAGCCACCTGGTTCTCAACAACCCGCTCTGGTACTTTCTCCGGACTGGTAATGGTCACATCCCGAACCAGAATTCCTGCATCCAATCGATAGCTGCCTTCACCCACGGTCAACCAGCCCTCATAGGGCTCCAGCACCTTTCGGGCGCGGGCAATCAACGCGTAAATCAAAGGGTCATGCCGCAAAGGATTGTAAGATTGGCGCCACACAAGGGTAACGATTTCCTCTTTCGAGATTTGGCGATGATCGGCTAAAGCAAAAAACAGTTTACGCACGAGATCCGGCCAGCCATCAGGATCATGCCGAATATGTCCGCTGGCCAAAAGCGTGACGGAGTCCCTGACGAATCCAAACACAATGGCACTGGACGACAGCGGGATATCCAGCACTTTCGGAATCAGGCCCAAAAAACCTTGGGACAGCAGTCTTTCTCGCACGTCGAGCGTGTTGTCAGACAGGTCATCGATTAAGTCTCCTAACGGGTCCTCACCGCGCTTGCCGACGAGTGGCTCCGAGAGGAGCAATCTAGAATTGATCCGCTGCGCCAGCAACATTCCCGAACGCTTCTCCAGTCGCCGGACTTGCGGCACTAACCGCGCAGCATCCGACTGAAGTCCAAGTCGTCGCAAAACGGACACCTCAAGACCCAAAATTCTGGCCTCCATGCTCGCATCCTGCGCATCTTCCACCCTGCGAAACGCAGACCGAAGTAACTCCAGAGCTTTCTGATAACTACCTTGGACATAGGCCAGGTACGCATAGCGAAAGGTTAGATTGGCATCCAAGAACGGCACATCCAAGCGATAGACCCACTCACCCGCATCCCTTAAACTCTGCTGAGCCTCGTGGCCCTCTCCTGCCAATAACTGCAAGCGTGCCTGCTCCAGATACAAACTCGCCAGAGTATAACTATTCTCGAAAGAACAGGATCGAATGGCCCCCCGAATATCTTCGAGCAGTATCTTTGCGTGATCCAAGCCAAACGTGGAACGATAGAGCCTCAGGGTCACATCCGTCGCTTGCTTGATGGCGCCTCGCCCCAGCCCCTCGGCAAGGGAGGCTGAGTTCTGCAAATTCTTCATCCCAGCTCGGACATCCCCGATGTTCATTTGACAATGGCCCACCAGGTCGTAGGCCAGCAAACGCCCAAAGGGAAACTTTGCCCGGAAGGCATGATCATAGGCTCTGCGAGCCCAGCGCAAGGCCACGGGAAAACGAGCATCCACGTAGCGATAGAACGCCAGAGCGCATGCCGCGAAAAATGCCACATCGTCACTGGCTTTGCTCTGAGCTCGGATATCTCTGATCAAGCCCATCAGGACCAGGCGTGCATGCGCACTCGCCGCTTTTCGGCGCTGTCGACGATTCGCCATGACCAAATACAAACGGGCTTCGGCAGATTGCCGTAGGCTCATGGCCGGCGCATGCGCGGAATAGATCGCCTCGGATTCACTGGCACGCCCTAAGAAGCAAAGGGCACCGCAGACCCAAACCGCTTGTCCAGCATCGAATGCCAGTGGGCGCGCTGCGTCAATGTATACTGCGACGATATCAGTATACAAACCTGCGTAGAATTTTTCGGACAGCGAATCCATTAGCCAACATCCGAGGATTGATGGGATATGGGCTCACTGTACAAAACCTAGGCTCTATAAGCAACGACGCTGACGTCGACGAGTCGACGCGGCGAACAGCGGCAATAGAAGGCAGCACCAAACCCCAAAGCTAGAATGAGTTGCTGCAGGTCATTGTTCATCAAGACGATGCCACCAGCCACGGACTCGCCCGAGTCGGGAGATACCTTATTGTAGGCCTTACCGGCAAAGGCACCCGGAGCATACTTCAGCTCCTTGGAGGTGAAATCGACATAGATTTTGCGGTCAAAAATGGCATCACTGGTCGCATCGATCTTATCTTTGATCTCAGCCTACTTTGCCTGGAGAAGGACTTGGTTGACATCGCGGAGAATCGTGTGTTGTCTAATTTACCGATGAGCCTCTGCCGTGACCTGCACACCGCGAAATCAAGAATTGCCCGCTTTGGTGATAAAGGTGGAGAGCGACTGTGCGACCTTAGTGAACGATCCATCGATCTCCTGGAGCTGAAATGAGCAATTGAAGTAGAGGAAAATGCCTCACCGACTCGGAGTAAAGGTGATGTTGCCCGTACCGCGCCCATCCGAGTCGGGAAATTTGTAGATGGTCAGGCGATCGCCGCGCTTCACGGGTACGCGATAAGCATCGAGATTCGGACAACCTCCACCCGAGGATGGCGATTTATAAACAACCGTGTTGCCATCGGGCTCGCATACAACTCCACCATTATCTACGGGTGTGTCGCAGATGCTTTCCGTGCGATGCGTTTTACCGCTGGGTCCAAAGTGATTTATTGATTCACTGAATTTTGTGGATTGCCGCTTTGCATACCACCGCCCGAGCGAAACTCGCTTTGCTTGCAAGCTCCTATCAGCAAGATTCCTGCAACGACGAATGCTAAATGCATGGAGTTCACTCCAATCCCAATTGGTGAATCATGACCCACGTCTCCATGTGACCATAGCGCACGGATCGCACGTGTGACAAACGATATCCAGCTTGCTCAAAGCCTGCCAACCAAGCGTGCTTACGCGGCGTAATCGCCACGACCTTGCCAACACCCTTTTCGCGCGCCGCATGCGCGAAACGTTGATAAAGCTCATCGACGCCACCAGCAACGGCCTCACGCATACCATAAGGAGGATCAGTAACGACGAGTGGGCACTCACCATGGGCAAGATACGCGAGCGTCGCCGCATCACCGCGCACAGCCTCAATGCGACCCGCCATTCCTCGATCGACGATATTTTGCTGCAAGCCGGAGAAAGTGGCATGCCGTTCTTCGCCTGCGATCAAGCGCAGCGACTGCCCGTACTTTGCCGCGATAGCCGCGGCTTCAAGTGGAATGGTGCCGCCGCCGGCCATGGGGTCGAGCAGACACGAAGCACTCCGCACGTCCGCTAAGCGCACAAGTGCAGCGGCCAACGCCGGATTCAGAGATGTGCGCTGCTGTTTGCTGTACCTTCGGCGTTCATCTAGAGGTCCGCACAAATCCAAACCAAAATGGAAGACATCTGCATGCAAATAGGCCAGCACTTGCTGTTCCGGATGCCGCAACTTCACCGCTGGCACCGCACCACCTGACGTCCGGAATCGGCGTCGAATGGCCGAGCCAACCTCGCGCCCAACATCTTCCGAAGTAAAGTCATGCTGCCCCCAGCGATCACAAAGAACGCCGAAAGATTGGTCTCCATTCAAGACTTCGTCATAGGGCAACCCGTCAATGGCGGAAACCAAATGCGCGAGTGATTCGACTTTGCCAGCATACAGCAGTCGCAGCACGTGCCGAGCCGTGCGCACTTGCTCCGCCAGCTCCTTGGCCAGGGCAAGCATCGCAGCCGACGACGAACCCTGCGATTCGATCATCACCAAGCCATCGTTGAGGATCCGGGGTTGAATAGGTGTCTGGAATAACTCGGCAACTTCTGCTGCGAGAACGTCGGCAAGTCCACGAAAACAAGTTAAAGCTAGGTTAAACACAGCAAGGATCATATGATGCTCGTCATAACAGGGTCAATTGCAAGTTCGAAGGTATTTCCGTGAGTGCCCGCAAGAAGTACGATCAACGCTGCCAAAAGTGCCGAATGCGCCATGAACTTTGCATCTGCGCCGATATTCCTGCGCTCAATTTGGCGACAAGAGTCATCGTCGTCATCAGCAAGCGCGAATTACAAGTTCCTACCAACACCGGGCGAATGGCAACCATGGCGTTGCGAAACAGTGCTCTGCTCGTGCGCGGCGACTTGGCAAATCCATACGATCTCGCTGCTGCTTTGCGGCCCCATCGACAACCCGTTCTGCTTTATCCCGGAGACGACGCACCACTGTTAACGCGAGAACTTGTTGAGCAGTATGGTTGTGCCATCGACCTCGTGGTACCCGACGGCAATTGGCGGCAAACGTCTAAGATGCGCAAACGCGATGCCACCATGGCCGAACTCCCCATTGTTCGACTACCACCAGGAGCACCGAGCAACTATCGGGTGCGCACGGAGCGAAAGGCGGAGGGGCTCGCCACCATCGAGGCCATCGCCAGGGCACTTGGAGTCATCGAGGGCAGCGAGGTGCAAATTGCTTTGGAAACGTTATTGGACCTGATGGTGCACCGCACCCTTGCCAGCCGGGGCGTCCAATAATAGCGCCTCAATCCTGCTCATATAGTTCTCAGTATAATCTGGCACGCTCGGCTGCAATCGCCGGGCTCTCCAAATACTCGTCATAGCTGATCACCTTATCGAGTACGCCCTTGGGGGTGATCTCGATGATGCGTGTCGCAATCGTATTCACAAACTCTCGGTCCTGAGACGTAAACAAAATCGTCCCTTTGTAATCGATCAGCCCTTCATTCAAAGCCGTAATCGACTCCAGATCCAAATGGTTTGTCGGTTCATTAAGTACCAAAACATTGGGGCGAATCATCATCAGACGCGCCAACATACAGCGCACCTTCTCACCACCGGAGAGCACGGTCGCACGCTTGGTCGCTTCATCGCCGCTAAACAGCATCTTGCCGAGAAATCCGCGCAAATAGTGCTCATCGCGCTCATCGTTGGTTCGCCCCCATTGGCGCAACCATTCGATCAAAGTCAGCGGCTCGCGGAAGAATGACGAGCTATCTTTCGGCAAGAACCCGCGTGTAGTCGTGACACCCCAGCGAAAGCTTCCCGCCGTGGGCATATCTTCCTCGGCCAGAATGCGGAATAGACACTCGGCTGGCAGTCCTGTCCGGCCGACGAAGGCCACCTTCTCGCCCTTGGCAATGTTCAAATCCAGATTCTTGAAATACGTCGTGCCATCCATCGCTCCGGATATGCCATCAACCTGCAAGAGGTCTTTGCCCGCTTCTCGGTCTTGCTGAATGAAGATGTGTGGATAGCGCCGTGTCGATGGCGGAATCTCATCGATCGTCAACTTATCCAGCATCTTCTTTCGCGACGTCGCCTGCCGCGACTTGGAAGCGTTGGCCGAAAATCGCTCGATAAAGGATTTCAACTCTTTAATCTTGTCTTCGGCCTTGCGATTCTTGTCGCGACGCTGCTGCAAGGCTAACTGACTGGCCTGATACCAGAACGAGTAATTGCCCGTGTACAGCCGCACATTTCCGAAATCGATATCGGCAATATGGGTCGATACTTTGTCGAGAAAATGTCGATCGTGGGAGACCACGATGACGGTATTCTTGAACTCACACAAGAATTCTTCTAGCCACATGATGGACGCGAGATCTAGGTTGTTCGTCGGCTCGTCCAATAGCAAGATGTCCGGATTGCCAAAGATGGCTTGCGCCAGCAAGACGCGGACCTTCAGACCTGCTTCCAGCTCCTTCATCGTGATGCCGTGCAGTTCGGTGGGCACTCCCAGGGACGAAAGCAGCTCACCAGCTTCACTTTCCGCGTTCCAGCCATTCAGTTCTGCAAACCGCGTCTCCAGTTCAGAGGCACGGATGCCGTCAGCATCGGTAAAGTCTGGCTTGTTATATATCGCGTCCTTCTCAGTCATGATGTCGTAAAGAGGCTTGTTGCCCATCAACACGGTCTGCAGGACCTGAAACTCATCGAACTCGAATTGGTTCTGCTTTAGCACCGCCATGCGCTGCCCATTCGGAATGCTAACTGATCCATGGTCAGGCTGGATCTCTCCGGACAGCACCTTGAGGAAGGTAGACTTGCCGGCACCATTGGCCCCAATCACGCCATAGCAATTGCCGGGTATGAACTTGAGATTGATATCCTTAAAGAGCATACGCGTCCCAAAGGAAAGCGTGACGCCGCTGGTAATCATCATAAACGCAACATCCTTTAATGCTGGCTCGGGGAACCCGAATTCGAGGATGGGCATTTATGCGCAATCGACAACAAAATCAATATGTTTTTCGATTAACCTATGGCGAGGTTAGCCGGATGGCTGCACTCCAAGCCTCCCTGAGTCACTTGTGCAAGCAAGTCACGGGCAGTCACCCTGTGCGCCCTGATCATCAATACTGGCAACGGTGGTATCAGCATTGCCAACCTGGCCTTCTGAGGTGAGAAGAAAGCCGTTCTTAATCCAGTTGTCTAAGAGGGCGATGTTGTTTGGCGTGGCCTTGCCTGCACCGGGAGGCATCGTTCCGACGGTTATATCGGCCAGAGAGGCTGCAGCAGCGGCCTTGGCCCCATCAAAGGTGGATAGATCGGGGGCCTGCATTCCAGATGCGTGACAGCCTACGCATTGGGACTGCAGATACACTTGAATAACGTCATAACCCACCTTGCCGGGTACCGGTCCTGTATCCGCTGCGGCAGGCTCGCCCTCCAGCATCCCGCCGCGCACCCAGGCTGTAAATTTCGCCTTCTCCTCAGCAGTCATTTGCGGTGTAACATCTCGGGGCGGCATTGAGCCCTTGTCTATTTCTTCATGACTCGCGGTAGCCTTGTTTTTCAACCTGACATAGTCGTTCAAATACGGCGTCTCCATATCCTGGGGCTTGGCGTCGGGACTATGACACCAAGTACACTTGGCAATCACGATCGGCTTAATATCGCGTTCGTAGGTCGGTGTGCCGTCAGCCTGCAGAAGCAAAGCTGGAGCGGAGCAGGTATCGCTTGAACCCAATTCCTGCGAAGGCTGGAGGCTACGACTGGGTTTCGAGGGTTCAATGCCACAGGTCGAGAAAAACATCGCTGTGGCCAGAATTCCAGGGATGGAGTGTTTCATAGCGACCTTCCTCCAGTACCAATAACTTAACGGAATTTATGCAACAAAACTGAAATGAGTCTGAATTCAACTGTTACCTCGAGCTCATGCAGCTCAATAATGGTCCAGGTCGCATACAGAATTCTAGCCATGCAGCCCCTTGCCAAGACATAGTCCCGATGTTAGCAGTCTAGGATCACAATCAGCCGAGGTAGCCAGTGCGAATCCATCTGCCACTTGTTTTCGTGATGACTCTGAGTTTAGTTGGCGCACCAGCTTTTGCCGAGCAGCCATCCGATTATTTTGAGCAAGCGCAAGCTGCGTTTTCCAGCGCCACCCTTCCTGATGCGTCCATGGTTAAGAGATGGGCCAATGGGGGAGGTCGCCATTGCGTGAGTTCCGAACGCGGTAATGCTCATTTGCCATTTGAAGAGCTTTCCGTGCAGCTGATAGCGGACCCCGTGCTCGGCAAAGTCGGCCAAGTGTCGCTCCGCGTGCTCGTGCCAAATGTAACCCCGCCTGAGTATGCATACAACGATTCGCATCTGCTGACGTTCAAACAAGACGGCGAGTTCTCCTGGGAAAGTAACGAGCGTGCTGTCGCCATCCGCCAGTTGACTTCCGATCGCTCTCTTTACGCCATTGTTCGCATCGATGACGCCACGGGCACAATGTATTGTTGGGCTTGGGTGGGGTATGAGAAGACCAGGCCGTAACGTTTTTGGTGTCGGCTCTCTGCATTAACCCCTGGCCCTCACCGTTGAACTTTTCGCATCAGCGGCACCCCACCCAAGGATGTGAAAAATAACGGGAAAACACTCAAGTTTTCCGTCAATTTTTCCGATAAATACCAAAGAATTTTTCACGTCCGGAGGTCATGGATGACTACCGCAAGCTTGCGCACCACATTGATCGGCGCGCTGTTCGCTTTCTGGGGTTGTGGCGATGCTAAGTTTTTTGGTCTCACACCAACGTCGGAAAGTAACTTAGGCAGCGACTCGGCTACCGATCACAGTGTCATCGAAGTCGAACGATCAGAAGAAGTTCTCGCCAGCGCTGAAACACCAGCGTCCGTGGAGACTCCCGCAACGGTGGTCGCGCCTGGTCCATGCGCCCCGAAAAATGCCCGCCCCCTCGCGGGACTCACAGTCACTCTTAACGAGACCACAGGACTATTGACAGTCACTGGCGACGACAATGGCAATGTTATCGTTCTGTCAGGCACTGGTGCTCCAGGTGAAGTGGCCATTGGTGATTCACTCACTGAGCGGCCCGTGATTTTCCCGTGTGTCGATCAACTCGCCGTTTACGCCGGTGGCGGCAACGATAACATCGTCTTCAATGCTTCGCCCGCAATGGTAAACATTCGCGGAGTCCGGGTGGATGGTGGAAATTAGCGGCGGCGGCTGCTGCCTATAACCCACCGATACTACCCTGATAATCAGCCAGATCTCGCAATCTAACCGAACGGACTTCGTAGCTGGCAAAGAAGTCACTCAAGCCCACTCGCTGCCTTACCGACAAGTCTGTACTGATTTTGTCGGATGTTGCCGCGAGAGGTGCCCGTGTCCATCGATAACCTATTTTCCGTCCCAAAAGCTTGGGCAACGAGTGTATTACTTGCAACCGTAATTCTGCTCGGGGAAGCAGCTTCGGCGCAGCAAATCGTGCAACGTCCATCGCCACGCCAACAGGCTTACAAAATCTTCACTCTGCTGACGGGCTCTCCCCCCAGCGATGCAAAGCTTTCGCGGATGGAGAGAATGCTCGTTGCTGGCGAAAAACTCCAGGCCGCGCTCGAAGCAATTGATGACGAAAGCGGCCTCTTTTATGAAGTTACGCTTCGTCGCATCGCCGCTAAATGGACGAACGTCGACAACTCCCCACGCGTCACCTTCAACGATGGCATCGCCCTTGTCTTGGGTCTCGTCGCTGCCGATGAAGACTTTCGGCAGGTGCTTTTTGAAGACAGGGTCTATGTCGGCAATAGTGAATATCCTGGGGTAACCAAGCTCTTTCATCCCTACTCGACAGTCAACAATGATCACTATGCATCAACGGCCAACAATGCGACTTACCAATCGATTACTCAAGCCGCCAACGAACTGAGCGTTCCTATACATAAGCTACTCATTGCCGCCAAGCAGTCCGATGTCAGCAATCTTCTCGCTCCGGGAACTTCTGGATTTTTCACCACCCGGGCCGGGGCGGAGGCTTATCTGCTTGCCGGCACCAATCGCCGAGCCGTCGGAATTGGGGCGATGGAAAAATTCTGGTGTCGAAGTATCGACGAGCTTGCATCGACAACACGCCCACACTTCATTGCTCAGGACGTCCCGCGCGACCCAGGTGGCGATGCCGGAGCCTTTATCAATACTTGCGCCGGTTGCCATTCCGTCCAAGATGGCCTTCGCGCCGCCTATGCCTACCATGACTTCACGACAACGGCGGGCGTCATCTACACGCCTGGAACCGTTGTTGCCAAGGTGGTGCGTAATGCCCACGAGTTCCCCGAAGGTATGCGCGCAACGAGCGACGCCTGGCGCTCCAACTGGGGCCCCGAACACGATTTCTTGGGGTGGCCAAAAACGACCAGCGGCAATGGCATCAAGTCGATGAATAAGGCATTTGCCGATAGTCGCCAGTTTTCAGTGTGCATGGCGGAAACCGCCTTATCGGCAGTGTGCGATGTTGATGCTAAGCGAGCTGACTTGCGCACCCTGGTGGAGAACCTAGCCAACGGCTTTGAAAAAACTCAGTACAACATGCGCCAGCTTTTCGCCAATGCCGTCTTAACCTGCACGGTGGACTAACCCATGCAAGCCACTTACACAAAAGATCAGCAGCAGCTCCGCAATTGTTTGAATAAAGTTGCGTCCGTCGCCGCTTGTATTCTTCTAGCCTCGGGTTGCTCACTCTTTGAGGGTGAAGATGAAGAAGAGAAGAAGGGAAAGCCAAAAATAGCTAGCCAAGTTGCTGCCGGATCGAGCGAGGAAGCGCCAGCACCCTCCTCTGAACCACCATCCGAGCTGCTACAACTGACAAACCTCCCCGAACCGCAAAAACTGGCCACATTCGACAGTTTTCTGCGGCGGCTGACGACTGTTTCCGGCGTCTCCATTAAGGATGCCACCTTAACCACAGTTTACAATCAAGTAACGTTCAATTTACCAACAACGACAGAGTTAAATTTGTCTGGGTCCAACGCCGTCGCCATCTTCAAGCTATGCGCTACGGTCGCCGAACTGATGCACAATTCGGTCGCCATTCGGGCGGCTTTTTACGGTCCTAACTATAATTTCACGGCGACTACGGTCGATGACGCCTTCGTCCGGAGCACCATCGATATTCTCACTCAGAAGTTCTGGAGCCTCGGACTATTAGACCAATCACTCGATGCAGGTGATTTGCAGGATCTGACGACCCTGGCCACTGATATTCGCAAGGATCTACCAGTCAATGGGAATGCTCGACCGCGACTGGCCATGGGCTTGGCAACCGCAGTCTGCGCATCAGCTCGATCCGTCATTTATTAAACCCAGTTGCTAAAGGGCATGCTGCCTATGTCGACAGATGAAAAACCGAAGCTTGATTGGGTTGCTGGGGATCCCGTGGCGGCAAATGGCCATCGCCTCCGGACCCGTCGTGACTTTCTAAGTGCCGGCGCCATTCCGTTTTTGGGCTACGTGATGACTCCAAGCGTCTTTAGCCTCCTACGGAGCGGGCAAGCCCAAGCCAGCGGCTGCACGCCAGCCGTCACTCAGCTCAACGGAGCGCGATTACCTGTATTCTCCATTGAGGCCGCCGGCGGCGCAGGGTTGGCCGGTAGCGTGGTGGCCATGGGACAGGACAATCAATTTCTGCCCGACGAAAGCTACATCAAACTGAGTTGGGATACGGCGCTAGCTCCCAGTCGCGTTGGTGTCGACACCACCTATGGCCTGCCCATGTATGCAGGAAATGGCAATGGCTTCCTCGCGGGACTCAACAGCGTCACAACGGAAGCAGTTCGCAACTTAGTCAACGGCATTGCCCTACCAAATGTCAGCATGGATGACTCCAACGGCAACGCCAAATGTGCATTATCAGCTTTGGCGCGGCTATCGGATCTGAGTTACTTACTTGTGCACACCGTTGGCAACTCCGATACGGCAAACGGCACGCGATCTCAATCGCCTGTTGGTGGGTTACCAGCGTCGATTAAGTCATCGCTCATTCGCACGCCGAACGACGCTATTTCCCTCGTCACCCCTGGGAATCTTTTCAACCTCCTCGGCGCCGAGAAGGTCGAAAAAATTCTAAATTCAACGCGCAATTTAAGCGCTCGCGCCTTGACGGAACTCAAGTCAAAGGGAGTCGAGGAACAGATCGCAGAAACCATGAAGTGCGCTTACTCGGATGCTCTTGGTCAGCTGACTCGCTTTGGCGCCAACGATGTATCGCCCGTCAACGACACTCGCCTGAATACAGTTTTCAACTTCAATGATGGCACCCAGTCGACGATTGGCACCATCGCCAAACTCGTCCTCGACGGACTAGCTGCCTGCGGCAAGATGACATTCGGTGGCTATGACTATCATGGTAGTGATGCGGCAACGACCCGCGGACGTGATTTCACCCTCGGCACCAATGTTGGCCGCATCTTTCAAGCCGCCTTCAATTGCGGCCAGCCCGTGGCCATCTACATTCATTCCGATGGATCGGTGGTTGCCTCCGGCCAAGGCACACCCAATGCTGATGGTCGCTTTCCGTGGGTTGGCGATCGTGGCAACTTGGGGATGGATGTTTTTATGGTTATGGGCAAACCGGGAACATCAAGGCCAACGCTGACATCGCCGGGGCATTCCATTGGTTGGTTCAATCCCGCGCCTGGCGTCGCCACAAGCTCATCACGCATTGCCAATAGTCCGACCAATGCCGCTTACTGCGTCCTGTACAACTATCTCGCACTGCTCGGCCGCGAGGGCGATCTGAAGCAGGCGCTTGGCGGTGCCGCTGATCCATTCGTCGGCAGCGATGCGGCCATGTACAAGAAGTTCAATCGGATTGAGACGTAGGAATCGAATTCGATGTCCAGGAGCTTAACCATCATTCAGCAACGTGCGGCAGCCACTTGGCTGCTCCTGGCGATCGCATTTTTCGGCTGTGCTGAAGAAGATGAGTCGAAACCATCCTCGAAAACGAAGAGCTCCGAAGTCGCTAACTCCTCTCAGACCATCGAGCAGAATCTTGCAGAATTCTCCTTTCGCAATGACCTGCACCCAGTTCTGACAAAGAATTGTGGCGCCTGCCACGGTGCTTCCATATCCCCGAAATTCGCCGTTGCTGAGCCGGAAGTCTCCGAACAGACTTTGCGCGACGCCGGTAAGATAAACCTCAGCGAGCCCGCCAAGTCGCGGATCTATCTACGCCTGCACGAGGATCAGCATAACTGCTGGAGTCAATGTTCTGACGATGCAAGTGTGATGCTCGGACTACTGGAGCGTTGGGCAGCGTCACTCGAAGACAAGACAGCTGACTCGGGCGCCGCACTGCCCTTGCCCAAAATTGTGACTCAGCCGCTGAAGCTGAGCGATCTCGCGTATGACATTCAGCCCAATCCTAACCCTGATGGCACATTCTATTTCGAGGCTGAAATGGGCGAAATCGATCTGCGCACTGGGACGACGATGGTACGCGTGCCCGGATCTGGCACCGCCTCTGGACGCAGCTATGTGGAAACACCCGTGGGCACCACCATTCGCGAAGATAACCGCGGCTGGATTCAGTTTCCCTTGGATATTCCTCAGCCCGGAATCTACACGGTTTGGGGCCGGGTATCGGGTTCAAACATGTTCGTCGAAGTGTACGACCCAACGGACCCGCCACCCGGAGAGGGCACGCCTACGCGCATCAGCTGGAGCTTTCCAGCTGCACCTGCCGGGCAGCCAGCTACTTCTTGGCGCTGGGGCTCACTTAAGGCCCCCAACAGCAGCACGGTGGCCAGACAGTTCAGTCTGCGCGCTGGCCGCGCCTTTATTCGCGTCCTCAGTAATGCGGCAAATTCACGCTTAGACGTCCTGGTGGTGACGGCGAACCCTTTCTTCGATCCAGAGCAAGCCTATCAAACGACGCCGCCAAATCACCCGGTCCTTCGCTACTCCTTGGTGGAAGCGACAGGCATTTCTGATCTATTCCTGACAGTGCAAGCACGCACAAAAACTGAAACCAGTCTTATCTTCAGCCATCCAAGTCTCTGGCTCAGTCGCGACGGCGTCTATGTTCGCGGCCTGCGCCCCATCATTAACGGCGAAAATCTGAAACAGTATGCGACTTGGTCAGAGATTGACTTGGGAGTCTTAGCTCCGGGCGACCAACTTTATGTACCACCGATGATTGCCATCATCCCAGCAGACGCCACGATCGCCTGGGGATTTGACCTCATTGAACCCGCAAAGGCCGACCGCGGCGGCGGAGGTGCACCGTGATCACGATGAACCGAATCATGGGTCAATGGTTGCTGCTCGCGATATTGCCGGCGCTCACCGGCTGCCGCGACTACTGGCCGTTCGCTGACGAGGAAGATAAGGCAAAAGGTTCTAAACGAGCGCCCCTCAGCAGCGCCGAAAGCGAAGTTTCACCGCCGAAGCCAGACCCGGTCTTTCACTTCATCTATCCCGACTCACACACGATCATCAAGAACCCTACATTCCGCTTTCAACTCGAGGTGGAACACGTACCGGAATCTGGAACTTGGGGAGTCTACCTGACCGATGAGGCAGGCAAGACGACGGAATCTGATGCGATAGCCGAGCAGATTAGTGGAAATACCGACCACTTTGAGTGGCCGCTCTATGCGGTTCCCGACGGAACCTACTTTGCATTTGCGAAGCTAACGGTACCAGACGCCCCAGATATTTTAGCGACGTTGCCACACGCGCTCATTGTGGACAGAATTATCGGCAACAATCTCCCCCCCACGCTCACCATGACAGGCATAGTCCCTCGCACGGTCTTACTCAATACAGCACCTCGCACTTTGCAGCTGACCGCGAGCGATCCAGAAGGCGACCCTCTCAAGCTGCAATTCGAAGTTAAAAAGTTTCCTGATTTAGTCTGGCAGCCTGTCCTATCACCCCTGGAGCCCAACAGCACAGAACTAACGTACGATTGGGACCTCTCGAGTTTAGACCTCGGCATTTATGAATTACGGATCGTTGCAACCGATAGTATAGGGTCAGTGGCTGTTGCATCTGCGAATGGCCAGTTTGGCATCGCACCGGCGTCAATAAACTACACTACTCATATTCGGCCATTTTTGGATTCCTATTGCGTGTCATGCCATCACCCAGACAGTGCAGATGCAAGCGCTAAGGCGCGGTTTTTGGCCGATGATGCCAATCTTGAAACAGCAACCATCGGCATTGTTCCCAAAGCCAATGACACGGGACAGAATGGGATTATGGGACGCATGCGACGCATGGACTCGGCGCGTATGCCTAAAAGCGGCAGCCCCCAGCCAACAGCCCGCGAACTAGATATGTTTCAACTGTGGATTTGGAACGGCCTCGCGCGCGATTGATGTTTGATCTTCCCAACGTTCTTAAATTGGATTAGATGTCACCCATGAATTGGCGCGATCCATCTATCCTTCTCTTCGGCATAGCCGTCATCCTCTTTACGGGAACACTGCTCGTGTTGTTGATGCACCTGCGCACTGCTCGCCGCAAAATAAAGGACGAAGCCGCCGAACTCAAAAAATTGACGCATGAGAAATTGCTGCTATCAGCGCTCATCGAAAACTGTGCCGACTTCATTGGCATCGCCGATCCTGATGGAAAGCCTATTTACGTTAATCCCGCAGGAAAAAGGATGGTCGGATTACCAGCCGATTTTCCGATCGAACGCACGCAGATTCACGATTACTACCCGCCGCACGAGCGCGACTTTGCGCAAAATGTCATCTATCGTGAAATGGTCGACAAAGGACTATGGCAAGGCGAAACACACTTTCGAAACTTTCAGACAGAAGAGTCGATACCCGTCTCCGACACTCACTTTATGATTTACGCTCCCAACTCGAAGACTGTTCTCGGCATGGGAACGATCACTCGCGACATAACGGATCGAATCGCGCGCTTCAAGGCAGAAACCGAAACCAAGATGAAGGCTGAATTCCTGGCCACGATGAGTCACGAAATACGCACGCCATTGAGCATTATCATCGGCTATTCGAAGCTGCTGCTGGACGGGAAATTGCCTGATTCAGAGCAGAAAAAATCGATCGAAGCCCTTCACCGCACCGCCCAGCAATTACTCTCCCTCATTAATGACGTACTGACGCTGTCGAAAATGGAAGCTGGCAAGTCGGAGCCCTTGGAACAAGCAGTAAATCTGCCTTTGCTGATTCAGCATTTGCTTGCCCAGTTTCATCCGCTCGCGGCGGAGAAAGGCATCGCGCTATCAGTACGTGCAAAGCAAAAATTGCCGTCACAAATTATCACCGACGAAATGAAACTGAGGCAGATTCTGGCCAACCTGCTCGGCAACGCGATCAAATATACAAACGCTGGCGCCGTATCCATCGCCGTAGGGTGGGCTGCGGATGCAGGGCTTACGAACGACGTTGGCAAACTCCAATTCTGGATCAAAGATACTGGTCAAGGCATTCCGCAAGCCTACCGGGAAAGCATTTTTGAAAAGTTCACCTCGGTCAGCGTCACGTACTCTAGCCACACTGACAGCACGGGCCTCGGACTTAACTTAGCTCGCCAACAGGCACAAAGCCTGAAGGGAGATGTGATTCTTCAAGCATCTGAAATAGGCAAAGGAAGCACCTTCTTTGCCGACATCGCCACAAAAGTACCAGAGACCTGCCGTTGGCTCAGTCCAATTGAATTTGAAGGGCCGCTTTCATCGCAAAGCGCCCTATCTGGTACAAAAAGCCCATCGTTGCCCTGACCGCGCAAGTACTGGCCAATCAGGAGCAGGAGTTCATGCGCGCCGGATTCGATGACTTCCTGATTAAGCCGTTCACAAGCATCCGCTCAACTCTTGGCCTCGAACTTGCACGTCAGTGGCAAAACAAGAATCACGCAAACGATTCTTGAAGGGTGGCGATTCTTAAGTACCAACTTATCGCCCAGCCAATCACTCAGATTCAAGGGGATTGGAGCTGCTTTCAACTTTAGTGAGGAGATGAATCATGATCGGTACAGAAACACTGGAAACTGTCTCCAAAAGGGAGCAAACGACGCCCCAAACCGCGCCAGGCAGCGGAGCTACTGCGCTATTGATGGCCCAGCATCGCGAAGTGGAGAGAATTTTCGGCCAGATAGAAAGAGCGGGTGAGAGGGCATTCGCGACCAAGAGAAAGTTGCTCAAAGGCTTAAGTGAGAAGCTGGCGTTTCACATGAAGTTGGAAGAGGACATTTTTTACCCTGCAGCAAAAAAAGTTGCTGATGACGCCATTCTCGAAGCTACTGATGAGCACAACAAAATCAAACAGCTCCTACGCAAGCTCTCCGGGATTGAGCGAGGCGATGAGACATTCAGTGCTAAAATCGAAGCACTGAAAGAATTGATTGAGCACCATATCATGGAGGAGGAAACCGAGCTTTTCCCGGAATGCGATAAATTGATCGCAAAGGAGGAGTTGGCCGCTCTCGCAGAGAAAATGGCAAAACTCGTCAAGAAGAAGATGGATGTTCGCCACTGAAGCGCGGCGCATTCGAAGTTGCGCAATATGGATGAATAACGCACCGTTGAAAGGATTGCCACTAAGGCTGCGGGGCGGACCAAAGTGAAGAGTGAACTCGAAGTTTCATCTCAGTGAGATTGCTCCCGCACATGGGAGGATTTTTTTCAACAAAGAGGGGACCATCATGACCAACAAGAATACAGCAGTCTTTGCAATTTTTCGTGATCGCGTGGGTGTCGAAAACGCGGTTAATGATTTAAAAGCCGCCGCCTTTCTCAATACAGATATTTCGGTTTTATTTCCCGACAATGAGGGAACAAAAGATTTCGCTCACGAGAAATCGACCAAAGCCCCTGAAGGCGCGACGACTGGAGGAGCTGCGGGCGCGGTTTTAGGCGGAGGTCTTGGATGGCTCGTTGGTATCGGTAGCATTGCGATTCCCGGCGTTGGTCCATTGATCGCGGCAGGTCCGATCATGGCCGCACTTGCCGGAGCCGGAGTTGGTGGAGCGCTTGGAGGTCTGACGGGTGCCCTCGTCGGGATGGGGATCCCCGAATACGAAGCCAAGCGCTACGAGGGTAAGGTTAAAGACGGCGGAATTCTGATTTCTGTCCACTGTGATGAATCAGCATTAGTAAAGCGAGCCAAAGAGATATTGGAGAGGGCCGGCGGAGAAGGCATCGCTTCCTCGGGAGAGTCCTCGAACGTCGTTAAGGGGTCGGCAACGGATATGACTCCGGCTCAAACAGCCACTTGGGATTACGATAGGGACCATAGTTCGCGAGTATAGATCGAAGACGTCTTGCGCGGCCAAGGGGCGAACAGAGTTTTCCTGTTCAGCCTCTGCAAAAGGTGGCAATATCGGCGAAAGTGTTGATCGACCTTTTGTAGACGTCTTTTTAGGATCACATGCGCGAAAAGTATCCATCCAAAGCCGATCCCAATAGCAAGTCGGGCAAGAAGCGCGCCCAGGAAGTGATTCAGAAGCTCACCAAAGAGCTCGTGGACCTCAAGGACGGTGAATTTGCTGCGCTTGAGATCGATGCGGACTTACGAGATGAGATTCAGGTTGCCCGCGACCTGAAGTCACCCCCTGCCCGACGGCGTCAACTTCGGTACCTTGCCCATCAGGTCGCCGATGGGGACGTCGAGTCCCTGCAAGCCGCCTTAGATAAGCTCAAGGCAGGAAAGCGCTCTGACGCCGAAGACTTCCAAAAACTAGAAATCCTGCGCGAACAGATCGTTGCCGGCGACGAGAGCACGGTCTTGCAGATTTGTGCCGATCTGCCGAATTGCGATCCCAAGAATCTCCGAAAGCTTCAGCTCCAATCTCAGGCGGAGCTCAAAGTCGGCAAGTCTGTCACGGCGGCGCGCGCCCTGTTCCGCTATTTACGCCAAGTTTCAAAAGTTCAAATTGAGGCCCCAACCGAGTAGAATGTTTCGCAGTCATTCGGACATTCCATTGCGGAGGCCAGCATGCGCATTTTGACGCTGATTTGCATGATATCATCAGTTCTTCAAGGTTCGCGACTTCTCGCCAACCCCTATCCCGACGAAAACGCTGTGCCAAAAGACCAATCACGAGTCCTCGCCGACCGTACTTTGCCGCTATCACTTGTCCAGATGTACGCCGATGCACAGCTAGCACTGCGGGTTGAGTTCGCTTGGGACGAAAAGGGCGAACGCTTCTTTCTCGCCGATAGCGTCGTCGAGAATTCGGGGACGAACGCGCTGGCACGACGCGCTCGTCACCGCGATCCCCATGGTAGCTATGTCGCCAGCTTATCGCCCACGGACGGTAGTGGTCCTACGACGTGGGCATCCATCGGCACTGGCTCCGAATTCCGGCAGTTGACACGTGCCCTCACCTTTCGCTTTCCCGCGCCGACGTCACCCGTCATGCTGCGACTCTTGGCTGAACATCCAGTGTCTGGTGACACGCAAGAAGTGCTTGCGATGAACATCGACCCGAAGCTGGTCCGTCGATCCATCATGACTCCAGAATCTCTCCTTGCTGACGGCACCGAAGTCCGCTTGGTGCGTGCCGCGACAGCGAGCAACAGGCTCATTTTCAACGTCTATGCCGAAGGCTACAGCGAGACAAAGCGGGCCCAGTTTTGGCGAGATGCATCCCGTGCGGCCGACGCACTCGCTGCGGCAAAGTGGCCAGGCTTGGAACATTTCGAGATTCGAGCCGTATTTGCACCGTCGACGAAATCCCTCGGACGGGCACAGAATCTAGGCCTTCCCATTCCCGAACGCGATTCCTTTTTGGGGCTGTACTTTCCCTATTGGCGTGACCACTTCCGATGGTATCATGTCCTCTATCCCACGCGAGAGGCGCGCTATCGGCGCGGCCTAGCCGTAGCCCCCTACGACCATCCTATTGCCATCGTCGATGATGCCGAATACTGGGGCGTGGGAAATTTTAACGAGTTAACAGCGATTCCAGCTCGCTCTTCCAGCTTCACGTATCTCCTCTTGCACGAGTTGGGGCATTACTTCGGACTGAATGAGGAATACGAGGGAGGCGGCCCTACAGAACTGGCATTCGCACCAGGAATTCGCGAACCATGGAGCCAAAACATCACCTTTCTGGCGGATGCCAGCGCCCTGAAATGGCGCCAGCATGTTTCACCGTCCATTCCCATTCCAACGCCCGAGAGCATCTGGCAAAGCGGTCGTCCCATCGGCGCTTATGCAGGTGGATACGCCAACAGTGAGCCACAAGGGCATAGTCACAAGCCCGGCTTTCAGTGCGTGATGGAATCTGGCCGCAGCTTTTGTTCCGTTTGCAACGCGGCACTTCGGTCGCGAGTGGAGTATGACCTATCCCTAGATTGATGCCATTAATGAAGGGCCTTGGCCGAATTTGAGCACGGAGTTGACTGAAGGTGTTGGAACGCAAACTTTCTGAGCAATGGACAGTATCGTTCAAGAGTAGCCACGACGGCCGGTGCCAATTACGGACCGCCATCTTTCGTAAAGATCCCCGTGTTCCGTTACGGCGACTCGTCGTCTACTTTCATGGTCTCGGCGAATGGATCGAGAAGAATCACGAAATCCCTGAGTGGCTGGATTTACCAGCAGACTGCGGCTTTTTAACCTGGGACCACCGGGGTCAAGGCCGATCGACGGGGTATCGCGCCCATGTTGACGACTTCGCCGACTATGTTCTCGATGGCGACAAGATCATACGAGAGTATGCGCAAGGTATGCCTTACGCGGTCATCGCCCACTCCATGGGATCGTTAATCGCTCTGTGCGGCGTTTTGCGTCAAGAATTGAGTCCGACTGCAATCGCCCTGTGCGCACCCCTGATTCGCATGCCCGAGCGCCTCTTTCCGAATTCTGTTGCCAAGCCTCTGGCACAATTCCTGTCTTCGATTGGATTCGCGCGACGATCTGTCAGCTTCAGCAAGAAGATTCGCCCAAGATTCGAAGAGAATATTTTGACGCATGATCGGCAAATGTACGAAGTCATCTGCAATTCGCCGCACTCGCCGCGGGTGCCGACTTTCGGTTGGGTAGCCAGTGCGTTTAAGTCGCTTGATTTTGTGCATGCCGCCGAAAGTATGAAGATGCTATCCGCCAAAACCTTAGTTCTTGGACCCGGTGAGGAGGCTTATTACCATCCAAAGTGGCTGCAGCATTGGGCCGAACAGGCAGCTGAGCACGCTCCAGCGGCAGTCCGCTATGTGCAGATTGAGGGAGCGAGGCACGAACTTTTCTCTGAGGTTGAAACCCATCGCCAAATCGCGGTGAACGAGATTCGGCGATGGTTTGCGGAGTGGATTTATTGAGATTCAGGAAATTAGACCCCACACAAAATAAACCTAATCAACAAGTCCCGCTTTCAGCGCCAAAGCCGCAATGTTCAGACGAACAATCTCTTTGCCATAGGCAAAATTGAGAGTGCTTAGCGTGTCACAGGACCTGTGCCAGCAGGGTGTATGCGTATTCCAGTGCTCGATGGTCAATAGGGTTGGTACTCCCGCCTCAATAAACGGCACGTGATCAGAACCCCAAGCGTTGAGCACTTTGTTCGGGCGCAATGTAGTGTAAGTCATCGCGACATCGGCCATCCAGTCGGTGAGCGCCTCAAACACCGGTTCCGTTTCCAGGTCCACAATGCCGTTGGCGTTGTGGGCGATCATGTCCATGTTTACGACAAATTTGACAGACGCGAGCTTACCCTGCTCGCGCAGCTGACGGACATAGCGACGAGCGCCCAACAATCCCTCCTCCTCATCTTCGGTAATTAGGAATAAAATCGATCGTTCAGTTTCTACATCCGCAAAAACGCGCGCCGCCTCCAAAACACCTGACGCGCCGCTTGCATTATCGTCGGCGCCGACTGTGTTGGCCACCGTATCCATGTGGCCAACGATTATCACCACTTCTTCGGGATGGACCGTGCCTTGCTTCCAGGTTTCGATATTGTAGTTGTGGGTTGGCTCATAGCCATACTGTCGGAGGCGATCCATCATCCAGGTAATGGATGCATTTGTGGTACGAGTGCCGTGCTCGACGACTTCCGTCACCGTGTTTTCAAATGACTCGGCCGTCACTTGTTCGGTCATGGCCTCGATGCGAGGATCCCTTTTCGAGAGGCCCAAGCGCTGTTTGACCTGATGCAGAATCGGTGACACAGGCGTCACGCTCAATACGTCAAGATCGATGGGCTTTAACGCGCTCCGGACACCTGCCGGCAGCATGGACAACGAAATTCCCGGTCGAAGCTCAAAAATTTGAATGCGGCCCTTGTCAACGACCACATCCGCATACGGGCCCATCTGATCCAGTACTTCGTGGTCGTGCATCGTCACCGTGTAATACTGCGGCTCTTGGTCGCGTGCGCCAAGAACAGCCAACGTCGCCGTCAGCAAGAGCGCGCCTTTCCATCGAGACGGACGTCGAATAGAATTTGAGAAGATAGTCTTCGCCATAGTGACCCCCGCAGTGCCGTAAGCATGTTCATTTCTCGCTAGTTTAGCAGAAAGGCACAAGAATCACAGCTTGCGGGGCGTCAGAACAAAATGGTCGAGCGCCGCGCTTAGAACGGCTTGCTTCCCGCCAGGTACGCACCAAGGCCGCCAATGACGACGACGAGCGACCAGGTAAGCCGCGCCAGACTCGGTTTGCGATAAGCAACCGCTAACATGCCGCCCAATAACAACCACAATGCAATCTTGAGCAGGGCCCACGTTGGGATGGAGCCGTGGGGCACACCGATACGCGCCAAAAGGCCAAAGCCACCGAGCAAAACAAGAAAGAGACCTATGCCGTGCGACATCCCGATCGCTTTTCGCCAGCGATGTTCCTTGCCACCACCATTGATGACGTGGGTCAGTACGCCACCCAGCGCCAGGAACACCAGCGTAAGGCCGACAACGTGTAAGACCTTATAGACGGAATACGAAATCATGCGGAAGCACCCCCATCGTGGACACCGGGATTAACGAGCGGAAAATACTAAACAATTCCAAGAAGAAGGTCCACTTGGGATTTCTTTGGCTACCAATCACTTTCCCCAAACAAGATCCATTTACTCTTCTTCATTCGACGCGGTGTTGCTAGTATCACCGCTCCAGTGAATTCAGCATCTTAAAGTCCGCATTCGCGAACTCCAGCATAAGGGAAACAAGTACCATGTCGAAAATCATTTACACCTTCACCGACGAAGCACCTGCACTTGCCACATTTTCCTTGCTGCCAATCGTGCAAGCATTCACCAAGGCAGCTGGGGTTGAGGTAGAAACCAAGGACATCTCGCTGGCCGGTCGCATCCTCGCCAACTTTCCCGAAAAGCTGAATGCATCGCAAAAGCTCGGTGATGCCCTTTCTGAAATGGGAGAATTGGCAAAAACGCCGAACGCAAATATCATCAAGCTTCCCAATATCAGCGCCTCAGTGCCGCAGCTCAGGGCAGCAATCAAAGAACTGCAAGAGCAGGGATACGCAGTTCCGAGTTATCCGGAAGATCCACGCAGCGATGCGGAGAAGGACATCAAGGCTCGCTACGCCAAGGTACTAGGCAGCGCCGTCAATCCTGTTCTACGCGAAGGCAATTCCGATCGACGCGTGGCGCCTGCGGTGAAGCAGTATGCGAAAAAGCATCCCCATTCCATGGGCAAATGGAGCGCAGACAGCAAGTCGCACGTTTCCCACATGAATGACGGCGACTTTTACGGCAGTGAACAGTCGACGGTGATGTCCGAACCGTGCAGCGTCAAAATCGAGTATGTCGGTGCCGACGGCAACTCCAAGGTGCTGAAGGACGCGATCAAACTGCAAGCGGGAGAGGTTGTCGACGCCTCGGTGATGAGCTGTAAGCGCCTTCGATCGTTTTATGAAGCCGAGATCGAGGATGCCAAATCGAAGAGTGTACTTCTCTCTTTGCATCTCAAAGCAACCATGATGAAGGTCTCGGACCCGATCATGTTTGGCCATGCGGTATCCATATACTTCCAAGACGTCTTTGAGAAACACGCCAACAAGTTCACTGAGCTCGGCGTCAATCCAAACAACGGGCTCGGAGATGTCTACTCAAAACTCAGCACTTTGCCCGCGAACTTGCGCGCAGAAGTCGAGGCTGACATTGCCGCCACCTACAAGAAGCGTCCGCCTCTCGCCATGGTCGACTCGGATAAGGGCATCACCAACTTGCACGTACCCAGTGACGTGATCATCGATGCCTCCATGCCGGCCGCCATTCGCACGTCCGGCCAGATGTGGGGTCCGGATGGGAAACCACATGACACCAAGTATATGATTCCGGATCGTTGCTACGCGGGCATCTATCAAGCCACGATTGATTTCTGCAAAAAGCACGGAGCCTTCAACCCGGCAACGATGGGCAGCGTTGCCAACGTCGGCCTGATGGCGCAAAAGGCCGAAGAGTATGGGTCCCACGACAAAACGTTCGAAATCACCGGTCATGGTACGGTGCGCGTGATTTCCAGCACTGGCCAGACGCTGTTTGAGCATAAAGTAGAAAAAGGTGACCTCTGGCGTATGTGCCAGACGAAAGACGCCGCCATTCGCGACTGGGTCGGCCTAGCTGTACGCCGCGCCAGAGCGACTATGACTCCCGCCATTTTCTGGCTGGACCCAAAACGCGCGCACGACGCTAGCCTTATTGCCAAGGTCGAAAAGTATTTGCCAGACCACAAAACCGATGGTCTTGAGATCCGCATCATGTCCCCAGTCGACGCCATCAATTACAGCATGGAACGGAGCCGCGCCGGCAACGATACCATTTCGGTAACCGGCAACGTTCTACGCGACTATTTGACCGATCTCTTCCCCATTCTCGAGCTGGGTACGAGCGCCAAAATGCTCTCCATCGTGCCTCTCCTTGCAGGTGGCGGTCTGTATGAAACGGGCGCCGGCGGCTCTGCACCCAAACACGTTCAACAGTTTTTGGAAGAAGGGTACTTGCGTTGGGATTCGTTGGGTGAATTCTTGGCACTGGCGGTCTCTCTCGAGGACCTTGCCGAAAAGACAAAGAACGCCAAAGCCCTAGTATTGGCCGAAGCGCTGAATGCAGCCAACAGCAAGTTTTTGGAGAATGATAAATCGCCAGCACGCAAAGTAGGTGAAATTGACAATCGCGGCAGTCATTTTTACTTGGCAATGTACTGGGCGCAAGCGATGGCAGCGCAGAGCAAAGATGTTTCCCTGCAGTCTCGTTTCGCCGATCTTGCCAAGAAATTGGAATCACAAGAGGCCAGGATTGTCGGCGAACTGAACGGCGCACAAGGCAAACCGGTTGACATCGGAGGCTACTATCACCCGAATCCAAGCAAGACTTCGCAAGCCATGCGACCTAGCACCACATTTAACGCCGCACTCGAAACCATTTGAAGGAGTTCAACGATGAAGCTGTATGATTGGAAAGATTCCTATAACTCGCGAAAGATCCTGGCCGTGGCTTTTGAGACCGATCAGCGGCTCGAACTTTGCCCCATGGACTTGATGGGCAAGAAGGAACACAAGACCGACGAGCACATGAAGCGCAACCCCAATGGCAAAGTGCCCGTCCTCGAGCACAATGGACAGTATCTATGGGAAAGTAATGCGATTCTGCTTTACGTCGCGTCCCTCGATCCGAAGTCCCGCTTGTTGCCGACGCAGCCCATGGAGCGAGCGCAGGTCGAGCGTTGGCTGCTTTGGCAAAATGCGCACTTGAGCCTGGCGATTGGCAAGATTAGTTACGAGAAAGTTTGGAAAGCCAAGTTTGGTGGTGGACCGGCAGATCCCGCTGCCATCGAAGCGGCCATGCCAGAAGTCGATCGCTTTCTCGGCGTGCTGAACACAGCACTCGCCGGGAAAAATTTTGTCGAGGGTAGTCTCTCCGTCGCCGACTTTGCCTTGGCGACTTCTATTGGTTTGGCGAGAGAGTTGGAAATCTCGCTGACAAATTTCGCGGACATCAATCGCTGGTACCATTCGATTGCAGAACGCCCCAGTTGGAAGAATGCCCAGAAGTGGGATTAGGGATCCCGCTTTTGGCGCATTTGAAGTAATCGGCTAAAAAAATGAGTAGCCCTCTGCAGGCGCAATGCACCTCAGAGGGCAGACAACCAGGAGAGTGATGGCTCTAGTCCAGGGGCGAAAGCTTCAGAAGTACGTCTTGCAAACTCTTACGCAGCTCTTGCTCATCACTTGGCAATCGATTCGCCTCGGAACTGATGAAATTAAACAAGCTTTTCTTTGAAGTCATGTTGTCTGTGTAGGCACTCGTCGCGGCCGCGTTCAAAGCCGTTTGGGCATTTTTGCAAGGCTCGGCCGCTGGATCTGATGCGCACTCCTGCGCTAAGGACTCGCGTAACTGAGTGAACGTCATGCGCTGCTGCGTTGCCAAGATACGAACGCTACCTGCCAATCCCTGATCGAGAAGGTCAGTGAGCTCTGTCTCTAGCTTGATCAGGAGAGGGATCGCCGCCTCAACACTTTGTTCCGACTTGGCTTGCAACATAGGCGCATGCAAGGTTTGCAGTACCGTAGCATACTGCATGACAGAAGGATAATCAGGCATGGCGTATTGTCGGTCGATACGAACATAACAAGCTGCATCGACAACGTCTTCCCGCCGTGGTTGCACGTTGATCACAAAATCAGCACTATCGTACGGGATAACCACAAACTCTGCGAACTGGGTTTTAGGACCCTCTTGCGCAACCTGTTTGCGCGCCCCATAAATTGCCCAAGAGACGTTTAGCGGCATCGCACACTCAATGCGTCCTGCGAACTTTAGTTGGTACGGCAACGTTTTGGTAACGGCATCTTCAGTCGGCGTCAACGCCGCCTTAAAGAGCGTGCTGATACCCCGACACTGACTTCTCTTGTTAGCGCCAGTATCACTGCTTTCACATTGGCGGTCAGCGCTCCAGCCCGTGCCGATCTCGCTGTCCAAATCGTAGCCCTGCTCGCTCGTGCCACATCCAAGACTCACAAATAGGGGAAGGGTATAAATCATCTTTTTCATAACTTCGTTTCCTTGTTTAGTTGATTCTCGCTCAAGACAATGGGGGCTGCAGAGCTTGGCGACCGCGTTCTACATCGCAACCCCCATGCCATCCGCAAATAGACATTTTTCGCTTTTATATCAGCTAGTTACACTCTTAGCACCCCGGCTCGATTCGGCCCAGCTTGGGACATCTGGCCAGCAACGGGCCGCCCCCTACCTCGGTATCGACATGTAACCTACTGATTCTTGGGCCATGAAAATTGGCAAGCGCCTTGCTCATAGAGCGAGGGCGCTGCGGAAGAAGACCACAAGATTTTTTTTGAGCCATACATAAACAGTCTATCGGAGTTCATCTATGCGAACGTATGCACTATCACTAGCCCTATTGAGCATGGGCGTCATCGCCTGTGGTAAATCCGAAAGCGTCACCAGCAAAAACTTTTCCGACGTAGAACCTACAGATGACAACGAAGGCGAGCACCGCCCAGAACCCGAAGCGCCAGCATCAGCAAACGTCCCAAGCATCTCTCCTGCCGCCGCAGACTCGACGCCTGCGACGATAACAGGGGCTGCGACTCCATCAACCACGCTGGGATTCTGGCTGGCAGAGCGTGGCGAAGACGGCTTCTACCGTGTCCATTGCAAAGATGGCACTGTGGAGGTTGGTGTCGCCGCGGAGAGCATTCACCAACCGACCGTCTGCCGGCAACAAAGGACATTCATCGACTGGTGCACATACTTGCCCGACTCAGAGGCACTGAAGAGGACCATTGATGTTCTGAAATCGCTTGCGGGCACCGATTATTGCCCGGACGTGCATCGCTGGTTGTTATCGGTAGAGTCACTCGATCTATCTAGTCGCGGACTATCCGACCTCCGCCCTCTGGCAACCCTTCCCCACTTGACTTCGATCAACTTGTGGAACAATCAGATTAGCGAAATTCATGCTCTGGCGAGTTTGCAGGACTTGCGGAATCTGATCATCGGCCGCAATCAGGTCAAGTCACTAGAGCCTCTCAAGTTGCACGCATGGCTCGAGTACCTGCACATTGACTCGAACAAAGTCGAAAGCCTGGAGTTTTTGCGAGAGTCGAAACGCTTGCGTACCTTCTACGGCGCGCGAAATCCCATCATCAAGGATGCGACGCGCTGCCCAACAACGGGGGCCAGCTCTGCTGTCAACGCTTTCTGTGCTGCTCTACCTGCTCCGGTGCAGCCATGATTCATATTGCACCACCGATCATCGGCCTTCTGATTGTACTCACCTTCGGGCAAGCTTGTGCGAAAGATGAGGTACCCAGCGATAGCTCGCTGCAAGGGTTGGACGATATTGTTCGTATGGAAAGAAATGAATCGACTGGCTATTGGGAAGTCACCTGCCGCAGCGGCGCACAGGTATACGCACTGAGTGAAAGAGACCTGCTGGACGGTGCCATTTGCCGCGATAGCCCCGTCGCTCCATTCAAGCAGTGGTGTGAGTCAGCTAAGGTAGGCTACAAACCACCGGCGACTCAAGCCTTGATGCGCCTGGCTAAGGTTGAGTCCTGCGAGGACGCCGGTGAAATCCTGGCAAGCCAATTGACATTGGATCTGCGCGGCCAGGGCATCGTCGGTGTCGAGCCCATTGCGTCTTTGACCCAATTGGAATATCTCGATTTGAGTAAGAATCCCTTACTTTTCACATCAAAACTTCACACATTAAAATCTCTGCGGCACCTCATACTCAGTCATACTGACATCACCTCCTTGACGTTCACCTCGCAAATGCTCGGGCTGCGGACCCTATGGATTGACGGCAATCGCATCACATCGTTGCAGCCACTCGTGCCATTGATCAACCTCCATACGCTGGTCATTTCCGGTAATCCCATTATGAAGTCCGAAGAGACCTGCCCTACACTTTCAGCAAATCGAGCACTTACCGAAGTGTGTCGAAAGCTTCGAGCAACTCCATGACAATAAAACTCTCCATCGCTGGATTATTGACCATGAATTTGGTAGCGTGCGGGCCCATCATGAGCTCGCGCGCCTCCCAAAACGAGGCGGACTTGGCGAACCAAGATGGTTCAATTGCTTCTAGCTCTCAAGCAAAAGCCCACTGGCCAGCCTTACGCGAAGTTACGGCGCACCCGGACATCCCCACCGAGCTCATGCAGCATTTCGCCTTCTATGCACAAGCTGAAGGCACCAGCGATCAAATCTACTATGCACCGCATAAGGTCGAAATTGCCAAGACAGCAGACTATTCACAAAAGCCCGAATTCACGATTCAAGAATTCACCGAGTCGAACCCACCACTTGCCGGCGAAAAATTGTTGCGAATTGCAGGTAAATGGGACCTGTTAAAGGGAAGCCAAGGGCACCGTAAGATTCTGAGCCTGGCTCGTTTTTATGATGTGAATCTACACCCGGCACCGGTCCATGGATGGCGCGTCGAATTCCTGATTGGGCGGCAAGCCGTCCGTGAAGATGGAACGTTCGAAGTCGACTGCTTTCGCAGCCACGGGGGGCATCTTGTTGCCCCCGATACTAAAGTCATTGCTGACTGCTTCACCAAAAATAGCGTTCGACCTGGCTACGATATCAATCTCGATTTAGTTTATAAATTCTTTGCGCACGTATCAGCTGATCAATATGCAGCCGGCTCCATACCCTTTCAGCTCACCACAACTCCAAATTGGCAGCAAGCTATCGCCGACCAGCTACAGCATGGGGGCGCATGGGACTCCATCGTTCAAGGCATCGTCACCTGGAAACTCCCAGGCCCCAAGCCAGACGCGGAAGTCACACTAGAAATTGACTGGGAGCAGCTATCGGAAACTGCCCTCAGCGAAATGTCACGCCACGGCTTCAAAGTTTCAACGCACATCATGAAAAGCTTCCTCGAGGACTTGCTCATGACGGACGAATGGCCAAACGCTGTCAGAGTCCAATGGACGTCCGGAATCAGTCGAGAAGAGCTCCACCACCAGCCACATGCCCTTGAAGCCGCAATCGCCGAAATGGAATGGCATTTAGCTTCGCGCATCTTTCAAAGGCTGAAAGTTGACAGCGACACAAGCGGCGCCCCTCTTTGGACCCTTCGCGGCCGCTATCATGGTCCTCGGCATGAGTCACTAAGGCTACCATTTTCCAAGAGCGGCCCCGCCCCCATGCAGGTAACCCAGCTCAACGCCACTTGCATCGAAGGCGAAATCAATCGACCCTTACGATGGAGTCAACGCGAAGCCTGTAAAACACTTCTGGATTACTAACGCTAGGCGCAGGAAAGAGTGGGACGGACGCGCAAAATGCCCTAGAATACCCTATCGCGCATTCTCTATGGCCAATTGCGGATAGGTTCACCTTGAATCGACTGACTTCAGCTTGGCGAAACTTGTCCTGGCGTCGCACGTCGACTTTCATATCGACGCTGGCCGTAGCCAGCATATTCATTTTCATGTTTTTGCGACTCACGACGATCATGAGTCAGCATGAGCTTTCGCTGGTTGACGGCAAGGAGGTGTTCAATGCGAGCAGCCCACCCCTAAAGGTCTGGATCCGCGCTGCCGGTGACCAGCTTTGCCCGGAGAATCCGTGCTGGTTGACGTCAGAGTTTCAACCTGATGCTATCTGGAGCACATCCGATTTCCCCTCCACATCGACACTGGACTTTCTCAAGGGAAGGGCGACTCAGCCCACGGCGGTTAACTACCTCATCGATGTCAAAATGCCAGCCGAGCTACTTAATTTCAGAGAGAGTTTGGCGGTGACATTGGTCGGCATCAATCATCGCCAATACTCGATCTTCGTCAATGGTCGAGAATATTTGACCCGCAACAGTGAAAGCTCGAAGTACAACAGCGCTGTCATACGCATTGATTCACAACGCTCCAGCAATCGAATCGGCATCTATGCCAAGCTATCCCCTGGGGAAGTAGGTCTTGCCAGTTACGCCGCCGCACTCATAGGTCCCGAGAGCCGGCTTACCGAGGTTTACAATCTCAGCGATCGCAACGATAACATGTACAACCTGGTCTTAGCGCTTGCGACTGGGGCTATTTGTGTACTCTTCGCACTTCAATTCTCTGTTCGCGTTCCGGTTCCCGGCAGTTTAGCCTTTATTGGCTATAGCGCCGCAGTCACAATGGAAAACGTCATCAAGACACCAATCTTTCGCGACGATATGGGTTTCCATACGGTTGTCGCTAGTTACTACTTCTGTCAGCTAGCGGCAATGCTGTGTCTCGTCTTTTTCGTGCTGCGATTCACCCGGCAAGACTCCCTCGAACGCCGTTTTGCCATTGTATCTTCAGGGATCGTTGTCATCTTTGCCCTGCTGGTGTGGGATGCCACCTTCACTAATCGCATCTATTCACTCGCCAATTTGGTAGCGACTTCGGTTTGGTTGAAAATGGGGGCCATCGCCATCGCATTCATGTTGTCATTACGCCGGCTGATTTTAGATATCCGCGGTGGCCGGGACCTCCCTCGCGTGCGCGCATCCTCGATACTAACCGGCGTCTTTGCCATCTATCTCATGGCCAGCGGAATCGATTACTTAGTGCTGCCCAGTGCTGGGTTCGAGCGGCGCATGATCTACGATCTGAGCGTGTTTCTCTATCTCGGGGTGGTTTTAGCCGCCCGCAGTTCTTGGCAAGTGCAAAAAATTGCGGCGCAGAGTCAGGAGCTAGCAAGACTAGGAGCCTCCGCCGCTCTTGGGAGTGCCATGCAAATCTTGGCGCACGACATTCGGCATCCCCTTGCCGAGTTGAAGAGAAATGCGGAAAGGAGCGGTATGGCCAAGACCTTGAGCGCTATTCAGCGCAATGTTGTCCACATTGAGTCCATGCTGAACAACGTTCTCTCCGTGAATGCCTCAGAAACGTTGCAACTTGCACCTACTCATATTGCCAAGTTGATTGCCAATTGCGCTGCCGACGTCCTCGAAGGTCGTCGTTCTTTTGAAGTGACCGCAAATCTAGTGAAACCTGTCGTCGCCATCGATGAGTTTCGTTTTCGCCGCTTGCTAGACAATTTGCTCGTGAATGCCTTAGAAGCTACTGGTCCCGACGACCGCATTGTGATTTCTTTGTCCGACGCTGATTCCGAAGAAGTCGCCGTCTCCATATTTAATTCGGGAAGCTACATCCATCCGGAAGATCGGCGCCGCATATTTGATCCGCGATTTACCAAGGGCAAAGCCAGCGGCAGTGGTCTAGGCTTAGCGATCGTTCAGAAGTACGTGCAAATGCACGGTGGCCGCATCGACGTGATATCGGAAATCGGCAGCGGCACAACCTTCATTCTGCACTTTCCACAGCGGCAAGCTGCCGCAGTTGCGGCGCCACATCTGCACGTTCACGTCGTGGAGGACGACCCGTACCTGCTCCAAGAGCTGACGAGCCTGCTCGCTCACCCTTTTGAGCTACACGCGTCTCCGGAGGCATTTCTTGCCTCCTGGATGGAATTGTCGCATCCCGAACGCAGATTGGTGGTGACCGACTACTTCTTCGCCGATAGCCGGCTGACCGGCATCGATGTGGCCAAGGCCGTTCGTAAACGTGGTGGCTGCTGTTACCTATTGACCAATCTGCGCCTTATTGCCAACGATGTTCGCCAGGAATTTGATCGCGTTTATGGCAAGGACCAACTTACAGAACTCGCTGACGAACTCCGAAAGGCGATGGGAAACAGAGATTGATTCCTACCTGGCTCGCGCTTCGCCTCGGCGTTTGCCTTTGAATCGAACGCCTCGTTTGACATGAGGCGCCGTGTAGTAGGATACTCTTGCCATCAGAGACTCATTCGTTTTTGCTTTTACCAAACCACCGGAGACGCCGATGAAGCTCTTTCTTTCAACTTTGTTGGGCATTAGTATAGCAACAGCTTGCAGAACAAGTCCGGAACCCGAGGCAGCCGCTGATCTTGCCGCAGATCGAACGGATAAGCGCCAATCCAACAATGAATTTGCATTCGACATGTATTCAACTCTGGCGAAGTCTTCGGAGCTGGCAAGCACCAATCTGTTCATTTCACCCGTGAGTATTTCCACGGCGTTTGGCATGACGTATCTCGGAGCGGATGGCAAGACTCGCGACGAAATGGCGAAGGTTCTGCGCATTTCGACGGATCATGATCAGGCTGGGATGGCATTCAAGACTCAACTCGACGATTTGCAGGCAACCAAGGCCGAGAATGGCTATGACCTATTGATTGCCAACAAGATCTGGACGGCATCTGACATCAAATTTGAGGCGGATTTTTCTCAATCGACAAAGAAATACTTCCGTTCGCAGGCAGATACGGTGGACTTCAAAAATGCCGCGGCGCGTAAGAAGGTCATCAAGGACATCAATCAGTGGGCTTCCGATAACACCAATCAGCGCATCACAAACATCGTCAATGAACAGTTCATTCGACCAGAGATGAGCATCGTATTGGCAAACGCCGTCTATTTTCTAGGCGACTGGGAGAACCCTTTCCCAAACAGTGGACGGCCGTTGAAGATGGACTGGACGCGGGCTGACAAACGAAAAATCCAAGCCACGATGATGAGCCATGAAATGACCGTGAAACATACGGCGGGCGACAACTATCAAGCTGTCGAACTGCCTTACCGCGCCAACCAAGATGAACCGGCTCGTATTTCTATGGTTCTTGTATTGCCAAAAGAGGGGCAATCGTTGCAATCCCTCGATCGCATGCTCAATGAGAGTTCGTGGAATGAAATGACAAAGGAGATGGAGACCCAGCGCGTGAATGTGACCATTCCCAAATGGGAGGTGAAGGGAGAGTCGATTAAACTGAAGGATTACCTCATATCGATGGGAATGAAGTCTGCGTGGGTAGCCTTCAATCCACGCGACTCTGATGGAACCGCAAATTTTTCTCGCATGAGCGCGAACCGCAGCAACGTTTCTCTATCGCAAGCCCTGCACAAGACGTTTGTCAAAGTTGATGAAAAAGGCACCGAAGCTGCTGCGGTCACGGTCGTCGGCGGCGTCCGCGCGACGTCCATCGGACGCCCAGCGCTTCAATTCAACGCTAATCGTCCGTTCCTTTACGCCATTCGCGATATGAAGACTGGTCAGTTACTATTCATCGGCCGCATACTGGATCCATCTAGCGCGAAGTAACTTCAACGTGTGGGGTGGCTGCCGAGCACAACGACTCGTCGTCCACCGCGAGTTTCTCAATGGCGGGGTGTTGCCCCGCTCAGCGCGCCCTTCACCCGCGTTTGCCACTCGATCAGCACTCGTTCAACTTCTGCAGCTTTCCCCTGCTCGGCTTGCCGTGACAAATCCTGAATCTCCCTGAGGCTAGGCAGCGGCACGCTAGCCGTAATACCATGCGGTTTAGCTGCGAGCACTGAGCCCGCCCGCAAACTCTCAACCGGCTGCGCAAGACGGCCGGTCACGCTCGACGGCGACAATGCATTCTGCCTCGAAGCCCAATCGGCACGCAAATCAATGAACAATCTACCGACCACATCTGCCAGTACCTGCGCATGAATCGAAGCGCGCACTGCGTTGACCTGTGCATTCTGTGCATACGAAAATGGGTTGACGTCGGATGCCGTCGATAACGGTAGACCGGCAACATCTCGGCGAACAGAAATTCGAGCTAGGCCCGCCAAACCTTCCGCCTGCCCATTGAGCAGCTTCTGTCCTTCGACACTCAAGATGTAGTCGACAAAAGCTTGCGCCAACTCAGGCTCACTGGCACCTTTGACGATGCCGATGGGATCAGACACCAACATGGTGGGCTCTGCTAAAGGGAGGAATCGAAAGCGACGTCCGACCTGCTGTTGAGCTACTCCCCGCGCCAAGTAATCGATACTAAATGCCGCGTGTTGCTTTCCCTTAAGAACATCGTCGACAGCATCCTCCGAGCGCAACGCTACCTGAGCACCCGGCCGATAGAGACGCGCTAGATACTCAGCCGTCTCGGGCCAGCCGTGGATGCTTACCATTTGTCGTACGGCTTCGGCAAAAGTGCTGGAATATCGCGGGTCCTGCGCCGCAACCTTCGGCAAGCTGCCCACAGGTGAAAGCAAATCTTCTCGAAGTTGAGTTGTCGTTACCTGGCTACCAGGTGCCAGCGGTGGCATCTCATATCGACTCAAGTCTACCAACAAGCCAAACGCGCTTAAAGATGTTGCGGCCCATGTTTTATCTTGGGCTGCCGAATTCACACCAAGTTCCTGCAACGCCTTCAAATCACTCTGTACATCCTTCGACAGAGCCATCGGACGCAGTAGTCCGTCCTGACGCAACGACTGTAGATTATACTCGCCTCCACCCCAGACGACGTCGATTCCCCAATTCGATTGATGGCTTGCAGCTTTCTCCATCACAAAACGTCGATTTCGTGACGTTCCCCCTTGATTAATCCAGCTAACTCTTACGACTTTATTTTGGGATCTTTGATAGTGGTCGGTGAACCCTGACGCTACGGCTTGCAATACATCCGGATGATGCGACGTCACGATAACGATTCGCGCTTGTTGGCGAAGCTCAGCAGGTTTTTTTTTGCTCTGCTCCCCAACATTCATATTCGAATTCGACGCCCCGATGCTTGAGCCTGCAACTGCAATCATGATTGCTTTTCGGATCGTATTCATTAGCGCACCTGTCCAATTTGCGTTGATTTTTGGGCGTACCAGGGGGCTCCGAAGAAATCGACAAAGACCAGATAGGCTCCGCGCGTTCGAACTAGCTCATGAGCATTGAATTGGCGAACTGTATCCGGTGAGCAATAATAGGCGTGCGTCAGCTCGGCCATGACATAGTTTTGAAAATTGATGGATTCAAACAACATGTCGGAACTTGATGCGTAACGTGAAGCATAAAGCTGAATCAACCCTTGTCCACCCGCGCTGAGCATATCGTCAATAAATGCTTTCGCGAGTGCCCGACGCGCGTCGCGAAAGTCTGAAACAAAGACGCGCAGCTGGCGCTCGCCCAAGCCCATCGCCGCGCCCCGATATGTCGCCATATCTGACGCCGGACCCAACAGGTTATCGATGTAGAGTTCAGCATAGGCCAACACCGACAAGGGAATAAACTCCCGATTCATGGCAGCGGGATCGGCACTTAAAATGGCCTCAAATCCCACCTGTTGCTGCTGCTGGGCAGCCGGTCGCCAACAGGAACGATAGAGCGAGGAGCTGTTCGCCGCAGTATAGTCGGCGGCAGCCCGCGGCAAAATTTCATTCTGGCAAATTTGGCTCGCCTGGCTGCTGAACTGAAACCAAGACTGGCGACTGGAAAACTCACTCTGCAATCGTGGGGGCAGCGATGCGAAGTGACGATGCTCCGGGCTCGTCGCTGCCACCTGTGGGCCACATGCGGCGTTATCCTGAATCGCTCCGCCTGACTTCAGGGCATGCAGGCTTTGCAGGTCGCTGCCACCTTGATTGCGTCGACAGGCGACTTGGCTGAAGGCTAGCAACAGTGATAGCCAGTAGATGCCAGCCCTACATTTTGCGGTGTTCGAATTCATTTTCCTACCTCCGTGGTAGATTCCGATTCCGAGATGCCGCCATGGGTCAGCGCTAAGCCATAAGATGTGTCCAGGGATCGATAATAATACGGCGAATATTCCGTACTATTTCGGCCCCAGCCGCTGTAGTAGCCAGTCGAGCCATAGTAGTTCGCCGGCTGCTGATAGTTGGTATTAGTGCCCGATTGATAATAGGGATTGCTGGTAAAGCCCGAATTCCAGCTAGTGGGTTGCGTATTCCAATTGTATGATGAATATCCCGGCGAGCCATAACCATAGCCAGAATTGCCATAGTAACCCCCATAAATGTTTTGCCCGCTGATACCTGGGAATCCATAACCGGGATATTGACCGTACTGACCACTCCAGCCACTCCATGGATTGACAGCACCGCCAATACCATAGGTCAGTCCACCGCCCACATATGGTGAATTGCTGTTCATCATCGAAAGGGTCATGCCCGCTAGTGCACCATTGTAGGCACCCGACAAATTTCCTTGCGCAAACAGGCCTGCCAAAGATCCAATGCCAGCTCCGAGCAGTGCATTACCAAAACTGTCCTGTTGATGATTTGCATACGGCTGCGTTAGACCTGCACCAGAAACCTGCCAATAAAGTGTTTCTCGCTGTTCGCCGTCGTAGCCACCGGTTACGAAAACTTCGATAGACCCGCTCCCAGCACCCCCGCTTTGCCCATTCCAAACGAGACGCGCACTGGGCATGCCAGACTGCAGCTGCACTTGCAGGCCTGCAATTTGTGGTTGCACTTGAACTCGACTGAGAGTGGCACTAGCGCCCATCGTCGTGCGCACACTTACTTCCATGGTACGCGGCGTGCCTGTCTGCAAACTCAGGGTTGGCGATGCTTGGCCATCGATCATAACGACCAACCTTTGGCTCGTTCCATAGCTTGTTGCCGTATTTGCCATTGTGCCGCCCGAGTTGTAGCCCCAGGGACTCGATCCATACACGCTTGACTCGCCATATTGGCCCCAAGTGTTTGGACTTGGGCCCCCGGTAGATGCAGGCAACGGTGGATCGCTAGTGCAGCTGATTGCCAATGCGCAACCAACCATGAGCATCAGCATTTCTCGACGCCGAATTTTTGGGAGCTGAAACATCATGATCACACCCCTGCCTGACAAGACGCCAGTGCTGATCTGTCGTGACTGAAAATTCAAAGTCTCAAACAATTCCTAGCGGGCAACTTTGCAAACTTTCGTCCATTCCACGGATTGGTAATATTGGACCGTAACCCCTCGCTTCTCCTCAGGGAACTAAAGGCGATGCGCAAAATCCCCTATGCTCAATTCCTGTGCGCTCCGAACTCATTCATCCCACTTATCCAGCAATTACAGAGAGTTGATCGAATATACAAACACAGAGACAGATCATCACGTTTCCATCCCAAGTAACCGCGCATAACAACAGTGACAAATGCGTGGCTGCGAAAAATGAATTGACTCGCGCCTGCCTGGATAATACAGCGCAGCCCCACATGGAGCAGGAGACCCAAGGATGACTCGAAGTATCAGTAAAGTCGCAGCAGGATTGACGAGCGTTTTTCTCATGACCGGATGCGGTCAAACTTCCAAGTTTCAATCCACAGAGCTCGCTGCCGCATTCAGCACCGATAGCCCAGATCACACAGGGTCTTGGCTCGAAACCTCGTCGCGCTTGCATCAATATGGATTTGATGGTGCAACTTTGGAGTGGTTGCGTCAGCATCACGTTGTCATTGTGCCTGGGTTTATGACGGCAGCAAGCACCAGGATCGGTATCACGCCCGATTACTTCGGCGACCTGCAGCGTTGGCTTTCTGCCGTTGGTGTTCGCTGGACGCGCGCGCCGATCGAATCGGCGCAGACAGTGGCGTTCAACGCGATGCAAGTCATGGATGCGGTGAAAGTCGCAGCTGCTCCAGTGCTGCTCGTTGCACACAGCAAAGGCGGCTTGGACAGTCTGTCAGCGATATTGCGCTCTGTAGATGTGCAAAAGAAGCTGCGCGGTTTTATCGCCATCCAAAGCCCCTTTTACGGAACGCCCGCTGGCGATCTCCTGGCAAGTTACGAGAAGAAGTATCCTGCAGCATTCGATTGGATATTTGCTGCGGGCTTTGGTGGCAGCCCGCATGTTGCAAAAGACATGTCGCAACCGGTGCGGAGCAGCATCATGCAAGCACGGGAGCAAGAGATTGCGCAGCTTGCCGCTGTCATTCCGATGCTGACCATCGCCACCTATAAGTTTGATCGATGGGGGATCGACTCACCCATGGAGCTCAGCCGGGATTTCTTGCGCGACAAGTATGGCTTTGAAATGAATGACGGTCTCGTCCCGGAAGGCTCCGTGCGCGTTCCTGGCGCACCGTTTGTCCGCCTTTCCGGCATCGATCACATGGTATCGGTGCAGGAGTCTAGCTTCCTGCCCTTTGATCGTCGGGCATTTTATCGTACTATGTTCATGCAGTTGCACACCATGGCCAGGTAGCTTTGGGGCGTGACTCGCCAACACCAAAGAGTCACCTCCATGCAGTTGCTACTCAAAACGCTCGCGGTTGCGGTGGCCATAGGAAATCAGGCTATGGCCGCAGAATATCGCGATCGTCGATCTCGCTCCCCACATTTTGCCGACGGCAAGTTCCACAACCCGGTCGCCTCTGCCAAATCCTTTTGGTCGTTTTTGAAGATGCGCATGGGAACCAGCTATGCGGAGTGGCCGGAGTGGGTCGAAACACCTTACGGTAAGATCAATCCGATTCGAGTTGATGGCCAGGAAATGCACGTATCCCACATCAATCATTCAACGGTCCTGATCCAGGTTGCTGGCAAGAATATTCTGACGGACCCCATCTTTTCCGATCGCTGCAGCCCAGTTTCTTGGGCTGGCCCGCATCGGGTTCGAAGTCCCGGTGTTCGCTTGGAAGAGCTACCACCTATTGATCTCGTCCTGATTAGCCATGATCACTACGATCACTTGGATTTGCCAACCATTAGACGCATCATGGACAGAGATCAACCGCGCTTCATCATGGGCCTGGGCGTCGGTGCGCATTTTGCGGCGACCAACAACATCGTTGAACTCGATTGGTGGGAATCGTTTCGGGTCGACTCAAATCTCGAAGTCCACTTTGTTCCCGTTCAGCATTTCTCGGGTCGAACTTTGTGGGACCGAAATGCAACCATGTGGGGCGGCTTTGTCATCAAGGCGGCGGAACGTCGCATTTATTTTGGTGGGGATACGGGGTATGCGTCCCACTTCAAAGAGACCCGTGAGCGTCTCGGTCCCATGGACCTCGCTTTGCTGCCAATCGGAGCGTACGCACCGCGCGACTTCATGAGCTACGCCCATATCAATCCAGAAGAGGCCGTACAGGCCCACTTGGATTTAAGTGCTGCCACATCGATTGGTGTGCACTACGGCACGTTCCAATTGACTGCTGAAGACTACGATGCGCCACTCAGAGAGCTCGCTAAGGCGCTCGATAAATTCGGTATCGATCCAAGCAAGTTTTTGACGCCGGAGTTTGGATCGGTCGTGAAGTTTTGAGCCTTGGGTTACGGGCACGTTTGATTCGCGGGGACCGTCGGTGTCGGTGTCGGCGTCGGCGTGGGTGTTGGTGACGGCGTCATGATCCCGGTCGGCGATGCCGTCGGCGACTCTGATGGCGATGCCGTCGGCGACTCTGATGGCGATGCCGAAGGCGACTCTGATGGCGATGCCGAAGGCGACTCTGATGGCGATGCCGAAGGCGATGGCGAGGCAGACGCTTCTGGCTCCGGCGTCCCTGAACCGCCAGATAACCATAGGCACATGCTTTCGCCGCGAGCCACATGGCCGTGTTCGGCTCCCCCTGGAGGGACACCGTTCAGAAAATGAGCCGCGTCAAAGCCGGGCTGTAAAGCTAAACTTGAGACGGGGCAGACACGAGTCGAAAATGTCAATCCGGCCCAATCTCCCAATGCCGCCTCGAACGTATTGGTATCAATCATTTCCCCAAAGTACCGCGTACTACCGCAGGCCGTATCATTCCTTGGCAGTCCATCTCCCGTATCAACAACGGTGCGGACGGCATACTCCAACCAATCTCCTTGCCAAGTTACAACTCCCGCTCCGAGTGTCGGCTGCGCAACGAGCGGAACCACGAGCAGCTCGGTGTCATCTGGCAATTCAGATGAATAGAACAATCCCAAGAGAAAATCGGGGGTCGTTCCCGGCATAAAGTATAACGTCGCAGAAAGGACAACTGGATATGCGACATTGGTCCTCGAATCGGAGTTAGCCTCAGCTCTCAAGTAAGACGTGCCTAAGATCGTGGACTTATCAAACTCCATCTGAAACGGTAGCCCGCTATCATAGGGAGAAAGCACAAGCCTCAACATCGGAGCCGTTTCGTCAGAAATAGGCTGTGGAATGATCTCGGGCGGCAGGAGCAGGGATACCTTTATGGTAAACTTCGAGGTGATTTCAGTCAGCCCTGAAAGAGTGATCCGAGATGCTTTGATTGCTTCGACCGAGTCTGCCTGGCCCCCATCGCCAAGGTTGAGCTGCGCCGCGAACTCGTCACCGACTTGCACATCGGCACCCAATCCCACGTCGTAAATCGCAGCTACTGTCCCCGTGCTGTTCTCCTTAGATACTTCGTCAGGCATCAAATTCCGCACAGTAGCGAAGCCATTGAAGTATACGGAGGTGGAAGGAGTGTCCCTGCCAGGCGGCGGTTCTCCCGGCAGACACGCAACAAGGATCGATGCCAGACCCAGTTCCAGGCCTAACAACCAACTCCACTGCTGCCACGACGTCGCCATGGGTCATTCTCCCCGTGCTGCTAACTGCATCGGCAAATCGACGCAGATACTGAACATACCCGGATAAATCCTTTAGTTACAGCCAGATAGCTCCGCGATCGGCTTCTTCTGCGCCGGAAGCTAGAGTGCGAAAATCGACCCTAACCAGGCCCCTGGTCGATCCGGTCATGTGTGAATCAAGAGGAAATTTAATAGCTTAAGCGAAAATTGCCGCCGATGGCGGGCAGGGCAGGGCAGGGAGTACTTGCCAGTGATGCAAGCAGCACCACCGGCAGCAACATTCAGGGTAGCCTGTTGGAACTAGTTACTATACTTCACGATGGTCTTGCCATTGGCCAGAGTCTCGGTGGTAATGATAGGCGCCGGCACCAAATCACGACAGATGCGGCCGCGATGATCTACAATCTCAATCTTCACAGCGTCAGTTGGCTTTAGCGATTCATGCATTTGAAACAGGCGCGAACCTTCGTACTTGAAGGAGCCGCATCCCATTTGTTCGCTAGCCAAAGTGTACGAGCGGCGCTTTGGTGCGATATAAATTTCACATACGCCGTCCACACCTTCGGTCATCGTTGCGCCCATGGCTCCGCGCTTCTCACTAAGCACAAGTAGCGTGTGAATGTCACAATTTGGATCGGCTTGATGCCTTGGCTTGGCATACAGCTTGAATTTTCCGCCAACAACGGATGTGGCTTTACCGCGGAAAATGACCTGATCTTTTCCCATCTCGTCGACGTTCTTGACGACGATTTGCGCGACTTCGCTCTGCATCGCGCGAACAACCACAGAGACGTTGGCGAAGACTGGGTTGTAGTCTGCGGTGCAGATGCGGTTGATAGCATCATCAGAACCCTCGACGATGGCCGTTACTTCGATATTCTTGCCGACTTTGGCGGCCACCAACTTTGCTTTGGCGTCTCCGGCTTGGCAAGGATTGGAACCCAAGTAAACTTTGCCACTGACTTTGCGCGCTATGGCGTCGGGATTGATACCGCCTGGCAGCGCGTCAACCCTTACGTCGGTAACAACGACCGCGGCGCTGGTCGCAGCTGACGCATCGGCAAACTGGCTGTGCGAATCAGCGGAACCGCACCCGCTCAAGGCTGCGGCTGCAGCGGCTAGCATGAACACTCGAAAAAAAAACTGACTCATATTTCAACTCCTGGATGAATTTGCTTCTGCTCGCGGATTCGAGCTGAGATGCGTTTAGCATAGCTATTTCGCTGATCGTTAGGCTTGGCCAGCCAGTCGAGGAAAGTCTACTGCTGCCTGCATTGAATTTTCCGTTGTCAGATCCGCAACGACGACGCTAAGTCCCTCGCTGGAAACCACCTCACCTGGCACCGGCTCACGGCTAGGTCCCATCGCGGCCGCGAGAATGACAAAGCGTCCATCACCCGAAAACCACGCCGCGTCGACGCCAAAGAGCTCATGACTGGGATCTTTGGCCCAGGAAAGGCCGTCAAGACGTACACGCCTGAGCAATGCTCCATCACCTGTCCCATACACCTCAAGCTCATCGCCAGCCAACATCAGCAACAGCCTTGAAGCTGCGGCATAAATACTACAATGTCCGTTTTCTCCTGCGGCGTCAGGCCTAGCTGGCGCATCTCGGGCGAAAGATTCGCATCGACGGCTCCGTGGCTCCGCGTGTCATAATGAGTCATCGCCTCAAAGAGTGTTGGAACGCTGCCGTCATGGAAGAATGGCGCGGTTCGACCTATCGCTCGTAAAGTTGGCGTCTTGAATAGGTTTATATTTTCGTTCGGAAACACTGCTGCATAAAAGCATGAAGACTTGCTGATTGAGCCGAG
>CAZLMG010000021.1:0-68994 GCA_964560765.1 uncultured Oligoflexales bacterium
GGAAAGCACGCCGACTCCTTAGCCTATTCCGAAAGTCACGACAATGGAGCCCGGCGCCGCATTTAGAAAGCCGCTACCACACCGTAATGCCAGGCATTTACGCTTAACGCTTAAGTTTTACCAACCGCGCTCCGATAAGATCTATAGGAAGATTCTAAGACCCGGAGGTTAAGCTTGGGATGGCTCCGCCCCCAATCTGCGATGTTGAGCTTACTGTGGCTGATCTTAATCAGCTGCGGGCCACAAGGCTTGGAAGGTCGCTATGGCGCCGTGCCCAGCAAGCTGGATAGCCATTCAACGCAAAACATTCGGCAGGGCAACCAGTCGGAACTATCCTCATATGCAGAGTCTCTACGCCCCTCTGACGAGGCCGAAGGCTCCGTTCCTGGTTATGGTTACTTAATAGATCCCGGCCTGGTTTCCATGCGCATTGACGATGCCGGTCAGACTGCGATGGTACTTGGCGCCGCGACAGCCGTATCACACGTTTCCGGCAAAGTGCAGGCGCAAGCACCCCTGGTACTTTGGGCGTTACCGCAGTTACCAAAGCAAGCTCAAGGCAAGGCCGTTGGCCATGCCCGAGTCCAGGCCAGGATGATTGGCCGATTCACTACCGAGACAGACGGCTCCTTTCGCATTTCCGCGCCCACCAGTGGCGATCGGTATTTGCTGCTCACGGTCGATGATCAGCCCGAGTCCGATGCGGTGACGATGCAGCTACCGACTGCGCATGGACATACGGAACTCATCTTGGATCTAGAAAAAAAGGGCCTGATGACGTTGGAGCGGCTGGGAGACATCTAGGATTTGGCACCCGTGCTTTCAAGAGGACTCTCAAGCACGTGGAACCAATACGGCGACGGCGCAAGGATGCGCTCGACGAGGAGGGACCCTCGGCCGCTGTTTTCCTTCTAAGAAGCCGGCTCTAGCGTATTGTACTTTTTCAGAAGGTACCGCTGTTCTTCCATGATCAGTGGCAACGGCACGCGTTGAGATAAGCGCAAAGCAACCCTGTTCATCTCCACCCGCAGAACCACTCCCTTGATACGACACGTGCGACCTTCGTGAAGTTTAGCGACGGCTTCCACCGTCTGACCCATCTGGGGCGTAAACCACGCTTCGGTCGATACCATCAATCCCCCTTCCGAGAGATTGATAATCGCCAGCGCCTTCGTCCCAATCAACAATTGGGGACGATCGGTAAATGGGTACTGGATGCGGTAATGGGTGCGCTGTGATTCGCTCATATAACTAGCCTAGAGTAGTTTCCCATCGGCAGCAACTCTCCGGTCCGCACCCCATTCCTTGAATTGTCGCTAAGTGGCTGATTTTTAAAGAACAAAGTACGGAGGTGTCAAGCCCTCCCTGGTTTCCTCCGATCGCCTTAAGGTCACGAGGTAGGCATGTTGCGATCGAGCTACTTTCTAATTCTAACGTGTGTCTGTCTTTGGGGAGCCGGTTCGGCGAAAGGCCAAGAACAGGAGCCACCGAGAGTGGATGACTTTGCCTACGATCGCGTGACGGAGGATGATTTGCGGTTTGTCAGCCGCTTAGTCGAGCGGAGGACCTTTCGCGGCCCGGTGATCCGCAAAGCCGGATTCTACCTCGGCATGGACATGGTCGGCAAAACACCGATCAAGCTTGAGACCAGTAAGTTCTATGACGAGTATACGCAGCGCAACGACTACATCCTGTTGCCGCTAATCAACTTTGATTACTCCACCAAAACCGTCAACACCAACTTAGGATTCATGTACGTCCCCGCACGCCGCGTCAAAGATGCGGAGATAGCATATATCAGCGGTCGTTTTGGCCAAGACTTTCAGCTGATCGAGCGTTTTTGGAACGGACGTGGCCTGGTCGCATCCTATCACCTGAACTACTCCACCATGCAAATTGTTAGGTATCCGTATATCGACCGAGACGATCTAACGTCGACGTTTCAAATGCTAAACTACAATTTCGATGCCAAGATCGGCTATCGGGGGGAAGACTCGAACTTGATGATCTATGCCGGCGGCGGCATGTCGACGACTGACACTTTTAACACCGATGTCTTTTGGAACGAAGATCTGGTGGCACTCGACCAGATTGGCTTTGCCTTCATCGGCGTCGGCTTTTGCGGCGCCGACGACGTCATTTGCATTACCGCCGAATATCACGCCGACAGCGATTTTGAAGCCTTTGGTGTGGCCACGATCGAAGTGCGCCGCTAGACCCACCTCAGATATCTTGCAAAGTCGTCAACTCGGCGATCAATTGCCGGTCATCGGTCCAGTTTTCGGCGACGACCACATGCAGAGCCAAATAGACCTTCTTATCGAAATGGCGCTCAAGTGCCTCGCGGGCCGCAGCGCCGATGCCTTTGATCGCAGCGCCGCTCTTGCCCAAAACCATTCCCTTATGGCTGGCGCGAGCCACCACGATGCGGGCATCGATCTTGACCAACTTTGGTTGATCTTCAATCTTTTCGACAACGACCGCCGCGCCGTAAGGAAGCTCATCACTCAATCGGCGAAACAACTGTTCGCGAATGAGTTCGGCGCAAACAAATGTTTCCGGCCGGTCGGTTAAGGCATCTTCTTCAAACAACCACGGGCCAATGGGCATCATGCTCTGCAGACGTTCCCGCAAGGCCACCAACTCTGCTGGTCGCTTGGCGGATACGGCCTGGGTCTGCAGCCGATCGGGATTCTCCCCCCGCGTCTGCATAAACTGCTCGAGAGCCGCACCCAGGGCGTCGAGGGCATGATCGACCTTCTTGCCATGAAACCGGTCCGTCTTGGTCGCCAGAATGAGAATGGGTTTATCCGACTTCGACAGCAGTTGCCCGAGAAGTTGCCCATCCATGTCATCCCAGCCGCGAAATGGATCAATCAAATAGCAAAGCACGTCAGCGCCTTCGGCGGCAGCGATGGCCTCGCGATTCATCATCCGGTTGATCTCACCATGGGCGGCGGACCGGTGCAGACCTGGTGTATCGAGAAAGAGAACTTGTGCATCGCCCTGCGTCAAAACGCCGAGCACCCGATTGCGTGTCGTCTGTCGCTTGCGACTGACCCCTGCCAATTTGTGGCCGACGAGGGAATTAAAAAGTGTGCTTTTTCCAGCGTTGGGTTGCCCGAGGAGAGCTACATAGCCACAGCGAGTCTCTGACATATTTTCCTAATTCCCATTCGATTACAGGCCCTGCAGGGTGGACAAGCAGTACAAGGCTTTTTCCTGATCGCAGGTATCTGTGCTGGGCGCGTCGTCAAGCCACGTACCATTCGTCGCCGTGGGCAGTCCATAGCGCGATGATTTGGTGGCCGTACCATCCGTCCAAGAGGCACAGGCTGCATTTACATCCGCCACGGGAGTACCATCCGCGCCGGCCCCCGTCCAGACCTGGGTCGCTTGCAGCAGTGGATATCCGCTCTCGTCGTAGGCGGGCGTGGCCAATAGTGGCGTCGAAGCTGCCGACCATAGGGCTAAACTCGGCGTCTGTGGATCCGGCGTCGCTGTCATATCCTGGTACCTGGTATTGACGACGCGCGCCAAAATTTCTGGAAAGCGATCCGGGATCTCGCTGCCGTTGGCGGCTAAGTGGGCCAATATATAACCAATTTTCAGGCCCGTCTGGTTCACAAGGTTATTGCACCGGCCATCCGCGCCACCAAGGCCCCAAGTGTAGTCTTGGCCAAAATGGGGACGCGCCAGGTTGCCGTTGTAGACTTCCGATGTGGCGAACAAGACACGCGGCATAAGGGCACCTTTGGTCCAGAATCCGCGCACGGTGGCCGAGCTATGCACCAATTCATCGGCCCCGTTGAATACGCAGAGTCGAGCCGACAAGAACTCGCTCTCGCGTCCGCCACTGAAAGTATTGGTCAAGGTAATGGCCTTTCGCGGCAAGATAAGCGACCCAGATATAGGTAGCACGGTGTCGGTACCTTCGGCGCAGGCAGTATGGGGCGGCAGCAGGCCCGTCGTGACGCGAATTTCGGCCCGTGCAAAATGCTCGACGCTTTGCGGAAAGCTCACCTCAAAATCGGAGCGGGCGGTTGTTAGACCGGAAGCATAGGCTTTGAGCGCTGGCGTACTCGACTCCATGACATTGATGCATAACAGCCGACGCGCTGTATCACAGCTCGCCGTTGATGGTGTGGTCATCAGCTTGGCATCCGCGTTCGAAGCCACAAGGCCGGTGACCGACGCCGACGCTGACCGCCAACTATCGCAGTGATCATTCGGCGCGGCCGCCGACAAGTTGCCGGCGGCATCGCTGGACCATATGTCCCCCGCTTGCGTGCCTCCTGTTTCGTCGAGGATGGCCGCACCCTTGTTACCACTCCCCCAAGCATCCGCAGGGTCGGCGAACACGGTAGCCCCTGCCTGATTGAGAACGGGGCCGATGAGGGCAACGCGATCTTTGGCGGCGATATGGTCCACCGACAGCAGAGCTACAAACCGCCCTCCCAACCCAGCCGCATCGGCCAAGGACTGACAGCGGTAATCCGCACCATCCAAGCTGGTGGCAAAACGCTGCTCGGCTTCTAACGGTGCCTTCAGATCGCCCGTGTACGACTCTGAACTGACAAAAATCGTATGCTGCTGGCCATAGGCGACCACATTCAACACCTCTTCATCATCCAAAAGCTCGCCATAGGAGTCGTAGGCGCAGATCCTGTAGCTATATGCTTGCCCAGGTGTCGGCGCCGTATCGTCGACGAAGGCACTCGAGAAGTCTTCCATGCGGTAAGCAAGGGCGCCTGCCGCGCAGCTTACGGGAGCAGTAGCGCCTTCGATGCGGCGAATGTCGAGATAGTCTAACCCGGTCGTATCTTCTGGGATGCCAAGGTTGAGGCGAATTCCGGCCAGAAACCCGACCCGGGTGACGGCGGAGGAGCCATCAAGGTCTACGACCGGCGGCTCCTCGTCGACGACCTCAGCCGGTGCCAAGTCGCCGCCAATATCAACGCTGGTCACGGACAAGATCCCCGTCGTACCCGCCGGTTTCTTTTGCTGACAGGCTTGCCCAAGCAGCCCTAAGGCGCCGAGCCAGATCAGCATGTTTGGCAATCGCCGCACGAACATTCTCCTCACTTGCTGCCCGTTCATATCTATACGGTCGGCAGACGCAGAGAAAACCTAACGAATGAATTTTATGATCTTTAATTTCATGATGTTACATGCCTCTTTCAGGCGGTACGCCTTGCCCATTCGTTCGCTTTTGCCACTTTCCTGCATTCACATTGCAACTACGCTGCTCCGCGAGTCAGTCGACGGCAGCTATTGCCCGGCGCATCTAGCTGTTCCCGCAACAGTATTTCGATTTCATTAAGGTTTTCCGCAGACGGCCGAATGACTCGTCTGGGCCTTAGTGAAGAAGCCCGAGGGAGAGCAAACCAATTGCGTCCAAATGGCAAGGGGGGTCTTATGAGCACCGCCATGAAAGCGGTGTGCTACGTTCCACAGCCCACTCCGAGGACTGCGGTACGTCAAGCTATCCGCGAATTAGGTGTATCCGACGTGCAGGTTCCTACGTCTGTAGAGGCATGCGACGAGTTGCTGAATGATGAACGCGTCGGACTCTTCATCCTAGATTGGGATGCTGGCCCCGAAGAGTGCATTCGTCTCTTGCGGCGGAATCAAGGCCCTTTCAAGGTCTGCACCCGTCCCACCTTTCTGCTCGTGCGCGAACCCGATCACGCGCTCGTTGCGACTGCAGCGGAATTCGGGGTGGATCGCATTTACTCTGGCGATCTTACCCGCGCGCGGTTAATGGAGGCGCTGCAACCGCTGGTAGAGCTCGGTCCGCAGCTTCGAAACTTCTATGAAACCATGCAACAGGTGGCTCAGGCTCGCGCCGCCGGCAATCACGAAATGGCCGCAAGCCTGTTGCAGAGCTTGAGTCACGAGATTCCTGATAGCCCTCGCATCGTTTGCGACCTGGCGGAGAGTCACATCCAAGCTGAACGTTGGCAGGAGGCCCGGCAACTCATCGCGCCGTTGGCGAACGCCCAACCTCCCTACCTGCGGGCGCTGCACATTTTTGGCCGCTGCTTGATGAAAGAACGGCGCTTTGAAGAAGCCGCTGAATACTTGCAACGGGCAAAACTCATCAACCCATTCAACGTCGATCGCCTGATCGACTTGGGGAATGTCTTTCTCCGTCTCGATCGCGTCGAAGGTGCGGAAACTCAATTCCTCGAAGCCCTTAAACTCGACGACACGAATCGTGACGCAAGAATCGGGATGACCCAATGCCGACTCATCGAAGGCGAGATCAACGAAGCCCTGCTCATGCTCAAAGAAATGACGCAACCGCACGAGGTTGCGTCCATATTCAACAACTCGGCAATCTTTGCCGTTCGCCAGGGGCGTTACAACTTGGGTGTGAGCCTGTATGAAACTGCTGTTCGCCGGGTTGGGCGTTCGAGCCAACGCGTGCTATCGCAACTGCTCTTTAACATGGGCCTCGGCTACCACCGATGGCAAAAGCCAGACGCAGCCTTGGAGTGTTTTGAGAGAGCGGTGAAGTTGGATCGCAACTTTCTCAATGCCAAACACAACGCTCGCGTCATTGCTGCAGTTCTTGGTCGGAAACCGGATTCGGAAGGTTCACAGCAATTGCAGGATGAGTTCTGCGAGGAGCTTTCGGACGAACAGATTACGTACTCGTAAGCGCCGGCAGACACCCATGCTGAACTTGCTAAAATGAAATTACTTGGGGAGAGATGTTGTCCCGGTGACCCCAAGGGGTCACCGGGCAACTGTCGTTCTGGCAGATCAATTCACATGGAGGAGGTGTGGGTTGCAAACTTACCTGCCAGAGCAAACGCTGAATGAGTAGCCACCCTTTAATGCGATTGTAGCATCGGAGCCCTGGCATTAAAAATCGATTTCCCAATAATTATCTAACAATTCAGGATCATAGAAAAAAGTCTTTGTTTTTCATAAACCATAAGCCAGACACCTTGCGGTTATGGTTAGTGAATGCCTGGGTAAAAAAACTCAGTTTTCCGTGAGCCTCCCCACCCCGTGTGGACTACCCTCAACCTTTGCCGCCGAGGTGATTTCCATGAACTGGGCCTTGCGCTGCAGATCGACAACCGAAGCGGCTCCACAATACGTCAAACCGGAACGAATGCCGCCCATCAAGTCCTGAATGACGGCACGGGCACTTTCTCGCGCAGGAACTTCGATGGCGACTCCCTCAGCCGTCTTCCAGTCAGACATCTGCCCCATGAAATCTTCTTGAGCCTCGCGCGAAGCCATCCCGCGAAACTGCTTGTAGCGGCGCGGACGACCATCTTCTCCTAACTTTTCGATAATGCGCCCCGGAGTTTCTTCAGTTCCAGCCAGCATGCCACCAAGCATCACCAAAGCGGCACCAGCCGCCAGCGCCTTGACCGCGTCGGCAGGACAGCGAATCCCTCCATCGGCGATGATCGGACGATCCACCTTGCGACAATCTTGAATCGCTGTCCACTGGGGCACGCCGTAACCCGTTTTGATGCGCGTCGTACACACCGAGCCACTGCCAATACCGACTTTGATCACATCGGCGCCTGCCGCCGCGAGATAATCCGCCCCCGCATACGTCGCCACGTTACCGGCGATGACCAGAATGTTGCCGCGATACTTTTCGCGCAGTGCACGAACGGTGCGATTGACCTCTTTGGAATGCCCATGGGCGACGTCGACACAACAAATTTCGCAACCCGCAGCGATAAGGGCTTCGGCTCGTTGAATTCCAGCGTCGCCGATACCGATGGAAAAACCCACCCGCTTTCGATCCATCAACCCCTCGACCATTGCCACGTTGTCTTCGATCGATACAAAGCGATGCAGAATTCCTAACCCGCCAACTTCTGTCATCAAATTGGCCATCTGCAGACCAGTAATGGTATCCATGTTGGAACTGACGACCGGAATCGCAAACTCACGACCACCAATTTGAACTGCGGTCGTTACCAGCTGCCGTGATTTGATGCCGTTGTATCCCGGGACCAAGAGAACATCGTCAAAAGTCAAACCGCGTGTTGCTTGCAGCACAGGAAGTCTCCTTATGGGAAGGTTCGGCTATGCTTAGCATGCTTCGCAGGGACCCCGCAGCAGTAAAATAGCGGTGTGTCATTAGGCTATGGCGGCCAATCTCGGTACAATGGAAGTATCATTTCGCCACTCAAGGACCAGGAATTGAATACCGATCAACTGCTCCGAGTAAAGCCTTACCGCATCGGCGTTGTGCACGAGCAACACGCCTATTGCGGCCTGCGCGACGAAGCTGGGTGGATCGTGTTGCATCAACGCGAACTCGAAACCATCAACCAGCTCTCCGATCAGCCGATTGCAGTGGGCGCATTTTTGGGGACGCTACTGGCGGGTTCCCCCGGCAGCCTGACGCTCGCGCAGGGTATTGCGTTATTGGGCAAATTGTCCGAGGCTGGCTTTCTTGCCGGCGACGACGTGCCTGGCCCCACCTCAAATTCGGCTGAAAGCCACGCTTCCCAGCGCCTTCTGCCAATATTGGCGACGGGACCCATCACCCGCGTACATCCACTCATCGGCGATTTGGCGCAATTCTGCATCCACCCGGCAACCCTATTGCTGTCACCGGTCGCTGCCCTGTTGCTAATGACACCCGCATTGGGCAGCCAGCTTGACCCCTTTGCCGATTCGATGCTGAACCCTGCCCATATCCTAAGAGAAGTCGGCCCAGCACCTTTGATGGCGCTTAGTGTTTTCGGCTTGAGTCTACTAGCGACGGCCATGGCATGCTTACGCGGACTTTTGCTGTATGGCCTCGGCGCCGTACACGTGGCTTATGAACTGCGCCTGGCCAGTTGGCTCGTTCCCTGTGTCACACTTGATGATCGAGATATGGGAATGCTTCCGCGGAACGAGCTATTGCGGTTCGGTGCGCTAACACTACTCTTGCCGTTCATGGGGGCGCTCATCTTCTTCTGGTCAGCGGTCAGATTTGGGGACTCGCCCTGGATCGCATGGGCCGGTTGGTGCTTCGTCGTCATCGGCTTAGCACAAGTTTCCCCGCTCTGGTGGTCGGCCCTCATGCGCTTTCTGAGCAGCTATCTGGTCTGGCCGCAGCTCAAGACTCAAGCCAGTCACTTCCTCAGGGAAAATTTATTGCGCCGGGGCACGCCCAAGGAACAAGACCACGAAACAGGAGCGTTGACACGCCGGCTGGAGCGCGCACTCATCCCCATGGTTACCGGTACCATTCTCTGGCTGTATGCGACCTGGCTGCTAAGCAGCTACTTCTTTTTGGATCTGGCCGAGCAAAGTTTTGCATTGTGGCAAAACTGGCAACAAGACGCCCAAGCCTGGACGGTAGCTCGCTGGCTTTCATTCGCCATATCCGCCGTCGCCCTGATTTGCGTTGCGACGATAGCGCTCGGTGCCGCACTGCGATTCATCGCCGTCCCGCTTACGAACGCCTGGAGTATGGCGCGCGTCCCTTTGCGCAAAGTTCGCCGCTCTCTGCCGCAGAACAAGGGATCGAGACTCTCGGCCAGCGCAGCACTACATGGCTTTTTGCGCGGAATTCCTATCTTCCATCACCTGGACGACGCGTCCATTGGAAAGTTGACGCAGGTTCTCGAGGTATTTGCGCTGGCGCGGGGCGAAACGATAGTCAGCCAAGGCGAACCCGGGGAACATTTTTTTATTCTGGCAGAAGGCCAAGCCCAAGTGGAACTCGAGGGCGCCTTCGGGGCAAAGACTCACCTCGCCACCCTCGAGCCTGGCGATTCATTCGGCGAAATAGCTCTCCTTGAATCTGGCCGACGCACAGCCACCGTGCGCGCAGCTAGTCATGTGCGCGTCTTGGCGTTGAGTCGCAAAGAGTTCGACCAGATATTCCCGATAGGTAGTCCGGTGCGCGAGCAACTTACGACGTTGATTCGCCGCGCCAAGGTCATTCAGGAAACCGAGGCACTGTCGCATCTTAGCCCGCCGCAGGTTGCAGCCCTGCTCCTGCGCCTAACATCGCAACAGTACGCAGCGGGCGACGTCCTGATCCAGCAGGAAGATGGCGCTGATGCTGCCTACATTATCGAATCAGGAGTTGTCAGCGTCGAGCAGTCTGGAGGCGCCGTACCTCTGGCTGAGCTGGGACGAGGTAACGTGGTTGGTACGATTGGCTTACTGCGTTCGCGTCCGCGGACGGCGACTGTCCGTTGCAAAACAGCGGTAAGCGTCCTCAAACTCGATCGAGAGACCTTCGCCTATTTGTGTCTCGCCAATCGCTTCGTCGCAGCGCTCCTGAATCAGCTCGCCAGCCGGCAGCTTGCAGATCAGGAGCGTACAGTATGATCGGCGGTCGACTGATTCCCCTAGCATTCTTGGGTGGTCTTGCGGTTCATGGCAAGCAGTCATTGGAAGAACAGGCGGATCGCTTGCTCAACATGAAAGACCGCACCATCACGCAACAACGCATGCTTACCATCTTAGAGGTGGCCAAGTTGCAAACCATCAGCGGCAGCCTGCCACAGATTCCCGACAACCCCAGTCTCCTTAGCTACATTCAAAGAAATGTGCGCTTGCGGGCCGGTGGCGATGCCAGCGTCGACGCATGGAATACACCATTTCGCCATCAATGGCGCGGGCCCCGCCTGACGCTGCTTTCTGCCGGACCAGATTTACAGTTTGGTACCACCGATGACGTTCAAAGTACCAGCAACCTAGGAGACTATTGACGCATGCAGACTCGCAACTTAAGAATGTGGACGTTCGGACTCATCACGTTAAGTTCTCTTGCCGGTCCAGTAGCATTTGCCGACAGCAAGCTGCCCGTATACGAATGCGCAGTCTTGGACTCTGAGCACTGCAATCCGGTTGCCGAGTTTATCTTCGATACGGCAAAGCCAGCAGAAAAACACGATTTCTACTTTGACGAGCAGGTGCGTCTGACCACAGCTTGCACGCACTTCCATGGGGTCATCGAATGTGAGTTTGCCGAACATCCGAAAAACGGCGGACCTAGCTTGAGCCTTGCCAGCGCTTGGTTTCCCGTGGGAGCTTTATTGAGCTATTCGGTCCTGTTGCGCCTGCCTTCGGCGCCCGAGGCAGACCCCCATTCCGTAACCCTTTATTGTCACGCCGACGCGCAAGGTCGCATCGCCGCTTCGGCGACAATGGCCTGTCAAAGGCGTAATCACAGGCTTTTCTCGCGCTTTTGAAACTTTTTCCTCATGGATCCGTAGTCTTTCTCCGAAGCGTTTGAAGTGGACTTTGCCCTGAGACCGTATCGATCGTGAGGAGATCTCAGAATTGCGACAGAGATTTGCATCGTTGTTTGCGATCGCATGGATTGCAAGTTCTAACGCGGCGGGGTCCCAACCCGAATGGAAACCCATTCCCACCGGAGAAGACGGCATCCGCATCTTTCAACGGCAAGATGCAGCAAGCGACGTCATTTCTGTACGCGGAGAGGCCGAGATACCAGCGCGGTTACAGGACGTCATCCGAGTGATGGCGGACAATTCGCAAGCTCCAGAATGGATGCCCTTTGTTGCGGAAAAGCGGGATGTGCGGATGGTTGCCGCCAACGAACGGATCGAGTTTGTAAGGGTTGATATGCCGTGGCCGGTCACCGATCGGTATTTCGTCAATCGTGGTCGTGTCGAATCCCTCCCGAACGGCGGACTTAAAGTTGTCGTTGAATCCGTTGACGAATCCTACCCGACCGCAGATGCGGGGCTGATCCGAGGAATCATCCACTTCAGCACTTTCATCTTGGAACCTGCTGCGGAGGGGGCTGCCACGCAAATGACCCTCGAGGTGAACTCCGATCCGCGTGGTTGGATTCCGACTGTGTTTGTCAATGCAGCTCAGCGCGAGTGGCCGCGCATGTTTTTTGGCGGTCTTACCAAGCAACTGAAAAAATTAGGTCTACTCAACGAGAGCCGTGCCACGACGGTCGCACATTAGAATGCCCCAGTCATAGCCTGAATTGCAGGTTTTCAAACTTATTTCCGAGAACTCGATCCATCAATCTGGCCAGTCTGGATGTTTCTGCTGAGCCACAATTCTGAAGGCCAAGTTCAAACGAGCATGGTAATCTCCTGACTTTACCGGCTGACATCACTGCAACTATTGGCTTCCATTTAAGAATTTCTGGTTTTTCGCCGATAGAGAGCCTACGTTTTAGTGGAGAGATTGCATGCTAACGATTTCGCGAGCCATTTCTTTAGTCACCATCAGCCTACTCGCCATCGGACATGCTGGCGGCGCAACAAGTCCTGCCACGAGCCACGAACGGGGCACATTGATCATTGAAGTACATGGCGCTGCAACCGAAAAAGGCACGGTACGCATGGCCTTGGACCCTTCCGCAGAGACTTTTCTCAAAGACATGGCCAATCATCCCGAGTGGCGCAGCTTATCGGCTCCGGGCGGTCAAGAAACAGTTCGCATTGAGGTCAGTAACGTGGCGTTCGGGACCTATGCGTTGCGTGGATTTTATGATGTCAACGACAACGAAAAACTGGACACAAACCTACTCGGCATTCCGGCCGAAGCTTACGGTTTTTCCAACGACGCTCGCCGTTGGTTCGGACCGCCAAAGTTCGAGGACGCCGCATTTGCCTTTTCTGGCGACCAGCAAGTCGTGACTGTGGTACTTAGTCACCACATCAAGACGCCATCTGTCGGAGTGCGCGTCCCGGAAAAATCTCCACCCGCGGTGGCGCCTTCGCGGAGCTAAGCCGCGCAGAAGGTACCCATATGCAACATGCAGGCAAGGTGCTGTTAACGGGGGGCACGGGCTTCCTTGGAAATCGCGTCGGTCAAGAATTGGTGCGCCGCGGCTACCAGGTGATCGTCGCCACGCGCTCGCCGGAAAAGGTGCGCGGAACTCTTTCATTTCCCTGTGAACTGCTTCAATGGACTGAACCCAAATACGATCTCGAGAAGAACCTCATCGGCTCCTTGACGGCCGTCATTCACCTGGCTGGCGAAAGCATCGCCGGAGGTCGCTGGACCTCAGCCTATAAGGAAAGATTGCGCCGATCGCGAGTGGATTCAACGACCGCATTGGCGGAAGCGATGCGCCGCTTCGGAAATCCAGGACAAGTTTTCATTCAGGCTTCCGGCATCGGCTACTACGGCGATACTGGCGAGTCAGTTTACGGCGAAGAGCAACTGGCGGGCGACGATTTCTTGGGACAGTTGGCGCAGGCTTGGGAGGGCGCCGCGAGCCCCCTCGATACCGTCGACATTCGACGCGTCGCCCTGCGCTTTGGAATGTTGCTTGGCACGACCGGCGGTGCTCTGGCTGAGCTGCTACCACTATATGCCCGAGGGTTTGGAGCTCGGCTGGGCTCTGGTAAACAGTGGCTATCATGGCTGCACATTGACGATGCCGTTGGCTTGATCATAGCCGCCTTGCAGGACGATCGCTGGCGCGGTCCCGTCAACGCCTGCAGTCCACAACCAGTGCGACAACATGCGTTTCATCGGGCGTTGTGTCAGCACTTCGGTTCCTGGACCTTTGTAGCCGCTCCTCGTCTGGCCTTGCAGGTCGCGGTTGGCCCATTCGCTGCCGCTCTGCTCAGCTCGCAAAGAGCTCTGCCGCAGGCTGCATTGTCCCGCGGCTATGCATTTCGCTTTCCCCAGTTAGACGGCGCCCTCAGCAATCTATTTGCACCGCGTCAACGACTTCGTTCGCAAATTGTGCAGCTGGAACAATGGCTACCCTTGTCGCCCGACGAGCTTTGGCCATTTTTTAGCAATGCGCAGAATCTCGAGCGTCTGACCCCGCCTTTTCTGAACTTTCACGTTAAAAAGGTCCATTCCCAGGAGCTCGGCAGCGGCACCTTGATTGACTATCGATTGAAGCTGCACGGGATCCCGTTGGGTTGGCGCACCCGACTAGAGCAATGGGAACCGCCGCACCGCTTTGTCGATACGCAGCTGACGGGGCCCTATTCACTGTGGCACCACACCCATTCATTTACGGCCCTGGGCAGCGGCACTTTGATGACCGATCGAGTGGAGTACTCCTTGCCGCTGGCGCCCCTTTCGACAGTGGTCGCGGGACCGTTCGTCGACCGCGACGTGAGAAATATCTTTCGTTACCGCGTCCAAGCGGCCCGCGATATTTTCTTTAAGACCTAGGAGCGCATTCCACTCTCATAGGCCTCCAGGCAGCGATAGAGCTGCTCTGGGCGCTCAAGGATAAAAATTCGGCGCTGCATTTCGTCGACCCGATAGGGCATCGCCCGGATGACCTCAATATCAAACGGCAAGACTTCTGGCTCAGCACTCAACGCATAGTTGGATTCGCCGAACGAAGAGAGAATCCCACCACCAAAGATGCGGCGACCTACGGGTGTTTCGACGAGGGGAAATTCGACACCGAACCAAAACAGGCGGCCCCACTGCTCCATCAAGTCCGGTCGATCAATGTATTTCGCAGCGCGCGCACCAAACTCCTGACAAAAGGCGGCATATGCCGGATCAGCAAGTAACGGTAAATGCCCGTACAGGTCATGAAACACATCGGGTGCCGGCGTATAGTTGACGTCGCGTGCGTCGCGGATGAAATTGCCGAGAGGAAATTCGCGCCGAGCCAGTCCAGGAAAGAAGCTGGTGTTATCTTCCAATCCTGCTACCGGCACACCCTTCCAGCCCGTTAGCTCGCTGAGACGCTGATTGACGGCGCCCAAGTCGGGAATATGGTCGGCGCTCAGCTCCAGCCGCCGCACCCCTTCGGTAAACAAGGGAAACGCTTGCTGAGCGCGACAGTGTTCCAGATTGCGATACAGGACAGCCCAAGTCCTGTGTTCGGCGTCGGACCAGAGGCGATAGGACTCAACTTGCATGGGGACCTCCCGCAGAGAGTAGCGTTATTTAACGCCAAAATGCGCTATCTAACGCTATACTTAGCGTTAGATGCTCGCATATCTTCAATCTATCCGGGATGTTGCAATTGAGGGGCCAAACTAGCGCGTCAAACGAATTACGGTTTCACGAGTCAGCCCTGCGCCTTCCACATGAACCGCACTGGACGCCGCACTTAACCCTGCTGCCGATACGGTCAGTTGGTATGTGCCAGCGGCCAACTGCCAACGATAGCGGCCAAAGGCATCCGTACTACGAGTCTCGCCTTCTCGAAAATTGATCTCAGCCAGTTCCAATTGGGCACCCGAAACTGGCGCTCCTTCAGCATCCACCACCTTCAGATTCAGGAACGGCCGCGAATTCACCTCTTCGAGAAGGAATGGGATGACCCGCTGAACACGCGCCCAAACACCCCGTTCGTACTCACGATAGGACGGCTGAAACGAGTACCCCGTTTCCAACAAGAACGAGAGCGTGCCATAGCGGGCATAATGGTGCTCAAAATCTTCGCCGGACGAACTAGCTGGGCGTTGACCATACTCAAGCTTATCGGCCAAGCGGTCGCGCAGGTCATAGTAGCCCTCGGCCTCGGCAAGGTCACCGCAAAGGTATGGATACAAAACTTCATCGCCAGAACTATGGTAGGAGATCAGGTACTGGGCGCGCAGGCGGTTATTCAGCATGTCCATGGTCAGTGACTCGGGCTCCGAGAACGGTTTCGATCCGGCGTAAATTTCACTGCTGCCGACGCTGGAATTAGCACCGCACTCAGCCCACTTGAATTCGTAATTGCGATTCACGTCTACGCCATAAGAACCATTTGCATTGCGATTGCGATTTTTGCGCCACATGCGATCGCTTTGAAATACGTGATGAAGCCCGTCCGGATTCACCATCGGCACAAACCAGATCGAGAGCTGATCGAGCGCTTGGGCAAATGGCGCTTCACCCCCCAGAGCTCGCTTCAAATAGTCTTTGGCAGAATCGACCACGGCTGTATGCGTCATCAATTCCCGCGCGTGATGTTCGCCGACGATGATGATCTTCGGCTCGTCTTCCACCGCACTGGGATTACTACTGATTTGCAAAGCGATGAGATCACGGCCCTCTGCCGTCTTCGGTGCGCCGAGCCAACGGGTCAGATTGAACATGTGGGCGTGCTCCGGGTGCTGTGCTGCCAAGGCCTCTAACGCCGCCGTTGTTTGCGCCACATCCATGTACTCCATGTCGCCACTATCGCGGCGATCGGCAAATGCCGCAAACGGCTCGGAGGCTGTCAGCTGCGGAGCTCGTTGCAAGGCATGCCCAAAACGCTCTAAATCACGGAGAATCGCGGGCGCCACCTGTCGGTCCAGGACAACAACTTCCACCTGCCCTTTGGCGGGATTGATACCAGCGACATCGTATCCAAGGTCCTCTAAGAGATGGCCAACAACGGCTGCTTGATCTACTGCGAGCGTCACCAGAGTTGATTGGCTAAGCTCTTGTCGAGCACCTCCGACCAGCACCGAAAGAGACAACGCACTTGCGATCGCACCCAGCTTACCGATCATAAGCTCCTCCCTGACTCCGACGCGGCGGTCGCGAGTAAATCCTTGAATTGTTACAAAAATGAACACGGATCTTCTGCAGATGCAATAACAGGTCATCGCCTAAAAATCGAATGAAAAAGCAATGAGGTCTACACGTTCCCGCGCGCGGCGTCGAGTTGACGTGATCTCTGCGACAAGCGATCATGTAAAGCTGAAAACTGCGTCAATCTTTTGCTTAGTGGGAGCAACTGTGGCCTTGCTGCAATCCTTACAGGAATTCTGGAATCACCACCCTTGGGTGAGTGCCATCTTCGTTACCTTGATCATACACGGAATCTTTCAACTGATTCGGAGACTTGCGCCCAAGCTCGCCGAGCGCCAAATGCCCTATAAAGGCATGGACTTTAACTGGCTGAAAGCGGTGCGTCCTGCGGCCGATAAAACCAAGTCTTGGATCATGTTCCTCCTCGCGTTCGCTGCTGCGGTGCGCTTACACGATCTGCATACCAAACTGCCTTCGTTTCTCTATAAGTTCGTCATCGTCGTGCTCTTTGCGCAAGTCGTACTGTGGATCTTCGCCATCATCGACGACCGCGTTCACCGCTATCTGCAGCGAGCCGACCCCAGCAATGGCGGCATGTCCACGTCGGTGGGCATTGTCGCCACGCTGAGCAAAGGCTTTGTGCTCGTCTTGGCTGTACTGGCAGCTCTCGATGTCATGGGAATCAACGTGACGGCACTGGTTGCTGGCGTCGGCATCGGCGGCATCGCCATCGCCTTTGCCGTGCAAGGCTTACTACAGGACCTTTTTGCCTCCCTGACGATCGTTTTTGACCAACCGTTTCGCGTTGGGCAAACCATCCGCTTCAACAATATTTCTGGGACCGTTGAGCGCGTCGGCCTCAAGACCACCCGTGTCCGCAGCATTGACGGTGAATTGTTGGTGCTGCCAAACAATCAGCTATTGAGCAACCAAATCTCCAACTTCACGGAACTCAAGGAGCGCCGCTGCTTGGCCGTTCTTAGCGTGACTTACGACACACCCGTGGAGAAGGTGGAGCGCATTGCGGACTGGCTGAAAGCAATCGTTGAAAATACCGACGATTGTCGCTTTGATCGGGCCCACTTTCGCACGTTTGCGGCTTCGTCGCTTGATGTTGAACTTGCTTACTTTGTCGGCGTAAACAGCTTTAGTGCCTATTTGGACCGCGTGCAAAGCATTAACCTAGCCATCATGCGCAAGTTTTCCGCGGAAGGCGTCTCTTTCGCCTTTCCCACGCAGACGATTCACGTTGCCAAGGAGTAGCGCGGCCAATGCAAAACGCCCGACAGCGGGAAGCTGGCGGGCGCAAGACGACAAGGGTCCACCGAGAGACTCTTAGAGGTAGACTACGACGGAATGGCACTGAATCGGGCAGGTGAATAGTTCACGTAGCCAATTCGTTACCGCTAGCCACACGCCACGAGTCAGGCGAAACACACCGACGACAGCCGAGTGCGCCACGTGCAACGTGCCATGGCCAACTTTTTGCACTACCATCAGCATCGTGCCAGCGGCGCAAGCGACAACCATGACGGCGCCATTAGCGGCTTTGACAATTAGGTGGGTAGCAACGGCGATCACACTCTCGGCGAAATTGATCGCGACAAAAGCGCTGCAAGCAACGGCATGTACCGTGAAACGCGCCATGTTTAGACCGAGATTCAGGGTGCCACGCAAAATTCCGTCCAAACAATCGATGAGGTGATGCATACCACCATGCAGCACGGTCACGCCACGGCGGGCCACGCTATGGCGACCGTAAACGTAGATCAAGACTTGATGAAACTCGATAGCGGCTTCATTGGTTAAAATCAGAACCCGCGTTTCCGCGACCCCATAAGTCGTCTCGATGACGTGCGCGCCCATGCGGGTCAGGGCATGACTGACATAGCGAGCCGTTTCACCGGTGACGATGACGGCCTCGTTGACGCCCTGACCTTCAACGCCTAATTGAGAAACGAGCTGGCCTGCTTCCCACCCACGAGCCACAATGACGCTGCCTTGTTCACGAGCAGAAACACCCAAGAGATTAGCCGCATCGCTAGCGTGCGCCGTTCCTACCAGCATGCTGAGTGCCAAAGACGAAGCCGCCAAGAGATTTTTCAAGAACATACTTTCTCCCTCCATTTGCAAAAACAAAAAACGATGAGGCGGTACCTATGGTCACCTCATCGTTTCGACAATGGACAAGTTCGGACAAGTAGCACCAGGCATCACGCGACTAACGGGTCAACTCACAAAAAACACGCTGCATGGCGTCAGGAAAAACAGGTTCATTCCGCTCGAAGCTGTAACCGAACTGGTGGTTACCTTCGCCATCTTCGAGGCGAATCTTCGCACGAAAATGCTTAGTCATGAGTGGATACAGTTTCGAGCCATCAATTCTCAGCTCGCCATTCTCGGCCCGGGTGACTCGCACCTCTAAAGAGTCGCTATCAGCGAAGAGCTTCCGGTATTGAAGCAAATACCCCGTCGAACTCAAGACGCTGGGGCGGACGGTAAATGAATGCTTATCCAGCTGTCCAAATGATTGGCAGTAAAATGGAAAGTCCTCCGCAACCGCCGAGCTGGCGGAGAATGTTAAGACAAGAAGTAACCAATGTCGCAACCAATGTTTCATACGCGAGACTCCAAATTTGGGGATTGCATTGCCAAAATATAAAATTCACCACGTTGCAAAATAACGTTAGAGTCGGCCGAATCGTCGGCTAGGATCCGTCGCAAACGGCCGACGGATTTGTAAATGCGGTCGTCGTGGATCATGGGGTTATAAGCTTCGCCCCAAAGAGACTGAACAATGTCCTCTTTCGTACCGCCCCGATCCCCTTGCGCCTTCAAGTACTCAAAGAGCTGATTGAGAGTCGGCTTCCGATAAATGTCGCGCGCTTGTGCCCGACGGGTCAACTCCGTCGCCGATGGCAAATCGATACGCCCTTGGCAATTGGCAGCATCAATGTGCTGCAGTGCCTCTTGCGCATTGCGATGCAAGCGCGTGGCCTGAATGTTGGCTTGACGCATGATCTTCTGCACCAGCCACCGAGCCTGCGCAAACTCCCCGACTCCGCGCCAGTAACGGACCCAGCAAAGGTCGCCCCAAAGTTGGCGCAGGCTGCTGGGACAGTCCCGCAACACGCTGTCGGCAGCTTCGAGAGCCGAGCGCGCCAACCGCCAATCCCGCGCCGCTAATGCGATTTGGCAGCGCATTTGCTGGCGAATGTGCTCGTATTCCCCATCACCGAAGACGGCAACGTCGGAAAGTACGTCGAGAGCTGCCGCATAATTGCCGCTGGCAAAATGCAGGAACGCCAAGCCAAGGCCGGCGCCGGGGAAACCGCCCTCGGCGGCCCGCTGAAACGCTGCTGCGACGTCCTCGCGCGTGTAACCAGCGAGATACAACGCCACGCCTAACCAATATTCCTGTTCACAGGTGCGACGTAGACGACCCTGTTGCTCGCAGAACTGAATCGCCGTGCCCGGAGCATCAAGTTCAATATGGGACTTCATCACCAGAATGGCGGCATCAGCCCCCGGGGTCGGTGTGCACTCGAGAATATTGATGGCACGCGCAAAGTTGCAATCGTGATAGGCGCGCCAGGCTTGATCCACCAAACCATTCAAAGTCGTCGTCCCCCAAGAGGGCCCCATTAATCTCGATGGGACCCTGGTTACCAACGGACAAATCCGGACAGGGACTATAATATTGATGTTTCCATTTCAATATTTTTAAGAAATTTATAGTATTTTAAGACATTAATATTGTCTGGACAGCGCCATTTAGATCTATTATTATCTTTTATATTAGGTGGTTATCGGATTTGGAGGCTCATTTTTTGCACTCTCTTCCCATTGCGACCGTGCTGGCGCCGTCAGTTCCGCAGGTTCCGATGCTGATCAGCGTCCCCCATTGTGGGACGGCGATTCCAGAGGACATAGGGCGCCGCCTAGACCCAGACTTACGCCAAGGCCTGCCAGATACGGATTGGTTCGTGCATCGGCTCTATGAATTTGCACCGAAGCTGGGCGCCACTCTCCTGCATGCCAACTACAGCCGTTTCGTCGTCGATCTCAATCGACCGCGCGACGCCAAGCCCCTGTATAGCGACGGTCGGCGGGAAACCGGTTTGGTGCCAACTTGCAGCTTTGCGGGCACGCCGTTGTATGTGGATTCGGGGCCAACTCAGGCGGAGGTTGCTGAACGCCTGCAGCGGTATTACGACCCCTACCATGATCGCTTGCGCAAGGAGATTGACTACCTTCGGTCAACGTTTGGCCAGGTACTATTGTTGGAGGGGCATTCCATCCGTCACTTGGTGCCAAGCATTCGACCCACTGCCTTTCCGCAGCTGATTTTGGGTGATCAGGATGGACGAACGGCATCTGCGGAATTTTCCCAGACGGCGCTGAAGGTACTGCACAGCTGTGGCTACCAAGTAGCGCACAACGACCCATTCAAAGGTGGGCACATCACTCGGCACTACGGACAGCCCGAGCGCGGGGTGCACGCCCTGCAACTCGAGATGTGTCAGAATCTGTATTTGGATGAATCGAAGCCAGTATGGGATCAAGCCCGAGCCCAGCGACTGCAAGACGTGTTGCAGCACCTGCTTCAGGCGTTGATTACAACCTTGGACGCATCATAGGCGCCAGAGCCAACTGTTCGTGTAAAAGAGGTTGCCCGCATATCCAGCCGCGACGCTGAGCCCAAATACGACCAACAGCATAACGACAGCCACCCGCCAGGACACCGCCCGCCACAGCAGAAATGCGGGGTAAATACTGAAGACTCCGAGACCAAAGGAAAGGGACGCCACCGTACCGAGCCGCGCCCCTTCCATCATCATGATGTGGGAAAACGCCACGTCGAAGTACATCGGTACAGGCAGCAACGTCGCTACTGCGGAAACTTGCAGGAGCTGCTTCCAACCATAGGGTTGCTGAACCCATTCCCGAATGGGTAGCGCATAACAGAGTAGGACGCCTAGAAAACCGGCGAGCAGCATGAGCGGCAGCGTCGTTTTCAAAAGATGCCAAAGGGCGCGGCCGTAGTCGCGCATCAGCCCCACCATCGCATCGAACCAGGACTCTTGGCATTGCTCACGCACAGTCATCGGCGGCGTCGTCAGCCATCCCGGAATGCCGGCGCCACCTTGTGCCGACAACGTCAAGCCCTTCAGTCGTTCGCGGCGAAACACGGTCATACTGAGCAGGGGTATCAAAATCACGGTTAAGATCAGAGCCGCCGCTAGCTTTACATAGACGATGTAGGTCGGCAGCATGGTGAAGGCTCCTGCCACGACCAAAAAATTAAAGCTCGGAGAACTGACGATGGTGGTCAGCGCCGCCTCCAATCCGCGTCCCGCTTGATAGATACCTTGGGCAATGGGAGCGACACAGTTGGCGCAGACACCGAGGGGCGTACCGATGGTGATGCCCGCAAGGCTATTGGCAAAGGCATTGCGAAAGGTGGGAATACGCACCAAGCGAAAGAGTACGAGGAAACCAGCGGCAAAGACCCAACCAAACACCATGCCGCGGCGATTAGTCATGCACCAATTGACAAACGACTGGCCGATCTGTTTCCAGGTCGGATCGGCTTTATTGATGATGAAATACGGGTCATGAAACGACAAGACATCGTTCAGTTTGATCTGACCTGCCATCATCGTCTTCCGATCCAGGTCGGGATAGCGTGATTCCGTCCAAAAATAGCCGGTGACCGTCGCCAAGAACACCAGCAAGACAAGCAAGCGCTTCGGCAAGGGCAAGACGGCGCCGCGCGTCAGCGCGGCGGATGTGGAGTCGGAAGACATAGCGTGCTCCCTCAATAAGTCCCTACGTGGTCATGGCCGATATGTCGGCGCTGGCTAACCCGGAGGCTCCTGCGTTGGAGCCGAAATAGGCGACGGCGTTGTAAAGATGACAACATCTTCTGACGGCGATGGCGATGGTGATGGCGTCGGATCGTACGACGGATTGTACGTCGGCGACGGCGTCGGCGAGGGCGGCGGCGGATCCGGCGGACACGGTCCCCCACCACATAGATCACAGTCCTGCATCAAGGCACCCGGTCCCTGTACAAAGGCGTTGGAGAGGTCGACCGAGTTACCGCCAGCATCCGTGCCGGGAAAGATCGGAAAATTACTGCCCGGAAAGGGAGCGACCGCCACAGCCGGAGCCGGGGTCTTGGATTGGTAAGAACCGTACGTGAGCAACGTATTCAGTGTGCGTTGCGTACCGGGCGGAACCCGCCAGGTATGCACATAGCGGATGTCATTTTTTTGCCCCGGATCATTGGGCACAAAGGAGATTTCCGATGCGGACCGGCGCGTCATATTCGGAGTTGCCGATCCCAAGGAAACCATCTCGTTACACCAATTCTCAATCTCCTTGACGAGCTCTGGTGACACGTCCTTGTATTTGTTCAAGACGCAAAGTGTGACCGTGTCGAGAGAGCGAGAGCTTTGCACCAGCCCCGTGCCTTGAAAGCCCGTGACAAAGGCGGTGTCGTTAGGCGGAATGGGTCGCGGTTGCAGGACGTTCATATCTTGCAAGGGGTTGTAGACCGTATAGATGACGTTGCCGAAGGTATAGGGATTGGTGCCGTTATTGACCTGCCCGGGCACTCCCATGTGCTGCCGATCCTTATCAAGGAACTTCCAGGTATACGAGGCCCGCAGATATCCATATTGATTCAAAACGTCCAACGGGGCATTAAAGCGTAATTTGATAAAACCGTAGCCGACGTTCGGACCATCATCGAGAACAGAGGCCTTGGCATTTTCACATGTCGCATCCGGGTCACCGACAATTCCTCGAGAGGCGCTAGGCTGCACCCAGGGCAGCATACCGACGCACATTCCCTTTTTGATGCCAACATCGATATTTCGCGTCTGATCCGCCGCCAGACAAAATCCGGCGATAGGGTCGACACTATCATTAGCGCATGCAGGGTACTTCGTGGGGCCGGCTATGAGGTCCACGGGCTTGATGGGTGGGTCAAAGTGGAACAGAATACGCTGACTGCGCGAACCGTACTTGTCGGTGGTTGCATCCACCAGCTTGGCCGTGACTTTGCGCTTCGAAGTCAGCACGTGATTGCCGGGCGGGAATATGCCCGGCTTGCGTAAATCGACAGCGCCGCCGCCAACAAAATCCACGTAGGTTGCTCCGGAATTCAAGGTCAATTCCAGATAGTGGACGTCTTGATTGGACCAGTTCAGGGTCATGATCTGGACGACGTGCTCGCCCTCAAACATCTGAATGGTTTTAGCTCCAGGAACAGTTGGCGTGCACTGAATGGTCCCCGTATCGCCGACGGTGCGGTTGATCACCAAACCGGTGCCGCCGCCCGTGCCGAAGGTCTTTTCGCAATACACGTTATGGGCGATATTATCATCCGGCGGCGGTGCGGGAGGATCCGCATGCGCCGATCGAGACAGCGTCATCACCATGGTAAGGGCTGCGAGGCTGCGGAACGCACCGCATGACTTTCCAATCGTCTGGCAAAGCACCATGCCCCATCTCCTTCATATCATTCTGGCGCCGCAGCGCCGTTTGCACTTTCCTGGGATTCAGCCGTCATTTTACTCGATCGCACCGACCATAGGCAATTGCACGCTTGGCGCACCATTGCTTAAATTCTGCCCGACAGCCTGAGCCGACGGCGACATGTCCGCTGTTGGAGCCAGCAAACAGACCTTGGTTGCGTCCGTACAAGCGCCACCCTCAACCGGCGACAACTCCTTGGATGCACCGGCGATTACACCCCATTTCGGCGCATCGGCGTATGACTGGGCTAAGATATCCGACCACTCGATGTCGCTTATCCGGCTACCCTGCTTGGCATCGCACTTGGATAGAATCGGCTCTGCGTCGACAATACGGCCGACGAGCCCGCCGATCACTAAATCACCCACCACCCGATTGCCGGCCAAGGCATCCAAATTGATGTTTTGGAAAAATGCGTGGGAGGCTTCGGCTGCCAAGATGCCGACCACCTGCAACTCACCCGTACCCGTGTATCCGCCATTGATATCGAAATCCCTCAATGTTAGGTCCTTGACGATGCTGTTTTCCACAGTAGAAAAGAATCCGGCCCGATCGACTTCCGTGTCGCAGCAGACAGCGCCCATCCGCATTCCGCTGATCGTCTTGCCATTGCCATCAAAAACGCTCTCATACAGAGCTTCCGGCTGCCAGTCGCTGGTCAGAACGATATCGTTCGTCAGGCGATAATACCGGCCCGAACTACCGAGGTTGTTGGACATGGCGGCGCGCAGCTCTTCCTCATTGGCAATCTCGACCAACTGCAGCGTACGAGGCGTGGCGCGACAAGGGAACTCCGACACATTCAAGGTCGATTCATCGGCAACTAATTCAATGCGCTCGGTCCATGTGTAGTGACCCTCGTTCCCGAGGAAGTCCTTAAGGCGAATACAGATCGTCTTTGTTCCCAAGCCCGCAGAGGCAATGGTGTACGGAATCGGTGGAAACCAGCCGGATGTTGATTCACCGGTGATAGGCACATAATTATTGGCGGTCGCACAGCGATTCGGGTCCTCGCCGAAAGGAGGCTGCGAGGCGGCATCCAGCTCGACGATAGCGACCTGCGTCAGGCCGATCAAATCCGTACTGTTATCAATCTGGATAAAGATTTCTCGCTTCTCGGTGCGGGCTATCGGATCTGGTAAGCGATTCACCCCCTCTGTCGTGTCGGTAAACTCCGCAGCCGTCCAGTTCAAGCCGGTACCACCTTGTGGCGGCAAACCGTGATCCAACTCGCCAGCCTTTAACCCCTCATGGATATAGAAGGTATGTGACGTGACGACCGTATCCCAAATGAAAATCAGCGAGTCAGAAGATTCACGGCCGGCAGCATCCGTCGCCGTCAAGGTCAGCGTGTAAACGCCATCGAACGCACCCTTTGGATACTTCTTGCCTGGGTTCAGAGGATCATCGAATAGCGTTGGATCTGCCCACGAGATGCGCGGGTTTACCATATCCGCCGTATCAAAGATCGCGCGGTCGCTATGCGCTTCCTCTTCAACGGTCCAGAGGACCGAGGTCGCCGTGCAGATAGGCGCGCCAATGGGCGAAAGAACCCGAGCGCCGGCCAAGATGGCTTGCACGCGCGCCGCCATGTCGGGACCCGCTTCCACGATCAAACCGCTCTCGGTATACGCGACTTGCACCGTATGTTCGGCGCTGTTACCAGCCTTGTCTTTGATGGTGAAGGTCACCGCATACTGACCATCAACCATGATGTTGACTTGCGCCCGAGCTTGGTTGCCGCTGCCGCTGGTCGGTGTAACCGTGATCTGGCTACTATTGCCAGATGTCGTCCACGTAGCGGTGGACCAGTCGATGCTGCCATCAGCTTCAAAGTTATCGCTGACTACGGCCATCAACTCAAACTGGCGCGAGGCCGCACAAATGTCGCCCATGTCCACGGTTGGGGCCTCGGTATCCCAGATGAGCTGGTACGACTTAGGCAGCGCTGTGTTGTAAATGCTGTCAAAGACTTGCAACGCCACCGTGTACTTGCCTTGGGCCGTGGCCGGCTCCACAGCGATGCGCTTGTGCCAGTTCTGCGCACCCGCGTTAGTAGGCGCACTGAACTGCACCGTACCTGGATTCGCCGGATCATCACCTGCACCCGAATAAGACCAAGCGTAGCTGAATGGAGCCACTCCAATACTCATGTCGTGTGACGAATCCACGTTGTTGAAAGGGGCATTGGCCCACTTGTTCGTCCCCGGATCGAACACTAGGGATTGTGCATTGACCGTAAATACCATAGCGTCATTGGCCGTGAGCGCCGGCAAATTCTTTGCGCTGACCGTCAGAATAAACGTGTAAGCTCCGGCACGCCTGACGGTAAACGTCGGCGTCGCCGTGGTCGCTCCATCGATACTCTGCAAGTCTTGCGGCTCACCGCTGGTGAGCGCCCATTGTAGATTATAATCCTGCAAATCGTTCAGAACTTGGCCATTCAACCGCACCACAACGTGCCCCGCAACGCGACTGTAAATCGGCAGGTTTTGCGCGACGTCAGTACCCGCGTCAACCGTCAAACTCTGGCGCGTGTAGGTGAATTCGTCAAAACCTGAAACACCCGCAGCATCGGTGGCACTCAGGCGCAAACGGAATTCACCCGTCTTGTTGTTTTGGATGGCAAAAGATGCCGTTAAGGTCGTGCCTCCGGTGATGACAAGATCGCCGGCCACCTGCCCTGCACCTGGCAGAAAAGACCACGCGTACGTATAAGGAGCCGTGCCACCGGTGACCGCTGCACCGTTCGGTGCGAAATTGAGCGAGGTGGCGGTCGTGCTCTGGCCGGCCTCGACCACGAGATTGACGTACTTGAGAAGGAAACGATCGGTTTTTGCAACGCCGGCTGCATCTCGCACATACAGCTCGAACTCGTAGTCGCCATAGGCTGCATCTTTGATGGTGAAGTTCGGGGTGAGCGTGCTGCCACCGGCAATGGTCACATCACCAGCATCGAGGGCACCTTGATTCGTCCATGTCCAACGGACTTCCGCATAGGGAGTGACGCCCCCCGTGGCCGTGCCCGTTTGCTGCACACTGCGCTGGTTGCCCGACCGATCCGGGCCCGCATCCACCATGAGCGGCAGTACTTTCCCATAAACGAAGGAATCCGACTTGGTAGTTGCGGGAACATTGACGTCGGTGACGGTCAGTTCAAAGGTGTAATTGCCAGCTTTGTCGTTGGGGACCGTAAATTCCGTGATGATCCGCAACTTCTCAACTCCGCCATCGGTAAACGGCGTCTGACTCTTGATGCTATAGCTCACATCACCCGCGTTCACACCCGTCGGACGTACGGTCGATGCCCAAGTGATGGACGCATAGGGGGTCATCCCGCCCCAAACAATAGACTCCTGCTCAAAGGTCGCTGCCTCTTGGTTAGTCTTGTCGGTACCGGCATCGACCATAAGCTCGGTCGCCGCTCCGGCCGGTCCAGGTACGAAGAGGTACGGCCAGTCGATCTCATCGGCACCGTACGAGTGGAACGTTCCAGCAGCCAGCGACACAAAATTAGAGTTACCACCGGTGGCAGGCTTGGCGGCAAACTTGGCTCCGCCATTCGTCTTCGGCGTCATGGAAATCCAGGCATAACGCACCCACTTGCCCGCGCGACTGCCATGAATATCCGTATTGAAATTTGTCAGACGCAAGAAGGTATCAGAACCAGCGTTCTGAAAGATGCCACTTTCTTCCGCCGACATATATTGGCAATCGCGAGGCGATGTCGCGAAACTGGCCTGGCACCAGCTATATGCGGCCCGACTGGCGATCATCACTTCCGGGCCCTGATTCAGAAATGTTGCCTTGTTGGCTGCACATTTCGCCGGCTGAGCTTCGCTGGCGGCCGGTGAGCGCTTGGCGATCATATTTTCAGAAAAAGTCATATCGATGGCGCCGCCGCCGAGTCCCGCAGCGTCGGAAGTCCTAGCATAGATCACAATATAAAATGGCTCATTGGCGCGAACTTCAGTTAGCAGATTCTTCACCTTGCTCAGGTCATCAATGGAGTCGGCATCTTGCAAGTTCTCGGGTACTGCCGGTCCTTGCCCGTAGTTAATGGGGCCGCAGGCGCCATCGGCTGTGTTGAGCGGATTGTTGATCGCGCTCACCGCTACTAGGCGAACGTCAACCTTTTTTGCGGGCGCTGGAGCATAGGTCCAAACATAGCGGGTCGGCACTTGCTGAACGACGTTGCTGGGGGTCAAGACACCGCGTGCACAAACGGCGATTTTCTTGTCGGCAGGTAACCGGCTCAGAACATCCAGACCCTCGGACGTTAAGTCCAGATGTACCGACGTGCCGACGTTAGCAACCTCTTGATATTCACCATCACCATCGGCAAAGCAGTCCGTCGTGGCACTTGGACCAACTTTATACTGCCACTTGCTGAATTTACTAGCGCCCTCTTTGCTCGCGGTAAGGATAAGCTGCGTAACATTGTTGCCGCGGAAGGTGCCTTCTTCTTCGTCTCCCAGTAGCTTGTCTTCTGGTGCGCCGTTGATGCAGATGCGAGCGCCGTTACACGAACCGGGAATATTCGAGGACCCACCCATGTCACCCAGCAATGACAAGCCCTCAGCGCTGGGACCGCTTAGGTCGCAGCCGCTCAGAGTCCAATTAGCTTGCAGGGATGGGACGCCCGTGAGCAGGCGGTCAACACCCGATACGGAAAAAATATGTCGAAATTCACGTCCGCTGATAACTTTCGCCAACTTGAAAGGCACCTGAAGGTTCGCTGCCGTACGAACTAAGTCTCCATTCAAAGCTAGCCCCATTTGCTCCACAGCGGCACTGTTCAGCTGCACTGAGGCCCTCGACAAGTCGATGCCCGCACCTGCGGCAAGCGAGTACGTGCCAGTACAGTCATGGGCCGTAATCGGTGAACGCACGTGCGCGTTCACCATGGCATCGCGATATCCTGCTGGAATACCAGCAGCCGCATAGGACTCCAGTCGTACGGATGAGATGGGCGAAGGGATGTCAGTATTCGCGAGGACCAACGTGCTGGTGAAAGTTGCCGAAGATTGAATCAGACGAAAGAAGTGCCGGCTCCAAGTGCCATTGGCCGATATTTCCAAACCCATGGCCATCGCCGGGTCGGCAATTTTCAGCGCTTGCCGCAAGGCTGAAGCCTCGCGCGGGTCGTAGGCGTAAGTCATACCAGAGCCCCTCACAAAAGGGGCCGAATGCCACTCGGATACGGAAATTCCACGCTCCCCATTTAAAGACAGCTTGGTAACCCCTTCTGCGAGTTTCGGAACCATGGACATTTGCGCAAAGGAAAAATCGCCACACTTGCCAGCGGTGTGAACCGCCGCCGCGCATTGAAATTGGACTCGCACTTCAGGAACCGTAGGTTGCGAGCGTGCGATCGCCAATTGAATCTTCTGAATGCTCATGGGCACAGCAGCTAAGCTCGCCGAGCCTTGTGTCTCGACGCTGGATTCAAATTCAAGCCCCGTCAAGAACATCGGACCATCGGCCGCGATGCGATGTTCGACGGAATATACCCCATGGTCAGCGATGACTTTAGCGGTCTGTAGTGCCGCGACGAGCAACTTCTTGGTGCCCGTGGAGTCCTGGTACAACGCGACTTCATAAGCTTCACCGGATGCTAGCCCAACGCCATCGGCAGGTGCGTAGCGAACGCCATCGTAGGTGAATTCTAGCAACCGGACAGCACAGGCTTCGGAGCTCTTGCTGACGCTCACCGTCAGACCAGATGCAACGGCCGACGTGAACCCGATATCTGTGCAAACGACTTGCCAAAGATGTTCGCTTGGCTTTTTAAACTCGCTGCTCTCGGCATCGCGAGAAAATAAGGCGTATTGTATTTCCGCATCGATGGGCCGACCAATGCCGCCGTTACCACCGCCGCCAGACGTCGAAAGTCCACCTGACTTGGTGATGAACGTGTTAGGTTTCCCCCGCCCACTCTCGCTGCTGCAATGCGCCAGCAACCAGGCGAGCACCATGACCATGGCTATGACCGGCATGGATCGGAAATCACGTTGAGTCATCTTTGCCTCTCCAGTCCACGAACGCCGTTATGGGTTCATCGGTTGAGCTAGCCCCGAGGGGGAACTCCGCATTCGCAAGCGACATATCTTCGCTTCTTATCGGAATCTCCCCCGCGAAACTCCACTATGATGTCTCGGGAAATCGTGTTTATGAAAAAGCAAGAATCGATCCAGGGGGTTGTCGATGCCTGGAATGGGCAAAACAGCTTTGATTCTGAATTGATGACGGCTGCCGACAATCGTCGAGAGCGCGGGTCTCATCCCAAGATATCGTCTACTTATCCTTTTATTTCATAATGTTACGATATTCTTAACGCCAACCTACCAGGAATAGTCGGCACGCTCTGCTGAAACACCTCGAAATCATCTTTAAATCAAGAAAGTTACGACGAATCACCGCCTTGGCTCCTTCGGCAGTGTGCAACTATCCGCCAGGTGAACTGCCCTAGCGACTGCTACATTCCATGAAAGTTGCCTAAACGCCAAAACCCGTGATAGGGTCCTCGGCAGGAGTTGCGTAAAACAGACAATTAAAATCATGCCTTGCAGCGTCGGATGGCAAAACCAGCAAGGGGAATAGCGCACCGCAGAACAGGAGCCTAAAGCATGCTTTACCGTGTTGCCACCTTGGCCGTACTGTGGATCGTGTCGAATACGCAGAGTCAAGCTGAGACCCCCGTATCCTTAGCCAGCGGCGGCGCAGATGAGCTGGAGCTTGGGCAGGAGCCGCCACTTGATCCATCCATCCAGGTGTTTCAGCCTGCCGGTCGATTCGAGATCACCCCGAAACAACTCGCGCCGGGCACCGAAGCGAGGCTCGCATACATCCCCGCTGTGGCTTTGGCACCGGATACCCCCGTATACCTGCACTACGGAGTGAATGGCTGGAACCTTCCTCTGGCTGGAGATGGTGCGGGGACGGAAACAGTCCTAGGCGACGTGAACCACTACCGTCGCATCCCCATGCATTGGAGCGACAAGCTGCAACAATACCAAACTTCCATCAAGATCCCGGTTGATGCCCGGGCCTTGCACTGGGTTTTTTGCTGGGGCGACTGCGGCTCCGGGCAATGGGACAATAATCAGGGGCAAGACTTTGGGTGGCCCATTACCTACCCCTACATCGGACCCGTCCTGATACCTGCCACCAACGATTTATCAGATGGGTCTTACTTGGTTCGAGTCATCAATCAGCATGTGAGCCGGGTTCGTCTCCAGATGTGGACCGACGAAGATCCCGCAGCCCAGGAGTTTTGGAGCCAAGGCGAGGCCCGCGACCACAGCTTCCTGTTGGGGGGCCTGGCGCCAGGTGTAACCTATCGGTACCAGATCGATGAACCCGGTGTCGGTATGTCGCAGGTCTATTCTTTCACGCCACGAACGACTTCTGCCAAAGATGTGCACTTGCAGTTTCTCGTCCTTGGAGATTCCCAGGACAACGGCGACGAAGGGCAATTCCATGATGTGGTCGCCCATATTCAAAGCAGCCAGCTCGCCCCTCATCTCATCGTCTTTGCTGGTGACTTGGCCTATAACGATCGTCCGGGCCTATGGTGGACGTTTTTTGATAAAGGACGGCCTCTCTTTGCAAGAGCGCCCATGATCGCCGCCGTTGGCAACCACGATACACCCACAGTGAACAGCCACCCGGATTCGACATCCTTTCGCCGCTACTTGCCCATGCCCGGAATGACCGAGGCTGTGCAGAGCTACGCGCTCACCGTCGGAGATACCCGCTGGTTGATACTGAATAGCGAACGCGCTCGAGAATTTAAATCACCGGATGGCGCCCAATGGCAGTGGCTGCGGTCTACGCTCGACTCAAAAAAAACAACTCAGACAGCAGCGGAACCGACCTGGACCTTTGCCTCGTGGCATATCCCCCCGGTCAATGTGGGGCAGCGCCACTGGCAGCAACAATGGCAATTTCGAGATATCTTACGCACAGTTGCGGGGAAACTTGATTGGCACTTTGCCGGCCATGAACACATTTATCAGCGCTCGCACCCACTGAACATCCAGCAGCCCGGCGCACCCGTCATTGGCTCGGAATATGGTCCAGACCTTGGCGTCGGATTTTTAGTTGTCCCCTCGGCGGGAATTTCACCAGGAAGCCGCCTTTTGAACCCAGAATCCGCGAGCGGAGCGCTGCGAAGCTTAATGGCCTATCCAGACGTTACCTCCCCAACCCTGCTGGACGAGCCCCGCATTGGCTATGTCGTACTTGACATTCACGGTCGTACGGTCAAAATGCGCGCCATCGGACGCAACGCAAATGATAACGAATGGCAGGTCTTCGACACCGTGAGCTATTCCAAATGATGGGACCTGATTGTGATTGACTTCATCAGAAATCGAAAGACCGGGCAATGGTTCGTCCTGCTGGAAGAGCTCGGTCACGGCGGCCTGCGGGTCATTACACCGACGGGAGACTTGGTGCGCCTCCCCGAGAGCCTGTTCGATTTGGATGCCGTCGAATCCTGCGATGAAACGCAGCCCGACGCGCGCATCAGCCCCCAGCAAACGGAAAAGCTAACGCAGATCACTCTGCAGGAAGACGCGGCCGCTGCCCGTCATGCCGAGCGGCAGCAGCTCGAAGCCGAGCGCCTCCGTCGTGCTCCAGAGCCGGCAAAACGCAAGGAACGCCCCAAGCGCGAGCCGACTTTGAGCAAATCTACATCATGGAAAAGCGACCACTTGGTCTTCTGGCGTCACTACATTGAGCCACTACGCGATAAAGACTTTTTTCGCGTGGAAATCCATGGCCGCGGAACTTTCAAAATTACCAAATCCGACTTTCAACGAATCTTTAATGAAGTTGTCATGTCCCCGTCCTACCGCCAGGAAGGCGTCTACCGCTACCACGAAGTACCGGAAAAAGCCCTGGTCTATTTCGAGTAAATTCAAAGTATTCAGCATGAACATCGCGACGTTTCGACCGAGATAGGCTTCCCCGTCGTCAGGTTGGCGTTTGCAACGCCCGCTAGTATAATCGGTTCTTACGAGACCCGAACGAATATCTCCCCAACGATTTATGTAGCGAGCCGCACCGTGAACATTGAACGCTTTTTAGTCGTCGACGAGCAAGAGAGCAACACCCTCTTCTTTCAGGTCCTGCTCAAAGAAATGGGTTATAGCCAATGCTCGGTCGCCACCTCCGGACAACGTGGGCTCGACCTGCTCGATCGCAATCGGATCCAGTTCGCAATTGTAGCTTGGGAAATGGATGCCATGCCCGGCACGTTGTTTGTTCAACAGGCGCGGTCGAAGCGGATTCGCCGCTATTTGCCCTGCCTCATCTATTCAAAACGAATGTCAGATCAAGACGTGCAACTGACTAGAGAATTGGGATTTCCAAATATCTTGGCTATGCCGTTTGAGCGCAATCAAGCGCGGCAGATGATCGAGAGCATGCTACAGGCCGAAAACAACCTCCACCCCATCGAAAAGCGCATACGCAAGATGGAAGCCTTTCACGCGGAAGGCAATACGGCCGAAGCCTTGAAGCTCATCGACAATTCACTCTCGGAAGCAGGACCGCACTTTGCGCATGCGCAAACGGTGATCGCCGACCTTTGGGCTGCCAGCGGTCGGCTCGATAAATCGGAAGAAGCCCTTAAGGCGGCCTTAGCCATAGCTGGGCAGTTTCAGCCAGCTCTGCATGCCCTGGCGCGCCTCTATTCGCGACTCGGCAAGCATGCGGAAGCGCTTGGTATCCTCGAACCACTTTCCGCAGCATCACCCAAGAACCTATCGTCGCTTGTACAATTGGGCGCCGCCTATGTGGACGCAGAAAAACTTGACAAGGCGAAGTCGACCTTCGCCGTCATTGCTGACATCGACCCTGATTTTCAGCCCGCCAAAGACGAGCGCGCAAAGCTGGCTTTCAAAGAGGGCGATTTTTCCTTGGCAGAAAAGCTCCTGGCCGAGACGGAAAACGGCGCGGAGATGGCGCGTCACTTCAACAACGTCGCCATCGCCCTAGTCGCCCAGCATAAGTTCGACGAAGGAATTGAAACTTACAAGCGCGCGATCAATCTTCTATCCAGCAAAACGCATATGCACCTGCTGAAATACAACCTTGGCCTTGCCTACAAGAAACACGGAGACTTGCAACACGCGTTTACGGAACTCGCGGAAAGCTACCTATCTGACACCTCGTTCGAGAAGGCCTATGTGGCTCTGGCGCGCGTGGCAAGGGACATGCAGGAACAAGGAAAATCACCGGACGCAGAATGGGTAGCGCGCATCAAGGCAGCCCGGGGTCAAGCGAAAAAGAGCGCATAGTTTCCGGGCCCAACCCGCATACAGAGATTCGCGCCGATTGCCGCCGCAATCCTTGCAAAACCCCAGAGTTGCACGTATAGCTCATAAAGTTGTTGTTACACTTCGCGAGATCGTAAGGAGAACATCATGACTTTTAAACTACCGGAACTTCCTTATCCCATGGATGGATTGGCACCGCATATTTCCCCAGAGACTATGGAATACCACTACGGGAAACATCACCAAACCTACGTGACAAACCTTAACAACTTGGTACCAAATACCCCGTTTGCCAATATGAGTTTGGAAGAGATCGTCATGAAGTCTGATGGTGGCGTGTTTAATAACGCAGCTCAGATTTGGAATCACACGTTTTACTGGCATAGTCTGAGTCCCAAAGGCGGCGGCGCCCCCAAGGGAGATTTAGCCGCCGCAATCGACAAGAGCTTTGGCTCGTTTGCAAAATTCAAGGAAGACTTCACTAAAGCAGCGACGACAGTGTTCGGTTCCGGCTGGGCCTGGCTAGTGCAAAAGTCTGACGGCTCCTTGGCCATACAGCAGACCTCGAATGCTGGTTGTCCGCTGAAAGATGGCGTCAAGCCACTATTGACCTGCGATGTCTGGGAGCATGCTTATTACATTGATTTCCGCAACGCTCGCGCCAAATATGTGGATGCGTGGTGGAACCTCGTCAACTGGGATTTCGCCCAGAGCCAAATGAAAAAGTAGCCTCCGCGTGCATGAGCCCGCAGTCCCTGCGGGCTCGTGATGCTCGCTCGGAACTCTGGCCACATGCTCACCATTCGATCGCAACGTCATTCGGCTCGAGGAATACTCGGCATTTTCTCGCTGATCGTTGCTGTCCCATCAAGTCTTTATCCATTCGAGTTACTTAGCCACTTTGCCGTCTATTGGATTCTTATCGCCATCTTTGGCGCTCTGATCACGCTGCGAACCCACGACTGGCTTGGATTCTGCCTTTGCCTCCTGATCGCCACGGCGCATGCACGGCAAATTTTGCAAGGCCCTATCGTCTGGCTTGAAACAAACGCCGAGGACGAGACGTCACGAACCACGGGCGACGTCTCGATAATAAGCGCCAATGTACAAGGCAAAGCCGATAGTGCACGAACGGTGGCGCAATTTGCCACCGAGCAAAATGCCGACCTTCTATTCATTCAGGAACTAACCCCCGAGGCGCAAGGGGCCCTAGCAACAACAGCCTGGAAAGAAGTGATTAGCCAACCACGTACCGATCATTTTGGTATGGGTATCTGGGCCCGTCACCATGGCATCCAAGCACGCGCACGGGAGCCTATTGCCAATAACTTGGTGACAGAACTTACACTGGAGCTCGGCGGGCAAATGGCCACCGTGGTCCACATACACCCGGATGATCCCATCTGGCCGCAGTCTGTGAATCGACGCGACGCAGTCTTTCGCTGGATCGCGCAAACTTATCAGAGCCATCGCCATTCACTTATTGTGCTCGGTGATTTCAATTCAACGCCGTGGTCCCCCACCATGGATCACTTCGCCTCATTGAATCTGCGGTTTTTTTTGGATGCTTGGACGACGGGAACTTGGCCCTCTTGGCTACCGGTACGCATTCCCATCGACTTGGTTGCTGTGGGCTCAGATCTTCAGCCACTAAAAATCAAAAATGGCCCGAGAAACGCCTCGGACCATTTGCCGCTACTGGTGCAGATTAATCGCCGTTAAATCGCCACGTTCATGGATACAGTGACCTCGCGCATGAACGGCTTCAGCTCTGGAAACTCGACAAACAGGAAGGTATATTCGGCAATTGCATATACGCGCGGTGAAAATCGAATGCCGAATCCGCCACCGGCATAGGGCTTATACGAGATCGGCTCCGTGACTTTGCTGGGCTCCGCACCGGCCTGTTCGAGCTCCATGGTGCGCTGACTAGCCTGCACACCGACTTTGGCACGCGCCACGAAAATGGAAAAGCTGGGATCCATCGACACGCCAACACGGGCTTGGATTTGCGTCTCCGTCGCTTTAACTTCTGCCTCAGGATCATCCGTGTTCATATCCAAGTCACGCTCGAAGTCGATAGAGTCCAAGTCGTCAACGGTGTCCTGCACCTTGCTCGTCGTGACCAGCTTCGACTGGCCGATACTGCTTTCAAAGCGAAAGAGTTTACCCATACGAACGTTGGCGCGCAGTCCGTAGGTAGTCCGCTGCTTTTGCGTCGAGGTTTCCTTGCCGACCTCCCCAGGCTTGATCGCCTTTGTCGACGAAATCGAAGCGTAGGGTGCGATTTCAACGCGCGCGTGCGCCTGCGCTGCGACAGTAAAGGCCGCGACTGCAATCATCCATCGACAAAGCATACGAGATCCCCCAAAGCACATGGAAATAACTGTTCTAATGAACAGTTTCGGCGGGGGCGCAAAAATGTTTAGCCCTAGAAGGTATTATCCTAACACTTCAGATAGTTACAGATCCTAGCCGGCTTTCCGCAGAGGTGGCGAAAAGAAGTGGTGATGCAGCCGCTTCTCTTCTTCGGATGTGTAGATCTTGAAAATGTAGGCTAGTAGGTCATTTTGAATAACGCCTAATTCGTCTTCGACGCAACGTTCGGGAAAATCTTCCAACACGTGGCTAATGGCGACATTTAGTGCGTGAATGCCCTTACAAACATGCTCGAGGCGTTGGCCAATCACATCGTCATTCGATAGAGCACCCATCACCAAGAATAGTTCTTGCTTAAGTGACTCATCAAGCGTGGATAGGGCCTCCATATGCTTAGAAAATTTACCAGCAACCCGTCGCATCTTGCTTTCTAGAATGGCAGCCTCTTCACCATTGGACTCATGGCTACGCTGGTTCAACTTTGCATCTTCTTCCCGCTCTCGTTCGCTCATGGAGGCCGACGCAAAGATCGCATCAACCGAATCCTGAACATCCTGGACCGCAGCAGCTTCCTCTCCATCCGGCGTCGTGTATACCTGGAACAACGCCTGGTCCGCTTCTTCGCGCTTCTTCTGCGTTCGATCACTGATATCGTTCACGGACTGCATGATCTGACCGACGGTCTCTTCGAGAATCTTGCGCACCGATGTGATGTGCGCTTCCATCAGAGTCGTGTAACTACTGATGAACGAAATGAACAGTCGGCTTGCATCCTGGTGCTGATCAGCCATGGATTCGAACTCCCTCAAGACATTTTTCGGTGACAGATTGTTCGGAAATTAACCTGCAATCTTTTGCACGGCGGCGACCAACTGTTCCGGCTTGAAGGGCTTTACCAACCAGCCCTTGGCTCCTGCTGCCTTGGCTCGATCGATCAGCTCTTTCGCGCCTTCCGTCGTCAACATGACGATCGGAATCTGATTGCCGGCCGCCTTTAGCTTTTCGACCATCTCCAGGCCACCGAGATTGGGCATGTTGACGTCAGATATAATCATAGCCAGATCCGAGTTTTCCCCTACTTTAGCAATTCCATCCAACCCGTCCTGAGCCTCAACGACCTCGTACCCACCCTTTTTAAGAGTGAAATTGACTTGCTGACGAATGGTTCGGCTATCATCGACAATCAAAATCTTCTTCGCCATGAGAGAGTCCTCCTGAAAAAGGGGTGCCCGAAAGCAACCCGATGCAACCTGCTGAGGTTTCGTTCGGCAGCACCTCCGACGGACTGGAGAAGTATTTTTCAATATGCTGTATTTACGCGGTATTTTAACCTGTATAGACAAACCACTAAAACTTCGCAACAGTCGGCGGCAGCACACTGTACCGCTCATTGACCCAATCTAAAGTCTAAACGCTCAAGGCCGATACCCATTATCGAGCTGACATACGACGCTGACTCTTGGAGACATTGCGTGAAGTCCTTGCAAACATTGAGCAGTCATATCGCGCTCATCAGCGGCATTTTGGCCGTTGTCGCCGGTACTGTGATGTATCTCATAACTGGCAGTAACGCTTCCTGGTTTCTTGCAGGTGGTGTGATGCTAGGATTCCTTGCCTCGACGTTTTCCAGGCGAGGCCAGACCGTGGGGGACACCCACATGCCAGAGTTCGATGAAGAGCCAGTCGATCAGCCGACTACAGCGAGAGATGGGCAACTTGCGGCTGCCAACGAACGAATCAACGACTTGACCAAACAACTGGAGCGCCTCGAAGAAGATGCTGCTGAATGGCGACACCAGGCACAATCTCAACCCGCTAAAGAAAACAATGTCGTCAAACTTCGCATACTCGAAAGCGAGCGGATGACACAGCAGGCCGCACAAAAGACCGCTGCCTCCGCAGCCTTGCGAACCTCCGTCGAAAATCTCCTGAGCAGCTATTTGGACACCTACGAACAAGCCAAAGCTCGCCTGCAAGAGGTTGTCAGCACCACGGAAGAAAGTGCGGTTCGCATCGGCGAAATGGTGCAGCGTATCTACGACAAAGCCCAGGAGCACCTGCACGAGACCGAAGGAATCAGCACCTTGTTCTCTGGTGCTCAGAACCAAAGCGCTCCGTCGTCACAGCCATCGCTCGCAGCAGTCATCGATGAGGGTATCCAACTTATTCAAAAGATGATTGGCATGCTTGGCGAAAACCTTGAACGCATCTCTCACTACAAGACAGCTATGGGCTCGGTCCTGGAGCACACTTCGACCATCAATCGCATTGTCGAGGACATCCACTACATTAGTGACCAAACCAACCTCTTGGCCCTGAACGCCGCCATCGAAGCCGCGCGCGCCGGTGAGCATGGCCGCGGATTCAGCGTCGTTGCAGAGGAAATTCGCAAACTTTCCGAGCGTACCAACCAAGCCTCGAACGAGATTACCCAAATCGTCACCCGCGTAAATGAGGAGGTCGAGGGAGTTTCCGAGTCGCTGAAAGAAACTCTGAGTCTCACAGAACAAAATCGCATGAATTTCAATTCCGCAAGCGAATCTCTGGTAACGTCGACCAGCACATCACGCGCCGCATTTCTCGGCATGGTAAAAAATGCCGTCGAAAGCTCCAAACAAGTGGCCAACGACATTGATCAAATTATTATGAACTTGCAGTTTCAAGACATTACCCGACAGCAAGTCGAAGGCGCGTTGCGACCACTTGCCGCTCTCAAAGCTATTGCCGAAGTCACCTTAAAGGACGGGTTGAAAGAAAGTCCGTCGGCCGAGGCCAAACAACCGGCTCCCCAGCCTTCAGCCTCGCTAGCGAAGCCTTTGCCTTCAGCCATGCCTGCAAATCTAACCGCACGGCCAAAGTTGCAGTTTGACCGAAAACTAAGCTCCTTACCAAATTCCTTGCTTCCAGTTGGCGACACCGGCGGCTCAATCCCACCAGACTTCACTGCGCCTGTCGCCGCTCCGGAACCGAAGGTTGCTGCAGCACCTGAAAATGAAGCCGAAGACGAAGCTGCTAAACTCGCCGCTGGCGATGCTATGTTCTTTTAATCCTTCAAACCTAACTACTTCCTCAAGATCTGACCGCGAGTTCCGAAACGTCGGCTGCGGGATTTTGAATCACATTTGAGAAAAACATCATGGCCAGAAAACTCTTACTCATCGATGATAGTCCTTCGAGCCTGACGTCGATCGCGGCGCGCTTGCATGCCGGCGGTTTCGAAGTTGCTTCCTACTCCTCCCCAACACAAGCTATTGCTGCTTTTGATGGCTCGATTGCGGCTGTCATAACCGATTACGAAATGCCCGCAAAAAATGGCCCGGCTGTCTGTAGCGCCATTCGCCAAAACTCCGCTGGCAGCGAAGTACCGATCGTTGTTCTGACGGGCAAAGAAGATCCTGCCGGCATACTTTTAGCGATGCAAGCCGGAGCCGACGACTATCTCTTCAAATCCTTGGCCCCACAACTACTAGCACCAAAGATTGAGGCATTGATTGCCTTGAAGGACCTCCGCCAGCAACAGCAGAAGCTCGATCGATTGGAAACTATCCACCAAATGGTGGTCACCTACAATCACGAAATCAACAACCCACTGACGATCGCTATGGCATCGCTCATGCAGCTGCAATCTCGGGCCGATGGCACACCCGACTTACAGTTGACCCGATTACAAAACGCTCTGATTCGAATTCAAGACGTCGTCAAGGCCATCGCCAATCTGCGTGAGATCCATGCCGTAGACTATGCTGGCGATCAGAAAATGATCAACATCAGCAAGCGGGAGGCGTAACACGTGAAGACGACTTCGTGGACTATACTGTGCGTCGACGATGAGCCAAATTTCGGCGATGTCGTACGGGAAGCATTACACGAAACCGCGTACAACGTGGTCTCAAAACAAACTCCCGCGGATATGCTAGCATTTCTCGAAGAGCACCACGATGAAGTCGCATTCATTCTGTCTGACTTTCGCATGCCGCAAATGGACGGCCTTCAGTTACGCGAGATCGTAAACAAGAAGTGGCAAGACATCCCCTTCGCCATTATCAGTGCTTTTGTCGACCGCGACATGGCTCTTAAAGGAATCGACCTCAAGATTTCCGCATTTCTTTCCAAACCCGTAAGTTCGCAGGAACTGCAAAAATCAATTGAAAAGAACATTGCAGGGCGTCTGCAAGATCTTGCAGAGCGTGCGGCATTGCGCATCGGGTTTCTGGAAGAGGCTGGCGATATCCTTGCCGACCTGGAGCCCCTTATCCTTCGTCTGGAAAGCACGCCGGCAGATGAGAATATGCTGAGCGCCATCTACCGCAATGTGCACACCATTAAGGGCGCCAGCGGGGTGCTGGAACGGCCAGAGTTTACCGCATTTCTGCACAGCTATGAAGACCTCTTGACGAAGATTCGAAACCACGAGGTTGAAGCGCATGGCGGAGTCATCTCCGCCTTACTTGCCGGCTTCGACAAGCTGTCAGAAGCACTCCGAATGCTCAACGCGGATCAACGATGCGACTTGCGGTCGCTCGACTTGTCGAGAATCTTTGTCAATATCCAACGACCGAGCGGTGCTGAAGCGGGGTCGCTGGGCGCCGACCGAGAAGATTCCAGGACCGAAGGTGCCGCCGGAGATACCTCTAATAAAAAAGAGGGCGTCCAAGTTCCGCTGCATCTACTGGACGAATTCATGGATCTCTCCGGCGAGATCACGGTGATTCGGAACATGGTCAACAAACTGGTTATGTCGCTTTCCAAAAAGATTCAAAACGATGACGATCTCGCTAGATTGAGCGACCTTCTCGACGAAATGCACAAAATCAATTCGGAAATGCAAGGTCAGATCAGTGAGCTACGAAAAACCCCGGCCAATCATACCGTACGGCGAGTACCTCGACTCATTCGCGACCTGACGAAACAGCTAGGCAAGGAAGTTCGGCTTACCGTTCGAGGCGGCGATCTTCGACTCGATACATCTCTTGCACAAACGTTATCTGGGTGTTTGACGCACATGATTCGCAACTGTCTGGATCATGGAATTGAAACCCCATCCGATCGCCAGCAAGCCGGCAAGAAGGCTGTTGGTGAAATTAGCATTCAGTTCTCAGAAACAGATGACCTTATCCGCGTTCGTCTCGACGACGATGGGCGCGGCATCAACCCCAAGAAAATTGCCGCCAAGCTCGTCCAGCAAGGCTTGTATAATGACAGCCAGATCGCCGCCATGCCGGATACGGCCATCATTCAGCATATCTTTGCTTCCGGCTTCAGCACTGCCGAGAAAGTCACCGACGTATCGGGTCGAGGTGTCGGCATGGACATGGTCCTATCATCAATTCAAGCTCTCGGCGGCGCTGTGTCAGTTCATTCGCAAGTAGGCAAGGGCACGAGCGTGATTATGGACATGCCTGTGCCCAAGTCCGTCGTCATCATTAGCGCCCTGATTGTCGAGCAAAGCGGCGAACGCTTTGCAATACCCCAAGACAATCTTGTCCGACTTCTTTCACTCGACTCAGATCGACAACAAACAGACATAAGAAACCTGGAAGGATCACAGGTGCTTCTGTTGCAAGATCGGCTGCTGCCACTGAAACACTTGGGCGACGTTTTGAATCTGCCCAAATCTGAAAAAAAGGAAGGCGACCCAACATTTGTTGTCGTCCTCAGAAAAGAAGATCAGCAGTTTGCTTTCATCGTTGACGCCATCAATGATGCTGAAGATATCGTCGTGAAACGTGTTCCACATTTTGTTCAGTGCAACCGAGCGTACAAAGGTGCCACGTTTTTGGGCGATGGCAGCGTTGGACTCATTCTCGACGTCGAGGGCATCGCTGAGCGAGCGAAGTTGCTGCAGAGAAGTTCAATAGCTGCTGCAGAAGATGTCAGTAAAGCAAGCGCAGGAACCGCAGCCAGTTACGGATCTGATCTACTCATCGTCGGCCTATCCACTCCGGGGCTGTTTGCTATTCCATTGAGTGCTGTATATCGCTTAGAACATCTACCGATGTCACAGATCGAAGATGCCGCAGGCATCAAGGCTTGCATCTACCGCAATCAGGTGATGCGCTTACTCGACATCTCAAAGACGCTGAAGTTGGGTGAACTGGCCGCAACACAGAACGCATCAATTCCCGTTCTAGTTGTTAACGTATCGAACCGGTTTTTTGGACTAATGGTTGATCGCATCGTCGACCTCGCGCCGCAGAGTCGCGAATTAGATGTAGACGGATTCGCCAGCAGCGGTGTTGCCGGCGTCACGATTGTGAACGATCAATCTGTTTCTATCCTCGATGTCTGTGGCATCTTGGAATTGGAAGGGCTTGGACGATGGCTGGAAGTCGTACCGCAAGCATTGCCGGACAATCCGCGCCGCGAACGAGCTGCAGGAACACTAGATACGGCGAACGCTGTTCCAGTAGTACTTCCAGTTACTGAGACAGCCGAATTGGATCACCTCCGCGAAGCAAAGGCAAACGATAGCGAAACAGTCACTGAGGAAATGGATTTAAGCAGTGGATGGGGCTTATTCTAGCCAGGGAAAGGACTAAAAGAGATGGCGATTGATTTAACAGCAGCACTTACAGAGTTCAAACAAGAGATTGATGAGCTCTTGGAGCGCGTGACAGCGGACCTAGGCTTGGTCGAGAAGCAGTCGCATAGCGTCGAGACACTGCAGTCCGTATATCGCGATGTTCACTCGCTGAAAGGCTCTGCGCAACTTTTTGGCTGCAAGCAGCTTGGACAAATATCACATGCCTTGGAAACATGCCTTGAGCCGATCCGCTCTGGCGACATGGAGTTAACGCCAGATTTACTCGATCGCGTTTTCACTGCTATAGACTTGATCAAGCGCATCGCTATGAGTCTTGATGCTGACGGCCGGGAAACACCTTTTCATCAGGACGTGTCGCGAGTACTGGGCTCCTTGGTAGACGCAACGAGTTCGCGCAGCGGAAACACAAATTACCTACTCCGCGAAGCGGCCATAGTAGGCAGGGACACTCCCTTGCCAGAGCCGACGCCTGTTGGTGCGCCCGTAAAGAGCACGGCGAATCCGCCCAGTCTGGCCACCGCCCCGTCAACGGGCGCCGAGACTGCAACTACCACCAATGACTCGATCCGGGTCCAAGTCGGTGTCTTAGACGACTTGATGAACTTAGCCGGAGAGCTGGTCCTGATACGCAATCAGGTGGTGCAATTCACCAAGGGCGATGGCAACAAGAATGAGTTGCAAAATCTGGCACACCGACTCAGCCTTGTGACCACTGAGATCCAAAACGAGGTCATGAAAACGCGAATGCAACCTATTGGTAACGTCCTCAACAAGTTCCAACGTGTTGTTCGAGATCTAGCCCGAGAACTCGGCAAGCAAGTCGAACTAACGATGACAGGCACAGAAACGGAACTCGACAAAACACTCCTGGAAGCCATCAAGGATCCGCTCACGCATATCGTGCGCAATGCCGTTGATCATGGCATTGAGCTGCCTGCCGAGCGAACACATGCAGGCAAAAAGCCTCTTGGCGGTATCCACATCAGCGCCTTCCATGAGGGCGGACAGGTCATCGTCGAAATTCGCGACAACGGCAGGGGCCTCAGCCGCAGCAAAATCGCTGCAAAGGCGCTGTCACGCGGGATTTTGACCCAGGACCAAGTCGACCGCTTACCCGAACGAGAGATCTATAATTTGATTTTCGCACCGGGATTCTCCACTGCCGAACAAGTGTCCAGTGTTTCAGGACGAGGCGTTGGCATGGACGTCGTGCGATCGAATATTGAGAAGGTTGGCGGAGTCGTCGACCTGGAGTCCGAAGAAGGAAAGGGCACAACTCTTCGTTTGCGAATACCGCTTACTCTAGCCATTGTTCCCGCACTGGTCGTGCGCTGCGGCCTGGAGCGCTTTGCCATTCCTCAGGTAAAACTGGTAGAGCTCGTTCGCATTAATTTGGCCATGCAGGATGGGGCAAGCCGCCAAGGAGGTGCGATCGAGTATATTCAAGGAAAGCCTGTCTATCGACTCCGTGGCCAACTGCTCCCCATCGTCTCGCTTGCGGCAGAGCTCGGCATCCAAGGACAACTTATTTCTACGGACCTCTCTACCTTCAAGGACGGGAAAGTTGATGCGCTCAACGTTGTCGTTCTAAATGCAGATCGCGGACAATTTGGACTGGTTGTTGATGAAATTGAAGATTCAACCGACATTGTGATCAAGCCACTCGAATCGTTTGTAAAGAATATTGGGGTCTTTGCCGGAGCCACCGTCATGGGGGACGGTAGCGTCGCTCTGACTCTCGACATCTCGGGCTTAGCGGCGCGCTGCAATCTCTGGACTAGGACCGCCCAAGAACGCTCTCTTGAAGCCGAGGAGCAGACCTCAACCGCCAAGAAGCACGACCTGATGGAATACCTAGTCGTCGACCTTGGAACAAAGGACCGCTGGGTCATTCCACTGTGTCTGGTCAATCGACTGGAAGAGTTTCCGTTGAAACAGATTGAATCTGCTCACGGACAAAAAGTCGTCCAGTATAGGGACCGCGTGATCCACGTCATTGACAGCGTTGATGTACTTGGCAAATCGCGCCCAGGCATCTCCCGCAGCATGGCTGCCGGCAAACAGGATCATGACGACACGGTTCGCGCCATCATCGTTGAAAAGCGCGGCCGACTGCATGCGGTCGCCGTCCACCGAATTTGCGACGTCATTGGTACATTTGAGGCTATTCAAGACACCGAGCAAGATGACTCACTCATCATTGGGCACCTCACTTACGATCACCACATCTATTCCGTAATTGATATTCTGGCACTGATCGATTCGCATTATGGACGAGCCCCGGTGCGGAATAATGCCCAGTCCCTGAAACAGCACGATCAACAGAAACGACGCCGCGACTTTCGCATTCTCTATGCCGAGGACAACGCATTTTTCCGCAAACATGTTGCTAAAATCCTGACGGAGGCAGGCTTTCGCATCGACAGCGCAGCCGACGGCGAGCAAGCCATCGAAACCCTTACTCGCGCGGAGCCAGATTCGTTCTCACTCGTTCTCTCAGACATAGAAATGCCCCGAATGAGTGGCTATGAGCTTGCAAAGGCAATTCGGGCCGATCAACGCTGGAAACGTCTACCACTGATCGCGCTCACAACAAAATTCGGGCAAGGAGATATCGAACTTGGGAATAGCGCGGGATTTACTAGATATCTGGAAAAACTAAATGCAGACCAGCTCATTCATGAACTTGATCGCGTCTTTGGAATTGGAGCATAGCATGTCAAGTAACAACCAAACATCTCAATCGACAACCACCGAAAAGCAGTCCAAAACTTCGACTCAGTATTCGACTTTTTGGATTGGAGGACGGCTCTACGGCATCGATGTAACACAGGTACAAGAGGTGGTGCGCACCATGCCGCTTACGCGCATCCCGACATCGCCGGTACACATTCGAGGTTTGATCAACTTACGGGGACAGGTTGCGACCGCCATAGGCTTGCGAGAACTGTTCTCGATTGCCGATCCTACTTCTGCGGAATTCATGAATGTCGTCTGCAGAGTTGAAAGCGCATTGTTGGCACTGCAGGTTGAGGAAATCGGCGATGTCGTGGAAGTCGCATTGGATCATTTTGAGGATGTTCCCTCGACAGTTCCAGCGTCCACGCGCAGATTCCTCCTCGGCATCTACAAGATGCCGAAGGACCTACTCAGCATCATTGATGTGAGTCAAATACTGCACTTTCTAAACGAAGGCAGCGGCAACAAACAAGCAGCTTGACGCTGGAGGAGTACACCGTGCCTGCCAGTACTGCTGCTACCCAGAACCGCTCTGGTCGTCGACTGCGCGTGCTTGTCGTCGACGATTCTGCGGCATTTCGAACTCAGATTCGTCATGTCCTGAGTGCATTGCCCTCTATCGAACATGTTGACACGGCACCAAATGGACGAATCGCTTTGCAGAAGCTGGAGCAGGGCGCATTCGATCTCGTAACACTTGACCTGAACATGCCCGAGCTTGATGGACTTGATACTCTGCGCATATTGGCGGAGCGGCCCAGCAGACCCAAAACCATTATCTTTGCCACAAATACATCGCGCTCTGCCGAAGATACGATGACCGCACTTCGATTGGGCGCTTGGGATTTCGTCCTAAAGCCGGATGGACAAACCTTTTCATTAGAAAGCGCTCTCCAGCAAGTTCGGCAACAATTGGAACCACGAATCGCAACATTGCTCGACAATGCCAGCGGACAATCTGTTGCTTTGTTCGCAAACGATTCCAGCAAAGCGCCACAAGCAACGCCTACATTCCCCAAATCCATCGGCGCCATTGCCGCAAAATCGCCGACGCAGAGCTTTCCAAAGGTCAACTTGGAAACATTCTCGCCCATGGCCATCGTCGTCGCCAGCTCAACGGGTGGCCCTGCGGCACTTGAATCTCTGTTTAGCGCCCTGCAATCACCGCCAAGCGTCCCTATTCTGATTGCTCAGCACATGCCAGAGACGTTTACAACATTTCTAGCAAAACGCTTGCAGGAGATGTGCGGGGTACCGGTACGCGAAGCGCAGTCGGGGGAAGCCCCTGTTCCCGGCTCCATACTCATCTGTCCTGGAAACTTTCATATGCGTCTTGAGTCAACTTCCGGACGCGTCACGATCTTACTCGATCAGGGACCGCGCCTGCATAGTGTGCGCCCTGCCGCGGACTATTTGTTTGAAACTGCGGCCCGTGTTTACGGCAAGCACTGCCTCGGATTCGTACTGACAGGTATGGGTGAAGATGGTGCGCGAGGCGCCCTACAGATCAAGCAGACAGGGGGCGGCGTGATGATACAGGATAAGGAGACTTGCGTGGTCTGGGGGATGCCGGCAGCCGCACATGCTTTAGGAGCTTACGATCGCATGGGGCCAATTAACGAATGCGCACGCATTCTAGCAAACGCCGCCAAACGATAAGGGGCACTGAATGGAAATGACATTCACACAATTTCTTGTCAGCAAAGGCTTGGTGTCCGCCGAAGCCATGGCCGAGGCTCTAACTGTTCAGCTTGAGTCCACTCCTGTTCCCCAGCGCGTAGCAATTGACAGGAATTTGATGACGCCCAAGCAGCTGTGGACTGTACTGAGTCATCAGGAAAAACACCAAAGCAGCTTCACTGAAGCATGCTTGAGCACAGGAGCCCTGGCGCAAGCTGGAATGGATGAAGTTAGCGCCACCTCTGCCGCTCAACGGCGGAGCCTTGGCCAGATTCTTCTTGAGTCCGGCGCTCTAACCGCCGAGGCCTTACTAAATGCCGTAGACCAATTTGCTGTGCATTCGACACAGCCGCAAGCACTGCAGGAGATACCTCCTCCTCACCCAGGCAAGGACCGCCAGCAAATCGCATCCTCCTACACACAACCATCAACCGTCACTCCTGTTTCGCTCCAAGTGCCCGAGGTGCAAGTGGCGCCACTCGAGCCAGCATTGGTCGCCGAATTCATTCAGTTAGCCTCACCCCAGCGACTAGAGAAACTCCGCCAGCAGTTCAATGATGCGCAAGCAGGAGCCGAGACCGACACCTGGACGGCCGCAGCGTCTCATGAGCTTTCCACGATTCGCGCCGGAGCCACTTTTGTTGGGGCCACTCACATCAAAAGGCTTTGCGGAGCACTAATTGAAACCCTGCGCACACAGAGCTCAATGAATTTTGGACATCTACACGAGGCGCTACAAGTCCTTTTGGCATTGCGCCAGTCCATCGCGGAACAGCAAAGTGAAGAACGCTTATTGCAAGATTCGGCATTCAAATGCCGTCACGATGCCATCATTAGGATTCTGGAAGACGCTTCAATAACGACTTCCGCATCACAAACCGATCGAGCCGCCTAAGGAGATGATAATGCGGATTCTCATTGTTGACGATACGAAGAGCGTACACGCGTTTATGAAAGCCATTCTCGCTCCACGCGGTATCACATTAGAGGCGGCATATAATGGTAAGGAAGCACTTTCAATTCTCAAAACCAGTCCTGCCTTTGATTTGATCTTTCTGGACTGGGAAATGCCTGAGATGGATGGCATCACCACGCTTCGCGAAATTAGAATATTTGACAAGAACACTCCCATCATTTTTGTAACTTCTCGCCAAGAAATAACGTGCATTCAGGATGCCTTGCTTGCTGGCGCCCAGGAATATGTAATGAAACCGTTTACCGAAGACATCCTCATCGAGAAGGCCCAATCCGTTACCGGGAGGGTACTCGCATGAATACGCCGCAACACATCCTGCAGTTCTTTGCCGACTATATCTTGAAAGAACTCGGCATCATGTATAAGGATGCAAACTTCTACCAACTCGAAACGCGCTTGATAGAAATCGCCAAGCAAACAGGCGCAGAATCGATAGAGGCTCTGTACCAACAATGTAGAGGTGGCATCACTCCACAAGCTCGCCTCTTGATTCTAGACTTAGCCACCAACAATGAAACCTCCTTCTTTCGCGACGCACAAATATTTACTGCGCTCGAAGAGTACTGCCTGAAGCGACTCATGACATCTCCAAATTGGAGTGTCAACCTATGGAGTGCTGCTTGCAGCTTCGGACAGGAGATATACTCCATCGCGATGACTTTCAAGAAAATCCAACTTCGATATCCAGGATTTCGCTACGCGATCACGGCTACTGACATTAGTGACCGCGCACTCGAGAAAGCACGATCAGGCTTGTATAGCCAGCTGGAAATCCAGCGCGGCCTTCCAGCTGCGATGCTTGTTCGTCACTTTGAACAGGTCGGACAAGCCACCTCTTATCAGTGGCGTGTCAGAGATGAGCTCAAGCAAAGCATCTCTTTTAGCAAGCAGAACTTGCTACACTCGTTTCATCACCTTGGGCAGTTTGACATTGTGTTTTGCCGGAATGTACTTATCTATCAACCTGTACCAAATAAAAGCGATATTATTCATCGGATATCGCAGGTGCTCCGGCCAGGAGGCATTCTTTTTTTGGGAGCTGCCGAAAGCCTCATTGGCATCAGCGATGCTCTGGAAATGATTCGACAAGATAAAGTGACGTATTATGAGCGCCCGTTGCAAATGAATCGGGCATCGTGAACGACGGAGGGGTTGAGTCGTGGAGGTTTCAATTGAAGAGCTCATTCGCCGAGAGTTTCTGACTGAGGCCATTGAGCTACTCGATGCCAATGAGACGCTGTTTATGAAGTTGGAGAAGCAGGCAGATGATGCCGAGCTGATCACGGGCATATTTCGTAATATGCACACGCTAAAAGGTTCGTCGTTGGCGGCGGGATTCGAACAATTTGGTGCTTTCGCGCATCAGGTTGAGGCTGTTCTCGATGAACTGCGCGGCGGTACTCGTCGGCTAACCCCAGACATGATTCAGTACTTCTTGGAATGCAACGACTGGATGCGGCGCAGCATCGAAACTTTAGGCAGGGATCACCTCGCGCGACTCACGGAAGGTCCTTCGCTGAAAGCAACACCCCAGAAGACTCAGAAGGCTTTGAAGGCTCAGAAGACTCAGAAGGCTCAGTCCAAAAGTTCAGACAAAGAAGCAGGCAGAGCCAAAGGTATTGTTCTCATTTGTGACGACGAGGCAGGCATCGTCAACCTACTCGCCGAGGCTACCGAAGAAGTTGGATTTGAGCCGCTGCGAACCCACTCGGGTCCGGAGGCGCTTGAACACCTGCGTCGTGGACTTGTTGATATCATCGTGACCGATTTGCGGATGCCAGAAATGGATGGCTTGCAGTTTATATCGGCCGCACGACAAATCGACAAAACCGTACCAATCATTCTATGCTCCGGCTTTGCTCAAAGAGATCATCTGATTCAGCTCATGAAGCTTGGCGCGTTTGGCTTTATCGAGAAGCCCGTCGATATCGAGCACTACTTTCTGCTTTTGCATCAGGCGCATTTAATTAGAAAGATTCGCGGGTCCGTGGTGCAAATGAGTGGCTTAGCATTTAAATCCTACGTCGCCATGAGCCCCATATTAGAGGGCAAACAAGCCGCTATACCCAAGGAGGACGCGGAGAAAATCAAACGCTATTTGGAGGAGTTGTCTATCTTAACAAATTTTGTCCTGAGCACATAAGCGCACATGTCAAGAATAACGCCCTTCAAGCTGTCACCTGACACTCTCCGCCTGCTACAGGTGTTGGAGGCCACTACCGACGATGCTATCCGCGACAGCGCTATCGCAGAGCTAGCAGCAAAGCCGGACACAGATAGCGCCCGCGTGCTGTTGGAAGCATTTGAGCGCTCGATGTGGCGCGACATTAAGATTCGTATCATTCGGGCGCTGGGCAGCGTCAATCAACAGCGCTCCACAGAGCGGCTGATGGCCATAGCGCTGCAACAGGAAGACCTTGGTCTCGCTGCAGAGGCCATGCTAGCACTTGGCCAAACAGACCGTCCTGATGCCGGGGAATTCTTGCTCAACATCATCGTTGATCCCATGCATCCCTTGTGTCGAGAGGCTATCATTGCACTGTCGAATCTGACGATGTTTCCCTGCGAAAGCCAGCTATTAGTTATTCTGAGCAAGAAAGATGGAGAAGTGCCTACAGCCATCTTGCAGTACGCTGTGATCGCACTTGCCAGGCGGGGCGATTGTCGATGCTGGCCGGCGATTGAGCGCTTTCTTGACAATCGGGAGTGGCAAACTGATGGGTCATTGTTTAACACCATGCTGATTGCTGCCGGGCAATTGGGCAATCACGCTACGCTGCCAAAATTGTCGTCGATCGACACGCGTTATCGATTCTTTGCGCACCAATTGAAGCTGACCGCTATGGAGCACATCCACCTGAAGAATGAACGTCGAATAGAGGACGCCATTTCAGCTCTACTAACTGCAACCGATCGAGACACCCAGCGGGACGCCCTGCAAACGTTATATGAGTTCCCAAGAGAACGACTGCGCGAGGCGATCGAACTTTTCGCCAGCGAAGCTTCAGCAGCACAAAAAGGGTTAGCACGCTTAGCCCTGGTGGCTGCTGACACGCTCGCCGAGGATCTCGCTTTCTTGAAGTCGGCTTGGCACCATCTGTCAGTTAATCAAATCTGCGCCATCGTTCGCATGCATATGCAGCTGGACTCCAAGGTGTGCCACGCGACGCTCATCAACGAGCTCACACAAGAGCAGATACTCCAGATCTATCAAAATGTGTATTTTCCCACTGCCATCCACTATCTTACAGACTTGGCCGGGGCGAGCGATGCTCTCGAAAATGATCGAGTCCAGGCGATCAATGCCCTCGTCGGCCAAGCTCAGATGAGTGCCGGTCAAAGCGCGGTGTTGGAGCAATGCTCAGCAAAGCTCATGCAACTCATCAATCAAGAGAAGTCCGAGCGCGTTCGGGCCCGAAGTATTCGCGCCCTAGGTCAGCTTGGCGCTGCGTCTGATGCAGTTTTGACGACTCTTGGCACTCTCCTACGCAGTCGGGATGTAGCCTCACCATCAATTTATCGCGCCCTGGGAAGTGTGGGCAATGAGCGCGCCGCGACGGTGATCTGCCGGCGTTTACAGACCATTAAGAACCGCGATGACCTGCAGCTAGAAATCGAGCATTCCCTGTCGGCCCTAGCGAACTGCGGCGCCATCGAACAGCCACTGCAGCTTGCCGACATCAATAGCCATGTTCTCGAGCGCATGCGCCTTTCTGTTTTAAAAATTCTGACAACGAATCGCGCCGATGGTATGGCACCCTTCGTTCTCGCAGCTCTGCGACAAGAAGACTTTCAAACAAGAATGCTTGCGATTGCGGCAGCAAAAAGAAATCATGACGAGGCTGTATGGCTAGAGCTGTTTTCACTGCTCGACGCCACAAACCACTGTCTGCGCGAGCGAGCTCTGGATAGTATTTGTGGTGGAGGTGGACCAGCAGAACACCGTGAGCTTCTAAGCCTACTGACTCCCGACCGCTGCTCAAAGCAAACGGCACTCAAAGCCTATCGGACGTTAACGCCTAGCGATATTCAAAGCTACGCACCTCATTTACAAATTATCGATGCCTATCTGCAAACTGGACGCGGCGTATACGCAGATCCAGAGGTGATCAGTGCCGCCATCAACTTACGTGACAATTTAGTGCTGAGTATCGTTATCCCAGCCTCTGGCACCAGCACAGCCGATGCTACCTCGCGGCATCATGCAGCTGACACGACTCTCTTGCGCGACCTCGCAGCATTTCAAAGTTACTCGGAAACGGTAAAATCTGTGTTACGAAACGCCGAACTAACCTTTCGCCACCCGGACCTGTTTGACGAACGCGTAGATAAGTCAACCATTGTCGTGGAGTACGTCAAATCGATCGACCTGTGGCTGCAGGAGCGAATCGGCGCCTCAATTTTTCTTGAGCAAAACCACGCCCGTATGTCCAAAATGCAATCGCGAATCGTCCAACTTCAGCTGGATGAGGGGTCGCAAAGTAATGCGGCGTTGATTCGGGATTTACAATGCGAGCAGCACTTCTCACCCGATGAATTCCCGGGCCACAAGCTATTTACTTTGGCGAAGTCCATTAGCTCTGGAAAAATCGTTTATGATCAATACAAAACCATCGATGGGCTACGGGCATGGGCCCTTCTGCTGCTGCTGTTTGCTAGGAAGTTCAAGTTCCGGGGCGGTGAGGTCGCGCCGCTGTTCACTGTTCAGGATGCGTCCAATAGCCTCGTCAGTAGTATTGCCGCGGACATGAACCGACTACAAGACTTGCGAAATCAGGCAGCCCATCGTGGCACCATGCTCCAATCTTCTCAGTTGACCTATATTCGCGACCTATCGCTACAGGTGTTGAAAAAACTGGCCATGGTGTTCTGAATTCAGGCAACTACTCAGCAGCGCCGTCCGCATCTTCGCTGTCGATGCTGTAGTCCGAATCAGCAGCATCTGCATCCGCGCCAACATCCGAACCTGCTCCCGCGTCACCAGACTCAACGTCTATGGCAGCACCTTCGTTGGGCTGAGCGATATCAGATTCCGGCATGGCATCGCTGGCAGGTGCAGCGGCCTCTTCCTTTTTGCCACCCTCACAGCTCGATCCGGCGAGCAAGGGGGAACCAATGACTGCGAGTAAAACGACCTTCAACAACCTCATCCACCATCCTCCTTCATGCACGACACCGCCCTAGGGTAAATCCCAAAACTTCTACGCGAGCGGTCGGTATTGTAGGGTTTTACCCCGAGGCATGAAGGGAGGCAATACTTTACCTTAGTCGCAATCCGTGCAAGGGATGGAATCAACTCGCTTATCCATATTTGACCCGTCCCATTCATAGGTCAAGAACATCAAATCCGCATCTGGATAAAGGGGGCAGCCAAACGCAGCTGGTGCGCCGGCAATGGGCGTCGAGCAGCACTTTCGGGCGCCACCAACGACCCGCTCCATGGCAAAAACCTGGAAAGATGGTGGGTCCGGAGGGTTCGTCTGGGTGCGGGTGGCATAGCAGTAACGCGACTGCTGGCAGTTCGAAACCTTAAATCCCAGAGCAATACCACCAGCTGAGGTGTTGCAGGTTTCCGGGCCACTGATATCCGTGCCCGTAATGCGCACGGGCATGGGACTTGAGTAGTAATTACCCGCCGTCTCATGGTAGCTCAGCTGTAGCCCAAATGCATAAGCCAAGCTCACGCGGGCCTCGGATCGCTTCGATTCAACGACAAAGCAACGCAGCGACTGCGTCCCGATGGCGCCTAGTATTGAGATGATCCCGACGACCGTGATCAGCTCCACCAGCGTTAAGCCATCCTGGCTTTTACTATACTGCATCCAACTCTCCTCATAGCAACTACTGACCGTCAATGGTCACTTCGGCTCGAACCCGGCCTTCTGAATTTTCACAATCCAAGAAGTACTTCGCTAGTCCAGGAGTGGCTTTTACCTGAACTGTGCCCTTTGCCTTCTGGCCCTTTGCATGCGTCGGGAACTGTCCGAGAAGCTGCCCCGACTCTGACTCCAATTTACACTCCATCTGCCTTCCTTCGCCGCCAACCGGCTCGTCATTGGCGCTTAGCGCTTCTAGGCTCAATTCAACGTCGGCCCCCGAATCTGCTTTCAGCACACCAGCGCTACCATTCCCATGGAGTTGCACCGCAGGCACATGGGGCATACGCCCTGGACACTGCAAACCTTCGCAAGCGGAACAGTCTGCGAGCAGTGCATCGTTACGATTGAACGCATTGCTTGGAGGCGCATTTCCCGCGCCATAGATTCGCGATCCGGCAATGAAGTGGCTGATGTAGGTTCCCGCCATCTCCTTGAACTCGTAAAAAATGCGGCCATTGCGGTCAGACAACTCAGAATTTACCCGCGAATGGGAATATCGATGGTCACGAATTTGTGCATCAGGTCCGACAAAATCATTTGGCATGAATGCCCAGCGTGAAGCCTCTTCACGCGTCATGTTCAGCTTCCCTATGCGCACGCTTTCGCCGCAGGAATGCTGCAGCTTTGTTGCATTCAATATGCACAGAGTCGTCTGATCGCCGCGGGAAGACGTTTGGCCGGACCACTCGAGGCTATCGGTGGTCGCTCGCCCAGGCAATCCTAGCAATTTCGGACTCTGGTAGTAGTTATGCACCGTCAATGAGAAGGCTCCGGCCGTATATGGATTGACACCGTGACTCGTCAAGATGCCATAATCAGCACCATTGGCAGCAGCCAATCGATAATTGAAGGCGGATCGTACATAACTTTTTTGCTTGTAAGTTTCGGCGACGATATTGTGACGAACTCGAATTTTTAGGTAAGCCGCATTACCCAAGTTGTCAATTTTCTCCACTGCACCTGTCTCGCAGGTTGCTGTTGGATCGTCTGGCAGGAGACACTTTAGGCAAAGGCCCGAGATACTCTGCTCCGCACTCGTTAAGGAACAACCTGCTGGATTGCTGCCATTTAAGAGATCCACGTTACGCCAAGGGCGATCAAACAGCACCTTCGCCATCAAACCATCAGGTGAAATCTCTACCGATTGGACGCGGGGTCGATCTGCTGCGGGTGACTCGCCCGCCGGCATCATCCCCGGCTGCTCTACATCCAAAGTTTCCACACCGATAATCTTGCCGAACGTTGCGTGCGAGTTCAGAGAGAGGACAATGCCATACGCGCTTTCTCCAGACCAATTGAGAAATTCAAAGCCATAGGTATGAATGCTTTGGATATAGGTAACGGGCGAGTTCGTTTTTGTGCAAACGAGGTCATCCTCGTTCTGAGGGCGCTTGGCAAAAACGACTTGTGATCCTTCGACACCTGCGGTCACAGTTCGAACGGCATAGACTTGCGAATGCCAATGGCCTGCCTTTGGATTTTGCAGGGGTTCAGCATGCGCAAATTGAGCACAAACCCCGGCGCAAATGGCCGAAAATCGCAGGATACTGACCCTTTGTTTCACATTCATCATGGACTCACCACATAGATACGTTCGCCATAAACGGCATTACCAAACTTTACGCACAGGGTCCGCACGCCAAGAGCACCGCTGAGAGAAACACGGAATGGCTGCAGAATTCCAGACCCCGTTCTTTGAACTGCGGAAAAATCGGCAGCAAGTGAACAGGCCCCGCTGACTTCGGCGACCTGAATTTGGTGCGGAGCGCCGACAATGTTTTCGCTGCTGAAGGTGTTGTCATCCAAGAAAATGTCGACTTGGCCGGGCCGCATGTAATGCACTGCGTCTAGCGAAGCGGCTGAGTCCGAACCGCCTTGTGCTGGTAGAGAGCCGTCAGACCCGCGGACAAAGAAAAAACCACCACCTACGCTGGCACTATCATCACCGCCGCCATCATCACCCGGGTTATCGCCGCCGCCCCGCTCCTGCCACCAAGTCAGGATCATAGAATCACTGGCCACATTCCCGGCCGAATCTGCCGCAGAGAGCTCGATGGTATACATGCCATCGGCAGCTCCGGAGGTGTCAACGACTTGCACAAGGGGGGTTAGGGAATCCATAGGTACAATCTGCACGGCTTCAGCGGCAATCCCATCCACTTGCCGCCAACTCACTGTCACGCCGCATTCTGAGAACTGCGGAATGGCCTGCCCCTGCAGGGTAACGGCAGAGTAAGCCGTTAAATCCCCACCAGCGTTAACTGTCGGAGGCTGAGTCGAGTGCGCGACCTTTGCTTCGCCAACCGCGACATTACCGGCACGATCTGCAGCTCGAAATTGCAAATCATAGATGCCATCATCGGTAAACTGCAGCGTCGTGGACAGCGAATTCACACCTGTCAAAGATACGCCTGCAGAGTTAATGCTCCATGAATAAGATGCGACATCAACTCCACTGCCCGAATCTTCGACCACCGCCGAGCGGATCACAGATGCCGAGCGCGTGCAAAGCAGGCTGGGCATACTTATTGTCGGCGGAGTTGTATCGCGAATCATGCGCACTTCGTCAGTTGCACGATTGCCCAGTCGATCAACCACCGTCAAACGCACGATAGTCGCCCCTTCTGTGACACCGGTGATCGTCGTCGACAAGGTTTCCGAGTTCGAAAAGGCCACCCCAACACCGGAAACCAAGTCCCACTGGACCGCAAATGGCCCATACCCGGATGCCGCATCGATGGCCCCCGCATGCGTCACGGACTCTCTAAAGTATCGATCATCGCCGGCATCGATATTCAAAGAAGTGCTCGTCACCGTAAAGGTAAAGCGGCCGCGCGCTGTGTAATTGCTATAGCGGCGATCTTGGACAAACAATTCAAAAACATAGCTACCCAACCGTGGCACGCTACTGCTGGCAGTAACTACGCCATTCTGAAATGACGAGGAAATGCTTACGTCGCCGCCGTCGACAGGGCCACTGACCATACCCCAAACAAACTGAAAATCACCTGAGCCACCGGTGACCCGGATGTCCGTCTTGGAAAAGCTTGGATTCTGCTGGGCAATATCACTTCCCATAGTCAGCGCAATGCTTGGGGGCGGCGGCACATAGGTGAAAGTCACCTGATCCTTGGCGACCAGCGCTTGAGGAATGTTATCATCATTGCGTGCGGTCAGTTCAAACACATAGTCTCCGCCCTTTTCAAGCGGAACCGTAACTGACGTGGTCAACGTGTTTGCGGAACCAAAGGCAACTTGCGAAGCGCTGACCCCCGAAGGAGCGCTGACCAGCGACCACGTCACACTCGTTGGCTGACCTTCAACGACAGCTCCATTCAATAGCCATTCCCGCTCTTCGCCTGACATGTTTTGCCCCGCATCGACCACCAGAGTTGGCTCGGGGCCGACACCTCCTAACAGACGAACAAATGGCATCCGTGCGCTTTGCCAAGGTACCAATTCCGGTGGCTTATTCGCAGCATCGGTCTCGCGCAGTTTTCCTGCGCCGTTATTTTCACTCATGGGAAGCAGGCTAAAGTAAGCATCACCCTGACGATCGACAATGTCAAAACTAACATAACCCACGCGAAAATAAGCATCAACGGGGGTACCTGCCCGGGCTACAAAGTAGAACGTATCGGTTCCGATATTCTGAATTATGCCCTGATTCGTGGCGCCAGAGCTATCCGCATACGAACAGAAGAAGGAATACAAGCAGAAGCTACGGTATAGCTCCGACACAATCACCGTCGAGTTCGCCACCGTGTCCACCGCAGGCCGCACGCGTCGCATGTCGTAGGCTAGATTCAACGCGCCGCCGTAAAATCGAGCGCCCGCAGCTGCAGTCGATGCTTTACCCCAAATTTCGACGTAAACCCGGTCGGTCTGCGACATTTGGTCGATATCGGATGCAGGTAGGTCTGACTGGACATCATATGCAATGCCGCGCTGCAATCGATTCTCACTGACCGCAGTTAGTAACAAATCAACTCGATCGTGCTCCGTCGGCCGTGTCAGTGTATAGCTGCGAATGGTTGGCTCGGTCTGAACGGTGCCGTCGGCACGCTTACCACGAAAGCATATAGTCTTCATTCCATCTTGTGATTCAGCGAAGCTTGCAAATGCCGGACGCGAACTCTCACGCCAATCGCTATATCCAGTCAAGTCGGAGCAGCCGACACCGTCCCCATCAACTATCTTTAAGGAGTAAGAAACAAAATCCCCAGGATTTGCCGGCGTCAAAATTAGCGATTGCTGATTGGTAACCGCCTCAGGAACGCCGTTAAAGCAAATGGCTGCATTGGAACAGCCTACTTCTGTTGTTGACTCACCGAATTGGGCACCTTCATCGTCAGTCAGCTTCAAGTAACTCTGAAGTCGGGAATTATAATAATTGACTCCATCGCACTGTAGGGTCCATTGGGCCCGCACTTGACTGACTTGGTTGTTGCTGCTCTGACGCAAACCTAAAAGTCGAACGATGGTTTGCGCAGTTACACCCGCCTCCAATGCTTTAAGGTTCAATTCGGCGATCACGGTATCTGCGTTCGGTTGTGTCAGAGCGCTAAGAGCGACACCCTCTCCTAGACTGACGTACTCGCCAACCAGTTGCGGGTATGCCTTAAAGTCTGGAAAAATGGTGCCAGGACCGTCCCACTGGACGCGAATGGAGCACTCGCTGTACCGAACGGGACTCACCATGGCTAGGCCAAGCCCATACGGTACCCCGGCCTCGATGGTGCGCCGATTGAGTTTCTGCAGAGTTGTAATGGATGCCGCCGCTGGAATCGGTTGCGTGGTTGTCACCAGATAGCTGCGAACTGCATCCGACTCCAGGGATGGAGCCATGGCTACGTAGCGAAGCGACGTCGATTCTCTGAGGCGCAGAACAAGTAGGTCCTGGCCTTGGCCAATATCCAGCAGAATCCCTAACTTCATCGCATTCGATCGCGGCATCGCCAATCCGACTCCACCGTGCACAAGTCCATCGCTGCCGGCGGCAATGAGGCGCGCTTTCCAAGGGCTTTCCAGGATGGATGTCAGCCCCCGTACCGCGAGCTGGCCCGCCTTCTCCGAAAAGTCGGCCTTCAGCGAGCCATTCTCACCAAAGGTTTGCCATTGCGCCAAAAGATTGCGAACCTCACTGCCGCTGCATATGGCCCGGTCAATACTGTTGCCTGCGACTGGTGCCACGCAATGCATCAGGTATTCGACGCCGACGCTTCCCGTCTCCACCTCGACTAAATCGGCGCGACTGAACGTAAACTCAGGTAGCGGCTCCCGACCAATCGCTCGTGCGCCCTGACTAAAATCGATGGCAAGCGTATTGCGAAATGGTCTGCCAGGGACTCGATCCGCAAACCTGATGTCGACATACTCCATATCGGCAGTTCCACTTGCATCGGGCTGGCGCAAAATCACGACGTTAATCTCGCTGCCGCCAGCCAATGCCGCCGAAGCTTCACCATCCACAACCAGCGTCGCTAGCTGCAGGGCGGCGTGATCAACCGCACGGCGCGAAACATCTTGCACGTAGGTCACAACTGAGTCATTCCACGGGCGATGCAGCGCTGTCACTTCCAGCGAGCAGGCTTTTGATTTCGGCAGTATGATGTCATTTGTTCGCTGATATTCGCGGTAAAAATCGCCGTTACAGTAGGCTCGCACGGAAACCTGTGCGACCTCTTTACGGAAATCACCGCCGATGTTTCGCACCCTAAGCAAAACGAGACGCTCGTCGACCGCAGTCGAAGACCGGCCGCTCAAGATGGCGATTGCTTTTGTTGATATGGAGTCGCCGCCGTTGTCTTTCTCACCGCACCCAAAAATAGCGGCAATCAATAGCAACCAAGCGCCATTGAATTTCGCATTGATTTTCTTGGGAGCTAGACTGCGTGCAGCCTGGCCGTAAATCGCTCGATCCATGTGCGTGCCGCCAGAGAAACGTGTTTGCCACATAAGCCTACGTCTCTATATCGGCGATGCGCGGAAACCATTTAGTTTTATTCGCCTTGCACGAAAGGGACTTAAGGGGTCAAAGGACCGCCTATCATTTGCTGAACTTTCGCTTCCCGATCCATCGCAACATCATTGGAAATTCCTGGCAAATAGTCATTCATCGCCAAGTAGACGAGTCCAAGCAAGAGCATCGCTACCAACAGTACCTTTTCCCGCTTCTTTTCCGACGACCCAGCAGCTGCGGCAGCAGCCAAACTTTCTCGTCGCAAGATTCGAGCCATGGGCGCGAAAAATAGTCGCGGCCGGGAAAATGCCACCGCCCCACGCAGGCGTCTAAGATCGGCTCCCGAAAAGCTAACGGCGCTCATGGCTCCCCCAAAAACACGTGCGTGACCCTAGTTGTCATCTCCATAACCTAGGGGGTCTCATCGGCTTTTTGCTGCTGATTCTTGAGTTTTACCAAGCGCGCCAGATTGACAGCCCAGAACTGAACTTTTATGCAATATTTTTAACTAGTTAAAAAATCAGCCTCACTTGCTAGGGAATAGAATTTAGTGGACCGAATCTAAGGCGGAATACCATTGACCCTTGTATCCCCTGCCTGATAGCTGTCAGCCCCTCTGCACAATGGGAGCCACCGTGGCACGCCTCGACCGTAATCAATGGGCCGTCATCCTCATCAGTACGTCGGCAACTTTGTTGCTATTCGGCTATGAATTTGTCCGTAACACCACGGACACATACTTCAAAGCCGCTTACGGCCCCGAAGCGCTCCCCATAGTCATGACCCTCATCATTCCGTTTCTGCTGGTGGTCGTCCATGCGTATGGCGTCTGCTTGACGCGCTGGGGGGCTCGCCGCACATTGTGGTGGAGCAACTTAGCATCAGCTGCGGCTCTTCTGGCTTTGTATGGATTGGAGTTAACCGGATGGCGCCCGGCCGCCGCACTTCTCTATATTATGCGTCAATGCTATGTCGTCATCATCGTCGAGCAGTATTGGTCGTTTCTCAATAGCACACTTGCTCATAGAGATGCCGTTCGCTACTACGGCCCCATCCTCGCCCTTTCCACCATCGGCCCGATCTGCGGCGACTGGATTGTTTGGCAGTCTGCTGAAAGCATAGGCTATAAGAATCTGCTGCTCATTGGCACATTGGCAATTCTGCCTGCTATGCTCTTCGGTGATCGAGCCTTCGCCCTATGCGGCGAGCCAGAAGCTCCAAAGCCAAGTCCTTTGCAGAAACAGGCCTCGCCAAAGGGTCATAACCGTTTCGCTGAATCGGGTCTTTCCTTGCTTTGGAATGAACGCCTTCTCGGTTGCATTGCCATTATTGTCGCGCTGACCCAAGCACTTTCAACCTTCACAACTCTCAATTTTCAAACCATTCTCTACTACCAGTTACCTGACCTCAATGAGCAAACCTCATATAGTGGCGGTGTCAATCTTGCCGTCAATGCTCTGGCGTTTGCCTTGCAAATTTTGGTGGTACCCATCGTGCTAGGCCGTGTGCCACTAACTTTCTTACACCTCCTGATGCCTGTCGTTCATTTGAGTTTGGGCATCGCTTCCTTCCTGAACCCCTCTTTGAGCATTGCTGCCAGCGCTTACTGTGCGTTTAAGGCCTTCGACTATTCTCTGTTTCGCGCTGCAAAAGAAGTCCTCTATATACCCGTGACATTCGATGGGCGCTATCGGGCCAAGCAAGTCATCGACTCGTTTGGCTATCGACTGAGCAAGGGAATGACTTCACTCGGTATCACAGCGATCACGCAAGTTGCCAACATTAGCCTCAGTGCTTGGTATCCAGCTTGCGCCGCAGTCGCCGCTGGACTGTGGGCGAGCGTCGTGGTTCCCATGACGCGTCGATACGACCAACTGCGAAAGATGTCTCGGTCGAAACATTAGTCGGCAGATTTGCCATCTCCGCGCGCATCCGATTGTGCTATCTTGAACGCTGAATCTTAAAATTCACCAGAGGTTTTATTCATGGGTCGGCCACTTCCCGAAATCGATATTCAATTCCAGATTCGCACCACGCATCGGCCTGGATTTCTCGGCTCGCTCTTTGTTGAAATCGGTAAGCTCGGCGGGCTCATCGGAGACATCCGCACTGAATACATCGGCAAAGCGCATGCGATTCGCAATATTACAATTTCTGTTTTTGATGAGGGGCACCGCGCTGCCATCACTCATGCCATTAACAACCACAAAGGCGCCGCCGTTCTCGCCAGTCGCGACGTTGTTTTTGAACGCCATCAGGGCGGCAAGATCCGCAGTCAGCGCCGGCATCAGATCGAAAGCGTCAGTGATTTACGCTGTTTCTACACGCCAGGGGTCGCCCGCGTTTGCACGGCCATTCAACTGGATCCAGAAAAAGCGAGGACGTTGACCAATATCGGCAATAGCGTCGCCATCATCACCAATGGTACCCGCGTCTTAGGCTTAGGCGATATTGGACCGACAGCTTCTATGCCCGTGATGGAGGGCAAAGCCATGATCTATGATCAATTCGTCGGCATTTCGGCGACACCCATACTTCTCGACACCAAGGACCCGCAAAAATTCATTGAAACGGTCGTGACGTTGGCGCCAACATTCGCCGGCATTCACCTCGAAGACATTCGGGTGCCTGACTGCTTCTTGATTGAAACGGAGTTGCAACGTCGGCTAAAAAAGCCTGTGATGCACGACGATCAGCATGGGACAGCCACAGTGGCTTTGGCTGCCGTCTTGGCAGCGTTAAAAGGCTCGCAGCCAAAGGCACGGCATGAGCTTACCATCACCCAAGTTGGACTGGGGGCTGCCGGATTTGGAATTGCCAGACTTCTGCATGTGTGGGGTGCTCGCGTGATCGGCGTGGATCCTGATCCCTTAGCGCGTGCCCGTCTGGAGTCCCTGGGCGCACGCACGGCGCCTCTCGCCGAGGCCATCGCGGCATCGAATGTCGTCGTATCAACCACGGGCGTTGTTGGCTTGATTAAGCCAGAGATGATTCGTGCCGGGCAGGTGATCCTGGCCCTATCCAATCCTGTCCCAGAAATTACCGTGGATGATGCTTTAGAGGCTGGGGCCGCATTTGCTGCCGATGGGAAAAGCGTCAACAATGCACTGGCCTATCCAGGACTATTTCGCGCCGCGTTGGACTTACAATGCTCTGCCATTACCGACGCCATGAAGATCGCCGCTGCGGAAACGATTGCCTCGTTTACCCCAGAGGATGAATTACTGCCCAGCATCTTTCAGCCTGGACTGCACGAAAAGGTTACTGCTGCTGCCAGCCGTGCTGCACTTAGCTCGACAGAAGCTTAAGGAGTCGGCAGCAGCTTCGCCGTGGGTTCATCGGTTTGGCGAAGATTTGGCAAACCATCTCCAAGGTATGGAGCCATCTCTTTGATGCGGCTCCAGGCAACCCTGCCGGAAAAATGTACGGACTCCTGCTGGCATTCGGGCCGTGCACCGTCCAGACACGCCGGCGCCATCAGCCGAACTTCGACGAGTGCCGCCGAGTCACACTCCATTGCTGTTAGAGGCAGATCGAACTCAGCGGTCGCTGGCGCCCAAGGTGCATGCCCAATAGGCTCCAGACTTGACGAGCGGATCACTTTTCCATCGGCGCAAGCTTGCGAAACATCAATCTCCACAGCCTGGACCATCGGCGAAGTCTGTCGCGATCGCCCTTGATCATCTACCAGAACGCGCACGCGCCGACAGTCAGCACAGTCAGCGACGGGTTCATAGCGCCAAAAAAGTGTAACGATGTGCGCGAACGAACCGGAACGCCCCACCTCACCAAGCCCTAAGAATGGCGCATCCACGTCGCTAGTCACGGCAGCCGCCGGCACATCCAATGAATCTATGACTGTGGCCGATGGGGTTGACTGGCAACTCAAAACGGACCACAGCAATGTCACTCCGAAGATTGACCGCACGCTTCCCACCTTTCGCAAAAGTTCTGGAGAGATCGGATGCTCCTATGGCACTGACATCCCCACAATCTATTCTAATCGTTACCACCTGATAACGCATCAACCGCCACACCCGATTGGTTCTATACCTCAGTATCAACTACCTTCTTGGGCGCTATTTGCGTCTGCGCCAATGAAAAATAAATCATGTCTATTGCGAATTATGCCGAACTGATCCGGGAATTCGCACTGGGAGTGCACAGGAATATGGAACTATCGCCACCACCATGGGTTTGCCTCTTTGTCGATATGAGCGGATCATTTCTGGCCGGCCAGTGGCGTCAAAGCACTGACCGCAGCCGGCTCGGAATGGAGTTGAAGTTCGCCTACGACGCCGATGAGGCCCTCGAGATGATTAGCTCATTGCCGGTGGCAGTTCTGATTGTGGCCACGTCGGCAAAGGGAAAAGACATCGGCCCGGTGTTAAGAGGGTACCAAGATATGGTTGGGTGCTTCGCGGACTTCCAGGCGATCGTCGCAGACGACCCCTCACCAACTGCTCTCGCTAACTATTATGAGTTTGGCATCGACCAAATCATTCCAACCCGTACCTGGCAAGAAGACCTCAAACGGTTGATCCATGACTCAACTGTGACTTTGGCGGACATGGAATGCTTAGAAACGAAGGCGCTGACGATCACCAGTCAACTCAAACACTCGCGGCAAATTGATGGCGATCAAGCGGAATCACACCTCGGGCGCGAAGACTTCGATCATCGTTCCGCCTTCAGCCGCGGACGCATACGGGAACGCGCCGGCGACTACGATGGCGCCAGTGTTTCATTCGCTCGCGCTCGGCAATTGAACCGTCGCTTCATTCCCGCAAGCAGCAAACTTGCCGAAACTTTCTTGGTGCTTGGCAAACATGTGGAAGCGATCGAAATTTATGAAGAGCTGGAGCGCAAAAACCCAAACAACGCTGATCGCAAAGCGATGCTTGCGACAGCCTATGTTGCGCAGGGCAATGTTGATCGCGCCAAAGAACTGCTGCGCGATGCGGAAACTCTTGCGCCCGACAACGCCCGACTGCTGGAAGCTCGCAGTGTCCTTGCCATGCGGCAGGGAGACTACAAAGGAGCCGTGACCATCCTCTCGACCCTCAAGAATCTGGGGACCTACATGGCTCAATGTCTCAATAACGCCGGCGTCCACTTAGCTCGAGAGAATAACATACCGGATGCCCTTCGGCTTTATGAGTTGGCGCATGACATCGTCGAGCCCCACTTGCGTCATAAGATAGACATGAATGCAGCGCTAGCATGCTACAAAGCAGGGTTGCATCAGCGCGCATTGCAGTTTCTGGAACGCTGCGAGAGCGAGCACGGCGGCTCATTTGATAAGCTGGAACGCGTTCGTAAAAACGTCATGAAAGCACTGCGCGACAACGCCGCCTAAAGAGTGGCGGCTACCAGCGCAGCTCCCACTGCAGCATTGTCGGCGAACCACCACTGAAAGCCACTTCATGGCCCTTTGTCGGCGCACCCCTGAACACATGATAAGTAAACACCGCCGAAGCGGCGCCCAAAGCTCCACCCGCCACAACATCCGTCAGATGATGTTTGTTGGCCGCGATACGCAAGTATGCCGTCAGCGCTGCCGTTCCCCAAGCCCACGGCGCAAAAGGGGCACAAGGATCCGCTAATAGAGTGCACATGGTCGCCGCCAAAAACGCATGCGATGAGTGCCCAGAAGGAAACGACCGATACGCATCAAACGAATCCTGGTCAGTACGAGTCGCATAGGGGCGAGGCCGCCCAAACCACGCCTTGAGCCCCTTCGTGGCGAAATCATTGAAAGCCGCGCCATGCACCACGAGGCGCAAATCGTTCCACTTTTTTGCACGTCCAGAGCCGACCATCGCCAGCGCAAACGTGCTGAGAAATGCGCTATCTGAAGCGAGAGACAGCCTGGCACTGCGTTGCCCCGAACCGTACGACCCAGACCCCCAGACGGGATCCACATGCCGGTGAAAGGCTCGATCGACCCCGTCGCTTGGAAAACTCTCCATCGGCGTCGGTCGGCCGGTCGCCTGCTCGATCCACACCCCAGCGCCGAAAAAGCCGACATCCCACACCAGTGGCCCAACCCACTCCAGCGTCTCGGCGCGAGCGGCTGCACCAAAGATCGACAGCGATAGTACGAAAGCAATGACCCACTGATGCATGAGATCCGCAAGAGTTCTCAATATTGCACCTCTGCATAGCGTTCACGCAATCCGTGCAGCAACACGCCGGCAGCTACAGCTGCATTCAAGCTATCAATTCCGGGGGCTAACTGAATCTCGACGGTAGCATCGCAAAGCCCACGCAGACCTTCGCTAATACCTTGATCTTCGTTGCCGATGATGAGCGCATACGGGCGATCGATCCGCACCTGCCGCATGGGCAGGGAGCCTGGCCATCGCCCAGCCGCCAGCAGCACATAACCTCGCGATTTCAATTCTTCGGCGATAGCTATGCTGGACCGTCCATGAAACGTCGGAATGCAAAAAACGCTACCCATGGATACACGAATGCTGCGCCGGACAAACGGACTGCAGCAGGTTTCGTCCAGCACCAATCCGCCATAGCCAAAAGCATGACAACAGCGAACGATGGCACCAACATTCTGGGTATCTGTTACATTTTCGAGCAAGACCAGCGGGCCATTCATCTCTGCGAGTGGCGTTGATGGCATACGCTCGGCAACGGCCATGATTCCTTGATGAATGCGGTGCCCGACAATCTGCATCATCATCGAGGTCGATGCTAAATAGAACGCGCAATCGGCTTGTGTCTGCAAAAGATCCCAATTTCGCCGATAGTGGGATTCTGTGGCCAACACCGCCCGCAGCCGCACGCCGCGCTTGATCGCACGCCGAACAACTTTCTCGCTATCGATGACCATCTCATTTTGGGGTTTAAAGGCAGTCTCGCGCCGTAACGCAAAGCGCTCGACACGAGAGTCCGCAACTTCGGTAACTGCAATGACTTCATCCATAGTTCTCAATAGATACCGCCCAATCCACCGGCAGCTGAGCCGCCGCAAGACATACCGCACTTCGACCCTAACGTGGTAGAATCCTCCATACCTTGATCATAATGATTTGGAAAGCGGAGAACCCATGCGTTTTGGCAAAACACTGGTTCGGATGATGCTCGCGCTTAGCTTCTGTGCTTGTCAGTCCAAGCAACCCTCTGCAACCGACGCTGGTGACTCAAGACTGCAAGAGCAATCGGCATGTCGGCAAGGCCTCAGCAAAGGCGACTTGAGCGGCCAAGAGTCATTCGCCAAGAGCAGCGACTGCCTCTTCAATCGCGACGTACATACCGTGCGCATCCGCTTGCACGGGCTGACCTTTGAAAAGGCCCTGAGTGCCTGCTGGCAGAAAGTTAAGGGCTATGGGCATGTGAAGGAGGTAAACTTCGATGGAATTTCCATCTACGATGCCGGCATCAAAACTCGCGGCAACACCTCGAGGTGCAACGAAAAACGACAATTTCGCCTGAATTTTGCCATCAAGAAAGCATATGCGGCCGATGGGCCGGATTTAAAATTTGGAGACAAGTACGAGGGACGGCGATTGCATGGCGTCAGCAGCGTCAACCTCCGGGCTAGCGCCAACGATCCAACCCTAGCCAGAGAACGCCTCTCGAGCCAAATATTTAACGAAGTCGAAGCCCTAGCCCCCACCGCCCGCCGTGGCGGCTTGGCCCCACGCGCCTCCTACGCCCGCGTTTACGTTACCTACGAACAGCGCCAGCCCGAGGGACGGTTTCAGACACGGCTCGAGGACGGCTACTACTACGACTACAAAGGGCTCTATCATCTTGTTGAAGAGTTGGACGATATCTTCTTGGCGTCCCGATTTGCGGGGGCACGGGTTGAAGTACCTGGATCTTTGGTTCAAGCCAACCTTGGCGGCGCCACGCTTCGACCAGGCAGTTATTCGCGCCAACACTACGAGCTAAGCTACATGAATGGAAAGTCCGTTGATGAGGAGGACGAAAAGGAATTGAAGCAGGGCGACAACATGATCAAGAAGCTCATCACCGATTTGGAGTCGGCCCGCAGTGAGAAGGATCTGGCAAAGTTTCTCGATATCGATAACATCGTCAATTATACGGCGGCATCATTGCTCAGTGGCCACTGGGACAGCTTGCTGGCCAACGGTAACAACGACATATTATGGCTCAACGGTGACAGCAAAAAGTGGCAGCTCATCGCCTGGGATCTCGACAACACCTTTGGTGCTGGTGACTGGGGCGCGCATTTGACCCCTGACATGAACATCTACAACATCGGCAAGGGCGATCGACCGCTCTTTGATACGGTATTTGCTCCGCGGAATCCCAATTTCCGCGCCAAGCTCAAGCAGAGGCTGCGGGCGTTGCTTTTTGGCGCTGGTACCGATCGTGCGCCATTCTTTGCGAAAGATGCGACTACCGGGCGCATCGTCGACCTTCGCAATTTTATCGAATCGATTTCGTTACCGGATGATCGATTCAACGGCCATGCTTTTGAAGATTTGTTCTATTGGTCGAACTCGCAATTTGACCGGATTGCGCCCCAATTGAACTAGGGCCTGTCCCTGTTTACTGGTCAGCTAAGCAGCCACTGCAACCAGTGT
>CAZLMG010000022.1:0-67162 GCA_964560765.1 uncultured Oligoflexales bacterium
CAATGGCGGAGAGGGTGGGAGTCCATCCCGGGAAAAGTTACTCGCTTAATCCGGTTCTCATGAGGGCCTAAATATATTAGAAGGCGTGCAGGTAGGTTTCATGAGATTTGCTAGTTTGCCCTGCGCCCACGAAAAACCTCATGATGGAGGATGGTTATGAGAATCCTGTTGGTTGAAGATGACGCACCGCTGGCTAGTATCCTGATGCGGGTTCTGCGCGAAGAGGCCTACGCGGTTGATCATGCTGAGGACGGGCAAGAGGGTGAGTTCCTGGCGTTTGAAAATCCCTATGATTTGATCGTATTGGATCTGATGCTGCCGGTGAAGGATGGTCTTTCCGTGTTGAAGAGCATTCGTGACGCAGGCAACAGCACTCCCGTTTTGATTCTGACGGCACGCGACGCGAAAGACGATATCGTCAAAGGGTTGGACCTTGGCGCTGATGATTATCTCACCAAGCCTTTTAGTATCGAAGAGTTGTTGGCTAGAATTCGTGTTCTCATGCGCCGGAAAGATACGACGACACAGACACATATCACCGTCGGTCCACTCGACATCGATCCAGCGCGGAAAGAGGTCCGCATGAGCGGTGAGGTGGTCGATCTCACGACCAAGGAATACGCACTGTTGGAGTACTTCGCGCGGAATGCGGGAACCGTTCTCAGCCGGACGCAACTCTCTGAACATGTTTGGGATCAGAACTTCGAGCCAGCTTCCAACGTGGTGGACGTTTACGTTGGGTATCTTCGGAACAAGATCGATAAGCGATTTGGTACTCAATATCTGAAGACGGTCCGCGGTCATGGCTACATGTTGGATTGTCAAAACACTACGGCTGAGGGATTGCCGACCATAGGCCAGCACGGCCAGGGCGAATCCCATGTTACTGGATAGAATTCCTGTCCGCTTAAGACTGTCGCTGGGCCATGCCATTTGGATGGCCCTGCTCTTTCTTGGGATCGGGATTGGAATCTATCGCTATGTCGAGAACAACCTCTTTCAGTCCGTTGACGCGGCCTTGTTGACGTCGGCGCGCAGCATTCGAGATGCTCGCTTTGTCAAAGGTTTCAGCTCACCATTGATGCAGGAGTTCCTCGAGGAGTTCCTGGGCGAGCGATTTATTCGCCCATACGCCCAGCTGGTTGACCTGTCGGGTCGAGTGAGCGTGAAATCGGAAAATTCCAGAGCCACACTGCCGGTAACGCCCTTGGCGGTTAATCGTGCTGAGCGAGGTTTGGTCACGTTTGAATCCTTCCATCGCGTCGGACAGTCTAAGATTCGACAGATTACGCTACCAGTGATGAAGCGCGGCCGCTTTTCGGGTGAATTGATTCAGGTTGGTGCGGCCCTCGATTCAACTGAGCACACTTTGAGCGGAATCAGTTTGATGCTTTGGGTGGCCTTGCCCATGTCGCTCCTATTGAGCGTGGTCTTCGGATATTTGCTCACCGCTCGATCGTTGCGACCGGTGACGGCCATCAGCCAGGCCGCTGCGGGTATGGGGTTGGAGGATCTGAGCACGCGCTTGGCATTGCCGAGAGCCAAAGACGAAATTCGCGGCCTAACTCAGACGTTTAATGGAATGTTGGAGCGTTTAGAAGATGCCTTCGTCCGCCTGCGACGTTTTGCTGGTGATGTCTCGCATGAGTTGAGAACGCCATTAACGGTTTTGCGCGGCGAGGCGGAATTCGCGTTAAGACGTGAGAGGAGTCCTGACGATTATCGGCAGGCGCTGCGGACAATCGTCAAAGAAGCTGTGCATATGACGGACATTGTTGAAGATCTGCTGCTGCTGGCAAGAGCCCAGGGCAAGTCCATCAAAATCGATCGAGAGTGGGTGGCCATAGACCGGTTTGTGCTGGACTTAGTTCAGCTGACAACATCTACGTTTCGCGATCGTGTTGTTACTTTAGAGCCGAGGATTTTTGCACATGGGCCGATCAAGATTTCGTCTGGCTACTTAGGGCTGGCGATTAAGAATATCTTGCTGAATGCCGCCAAGCACTCTCCTCGGGATTCCGTAGTCTATTTGGAAGTAACTCAAGACTCGCGGCAGACGCTGTTCACGATACGTGACACGGGCGAGGGAATACCTGCAACAGACCTGCCATATATCTTTGACCCATTCTATCGGGCAGACACAGCTCGCAATCGTGCCGCAGGCGGCAGCGGCATCGGTTTAAGTTTGGCGCAGGCTCTGGTGCAGCTGCACGGTGGTCAGATATCCGTGGCGTCAACAGAGGGTAAGGGTGCGTCCTTTACTGTACGACTGCCTAATCAGCCAGCGGAAAGCGAATCGCATCCGAATGGGAGATCATCCGGGCGATCCATGGTGCGCAAGGACGCTGCTAAAGTTGAGCGCTCTCCAGCTTTGCCAGCAGCTCAGCCATTGTCATCGCCGAACGTTGGTTTGGCACCGTGAACATCGTAATGACGTCGCGTAGAGAAGGATCCCAGTCGGGTTGCCATTGAGTCGCCCACTCCTGAAATCCCTGTTCCAGTGACTTGGTTAGGCCATCAAGGCTGACAGATTCTGGGGGAAATGCCGGAAAATACGTGCGGTCTAAGGTATGTTCACCCAGTCCGTCGTTGCTGCCTAACACGGCGACGACATGTCGACGCTCACGCAGGAATTCAAGAGCGTCGGCGACCCAAGGCGCAGCTAGATGGAGGCGTGCGCTCAGTTCATGGCCTTGCACGCCCATGCCATCGCCTTTCATAAAGCGCTGAAAAATTGCCGTGAGGCAGATGATCGGCATCCAGCTTTGGATAAGGTTGGCGCGATAGCGCTCCGAGGGTGTCCACGTCTCTTGTAGTTCGCTGATCGATTTTTCGAAACTAAATCCTTGTTCGGCTCGCCAGGCGAAGACAGCTCCAAGCAGAATGATCACCCACATGACGTACAACCACAACAGGAACACCGGCACCGCTGCAAGTGCACCGTATACGGCCTGATAATTGGTAAATGATGCGGTGAAATGACCATAAAAGCGTGACGCTTGCGTTAGAAAGAAAGCCGCAGGAATTGCGCCAACGATGGCATGGCGAAAGGCAACGAAGCGGTTTGGCACGACTTTGTAGAGAGCGATGAATCCGGCGAGGACTGCTAAATGTGGAGTGATTCGGGCCAGAAAGCTGCGCGGTGCGGCATCGGCCGCGAAAGGATTGAGGGCAGCCAGGCTACCACCACTCAACACGCCGATGGCAATACCAGCAAACAGGGTGCTGAGCATGAGGAATGCGGAAAAATAAATAAATCGAGTAAACATATTGCGTGCCACTTGCACTTGCCAAATGCGGTTGAGGGCGTTTTCAACCTGTCGCAGCAGTAACACCAAACTCACGGTAACGCCGGCAAAGCCGGTGGCACCAATTTTCGCAATGTCCAAATTTGCCAGAAAGGAATCGAGGTACTCGAGAACCTTGTCACCGCTGCCTGCAGCTAGGTTGCTTAGGATGAAGCTCCGTACCTGCAGCAACAATTCACCTTGTCCGCCGAAAATGGGCAAGAACAGGGATACCAAAGTGAAGACGGCAGCTAGCGATGGAATCAGTGACAAGAGCGAGACGTAGGCCATCGCGCTGGCATGCTTAAAGATATCGCAGCGCTCGGTGTCTTCGATCAGTACTTTGGTGATATCACGCAGGCGCGATGCATGCGCCTTTAGGGTCTTAGTGGACGAGCTGCTGAAGAATTTCACCGCGGCCACGAATCCATTCCTTGATATCGCGCAGGCCGGAAACATTCCAGGATTCAGCGGTGCGCTCGTTCATAAAGCGAGTGAATAGATGATCCAGCATACCGACGAACTCGTCAATAAGGCCGAGCCGACGATCGAGGACATCCTCGGGGGAAACATCGGCTTCCTCTTCGAGGATGGGTAGCTGCAGCGATCGTGGGGAGAGGTCATCGCCATTTAGCGTTGCAGTAAAGGTGCCAACGCCCTCCACTTCCAAGCCGAGTTTAAGCTCAGTAACGGACTTGCCGGCAGCCAATGCGGCGGCTGATTCCGGACTACGCGCAGGCGTGCCGCCCTTCATCGTATATACATGGCCGACACCTGCGAGATCTTCTAGGACCAACCGGTCGTCAACCCACAGTCGAGCATTGCGCAGCGGCTGATCCGGACCCGAGCGCAGTTGCAATTGGTCTTTGGAGGCCTCTGCGAGCTTCCAGACCCAGGTCAGGAACTCACGGCCCAGAAATGATTTGGCTTTGGCTAGAGTTGTTAAGTTTTCCACGTGTGCAAGATCGGCAGCCGCAAGTTTAGCCATAAGTATCAGACCTTATTTAGTAAATTTGGGTATAATCTTGTTGATAAGTTTGTGGAAAACCTGTGGTAAACGTGTGACAATTCAGTGCAGATAAACAACATATCCACAACCGGCACGCCAACGTCCGCAGGTAGCAACTCATCATGAACAGCAAAACGAGCTTCGGATATTGCACGAAGTCAAATTGGGTGTCAAGTGATGAGAGACGAAAATTTTTTAGGGAAACTCGATTGTTGTGACCAAAGATCAGAAACCGCCCTTGGGAGTGCGTATCGAACTGGAAGACGATGCGGAGGAAATATTTCGCGCGGCCATAGAAGGCCCCCATTTCCGGCCAGATAAGGTACCCGCTACGCACGATGATAGGCCGGTCGCCGCAAAGAAGAAGCAGCGCAAAGAGCCGGCGGTTCAATCGATTGACCTGCATGGCTGTACGCTGGAGCAAGCTAAGAGCCAGTTGCTCGGTGAAATTGATTCATGTCTCGTCGGTCAGCAAGAGCCGATTCGCTTTCGAGTGATCACGGGGCGCGGCCTGCGTAGCGGGCAAAAGGGTGGCGTCCTTTACCGTGAAATCTATGCGTTTGTGCAGCGTGTTTACAGCGGCAAAATTCTGCATATCGACGCAGCCCCCTCGGAGGCCATGGTTGGGGGGATTCCTTGGAGAGGGCATTTCGATGTTGTCATCAAGAGCTAACAACGCTGCGGGTCCAAAGGTTCCACGCCGTGGTTGGTTGTGGGGACTTATTTTGGTCCCATTGCTCGTCGTTTCTGGTGCTGCGCTCTACTACGTTTTTAGGCCGACAGATTTTGCCGTAATGCATCGGTATTTGGCCGAGCAGTACCCCTGGATCCCGCAGCCGGCGCGTGCACCTTCGACGATGACCCAGGTGACCCGGCAGCCGCAAACTCAGGTACGCACTGGGGGACGCGCCAATTGTTCCGCAACGATCGAGGAATTTGTAAATCCTTTGGTGAAAAAAATTGCGGATCCGGGCCATGGCTTGCATGTTATGGAGTGTGCGCTGCTGATGGACCGACCAGACATCGCCATTGCCGAAGCGCGCCGATTGTCGTTCTCATCGCCGAAAGACCGGGATTTGGCGCTTGCCTTGCAAGCTATGGCCCTGCTGAGGCACGGACAATTGGCGCGCGTAGAGTCAGATTCCCGTGCGGCCTGTCCGCGCTGGGAGCCGAAAGGCACGTGCCTGGTTAAACTAGAACTCCTGCTCAATCGTGAGTTATGGAGCGCAGCTACGGCTGGAGTGCAAGCATTGTTGCCGCAAGTCGGAGCTTTACCGAATTCAGTGCGGCCGCTATTGGCCGCCTGGGCGGGTGCATTGCACAGTGGCCAGGGTAGATATAGTGAGGCTCGCGCGCAGTGGCTCGGTGGGTTGCGGGCATCTCCATCGTCTCTTGGCGCTAAGGTGATCCTGGAGAATTGGGCGATTGCCGCCAGCCGGCAGGCGCCGGCGGATCTGCCGACCATTTTGCAAGAGGCTCGACGCGTCCTGCAGCAGGAAGAGAGTCGTGTTTGGTTCTTGGTCCAGTTTTTGGTCAGGATCGCCGAATCAGGTGGCAAAGCAGCTTTGACTGAATTCTTCTCGTCGAGTGCGACGCATACCCCATATTTAAACTATATCCCACTGCTTGATATTTTAGGTATTTCCGCCGTCCGCAATGGCATTTCCGAGCAAATGCTACCGTATTTGCGTTTGGTCGAAAGCCGAATGTCCGAGGTTGGAGCCGACTCGCTTCTTCTCAATGAGCCCCGCAAATGGCGGTTACGCGTGGCCGTTGGCCAAGAACGGCAAGCTGAGTTGTTGCCTCTATTGGAAGAGATCAGTAGATCGGGGGGGGCTTCAGCATTTTCCATGCATTTTCGCGGGATAGCTCTCTTGGGGTTAAATGCGGGTGCCGATTATGATCGATCGGCCGCAGAAGCATTCCTCAATGCGGTCAAAACCCAGTGGAGCTTCGACGCGGCTTACGGCGCGGCCTTTGCGCTGTTGCGAATCAAACAGCCGGAACCGGCCTTGGCGCAGATTGCGGAAATGCGCCGGCGGGCGCGGGAACCAACGGAAAAATTGTGGACAAATGTCCTTACCATTGAGTACCTAGCGCAGACCGGCAAGACGGCCGCCGCCAAGCAGCACCTGGATAAATTGATTCAGGCGTCCAGCAGGCAGGGTGTGCCGTTGGCATTGCTGGATTTGAAGAGGCGCTTGGCCATGTATGCTGGCACAGATCCGGAACGTCGCGCCGCAATCGATTCCTACGACCGGGCCAGGGCGCAGTTGGGGCTCTGGGGAACGAACATTGATCGCAGCTCACCATTGGGGCCTTTAGCGCTGTTGGTGCGGCGCTAAGAGAAGAGGCTGAGAATGACTTACCCGGCGAAAACATTTGAACTGAAGGTCTCATTTGTCGACGCGGACACAGCGAGACGGCGCAAGGATGATGTGCGCAATTGGCTGGTGTCAAAGGGAGTCGAGTCCTTTGTTGATGGCTACATCGACGGACTATACCTAGATCATGACTACGATACGCCGAACTGGGATCCGTTTTCCGACATGGGCGGTGAAGACACCCCGCTACTGATTTATAAGTACGACTACGAATACCTGCAAAGCCTTGGCCACCAGTTGCAGCAGGTGTTTGGTAAGGACGTCATCTGTGAGTATGGCGCCATGGATACGGAGACCTGGACGGAAGGGTGGAAGGAGAGCTTTCGGCCCATCCAGACTAAACGGTTCCTCGTGTACCCGCCATGGGAGCAGCCTGAAGTCGATCAGAAGCTGTTGCGCATGGTCATCGAGCCTGGCATGGCTTTTGGCACGGGTCAGCATGCGACGACACAACTTTGTCTCGAAGTGCTGGAAGAAGTCCTGCCGAAGTACGTCAAGGGGGCCTTTCTCGATGTCGGAACCGGAACCGGGTTGTTGGCGATTGGCGCTTGTCAGATGGGCCTATCGAGAGTTGTGGCGACTGATATTGATGGCGATGCCGTACGCGCAGCCAAAGAGAATGCAAGGGTCAATCACGTTAAATTCGATGTTTATGAGTCGTCGTTTCCAGGTGCGCCATACGAGCATGAGGCATTCGACGTGATCGTTGCAAATATTCTGGCCGTTGTTTTGCGAAAGTTGCTGCCGGAGATGGCCAAGAGATTGAGTCCGGGGGGTGTGCTGCTGATTTCGGGATTGCTTATCGAAGATGAAGCGGAATTCATCGAGCGTGGGCAAAAACTTGGATTGCAAACCATCGAGCAGCGCCATCGCGATGATTGGTCTGCGCTGCTCTATCAACGACCGCTATGAGCCATCGATACCGCTTCATTGGAAGTCCCCTGAACGATCAGCATTGGCAGATCGTCGGTGAAGAGCTGCATCACCTAAGAAAGGTCTTGCGTCTGCCGGTGGGGGAAGGGGTCGAGGTGACGGATGGTCACGGAAGTTGGGCTGCCGGCATCCTAGAGGAAGTGCAGAGTCAAGTGGCGATGGTCGTTTGTCAGGAAACCCAGCGTGAGCCGCCCCCATCACCACGCCTGTTGATCGGAATTGGGGCGCTGCGCCCCGGTGCAATTGATGACATATTGCCAAGTCTGGTTGAATTGGGCATGCATGAGATCCACATTTTCAGTCCCGTGGGTGCCGCGAAGGCGCGCATTGCAGAGGCGGCTCTCAGTCGCTGGTCGAAAATTATCCTGGCATCCATAAAGCAGTGCAAACGAGCCTGGCTTCCCGAACTTCACGTGCATCCAGGAATTGATGCTCTGATTGCGCGGACAACCGATGTCCCATTAAAGTGGGTTTTGGACCCCAATGGCAGTCGATCGTTGCCAGAAGCCACACACGGTCGCTCGGGTGATCGCATGGCCATCATCGGCAGTGAGGCTGGTTTGCATCATCAAGAGTTGGAAAAGCTCACGGGCGCCGGATTTGAGCCTGTAACCTGCGGGCGCCATATCTTGCGCGCCGTTACCGCCGCGATCGCGGCAGCCGCCATACTTGGCGTTAATGCCTAGAAAAACCTCTCGGTACTGGCCCTTTCCCAGCATTGAATGCTAATATAAAGTGCATTCTTCTTGATGCTGAGGTGCACGAATTCATGAAAGTTGCAGGACGCAGGCGCGGAGCGAAATCCTGGTTTGTCGAGCCCTACAGGCAAGTTAAGTTGGGCCTGATGGTCGTTGTTATCAACGTGTTGTTTTCCTGCCTCATATTTGGTGTTTTTGGGTACTATCTTTGGGACGTGTACGCCACGGTCGCCGAGTATTTCAATCTGTCCGAAAGCCAAGCGCAAACAGCGTTTCATAAGTTTGCCATGCCGGCGATCGTGGGTGGTGGGCTCATCATTGCCTTCGTCATTACGACCATCCTCGTATCGGTAAAGTACACGCATCAGATCTACGGGCCTTTGGTGTCCATTCATCGCTTCTTGGATCAGATCATCGTCGGCCAGCGCCCGGATGCTTTGCAGTTGCGCGAGTCCGATCAATTGAAAGAGCTTGCAGAGAAGCTGAATCAGATTGCGGAGCGGCTGGGCGCTGGCAATCGTCAGGCGCCCTTGGTGCCTGTGTATCGATTTTTGGATGATCTCTTGGCTGGAAACAAGCCGACTCCATTGCAATTGCGCGGTGGGGATCAAATGACTGAGTTAGTCGAAAAGTTAAATAAGTTGGCCGAAAAGTTGCCGACATAACGATAGGAATGGAACCATGTCTGGAATTGTTGCCACCACACCAAGCCTAGTCAAAAATCACTACGAGAAACTTGCAAAGAACCTCCCCAGCATTCGCGCCAAGATTGGTAGGCCATTAACGCTGGCTGAAAAGATTTTGCTGTCGCATTTGAACGATCTTTCGCAGCTGGACGGCCTAAAGCGCGGGGACAGTTTCGTCATGTTGCAGCCAGATCGAGTTGCCATGCAGGACGCAACGGCGCAGATGGCGATCCTGCAATTTATTCAGTCAGGAAAGAAGCGGGTCGCTGTTCCGAGCACTGTGCACTGCGACCATTTGATTCAGGCGCACTTGGGTGCCAGCGCTGACATGAAGACCGCAAATGCGGAGAATGCGGAAGTATTCAATTTTCTGAAAACGTCATCGCAGAAGTATGGCATCGGTTTCTGGGGGCCGGGATCTGGAATCATTCACCAAGTCGTTTTGGAGAATTACGCGTTTCCCGGTGGCTTAATGATCGGCACCGATTCCCATACCCCAAATGCGGGCGGGTTGGGTATGTGCGCCATTGGTGTTGGCGGCGCGGACGCGGTGGACGTGATGGCGGGCATGGCTTGGGAGCTAAAGTATCCGAAGCTGATTGGTGTGAAGTTAACAGGCCGCTTGCAAGGTTGGACATCGCCAAAAGACGTGATCTTGAAGTTGTGCGACATGCTGACCGTAAAGGGCGGAACGAACAAGATTGTCGAGTACTTCGGTCCTGGTTGCGCCAGCATCAGTTGTACCGGTAAGGGCACCATCTGCAATATGGGTGCTGAATTGGGTGCTACGACTTCGACGTTTCCGTATGACGAGCGAATGGGGACCTACCTGCGCGCGACAGAGCGGGGAGCATTAGCCGATTTGGCCGATCAATTCGCAGCGCACCTGCGCGCAGATGCCGAGGTTGAGGCGGATCCAAAGAAGTTTTATGACGAGGTGATCGAGATCAATCTTTCTGAGCTCGAACCCCAGATCGTTGGACCTCACTCTCCAGACTTGGGTCGCCCCGTATCGAAGATGGCAGCGGAAATGAAAGAAAAGGGGTATCCACAACAGATCAGTGCCGCGCTCATCGGTAGCTGTACCAACTCCTCGTATGAAGATATTTACCGGGCGACGGAAGTGGCCAAGAGTGCTTTAGCGGTCGGCATAAAAGCTCGTTCGAAGTTTTATATTTCACCGGGCTCTTCGCAAATTTACGCCACCATCAAACGCGACGGTTTGATGGATACACTGGAGAAGTTTGGCGGCGTGGTCATGGCGAACGCTTGTGGTCCGTGTATCGGACAATGGAAGCGGGATGACATCAAAGAGGGAACCAAGAACTCGATCGTGACGTCGTTCAACCGGAACTTCCGAGGCCGCAACGACTCCAATCCGGAAACACTTGGTTTTATCGCCAGTCCAGAGATGGTGGTTGCTTACGCAGCTTCTGGTGATTTGAGTTTCAATCCTGCAACGGATGAACTTGTCGCTGACGGAAGACGGGTGAAGCTTGCGCCACCAACAGGCCCTGAGCTACCAGAGAAGGGCTTTGTCGCCGCGCGCGACGGCTATGCGGACCCGGCGGCGGACGGCGACAGGATTTCTGTGGATGTGAAGCCGGATAGTGATCGCCTGCAGTTATTGCAGCCATTCAAAGCTTGGGATGGCAAGGACTTCACAGACCAGGCGGTACTGGTGAAGACGCTCGGCAAGACGACGACGGACCATATTTCACCGGCAGGCTCATGGTTGCGTTATCGCGGTCACTTGGATCGCATCAGCGACAATATGTTTCTGGGTGCGACGAATGCCTTCACCAACGAAATTGGTAAGGGAACGAATCCAGTGACCGGCGAAAAGAGCAAAACGTTTGCGGCAATCGCTCGCGATCTCAAGGCCAAGGGTAAGCGCTGGGTTGTTTTTGGCGATGAAAACTATGGCGAAGGCTCTAGTCGCGAACATGCAGCCATGTCACCACGTTTCCTAGGTGTGAGCGCAGTCGTCGTGAAAAGCTTTGCGCGGATTCACGAGACCAACTTAAAGAAGCAAGGTGTCCTGGCGCTGACGTTTGCCAATACGGCTGACTACGACAAGATTAAGGCTGATGATCAGGTGTCGATCGTTGGCTTGAGTGGTTTTGCCCCCGGCAGGCCGTTGGACATCAAGCTGAAACACGCTGATGGCAAGGAAGAGGTGATCAAAGCCAATCACACCTACAATGCCGAGCAAATTAGCTGGTTCAAGGCGGGCAGCGCCCTAAACCTGATGGCTGACTAATCTGCATTGACATTCAAACCAGGTCTGCATATAAAGAGGGCCCCTTACATAGGGCTCTCTTTTTTAGTCGCGCTGTCGCGGGGTGGAGAAGTCTGGTATCTCGTCGGGCTCATAACCCGAAGATCGTAGGTTCAAATCCTACCCCCGCTACCAATTCCTTGTTTTCATCTCGGCACTTGGGTTCGCCTTTGGTCTTTGCTTCGCAAAGTGCTTGGATCGCATTCCAGACATGTCGAAAGCTCTTAACCATTCAAATTAACTTATTTTTTAGATAAAGAGCTGCGGCAAGCTTGCGTTTGGCTGCCTGCCCCACTCAAGAATCACTGGGCTTTTTATGGGCATATTCTTGCTGGGTATCCATGGCCCGTAGCACCCGACATGTTTGATTCGAATGGGAGTGTGGCATGAGACGAGGACGGTATCTTTTGAGTGTGACGATCGCACTTGTGGCCATCATCGGAGTGGCATGCGGTCAGGGGAACTTCAACGGCGGTGAAGGCCAGACGATCGGTAGAATGCAGCCAGAGCCGCGACATGACATCAAGCCAACACTTGGTGAGACGTCCGGCACCCAGATGACTACCGCACTGAACTTTGAGACCATCCAACAGATGCCTGGAGGCCCCTCCATTGCAAAATGCCTCCAAGAATGGGGCAATCACCCTTTTGATCAGAGCGCAGCATTGAGTCCAAAACGAGTCAACGCAACAGCCTCGACATTAGGTCGGACAGTGACGCAAGATCCAGCATCAGATCGGGTGGAGCTGGTTTTGGTGACTATTTCTTCGTCGATGCTTGGAGCCGTGCAGCTTGATCTCAAGAATCCAAAGGGCTGGTATTGCATCGATTCAGATTCACAGACTTTGGGGTCAACGGTCGTTAATGTCGCATGTGGTGCGCAGATCGCTAATCATCATTCACAGAGTGGAACACTAGGCTCCACTCAGATCAATGGTTGCTAGGGTGTTGTGAGCGTCGGGACAAAGGGCCCCAAGCTATCTATCGCCGCGCAATCGGCTGCGTCCAGTGGAATCTTGACTATGGCTAGGTCCTCTCGCATATGTGTTGCGGAGGTTGTACCGGTCAATGGCTGTACTCCTCGCAGCGACAGATAGCGAAAGAAAGCCTGTGCGGGACTAACGCTGTGTTTGCGGCTGATGTCTTGCATCGTCTGACTCGCGAGCAGGTGTGGGTTGGCGGTCAGCGTCCAAAAACTTTGGTAAATAATTTCATGTTCGAGGCAAAACTGCCGAAGCTCCACATCATAGCCCGTATCGGCATAGAGGCGATTTTGCAGGACACGGGGTTTGACCGTGGATGCATCGTATAATTTAGAGAACAAATCAAGGTCGTAGCAGTTGCTGATGCCGAGTTGATCGACTTGCTTGGCTTGCGCCAGCTCTTCCATGGCACGCCAGACGGTCAGCAGGTCCTGCCAACGAGCGTAGGGCGAGTGCAAAACCAAAGAATTGATGGTAGTCGATAACAGATTTGCTTGCGACACAGCGAATGATTGACGCACCTGTTCGTCAACAGGGGCGCTGGCATCATAGGGAATGTTGTCAGGGTCCTGGCCACCAGCCGGAGTAAACTTTGTTTGCACAAAAATCTCCGCGCGTTTGACGCCCTGGCTTACGGCGCGAGCGATGCCTTCGCCGACGAGCTTTTCGTTATAGTGGCGAGGTTGACAAGCCGTGTCGATGCCGCGAAATCCAGCCAGCAAGGCCTGGCAGACAAAATCGGCGGTGCATTCCTTCTTCCATGCAGTTCCGTAAAGAATGGCTGGATCTGGTGTTAGGTAATTACGCTGCATGGTTCGTCCTTGGCTGCTGCGGTTGTGCGGAAGGCATTCGACGTTAATCGAGTTTCCACGTGGCGATGTTACCTGTTCCTCGCAATGGCGCAATCATCAGCTGTGATCGGGTGTCAAAACGTACGATGTCAAATGCGGCATCAAAACGAGGCGCACGCGGGGCTCGAAACGGCAGCGCCAGACCCGTTGGGTCATATTCGTCCAGCGCAAAGATCCGTTCAAATTGAGCATTCGTGAGGTTGATCTCATAGAGCATGCCTTCTGAAAGTACCATAACGCCAGACTTATCCGCGTTGAAGCCGACGCGATCGATGTGCAAGCTTGTGGTGAGGATGGAATGTAGCTTGCCCGACTCCAAGTTGATCAGAGTTAGATACGAGCACTTTCCAGCCAAGCCGTGACCAATGGCCCAGGGCAAGGGATCGGCGTAGTCGATTTGAATGATCGTGAGGTCGGGAATGCTGTCGCCAAAGTCCATCTTGCGTATGACTCGGCCCTTGAGTACATCGATGATGCTGATGGCCTTTGAGGTAGCCAAATATGCCAGCGTGCTATCTTCACTAAAGACGATGCGACTCGTCGTCACAAACAAATGGCCGAGGGCGATATCATGCAACAATTTTCCGGTCTCGCTCGTCCAAATGCTGAGGTGGGGCTCGTGTGGCCAGGCGTTTGTGACCGCTGTGGGAACCATGCCGGCTAGCAGCCTGCCATCGCCGGAGAATGCGAGGCTGACAGCTCCGCGTGCCGGACTGACCTCGCGGATGAGTTCGCCATTTCTGGGATTGAGAAGTTGCACTCCGCTGCGTCGGCCGATTGCAAGAAAGTTGCCATCGTTACTGAATGCACCAGACCAGGCGGGCAGTGCGTTCGGTTGGCTCCAATCAACGGCGGCAGAATTCCAGTTCCAGCTGACAACAAGACCATCATTTCCCAAACTCACGATCCGGCTATTGTCGGTTGGATGAATCTGTAGGCCGTTCAATCGCTTTTGATGGGGCGCCTTTGTCAGACGAGGCGGAGCCAGGATTTTGGGCATCGTTTGGGTTGTGGAGTCGGCACTCTGAATCTGTGACTCGGAACAGGCAGCTTCGGCAGCGAATGACAACGTCGAGCCATCACGAAACATTGGCGGCTGCGATAAGGCGCAGGAACCAAGGCAGTAGACCACAGAAAAAGCAGCAGACTTTGTGAGCACGCTATATCTCTTCATTTCGGACACAGGACATCAGAAAGCTCGCCGAGAAGTTTCAATGCACGCGCCGACCAGTATATCCGTGACTAGCTCCTATGAACAGCCATAGGTTCGGAGGTCCGATAGCGATGGATTTCGGATTGGGGCGATGGGTGGATGATTAGTAGATTTGGTCATCGCCTCAAACAACCTGGATTCGTGCTCTTCGATCATGGGCGCGCCGACCGATGATTCCTGAGTTGGTTCGAAGGCCGTGAGTTTTAGGTCAGAGCCAGTTCTACTTTGGAAACCGGTTATGAGTTTGAAACCCGTGATCACTTATGCTTACGTAGTCACCGAGAATCATTATTGAAAGTAGGGTTCGCGGATCATGGCTCAGCGCCCCATGCGGTGTGCTCCGAATCAGATTATGTAGCATCGCGAGTATGCGATGGCCGTGTGGTTGCATTTCACCCTAGCCAGGGTATAGTCTCGCCCTTTCCAGATGTGTCGTTGCTTGATGAGAGGGTGCTCGTGCTGCTCAGTATCAATAATGGGACGAAAATGCAGGGTCAACGGACTCTGTTCTCCGGTGCTAGTTTTCACGTGCGCCCCGGCGATAAGATCGGCTTGGTCGGGCCGAATGGGGCGGGGAAATCCACGATCTTTCGTATCCTGACTGGTTCGGATCGCTTGGACCAGGGGGATGTGGTGAAGGGGCCAAAGGTCGTAGTCGGCTATTTTTCCCAGGAAGTGGGAGAGATGAGCGGGCGAACGGCAGTAGAGCAGGTTATTGCCAGTGCCGGCCGCGTATCCGAACTCGGAGCCCAGATCGCCGACTATGAGGCGCGGCTGGCCGATACGGCGACGAATCCCATGTCTGATGACGACATGATGGCATTGATGGAGAAATATGGCGACGCCCAGGCCGAGTATCAGCAACTCGGTGGTTACGATTTGGAATCGCGATCGCGTGAGATTTTGACGGGACTCGGCATCGGACCAAGTGATTGCGATATGCCCGTCGAGTCGTTTAGCGGTGGCTGGAAGATGCGGATCGCCCTAGCTGGAATTTTGGCTTTGAATCCAGATGTGCTGCTTATGGACGAACCAACAAACCACTTGGATATAGAATCCATTCTGTGGATGGAATCATGGTTAAAGAACTTCAAGGGTGCTCTGGTAATGACCAGCCACGATCGCACCTTTATGAACAACATCGTCACCCGCATTGTTGAAATCGCGAATAAGGCGATCACCGTCTACAATGGCAATTACGATTTTTACTTGAAGGATCGTGAGGTGCGGCGCGACCAACTTCTGGCCTCGCATAAGCGCCAGCAAGATATGTTAGCCAAGGAAGAGGAGTTTATTGCCCGCTTTGCGGCGCGTGCTTCGCATGCAGCTCAGGTGCAGTCGCGCGTGAAAAAGCTCGATAAGATCGAGCGCATTGAAATTCCCGCCGAGGCGAAGACCATCAACTTTGAGTTTCAATCGCCGCCTCGTAGTGGAAACGACGTCGTGAAGCTGGAAAACTTGGCGAAAGAATGGGTGACCGATGATGGTCGCCGTAAGCCGGTGTTCAGTGGTGTTTCTGGCATGGTTCGTCGCTTGGATAAGATCGCGGTAACAGGAGTCAATGGCGCCGGTAAGTCGACATTGCTGAAGGTCATCACTGGCCAAACAGACGCCACCAGTGGTGCCGCGACGATCGGAGCTGGAGTCCGCGTCGGATATTTCAGTCAATACTCGTTAGATCTATTGAACCCCAGCAACACTGTGCTCGAAGAAATCTTGTATCGCCTGCCAGAGGCGGGAGTTGGATTTGCCCGCAGTCTACTTGGGGCATTCTTGTTTAGTGGTGATGATGTGGATAAGCGAATTTCTGTGCTATCCGGCGGCGAAAAGAGCCGAGTGGTGCTGGCTTCCATGTTGGCGACACCGGTGAACTTGTTGGTTCTCGACGAACCGACAAACCATTTGGATATCGAATCGCGCGAAGTGCTGCTGCGTGCCCTGCAAGAATTTGACGGCACGATCTTGCTCGTGAGCCATGATCGGCATTTTTTGCGCGCCATCGTCAATCGGGTGTTTGAGGTGGATCACGGGGCCCTGCACATTTATGAGGGGCACTATGACGATTACCTACAAAAGCGAGCCAAGGAAGCGCAGGTCCGATGAAGCGTTGGGAACTTCTTGGGGAAGCGCACGAAGGTGCGGATGTGCATTACTCCCTGCATCGGCATGATGGCAATTATGTGATTCGCGTCAATGGAGCGGATTTGATGTCCACTCGGCAGCATGCGTCCGAGGATCGGCTCGCTGAGTTGGTCTGTGGGCCTCTTGCTAGTGCAAAGTCGCCAAGAGTTTTGGTCGGTGGTTTGGGTTTTGGCTTTACCGCGAGGCGGGCGCTGGCTTTGCTGGGCAAGGGCGCGCGAGTTACCGTTGCCGAAATTTCACCGGCCATCGTCGAGTGGAACCGTCAGCGCGAGTTTGGATTGGCTGCGGATGTTCTGGATGATCCGCGCACGGAATTGGTGTTGGGCGATGTCCTGCAGCTCATGCAGGCGCGGAGCGGTGAATTTGACGGTATTATGTTGGACGTGGATAACGGTCCCGAAGCCATGTCCACACCGGCGAATCGTGCGCTTTATCAAGAAATGGGCTTGTTTTCGGCCATGTCGGCACTTCGCCCTGGCGGTTGTGCCGGCTATTGGTCGGCAAGTGCTGACCCCGCCTTCGAAAAGGTCATGAGTAAAGTCGGCTTTCGCGTTGAAGTGCAAAAGGCCCGCGCCCACGTCACTTCCGGTGGCGTTCACACCATCTTTCTCGGACGGCTCAAAGGCAAGCGCTAGTGGCGTGCTGGCCCTATTGCAACTCGATCAACAGATCGCCCTCTTCCACCAGCTCCAGTGCCTTCACATGTAGTCCCTTGATGACGCCTGCGGCTTTCGCGGTGACGGTGTACTCCATCTTCATGGACTCGGTGACTAGGAGGACTTGCCCGATCTCGACCGGGTCGCCGACTTTGCAGCGCACTTCAAGCACCTTGCCTGGCATGGGTGCTCCGATGGCCTTCGAATCCGACAGGCCAGCCTTGGCGCGAGTCTTGAATTTAGCTGCCAAAGAATCATCGGCGATTTTGATTTGTCGTCCGTAGCCGTTCAGTTCAAAGAATACGGTGCGCTGGCCCTTTTCATCTGGCTCAGATACGCCGCGGTACTGAATGTAAAGTGTTTTGCCGGGCTCAAGGTCAACTTCAACCTCTTCGTTAACCTTCATGCCGTGAAAAAAGATGGGCGTTGGTAGCGTTGACACGCGCCCATATTTGCGGCGATGTTCAAGAAACTCCAGGTACACTTTGGGGTAGAGCCGATAACTCAGGACATCCGTATCGTGAATGGTAAACTCTGGGACCCTGTTAACCAAATCGGCGCGGACCGATTCAAAGCTATCGCCAACCGGCACGGGCGCTTTCTCTGGCGGCGGACAGTTTTCACCGAGGACCATCTTGCGGAATTCTTGCGGAAACCCGCCGTATGGCACCCCCATATGCCCCTTCATAAAGCTCACCACCGAGTCGGGGTAGTCAAGGCGCGGCCGCTGTTCCATTAGCTGAGCGCAGGTGAGGCCCTGTTTTTCCAATAAGAGAGCAAGGTCGCCCACGACCTTTGAACTCGGCGTTACCTTGACGATGTTGCCGAGGAGGGAGTTCACCTCCTGATAGCGCTCCGTCAGCCGCATAAAATCGCGCGGGCTAAGCCCTACGGCGCGTGCTTGATCGTATAGGTTTGAGTACTGGCCGCCGGGAATCTCGTGATCATAAACGCGAGTAGAGGTCGCGACAACGCCTGGGTCATACATAGAGTACATTTGGCGCACGGATTCCCAGTAGACGCTGAGTTGCTCCAGGGCGTGGCGATCTATTTGTGGGCAAAGGTCTTGATCCTCAAAGGCGGCGACGACCGCGTTTAAACTTGGCTGCGAGGTGAGCCCGGCCATAGAACTCACGGCGCCGTCGACAATATCGCAGCCAGCTTTTGCGGCTTCAATCAATAGAGCGACGCCATTGCCGGATGTGGAGTGGGTGTGCAGATGAATGGGCAGGTCCACTTCGTTTTTTAGGGCCGAAATGAGTAGATTGGCGGAAAAAGGCCGCAGCAATCCAGCCATGTCTTTGATGCAGAGGATGTCCGTGCCCATTGCTTTCAATTGTTTTGCAAGTTCGACGTAGTATTTTAGCGTGTATTTCGTTTCCTTGGGACTCTGTACGTTGCCTGTATAGCAGATGCATGCTTCGACAATACCACCGCAGTTCTTGACCTCGTCGATGGCAATCGCCATCTGTTGTGGATTATTCAGGCAGTCGAAGATGCGAAAGACATCCAGTCCCGTCTGTTTGGTCAGGCGAATGAAGTGGCGGATGACCCATTCGGGGTAGTTGGTGTAGCCGACAGCATTATCGCCGCGCAGGAGCATTTGTAGCAAAGTGTTGGGTACGGCTTCTCGCATGCGGGCCAAGCGGTCCCAAGGGTCTTCACGCAAAAATCGCAAAGCTGTGTCGAAAGTGGCACCGCCCCATACCTCGAGCGAAAAGAAGGAACCGCAATGGGCAGCGTAAAAGGGGGCAGCGCTCAGCATGTCGCGCGTGCGCATGCGGGTAGCGAACAAAGACTGCTGAGCATCTCGCATCGTTGTGTCGGTGAGGAGCAGCTCTTGGCGAGAGCGTACCCATTGGGTGAGCGCCTCAGCACCGCCGCGATCAAACACGCTCTTGGCATTTTCCGTGGGACTTGAAGGAAATCGAGGGTCGGGACGCGGTGCCTCTGGCTCTGCATCCACAGTCTGTTGCCGTGACGGCAAAGCGTGCGGATTATTCACGACACAGTTGGCGATGAACCGGAGGACCTTCGTAGCGCGATCACGTTGCACCGGAAACTGAAAGAGCTCGGGATGCGCCGTCAGGAAGTCAGTGCGAAAATTGCCGGAAACAAAATCATCGTGTGACACGATGTTGATCAATAGGGGGACGTTATGTTTCACGCCTCGAATTCGAAATTCTCGTAGGCCGCGGTCCATCTTGCGAGCAGCACCATAGAGATCCAGGCCGAATGTGGACAGCTTCACTAGCAGCGAATCGTAGTGCGGTGTGACTTGTCCGCCAGACGTGCCGTGGCCCTCGTCCAGTCGTACACCAAAGCCTTGAGCGGGCCGGTAAGCCATGATGCGGCCCGTGTCGGGAGCAAATTGATTCTGTGGATCTTCCGTTGTAATCCGGCATTGGATGGCAACGCCCCGTTGGGCGATGGATGCTTGGCTATCAATGCCTATGGCCGGGTGCGAGAGGGGGCGGCCCGCAGCCGTGACGATGGAAGCCTGTACTAAATCGATGCCCGTCGTCAGTTCGGTCACGGTGTGTTCGACCTGGATGCGTGGGTTCACTTCTAGAAAATAAAACTTGTTGGTCTCGTCTACGAGAAATTCGACCGTGCCGACACCCGCGTATTGGACGCTCTTGGCGATTTTGATGGCAGCACTGTGAATCTCGCCGCGCACGGACTCGGGTAAGCCAAAGGCTGGTGCGATCTCAACCACCTTCTGGTGGCGGCGCTGAATGGAGCAGTCTCGCTCAAAGAGGTGCACGAGATTTCCGTGCTGATCCCCCAAAACCTGAACCTCAATATGCTTTGGGCGCAAGATCGTCTTTTCCAAGTAAACGTCGGCGCGACCAAAACTTGTTTTCGCTTCGGACATGGAGCGCTCAAACGCTTCCCGCATTTCCGCTGCCGAGTTGACTTGCCGAATTCCCTTGCCGCCACCGCCTGATAGCGCCTTGAGAGTGACCGGGTAGCCGATTGATTGCGCAACGGATAACGCCTGATCGACCGAAGCCAGCGGGTCGAGCGGTCCAGGAATGGTTGGCACTCCCGCCTGGTGAGCGACGCGCTTGGCAAGGATCTTGTCGCCAAATTGACGCAGGATATCCGCTGAAGGGCCAACAAAACAGATGCCTGCATCCCAGCATGCTTGAGCAAAATCAGCATTTTCCGAGAGAAATCCGTAACCGGGGTGAATGGCATCGACGCGCAAGCGCTTCGCTAGGTCGATGATGCGCTGCCAGTTGAGATAGGCGCCCAGCGGATCGCCAACTTCGCCAATTCGGTAAGCCTCGTCAGCTTTATAGCGATGCAACGCAAAGCGATCTTCGAACGAGTAAACACCGAGGGTTCGGATTTCAAGCTCCGTGGCGGCGCGAAAGATTCGAATCGCGATTTCGCCGCGATTGGCCACAAGGAGTCGGTGAAAAAGCATGGTCGGCTCCGCAAGAATTTGCGGAGCATATTAACTTACCTACAAAGTGATTGCCCGAAGTTTCAGTTCGAGGCTTTGAACTTTGTGCAAATTTGCTCGCGAGTCACGGGTTGTCCGTTGACTGCTGGCAAAAATGGCTTGATGAAGTCATGAATCACGGTGTGCGCAGGAACCCGCTCAACAGGATTATTGACGTCGCGAGTTGCCACGTCAACGAGCAGTTCATCACAATAGCTGCGTAACAAAGTTCGGAAATGACTCCGCATTACTTCAATCTCAGACCCCCAGGAGTCCTTGTGGTCCCATTTTGGTACAGACTCATCTGTTTGGTTGACGAAGTAGTGAACGATCGACGGAGCAACTTCCACGACTTCCTTGGGCCTGCCATAGGGATCAAACGGACTATCGTCGCCTTTGGACTTGCAGAATAAACCTGGGATCCCAACCTCGTTGTCAATCGTGTGACAGCTCAGGCAGGTTTCCGAACGGCCAACTTTGACTTGGCGCAAAAGATAGGCAAATTTTGAATCTGGACTCAGCTTGTCCGTGTCGCCGTGAGTCTCCAAAGCCTTGCAGTTATGGGGCTCGCCAAGGTCAGGTTGCTTCCAACGTGCTGGTTTGCCGGATGCTTCGAAATCGATGGCGAGTCTTGTATTGGTGCGCATATGGAACAGGGGCGGAAATTTGAAGCGTTCGCAGTTGATCGCCGTGCTTTCATCAAGCGGCAAGCTGAATTTGGTCTTACAAACCATCCAGCGACGGCCGCCATCAATCCACATTTGGCCCTCATATTGACCGGCGGGCAGCTCGGCCGTGACGGTAGCGTGATTGATGGAGTTGACTTTGTTTGGAACGAGATCGCTGCTGTAGCGCGATCCGGGCAGGCGGCCCGTATTAGTTAGGGAGACCTCGAGAGAGAAGTTTCCTTGAGCAGCAGCATTTACCAACTCGGCTGTGGTCGCTTCGAGGATGTTTGAGAACGCGACTTTGTAATTCGACGGCGAAGCTGCATGGGCGGCAATCGCAAAGGTAACGGCAGATACTTCATACGCAGCGGCATCAGCGTCGCGCAACTCCAAGGCTGCTTTGACGCAGCCAGACCGGTCAAGATAGTGGTGATCACTGTCCTGTCGCAAAATGGTTGAGGTTAACTGACTCTCTGAGACTTTCCGCATCCGTGCCAGCGCGGCAATGGGGTTGGCAGCGGCACGCGTGTCGTCATTTGGCCGACTGTATTGCGAAAAGTGAATAGACTCATAATTTAGGTTGGCACCAAGAGCCTGGCTAGCATAATGAGGCAGCTTGCTGCGCGTGCGACCCCAGGGCTGTGTAGCACAAGTTGAGAATCTTTCATCCTGGGCGCAGAGCCACGGATCTTTCACGGCGTTGGCGCTACCTCCGTCGCTGGCGCCATTTTCAAGCAATGTCGTATTACCGGTGTTTTTGCAGGAGGATGTGTATGTTATCGTCAAAACTGAGGCCAACAATCCACCAAGAAGCCAGGGAGTTGTCATAGCGAGGGTCCTTCCCAAGTGCGCGAATCTAGATATGCGAACTTTACCTAAAGTTGCCTATTCCTTCGGTCGGTTGCCGCCAAAACTTGAGGGGATCCTCATGCAATGCCTAGTATTTTTAGGCGGTTGCTGATAAATGTTGCTGCTAAAGGTGCATCAGAAAAAGCCTCTCTGTGGCTGCTTCGGGGGAGCGCATGGCTGACTCAGAAATACCAAAGCGTCCGACTCCTCCTGCTAATGGGCAGGATTGGTTGCTTGGGCAACTGCGAAAATCATTTGTGGCGGGACTCTCGGTTCTGATTCCGCTGTACCTAACGGTGTACATTCTCGATCTCGTCATCAGTCTTGGTGACAGTATTTTGTATGTGATGCCTCCCCAGCTGCAGCCGCCGCAATTCCAATGGTTTCGCGGTGCGGGTTTGATGCTGTCGTTGTCTTTGGTGTTGCTGGCCGGTGTGCTTGTACGCAACATTTTTGGACGGATGATTTTTAGTTATTTTAATTCTCTCATGGAGCGCATTCCGTTTGTGGCATCGCTCTACTCGCTTTTTCGCCAGATTTCTGAGGTTTTTCTGGGCAACAAAGCTAGCGGTTTCAAGACAGCTGTCTTGGTGGAGTGGCCGCGTCCGGGGGCCTGGACCATTGGCTTCGTCGGCGCCAAGACCACGGGCATGCTGCTAGACACTCTACAAAAGCATGAAAGTGGGAGCGAGTGGTTGAACGTTTTTATTCCGGCGACACCCAATCCCACCTCTGGTTTCTTCTTTATGGTCCGCGCTTGCGAGACGATTCCTCTCAAGTGCACGGTGGAACAGGCATTCAAGACCATTATCTCTGCGGGCGTATTGACTCCGGACCAAATCGCAGCCCAAGACGCGCTCCGATGAAGTGCATGCATCGAGAGTGGGGGTGATCCTGGCCATGCAACCATACTATGGTGACCCTTTTGATGCCGCGCTGCGGCACCCCGTTGAACCATCTTCGCTGCAGATATTGAGCGAAAGTGAAGCCATGCGTTTGGCTGTGGCAATAGCTTGGCGGGGAGCGGGCACGGCCCAGCCGAACCCGCTTGTCGGTTCGGTGGTTCTGGATCGGGATGGCCGTTTTCTCGGAGCCGGGCATCATGATGTGTGCGGTGAAGCGCACGCAGAAGTCAACGCATTGGCCGATGTTGCGCGGCGAGGACTCTCTGATCGACTCGCTGGGGCCGTGATGTATGTGACTTTGGAGCCCTGTGCCCATATCGGTCGCACTCCCGCCTGTGCCCAGACTTTGGCGAAGTTGCCGATGCGCGGCGTGCGCTATGGTGCGCGTGATCCATTTCCCAAAGTCGATGGTCAAGGAGCGCAGATTCTGAATGCTGCGGGAATTGACTGTCAGTACCTCGCTGGCTTTGAGGGCGAGTGTCAGCAGCTAATCGAGCGGTTTCGAGCTGGCGTTGTCCAGGGGCGGTGTTTTGTCGGGATGAAAGTGGCTGCGACGCTCGATGGAAGGATCGCCAATCGAGGGGATTCTAGGCGCTGGCTGACCGGTGATCGAGCCCGTCAATATGGGCACTTTTTGCGTTGGGTTTACGATGCCGTTGCGGTGGGTGCGGATACAGTCATTTGCGACAACCCATCCTTACTGCCGCGCTTAACCTTCAAGCAGGCCAAGGTGCCTTGGCGGGTTGTCTTCGATCCCTCCGGCCGCGCTGCAGGCTCGAGACCACTGGTGGATATGGAGCTTTGTCGAACGCAGCCCGAGCGAGTTATTTGGTTGATCGAGGATTCTAAGTGCGACGGAGCTTTGGCCGAGCGTTTGCGAAAGTCTGGCGTCCAAGTTGTTAACGTGAAAGCGTCAGACCGTGGTTTTTCCGCTTCTGAAGTTCTGGAACATCTGTTTAGTAGGAACGTACATAGCCTGCTGTTGGAAGGTGGTGCTGGTCTCTACGGCTATTTTTTGCAGCAGAATTTGGTAGAACGCCTGCACTATTTTCAAGCTCCTATGCTCGGCGGAGAGGGTGAGCCAGTATACTGGCATGCCCATTGGCGGCCAAGCTGGCCCCTTGACCTATCGGCCGCCCGTGTTTGTCAACTCGACCAGGACCTGTTGCTGGAGGCGTCTTTGCAGAAAGCGAAAGGATGACCCGTCGCATAATTTTTGGTAAACCATAAATATGGGTCTTGGACATCACCACCATCATCACAGCGATCACCACCATGATCATGGCGGGCATGCGCATGGAAGAAAGCACTCGTCGCGAGCTAATCTAGCTTTAGCGTTTGTGCTGAATCTAGCCTTTGCGATCATCGAGCTGATAGGTGGGATTTGGACGGGCAGTGTCGCCATTGCGTCCGAGGCCATTCACGATTTTGGCGACTCGATATCGCTGGGCGCCGCTCTTTTTCTCGAGATAGTGGCGTCTCGTCAATCAAACGCTCGCTTTTCCTATGGCTACCGCCGCCTCTCGCTGTTTTCCGCAGCACTGACCGGTGCCATTTTGGTGATGGGAGCGATGTATATACTTTATCAAGCGGTGCCTCGCTTATTGAACCCGGTTCAACCGATGACGGAAGGCATGTTGGCCCTTGCGGTTCTTGGAATTGGCGTCAATGGATATGCGGCATGGCGCGTGCAAAAGGGCAAGACTCTCAACGAGCGCATGATTTCTTGGCATTTGCTTGAAGACCTTTTGGGTTGGATCGTGTTGTTCGTCGTCAGCATCGTCATGCATTTTTGGGATGTACCGATCCTCGATCCTATCTTGTCTATCATCTTCACGGTATTCATCTTGATTGGAGTCTTGGGCACGGTGCGCAAGATGTTCAATCTATTCATGCAGGCAGCGCCTGAGGGTGTGAGCCTTGAGGATCTTCGTGGCGAGGTTGCGCAAATCAAGGGTGTTCTGAGCGTTCATGATATGCACTGCTGGTCTCTGGACGGTGAGTCTCACGTCTTGACGATGCATGTGGTGGTCGCTGGTCAGTCCAGTTTAGAAGAGATCGAGCATCTCAAGTGCCAGGTGCGGGAAGCTGTCCACCTGCGTGGGCAGTTCCACCTTACTCTAGAAGTTGAGCCAGAAAACAAAGCCTGTCCAGAAATGAATTGCGTGCAATTCTAGCAGGGGATCGGCGCCGTTACTCTGCAAGAAAGTCGCCAAACCAGCTCTTGATCTTGCGAATCGCTGCGTTACGAATCTCGGGAATCTCCGAAAATAGTTCATGGCGTGCGCCATGAATAATATGAAAGCTGACAGGCGCTCGACTGTGCTTTGTCGCCAAGCCAATCCATTCAGTAAATCCAGCAGAGTCGACGACGGCCTCTTCATCGCCCGCCATTAAAAGTGTTGGTACGGCTAGTTTTTTCAGCATGGCTGGCGAACTGACCCGCGAGATGGCGCGAAAAGTCTCATCAATCCAGCCAAAGGTAGCGCTTGGGCATGGATAGGGGCTGTCGTGGATTTTTTCATACGTCTGCACGCAATGCGTCAACTTGTTGTGAGGAAAATTGGCCCGGTCGTGTTTTCCCGCTCCCGTTGGCAATTGACCAAACCCGACGCGACTGACGAGGTGCGCAATGGGCTGACTCAATATTCGCGGTAATGGTATATTCGGGAGTCGTAGTAAGGGTGCCGACATGGCAAATGAAGCCGGACGCAGTGTACCCTGGAGTAAGCCAAGAAGTGCGATCAGTCCGCCCATAGAGTGGGCGAATATGGAATAGGGTCGATTGCCGACCACATGCTGAATTATGGCGGCCGCATCTTCGACGTACGTATCGTAGGTGTCGATAAACGAGCGCGTCCCGGTTGAGGCGCCTTGCCCGCGATGATCCCACGTCAGATAACCGCAGTCATCCGGCAAATCAAGCCAGTATGGCAAATGCTCATACTTTTCTACCCACTCCGTGCGCCCGTTTATGAAGACGACCACGCGGCGCATCTCAGCTGGCGAGCGATGATAAATCGCGTAGCGTAAATGAACACCATTCCGCTCAAGAACGGACTTGTGCCAGTAACTTGCGACTGTGCTCAATTCGATCCTCTTCCGATTGATTCGTGGCGAGCCATGCACGCATTTCTCTTGGATAGTTGGTGCACAAACCATCCACGCCCATGGCCTGCAAATAACTCCAAAGGCCTTCTTTGTCTTCAGCTTCGTCAGCCCGACCGGCATAAGCGAAGATAGTCCAGCCTTTGGACTTTGCCCAATTGGCGACTTCCGGAGTCAAATACTTCACCCAAGGATGAAAGATTCGAGACTGGGCGACGCTCATAAAAACTGGTGGCGAAAAGTGCGCGATGTTTGGCCAATAGAGCACGTTACCCCATAAGCAGGCACGGGGTATCTCCGGGTAATTTACCGCGAGATACTCCAGCGGCTCACGGGCAAAGGACGAGACGACCACCTGATCGCAGGCTTGGAAGCGGCGCACAATTTTGCCGACCTCGTCGGCTGCAACGGTGCTAGCACCCTTGATTTCGATATTGAGCTCGATGCGAGGGGCAAGTCGTTCGACGACCTCATCTAAGAATGGAATGGGTTCATCGTTGAGTAGTCGGTGCTGTGTCAGTTCAGAGCGCGTCAGCTTGGATAACTGGCCATCATGGCCGGCGGTGCGCCGTAGCGATTCGTCATGCATGACGACCAACGAGTCGTCCGCAGTTAATTGAACGTCAAGTTCGATGCGTTCCGCACCACAAACCACTGCGAGTTCGAATGCAGTCCAGCTATTTTCCAAAGCTTCCATGCACGCGCCACGATGAGCAATGACCTTCATAGTGCCTGCTCCGCTTTTAATTCGTTGCCGATGACTTCGCGCTGCTTACCGCGCAACATGAGATACGGGACGATACCGATCAGGCTGATGGCCAGAAAGCCGAGCACCTGGACGTTGAAGATATTGGCACCACCGCTAATACCAGCCATGGTGAAGAGTTGCTCAAATGCCATATGGCCAACACCCAAGCCCCCAGGGGCAATGGGCAGGGCAATCGCTAGGATGCCCATGGGCAGGATTGTGCCTAGTGTTCGCCAACTGATAGGGTCAGTCGATAGCTCATTGGCAAGGACATAATAGTAAAAAAGGACCATGCTTTGAATCAGCATAGAGAGGCCCCAGCATTTGATCACCACCCACGGCGAGTCACGAAAGATTAATCCTGCGTGCATCATTTTCCGCAAAATGCGCGTGACCCAAACGTCTCCAGACAGCTTACTATCGAGACGATTTAACATGCGTTGCGGTGCGAATGTCACAAACAGAAAGAGTACGATAAAGGCACAGAGGCAACCGACCGTCATGACGGCTAATGGTTGTAATCGTGGCAATCGGCGAAGTTCATCGAGATTGCTGAAAATAGCGATACTGCCAAGAGAGAACAGTCCAACCATGCCGATGATGCGATCGGCGACAAGTGACAATAGAATACTAGACTTCTTGGCGTTGGGATAGGCGCGGACAACGTAAACGGCTTTGACCACATCGCCGCCGACGGCACCCGGCATAGCGGCATTGAAGAACAGCGCAATCATGCTCAACAGAGCAGCTCGAACGTGCTGCATCTGAATCTGTAGTGCCGTCAGCAACATCTGCCACCGCCAGGCACCAAGGGCCACGGTAAAAAGGGCGTAGTGAATCAAGGATAGCGCTAGAATCCGCGGTTGCTCAATGAACAACTTCAGTTCCGTGAAGTCGATCCGGCCTGATGACGTCATCCAACCGACCAGCAAAAAGGCAAAGGCCAGCTTTGCGAAGCCAATCAAGAGACGTCGGTAGCGGCTGGGGGGAGCCAAAACGTTAAATCCTCATCACCTACGTGCTTACAGGTGATGAGGATGATAGGGATTCAGGGATACTTTGGCAATTGGATTGAGGAGATACCCGGACGCAGCCGGGGATCAAGAGCCTAGTCGATGGTGACGTATGATACCTCTATGTTGTCACCTTCGCTTGGAATCGCATCCGCGTGGAACTTGATGGCGTTGTTGCCGGAGATCCAGTCCCAATCGGAAACTTCGACACTATTTACCTTCACTTTGATCGTCCCTTGGATGGGAGTGTCCTTGAGCACAATCTGGGTGATCTGGGCGTTTAGGTCCAGGCCGATCTTGGTAAGCGATTCGCTCCAGTCACTTTCACAGATGCTTTGTACGATGCCGCCGGTTGCTTCGGCGGCGTTGATGTATTGGGTGCCTTCTTCTTGCGGTTGCGAATGAGCTGCCGAGCACAAGTTGCCATTAGCATTGCGTGTTCCCGTGATCGTTGAAATCGAGAATTTGTTCTTGCCTTTGACTTGGTTCAGGTGCTGGATCATCTGATTATGATCCCAGCGAAACGAGGTAACGCCATCGTTGATGAAGTTCCTGCCGGTATAGAAATCAGTCATGCCCAATCCGATACCATCATCTTCCTCATCCGAGACGACGACAACGGCCAAGAAGGCATCATCGCGAATCAGGGGATCATTGCTGCCATTTGCGACCCGGTCCAGCGCAAGCTTGGCGCCCCACAGGCCGTGCTCAAAGCCGGAACCGTTGATGCCAACGTTGGCGTATTGTAGGAATCGAGATTCCATGTCGCTATCTGTGTATTTGATCACCTGCTGTCCAGCGGTGCCGATAAAGCGCCCGCGATGATGTGCTGAACTGCTATTGTTACCGGACGGACACGCGCGGTCCGCGAGGTTGGTTGGCAGCGACGTGCTGCAGACCCCGGTGCTGGTGACGGCCGTCTGAAAGTTCGTGCCAGCTTCGTCAAGAGCCTGAATGAATGAACGAAAATTTGCGCCTAGGTATTGTTGCTCTTCTTGCATACTTCCGGAGTTATCGACGATCCAAAGAATATCGACTTTGCCGGGGCCCTTCTGCACGGCCATAGTACTGGCAAAGCGAAGGTTAACAAGATCTTCACTGCCTGCCTTGCCGTAAACGCACTCAGGATCATTGGTAGCGCAACCCAGCTTTTCCGCGATGCATGCCATGTCCTCAGAGTTGCAGTCTAAGACCAGCCCATCGTTTCCTGCCGATTGGCCGCCGAACTCGCTTGAATTCCCGCGCTCGCTTTGACCAGAGGCCTCGGCATCAGCGGTTTTCTCACTCGGTACTTGTTGCTCGACAAATGATGGCTCTTGTCCGCAGGCTTGGAGCCCGAGAATGAACGCGGCAGCCAAAGTGGGCAAACCCGTGCCTAGGCGCCTATATGGCGCATTTTGAACCCCAATCATATGACCTCCTCTAGTCTCTCTCTCAGTGTGGGCGCGGGACACGTGTATCCCGCTGCTCACAGATTCCAAGGTCGGTTCGAGAATTGGGCGAATTGAGCGGCACTTAATTGTGTTTGATTTTACCTTTATATTCGAATGGTTACCATGTACATTCAAGTTGCCAAAAATGTACCTTTTCTGGGGTTTTGGTTTGACATAAGGTGGCGCGAGTCAGCTCTATGAATTCTCGATACTTAGGTTTGTGCCGAGTCGGAGCCTCGCTGAGGGGGATGTTCCATGCGGATTGCTATTGATGCGCGGATGATCAAGGCCGACAGCATGCACGGAATTGCCCGTTATGTTTACCACCTGCTGCAAGGTTTGCGGACCATCGGCGAGCAGCATCATTTCCTAATATTGATCAACCGCGGCAGCCCGCTGGAGGCGGAGTTGTGGCCTAGCCACATGCAGCTGATCCCGGTGAATGCAAATTGGATCAGTTTTCGGGAGCAATGGGAGTTACCGCGACTCTTGCGTGAAGTGCGAGCGGATTTGCTACACGCACCATCCTTTGTAGCGCCGCTATTGACCCCTTGTCGTCTAGTCATGACGATTCATGACTTGAACCACTTGGTTTTGCCGCAATTTTATACGCCCTTTCACCAGTTTTATTACCAGTTCTTTGTGCGCAGTTGCATTCGACGTTCGGAGTTCATTTTGACGGTGAGTCAGTTCAGTAAGAACGAAATCGTCAAGAACCTCAATTTGCCATCAGAGAAAGTTTTTGTGACCTATAATGGAGTGGCGCCACACTATCAGCCGGTCGTTGATCCGGAGACTTTGGAATATGTGCGGGAAATTTATGAGCTCCCGGAGCGGTTCATTTTTTGTGTGTCGAACAATAAGCCACACAAGAACGTGCAGCAACTGGTGCGCGCTTTCTGTTACTCATCCTTGGAAATGCCGTTGGTGTTGGCCTGTCCGGTAGACCGAAGCATCATTCGTATCGCCGAAAACTACGGCAAGAAACATCTGATATACTTCACTCGGTTCATCTCCGAGGAGCATCTGCCGGCGATTTACTCGATGACGCACCTCTTTGTGTATCCTTCGACGTACGAGGGGTTCGGATTGCCGCCGCTTGAAGCACTGTCTTGCGGCGCCCCCGTGGTTGTCGCTCGTTCTTCGAGTTTGCCAGAGGTCGTCGGAGAAAACGCGATTTTCACGAATCCATACGACTATAAAGCGATCGCCCGCGCTCTGGAAACGGGGGTTAGTGATCAGGCGCTGCGGTCAAAACTGCAGAAGCACAGTATTGCGCACGCTCAAAAGTTTTCATGGGAAGTCATGACGCGACAAACACTGGGCATCTACGAAAAGTGTCAGTCCGATCGAGCCGGCCGCTTGGTCGAAGCAGGAGCTCTATGAGGATCGGAATCAATGGTCGATTTCTCGTCGCAAAGCGCACAGGCGTGCAGCGAGCCGCCTACAACTTATTGCGAACGCTAGTCGAAATCGATCGTGAAAACGAATATTTCATTTTTACGGGCGACTCGGAAGTTGGAAGTCCAGATTGGGACTACCCCAATGTGCGTGTCATCCCATCCAGTATTCGCGGCGGTGAGAACTTCCGCAATTACCTCTGGGAGCAGCTCTCACTGCCTCGCTTGGCGAAAAAGCATGCTGTGGATTTGTTGCACTCGCCGGCGAACATGGCGCCCCTGTTTTATCGAGGCAAGTCCGTCGTACATATTCACGATCTATGCTTCGTCGTGAATCCCCAGTGGTATAGTTTCTCGTTTCATACATTCTACAATTTCGTGATTCCCCGTTTGGCGCGCCGTGCCACAAAGGTGATTACCAACAGCAACAACTCCAAAAACGATTTGCTGCAGTTTTGTAGCATCGGTGCGGAGCGAGTGAGCCTGATCTATTGGGCTGTGGATGATATTTTTTCCCAGCGCAATGCCACACCGGTTAAAGAACTTCCTGCCCGGGCTTGGATGAGCGACGAATATATCCTCTATGTGGGATCGCTGGAGCCGCGCAAAAACATCAAGACGTTGGTAGAAGCGTTTGAGTTGGTTCGGCAACGTCAGCCCGAAAGGCGCACGAAGCTAATTCTGATTGGCGGCGAAAGCCCCCTGTTTCGGCAGGTGCGACTCAACGTCAAGCAATTCCGGGATGATGTGATCTTCAAGGGGTTTGTGACCGATGAGTTGCTGCGTGAATACTATCAACGAGCCGCGCTCGTGGTCTACCCAAGTTTATACGAAGGGTTTGGTTTACCTCCCCTAGAGGCGATGGCTAGTGGTACGCCCGTGGTCACGTCAAACACGAGTTCCATACCCGAGGTTGTGGGTGATGCGGCCATTATGGTCAATCCTCTGGATACTGAGCAGCTGGCCGCCGCCATTGAGAGAGTGCTGGTGGATAAGCCGCTGCAAGCGACATTGCGCGCACGCGGCCTTAAGCAAGTCGAGAAATTTAATTGGTATCGAGTGGCGCGTGCCACGCTTGCCGTTTACTATGATGTTTTTCGCGCAGATGCCACGGGTCGTTCCGTGGAAGTGATCCCGATGGAATCTTGGCGAAAGTTGCGGCAGGTTGAGCGCGAACACGTCCTCGTATGAGCTATGACAGGTTTTCGCCCAGCAGGGCTTTAAGGAGAGAAAATTCGTGGTGCGTCAGAGAATAAAGCAGGTGGTGGCGGATGGGCATGCGGGGCAGAAGGTCTATGTTTGTGGCTGGGTAAAGTCGAAGCGCGATTCCAAGGCCTTTGCTTTCTTGGTGATCAATGATGGCTCGACGCAAGCGGATTTGCAGGCCGTTGTCGATGCGGGGACTCCAGCTTTCGAAAAATTGAAGGCATGCAATACGGGCGCCGCAGTCGGGATCCACGGTGAACTGCGCGACTCGCCTGGAAAGGGCCAGCGCTGGGAGATTTTGGTCCAAGATCTCACGGTATTTGGTGAAGCCGATCCTGCAACATATCCCCTGCAGAAAAAGGGCCACACGCTCGAGTTCTTGCGCGAGATAGGTCATTTGCGAGGGAGAACAAACACCTTCGGTGCGGTGTTTCGGGTGCGCAACGCCTTGGCCAGTTTAGTTCACGAATTTTTTCAAACTCGTGGCTTTATCTGGGCCCATACTCCCATTATAACGGCAAATGACTGTGAAGGTGCGGGTGAGCTCTTTGCAGTTTCCACTCTGAATCCGGATAAGTTACCGCGACTGCCAAACGGTGCGGTGGATTATTCCCAGGACTTCTTTGGCAAGCGAGCGCATTTGACGGTGAGTGGTCAGCTCGAAGGCGAGATCATGGCGATGTCATTCACCGACATCTATACTTTCGGACCAACCTTTCGCGCTGAGAACTCCAATACTACCCGCCATCTTTCTGAATTTTGGATGATCGAGCCAGAAATGGCCTTTGCCGATCTGGCGCACGACGCACAGTTGGCCGAAGACTTTTTGCGATTTCTGTTAGGCCGCATCGTCGAGGACTGTCCGAACGAATTGGCCTTCCTAGAGCAGTTCTATAAGAACACCTCTGTGCAGACGCTTAAAGCTCTGTCCGAGCAGAAGTTCGCGCGGATGACTTATTCCCAAGCTATTACCGAACTCGAGAAAGCGACCGTCGATTTTGAATATCCGGTAAAGTGGGGCATCGACATGCAATCTGAGCATGAGCGGTATTTGACCGACCAGATCATCAAGGGCCCCCTGATCGTCACGGACTATCCTAAAGATATTAAGGCGTTCTATATGCGCGCGAACGACGATGGGCGCACGGTTGCAGCCATGGATGTCCTCGTTCCGCGCGTGGGCGAGCTCATCGGCGGCAGTCAGCGCGAGGAGCGCCTCGACTTGTTGGTGGCCCGAATGGAGCAAATGCGCATTCCTTATCAAGAGTTGGGCTGGTATTTGGACTTGCGGCGATTTGGCTCGGCCCCACATGCAGGCTTTGGTTTGGGCTTTGAGCGGTTGGTTCAATTCGTCACAGGAATGGGAAATATTCGCGACGTAGTGCCATTCCCGCGGGCGCCGAAGTCGATTGATTTCTAGTGATTTAAGGTAGTTACATCCTTAAATCTGTGCGGGCACGTCGGCGCAACGACCGTGCCCCAGGCATCAACAAGATGTTGACCTTTTCCTAAGGTGAAGCTTATATTGCGCATCTCGTTCAGAATGAGGCGTTTTTTTTGCGTACGCAGGCAAGTGAATAGAGGTAAATCTGGTATGAAAACGTATAGCGTAAAACCCACGGATCTTAAGCGCAAGTGGGTGGTCGTCGACGCTACTGACAAACCGTTAGGTCGACTGTGCTCCGAAATCGCGCGCGTATTGCGCGGCAAACACAAGACGGCTTTTGTTCCGCATTTGGACTGTGGCGATAGCGTCATTGTAACCAACGCCGAAAGAGTGAAACTTACTGGTAATAAGTGGCAAGACAAAGTCTACTACAGCCATACAGGTTGGGTAGGCGGCATCAAGGCTATCAAAGCACAGGATTTGCTTGCCAAGCACCCTGAGCGATTGATCCAGCACGCTGTTAAAGGCATGTTGCCGCACAACGCACTTGGTCGCGAGCAGGCTCGGCACTTGCGCGTATACATCGGTCCTAATCACAGTCACGATGCCCAGAAGCCGGAAGCAATGTCTCCGCGCACTGTTGGTAGCAAATAAGGAGTTTGGGAATGGCCGCTAAGAAGGCTTTGCACGCGATTGGCAAGCGCAAGACATCGATCGCGCGTATCTACATGAAGCCCGGCAAAGGCGAGATCACGGTGAATCGCCGCGCTTTGGATGACTATTATCTTCGTGAAACTTCGAAAATGATGGTTCGTCAGCCGCTAGAGCTGACGGGGCAAACAGAGGTTTTTGATATATCGGTAAACGTTGTCGGTGGCGGCTTAGCAGGACAGGCTGGCGCGATTCGCCATGCTATCTCCCGTTGCTTGGCTGAGCAGAGCCAAGAACACCGAGCGATTTTGAAGAAGGCTGGGTTGATCACTCGTGACGCACGGAAGAAAGAACGTAAAATGTACGGTCTGGCTTCGGCACGTGCGCGCTACCAGTTTTCCAAGCGTTAATTTTTGCTTGGTTGCTTTCGCAAGTTCTCTTCGCCAGCCGTGTCCGGCTGGCGATTTTTTTTGATGGACAGCGGCAGTGCAGCGACCTTGGCTTGCACCTAGGCTCGTGAACGGTTTAGCATGTTGAAGCAATGAAGCGGTGTAGATTGTAATAGCGTGGTGACGACGGAGATAAGCGGATGGCAGAAACGATTGATGAGCTAAGTATTGAATACAAGGAAGATGAACGCCTGATTATTAAGCAGCTGGACAAGAATGTCCTGACGCGTGGTAATTGGACGACGATCATGTATTTGTTCGAAGAGATGGACAAGAAAACCGGCATCTATGGTCCGCCTCGCGTTTCGATTCGCCGCTACCAAAAGCGGGCGGGAGTTTTTCGTCAGCAGTCAAAATTTAATATCTCAAGTGCTAAGCAGGGCCGCGAGATCGCGAGTATTTTGATGAATTGGTATCCGGAGGGTGGCGCTGCTGCTGCGACGGAAGATTCCGCCGAGGCCGGCGACGATCAGGACTAACGGCGCCTACTAGGAAATAGCTTAGAGAGAAAACCCTGTCGCCGACGGGGTGGGGCTTCTTCTCGCTTCGACCGCTGGACGCGCGTCGCAATGTAGTTCAATTCCTTCCGCATTTTCTGACTCGACTCAGAAGCCCACCAAGTATGGGGGTCGATGCTCACCATTTGCGTGGCAAGCAGGGGCTTGTGGTCAAATTCACAGAAAAATTCCCCAGCTAGAGGTGTGTCAATGGGCGATAAGCGGGCGCCAGATCCATCGAAGTGGGTAAGGATGCTGTCTGGGGAGCCGAAAACGCGCACAATATCGGCCTCACTGCCCAATAATAACGCCGAAATAAAGAATTGGATGTGGCGTGCATTGTAGGCGGTGACCGAAGCCAATCCGTAAAATCGAATTTCCAAAGTCCGAAACTTCTGGATGCTGGCGCTAGCTTCCGCAAATAGCAGGGGTTTTTCCTGTTCGTCAGCTATGAGTAACCATCTACCAACGGGTTCGGGACGTAGCCGCCGTGCGTCCGAGGCGTAAACACGGTGACTAAAAATTTGGCCCCGAGATTGCTGCGTGACTTCGGTAACATACTCTATATGTGGGGAAATCCAGCCTTCTCTATGAATCCAGCGAAAACCAGGCGCGGATAGCGACGTGATGGGAAGGGATGGTATACTTTTCCTCGAGGACTTAGCTCTCAACTTAGTGACTTCCATCTCTGCAGCGTTCGGGGTTGCGATGCTCCCTCAGACCTGTTTAGATCATAACACGATAATCAGCCCGGACGGTTCGTAGGAGGATGTAGTGTTCAATCAATCCAAACCGACAGCAAAAGTCGCAAAGAAGGTAACCGGCGCGCGCGATTCTGCCGTTACTATTTTGACCAGCGGTTGCCATTTTAACGGCAAACTCTATTGCCGCGGTTCGAGCCGCATTGGCGGGCGTATTGAGGGGCAAATCATTTCTGAGGGCTTGCTGATCATCGAGGAAGAAGCCGTCATTGTCGCCGAGATCCGGGCGGAAGAGGCAGTCATTCAGGGCAAGGTTAAGGGCAAGTTGGAAGCGACGGGTCGCGTTGAGCTGACAGCGACCAGCCAATTTGAGGGCGACATTGCGAGTCCAATCCTCGTGGTCAATGAGGGGGCGAAATTCAACGGCCGTTCACGCATGACCACGCAGGTCGGAATCGAAGCTCGCAAGGGGCAGGACGAACACGGCCGCATACCGGAGCTTTCTTTGTCGGGCAAGGGTGACAATGGCCCGGACGCCGGTGATTTTGGCAAACATGCGGAAGTTGCGGTGCTGAAGGTACCTGAGGTGAGTGCTAACTAGTTCGTCGGCGGATCGCGCTCGGCGCCTTTGGGCATTGACCAGCGAAGACCAAGAAAATCTGATGATGCAGCAAGGGGGATATGATTCCCCCTTTGTTTTTTTTTGGTTATAACGTGGTGCGGCAACTTTCTATTTTTAGAAGCCGATTTACGCGGGGGCGATCGCAATGAGTATTCGAGTTATGGGCGTGGCCATGCTGGCTGTCGGTTTGCTGACCTCGTGTACGCAGGAGTCTCAGAACCGGATCTCGCGTAGTATTCAGAATTGGACCGGTACCAACGGCGTGTTGGATGTGATCAGCGATGGCAAAGTCATGTATCGTTTTATCAAAATTGACAAGCTAAGTACGGCTTCATCGACCGCCGGAACTGCCGACTCGAAAGAGTCGCGTCCCTATCGATTTGGCTATGGGGTGTTTGATGCGAACCAGGATTATATCCAAAACCCTGACGAGCAAAAGATCTACTTTGAGATCAGCGATTACAGTACCAACTACGTATTTTATGAAATGCCTTTTAAGGATAAGCGCTAATGCAAGACGTCTATTGCTCACGCCCGATGTTTCCTGCCTCTAAGTCTTTGCTGGCAATCCTGCTGACGTCTTTGTTGTGCATGGCGTGCGTGACGCAGCCAGACAGCGAAGTGAACACGGACCTCTCAACCGCCGAGGCCGTTAAGTACCCTATGACCGACGCGTCGACCAAGTCTGCGGTCGTGAAATATATCTTCCAAAAACAGCAAGCCGACGTGGAGTGGGTGGCGTGCGGGGCCCAAAAGGCAGCAACCGGTACATTTGTCATCGTGAACATGGATGATAAGGCGCTCTCGCCCGAAGGATTTTGCTCCAGTTGGCTGGCTCAGGTATTCCTGCGCGAGAAGTTTCAGGTCATTGCTGTAAATCGTCCTGGCTACGGCCGGTCCACCGGTGCGGACGACTTTGGCGGTCCGCACTCGGTAGCGGCTATGGAGCAGGCGGTCGCCGATGCTCAAAAAACTGTTCCGGAAATGCCGCCAATAGCTGGCGTTTGGGGCGCTCAATCTGGCGCCATTGCTGCGGCGTTCTTTGCCAAGGGCAAGAGCTTTCGGACGCTGGTGCTAGGGAATGGTTTCTACGACCTTGAGGTCGCAGGCAAGACCAAGCGCGTCGCTGTGGCTGAGCGGATTGCTGCCGTCGCCAGCGCTGAGGGCGATATGGGTATCGAAAGGCGGTCGATTGGCTGGGATGTTGAGGGCCTGCCAAAGAAGATTTTCGTGTACCACGGACAGACCAATGATGCGTTTGCTGCGGATCAAGCTGAGTCCTTTCGGAACGCACTTGCGACGGCTGAATACAAGGTTAGCTTGCAGTTGCTTGATGGCATCGGATACGAATTGCCCGAGCCTGCGCATATTCAGCTTCTAGAGACTTTTTTGCGCACATTATAAGTTTGTCAATTCCGCAAAACCTTGCATAATGCCACTCGAATTCTGTCTCGCGGTGGGCAGCTTGCCGGCCAGGCAATAATTGCCGGCTTTTGAGCACCTAACTAGCTAAGCTACCATATTGATACAGTCCATGAGTTGAGTTGCGGACGAGGTATATCCATGACGATAAATGTGAAAGTTCCCTCGGTTGGTGAATCTGTTCAAGAAGGCGTGATTTTCAAGTGGCACAAGAAAAATGGCGACTATGTTGCTATGGACGACGTGCTAGTTGAGCTCGAGACGGACAAGGCAACCGTCGAAGTTGTCGCCGAAGCCTCTGGTACGCTCGCGCAGTTAAAGAAAGAAGGCGAGTCTGTTCGCGTCGGCGATGTGATCGCGCACATCGACGAGACCGCCGCTAAACCAGCGGCTGGCGCAACCGCCGCGAAGCCAACCGCTGCTGCGGCCGTGCCGCCTCCGCCGCCGGCACCTGTAACGCCCGCGGTGGCGAAGTCGGCGGCCCCAAAGGCACCAGAGCACCTAAGCCCTGCGGTTCAACGCATGGTTGCGGAACATAAACTCGACGCCCAGCAGATACCTGGTAGTGGCCGAGGTGGTCGCGTCACCAAAGGTGATGTTGTGCAATTCATGGAGCAAGAGACGTCGAATACTGCGGCTCCGCTGAAAGTGGTGGCACCTACTTCGGGATCATCGGTGGCAGCTGTTTCCCACACGCTGCCGAGTGCTCGTGGGGAACGACGTGAACCTATGTCCATGCTGCGCAAACGTATTGCTGAGAGACTTGTGCATGCTCAACATACCGCGGCAATTTTGACAACTTTTAACGAAGTCGATATGTCGGCGGTAATGGCGCTACGAAATCAGTACAAGGACAGCTTTAAAGAGAAATATGGTGTTGGTCTTGGCTTCATGAGTTTCTTTGTGAAGGCGGCTGTGGAAGCTCTGAAAGAGTTTCCGGCGATCAATGGATGGATCGAAGGCAGCGAGATTGTCTATCACGACTATTACGATATCGGCGTTGCGGTCTCCTCTGACCGTGGACTCGTCGTGCCGGTTGTCCGTGATTGCGATCGCATGACCATGTCCGAATTGGAGTTAGCTGTGGCCGGGTACGCCAAAAAGGCGCGCGATGGAAAAATCACCGTTGATGACCTCAATGGTGGCACTTTTACAATTTCCAACGGTGGAGTCTTTGGCTCACTTCTCTCAACGCCGATCTTGAATCCCCCGCAGAGTGCAATCTTGGGCATGCACAAGATTGAAGAGCGCCCCGTGGTCATTAAAGGGCAGATCGTAGCCCGTCCCATGATGTACCTGGCATTGTCCTATGACCATCGCATAGTCGATGGCAAGGGAGCGGTTAGTTTCCTCGTGAAAATCAAAGAAGCCATTGAAGATCCAACCAGGCTGTTGCTGGGAGTATAGAGGGCGGACATGGATAAGTACGATGTGGTGTTCATTGGCGGCGGTCCGGGTGGTTATGTTGGTGCCATTCGCGCGGCGCAGCTTGGCTTGAAGGCTGCGTGTATTGAGTCGCGTGGTGCCCTCGGGGGCACGTGCTTGAACGTGGGCTGCGTGCCTAGCAAGTCCTTGTTGGAATCAAGTGAGATGTTCGTCAAGTTCCAACACGCCAAAGAGTTTGGCATCTCGGCGAAGGACGTAAAAGCCGATGTTCCCGCCATGCTTAAACGCAAGGATGACACGGTAAAGCAATTTACCAAGGGGATTGAAGGACTTTTCAAGAAAAACAAAGTCGCCTATTTGCAGGGGTTTGGTTCTTTCGAAGATGCATATCGAGTGCGAGTCACAAAGGCCGATGGCAGCCACGACATCATCGAAAGTAAACACATCGTTATCTCGACGGGAAGTGAACCTATTGAGATCCCTATCGCCAAGTTTGATGGCAAGAAGATCGTTAGCTCGACGGAGGCGTTGAACTTTGAGTCGCCCCCAAAGAAGTTGGTCGTCATCGGCGGCGGCGTGATCGGTCTTGAAATGGGTAGTGTTTGGCTGCGCCTTGGATCGGACGTGACGGTCATCGAAGCGCTGCCGGAAATTCTCTATTCTATGGACAAGGACATTCGCAAGCAAACGGCGAAGATCTTGCAGAAGCAGGGCTTCAAGCTCGAGACGGGAACGAAAGTAACCAAGGTGGATGCTAGCGGCAGTCAGGTAAAGATTCATGCCGAGAAAGACGGTGCCGCTGTCGAATTCATTGCCGACAAGGTTTTGGTTGCGGTTGGGCGCCGGCCTTTTACTAAGGGCTTGAATTTGGACAAGGCTGGCGTTCAGACAACCGATCGGGGCATGGTCAAGATCGACGGCCATTATCGCACGAACGTTTCGCATATCTTTGCCATTGGTGATGTCGTGGTAGGCCCAATGTTGGCGCACAAGGCCGAAGAAGAAGGTATTGCAGCGGCAGAGATCATCGCCGGCAAGCATGGACACGTGAATTATGAAGCGATCCCAGGCATTGTCTATACGTGGCCCGAGGTTGCATCCGTGGGACGCACCGAGCAGCAGTGCCAGGAGGAAGGGATTCCTTTTCGCATTGGCCAGTTTCCCTTTATCGCTAACGCGAGGGCGAAGTGCCATGGTACGACGGACGGTTTCGTGAAGATTATCGCGCACGAGAAGACCGATCGATTGCTCGGTGTTCACATTGTTGGCCCAACGGCATCGGAGTTGATAGCCGAGGCGGTCGTAGCCTTTGAGTTTGGTGCGAGTGCAGAAGATCTCGCCCGCTCTGTACACGCACACCCCACTCTTTCAGAAGTGATTAAGGAAGCGGCTCTTGCTGTTGATAAGCGCGCTTTGCATATCTAAGAAAGGTTAGCCATGTCAGGTGGTCAACGGTTCGAAAAATTCAGTTTTGCATCCGGCGCCAATACGGAATTCTTGGAGTCGCTGTACAAGCAGTATCAACAAGACTCAGACAGCGTCGATGCGACTTGGCGGAAATTCTTTGAGGGCTATGACTTTGCAGCCCACGGTGTCCTTGGTGAAAGTGGCGGTTCTGGTGAAGCCAAGCTGAATGCTCGTGTCGAGGCGCTGATTAATGCCTACCGACGACTGGGTCACCTCAGTGCGCATCTGAACCCGCTTGAAGCCAAGCCTCCGATCAGAGACAACGTCATGCCCGCGGAGCACGGGCTTGGCGACGCGGACCTTGCGGCGTTGATTCATCCTGCAAATTTGCCAAAGCCAGAGATGACCTTTGGCGAGATTCTTGGTTTGCTGCAGAAAACATACTGCGGACGTATCGGTGCGGACTTTCGCGAGATCAATGACATCAACGCTGTCGTATGGTTTCAAGAGCAGATGGAGAGCTGCGGGAATCAGCCAGAGCTGGGTAGCGGCCTCCGCCTGCACATTCATGAGAGCTTGACGCGGGCGGAAGGGTTTGAGCGCTTTCTGCAGGATCGATACTTGGGGCAGAAGCGTTTTTCGCTCGAAGGTACTGACGCGCTAGTGCCCATGATGGATGTGTTGATTGATGAGGCTGCGAAAGCGGGCGCCGAAGAGATGAATTTGGGCATGGCCCATCGTGGTCGTCTCAACGTTCTGGCCAACGTCCTAGGCAAAGACCCAGCGCTGATCATGAAAGAGTTCGAAGGTACCGAATTCAATCCGTTTGATATTGATGGTGATGTCAAGTACCACATGGGGTTTGCGAGTGAGGTGAAGACCATCTCGGGCAAATCGATGCGCCTGTACCTTTCACCGAATCCAAGTCACTTAGAGGCCGTCAATCCCGTTGTTGAGGGCTTCGCGCGGGCGCGCCAAGAAGAGCTCGGCGATGCTGAGCGCAAGCGAGTGATCCCGATTTTGATGCACGGCGACGCCGCCTTCATCGGTCAGGGAATCTGTGCGGAAACGCTGAACATGTCGGAGCTGGAAAGCTACAGTACGGGCGGCACGGTTCACATCATCATTAATAATCAGATTGGCTTTACGGCGAATCCTGAGGAAGGCCGCTCGTGCGTCTACAGCAGCGAGATTGCGAAGATGATCCGCGCGCCAGTTCTGCACGTCAATGCCGACGATCCAGAAGCTGTTGTGTGGACGGCAATGCTGGCCATCGCCTACCGGCAAAAGTTTGGCAAGGATGTCGTTATTGATCTCATCGGATATCGCCGCCATGGGCATAATGAAACAGATGAGCCGGGCTTCACTCAGCCGTTGATGTACAAACTGATCAAGGATCACCCAACCTGTCTGACGCAGTACACAGAGCAACTGGTTGCGAAGGGTGTGATAGCGCGTGATGCGGCCGATGAACGGATGCGTAGTTTTCGGCAAACGCTGCAAACGAAGATGGAAGAGGTGCGAGCAGGCAAAGCGATCACAAAGCCTGTGGTGCCACCTTCGCTCGCCCAGGCAATGAATTATACAAAAGTTGATCGGTCCGAGTTTAGTAAGTCGGTCTCGACAGCAGTGGCGAAGGCAAAGCTGCTGGAAATCAGTCGCAAGTTTTGTGCCCTGCCCGCAAGTTTTCATGCGCACCCCAAGCTCACGCGATTATTTGAGGCGCGTGTGAAGATGTTGGAGGGGGCGGGTGCCGTTGACTGGGGTATGGCAGAGCTGATGGCTTATGGAACTCTAGCGGCGATCGGCGTTCCTGTGCGCTTGTCAGGTCAGGACTGTCGACGTGGGACATTTAGTCATCGGCATGCTGTGCTGCGGGATTTTGAAAATGGCAGCAGCTATAATATCTTTGAGCCCGTCAGCAACAAGTCAACGCCGGTAGACGTCATCAACAGCCCGCTCTCTGAAGCAGGCGTGATGGGATTTGACTTTGGCTACTCCATCGCTCGACCACAGGGTCTCACCATTTGGGAAGCGCAATTCGGGGATTTTGCTAACGGCGCGCAGATTATCATTGACCAGTTCATGTCGGCATCGGAAGCGAAATGGAAGCAGACCTCTGGACTTGTCTTGTTGTTGCCGCATGGCTACGAAGGTCAAGGGCCTGAGCATTCCAGTGCACGGCTTGAGCGCTTCTTGCAACTATGCGGTAATTTGAATATGCAGGTCGCATATCCGACCACGCCTGCCCAGTTATTCCATCTCTTGCGCCGTCAGGTTTTGCGTGCGTTCCGCAAACCCTTGATCGTCATGTCGCCAAAGAGCTTGTTGCGGCATCCGAAGGTGCAGTCGACGATTGCAGAATTTACGGGTGGTGAGTTTGTTGAGGTCATGGACGATGCCGATGTGAAAGATGCTTCGAAAGTGAAGCGGCTCGTCCTCTGTTCGGGCAAGATTTACTATGACTTAGTCGCCGCACGGGAAGAGGCGGGGCCAAAAGCCGCTCATGTCCCCGTTGTGCGTTTTGAGCAGTTGTATCCGTTCCCCGACACGGCTTTGTCTACGATCTTGGCGCGTTACCCGGCAGTCAAGGAATTGGTTTGGACGCAGGAAGAGCCGCAAAACATGGGAGCATGGTATTTCATCCGGCATCGTATTGAGGAGCTATCGGGCGGTAAGCAGCGTATAAGCTACGTGGGCCGCAAAGGATCCGGCTCCACGGCAGAGGGCAGTCATAAGGCGCATTTGCAAGAGCAGGCCCGCATTGTGCAGGAAGCGCTTGGCGCAAACGCGAAAGGGTAGGGTGGCGCGCATGAGCATTCGTCAGTTTTTAGCCTTTGGTACGTCAGGGTTTATCATTGGGTCTTTGGCTTTGGTGATGACTCAATGCGTCACAACGTCCGAGACCCACCGTAAAGCATTTATTCTTGTGCCAGATGCGCAAATGAATTTGATGGGTGAGCAGTCCTATCAAGAGATTATGAAGAAGGAAAAGCTATCCAAGGATAAGCAGAAAACAGAGGCCATTGTGCGCATCGGTAAGCGCATCGCAGCCGCAAGTGGCCAGAAGTTTGACTGGGAATTTAAGCTTATCGATAACGACAAGACCGTAAACGCTTTTTGTCTTCCTGGCGGGAAAATTGCCGTCTACACCGGTATCTTACCTGTGGCAAAAACAGAGGCCGGCCTCGCAGCGGTGATGGGGCATGAGGTCGCGCATGCGACTTTGCGGCATGGTGCAGAGAGGGTTAGTCAATCGATTGCAGCGCAGGCTGGGTTGTCGGTTGCAGCGCTGAGTTTCGGTAACGCCAAGCATAGAGAACTGATTCTTGCAGGTTTGGGGCTTGGCACACAGGTGGGCGTACTGCTGCCCTTTAGCCGCAAGCACGAATCAGAAGCCGATGAGGTTGGCTTGAAATACATGGCCAAAGCTGGCTATGAGCCAGCCGAAGCCGTGGAACTTTGGAAGCGGATGGCCGAAGGTGGAGGCAGTATGCCAGAGATTCTATCGACCCATCCGGATCCTTTGCGTCGGTCGAAAGATTTGAAGAATCAGATTCCCAAGGTGGCAGCTCTCTATGCTGCTAGCGAGAAGCAGCCATCCCGCAATTTTTAGCAAATCCCCAAAGAGCGCTGGTCATGTACCGGTGCTCGTCGATGGGTTACAATTAATCTAGTCGTTCTCAAAAAATCGTGATTTTTTTGCCAGTCGGTCATAGCGAGGGGAAAGGAAGCCCATGCTACGTCAATGGATTGTCGCCACTTGCTTTGGATTGCTGCTGGCCTGCCGTGGCGTCATGCCAGCTGCCTTTTCGTCCTTCATGCTTGAAGCGCCGCAGCTTGGGGATCCTGGAATCGAATCGGTCGTGCCCGGTACCTACCATGGATACTTGCGTTCCGCAGATGGCCAAAGCAAGTGGCCACTTACTGCTGAGCTTCTTTTGCGCGAGAAAGATGCAGATAAAGTACGAATTGCGTTGCAGGTACGGGTTGCGCTCGGTAGCCACCTTTCCCACGAATATCAGAGTGACTATTTTTCAGCGGTTGAGCTGGATTTAACTACGCATCGCGTACGGACTGGTGATGGAGTTGCGGGCTGGAGTCTCGCCGAGGCGGTCTATGATGAGCAAGGGATTTTGCGCGGAAAGATCCAGCTTGGCGGTTCAGCAACCGCGTCCGAGTTTCACCTTGTGGCCATGCAATCGCGAACGGAGCAGCAGTTCGCATCAGATCTTGCAGCCATTTATCCAAAACTGGATTTGGCTGCAAGCGTTGAAGGAACCTACCGCGGTCGCTGTGCTGATGGCGACCACGAGTTGCAATTGGAAACGGTAAAATGGCGCGCTGGTCCGGTCACCGAGGCATCGTTTCTGTCTGGATATTCGGTGCGCGGACGGTGGGGTTTGCGGGCTAGCGATTTTTGTCGAGGTGCTCATCGGCCCTGTCTGCGGTGGGATATCCAAGAGGGAAACATCAATATAAGCACAAACTCATTGACGCTATCTTCCGGTGCAAAAACTTGGAATTGTGCGCGTGCAGACGGGGCGCTGAGTTGTGGCCAGTGTCGTTTACGCAAGGTCGACACTCAGTCGAGCGACGCCAAGGTCGAGACATCTTCGCTCAACGACAGTTTGCGTCGCCAAATTCCTAAGTTTGGTTACTCCATCGGTGGTGCTTCGACCCGCGTCGGTCAGGATGGTATGTTCGGCTCGAAGGAGTACTTCGGTTACGTCTTTCATGAGGCGACAGGTCACTTTCAATTTGCTCGTTTAAAATTGGATTTTGAAAGGTTTATTGGAAAGTCATCGGCGCCGACAACAGTTCGTGTCGGCGGTGTAGCCACATTATTTTTTGGTGGTGGGCATTCGGATGAGTTTATTGCCTATCGCTTGCCATCAGCGGCCATTGTTGAGCGCAATGCGCATGTGCTCGAAGGACCGGGTGATGCGGTGGTGCAAATCTCTCGCTGGACGGAAGAGGGGGTTGCCGGCATTTGGTATTCAAAGGCCGCGGGTCGAGTGGGGCCGTTCCAACTTCTGCAGGGCGCAACACCTGAGATCGATAGCCAAGTTCTACCACGTGTTAGTGGTAACTTTGGAGATACGGCGCAAGGCTTGACCTTGATTGCCAGTGCCGATGTCTCTGACGATGATTTCGATTTTTCTCCCCTATCAATTCGTGGTGCAGGCATTGGACTGATGGCCCCAAAGCGACATGCATCGGTGGTTGATGTGGGTTTCGACCCTTACCGTGGGCGGATGGCATTGCGCTTCAACGATCGATCAGTGATCGATGGAGTCTGGGGCTCCAACGGTCTGGAACTTAATCTACATTCTGGGGCGCGATTTGGTGCGTCGCTACCGGAATTTCGAAAGCAACGCGCATACCTTGCGCCGACAGCTGGGGTACTATAAGCCGACAGGTTTGCCTTCCGAGCGGGTATCAGAGACTCCGATCCAATGTGTGCCCTCCTGCGTACGAGCAATGGCTTGCACATCGCCGATAGCCCCTTGCTGTACGATGTCGTGGCCCCTTCGACGCAGCTCATCGATTGTCTTTTGGGAGAAACCATTCTCTTCGATTCGCAACTTATCGGGTAGCCATTGATGGTGAATGCGGTGAGCCTGCACCGCCTGTGGCAGGGCCATGCGGTGATCGATGACATTGATTATGGTTTGTAGAGTCGCGGTAATAATGCGCGGGCCACCTGGCGATCCAGCCACCAATTGCAACTTTCCACTCTTGTCAAAGACCATGGTGGGCGACATGGATGAAAGTGGGGTCTTGCGTGCGGCGACCGCATTGGCTTCACTGCCGACGAGTCCATAAGCATTTGGTACCCCAGGTTTGATGCTAAAATCGTCCATTTCGTCATTGAGTACGATTCCCGTACCGGCAGCTACGACGCAGGATCCGAAGCTGTAATTGATGGTTTGCGTCGATGCGACGGCGTTGCCGTCTTGATCGACCACAGAGAGGTGTGTCGTTGACGGTGATTCGAAAGCTTTCGGATCACTAGCAGCCAGCGCCTTAGAGGGGGTGGCACTCTGCAAGTTGATCGTTGCACTTAACTGCTTTGCGTAGGCTTTGCTGGTGAGCCCCGCGACAGGAATTTCGACAAAATCTGGGTCACCGAGGTACTTGGCGCGATCGGCAAATGCCCGTCGCATAACTTCGGTTAAGATATGGATACCGTCTGGCGTCCCAAACCCAAATTTTTTGACGTCATAGCTTTCAAGCATATTGAGCATTTGTACGATGTGTACGCCGCCAGAAGAAGGTGGCGGCATGGAAACAATACGATGATCCCGGTATGTGCCATGAGCGACCTGACGCTCGAGGACTTGGTAGGCGTCCAAGTCCTGCTGCGAAAGGATACCGCCACCACGCTTAATTTCGGCCAGGATGCGGCGAGCAACTTCGCCTTTATAAAAGCCATCTCGGCCCCTCTCGGCGATTTGCTTTAGCGTCCAGGCCAACTCCTTCTGTACCAAAATATCGCCAACTTTAATGGCAGAACCCGCGGGCAGAAATAGGTCTCGGGCTGCAGCGAACTGTTTCAACACTTCGGCTCGATCAGCTGCCGCTTCGGCAAGGCTTTCATACACGGGAAAGCCCTTGCCAGCGATGTCGATGGCTGGCTGCATAACCTGGGAAAGTGGCAGCTTGCCATGAGACTTGTGAACCTGCACGAGTCCCGCGACGAGGCCTGGAGTGGCGACAGCCAAGTGGCCGTTAACCGACGCATTGGGAATTGCGATTTTCTGGCTCCGGTAGGGTTTGGGGTTCCCTTCCTTATCGAGGTACATATCACGCGTCGCAGCCTTTGGGGCCCGTTCGCGAAAGTCGAAGACATGTGTCTTTTGGGTACGCGCCTCATGGAATAGCAGAAACCCGCCGCCGCCAATTCCCGTCGACTGAGGACGCACGACAGATATGACGAAGGACGATGCGACGGCCGCATCCATCGCATTGCCGCCAGCAGCCAGCATGCGAGCTCCTGCTTCAGACGCAAGATGGTGAGCTGTAGCCACCATGCCGCGCTTGCCGACGGCCGAATACTCAGCGACATCGCGAATGGTTTGACTGGGCGGAAATAGTGGCACATCGGAAGCGGTGGTCACGCATGCGATGGCGGCAAGGAAGCTGAAGATAGGAAAGTATCGCATTAATAACAGCATGTTAATCCCTTAGTTGCGGCTTGGGAAAGGTTATGCCATACACTGTAGCCCGATCTTGGAGCATGGTCAAAGAAAGGCGTATCAGTATGAGTCTCGCCCCGTTACAGCGTCCCGTTGCTGTCCTGTTTGATTTCGATGGTGTCGTCGTCGATAGCGCTCCAGTGCATGTCGATGCCTGGGATGCGACGTCTCTCGATGTTTTGGGTCGGCGACTCGATGATAATTTGCGAGCGCGCATTTTAGGACATAACTCCTTTGCCATCGCGCGCATGATATGTGGCCGCGATGATCAAAAGCTCATTGCTGAACTCGTCGAGCGCAAGCGCCGAGAGTTGGAGACGGCCGTGTCAGCAATGCCCGTGATTCCCGGTGTTCGTGAGTACTTTGCCCGCCTGAACGAACTCAAGATCCCCTTTGGCATTGCTAGCAACTCGCCGCGTGCATTTGTCGCGGATGCTCTGGCAGCAGTCTCATTGGCGGCATCCGTGGTTCTGGGCTGCGAGGATGCAGCTCGACCCAAGCCCGCACCAGACTTGTACCTAGCATGCGCCAAGAGGCTTGGGGTCAGTGTCGCTGATCATCGGCAAATTCTTGTGTTCGAAGACAGCACCCATGGACTCGCGGCGGTGAAAGCTGCCGGCATGGTTCCCATGGGAATCGCGTCGCAGCATCCGATCGACGAACTGCTTGCCGCCGGTGCATTGGCGGCCTTTCGCGATTTCAGCGAGTTCCTAGTCCAAGCAGGCGCCACTTAGACGCCATAAGTAACTGAAATTAAATGACTTAATAAGTGGACCTTATGTTCTCGTCAGGGTCAGCCGATGCCATTTCTATAATGAAAGGCGGGGCTTACTTTGAAATCAGAGCCTGGTGCAATAATCAGTCGATGTCAGACCGCACGCGGAGTGATCGCGTTGGGCGTCGTTGGTGCCTTACTCAGTGGTTGCTCGCTCATCCTCGGCGATGGTGAGGAACGAACGAACGTTGGATCGGATGGCGGTAATGTCACGATGGATCTCATCGATCAAGATGGGGCCATCATCGGGACGTACGTTGCTGGGTCTCGCAAATCGCAAACGATCAGTGGTCAGGACTCTGCAGCGCTGACCATCATGCCTGGCGCCTTTTCGGTGGATACCCAGGTTGGATTGCGCGCTGCGTCTTCACTAACTGATGAATCGACGCTGGGTGCTGTCGGCATCGACAGCAGCAATGTCCAAAGTGCAGGGGCGCCAATTGAGATTTTTGCCGACACAACAGAGTCGCCTGCCGTAGCGATGCAGTTACAGCTGCCGTTGCCGATTCTCGCAAGTTTGCAGGGAGGCAGTGGATACGAAAACTTGGTGATTATTTACGTGCGACGATTGCCTTTGCTGGGAAAGTTTGAGACTGGAGTCATTCCACGCGCCGACATTTTGATACAAAACGGAGCGGCCATCATCGGCGTCAAGTACTTCGGCAAATTTCAGACGGCGATTTTGGTTGAGCCGATTTCAGAGGCTATAGCCGCCGTGACTCAGGGCGAACCGGCACCTGCTGCGGGGACAACGACAGAGCAGGCAGCGACCACTACCACAGCAGGTGTGAGCGTCACAATCGCGTCGGCTTTAACGACGGCAAATAGTTCTAATTCGGCTAGTTACGCGCTCACCGGAACTTGCAGTGAAAATGGTCGATCGGTTTTCGTGATGGCGTCGATCAACGGCACATCCCAAGGCATGCAGGCCACATGTGCGAGTGGTGCATGGGCGGGTTCACTCGACTTGAGCAGTATGGCTGATGGCAGCTTGGGCGTAACGGCTGACCATCAGAGTGCGTCTGGCGTGTCCGCGACGCAGGCAACGGCAACGCTGGTTAAGGACGTTTCCGCGCCGACCGCGACGATCAGTGGGACTCCGCTGCCAGTGGCTTATGGTGCCTCCATCACCTCGTATGGGATTTCGGGAACATGCTCGGACAACGGCAGAGCATTGACCATCGTTGTATCCGATGGATTGGGTAGCGTCACTCGCACCGTGACGTGTACGAGCGGCAGCTGGGCAGCGAATTTTGATCTGAGCACACTCAGCGATGGTAGCGTGACAACTTCTATTACCTACCTTGATGCGGCCGGCAATAGTGCCAGCATTTCGCCAGAGACTTTTTTGAAGGGTATCCAAGTCACGGTAGCGATAGACGCATCGGTGACGCACGTGAATGCCGCCAATGCCGCTGCTTACGCCCTTGTCGGCGATTGCAGTGAAGAGGGCCGTGCCGTTTCCGTGGCGGCGACGGACTCAACGTCAACGTCCGCGACGATCAGTGTTAATTGTTCAATCTCTCGATGGTCAGCCACCATCAATGTTGCCTCACTCACGGATGGGGCAATCACAATCACTGCCGACCATCAGAATGCATCTGCCATTGCCGCGACGCAGGCCAGCATCGTCCGTCAGAAAGACGTTGTGGTTCCGACAGTAGGTATCAATACCCTGTCGAGTATCAACGTTGCGAATGCGGCATCTTACTCGGTGAGCGGATCGTGTAGTGAAGCATCGCGTACAGTCACCATTGATTTTTCCGGTTCGATCTCTGGAACCGCAACGTGCAATGGTTCAAGTTGGTCGTTGACGAAGGACGTGTCGGGACTTGCCGATGGTAGCGTTACTGTGACCGCAGACTTGTCTGACACCGCTGGTAACGCGGCCGTGCAAGTAAGTGACACGGTGAACAAGGATACGGTTTCTCCGACGATCACAGTGGACACTCTTTCAACGGCCACGACCTCCAACGTATCATCGTTTTCAGTGAGCGGATCATGCAGTGATAGCGGCGGCAACATCACGATAGATGCCTCGGATTCAATTGCTGGTTCGATTGCGGCTATCAATACGTCGTGCTTGGTCGGATCTTGGAATGAAAGCATCAATCTATCGTCGCTTGCTGATGGAGTGATTACCATCCTGGTCTCTCATTCAGACGCTGTCAATAACACTGGATCCGACTCCGATACTACGACAAAAGATGCAACGGCGCCTTCAGTTACCTTGGTGAGCGCTCCTAGCCAAGCAGCCATTCATGCGACCGGAAGTGCAACTTTAAACGTAACTTGCAGTGAGACGGGTCAGGCGGCCATCAAGGACCAAACAAGCAGTCACTACGTGTTGCTGGGATGGTTCAATGTGACGGGTGGTGACCCCGAACCGGCGACGATAGCGGGGTCAATGCTGGCGGCAGCGCGCAGTTCGGCGGCGCTTGGTGATGGCACCAGCACGTTGGCCGTCTACTGTAAAGATGCAGCGGGAAATCTGGGCAGCGCCGACACCAGTCAAGCCATAACCCTAGATACCGTCGCTCCGACCGGATATTCACTTAGCATCGATGGTGCTGCCGAGACGAATTCTCCAACGGTGAATTTGACCATTAGCGGTGGTGATGCTGCGCAAATGTATATCACCAATACATCCGGGTGCACCGCGGACGGAACCTGGGAACCGATAGCTCCTTCTAAGTCTGCCTGGTCCCTCGCTGGTGCGAATAGCACCCAGTATATCTATGCCAAGTTTCGGGATGTTGCTGGCAATGAGACCAGCTGCATTTCTGATAGTGTGCTGCATGACAATGTCGCACCAAGTTTGGCGAGTGTCAGCTTGGTAGGCACCTATGGGTCGAGCGCAAGTGCGTCACCGTCGGCGAGCTGGACTTCTGCATCTGCAAATGGCGGCACGCTGAGTCACTATGAAGTGTCGGTGGGTACCAGCGCTGGGGGCACTGAGATGTTGGATTGGACCGGCATTGGCAACGTGCAGACCGCGACGGCCAGTGGACTGGCTCTTACCTCTGGAAATACGTACCATTTTAATTTGCGTGCCGTAGATGTAGCCGGGAATGTCTCGTCGATCGTGAGCGATTCGTGGATTGTGGATGCGGTCCCCCCAGCGGCGCCCTCGCAAGTTTGGATCAGTCGCGATGGATTTGGCCCGGCAACAGCAATCAGTGGCGTTGATGATGATGAGGATCTCTATGTACAGTGGAATTCAGCGTCAGATGTGACATCAGGTATTGAGAGCTATACTTTGTTTGCGTATCCCGAAGCGAGTTGCGGAGGCACACCGACGACTGTTTCCGGGCTCTCAGTAACTGAGCATCTCTTCAACGGTGCTTTTGGTTCGACGTACTCTTTTCGGGTGAGGGCTTTCGATAATGCCGGTCTGATTGCGGATTCCCCGTGCTCGTCGAACTCTATGGTTTTGCAATCGCGGGTTCGCGGGACGATCGACGCGAGTTTTCATAACAACATAGCCTTTGTTCACAACTTTGGGGGTGGTCCGGCACATGCGCTGGATGTCGTCGCACTGCCCAACGGCGAAGTCGTCGTCGTGGGTTTTGCTACGGAAGGTGGCTACAAGGCAGGTAAAGTTCTGAAATTGAATCGCGATGGCCTGCCCGTGCCCGGTTTTGGAATAGGAGGATTCGAAACAATCTCGCTGGGTGGACACACCGTGGTGCGCTCTGTAGCCTATTCGGACGCGGACGACACCATCGTCGTGGCAGGAACAAATAACTTGAGCACCATCGGTGCTGACATTTTTGTGGTTAAGTTGAATCCGAACACTGGCGCTATCTATGGCGGCTTTAACGGCGGATCTCCCCAGTTTATCAACGTGGCTTCGAATGCGGACGAAGCGACGGGGATAGCTGTCGATAACTCTGGCTACATCTTCGTGTCGGGCAATCGCTCCAATGGCACGACAACGGATGGTGTCCTCGCCTGGTTAAATGCAGATGGCTCCATGCGCGCCGATATCGGTGGCGCTACAGGTTTGATTACCGTGGGTTCGAGTGGTGATTATCGACTGCATGCAGTCGCCGCTGATTCGAGCGGGCGTGTGATCGTGGCTGGGGGAAAGTTTGCGAGCGGTGGATTTGATACTGTCATACGGGCGTATTTGCCGGATGGTTCCCTTGATGCTTCATATAACGGAAACGGTGAAAAGGTGCATTCATTTGCCACCTCCTCGATAGACGACCAGTGCCGGGCCTTGGCAGTCCATAGCTCGGATGCGGTTGCGTGCGTTGGGGATAGATCAGCTAGCAGCTGGGTAGCGCTACAAGTGGATTCAACTGGATCCTCTGATCTTGGATTTAACTCTTCTGGCAATCTGCAGCTGAATGCGTCAGGACCAACGTCGGTTGCACACGATGTGGTGCTTGATAGCCTAGGCAACAAGAGTGTCGTCGTCGGCTCATGGTATGCTGGTGGGCCATTGGCACGCATACAGGTCTTGAATGCTGATGGAACTAGCGATGTTAGCTTCAATTATCTGTCATCTCTTGGTGATGAGGACGCCCTTTTTGGCGTCACCATCGATTCCGATAACCGCGTGTTTGCGGTTGGTAAGCGCCTCGATGGCGGCGCGGACTCATGGCTACTGATGCGGCTGCATCAGTAAATCATAGTCATAGTGAGCTGCTGACGCGCATAATTGGCGATAGCCATGTGATCCTGATATGTCTGGAAATCTACAGACAGGCGGGCCGCAAATTGTTGCAGCCAACGTTCCGCTCCCGATCCAAACCCAATCGTTCCGAAAGCGCCGACGTTCGAGCCTGAATCATCCGACAACTGGCAGCGGGGTAGCCAGTGTTCGTAATGATGGCGAATAGCTTCCGCCGAATTGGAAAAATATTTTTCCAGGCGGGGTCCCAGGTGCTTGATTAGCGGTCGATGTTGACTGACCCAGGTGCAGGCAGTTAAGGGAGCGGCCACTTGCAGCGCCTGCGGTAGTTTTTTGCTGCCTTCCAGCATCGTGCTGAAACTCAGCAACGCAAAATGATGAAGTGAAGCCTTAATGCCAGTTTCATCTCCTAGCTTCAAACCGTGCCAGGTTTGCAGCTGCTCGTGCAACAGAAACGCATGGCCTTGAAAATCAGCACGTAGGCTCGTCAGCAGCACGTGCACAATGCTGTCGCCAAATTCCACTGCCTTTGGCTCGCCGGCAGGAAACTGACCGACGTACTGCAGAGTCAATGCCCGAATATTATCCGCAGCATCGATGGGGATGCCATCGTCCCACGCCAGAGCGGTGAGGTTGTTGGTAGCGCCAAAGTCTTGCAGAGCTGCAAAATCCTGCTCTAAGTCTGAAGTCATTCGTTCACTACTGGTGCTCTCAGCTTGCGCCGTGGTCAGTTTGCCGAGCCGCGGATATAGCGCCTTCAGGGCTTCGAGGCTGGGGAGATTTCCAGGTGTAATTTGCAGTAGCTGCGTATTACTAACCGGGCGCTGTAACAGCTGATCAAAATCTGGCCAGCGATTTTGGCGATACTGTCTCGCCAAATCATCGGCGTTGGAGGTCTGCTGGATGAGCTGAGTTACCGATGAGTGGCCATACGCCCAAAATAAGGCGACTGCTAGGATAAACGCTAAGGTACTGATGATGAGGTTCCGACGCTTTGCCAAAGATGGGGTCTCCCACGTTGAGGCATACAAGTCAGTGTGGACTCTAACAGCTTTCTGAAGGTGACGCTAGCGAGGCTGCATCAGACTAACCGCGACACCAGCAATGATCAGTGCGAAGGCGGCATGATCGTATGCGGTCGGTCGCTCCTTCAGGTATAGCAAGCTGAAAACGGCAAAAACAGCAAAAGTAATGACCTCTTGCAATACTTTTAGCTGTGGTGCGGTCAAGGTGCCGTGTCCGATCCGATTGGCAGGAACTTGCAAACAGTATTCAAAAAATGCGATGGCCCACGAGACCAAGATCACTATCCACAGTGGGCGATCCTTAAAGCGAAGGTGGCCGTACCAAGCAAACGTCATGAATACGTTGCTGGCAATCAGTAACAGCACAGTTTTCATGGTGACAGACATCGATTAATCTCGCTGACTTCAGTGTTGGAAGTCGCAATTAGTGGGCTTCCTCGTCCCTTTGCTGGCTTTGCCGCCAAAGCTGCTCAAAATTGATTGGCGCCAGCATGAGCCCGGGGAATGTTCCCAGATTGAGGAGATTGTCGATCGCGGTGCGCGCGTAGGGAAAAAGTGTCGAAGGACACACGACACCTAACGCGTGTGACAGCTCCTGATCGCTCAAACCCTCTGCGATGAAGATACCAGCTTGCTCAAGTTCAGCAATGAATACGGTTGTATCGTTTTCTTTTGAGCGGGCCTCTAAAGTAATTTCCAAAATGACTTCGTAATATGCCGCTTCAAGCTGACGAGCCCGCGTGCTGACGTCGATCTTTAGTTCTGGCTGAACTTGTGCTCGAAAGATTCCCGGCGCAGCAGGGGACTCAAATGATAGGTCTCGGACATAGATGCGCTGAATAGCCAGGTGTTTTTGTGGCGTGGACATTAAGGCTCCTCCTCTTGCTTGATCATGCCCTGAATTCGTAACATGGGGACTTATTCTTGGGAAGGCGCAAGTATCTCTGCGTTCGAGGATGGTTCCAATTCGCCGGAGGAGTTGAGTGTGGCTGTCGCCGGTCGGCACGATGGCAGTGCGACTCCTAGAGCCATAGCCACGAGCCACGAGCCAAAGGCCGCCCTTCGCAGTCCTGATTTCGTCCATCCGACAGCCAATTGATGGCGAAATTTCCATGTGGATCGAGGTGGGCGTATGGACTCCAGCAGTCGTACCATGGCTTCGCCATCAAGGGCCTGCATCCCCATGCGAATGAAAGCTGGATGCTCGCGAGCCCAAACTATGCGCACGGGAACTTCCGTGGTACCCGCCGCAGATCGATAGCGAACCGTGAGAGCCGAAGATCGCTGCTGGGTTCGCAGATCTTTTGGCAACGACTCAGCGGCAATGATGATCCCCATTCCTGTCAGAGAGCAATCCTCCATGAGCACGGATGCCACCATCTTCTGACCCAAATACAGATCTAAGCGGGCGTTCAGCGCTAAGCGCGGCGAGGCCCGCCAGCGCCGGCCACTTCGCGACAGGAGCGGATAGAGAAAATCACGGTTGGCGAGTGCGATTCCAAAAAGTGACCCAACGGCCAGCAGAACCACCCGCGTTAGTTGCAGCGAGAGAGGCAGCCCTGTCGGGTTCAAGAGTGTGTGCGTGAGGAGTGCAACGCACTCCAACAGGAAGAATGGTAAAACCACATAGGAACGTTTGATGATTGCGATGCTCAGTAAGATGGGCAAAATGAAATGCGCCGCAGCATTCACAAATCCGATGAGCAGACCGTGGTCTGCCGCTAATACGTGCGGCAATGGCATCACCAAGAGAGACCAAACGGGCAGAGCTCCAAAAAATAGCAAACATAAGCGCGCCTGAATCGGCATGTCGGTAAAAAGAGAATTGGAGTTGGTTTGTTCCATAAACCGCAGCCCAGAATTTTTCATTACTTAGGAACGTATCGGCTCGATGGGTAAGAACATTGAGGGAATCTCGTAACGTACGAAAACGATTGCGAGCGGTAAGACAAACGACCGTTCTGACTATTAACCCTGATAATACTTTGTAAGGGCGGCGTAAATCCTGGTAATTTATAGGGCCTTCGACTTTCCAGATATTCTGGGCCATCGAAAAATAGTAAGGATATCAGACATATGAGAGTCAAGTTTTTGGGGGGAGTGGGGACGGTAACCGGATCGAAGTACTTGGTGACGACAGATGCGACCTCGGTTTTGGTCGATTGTGGTCTTTTTCAGGGCTTGAAGGAACTTCGATTGCAGAACTGGGAGCCGTTACCTGTCAAAGTCGAAGATCTTGATGCCGTGCTGTTAACCCACGCGCACATTGATCATAGCGGTTTTATCCCAGTTCTCGTTCGCTCAGGATATCGCGGACGCATTTTTGCTACCAAGCCGACGCGAGCACTTTGCGAAATTCTTTTGCCAGATTGTGGTCGCATCCACGAAGAGGATGCGTTGTACGCAAACAAGAAGGGATTTTCCAAGCATCGACCGGCGTTGCCTTTGTATACGGAGACAGATGCCAAGGTTTCGCTGCCTCGATTTGCCGACATCAATGTCGGCGAATGGTTTAAGGTTGGTGACCTGCGCGTGCGCTATGATTCAGCCGGTCATATCCTAGGTGCATGCCATATCACGGTCGAGCACAAAGGTGTGCGCGTCACTTTTTCTGGGGATGTGGGACGCTATGATGATCTGCTGGAAGAGCCACCATCAAACCTCGAGGGTGCTTCCTATGTGGTCATGGAGTCAACCTATGGTAACCGCTTGCACCCAGAGCTAGACCCGGTACACGCCCTGGCTGCAATCGTCGAAGAGACGTCGCGCCGAGGTGGAATGGTATTGATTCCCGCTTTTGCAGTCGGCCGAGCGCAAACGATAATGTATGCGCTGCATCTTGCATTTCAGCAGCAGCTCTGCAAGCGAGTGCCCGTATTTGTCAATAGTCCGATGGCTTCGCAAGTGACGCGTTTGTATCAGGAGTACGTCGACTGGCATCGTTTGACTGCCGAGGTTTGCCAAGAGGTTTGCGGTGGCATAACGTTCATTGCCTCGGTTGAGGAGTCGCGGAAGCTTAATGAGCGCACGGGACCCATGGTGATCATTTCGGCAAGTGGGATGATGACTGGTGGACGTGTGTTGCATCATCTCAAGCAATTCGGTCCTAACGAAAAGAATACGATCTTGCTTGCTGGATTTCAGGCGGCCGGGACTCGCGGAGCTGCTCTTGCTGCGGGTGCTGATAAGATAAAAGTTCATGGCGAGTATGTCCCCATTCGCGCTCAGGTCAAGCAACTGGACGTGCTTTCAGCGCATGCCGATCAACAGGGACTGCTGCGCTGGTTGCGCGGGCAAAGGCAGATTCCCAAGACTGTATTTTTAACCCATGGAGAGCCGGCAGCTGCCGATGATTTACGCCGGCGCATCACGGAGGATCTTGGGGTTCCAGTTCGAATTCCGCATGCGGGAAGTGAATTTGACCTTGTATAAGCCTACGGAAATTTCCCCACACGAGGCGCTTGTCCGGTTGCAGCGGGATCCGCAATTGACTGCCATCGATGTTCGCTCACCTTCTGAGTTTGGCACTGGACATTTGCCTGGTACCAGGAATTTTCCGGTGTTATCGGACGAGCATCGGCATTTGGTCGGCATTTGCTATAAGCAGAATGGCCAACAGTCCGCGATTACGTTGGGTCACGAACTTGTCGCGCCCATGCGTGAGCGCATGGTCGATGAGTGGGTGGAGAGCTTGTCCCGCAGCACCGTCCAACCTGGACTGATCTTTTGTTGGCGAGGTGGACTTCGCTCCCACACCGCAGGGCAGTGGCTCTTTGAGCGTGGTGTTGATTTTCAATTGGTGACGGGTGGATACAAGGGCATGCGGCGCCTGCTGTTGCAAACATTCGCCGATTATCCGTCCATGTTAGTCATCGGTGGCATGACAGGTACTGGCAAAACGGCCCTGCTGCGGCAATTTTCCGACGCAATTGATCTGGAGGCGATGGCGAATCATCGGGGCAGCGCTTTTGGCTCTCTTTATCTTCCTCCGCAGCCGACTCAGCAAACTTTTGAGAATTCCATCGCCATGCGGTGGTTCGGGGGACAGGGGCCTTGGATCATTGAAGACGAGAGTCGTACCATCGGCAGCTGTGTGTTACCGCAAGGAATGTACGAGCACATGGCGGCTTGTGACAGCCTCATCGTCGAGGCCAGCCTAGAGGAGCGCTCCCTCAATATTTATCGTGACTATGTTTTGGCGGCAAAGAGTGCTGGTGAAACGCCGGAGCAATCACTGAGAAACTTCGTGCAGAGTCTAGACAAAATTGCCAAGCGCTTGGGTGGTGCCTTGACAATCGCTGTGCGAGACGTGATGGGAAAAGCCTTTGCCACTGGCTTTGAGGCGCGGGCAGAGCATCAAGAGTGGATTGCGATGCTTCTCAGTGAATACTATGATCGCCAATACATTCACGCTCTTGGTCGAAAGCAGAGGCGGATCGTCTTTTCCGGCGATTTGCAGGCTTGCCGGCAATGGCTGCAGGAACATCTTGATGCTAAATAAATATATTCAAACCGCATTGTCCTATCGGCAAGATTTAGTGTTGGTGGGTGGTGGTCATGCTCATATCCAGGTTTTGAGGATGATGGCTATGAATCCCTGCCAGGGTGTGCGCGTCACGCTGATTTCTGACCGAACGTTTGCTCCCTATTCAGGCATGCTCCCCGGCGTGCTTGCCGGTTGGTATTCCTATGACGACGCGCATTTTGATTTGGCGAATCTATGTGCGCGTGCCGGAGTTCGCTTTGTTTCGGCGACCGCTGCAGGCATTGACGTACAGCGGAAGGCTGTTTTGTTCGAAGATCGTCCAGCCCTGCGATATGACGTCGCGTCTGTGAACGTTGGCATTCGTCCAGCGTCCCTCGGCGGTGCCGACGAACGATTCCTGATGGTTAAGCCGATCACAAGATTTCTCGAACAATGGGAGGACTTCAAGTCTCGAGTCGCCCAGTGCGCTGTGAGCAAGGTTCGTTGCGACGTGGCGGTGATTGGCGGCGGCGCATCCGGCGTTGAAATTGCGTTTTTAGCGGCAAAGGTTTTGGGCGACGCGGGAGCGGACGGCAAGGTGACCTTGCTGCACTCGGGCGATCGCATCCTGGATGGACATCATCAGCGCGTAACCCGTATCGTTCAGAGTGAACTTGCGCAAGCTGGAGTCGAGGTCAAGAATGAAGTTCGTGTCTTGGCTCATGCGGGTGAAGGCATTTTGAATTGTGCTGGCAATGTCAGTCACGGGCCATTTGCCCTTGTGATTGGTGCGACGCATGCGCAGCCGCCACTATGGTTCGCGCAGAGTCAATTGCCAACCGACGAACGAGGTTTTCTTAAAGTCGACCGCCATTTGCGCGTCTTCGGCCAGGACGATTTGTTTGCCGCAGGCGATTCCATTCAGTTCAACGGGGAAAATCTGCCGAAATCAGGGGTTTTCGCTGTGCGTCAAGGCCCTGTCTTGTACCGTAACCTGCGTCGCGCCTTGCAGCAGTATCCTCTGCTTGAGGAGTATCGGCCGCAAGGGCGGGTTTTGGCGCTGATGACACTAGGACGCCAGGAGGTTGTTGCTTCTTTCGGAGTGCTGGGTCTAAAGGGTCGTTGGCTGTGGCGAGTAAAAGACTATATCGATCGGACCTTTATGGACAAATGGCGTCAGATACCACTGATGAACGATGCCGTTGGAATGCGTCACATGCACGCTTCGATGGACCCCGCGGAATGGGCGGGTCAGCTGAACACCTGTGGCGGCTGTGGCGCGAAGGCCGCACCCAGGGTCTTGCAGCAGGCACTCGTGGATCATGGACAGCTGTTAACGTCTGGTCCGGAGGCCGCAGGAATTCAGTGGGACGATTCCGCAGTCATACCCGCGCCAGCAGGTAAAGTCTTGGTCACTTCTACGGATGCATTCCGAGCATTTTCTGACGACCCATTTTTGATGGGACGCGTGGCAGCCATGCACGCCATGAGTGATGTCTATTCCATGGGAGCTGCTGCTAGCTCGTCCCTATGCCAGGTGACACTGCGTGATGGCCCCGAGTCTGGACAAGCCAGCGATCTGCGTCAGGCGGTGGCTGGCATGCGCATGGCTTTGTCGGCCCATGGTGCGAGCCTCGTTGGCGGGCACACGACCGTGGGCTTGGATTTCTCAATCGGCCTGACTGTGCAAGGTTGGGCCGATCCGCAGCGCATTTGGCGCAAGCAAGGAGCGCGGGTTGGTGATGCGCTTATTTTGACGAAACCACTGGGTACCGGTGCGGTACTTGCTGGGCTCGGTGAAGAGTCCTTTAGCGGCCACTGGTGGGATGAGTTGATGGAGCACTTGCTGCAGCCGCACTATCCACTACTTTCAGCCATGACAGATATTCCAGTGCATGCGGCAACGGATGTGACGGGCTTTGGTTTGATGGGCCACCTTCTCGAAATGTTTGCGGACTCGTCGCTGGCAGTAAAGCTCAGTATACAGGCGATTCCCTATTTAGACGGATTTCGGGACGCAGTCGAAGCGGGGGTGACAGCATCACTAACAGAGCGGAACAGCGATTACGCAGCGCCATATTTGTCGGAGCCAGGGGTTGAGCTGCTGAGGGCCAATCCATTGGCGGCGCAGGGTCTGTTCGACCCGCAAACCTGTGGTGGGATGTTGCTGGCGGTGCCCAATGCTAGTGCGGGGCAAGTCATAGCAAGTTTGCAGAATGCCGGTTATGTGCGAGCTGCGGTGATTGGTGAAGTATGCGCGCGCCGCACTGCCGAGTTTCGCTTGCAAATAATCGACTGATCGGGCCTGATGGTGGCCATTATTTTCCAGTATCATGCTGATATTAAGGTGAAATATCTCGTTATTTTGAGTGCTTGCAAGTACCAAGTCAAGACCAGTCGCGCTATCATGAAGGGGTTGTTTCAGAATCAGGGTTTGCCTTTTTTCTGGACCAACCAATAATTAGAGGCTTTGGCGTGGATTCTGTCATTCAGTCCGTTTCCTATTCATTAGCCGCAGACAAGAAGGCGTTTCAAAGTCAGTTCTGCAACGCCGATCACTACGAGACCACTCGCAACTCCGCTTACTGCGCGCCGTTCTTTGAAGTCGGCCTAGCCAATGCCTGCGAGTTTTGGGTCGCGCTTGCCCAGGAAAATATTCCTGTTGGCCGCTGTGCCGCATTTGTATCTGAAATGCATTCAGGCTATGGATATGTGGGGTTGTTTGACGTCGATATTTCGCATCCTGAGCACCAGGCCACGGCGCGTGCTTTGCTAGAGTCCGCTTTTCATTGGCTGCAAGAAAGAGGCGTGCGCAAGGCCTTTGGCCCCATTGACGGTAACACGTGGTATCCGCATCGTTTCAAGCTCGATTGGACCTCGCCGCAGACGCCATCTTTTGAATGGGAACCTCGAAATCCAGACGAGTATCGCAGCCTTTTTGAGATGTGCGGTTTTCGCGTCAGTAACGAGTTTTATTCTTCGGGGTTTGAAGCTCCGACTTTCGACCCTGCATTGCGGATTTTGGCGCCTTCGCACGCTAGCGCCATGACACACGGATATTCGTTTCGACCGTTTGCCGAGTCTACGACCGGTTTTGCGCGTGATTTGGAAGTTCTCTACGAACTTGCGTGTGAGGGTTTTCGTAACAATTTCTTATTCGAACCGATTTCATTTTCGGCGTTTCGCCAGATACACGAGGATGTCGCGCAGCGCTACGATTATGCTCCTTCAAACTTTTTGGTGAACCCTGCCGGCGTTGAACAGGGATTCATGTTCGCCTTCATTGATCAGGATTATGTCGTCGTGAAGTCCGTATGCGTGCTGCCACAGGTATTGCGCGTGGCAAAAATGCAACGCTGGGCGGCTTCGAATGCGCTGCTTTTTCTGGCACTGCAGGAAGGGTCTCGGCGGAAATTGAGGGGCGGCGTTTCTGCGCTTGTCCATCAAACTGCCAGTAAGCGCCTCCCAGCTGACGCTCCAAGCCGGGTATCTAATGCCTGGCAGATCCGTTATGTACTATTGTCGCGCGATCTGGACTAATTCGTCATGGGATACGACGTACTCTTTTCCGCACAGCTCGCACTGAACCTTTGCCGGTTCTCCTTTTTCAACCAACTCTTGTCTGTCGGTGGCTCCCAGCATCCGTAGAACGCGTCGAACCCGCTCATCAGAGCATTTGCATTCATATCGCCAGGGATGCGGATGTACGAATTCCGTGTAATCAATTCCATCCATAAAAGTCGCCATGATCTCGGAAGCCGAAGCGCCGCCCAATATCATCTCGGTGATAGCCGGCGCGTGCCGGACGTTATGTTCCAGCTGGGTGATGGCACTTTCCGGCACATGCTCCAAGATTTCCACTAACACTCCACCCGCAGCATCGACGCGTCCAACATCATTGAGGTGGGTGCCAAGTGCAACGATGGTGCGCGTTTGCTGTGACTGAAAGAAGTAGTGAGCAAGATCATCGCCTATTTCACCCGTCGCAATGTCAACGGTGCCGAGCTGGGGCTCATTTCGATAGGGCGTGTTGATGGAGACTTTAAGTAGCCCCTTACCAATGCCATCGCCGATTCTAATAGGTTGCTCGGCGGCGAGCATGGCGGCAGGGTTACCAACATAGCCGCGAATGACTCCTTCGTAGAGCGCCTCGGCGTAGAGTTCTCGCAAAGGACCGTCACCTTGCAGGCGCACTGATATGGCGTGGCCATCCTTGAGCTGAGCGGCCATAAGCGCGGCGCCGATGAGGCATCGGCCTTGGCAAAGCGCGGCAAGTGATCCCAGATTTTGGTTCAAAAAAACATCATCGATCAAATCGGTGCAAACGATTGCAGCCGCTCGGATGGGCACATCGGTGGCAAATGCCTTATGCACCAAGGTATTCAAGGTCAGTCCTAGGAGTGCTGGAGAAACACAAGAAAGTCGTCCGTATCAACCTCTGGCTCCAGCTCGCCCGAGCATTTAGTGCAGATGACTTTGGGAAACACTTTGCTTGCTCTCACGATTGCCGCATCAAAGAGTTGTTCACTCGCGTGACCACATTGGCTGCATGCAAAGGGAGCATGAAAACTAAGCACCCTGCCCTTGCCTAAAAAGCCCCGCAAGATGTTGGCGTAGTCAACGATGACGGTCGAACAATGATCAAAGGTTATATCGCAGCGATCGGAGAGCTCTCGAATAAAGGGTAGCCATATGGCAACGCCAGCCGAGTTGATTCGATGTACTTCCGAGCATTCGATATGCACTGGCCCGTTGGGGATGCGATCACGTAGATCCGCGAACACGTGCTCTAGGCCTTCACGCAGGTCTCCACTCAATTTGACGTGTGTTTTTCCGGGCTTTTGACTAACTGAAAATTTCAAGTTTAACCCTGCCCTATGCAACGTAGATTGAGCATAAATGCTATCAAGTTAGCGGCGTCATCTCCAGCACTTAATGTGCATTTCTGGCTGATGCTGGCTCGATTCGCCGGACTTCAGGATGCGCCCCCGTCTGCCGAAGAGGTTCAAAGGGAGGCTTCGGCTTGAATCATCTCGTATTCCGAGTTACCGCCTTGCTGATCGCAGGTGGTGGCGTGAGCCTTGAGCTAAACGCTACTGCTCAGATCGTCGGCAAGACCATGGTGATGCCTTGGTTTGGCATCTCCTATAAGCACGCCCGCGGCACAACCGTCGAGAAGCGCGAGTACGTCGAGACGTCTACCGGTGACGTCGTCACCACTGACTCGGATGTATCCTCCGATAATTTGGACGTTGATCAGAAGCTTGGACTTATCGTCGGGCACATATTCGCATCTGGGTGGATGCTCGGCGCATCTTGGCAGCGCGACACAGTCGTGCAGTCGATTTATTCCGAGGAGCTGGTGACGCTAGCTTCTGCTTATACCGGCGAGGCGGGGCGATACGCGGACTACGATTTCACGCAAGAGAATCAGCGTGACATCGTCGGCCCAGCTGTTGGCTTCATTGGTTCAAATCTTAGTTTCATGGCGTCATACTTCCTTTACACGCAGGTGGCCACCAAGTCGGAATTAAAGCTCTATGACTCAGCAGGCAACATTCTCACCGGCAAAACGATCGTTGTCGACTATAAGGAAAGGGTAACCGGTTGGCGCTACGACGTCGGTTACCGTTGGCCATTTGGTTGGTTTGCTTTGGGTGGTGGAGTCAGCATGATGCGCACCAGGCAGGTCAGCGATATGAAATATGACTTGGCATGGCTACTGGCAACTGACCGCGTCGAATTGCCCACCTCCGCCGGCTCGATCCATCGGGATGAACTCGTCGTCGATGTCTGGCCCACCCTCTCGTTTTGGGCGAGCTTCTAGCAATTTTCTAGAGGTTGATGGACAGGGAGCCCATACCGCCAAAGGTCATTACGGTTAGATCAGAGGTCGTGCGCAGTATTTGGTCTGTGCCGCTGACGAGAACGATGTACGACCCAAATCCGCCCAATTGAATGTCGACTCCTGCGCCTTTTCTGCCGCCAGCGCGGATCAGTAAGCCGAGCGAGCCCTTTCCACCAAAGCCCTGGGCGTAGTTGTGAATCTCGGGAACGGCTTGATTCAGTGTCAGTGTCCCGAAATAATAGCCTCCACCTAAACTCATGAAGAAGCCGGCAGCCGACTTTTTGCCAAATGTTCCGGCGAGTGTGTAACGTAGCCCCCCGCCATTGATGGCGATTGTTTCGTTCACCAGAGTTCCGTCGGTCAATGTTTCCGCGTAGTCGCTGGTTAAGTTCGTCATGCCACCATAAAGCAATAAATCATGGGATAGACCACTTTTCCCGCCCCCAAGACGAAGGCCGAGTTCAACTTCAGCATCGTAACCCTTAAATGTATAAACGGCCGTCGAGCCGGCTAGCAGAATATTGACCGTACTCATACCGTAGCCACCGCCAAGTCCGAGGTGGAAGCCGGCACCGCCTCGGCCTTTTTTGCCTTCGGCAACATTTGTATTCGCGGCAATGAGGATACCTAACAGGAGACCAAAGAGTCGATGCATCGGCAATTGCCGAGTCGCTCGCGCTGAATATGTTTGGTCATGTTGTCTGCCGTAATGCATTTTGCCTACTGTGGTACCAATATTTGACACTTGATTAACGAATACGCGGCATCGCTGGCCGTATCTGTCGCCCAGTCGGTGCCGTCATGCGAACTATAGGATCCGTCCGACGAGGTGCTGATGGTCCAACTCAAATTTCCCACAGTCGGATAAAGCAAAATCCAATAATCACGCCCGCCAGTGATGCTGACGTAATCCCCGAGCTTGAAATCGACCCAACCAGCGGCCAAAGAAATCTGGCCTGGCACGATATTGCCGCTCGATAAGATGTCACCCTCGGAGCCATCGGGCAAAGGGATGGGGGCGTTTGTCGCTGTTTCGCCGCTTTCCAGTGCTAAGACCAAATCGAACTCGGCGTCGATCTCTTCCGTGTTTCCTAAAACGCGCAACTGGACTCCCCAAACGTCAGATGATGCGGTCGGGGTGAACTTTTGCGCGGCTGTGGCCTGTGTGCCGTCACTGGCGGCGAGCTCGGTATCGACGGGGTCAACCAGATTCGCGGTGCCAAGGGCATTGTAGTCGGGAAAGCAGCTGTTATTATCGGCAATGAATCCATTCTGCGCAGTACCGCACCCCACCATCACCGCAGCGAAGGCAGAGTGTCCGAGAATGATGATAAGTTGACCGCGCAAACCGTGACCCCTGACTTGAGTTAGCTGGACTCAAGGAGTATATCGTCGGCTTGCTGTAACTATTTAGCTCCAGATAAAATATGGTTCTAAATCAAGGGGATGCAGTGGTTGGTTGAAATTGGTCGAATGCTGTCATGGCCAATGGTTTCGCAGTCTTACAGTTTGGTAAGGTTGCATTTTGAGCTCACAAGATAGCGGGAGTGCCTTGACTATGGGGGAATCGAAACGCTGGCGCCTAGCCATGATCGGTGGCGGAGAAGGGTCTTTGATCGGTGACGTTCATCGGCGCGCGGCCATTTTTGACGGTGGCGCTGAATGGCAAGCTGGTTGTTTTTCACGAACGGCAGATCGTAATCGATCGTCGGCGGCAGCCTATGGTGTTGACCCGCGGCGAGCGTACGACTCTATCGAGCAGCTGCTATTGGCGGAGTTTCGCTCGCAAGAATCGCGGACAATCGATGCCGTTGTCGTGACCACGCCGAATGACTCGCACCTGGAATTGGCCGAGTTGGCTCTGGCAGCTAAAGTACCGGTGCTCTGTGAAAAGCCACTTGCGCGAAACCTGCAGGAAGCGAGCGCTTTGCAGCAAGCGGCGCAAGTGGCGAAAGTTCCCTTTGTCGTCATGCACAATTATTCCGGTTATCCGATGGTACGACAGGCTCGCGCCATGTGCACGGACAACATTCTGGGCAAGTTACAAGCCGTGCGTGTGCAATACATACAGGGCTGGTTGCGGTCTCGCCTTGAGTTGACTGGGAATCGCCAGGCTTCTTGGCGAACGGATCCGCGGCATACAGGTATCTCAGGCTGTTTTGCCGACATAGGGTCGCACGCCTTTCACTTGGCTTGTTACATCACGCAGTTAGAGCCGCGCGCCGTATCAGCGCAGCTCCGAACCTTTACCGAGGGCCGGCAGGTTGATGACTATGGGCAAGCGTGGGTGCGCTGCAGCGATGAGGCTCTGTTGTCGGTGACGGCCTCACAAGTGAGTCACGGATATGCCAACGGCTTGCGTATCGATGTGGATGGGACGGAAGGATCAATTTCTTGGGCGCAGGAAGATCCCTGTCGCTTGCATTGGCGTCGAAACGGTCGCGCTGAGCAAGTACTTCTGGCTGATGTTGGCAACGCTGATTTGCATAGCTGGACCCGAAACTCGTGTCGCTTGCCGGCAGGTCATCCCGAAGGATTCCTGGAGGCGTTTGCCAACATTTATCAGGGCTTTTTCGACCAGCTGGCCGCCCATTATGGGCAACCGACCCCGAGAAGCCATGTGCAGGCGCCGGTGCCTTCCGTTGCCGACGGCTGGCGGACAATGCAATTCATCGATGCCGCTGTTCGCAGTTCAAATAACAACGGGGAGTGGATGGCACTCTAGGGCCTGTCCCTGTTTACTGGTCAGCTAAGCAGCCACTGCAACCAGTGTTCA
>CAZLMG010000023.1:0-63860 GCA_964560765.1 uncultured Oligoflexales bacterium
TCGCCTCCCAAAATGTAACGGAGGCGTCCAAAGGTTCCCTCAGGCCGGATGGAAATCGGTCGTAGAGTGCAAAGGCATAAGGGAGCTTAACTGCGAGAGCGACAGTTCGAGCAGATACGAAAGTAGGGCTTAGTGATCCGGTGGTTCCGAATGGAAGGGCCATCGCTCAACGGATAAAAGGTACTCCGGGGATAACAGGCTGATCTCCTCCAAGAGTTCACATCGACGAGGAGGTTTGGCACCTCGATGTCGGCTCATCACATCCTGGGGCTGAAGCAGGTCCCAAGGGTTTGGCTGTTCGCCAATTAAAGTGGTACGCGAGCTGGGTTCAGAACGTCGTGAGACAGTTCGGTCCCTATCTGCTGTGGGCGCAAGAAGTTTGAGGGGTTCTGTCCTTAGTACGAGAGGACCGGGATGGACATACCTCTGGTGTACCAGTTGTCGCGCCAGCGGCACGGCTGGGTAGCTATGTATGGATGGGATAACCGCTGAAAGCATCTAAGTGGGAAGCCCACCCCAAGATAAGACTTCTCTAGCGAAAGCTCTGTAGACCCGTTCAAGACTAGGACGTTGATAGGCTGGAGGTGGAAGTGCAGTAATGCATGGAGCTGACCAGTACTAATCGGTCGTGAGGCTTATTATATCGCTGTCTAAACTCCTTACTTGAAAGAACCAAGGTACAAGGTAGTTGACGGTTGTGGTGGAAACTGCATGTTGTTATACGGTTGATGAAAACTAAGATCTGCATTAGATAGTTAACTATTCAAGAGAATGTCAGCTTTGGCTGTACTTATAGCGAGAGGGAAACACCTGTATCCATACCGAACACAGAAGTTAAGCCTCTCTGCGGCGATGGTACTTCAGTCTTGACTGTGGGAGAGTAGCACGGTGCAGCCATTAAAATTAGAAGGCCCTTATGTTCGAAAGAACGTAAGGGCCTTCGTCTTTTTGGAGCCGTCCAGGAATGGCGGACCGCGCTAAGAGTCTTAGCGCATTCCGAGGGGGGCCAATTAGTCGTCGAGTTTCAGGATTTCGGTGAACGCTTCTTGTGGAATCTCAACGGAGCCAATCTGCTTCATGCGCTTTTTGCCCTCTTTCTGCTTCTCGAGGAGTTTGCGTTTGCGGGAGATGTCACCGCCATAGCACTTCGCCGTTACGTCCTTGCGCAGTGCGGAAATGTTTTCTCGGGCAACGATCTTTGTCCCGATCGCTGCTTGAATGGCAATCTTAAACATCTGTCGAGGCAGGATGTCTTTCAATTTGGCGATGATTTGCCGGCCGCGGTAAGCAGCTTGGCCCCGGTGAATGATGCAAGCTAAGGCGTCAACCGGTTCACCATTGACCATAATGTCTAGCTTGACCAGATCGCCGGGCCTATAATCGATGAATTCGTAATCCATGGACGCGTAGCCCCTGGACATGCTCTTCAGGCGGTCGTGGAAATCAAAAATCATTTCGTTCATGGGGAGCTGATACACAACCCGCATTTTCTTGCTGGAGGTGTACTCCATGGTCACTTGATGACCTCGGCGCTCATTGAGAATGGTCAGAATAGGCCCAATGAATTCTTCAGGACTGTGGATGGTTACCTGGGCGTACGGCTCAAGAACGGTTTCAATCTTGACCGCCTCTGGCAACTTAGCTGGATTGTCGATGATCAGTTCTTCATTGCGCGTCGTAATAACTTTGTAAACAACCGTCGGCGCAGTGAAGATGAGACTTAAGCCATACTCGCGTTCCAGACGCTCTTGGACAATATCCATGTGCAGGAGGCCAAGAAAGCCAACGCGAAAGCCGAATCCCAAGGCGCTGGAACTCTCGACTTCGTAAACGAGGCTTGAATCGTTAAGAGTCAGCTTTTCTAGGGAATCTTTCAGCAACTGGTATTCTGCTGAGTCAATGGGGAAGATCCCGCCAAAGACCATTTGCTTTGCTTTCTGAAAACCCTTTAGAGGCTCAGATGCCGGATTTTTGGTCAAGGTGATGGTGTCGCCAACCCGGGTTTCGCTAACCGCCTTTACCGAGCCAGCAACGATACCAACCTCGCCAACAGTAAGCTCCTGAACGTCCACGAGCTTAGGCGTCAGGATCGCAACTTTGAGGGCCTCGTAATTCATTCCGGACGACATCATCTGAATCATGTCGCCTTTGCGAAGGCGGCCGGCTTTGATTCGAACAAGTGCCACGGCACCTAGGTAATTATCAAACCAACTATCAAATATCAGCGCTTGCAGAGGCTCTGCGGAGCGATCGGGTGGTGGTGGCATCGACTTTACGATGGCTTCGAGAACTTCATCAACGCCCAGGCCGGTCTTGGCGCTGCACTTTACGGCTTCTGTTGCCTCGATAGCTAATTCTTCTTCGATTTCGAGCATGACACGGTCGGGATCAGCGCTGGGTAAATCGATCTTATTGATGACCGGGACGATGGTCAGATTGTTTTGCATGGCTAGCTGAACATTGGCCACGGTCTGGGCCTCAACCCCTTGTGAGGCGTCAACGACAACGATGGCACCTTCACAGGCGGCTAAGCTTCGGGACACTTCGTAGCTAAAGTCCACGTGACCGGGGGTGTCGATGAGGTTCAGCTGATAAAGGTGGCCATCCCTTGCTTTGTAGCGCATTGATGCCGTTTGCGCCTTGATGGTAATTCCACGTTCTCGCTCAATATCCATGCTGTCGAGAACCTGGCTCTGCATTTCTCGGGATGAGAGCGAACCCGTTCGCTCAATAAGCCGGTCGGCAAGCGTCGACTTGCCATGGTCGATGTGGGCAATAATGCAGAAATTACGAATATATTTCGGATCGTACATCTTAGGTGAATCTATCCCAGGTGGCTTAGCCTAAGTCCGAAGAGACTCGGCGCCGATGATATTAATGGTCGGAAATAACCCTAACCAACCGGACCACTCAATATGACAGGGGCGGGAAAAATGGGCAAGTGGCGCTGTACAATACTGCTTATGGGGCTCCATGGAGCCTGTGCTTCGACCCCCGAAATTGAGAGTCCCGTTGTGCAGGGGCCGCCGAAAGTAGTTACTGAGAATGTGATCCTTGGCGTGCCGCAACAGCTGCCTCGACCACTCCCCGTTCAATATCCAGTGACGCTTGAGCAGACCATGACGAATGGCTCCGTCAAAGTTGACCGGGGCTTTCGTGGATGGGACGTAAACCGCGACGGTCGGTTGGACATCCTAGATGTACTCGATGAGCACGGGCAAACTTTGACCAGTGCCTTTGATTTTGATTTTGACGGGAAAGTCGATATGGTGCGCTCGCGCCAGGAGACCCCCAAGTAATCTAACCCACCGGCATGATTTTCTTAATATATTGTAATAATTAAGCAATACTTTAATATCATTGACACGCGAGGCTGCGCCGGCGTAGGACCGCGCTGGTGGATATGGGTGGTCTTGAATCGAGGTATCTTATGAGCTTACGTATTACATTCATTGTCTTCGCGATGGTGTGGCCATTTGGCGCTGCTGCAGAAGTCGTAAGACTCGAAGAGCGATTCCAAATCGTCGGTGTGATTTCGGATACTTCTAATGACAAGAAGCAGGCTGGAATCGCGGTATTGCATGATCTTTCCCGACAGAAGAAAACTCTCGTGGTTCGCGCTGGCAGTCCAGTTCCCGGATATCCAAGCCTCATGGTCGTAGAAATTCGTCGAAATCAGGTGACCATCTCCGATGGCCGTTCGTCTCAGATTTTGAGTTATCAGGGATTTCAAACGTCGCGCAGTACGGGAACGGTTGCAGCGGCAAGCGCAGCTTCAGACAGTCAAGCCGATGCTGGCGGTGAAAATCATTTCGACCAAGAATACTACGATCCAGAATCAGAGATTGGAAATGGCGGTGAGTACGATCCAATTCTAGATGAAGTGCCGCCCCCACCAACTTCAGATGGGCAACGCGTCGAGAGAGCGATGCCGACTCCGCAGGGACGCGGCCGTAGTTTTGAGAATTGGCGGGGTAATGATCCGCGCCAGGGCGCAGAAGGGTATGTACCGCCGCCGATCCCCGCTGAGGCACCATCACAGTCTATGCCGCATCCGGACGATTTCTAGTTACATATCGCGCCGCATCTTGCGGATCAGGGCTGGGCGCAGAACTTGAAAGTTCCTCTGCGCCGAGCTCCATGATTGTTTTGTCAGCCAATGGTCAGCTGGCAGCTCATCGCAAATACTATCAACCCAATTGATGAGGCTCTCAAGTCGCTGATAGGCCTGATAGATGGCCTCAACATCAAGCCATCGGCTCTGGGTACCTGCAAGCGTTTGGGCCTGAATCAAGTCATAAAACTGTGATGTCTCTTCAAACAAAACTTCTGCCAATTCAGCCATGGACCCGTCAAGTTGCTGGGCAAAGTGCTCGACGCTACATAGTAAACTGAAAGACGCGCGTGACATGCCTTGCGGGTCGCTAAGGATGTGGTCAGGAGTCGTGTTCGAAACATGGGGCAACAAGTCGAAGACAGTGACATTGAGCATGACATGACCCTCCCTGAAGTGATGCGACCTGGCCAGTTGGCCAGTCAGGGAAGTCTTGTGCACCAAGTGTGCCACGCGGAAGGCAAGTCGAGGAAGATGAATTCAGTTGATATTCTGGCTAGTTGAGGCTTTGCCTGGCGGCGTGACAGGTGTCAAAAATGGTCCGATGCGGACACCGGTATGGAAATGATTCTGACGCTGGTCAAGGTCTGACTACTGTAAGCGCACTACGGTGGCACGCACACTGGCAACCTTCTCCAGTTCTTTGGCCGCAACTTCCGCTCGCTTAGCCGAGGTAAAAACCCCACGGCGAACGTGGTATTGCACAACACCATCTTGCTGATAGGCCGAATAGAATGTCTCGATGTTTTTTGACTGAAGATCCTGCACGATCTTTTCCGCCTGATCGCGAGAAGGGGCTACGGCGATTTCTAGGGTGTAAGCAAAGCTATCGGCCGAGGCGCTGGGTGGTGCCTCCAGGGATCGCGACGATGCTTGGCCGATAGAGCGATAGAAGAGGGGCTCATTCGTAGTGTCGGTTGACGCCATGTTGGGAAAGAGCCGTGTCAGATTCAGCCCGCCCTGACGCCATTGGAATAAAAGACCAGCAGTAACCGTCAGAACGGCGACAAATCCTGCTGCCATTAAAACAATAAGTACGGGACGCACGGGGCGTTGTCCGGGATAATGCCGATGCATTCGTCCATTTCCTTTATGGTTTCAATTTATTATACACCAACTTGTTCGCGAATGACCAAAACACGGCAGCCAGCATGAGACCGACAACGCAAAATATCGTTTTGACGGGGGTTTGTACCAACAACCTGAAAAGCATCGATGCGCAGTTTCCCATCGGCAAGATCACGGTCGTGACCGGGGTTTCTGGTTCGGGAAAGAGCTCGTTAGTTTTTGATTCTCTTTATGCGGAGAGCTATCGGCGTTACGTCGAGAGTCTATCGAGCTTTGCGCGGCAATATCTGAAGGCTTTGCCAAAGCCCTTGATCGGCGGGGTCGATAATCTGCCGCCCGCGGTAGCGATCAATCAAGCGCAGCTAGGCGGCAACTCACGTTCCACCGTCGGCACTGTCACTGAAATTAATGATTTACTGCGGGTGTTGTTTACCCATGTTTCCGAGATTCGCTGTCGGACATGCGAAGAATTGGTAATTAAAGACACTGGCGAGACCGGCGCAAAGCGCGTCTATTCGGCCCTGCAAGGGCAAAAAATTACGATCACCGCGCCACTTGGTCGTTGGGGCAAAGTTACCGCGAAAGAGCTAAAGCGTCAGTTAGAGGCGCAAGGATTTGTTCGGGCACTTATGGCAGGGGAAGTCGTGCGCTTGGCTGATCTGCCCGCAGTGCAATTGAAAACTGCGGATGTGGCCATCGACCGCCTCGTCGTGGATGAAGAGCATTATCGACGACTGGTTGATGGAATTGAGGTTGCACTGCGCGTAGGCCGCGGCCGAGCGGCGATCTATGCTGCTGAAAAGGTCGCGCTTCGTTTGAGCTCTGATTTATCCTGTCCCAATGGGCATGGCGCTTACCATGATCCAACACCGGCATTATTTTCCTTCAATCATCCACTAGGGGCCTGCCCGCGATGTCAGGGCTTTGGCTTTGAGCCGAAGATTGATTGGGAAAAAGTAATTCCTGATCATTCTCAGTCATTGGTAACCCAGGGCATCAAGCCTTGGAATTTCGGTTCCCATGACGACATGTACGAGTTAGCGAAGCGCAGTGCCTTAAAGCGAAGGCTCAAAGTAGCGACGCCATTTTCAGACTACTCGGCCGAAGACTGGCAGTGGCTAAAGAGCGGCGTCGAGGGCGAGGATTTTTTTGGCGTTGAAGGTTATTTCGAATGGCTCGAAAGCAAAAAACACAAAGCGCATTATCGTATTCATGCGGCCCGCTTTCGTCGTTATGAAATTTGTTCAGCCTGCGGCGGAAGTCGCCTCCGCGAAGAAGCCCTAGCATGCCGAGTCATTGGGCTGAATGTTGCGGATGTCTGCCGCCTGACATTTACCGATTTATCTAGCTGGCTAGAATCAGTTGGGGCACGTTTAGCAGCACAGGGCCGAATATCCAGCGACGCAACGCCATGGGGGCTGATGGGCGTTAAGGAGTCCCTGGCAGAGCTGCAGGTGCGGGTCAACTATTTAAATCGTATCGGTGTTGCTTACTTGAATGCGGAACGGCAAACGCGCACGTTGTCCGGCGGTGAAATGCAACGCATCAAAATGGCGCGCTGCTTAGGCAGTGCGCTGACGGATACACTTTATTGCCTAGACGAGCCGTCATCAGGATTGCATGCGCGCGACAGCCAGAATCTCTTGGCGGTCATCCGCGAATTGCGCGATCAGGGTAATACGGTTGTGCTGGTTGAGCATGAAAAAGGACTCATCTCGGGTGCAGATCACCTTATGGAAATTGGTCCAGAGGCTGGGCATAAAGGTGGGCATGTTGTTTTTGTCGGCGATCCAGTACATGCGCCAGACTCAGATACGGTTGCTTGGCCGCGGCGGTCGCATAAGCAATTCTTGCCGGTTGATTTCATGGAGATTCGCGGAGCAGCGACGCACAATCTCAAGGGTTTTGATGTACGCATTCCGCGGGCGGCCATGACGGTCGTCTGTGGAGTGAGCGGCAGCGGCAAGACGAGCCTCATCCAACATACGTTTTATCCTCTGGTTGCGCGCGAATTGGGTCAAACCAAACTGGATGGAATCATCGCCAATCCCGTCGCCAAGGGGCTTGCAGGCAAGCGTGCCATCGGTCAGCATTCGCAGGTGGTTCTGGTTAGCCAGGCTTCCATTGGTCGTAGTTCGCGGTCCAACATTGCCACCTATCTTGGCCTGTTCAACGGCATTCGAAAGTTACTGGCGTTACAACCAGTTGCTCAAGCGCATCGTTTGACGGCTGGCTCATTCAGCTTCAATACAGCGGGGGGACGCTGCGAGCATTGTCGGGGCCTGGGGACCGTCGCTGAGGACCTGTCATTTCTTGGCGAGATGGAAGTCATCTGCCCCGTTTGCCAGGGCCGTCGATTTGAAGCCAAGGTGCTTGAGGTGCTGTTTCGTGGCAAGAATCTGCTGGATATTTTGCGGATGACAGTGGATGAGGCGAGGGAGTTTTTCTTCGATCACGCCGAATTGGTTCGCGAATTTGACAACATTCGAACGATGGGCCTCGGCTACATTACCCTCGGGCAGAATACGAGTTCATTCTCTGGTGGCGAAGCGCAGCGCGTGAAATTGGCACGGTTGTTATCAGAAGCTGCGGGTGACCGGCCGGCGATTCTCATTTTCGACGAGCCAAGCACCGGATTGAGTGATCGCGACGTGCGTAAACTGGTGCAGCAGCTGCACCATCTTGCTGATCGTGGGCATACGGTGCTGGTAGTAGAGCACCATCTTGGCATGGTGCAGTCCGCTGATTGGGTGATCGAAATTGGACCTGAGGCTGGGATAGATGGCGGAGAGTTGGTATATTGTGGAGTTCCCGAGAATCTGCGCGGTTGTGGACGATCCATTACCGCTAAGTACTTGCCTAAGGAGGCGTAACTTTCGTGAGTAAACATGCCGCCGGATCTGGACGAGTGACGACTCGCGAGTTGTTGAAGCGAAAGCTGGCGAAGCAGCGCGTTTCCATGATCACTTGTTACGATGCAGCGTTCGCCAAATTGATCGAAGACACTGAAATTGATGTGGTTCTGGTGGGCGATAGTGTCGGCAACGTCATGCTAGGGTTTCCTGATACGCTGTCCGTGACTATGGACATGATGGTGCATCACACCGCTGCTGTTCGCCGTGGATTGCAGCGGCCACTGCTTGTAGCTGATATGCCATTTGGTAGCTATCAGGAGTCTCCAGAGCAAGCTTTGCGAAATGCCGTACGCTTGGTACAGGATGCTGGAGCTCAGGCGGTCAAAGTTGAAGGTGGCGCCGCCGTATTGCCGCAAGTTAGAAAAATTGTCGGCGCGGGGATTCCCGTGATGGCGCACCTGGGCTTAACGCCACAAAGTGTGCACCAACTTGGCGGGTACTTAGTGCAAGGGCGCGAGAAAAGGGCAGCAGAGATTCTGATAAGTGAAGCACAAGCATTAGCCGAGGCAGGAGCTTTCGCGCTAGTGCTGGAGTTGGTTCCTCGCGAGTTGGCTGCTCAGGTCACGGCAACGCTTTCCATTCCGACTATTGGCATTGGTGCTGGGCCAGATACGGATGGTCAAGTTTTGGTTTTGCAGGACCTCTTGGGGTTTGATGCGGAGTTTAGTCCGAAATTCTTGAAGCGATATGCTCAGCTGGGTGATGCGGTTAAGGACGCAGTGCGTCATTACGACCAAGATGTCAAAGCGGGCACATTTCCTACGGATGAGCACAGTTTTCGATAGGTGGCAGAGAGACCATGGCAAGAGATTATTACGAAGTTTTAGGTGTTGCGCGCGAAGCGTCAGCTGACGAGATTAAAAAAGCATACCGGACCTTGGCGTTGAAATATCATCCGGATCGGAATCCTGATGACAAAGCTGCCGAGGACAAATTTAAAGAGGCCTCTGAGGCCTACACCGTGCTATCGGATGCGGAAAAGCGTGCGACCTATGATCGCTTTGGACATGCCGGGTTATCAGGGCAAGGTTTCCATGGATTCCAGGATGTGAACGACATCTTTTCCAGCTTCGGAAGTATCTTTGAAGATTTTTTTGGATTCTCGGGCGGCGGTCGGCGCGGGGGGCGAGCGCGGCGGGGTGCCGACTTACGATATGATATGGAGCTTGAGTTTGAAGAGGCCGTCTTTGGAATTGAAAAGCAGATTCAATTCGAGCGCGCCGCTTTGTGTGAGCTGTGCCAGGGTTCTGGCTCGGAAGATGGAAGCCGCAAGACATGCAATACGTGCGGTGGTCAAGGTCAGGTCCGGCGTAATCAGGGATTCTTTGCGATCGCGACCCCTTGTCCTACGTGTCAGGGCGAGGGACAGATCGTCACCAATCCTTGCAAGCCCTGCAAGGGTCAGGGCTACAAGCTGCAGAGTCGAACTGTTAACGTGAAAGTCCCAGCAGGCGTCAGCGATGGCATTCGCCTTCGCGTCGGCGGTGAAGGCGAAGTAGGGCAGGGTGGAGGGCCCTATGGGGACCTCTATGTCGTCCTGCACATTCGCGAGAGCAAACGCTTTATTCGGGATGGCAATGACTTGATATTGGACCAACCCTTGGGCCTCGCCCAAGCCGCCTTGGGCTGCAAGTTAAAGATCAAGACTTTGGAAGATGAACGTGAAATTCAGGTGCCGGCAGGAGCACAGTACGGCGATGTCGTTTCAATTCCAGGAGCAGGCGTACCGTTCTTGAAGGGAATTGGTCGTGGCGACATGCATGTGCGATTTCGCATCGTCGTACCGAAGAAGCTAACGACCGAGCAAAGGCAATTGCTGAAAAAGTTTGCTGAATTACAGGGCGACGATATAGGCGACGGGCAGGGTGGAAGTGGTTTTTTCAGTAAGCTGTTTGATAAATGATCAAATAGCTTACGTTGGCGGTGCCTTTACCAGGCGATGATAAAGGGCTAGGGCATCGTCCAAAGATACGGCATCTAGATTTCGAATATTGTATTGGAACTTATCGAAGCGACCTTCTTCTTTGTGGTCGCCAATTTTACCCTTCTTCTTGATCTTAAGTCCCTTGATCTGCGGGACGAGATCATTACTTAGAAAAACAGTTAGATAGCCCTTGTCAAAGCGATGGTGCATGGAAAGGACGTTGTAAAAGTCCCGATCCACCTTGCAGTTCTTGCAATATTTCCAATCGTGGCGCTCCAGCTTGGCCTCGGCATTACGCTTTTCACACTCGTCACAGTACTTGGTCACTAGGAAGTTTTTCGACTTGAGATATTTGAAGGCCACGGAGCGGCGCAGATCGCGATCATTGGCCACAGCCAAGTAAAGATTGTTCTTGAGATTGAAGAGGTTCTTCTTTTGCTCGCCGTCTTCGGCTTTCTTGGCATAGCTCGTTAAGACCAGCGCGGTAATCAGATGGTAATTGAGTAGCCGCTCAGGCTTCTCCATATTGGCGAATAGTTCAAAGAGGGCTTCGTAGCGGCGAAACAGCCCGGCAAAACTCTTTTCAGTGCACTGGGGCACGACGAGCTCGCCAGCAAAACGCAGTCGCACAGAGCCTGGGGGAATGCGTTTCAGTCCGGTTTTGCTGGTCATACGCCAAGTCCTATACCAGCCGGCCATCCAGGAGCCAGCAAGGGGTGCAGATGAATTTCTCCGTTACATCTTAGACTGGTAAAAAAGATTTGGAAAGTCTGACTATTAGGCCAATCGCCCGGCTCCCCGAAAGCCCTCACTGGGACTTACGCGGGCGCCAATCATGGCCGGAACCAAACCCGCCACGACGCAGGTCGCGACGCCGGCGACGGCAACTCCTATGTAGACGCGCCAGTCGTAATTCACCGGCAGCTCGGCCAAGAAATAGGGGTCGGGCAAATCAACAAACTGGTATTTTTGCAGTGCCCGGGCCACTACCAGGGCTAAGGCCATCCCCAGGACGCCGCCAATGGCACCTACTGTGATGCCCTGCTTGACAAATAGGCTGACGATCTGGCTGTTGCGGGCACCCAAGGCCTTGAGGACGGAAATATCTCGCTGTTTCTGAGTCACCGAAACGAAAATGGTGGTCAGAATGTTGAATCCCGCAACAATGCCGATGAGCGCCACAATCAGGGCGATGATAACCCGCTCTTTCTCCATGGCATTAAACAGAGGCTGGTTGAAGGATTGCCATTCACGGATGGACAGCGAATACGCTTTTTCCATTTCGGCAGCAATGCGCGGGCTATCAAAGGGCTCATGCAGCCCGACTTCCACCCCGGTAACCTTGCCCGGCATGTTGAAGAAGCTTTGAGCGGCGACCAAGCTCATGGCGGCCAGCTTATTGTCATAGTGTTTGAGACCCGAGTCGTAGATGCCAGCAATACGAAAGGCTTTGACCTCTGTGTGTGATTCAGATGCCGGAGAAATCAGCAAGATCTCGTCGCCAACTTTTGCATCCAGTAGCGCCAGGAGGCCAACGCCGACAATAATGGCGGGCTTATCAGGCGCAGGTTTGCCGGCGTTTTGATCGTCAATTTCTTGCTGCAGAATATCTAGTGATTCAGCTGGCCGCACCAAGTGTCGAACATTTTGTACTTTTGCCCGATCACGTGGACTGATGCCGCGAATCAAAACGGAGTGCATATAGCTGTGGCGTTTAATCATGGTCTCGTAATGGATGAAGGGGCTGACTCCGGTAATTTCCTTGCCGAAGTCCTTTTCCATCATTTGCGCCCAATTTTCTGGGTTCGACATGCCCGAGGGGTAGCGATACGCAAGAATATGAGCATTGGCATTGAGAAAGCGGTCGCGGAGTTCCGTCTCAAAGCCATCGATCACCGAAAGGACAACAATCATCGCTGCGACGCTGATGGTGATACCAGCAACACTGAGGATGGCAATCCACGAAAAAAATCGATTCTTGCGATCGGCCTTCAAATAACGCAGCGCGACAAAAGAGGAAAAACTTTTCATCTCACGCTCCTGTTTCCGAAGCTAACCATTGGGCGGCATCAAGGGCGTAATAGGTAAGGATGCCGTCAGCTCCGGCGCGACGCATGCAAAGCAGTGCTTCAAGAACGCACTGCCGCTCATTGATCCAACCTGCCTGCGCCGCCGCTTTGAGCATGGCATACTCACCACTCACATGGTAGGCGAGGGTAGGCACGCCAAATTCCTGTTTTATCCGGTGAATGATATCGAGGTAGAGCGTCCCGGGCTTGACCATGACCATATCCGCGCCCTCTTGAATGTCGAGAGCAACTTCTCGAAGCGCTTCCTGAGCATTGGCTGGATCCATTTGGTAGCTATGCTTTGTTGACTTACCGAGATTGGCGGTAGAGCCAACGGCGTCGCGGAATGGCCCGTAAAAAGCCGACGCATACTTGGCCGAATAGGCCAGGATGCGCGTGTGAACATACGATTTCTGCTCCAGCGCGGTGCGGATGGCTCCGACCCGACCATCCATCATATCCGAGGGAGCGACGATATCTGCTCCTGCAGCAGCATGGCAAAGTGCTTGCTCGACGAGGACCGACGTCGTTTCGTCGTTGAGGACATAGCCATCAGCATCAATCAACCCATCTTGACCGTGACTGGTGTAGGGGTCGAGCGCAATGTCGGTGATGACCCCCAATTCAGGAAAGCGGGCTTTGATGGCGGTGACGGCGCGTGGAATCAGTCCATTGGGATTGAGGCTTTCGCGTCCGTTCGCGGACTTTAGCGAGGGATCTACAACTGGGAAAAGTGCCACCGCCGAGACGCCGGCGGCCGTCGCTTGTTCACAGGCGCGAAGCAAGGCGTCAAAAGATTTGCGCGTTTGTCCCACGAGCGACGGAATCGGCTGTTCACCCGAGGCTGCATCGATCAAGAACAGCGGCAAAATGAGCTTCTGGGACGTTAATGCGGTTTCTCGCACCAGCTGCCGGGTGAAAGCATCACGACGCAGTCGCCGCATTCTGGTTTTTGGAAACTTCCCGAGAGTTTGCATGCAGGATTGGAGCCTCCGAGCCGTTACTTTATCGAAGTCGACGTGGATTGCCAACCAGTGTTACATTCATTCTCACTATGAGTGAAATTGTCGCCGAAACGAGGAGCTGGAAGATTTTGGGTATCGACCCGGGATCGCGCGTCGCGGGCTTTGGTTTGCTGCAATCTCGTACGCGATCGCCTGTCGTTCCCCGAGACTTCCGCATCCTAGAAGCTGGGGTCATTCGGCTAGATGTTGCCAGTCATCTCTCCGATCGCTTAGGTCATCTGCACGATGCTATTGCTGGCATGATTGCCGAAGCGACGCCGACCATTTGTGTCATTGAAAAGGCGTTTTGTGGTGTCAATGCCAGCTCGGCTTTGAAACTTGGCGAAGTCCGTGGAGCCGTCATTTCCGCTGTGCGGCGGCAGGGTGTACCAGTTGCAGAGATCACGCCTGCTCAGGTAAAGATGTTGATCGCGGGCCGAGGTCAAGCGTCGAAGCAAGAAGTTTGCTCCGCTATTGAATCCTGTCTGCAGTTTTCTCGAGGTCGCCTGCCGCACGACGCGACCGATGCTTTGGCCATTGCCCTGGCTTACGGCATTTCACAAGCTGCAATTGATTGGCGTTAACGATGCTGCAGAGGCTCGGATCTCTATCCATTCGCGAATTCCTACGCAATTATTGGCAGAAGCGGCCGTGCGTTTTGCGTGGCGCTATTTTGGAGCGATCATTCTGGCTGGACGCGGACGAGTTGGCTGGCTTGGCGTGCGAAGAGCAGTTTCCTTCTCGGTTGGTGGTTTCGCGGGGGCGACCTCAGACTTGGTCAGTTGAATATGGTCCCCTTTCGCCCGGACATTTTTCCCAATTAGGAAAATCTCATTGGTCCATCTTGGTTCAGCACGTGGATCGCTACGTGGATCGAATTGCTGAATTGCGCGAGCAGTTTCGTTTTGTTCCAAACTGGCGATTGGATGATGTGATGATCAGCTACGCAGCTCCTCGGGGAACTGTCGGGCCTCATCTGGATCGATACGATGTTTTTTTGATTCAGGGCGCGGGCAGGCGACACTGGAGATACGCCAATCGCCCTGTATGTAACGAAACTTGGATTCCAAATATCGAGCTTCGAATCTTGCAAAAGCCGATCTTTGACGCCGAGGTGGTCTTGGAGCCTGGTGATGTGCTGTATCTACCGCCGGGTGTTGCTCATCACGGCGTCGGCACCGAACCTTGTGTCACCTATTCGGTGGGGTTTCGCGCCCCAAGTGTACAAGATCTGTCGCGATCCTATTTCCAATTTCTCACCGAGACGGGCGATGAGTCACAACGTTTCACCGATCCTATTCGACCCGCGAGCACGAATCCTGGAGCTATCACGCGCCAAGATGTTCGAAAGTTTAAGCGGATGCTCATGCAGGTGAGGCCGAGTGATGATGATTTTGCCGAATGGCTTGGCGGCTATTTAACGGGGCAGGCGCACGGTGAAGAGGAATTCGTCGCGGATGCCCGCCCGACGCGGCAGGTGATTCGCCCTGGAATGAGCATTCAGCGGGCTGATGATGTTTGCTTTGCGTTTTATGATTCTGGCGACAAAATGCAGCTCTTTGCCCGCGGGCGCAATATGGCTGTGCCACAGGCAGCGAGGTCCCTTGTCCGCGATCTGTGCGCTCAGCGAGTGGTGGTGGTTCCGCAACTGCCTAAGGCTGGCATCGACTTCCTAAAGGTTCTCCAACAAGATCAGCTGGTTTTCGTCGTGAGACGTTAGTTTCAGCACCTGGTGCTCAACTTGCATTAGTTCCCGGTAATTGAATTGCTGTGGGACTGGAAACAAGCGAGTTGAACTATGGATCTGTTCAAGAATCGTCCAGGGATTTTGGTAAGTTATCACCGTATTCGCGGGAGATCGCGGCTTTGGCGCGGCTCGACATTACTGGCCGCACTGTCCATCGGTTCGGCAAGTGTCAGTAACGCGAACGTTGTGGGGAACGACACTCAGAACTTTAGTCCCGTTGCCCTTCAACCAGACTATGTATCGGTTCAGTCTGCAAATTCACTGGCGTCAGGTGAGTTTCATCTGGGGTTATACGTCAATCATGCGCGTAATACCTTGCCCTTCGCGGAAGATCGCGTCGAAGATCCAGCTGCGAATGGACTGACAACTACAGATTTGGTCGTGGGTTACGGCATTCACCGGCGCGTTTCGCTGGGACTGGCCCTACCATTCGTCATGCAGCAAGACATTCAAAGCGGCGAGACTCACAGCGAGTTTGCAAAAACGGGTAATACGGAAGTACGGGGTACCGCTCACTGGCGCATCGCCGAGACGGGGAGCATGCGGTGGGCTCTGGCAGCGACTGCTGGTATGGACCGCACCGTCGATAATCCCAATGTCGCCGGAAGTACGACTGGCGTGTTGGAAGCGATCGTCGATCAAGAGTTAGGCCGATTTCGCTGGGCCGTAAACTTAGGATTGAAGGCGCGAACCGCGCAAAAACCCGTAGAGGGGGCTTTGGTGGATCCGATCAAGCAGCAACTGCTTTCATCCTTGGCCGTAGGTTATCGATTATCAACTCCATGGGAGTTATTAGCCGAGCTGTATGCGGGTCGGTCTTTGAACGATTTCCGCAATGAAACCGATCGGCAGCGAGCCAGTGCCGAGATGCTTGCGGCACTGCGATATAGAGTTTCCGATGATACACGCTTGACGTTGGGGGCTAGCGGCGAACTACTACATGGAATCGCGACCCCAGATGTACGCGCACTGCTCGGTTTGAATCAGCTCATGCGCCCGGAAGCTAAAGAAAAGTCAAAGCTGGTCGTGAAGAAGAAGAGGCAAAGAAAGGTCGAAGCGCAGCCTGAGTTGGTTTCGGAAGTTGCTCCGAGTGATGACTTCGCGGGTCAGCCATTTGACGAGAATTCGCTGGGGCAGGAACAGTTTCCTACGGCTCCTGCGATGGCATCACTACCACAGCGGGCTCCGGATGAAGTTCTGGTTCTGAGGAATATTAATTTTGCATTCGACTCCGACTACCAAATTATTGAAGGCGGCTTAGCCGCTATGCGGAAGCTAGCTGCGCACGTTGCACAATCACCCTTTGATACCCTCGTTATCGAGGGACACACTTGCCGCATGGGTAGCCATCCTTACAACGAGAACCTGTCCTTTCGTCGGGCTAGGTCGATTCGCAGTTATTTAATCAGTGAATTTGGTTTTGCTCCAGAAAAGGTCATTGCGATTGGCTATGGCGAGGTACGGCCTGCTGCTAGCAACGACCAACCATATGGACGCATGTTGAATCGCCGCGTGGAGTTCAAGATTTATCGATCGCAGCAGCTGACGGCAGGAGGCCACTAATATGGGGATGCTGAATTCATCATCGAACAAACTGAGTGTTGCTCGAGGAGCCCTGCTTTTGTTGATGGCAGTCGCTCAGGCGAGTTGCGCTGCCCAGTATATGACCATTCGTCGAGCGAGTGGCGCCACGGCGACGGATCCGGGGGGCCCCAATTCCAACGATAGTCAGTCGGCACCAAGCATGCCGACGGCGGGCTTGGAGGTTCTGTTGAATGATCAGTCCGTCACAGCTGTTCCAGCAGGTGCCAAGTTCAAGGTGCGGCCGACATTAGACACGGCCGATGCAAATGACATTGGCAAGGTGGAGTGTGACAATCCTGGAATCATTGAAGCCTCTTTTCAGCTGCAAGGGCAAGAGCCGCAGGCTGTGAATCGCAGTGCAAAAACGGATTGTACCGATCTCGTCATTGAGTCGACATATGACAAGCCGGGAAAATACCAACTGACTTTGATCGTCACTTCGGACGAAGGCAAACAGGCGCAAGCATCGATGACTCTTTCGGTCTTTGATGATTCAGGAGATGGATTACAACATTTTCCTGGTTTCCGCATTTTTGCCGAGCCGATGATTGCCAAAGTGGATGATGACATTTCCTTCTCGGCATTGTGTGACGATAATCAAGGAGAAGTGATCCGTTGGAACTTTGGCGATGGCGCCACTGCCGAAGGGCTCACGGTAAAGCACGCCTATACTCAGGCGGGGTCCATGGTCGTGCAGGCAACCTGCATTACGAATGATGGTGTCGAGTTGGGAGCCTCGGTGACCGTTGTGATCCAGCCCAAGCCAGGCTCAAATCCTCAGCCAGGAACAGATGGTGATGGCAACACTGATCCGGGTGATGGTGGCTCGGGTGATGGCGATACAGATCCTCCGGGTGGAACGAACCCTCCGGATGGTACAACGCCGCCAGGCGGCACATCCCCTGATGATGGTTCCACGATTCCAGACGATGATGATGGCGGGCAGCCGGGCCCTGGGCAGAACCCTGGGCAGTCACCTGCCCAGAATTCAGGAAAGTAATCGACGTTCGAAGCGTTACTGCGTTGGCTGCTTGTAGAATTCCTTCGGATTGATTCCGTACTTTTCAAGCTTCCGCAGTAACGTCACTTTGGTCATTTGCGTGTGTTCGGCCGTCTGATTGATTCGGCCGTTGAACGCTCGCAACGCACGGATGATGAACTCCTTCTCAAAGCGTTCTTTCAAGACCGGGTACTTGAGCTCGGCAAAGTCCGGCATCATGGATGTTCCGGCATCCGCATTGACCGCCGCGATGGTTTCCTCGGTAGTGCGCAAGTCGCCACTGCTCTTTTCAATAACCGCCTGAATATGACCCGGCAATGACGAAAGACTGATGCGGTCTGTCGATTCGATAATGAATGCGTGTTCGATGACATTTTCCAATTCACGAATATTTCCGGGCCAACCAGAGAGCCGAAGAGCAGCCATGGCCTCCTGGGTAAAACCAGATACCGTGCGCGAATGGATGCGATTGAACTTGCGGCGCATGTACTCCGCTAACGCAGGAATATCTTCTCGACGTTCGCGCAGTGGTGGTAGGTGGATCGGCAATACGTTTAATCGGTAGAACAAGTCGCTACGAAACGTATCTTTTTCGATCATTTTTTCTAGCGGTCGATTGGTTGCAGCTATGATGCGAACGTCCGAATCCTGCTCGACATTGCCGCCGACGGGAGTAAAGCGCTTGTCCTGCAGCACGCGCAACAACTTGACCTGCATCTGCGGGCTGATGTCGCCGATCTCGTCGAGAAATATGGTACCGCCATTTGCGAACTGAAATTTGCCGATTTTCTTCCGATCAGCACCCGTAAAAGAACCTTTCTCGTGACCAAAGAGTTCACTTTCGATCAGATTCTCGGGGATTGCAGCACAATTGACGGCGACAAACGGCCCCTTCTTTCGATGGGAATTGAAATGCAAGGCCCGGGCGACGAGCTCTTTACCTGTACCGCTTTCGCCGCGGATCAGCACAGAGGTGTCAACCTTAGAAAGCTTGTAGATGATTTCAAAAATCTTGCCCATGGAAGCCGAACCGCCAATGATGGGCTTACCTTCGTCGAATTGAACTTGCGGTGCAGAGTAAGACGCAGCTTCGACCATCTCGTTTGCTTGAGTCGCGGAATCGATCAAGCGGAGGAGGCGCTCTGCCTCGACTGGCTTTTCAAGGTAGTCATAGGCACCATGCTTGATGGCGACCACGGCATCCTTCACGTCGGTAAAGGCTGTTAGCACCAAGCAGATGGTCCGCGGCGCTGCATCCTTAATCTGTGCTAAAGCTTCAAGGCCACTGAGCCGAGGCATGTTGACATCGAGGATAACCACATCAAACTCAGACCCGGCTGCAACCATGTCAACGGCCGTTTGGCCGTCGTCGGCCTCCGTGACTTGGAAGCCGCGCGTTTGCAGGGCTGAGCGAACGGTCAGGCGCAGCGTTTCATCGTCATCGACTACCAGGATTTTAAGCATGCAGTCCCTCCGTGCGAGTGGGGGTCATTTCGTCTATAGTTCTAGCGAATTGCTTTGAATTTCAGTATCACAACGGGCTTTTACTATCAAAGTATTCTATGGATTCCAATTAAATTCTTAATATCAATTAAATTAATAATATCTACCCGAATTGTTTGGGTATTTTCCAAGGGTCTGTGTCTAGCCGTCCGTTATGGCCTAATACCACTGGTTCCGGCGGCAATCGTGATAAAATTAACAAGTATCCCCCGGAAATTTCAGCGTCCTCAGTGCTTCTATCTCCAAGGCAGGGAGTGTCCATGGCAAACGACAATCGTGACGATCTGTCGTCCGTCGGTAATCAGCGATTAGTGAGACTGCTTCGCCTTTCCGAGCGCCTCGCGATGCCGGCGCAAGTTGCTTCGCGGCTGCAACGAGCGATTGTCCGTCGCCCTGAACTGACTGAGCAATCGCAATTGGACCCAGCTCCGAAGAGGGTTGTTAACCAGAAAGGCAGAGACGATGGCATCATCACCGACGCGGAGGTATCGCGACGGTTGCGTGCCTATGTGGAAAGCGATGCATCTTGGTCGGATATGGAGCCGATTGCTTGGCGCTATCTGGAGGGGGATCCATCATCTGTCCGCGCCGGAAAGCTCATTGAGCTTTCATTCATTCACGGTAGTCCGCGCGAGTGCATGGCGCTTGTGGAGAAGGTCGAAGTTCGCGTTCCTGGAAGCTTTGCCCAAGTCTACTTCAAGCTCCGAGCACAGATCGTTTCGCACTTCTGGGCCGATCAGAAGCATGAAGTACTTTTCGAGCTGTTACGCAATTTGACGGTTGAACAGCGATTGCCAGTTGAACACTTGTACTGGTTCTATCGATTGTTGCGGCTTAAGGATCGATCGCAAACTTTTCTTTACTTTCAGCAGTATCGTGATCTGATGCGAGGTGCTGTCGAAGAGTTTGGCGAACAGGTCAACTTTGCGCAAGATCGATATGCATATTTGTCTGGTAAGTTGGCTCTTGAATTGGGCTTTGACCATCTCGGGCGGGAGCTTCTCCAGCAGATTCCTCCGGATTCGTCCTGTTATGGCGCTGCAGTCGAATTGATTATGGCGCGAAAAGAGTCCTCCGGTAAAGAGGACGGTCAAGGGCTCATCAATCAGATTATGAACACAAATGACTGGGGAGAGCGTGTCGAAGGTTTGCGTGTCGCCATGCTGCATACCCGCACTTTGGGTGGCTTTCGCGATCGGCAGCTTCCCGCTATCAATGAGATCTTGCGAGATCCGATGGCATGGGTTCCCGCAACGGCTGAGGCATGGCGGTCTATCAGTGAGCTTATTGTCGCCTTTGCCGATTTAGAAGCTTACTTACCAAATCTGTTTCGCATGTACCAAGAGAACGCCCTCAAGTTCGTCAGTCCCCAACTGGATCAGTCGCTATGGGAAGGGCCACTTTATGGACTCACCGAACGTCAACCCGAGCAGCGATTCTGGCGCGGGGTTGCCTTGTTTCATCGCTACATCAACACCGGTCCAGATGCAGAAGAGTCATTGTGGCAAGCACGGCAATTACTAGAACTTGCAGAGCAGAGTTCACAGCGACCACTACCCTTTGATTGGCGAGAATTGCATCGAGCGGGCATCCATGCGGTATCGAAAGCACCACACTTGTTTGAACGAGATCGCGATAGGATGCTGCTGCAGTTGCGGGTGGCTGCCAACCAAGCGCTGCTGGCAGCTTCGGACATTCGCACCTATTTGAACCAGTCTGCCTGCTTGAACTACCGAGTTCTTTCTGCCTTGCAGCACTTGACCCGGAAGCTGGGTGAGCGGGAGCTGGAGTACATGGTGCTCGCCAAAAGATCTTCACTGTTTCCTTTGACGAATGCGGACTTGGCATGCATGTGGTCTTTGGCCTGCGGCGATCAGGATTCTGACCTGGCGTGGCGCGTCGCAACCATTCTAAAGAGCCGAACAGCTTTGGATGCAAGTGCGGTCGCGGCCTGGAAGATCAGTGGCGAACATCGTAGTGAGTACGCATTTGTGCCTATGAAAGCAGAGGACGTACGTCTCTGCACCAGCGGCTTCTCAACTGAGGAGGTACGACTCGTAGAGGTCGTCGTCACTCTGGGGCCACTCATTCCAGAGCTTTTAGCTCTGCTGGACCCAGAATCAACGACAGAGAAGCGCTCAGCGCCACCCGCAGACAGCCTTGAATTTCAGGTGGAGACTCAGCTGAATCAATGCCGTTGGTTGCCTTCGGTGCGCAAACATTTTCGCACATTGCAGGATGGCGGGATGGACCATAGCTTTGCGGCCCTGCCTTTCGCAGAAGTTATTCCCAGCAGCTTCTGGGTATCCTTGTTTAACATCTTTGTCTTAAGATTGGGAATCCCAGCCTGGCGTTGGCGTGCCTCTTATCTTGCGCAGCAGATCGAAGATCTTGTGCCGCGCTTGGCGGCGCGTGCGGATGTGTCACGCTATTCGATGCGAGTGGGGAAATGGCTGCGCAGTCTTAATGGCGAACAGCGAACCGCATGGCAGGATTTATTGACGATTGTCCGCAAAGTCCCCGATGAGAGGGTTCAGGATTGCCTGGCGATCTTTTCGGTTCGTGCCGTAACTGCCATGTACCCAGACCACCATCTCGCACTCAGTTCACTACGGACGATGCGAGTACCTTTGCCAATTATCTGGGGCCTTGAGTCGTTTCTAATTTCGCCAGAGTATTCAGCGTGGCGTCGACAAAACAAGCTGCGTACAGCAGCGCCGGTGCCAAGGGCGATGCGCGAGCAGGCGTTGGCGACGTCAAAATAACTGGGTCCGACTTTCGCCCCGGTGAGTCCAAAATTAGGCTACTTGCTCCGCAAGGCCGCGTATTGTGGCTTTATTTTATTCGCGGTTTGAAACCCGCGTAGTGCGCCATCCCACTTTCCCGTCTTCGTCAGGCTGAGGGACGCTGCGAGTATGGACGCTGCAAATCTTTCTTGGTGTTCCTGTGATGTTATGAAGTCAATTCCGAACGCTTGCAATTCCATGCGGCTAGGATATTGGGCGTCGTCATGCGTGGCGCCTACCAGACTGATCTCAGCCACGTCGCGTTCAAGGGTGCGGAAAAAGTGGTCGCGACGCTTGGAGCGAAAGACGCGCCGATCGGCGCCTAGAATGAGAACGGGAACCCGAATCCGACGAAGGTAGTTCGTGACCTCCGAGGAGTAGACAGCTGGATCTAAAAGAATTAAGCCTCGAAGTGGCGCGGTCATACCGGCAGCAATGGATACGGCTGTGCCACCAAAGGAATGGCCTACCAAGATGATGTTTTTTCCGTCGAACCTTCCGGGGATCTTCTCGGGCCAAGTATAAAGAAGGCGAACAAGCCGATTTAGAATCTTGCCATTTTCGATCCAATGATCTTCGTTGCGCAGTTGCACGGTCACGGCGGCTAGCCCCCAGGTCGCGAGTCGCTCTGCTTGCTTGGAGTGAGTTTCCTTAAAACTGGCGTTGCCATGCACAAATATAACAAGTGGCGGTAAGTTATCGTGCTTTGGTAGGAAGACATCGGTCACAATACTTTCATCAGCAGATAACTGGATTGATAGGTTGCGCCGAACGGAGATACTGAATGGGCCTGCAGTTAGAAAACGGCTTGGCGATATAGCTGCACCCCTATCGAGTAAAAGTGGAGTGAGTTCCTCACCTTTCTCAGCCTGACGTTCAGGCGTTGAGGTGCTAGCACAGCCGACAAGGAAGAGGCTTATGACGGCTGCAGATATGATTTTTTCAACGTCGTCCATCATGATTGCTAAACAATTATTCCGTGTAGTGACGCTCAACTTGCTGCGGTGAAGATTGCCAGGGCTTGTATTCCCACTCCTCAGTAGGAGGTACCAGTAGCCAAATCATCCCTAGAAGCGAGATGGGTACAGCTGTTATCAGCCAAGGAACTCCGTGCGACATATCGTAGTTGATGAGAATGCTAAAGATGACGACCATGGATGAAGCTAGACTTATAACCGCTAGCCGCCTTGCTTTAAAGATGATGAGCCGCATGGAGTATTCTTGCGGTGCTGCAGGCGCTTGATTCGCGCCCGCCGCCTTTTGAAACATTTCGCGAGCTAAGCGTTGATTGCTCATAACTCCCATTTGATCAGCCACGTGATGCCTCCTCGCTTTCGGCCTTTAGTTTTCTGATCGTTTCATCGGATGGATCGCGTCCGTAATACCAGCGCAGGGCTGCGGCAAGAATGATGCAGATGACAGCAACGAGTTGGACCGCTAGTGACGGAGACGTAGCGACGTATTTGCGGGGTAAGGCGAAGATGAGCGCAACGCCAGAAGCAGCTAGATAGAGCATATACATGGCTCCGCCATAGGGGTCTCGACGATCGATCCCCCGCAACGGCATGAGTAAGATAACGAGCCAAAGGCAAAAGAAGGTTGGCAGGGCCAAATCCACTGCGCGCAAAGCTCTGTAGCTCTCTAAAAGGTCGCTGACACCTAATTTCAGGATGTCGGTCACGTGCAATGCCTCCGAAGTTCTATACCTCTATCGGAGGTTCGGCAGAATTCTCGATAGGCAGAAAATGCCTAGGCAATGCCTCGAGATTAGGGGGTTATTTGTGGTGTCTTGCCACCAATTTCCCTATACTCAGAAACGATGGTGAATCGATATTTGGGGGTCCCATGTTGAGACGGCCAACCTTTCGGGCTTGGTTCCTTTTGGCCTTCGTGATTCTGTCGGCGGACGCCCGCGCGCAGAACGTCGCCCGTGGGCAGCTTCAGTTTGATACGTTAGCTAGTGACGTCGGGCGCATTCACCGTGGTGAGAAGCGTCACGTGTCGTTTCGCTTTAAGAATGTTGGTAACGGACCTATCTCCGTCAAGGGAGTGCATGCTGCATGTGGTTGTACGGCAGTGGAGGGGCAGCTGAATCGCGTTTACCAGCCGGGCGAGATTGGTGCCGTCGAGGTTACCTTCGATTCGACAGATTTCGTGGGAAAGGTCGTCAAAGCTGTGACGTTGATGACCGATCAAACTGCCATTCCAACAAGAACCTTGACGATCATTGCAGATATTGTTGCCGATTTGGCAGTGGATCCGCCTGTTCTTGATTTTGGCGACGTGCGCGGCGACGAAGAATTAAGTAAGGAGTTTTCCGTCAAGCAGTTGCTAGACTCTAAAGTCGAACTGAAAGGCGTACGCGGAGTTGACGGCCTGGTGCGAATTGAGGACATTTCGAGCCAGAAGGAGCGTCGCTTTCGGGTAACTCTACTGCCGCAGGTGATGAGAAAGTTCGTGAAAGAAAAAATCTCTGTGTTAACCACCAGTGAGCATCTTCCTGAAATAAGCGTGCTGGTGCGTGCCAATATTTTAGGTGCAATTTCAGCAACGCCGGCATACGTGGAGTTTGGCGCAATTTCTCCCCAGCAGGCCAGTGAGAGATGGATTAAGATTGAGGGTATACGGCCGTTTTCCGTACAGGATTATTCGGTTGAGTTAAACGTGAATGGTGCTTCAATACGTGATGGTCAGGCTCAGATTGAGATCGTGAAGGACGCAAGTGCTAAGAGTCAGCAAGAGGTCTTGCTGCGACTGCGTAACAAGGGCGTAGCAGCGGGTAGCGTGCATGGTCGAATTTTGGTGCAGACCACGGAGCCATCGCAGAAGCAATTGTCTGTGGATTTTTACGCCTTTTTTCTCTAGAGCGAGTGAGGACCTTGAGTATGTTTGAAACGATATATGTAGTCGGTATGGTGACCTGGGTAATTGGCACAATTTGGTACGCATATGGCTGCTGCAAATACGATTCCCACAGCAGTACTTAAATCAGCGAGCCCTCAAGTGCCGTCTTGTTGCCGTTGATGACTTTAACGCCAAGCTCTAACCCAATCAGGTTTCGGGTGGACCGAACACGCACCAATCGAAACTGCTCCGTCCTGCCATAGTATATGCCAGGCTCCTTGCGACTCTCGTAGTGAAACAAGACTTGGCGCTCTCGGCCAATCTCGGCCTGATTTTGGGCAATCGTGATTGCGTCCTGCAATTGATTGAGCAGGCGCAGGCGCTGCTCCATGACATCATCTGAAATTTGATTCTGGAAGCGTGCAGCCGCTGTATTGCGCCGCGGTGAGTACTTAAAGGAAAAGATAAAGCTGTACTGAGCTTCCTCAACTAATCGCAGGGTGTCAGCGAACTGTTCATCGGTCTCACCTGGAAAGCCAACAATCAAATCTGTAGAAATAGCCATCTCAGGATCTACGGAGCGCAGCCATTGCAGACGCTCCCGATATTCAGCAACAGTGACCTTGCGCCGCATTCGCTGCAGGACCTCATCATTGCCGCTTTGGACTGGCAAATGAATGTAACGACCTAACTTGGGCTGTTGTGCAAAAAGGTCGGCTAGGGATTTTGAAAAATCGTGAGGATTGGATGTTGTAAAACGGAGGCGCTGCAATCCGGGAAGTTCCGCAACCCTAGCGAGAATGTCGACAAACGGCCCGCGGGCACTAGCTTCGAGTTTATCGGACTCGGTCAGGTCTAAGCCGTAACTATTCACATTCTGCCCCAGTAGCGTGATCTCCCGGGCACCAGCCTCAATGAGGCCTTCACACTCGCGTATGATCTCGTCAGGGTGTCGGGAAATCTCGCGGCCGCGGGTAAATGGAACGACGCAGAAAGTACAAAAATTATTGCATCCCTGCTGAATGTTGACGAAACGTGAGATCTCATTCTTGCCTTCAAGAGAAGGCGCAGCCGCAGTGCGGGGGGTAACGGCCGGCTTTGTGGTCGCATCGTGGCTATGATGGCGGATGTCGAAGCCAAGCGCTATGGCCCGACCGCCCGGCTTTTCCAATTCCTTGAGCAAGTGCGGCAACTCATCAATCTTTCCTGGGCCGATCAGCATGTCTATTTCCGGCGCTTGCTTCAGAAGGCGCGTACCTTCGGCTTGGGCAACGCAGCCTGTGACGGCAATCTTCATGGCGGGGTTCACAGACTTGTGCTGGCGCAGAACGCCTAGCCGGCTCAGCACCTTGTGCTTAGCCTTTTCGCGAATGTGGCAGGTATTGAGAAGAACCAGATCGGCTTCTTCGACACGATCGGTAACCACGTAGTTGCGATCGTTCAGAATGCCGAGCATGCGCTCGCTATCTGCTGTATTCATTTGACAGCCCCAAGTCTCCAACAAGACTTTGCGCGGTGGCTTGGTCGTCGTAACCGAATCTACGTCGTTCATCATCGCTTGCGATTCTTCTTCCTGGCTTGCTTTGCCTGCTTTCGGAGTTTGCGCTGCTTGTCGCGGTCGACGGGCTTTTTGGCAACGGCTCCGGCGCGGTTGCCCATGCCGCCCAATAGGTCGCCCAAGCCGCCGAGTCCTGGCATGCCTGAGCCGCCACCCATGCCTTGCGCCATTTTCCGCAATTGATTCAATTGGGATAGTTGGCCCATGCCAGGAATCTTGCCTAATAGACCCATATTCTTTCCCATCATGCCCATGACTTTGCGCATGCTGCGGAATTTCACAATCAGTTCATTGACGTCCTTTTCTGGGCGGCCAGAGCCTCGGGCAATTCTTCGCACGCGACTGGGATTGAACACGGAAGGATTCGTTCGCTCCTGTTCCGTCATGCTGTCAATCATGGCTTTGACCTTGGTCAATTCCCGATCGTCGAGATCCATGCCCTTCGGCAGCATGTCCTGCATGGGCAACTTCGCCATGATATCCTTGAGAGGACCCATGCGCTGGATCATGGAGATCTGTTCGTAGAAATCGCGGAAGGTGAATTGCCCCTGCAACATCTTCAGCGCTTCTTTTTCTTGATCCTCGCCGGCGACCCGCTGGAAATCCTGCATTAGCCCGATGACGTCACCTTGCCCGAGTATGCGGGAGGCGAGACCTTCAGGACGAAACTCTTCGAGATTATCTAGGCCTTCGCCCATACCAAGAAACTTGATGGGCTTGCCGGTGATTTGCCGAATGCTAAGGGCAGCGCCGCCCCGCGCGTCACCATCGAGTTTTGTCATGATGACGCCACTCAGGTCGAGGCGGTCATTAAATGCTCGCGCGGTTGTGACCGCATCTTGCCCCATCATGGCGTCGCAGACGAAAAGAATATTGTCAGGATTTGTCGCCAGCTTGATGTTAGCGAGTTCCTGCATCAGAGTTTCGTCGATGGTCAGTCGACCCGCTGTATCGAGTAAAACAACATCGCATCCCAATTGATAGGCTTGGGCTGCAGCCTTCCGGCAAATATCTACGGGATTGGCGCCCGCTTCGTGAAATACAGGAACGCCCAATCGATCCCCGAGTTTTCGCAGCTGATCAACGGCGGCTGGGCGGTAGATGTCGGCGGCGACGAGCAGCGGTTTGCGCTTTTGGCGCTCCATAAGGTACTTGCAGAGTTTAGCTGTAGTCGTGGTTTTGCCGCTACCTTGGAGGCCGACCATCATAACCGTTGTCGGGCGATTGTGGGCCATGTGCAATGACGAATCAGCCGGCCCCATCAGCGCTTCAAGTTCCTGTTGGCAGATGGCAACGAAGTGATCTGCGGTCGTCACCTTGACGCGCGATTCGCCAGCTCCTGCACGGAGCTGCACGGTTTGACCGAGCGCGCGCTCTTCAACTCGCCTTAGGAAGTCCTTCGTGACGCTATATTCAACATCTGCCTCGAGCAGACTTGTGCGAATAAGTTTGATGGCTTCGCGAATGTTGTCGTCGGTTATGGTCGTGCGGCCGCGCAAACTGTCCTTGGCCTGGCGGAATCCGCTGCTGATAATATCTAGCATGTTTCTCGGTAACCTCTTTGTTCGCCCCGGGATTTTCCAATGAGGCGCGGATTTTGAACTTACCCGTATAACCCGATTGTGAGGTTGCCGTCAACGCACGGCCAAGAGGGAGGGGATGCATGCATGCATCGGAAATCGCTGATTTTTCTACCAGCGATCGATGGTGGCTCGGGGGCGATGCTCCGTCCAGGTTACAGAACCCGTGGAGCTGGGCATGGAGTCTAGGGCGTCTAACTCGGAAAGATCGTTATTATGTTGGCGGATTGTATATTGGTACGTGCCGGGCGGGAGGCGAAGCAGCTTGCCATTGCCGTTGGTAATCACGAATTCTGTTTCACTGGTGATACTATCGGCAAAGTAATTGAGAACTTGGGATCGAATATTGTCGCTGGCCTGCTTTGCATCCTGGCATTGAGTGTCCTTTGTGGGGCTGCCGACCATATCAAGTTGCCGTGCGATGAGCATATTCACGAGGCCCTCACCGAAGAGGGGGTGCCAGCAGCCATCTTGCTGGACTGTCGAAGTCTTAGATGAGTCATCACTTTGCACGAGCTTGGTGCTCACGACGGCGATCTTTTCCGAGACGTCTTGCAGTGGCTCTAAGCTTACCCAAAGGTCTCTGGATGGGGCGACATCCCTGGGTACCTGTAGCGACAGGTAACCCATTCTACTTGTGCTCTCAAACACGCGCCGCAGCAATTCAATTTCGGATAGAGCTTTGGTAAGTCCTATCCGAGCAGCCTGCAGGCGAATCTGGGTTGGCTTCCGACATACTGTCTCTTGCCAGCGCGAACTGGCGAGAGAAAGAGGTAGCTCAGCAGAAGATGAGGCCAGTGCGATTTTGCATAAAGAGTCTAGGGCTTCTTGCGGCCGAGGACTCTCTAGAGCCCCGGCCAAATTCCGGGCGATCGCCAGACGCCTGGTTAAAATGTACGGCTGCCGATTCCAGCGACGAATCATGACGCGGCGCATGTCATCCAGTTCATTACTGACGTCGCTGGCTTGCGCTGTATCAAGCTCACAGAACCAGCTTTGATTGTTCTGGAAGTTAAAACTGCAATCTGGAGCTAGTGTCCGCAGCCAAACTTCGATGGATGCAACTAAGTTGCTATAATCATCCGCGACATCTGGCAGGTCTTTGCTTGCAGACGCGCAGAGCTGATCGGCTAGAGACTGAGATGGTGCTGTAGGTAGCTTCAAGTTGTAGGTGACGCGGTCGATTTCAGCAGTTGCGGTATGTGGAGAGCTTCCGTCCAGCATGGTGACGACCGTGCTGTAAGCGCCGAATGCGGATTCGATATAAACACGCCAAACCTGATTTCCTTGATGTTTACCTTCAAGGCAACTGTCGGTGTTGAATTCGGCTACAAGCGCACCTGGTTGATCGGGGCGACGCTTTTGCAGAAGGCGAATGAATCGACCCTGCGGATCGGATTTGTTCCCAGCCTTTTCACGCAGACCAGCCAACCAGTCAAAAGAAACGGAGGTTTGGTCACCGTCACGGGTAATGCGGCAGCTGACCATAATAAAAAAGAGGCCGATCATAATGACCAGCACAGAGAGCCACGGATGGCGCGGAGAGTTTCGGAATTCAGTAAGTCGCAATGTTCTGCACGGCGAGTTCGATGGTTTCGTGAAAGCCACCTAGTCCTGCGTTAGCCGATTCCAGTGTCCAAGACAAAGGCTGACATAGTTTTAAGACTGAGCGTCGCAATTCCTGACCATCAGCTGAGCTGGTAACGAGGTGAACGTCGCGCAGCCCATCGTGCCGACTCACCAGATTTTTCGCCCAGAGGTATAGCGATGGATCCGTGACGAAGTCGCGACGGACGGTAACTTTGGCGAAGTCGCGAATGCCGCCTTCGGGTTGCGCGGTGGCATAAAGCTGGTCGAGTCCGGATACATGATCCAGACGACCGTAGTTAACGCCTTCGATCTCGATGGTGATAACTTGATCGTCGGTGGAAAATCCTGCGGGCAATCGGCTGGCAAAAAACAGCATAGCGCTGGCGGTTATCGCACCAGCGAAAACGCGTAACACTGTTTGCTTGCTGCTCATTAAGCCTCTAATTGCCAACGGTCCATAGACCGGATGATTAACTTTTTAAGATATCTAGCTACAACTATACCACTTTTTCTTAAAAAGTGTATATGAGCGATTCATAATATTCGTGCCCGCTCTGAACCCGTTAAGGTGATCGGTCTGCTACTACAAAACCTTAGCGATAGCATCGATTTCGATATCAGCATTCTTGGGAAGTGCTGATACCTGAACGGTTACGCGCGCCGGAAACGGTTTCTGAAAGTAGGACCCATAGACCTGGTTGACCTTCTGGAAATTACTCAGCTCTGTCAAATAAATTGTTGTTTTAACAACCTGGTTCATCCCGGTGCCGGCGGCTTGCAAAATCGCCTGCAAGTTTTTCAGGACGCGGTGTGCTTGATCTTCAATACTACCGGCCACCAAGGCGCCAGTTGCAGGATCGATAGGGATTTGCCCAGAGCAAAAAACCATATCGCCGCAGCGAACAGCTTGAGAATAAGGCCCGATGGCATCGGGAGCGTCTTTTGTGTGCACCGGCTCGAAGGACATTTTAAGACTCCTGTGTGTGTTGATGTGGCTGAGCGTCGAGGGACTCTTGCAGTAAAGACTCAAGTTCAGGTCGAGCTTGGGCCGGTAAGTCTGAGTCGGCTAGGGCGCGGGTAAGCCATTTCGCGGCGCCAGCGCGTTCGTTGAGGGCTAGCTGCGCCTGAGCGCCGTGGGCGTACAGCTGCCACGGTAGGCGCGTACGGCTGTCTTTTTCTGCCTGCCACAATAAAGCTGGAATCTTTTCATACTGTAATGCAACTCCTAATGCGGCAGTAAATTCAACGAGAAATGGCCCTTCCCGCAGTCCCCCATCGTATAACGCCTGCAATCGCTGGGCTCGTAACATGCGGTCATCTGGATCGGTGATAAGTGCGGCGAGCGATACACCTGCCCAGGACCCGCGTTCTTCGGCAAGCTGATGTAGCCTAGAGCCGACATCGGTGGCATCGCGGCTTTGAAAAATGGCGGCGATTGTTTCCCAGATGCGAGTGTTATTCACGTCGACTTCAAGGCAAGCTAGGCTCCATTCCAGTGCCTCGTTGTCGCGCTCCTGATGAAACATTAATTCTGCCAAGTTGACGTACGGCGCCGGCTCGTCTGGGATCAGCCGGTGAGCGTCACGCCAATAGCTCTCTGCGAGCTGGTCGTCTCCAGACATGTGCGCTGCATTGCCTAGAGCAAAATGCCAGCGGAACTCGTGATCAAGGGCTGAGTCTTCGTAAACAGATGCTAGGACAAGCGCCAGATAAGGCTGCCCCATACCGAGGAATTCCTCGGCCATGGTGGTGGCCATATCGGGGGATTCGATAGGGTTTTGCTGCAGATATCTTGCCATGAATTTTTCAAAGTCCTCGTCCCGCTGCGTGCCAGGTTGCGAGGCCCCTAAGTATACATCGTCGTCGATGCCAAGATAACGACGCACCACGGGTCCCATGGGGTAGTCGCGCCAATGCGTCAGTATGGTCTCGCTCATTTGCTTGGCTCTTCCAGTGACAGTTTTTGCACCCGAATGTGCAGGTCGCGCAGCGATTCGATGGCAGCATCCGCCGGGGAGTCTGTCATGAGACAGGTGCCCTTGTGCGTTTTCGGGAATGGGATCACGTCGCGAATAGAGGTCAGCCCAGAAAGGATCATGACCATCCGGTCTAGGCCGAAAGCGATCCCTCCATGTGGCGGTGCGCCGAGTCGTAACGCTTCCAATAAGAAACCAAACTTGTGCTTGGCCTCTTCCTGACTCAGGCCAATGGCGGCGAAAACTTGCGATTGCACTTCAGGATCGTGAATCCGAATGGAGCCACCGGCGATCTCGTTGCCGTTTAGCACGAGGTCGTAGGCGGCAGCGCGGACACGGCCTGGATCGGATTGTAGGTATTGTAAATCCTCCGGGAGTGGTGACGTGAAGGGGTGATGTCGCGCTACCCAACGCCCGCTATTGGCGTCTTTCTCCAGCATAGGGAAGTTAATGATCCAAAGAAAGTCGAAGCGGTTCGGGTCGATAAGTTCAAGGGTTTGGCCTAGGTGCAGGCGCACGGCCCCCAAGCTTGCTTTCGTCGGATCATAAGCGCCAGCGCCAAAAAGCACGAGATCGCCTGCTTGCAGCCCTAATCGCTGGGTCAGTTTTTCAGCCCAAGCGTCATCAAAAAACTTCGCAATGGGTGCTTGCCAGGACGCGACTCCCTTGCCGTCACCCACTTTGATCCAGGCGAGGCCCTTGCCGCCGTGATTCTTGGCGATTTCTCCGATGTGATCGAGATCTTTACGGCTGAAGCGCTCGGCTGCGCCCGGTACGCGCAAGGCGTTAACGATCCCGCCCGTCGAAATAGCTTCGGCAAAAACGCGAAATCCGCTGCTCTGGCATAAGTCGGAGATGTCAGTGAGGAACAGATCGAAGCGGGTGTCGGGCTTATCGACGCCGTACTTTTCCATGGCTTCTTGAAAGTCCATGCGGCGCAGCGGCGTCGGCAGGGTCTTGCCGAGGACGGCTTTCACAACTTCGGCGGTGGACTCTTCGAAGTTCTTCAGCACATCGTCCTGCTCGACAAAGGACATCTCGCAGTCGATCTGGGTAAACTCTGGCTGACGATCGGCGCGCAAGTCTTCGTCTCGGAAGCATTTGACTACCTGATAATACCTTTCGAAACCAGCAACCATGAGGATCTGTTTGAATAGCTGCGGGCTCTGGGGGAGCGCATAGAACTGGCCCGGATTGATGCGGCTGGGCACGAGGAACTCGCGAGCGCCCTCGGGGGTCGACTTGTAAAGAAACGGCGTTTCTAGATCAAGAAAGCCCCTTGCCTCAAGTGCTTTGCGGAAAGCCCGCACGACGGCAACGCGGCTCATGATATTGCGTCGCATATTCGGTCGGCGCAGGTCTAGATATCGATACTTTAGGCGCAGAGTTTCCGCTGCATCGACGTCCTCCTGAACTTGAAAAGGCAGGGGTTCACACCGGTTCAGGATCTTGGCGTCGTTGACTTGGATTTCAATGCTTCCGGTGGGTAATTTGTCGTTGATCATCCCCTCGGGCCGTTTGCAAACGACTCCGCGGATGGCAATCACGAACTCGTTTCGCAATTGCATGGCCATTTCCATGCAAGTACCGCTTGCTTGGGCCGGGTCGAAAACGATTTGGGTGACACCCTCTCGATCCCGAAGATCGACGAAGACCAAGCTTCCATGGTCGCGGCGCTTCTGCACCCAGCCCATGAGCGTCACCTTGTCCGTAGCGTTTGTGTCGCGCAATTCTCCACAATGATGACTGCGCTTCCAGCCAGCGAGAGCCGTTGAAGTAGACATGCTTTGGTACCCGTCTCTGATCAGAGGTAGAACCGAACTTAGAAATATAAAGACGAGAAGTTTAGCACTAAACTCCCGAATATCGGAATCAAAATCGCGGTTGAAGTCCGACTCTTCGAGGGCCTTAGGTGGCCAATTGGGTTCCAGCAAAAGCCCAGAAGTCCTGTTGCTTCAGTAATTTACTGGTGTTAATTTAACGGCTGCCGTGCGTAAATCGGCGCGGGTGAGCCCAATTTCCTTTTTCCTGACCTCAAAACTGCTGCGGAGTGGATGCGTCTATGCTGGAGTCCTCGGGTGTCAATTCGGCGTCCTCGCGATATTCTGAGACTGTGTTTGCTGATCTGCGAGCCAAGTTGCCCCAGGCTGATTTATCGCTGCAATGCAGCGATAAACATGACGACGAAGATGTACTGTTCTGTGGTGCCGCAAGCGTCTGTGAAGTAGCGAACATTCTGAAGAATCATTATCCGTTTCTGATGGATGTTTGCGGAGTGGATTACCCTGGCCGCGATCAGCGTTTTGACGTGGTCTATCACTACGCTGATCCCGAGAAACGCCGCCGACTGCGAGTAAAGGCGCGCGTCGCCGATGGGGATTCTTTACCATCGGTGGTTTCCGCCTATCGTTCCGCCACGTGGTTTGAGCGTGAGGCCTACGACATGTTCGGGATTCGCTTCGATGGGCATCCTGATCTGCGTCGTATCCTTTGCCACGATGAGTTTGTCGGGTACCCTCTGCGGAAAGATTATCCTGCAGACAGAAATCAGGTGCTGTCGGCACCGCTTGAGCACGTTTTTGCCAAAGATCGTGAACGTATGCTGGCCGAGCAAGACGACTACCTCTCGGATCGAATTTGGATCAACATCGGACCGGCACATCCAGCGACCCATGGCACCTTGCGGTTTATGGCTGTTCTGTCAGGAGAAACGATTGAAAAAGTCGATATGGAAATCGGCTATCTTCATCGCTGCTTCGAGAAGATGTGCGAGTCCCATAAGTACAACCAGATCATCCCATACACAGATCGACTCAACTATTGCTCGGCGCCCATAAATAACAACGTCTGGTGCCGCACCATCGAAAAGATGCTGGGTGTGACCGCTCCACCGCGGGCGCAGGTCATGCGGGTCATCATCGATGAGTTTTCCCGTATTATCGACCACTTTGTCTGCATCAGCACAAATTCCGTAGATTTGGGTGGCCTGACGAATTTCTGGCTTGGATTCAATGCCCGGGAGAAAGTCTACGATATCTTTGAGAAGCTGTGCGGCGCACGGCTCACCGTTTCCTTAGCTCGAATTGGCGGGATGGGCTTTGACCTGCCCAAAGGTTGGGTCGAAGATGCAAAGGAGACTCTCAAGCACATCGAGCGAGCCCAGAGCGATTTGGATACCCTTCTGACAAAAAATCGAATTTTTGTTCGGCGGATGAAGGGTATCACGGCGATTTCTGCTGAGGATGCGATGAATTGGGGTTGGACTGGGCCGTGTCTGCGCGCAACGGGCGTGCCGCGCGATCTGCGAGTCGATGCTCCCTATAGTATGTACGATCAATTTGACTTCGATATTCCAGTCGGCAGTACCGGCGATTGCTATGACCGATACATGGTACGGATGGAGGAGATTCGACAGTCGCTTCGGATCATTCGACAGGCCTTGGACAACATCCCAAGTGGTCCCATAAAAGTCGATGACCCGACGATTTCACTGCCGGAGAAACAAGATGTTTATGGAAACATCGAAGGTCTCATGAATCAGTTTATGATGGTCATCCATGACGTGCAGCCGCCTGCGGGTGAGGTTTATGGCTATGGCGAAGGCGCTAACGGCGAGTTGGGCTTCTATGTGGTGAGTGACGGCAGCGGTCGCCCTTATCGCGTCAAGTGCCGACCACCTTGCTTTGCGGTGTTTCAGGCAATTCCAAAGCTAGCAGAAGGCGAGATGGTGGCTGATTTGATTGCGGCGCTAGGCACCATCAACATTATCGCTGGTGAACTTGATCGTTAATGATCGGAAGGGGTGTGGGAGTGTTTTCTGCGCAATTGCAGCAACAGATTCAGGGCTATTTGACTCGCTATGAGACCAAGCGTTCATCCATATTGCCTATCCTGCACGCTATTCAGGATGAGCACGGGTTCATCAAGTCAGAGCATATCGAAGCGCTTGAGTCGCAATATGGACTGAGCGCGGTAGAAGTCCGCGAGGTTGTGACTTTTTACTCGATGTATCGGACGGAGCAGCCCGCAAAGTTTGAGATTCAGTTTTGCGACAACATTGTTTGTATGATGTTGGGGGCCCGAGAGGCGATTGCAAAAATTGAGGGCCGCATTGCCGAGTATGAGCACGCCGGGCAGCAGTCGCCTTTTAGCGTGCAAGGTGTTCCCTGCTTGGGCGTCTGCGATGGAGCGCCCGCAATGCTGTGCAATAAGGACCGTCATTTGCGCGTCACTGCTGAAAATGTTGACCAAGTGTTGGCTCGATACGCGCCGCCGCTGAAGTAGTTGAAGGAACGGATGCTATGGCTGATTCTCTGAAAAAAGTGCAAGTGACGACGCGTTTTGCTGGTATGTCTGATGGGCGTAGCCTCAAGACCTACGCAGCGAATTCCGGCTATGAAGCGCTGAAAAAGGCCCTGAAAATGCAGCCGCAGCAAGTCATCGACGAGGTGAAAGATGCGGGCTTACGTGGGCGTGGCGGCGCAGGGTTTCCGACGGGTCTGAAGTGGAACTTTGTTCCCAAAAACGACACGGGACCAAAGTATCTCCTCTGCAACAACGATGAAGGTGAGCCTGGGACATTCAAAGATCGATTGATCTGTGAGCAGGCGCCGCACATGATCATTGAAGGCATGGTCATTGGTGGTTTTGCTGTCGGTGCTAAAAAGGGCTACATCTACACTCGTCGGGAATTTTACGAAGAGACCGCGTGGCTTGAGCAGGCGATAAAGGAAGCCTACGAGGCTGGATATCTGGGAAAGAATATCTTGGGCTCGGGTTTTGATTTCGATTTAGATCATTATTGTGGTGCCGGTGCCTACATCTGTGGTGAAGAAACGGGTTTGATTTCTTCGCTAGAGGGAAAGAAGGGGCAGCCCAAGCTTAAGCCGCCCTTTCCTGCGATTTCAGGTTACTTGAATCGTCCAACTGTCGTGAACAACACAGAGACGTTGGCACTTGTGCCGCATATCGTTTTGCATGGCGCCCAAAAGTTCCGTGAAGCTGGCACGGAAAAGAGTCCGGGAACCAAGCTTTTTTGTATTTCCGGTCGCGTTCAGCGTCCTGGCGTCTATGAGTTGCCCTTGGGCTACCCGCTTGAAAAGCTAATTTACGAGGATGCGGGCGGCATGCAGCCAGGTTACAGCCTGAAGGCTGTCATTCCCGGTGGTGCCTCCGCACCTATTCTGACACCGGAAGAAATCAAGGGTCTTACTCTCGATTATGAAGCAATGGCTGGTGCCAAGACGATGTTGGGTTCGGGGGCGGTCATGATTATCGATGACAAGACGTCGATGGTCGACTTGATGAAAAACATTGCGGATTTCTTTGCGCATGAGAGTTGCGGTCAATGTACTCCGTGTCGAGAGGGTACTGGCTGGTTGGCAAACATCATGAAAGGTGTGGTCAATCGCGAATGTGGTACGGAAGAGGTCGATCGCTTGTATAGCGTCGCACAAAACATGGGCGGCCGGACGATATGCGCGCTGTCAGATGCAGCAGCCATGCCGACCATGGCGATTGTGCAGAAATTTGGCGAAGAGATTAAAGCACACTTGGGCGCTGCGGCGCGTTGAAGAGAGGGTTCCTGTGGCAGAGGCGCAAGCAGCAAAAGAGTCGGTAACTTTTAAGTTAGACGGTAAGGACGTGTCCGTCCCGAAAGGGTGGACCGTCATGATGGCTGCCGAGCGAGAAGGGGTGAAGATCCCGCATTTTTGCTGGCATCCAGGACTGTCGGTGGCGGGCGTTTGCCGATTTTGCATGGTGAAAGTGGAAGGTCGGCCCAAGCTTGAGATAGCGTGCAATTTGCAGGCGATAGATGGCATGGTCGTGTCCACCAAAACGGACGAAGTTAAAGATGCCCATAAGTGGGCCCTAGAGTTCCATTTGATCAATCACCCATTGGATTGTCCAATATGCGATCAGGCTGGCGAGTGCGGATTGCAAGACTACTACATGAAGGTGGGCAAGTATCCCAGCCAGATGCATCGTCCGAAGGTGCTGAAGCCGAAGGCGCTGGATGTTGGCGGCGATCTGGTATTGGATACGGAGCGCTGTATTCTCTGTAGCCGTTGTGTGCGGTTCGAGGATGAAGTCACCAAATCTGGTGCTCTCGGGATATTTGATCGCGGTGATCGCTCCATTATCGGCACCTATCCGGGTCGCAAAGTTGAACATAACTACACGGCGAATCTAGTCGATATTTGCCCTGTTGGCGCCTTCACCTCCAAAGACTTCCGCTTTAAGCAGCGTGTTTGGTTTTTGCAAGATAAGCCGAGCACTTGCCCTGGGTGCTCCACGGGATGTCAGGTAAAGGTATTCGCGCGTGAAGATACGCGACGCTATTTCCGGATGAAGCCGCGCCAATCGGACGTGAATGGGCACTGGATGTGCGATAGCGGCAGGCATATGTATGAACATGTTAATAAAGAGAATCGACTGCTGTTCCCCTATGCCGATGTTGGTGGTGGTAAGGCTATTAAGGTTGACCAAGATACGGCTGTAAGCATGCTTGCAGCACGCTTACAGTCTGTCCCAGCGACGGACATTGGCTTGTTGGTATCGGCGCAGTACACTAACGAAGAATATTCTGACCTCTTTGCGTTTTTTGTCAAAGAGTTGGGAGTAACTCAGGTCTATACATGGCGTGAACCCACTGAAAAAGTCGATGAGTTTGATGGCATCCTGTTGCGCGGTGATCGCAACGCCAACACGGCCGGCTTGGCCAAGGCAATGGCGGACGCGGGGCTTTCGGCGCGGCAGGCGCAGGGTTTTCAGGAGCTTGCAAAGGCAAAGGCATCGGTTGTCGTGGCACTAGCGCCAGAAATTCCGCTGACCTTCCCAAGCTTGAAGGCTCATTTTGCCAGTCTGGCTGAACTGCCCTTTGTCTCCCTTTGGTCGGCATCGCACCTGGCTGGGACGGTCGGAGTTAAGCACGCCATTCCCATGAAGTGTTTCACGGAAAAAGTCGGTACATTCACCAGTCATGGTGGACGGACGAGCAAGCTTGAGTCTCCGTTTCCGCCCGCAGTTGTGGACGCGATGAGTGTTTCAGAATTGGTGAGCGCGGTCCGATCGCAAATGAAGTTGCAAGCGAAGTGAGGAGTTTGACTCATGGCAGTCATTAAGGTTCAGTCGGCGCCACAGGACAACAGCATGTTTGCCATGGCGTGGGGTTATTTCACGTCCATCGCGGCAGGCATGAAGCACACCATCATGATTTTTTTTCGGCAGCTGTCTGGCAGGGAAAAGACTAATACTCTGGAGTGGCCTGAGCAGCCGGCGACCTATTCTGATAGGTTCAAAGGCAAGCATTTCTTGACTCGGCGCGACGATGGGCAGATTCGCTGCACAGCGTGTTTTTTGTGTGCCACAGCTTGTCCGGCAGAGTGCATTCATATCGAGGCTGGGCAACATCCCGATAACGAAATTGAGAAGTTTCCGGTGCGCTTTGAGATCGATATTCTGCGCTGCGTCTTTTGTGGGTTTTGTGAAGAGGCGTGTCCGGTCGATGCGATCCGGCTTGGGCCAGAGTATGCCATGGTTGGTGGCGCAGGTGAAAAGTGGGTTTATACGAAAGACTATTTGGCGGATCGGGGCGAGCTTCACGGTGGCATCACCAGCGTTAAGGATGAGAACGAAAAGCATCCGACGATTGATCACGATGCTAGCGACGAAGTGTTAGTGAGTCTAGCTCCACATGATGCGCAGCATCATCACCCGCATTGATTTCTGTTTATCTAATTTACGGCGGTATGCTCAAGTCCGCCTGACATCATTTCAGTCCAAGCGATAAGAGTCATCTCGACCATGGCGGCATGGGCGCGGCCATGAGTTCGACCCTGCGGCAGGAAGGGCGATTTTAGCTCTTTACTGACGACGCTGCCAGATAGTTGAGCGTGTACCTGCCAATTACCGCTGAGGCTCATCGGGCCAACGCTTAGCAGTAAGTTTTCGTCGGATGCAGCTAAGTCTTCCAAGCTACTTGAGTCGACGTTTCGAGATATCTCAGTAATCAGCGTATAGCCAAGAGTGTCTTTGTCATCTTCGTTATCTTTAGGTGTCAGGCTGCCAAGGCGCATGCCAAGTTGACCTTGAGTTCCCAGGTCGAAAATGACTGGTTCGGAAAATCGAGACAGGACTTTCAAGAATTGGCGTCCAGGATCGTCGCCATTTTGATAGATAAGCCAAGGCTTCAGCTCATACGTAAGGCGTTGAATCAACTCCTCATGCTGAGCGCGGATTCTGTTGGGTATCCATAGTTTTACCTCCACATAAGGAATGTGGGGGCGGTAGCCAACGACAAGGCCCGTCTCTCGAATCACGTCTTCGACCTTCTCTGCGATGAGCGACTCACTCAGGCCGAGGCAGTTCCAGCGCAGCAATTGTATGGGCTCCTGAGCGCCAGCGGCTTCGATCTTTTCGCGTAGGTGCTTTTCCCAAATGGTTTGAATCTCGTGCGGTGGGCCAGGCAGGCAAACCAGCCATTGGTTGTCGTGTTCTACGGAAAATGCGTTCGCGGTTCCCGCGTCGTTGACTAATATGGTGGCGTTGCGTGGAAAGAAGCTCTGCTGACGGTTGTTTTCAGTCAGCGGAATTCCCCGTTCGGCGAATATGGACTCAATTCGTGCCCAGCTATCGCCATCAAAAACTAAGTCTCGTTGCAGCCACTCCGCAAGAACCTGACGAGTGAAGTCGTCGGAAGTGGGGCCCAGGCCACCGGTAATGAGCACCAGTGAATGTTGCCCTTGGCGCGTAAAGTCCAATGCTCCTGTAATGCCATTACGATCATCCGGGACTGTTATATGTAGCGTAACGTCATATTGTGCATCTGTAAGAGCGCTCGCCAACCACTGTGCATTGCTGTTGACGATATCGCCGGAGGCAACCTCCGTTCCCACGGTTATGATGGCGGCGCGAGGTCGGAGGCTAGCTTCCTTGTGCATAGACCGTTTTTCCTTCCAGAATGACGCGATCAACGATGCGGTCATCCCCTAAAAATATGGTGGCAAACAGCTGCTCTTCGGGATCCTGGCACGTTGTGAGTCGGCGCTCAAGCAAGCGGCTCTTGTGCCAGTCGAGCACAACGACGTTGGCGACTTTTCCGGGGCTGAAATTGCCAAGCCGACTGTCTAACGATAGGGCTGCAGCGCCACCCAGCGTGGCCATGTGTAAGAGTTGTGCCGGCCTGGGAGTGTAGCCGCGCAACTTCTGAATCTCGTAGGCTGCTCGCATCGTTGCGAACATGGAAAAGCTGGTGCCGCCACCGATGTCGGTGCCAAGCGCATAACCAATCTTCGACTGCTCCATGTCTTCCATTGAAAATAGGCCGCTACCCAGAAAAAGATTGGATGTTGGGCAGTGGATGATTTTTCCTCCCGCTAAAGCCAGCCGCTGGCGCTCGGCTGGAGACACGTAAATCCCGTGACCAAGCAGAGTTCTGGAATCCACTAGGCAGAAGTCCTCATAGACCTGCAGATAATCATCTGCCTTGGGAAAAAGCTGGGAAACCCAAACCAATTCATCGCGATTTTCGGCATAGTGGGTTTGAATGTACGTCGTCGGATGCCGGTGATGCAGCTTCCCAAGTTCGCGCATCAATTCGGCCGTGCAGCTCGGAGCAAACCGAGGAGAGATCGCAAAAAATAGACGATCATGCCGTCCGTGCCATTGGGTAATCAGCTGCTCGCAATCAAGAATGTCCTGCTCGACGGAATGTAGCAGCTCCTGAGGTGCGTGCCGGTTCATCGAAGTCTTGCCGATAACTCCAAACAGCCCATTGGCCTCGAAGGCCTTGAATAATGTATGGGTTGCTGATCGGTGACTGGAGGAGAAGACAGCGGCACACGTGGTGCCGTTAGCTAGGAGTTCTCTACAAAAACGTTGCGCGGATGCGCGAGCAAAATCCTGGTCTTGGAATTTAGCTTCATGCGGAAAAGTGTACTTATTTAGCCAGCCCAGAAGCTCTTCGCCATAAGCTCCAATCATGTCCATTTGGGGAAAATGTAGATGAGCATCGACAAAACCAGGAATAAGTATTCGATCGCCGAAATCAGTATATGTAGCCTGAGGGTAAGCATCTTTGATGGTGGCTGCAGGTCCGATTTCGAGAATGGTGCCGGCATTATCAATGGCCATAGCCCCGCCTGAAAGGGCTTCAAAAGCAGCGTTGCCCTGACCGCCGCTACAGTGCCAAAAATTGCCAGCGATCACTGACTTGGCCAGACTCTGGCTCACTAAGAAGCTCCTTGCAGTTGCATGCGAGCGTAGCTGCGCTAGATGGTGCATGAATTGGGCACTTATACCATGGAAATGAAGCCGGAAATACTGTTTGATTTAGCGTATTCAGCTACTATACTCGGGCCACTGCTACATCTTGGGGGCTTTGTGTTTTTCGATATTTTTCACTCCATAGGGCGAATTGATTCCATCACGCCCCGGCGAACTGACGTGGAAGTCTTTTCCGCATTCTTGGAGCAAGCGCTCTTAGCTGAAGACCTTGGTTTCGATACCATGTGGGTCGCAGAATCCCACTTTTCGTCGGAGGTTCAAAAGCGACATCGTCAACCCGTCATTCCCAACTATCATGGGGAAGTGGGCTTGAATGCCGATGCCATGGTACTGGCGCAGACGCTTTTTGAGCGTACCAAGAAGTTAAATTTTGGCACGGCCATTTTTAATATTGTCGGTGGAAATGGCGGGCCCATAGCCGCTGCAGACCGTGTCAATTTCTTGACCTACATGAATCAATTTCGGGAGTCACCGCGCAAGCTGCAAATCGGCGTCGCCGCGGGGCGTTTCCCTTACATTAACTCTCCATTTGGCATTGTCCCTCGTTCGCGTGAAGAAGAATGCCTTTGGGGGGTCTATAAGCGATTTATCTTCCTTGAAGCTCTCGAGATCTTTTTGCGTCTACTTCAAGGCGAGGTGATTTGTTCCGACGATATTGAGTCCCGCGAGATCTCAGCCGCTAACTGTGGTGAAGATGCCTGGGAAAAGGCGCTTGCAGCCCTGGGCAAGGGTTCTGCTTGCGCCAGTCTGTCCTATGTAAAACGATGGCAGTTTGAACCAATTGCTTTGGTTCCACGCGTGTCCGAAGAGTTGCGCAGCCACCTTTCGATGATTCTGGGTTCTCACGACCCGGAGGCTCGTCATGTGGGCTTTCGCTGGGCTGATCTTGATCTCTTCAATCTTTCCTTCACTCCCCCAGCGCAATTGGCAGCCGTCCACCAAGAGATGTTCTCCTTTTGTGAGCAGCACGGCCGACGGCCATGGCACCGCGCGCGCATGCCGCGTACGGTTCTAGTTTTTGTTGATGAGGATTCGCAGGAGGCGGCCAGGCGCGCCGATCAATGCTTTGACACCTATATTGAAGCAATGCGTGGCACTGTTGTATTACCGCCCAAACAGGCATTACTTGAGCGCGCATTGGTGGGGTCGCCGGAAATGATTTGTGAGCAACTGCACCCGGACAATTCTCGCGGTTTTCACGCAGATGATCGTTTAATGCTGTGGTTTGAGTTCAATCAGGCTGACTATGCGGCCATTCGTCGTCAAATGACGCTGTTTTCTGAGAAGGTGAGGCCGCACTTTGTCACTTGATCTTGGAGGCAGTAGCCAATTGACGGGTGCCGTACCGCTTTTTGCTTTGACGCGCGGTCCGCAGCTGGAGTTGGTGGTTCATGGGGCTTATTCCTGGATCTCTGCATCATCTTCAATGAGCGAGCAACCTACGGCTCATATTCGCGTACCTTGCCGAAGTTTGCTCAAGCCTTGGCAACTCCTTGCCACGGGAGTGGCGATCGAGGGCTCTGACGGCGTCATGCCTTTAGCCTCGCACGCTGGTACAAAGCTGCATGTGGAGGCTCTGAGTCGACTGAGCCGCGCACTTGGCGTTTTAGAAGAGGAGCTACTTTGTCCCTCTTGCTTGCCAATGGATGCCGACGCACAGTGCGATGCGAAGGCTGCTGGGGCGATGGCGCGCAGATTTTTTCATCCCTGTGCAGGAAAGCACCTTGCGATCATGGCTGCCTGCCGGCGAAATGGCTGGCCGACGCAGTCCTATCGCAATATAGATCACCCATATTCTCAGCGACTGTCTGCGTTGCTGGAAAAATCAATTGGTAGTCGGTTGACTTGGGTCGCGGATAGCTGCGGACTGCCGACGCCACTACTGACCCTGTCCGAGCAAGGCGCATTATGGAGACGTCTTGCGCTTGATCGGGATGAATCCGTTCATGCCGTCCGCCAATGTTTTGCCTCTTCTCCCGATCTGGTAGGTGGGCCGGGGCGCTTGGATTCCGCTCTTATCCAAGATGGAGCTGGAAATGTATTGGCGAAAGAGGGCGCGGATGGTTTGCTGGCCATTCAAGCGATTGAGGATGGGCATGCGCAAACAATCGTCGTTAAACTTGCGTCTGGCTATCGGTTGGATTTTCTGGCATATGCCGCCCTGGCATTGTTGATGGAGCGCCAGTCCGAAGTGAGAGGGGCGATGCAAAAGGTGCTTACAACTCTTGAGCATAGAGTCAGGTCTGTGCTTCCGGCTGACCAGCAGCTCTTCTTCTACTCGCAAGAGGGGGGGCTGTGGAGCGCGTTCGCGTAACAATCACTATCGAGCAGGATGGTCAGCGCTTGGATAGCGCCTTGTTTGCTTTGGGAGTCGGCCTTTCTCGGCGCAAAATTCGAATGGTGATCGATCAAGGTGGTGTGTATCTCAATCGCAGTCGCATGCGAATCGCCTCTCGTCCCGTGCGCGTGGGTGATCAGGTCGAAATGGTGTACCAGACAGAGGCGCTTACGACGAAGCAAGCAACCGATGAAATCACCTTGCTTGCCACCGATGTATTGCACAATGAACGCGGTCTTATCGCAATAAATAAACCCCCTGGTCTACCTTCTCAGGCAACACGCGACCAAGCTGTTGTCCATGCGGAGCGCAGTTTGAACACGCTGTTGGCAAGTCAAGGGCTAGCGGAAAAGCAGCTTATTCTGCTGCATCGATTGGATAAAGAAACCTCTGGGATTTTGCTGTTTGGAACCAATACAGACGTAGCAACATTCGTAACGGGTGAGTTTCGAGAGCGTCGTATCGAAAAACAGTACTTAGCTGTTGTCTATGGCGTGCCGGAGAATAAGAAGTTTGAGATGAGCTGTTACTTATCTGATATCGACAAGCGCACGGGCAGTGTGCGAAAGGTCAGTGCGGGAGGAAAGAGTTCGCACACGAGTTTCGAGTTGCTGGCATCTTCATCGCGTGGTGAAGTTTCCCTCATTCTCTGTCGACCGACGACCGGGCGTAGTCACCAAATTCGGGTGCATCTGGAGCTGAGTGGGCACCCCATCGTGGGTGATAAAAAATACGGTCAGCGCAGTCTGGCCTCTCTGCCTGAGGCTTGGCGACCCTTCGCTCGTTATCACCTTCTTCACGCCATGCGCTTGAGAATCCCCCCGCAGGCGCCTGGGGGGCAGTCCGTTTCCCTGGCGGCGCCTGTGCCCAAGCAGTTTGAGTCCTTCCTCAAAGTGGCGCAAATCGACCGGCTATCCGCTCTAATTTAAAGAGAAAACTGAAGGATCTTTAGCAACGCTAAAGTTTTCAGTGATTTTTCCGATAAGACCTACAGGTATGTTCGTAATTTAGAGGTTTAGCCTAGGAGTCAGAGACATGCGGAACAGGAAGTTCCTCAACGTGGCGTTGACTGCGTTCGCTGCATGGTCACTCGCTGGATGTGGTGACTCGGCGCGAAAGCCGGTGATGACCCCCGGGGTCAATCTCGCCGGACAGAACGTTCCTTGTACCAAGGATGAGTGTCCTCCTGTAGCCTTTCAGCTGGTCGGTTCGCAAGGTGCCGGAAACTTGCCGTTTAAGGTCGACGAAGACAATCGGGCAACCCTTTCGGTTCAACCACAGCAACAAACGCAGCGAACCTATGCCGTCCAAGTGTTGAGCGGACCGACGGAGTGTCAGTGGTCTGGGCAAGGGTCGCCGACAGTGGATTGTTCCTGGCGTCCACGGGAGTTAGGTGCAGCTGGAGAGATAGTCGCAGTTGTGCGCGATGTGTCGCGCTGTCGCCACCTTCTGATGCCGCGCGGTGAAGATGCTCTGTGCAGCGACATTCGTAAAAATATGGCCAGTTTGGGTGTTGAACAGCAACAGCGCATCCGCTGGGAAGTGGTTGACTCTGGCGTGAACATGATTGATCAGGGGTTCTTTCAGAATCCTGGAGCAAAGTACGGTGCTAACGGCGGCGTTAACGGTTGCACACAGGGTATGATCACCGGCGTACTCGGTGGCATGATGGGCGGCGGTGGTGCCTTAGGCACTCTCGGAGGCGGGGCCATGGGTTGTGCGTCGAATTATATTGGTGCCCTTGGGCAACAGCAACCCACCCAGCAGCAACCCATTCAACAGCAGCCGGGAACTTACTACCCGCCGCAGCAGACTATACCCTAATTAGGCGCTGGCGCTTTCGCGCCAGAGCGCCTAAATAATCATCTTCCTTCGGCACGCTTACGGCGTGCCGCAACGTAACCATTCCCGCATCAAGGCTAACTCTGTCTCGGGAACATCCGCATTCGGCGGCATTGTCGCGGGCTTTCGAAACATGACTTTGAATATGCCATTTCGCCAGATAGCTGCATCGGGCTCTTCGTCAAAGTTTGCCTTTGTGGGAGCCCCGCCCCGATGATCCTCCTTTAGGCTGCGACTATGACAACCTGTGCAATGTTGTGCGAGAAACGCCTGCCCAAAATTGTGGTATGTAAGCGCGGTGCCTGAGGGACAGCTATTTCCGTTCAAAGTGGTTCCCTCCGTTTCACCGGCGGGCAACCGAACCCGCCGTCTTGGAATATACTCGTCATTAGTACCGCTACTTTCTGAACCACAAGATAGATGCAGCGAGACCATTGTGAGCGCTGTCACCAGCAATTTAACTGGTACAGGAATTCGCTTCATAGGTTCACCATTCCAAGAAGGGGAATCGTATTGGGGAACGCCAAGTCGACGGCCAAGTCGGCTGCCATAAATAAGCCTGCCATGACATGCTGCATATTCACGGGCACGATATCTGTGCCGATCTGACCCGCTGATTCCTCGCCATTTGGAGTCGAGGTTTCGCCGTTGGCGGGATTTTGGGGTACTCCTCGCAGCCACGCATCCGTCGAGCCGAGAACCTGCCCACCGTTCAGCGCGCCTCCCCATGCAAGCATGGATGTATAGGGCCAGTGATCTTTGCCACCTCCCTGATTCAGCTTCGGGCTGCGGCCTAGTTCGCTTGTCACCAATATGATCAGGTCGTCGCTCAAACCTAGTTGCTGCGCAGCCGAGATGATTTGATTGAGACCTGCAAACAGTGACTCAAAAAGGTCGTTCTGCTTGCTGAAGTGGTCTCGATGAGTGTCCCATTCTCGGTACTTTCCTACGCGCACAGTGGCGCATTGGCTCAAGCCGGCTGCCATCATTTCCAGACCAAGTCTTGCCTGCGTCACAAAATTATCTTGGCCAGCCGTAGAAGCGCGCTCATGTAGCGCGGTGAATTGCTCTCGAAATGTGATCTCGCGCTTGTAGCCGTGATAAAGAGCACTGATCTTATCTGCATCTAGGCCGAACGCAGGCCGCGTTTCTATGGTGTCCCCAAAGCTCAAGTTTAGAAAATTTGCTAAGGCTGCTTCAGCAGTCGAGCCGATCTCGGAGCTTGTTGCTGACAGGTATTCTGCGATCAAGGCGTCGTCGAGATAGCTAGTTGCGGCGACATTCGATCCGGCGCTGGGCCGTAGATTGATCGCAAGGTGCGGAGCCGCAGCGGTAGGGTTTGTTTGTTGGGCGTAATAGGTCAAATAGTCGATGAACTGCTTGTCTTGCTTCTCAAATCGCTTGCCAAGGCATTGCTGAAGTGCCTGCTCGTGGTCAACGGCCGAACAATGTAAGCCATTTATGACAACGGACTTCGCTCCGTGCGCTTGAAAAAAGAATGAGACGCTTGGTCGACTCGCGGCCGTTACGTAAGTAATGCCGCTCGCTGAGGCCGTTGATGAGCCTGGACCGGTAGCCACATGATTTGAGTCGAATTTGGGATCGAAGACCATCGTTGGATCCCAGCCGCCATCACAATGCAGGCGCAATAGGAACTTTGGTCGAAATTGCGCCTGCGCGAGACCGCCTCTGAAAAGCTTCGTAAAGATGCTGCTGGCGATAATACCGGCAGAACTACGAACGATAAATTGTCGGCGCGTAATCATGGTTTCCTCAGTAAGTCACAAAGGCTTCGTGGAGCATGATCGCAATAATCAATGTCTGCCAAGCTGTCCGAACTGTGGCAACGTCATTGGCTGTGTTGACTTGGTCAAATAGCTCTCTCAGGCGCAGGAAAATGCTGGTTCCTGTATTGAGTTCATAGGTTGTTAAGAACTTCCAAATGGCGATGATTTGTTTGTTGATGATCTTGTCGTCCGTTGTGACGCCACTGCCGTCTGGCAACAAGGAGAGTAGTAGCCTATCAGACGCTGAAGATTCGTTGCTTAGTTCGCGGCCGATCAGCGCCGAGGCTATGGAGCGTGCGGCGCTTTCAGCAGCATGCCAATAGCTGGACGTTGGGTCATACCGTTGGTCCGGAGACATGTCGGAGAATCCAGGATCTAGATGTTCGGAAAAGCTCCAGCTTTGACCTGGAAGTAATTGCGAGGCAACGCCTTGCCACATTCTTCGCGTCAAGACACGAATGCCGTTGCGTGTCTTTAGCCGCTCCGTCAGCGTCTTCCCGCCGAGCAACGGCCCCTGCAGGTATTGTTGACTGGACAGTAGGCTTTGCAGCGAGCTGGTCAATTGATAGTCGTCATAAATCATTGCCGACATGCTGTTGTGCAGGATGCCGCTATCGGATTTTTGGAAGCCGCGCTGCAAAATTTGTTGATGGATTCCAATGAGAGTGCATCGAAGGATTCGCGAGTCTGTGGCGACAAGTTGGGCAAATTTACCGTGGTCGGAAAAGGTATGACCTCGATAAGTCCCAGTTGGTTGCGATCCACTATTGCTGTAGGTGGTCCATGAGGAAAAGTTGGCGCCAGTGCCCAGGCCGAAAAGGGCGCCCGCAGCATCGGTAAATTGCCGATGACAGCCGCTGCAACTCTTGTGTGAATAGGCGAGTTGACGTAAATCTCCATCCATCTCATCATCGGTAAACTCAGTGAATAGGTGGGCCCTGCTTGATTGCAAATTGGTGCAAGCCATGCGACTAAGTATGCTGGCCATTCGCGTCTCATTTGTACCGCGACCTTCGGAATCGAGGGCTGCCAGAAGGCCATTGTTACTTAGGACGCCTAAGGCCGGACGACTATCGGAATAGCTGGCAACCATTCGACGTCCATCTAAACCCAGCAGATACTCGGATTGATAGCCCCAGAGGCTCGTCAGCACTTCGGTTGTCACCGCCTGCTCCGCAAGAAAGATGCTTGAATAGGGCTGCCCGGTTTGCATGATGTACGAGATCAGATTCAGTGGTTCCGAGATAATCGCTTCACGTAACTCCTGTGATAGAGCTGAGGCGAGCGTGACATTGCCAGCAGCAACAAACCGATCTAGGTCTGGTAACTCGTCGGTGCGGAGGCGCCAAGACTGGCGATGCCAGTCGGCGACGGTGTTGGCTAGTTCGGTCGTGTGTAGCAGCTCTGCGACCAGCAGGTTCAATTGTGAAGCCGTTTGGTTGACCAGTGCATAGTCTTCGGCAAGTGGCAGTCGTGTCGCTAGGTCGAGGGTGATGCGGCGAATCTTTCTGGCAAGTGTGAATGGTAGGGGTTTCGGTCTGTCGGTTTCAGACTTAGGTTCTTCCGACTTTTCGACTGTTGGCGATTCCTCTTGATAGACGCCAGGATTGCCACTGCAGCTCCATTGAGTAGATGCGACAAGTAAGAGGCGCAGCCAGCGGCAGGCCATTGGCGAAACAGAATTTGTCAGCGTTACCCGCACGGAGCCTCCACTCTAAGTCGGCTCATGAGACGCCGAACTAGCCATCTTTCTCTTCGGCGCTCTTTCAGAGAATATGGCCGAGGCATTTTTGTGCTGTTAAAACAAAGTGTTGCGGCACCCTGGTGCGAGTGTCGCCGCCCGGCGGAAATTGCCTATCTTTTTATTTTTTAGAAATGCTAAGACAAACACGCGCCAAATTTTCGGAGAACCCGTCATCAATTCGGAAGGTTATGAGCAACCAGCAGGACCCAAAGACGGACATCGTGACAGATCGACCGTTGCACATTGGAAAGCCAGCATGGCTTAAGTCCAAGATTCCAACCGGCTCAACTTACTTTCGCATTAAGCGCGATCTGCGTGAACGAAAGCTGTTTACAGTCTGCGAGGAAGCTAAGTGCCCTAACATTGGCGAGTGCTGGAGTCGCAATACCGCGACTTTTATGGTTCTTGGCGATACTTGTACCCGTGGCTGTCGATTTTGTAACGTCAAGACCGGTAATCCAAATGGATGGGTCGACGCCAGCGAACCAAGGAATACAGCTGAAACCGTTCGGGAAATGGAATTGCGCTATGTCGTGCTAACGATGGTTGATCGAGATGATCTGCCTGATGGTGGTTCCGAGCATGTCGCGCGAGTCATCGAAGAGATCCATCACCTGAATCCTGAAACGCTCGTCGAAGTCTTGGCCGGTGACTTTCGTGGTCAGGATGACTCGTTGTCGAAAGTGCTGCAGCCACGCCCTAAGGTATTTGCGCACAATTTGGAAACAGTTCGGCGCTTGACGCCACGGGTCAGGGATCGTCGAGCCACGTATGATACCTCCCTCAAGGTTTTGCAACGTGTCAAGCAACTGGCAGATTATCCGCTATACACCAAAAGCGCGCTGATGCTAGGGCTGGGTGAAACTTTGGATGAGGTTCGCGAGAGTTTGCAAGACTTGCGACGGCACGATGTGGACTTCGTTACGCTTGGTCAGTATTTGCGACCAACGCACAAACATCTTTCCATCAAGCGCTTTGTGACTCCAGAAGAGTTTTCCGAGATTGGGGACTTTGCGCGTTCCATAGGATTTAAGTCGGTGGCGTCAGGACCATTGGTTCGAAGTTCGTACAAGGCAAGGGACTTTTTTGAGCGCGCAGACACTTGATCAGGCCTTGACCGAGCTAGGAGATGCCGCTGGTTTTTCGGCGAGAGATCCCCTCGTTGCGCGTATTTTGCTAACGGTTCTCAGATGGGTGCCTCGTTCCGCCATGTCTTTGGCCGCATCTGTCCTCGCCCTCCTCATGCCAATTGTTGCTCGACGCGAGTCAAGGCGATTGTTCGCGAACCTGCAAGCCATTTACGGCCTGCCCCGGCATAGTAGCTTTGCCAAAGACTTTGCAGAACAAGTTGCTCGTCACACCAGTCACTGTCAGATCGAGACGATGAAGCTCGTTGCTAACGATGATGTGTCTCACCTCGATGGGATAGAGGCTCTACGGGCGACTATGCTTGAACTCATGGTAGGCGGCCGCGGCGTTCTCATCGTCACGGCGCACTTAGGTAGTTGGGAAATGGTGGCGCAGGCTGTCGCCGCTGCAACTGGCAAGCCTTTTTTTGCCTTGGCAAAGCCCCCCAGCCGCCACTGGGCTCGTCCCGTGCTGCAGGCACTTCGTCGCTCAATGAATACGGTTATCTTGTGGACAGACCGGACGACACTCGTGCGCGATATGATGACCGTGGCACGAAACAGCGGTGCCTTGGGGTTTGTCATGGATCAGAAGCCCCGCGGTGGCAAGGGGTGTGTCGTACCTTTCTTTGGGATTCAGACGCCTTTTGTGCAAGGACCAGCAACCTTGGCGGTGAAGACGCAAGCGGCAGTCGTCGCTGTATTTTGCCTGCGAGTGGGACCATGGCAATATCGCGTCGTACATCGTGTCTTGGATATCCCGCCAGATGATGGAAGCCCGGCGGAAACATGGACGGCCCTCATGGCCGCTGAGATCGAGTCCATGATAAGATGCTTTCCGGAACAGTGGACTTGGAATTATCGTCGATGGAACGATGAGCAGTTGGCCGGTGCGGTGCCAATGAAGTAGCGAAGCGATGGGGGTTGTCGGTGGGAATGCTGCAGAAGAATCATGGTTCAAGAATTGTGGCCCGCTCGCTACCCATTTTTCGTACCTATTTTGCTTATCTCTTTTTTGCTTTGGCCTTGCTGCAAGCTCGTCCGTCAGGCGATTCACTGGCCTTGGGTTCTATCATAGCTTTGTTGGGGATTGGAGTGCGCTTACTGGCAGCAGGTGTGGAGCCTAGTGCTGATGGGCAGCGTCGAGTCGGAATTTATCAGTTCATGAGCCTGCCTATCGAGCTTGGTTCTGTGCTCGTTTATGTAGGTGTTTGTTTTGCTGCTCGAGATCTCCTCATGTGGCTTCTGTTGATGATTGTTGTCACTTGCGTGGCGAAGGTCCGGCCCTTGCGTGACGCCGTGGTAAATGCAAATGATGACGGTTTGTTGTACTCCGCAAATCGGGCCAGTACTGATGGCATCGTGTTTTTCCCTCATTTCTGGAGCGGTAACCAACGGTTTGGCACTGATCTCGCGGGGCTTTCTCGTGGGTCTTTTTCGATGCGGCGTAGTTTAGAGCGACTTCGGGCGGTCGAATTATCAAAGATTATTGCGATCATAGCACTTTTTGGATGGTTTCTACTGCAGCTCCGGTGGTCCGTAGTCCAGCGGGTCAGTCCCTGGGCTGCGCTCGTGGTTTGTGCTGCGATCATGCTGCGAGCAATGTATGATATCGGTCTGTTCAAACGTCCCGTCGCATTGAGTCGACGGGGTTCATAGATACTCAATCGGGGGAAAGACTCAGTGTCAAAATTGCGAGCCACTCCTTATCCAGATTTTTTTCGGATCGATGACCTTTTGACTGAAGAGCAGCGCCTGGTGCAACAAACCGTGCGCAATTTTGTGAGCAAGGAAGTCGAACCACGTATCCGCGAATGCTATCAAAAGGAAGAGTTTCCCTTGGAAGTGATTCCTGGCCTGGGTGAGCTGGGCTTGCTGGGGGCGAATCTAGATGGTTATGGCCTGCCAGATATGGATAATATCTCGTACGGCCTAGTGATGAAAGAGTTGGAGCGATGTGACTCGGGATTGCGCAGCTTTGTTTCGGTGCAAGGAGCCTTGGTCATGTATCCCATCCATGCCTTTGGCAGCGAAGAGCAAAAAGAGACCTGGCTACCGAAATTGGCATCCGGGGAGGCCATTGGCTGCTTTGGATTGACAGAGCCAGATGGTGGCTCAGACCCGGGGGCGATGAAAACTCGTGCCGTTGACAAGGGAGACCATTGGTTGATCAATGGTGCCAAGATGTGGATCACGAATGGCAACTTGGCGCAGATTGCGGTCGTATGGGCAATGACCGACGACGGAATTCGTGGGTTTCTGGTGCCGACAAAGACGCCTGGTTTTGAGATACGAAAAATGTCAGGCAAGCTTTCATTGCGGGCCTCGATTACAAGTGAGTTGTACTTCGAGAATGTGAAGGTTCCGAAGAGCGCTTTGATGCCGAAGTCGGAAGGATTGAAAAGCGCGCTCATGTGCCTCAGCCAAGCACGGTACGGTATCGCCTGGGGAGCTATCGGTGCGGGCGAGTCTTGCTACGATGAAGCTGCCAAGTACGCATCCGATCGCATTTTGTTTGGGAGAAAGCTTTCTAGTTTTCAGTTGGTCCAGCGCAAGCTAGCGATCATGGCGACCGAACTCACCAAGGCCCAGTTGCTAGCGTTCCGGTTGGGCCAGCTCAAAGATGCCGGCCAAATTCATTACGCTCAGGTTAGCATGGCGAAGCAGAACAACGTCGAGATCGCTTTAAACTGTGCGCGAACTGCTCGAGATATTTTGGGTGGTAATGGCATCATGGATGAATACAAAGTTATGAGGCACATGTGTAATCTGGAAACGGTTTATACCTATGAAGGTACGAACGATGTGCACTTGCTTATCGTAGGTCGCGAAATTACTGGTGAACAGGCCTTCTCGTAGGGAGAAACGTATGTACGCATGGAATGTTAGATCGATGGTAAAGCCCAAGATGTTGTTCGGAATCGCATTGGCCTTCAGCCTAGGAGGCTGTAAACCACAGTTGGGCGAGAAGCGAGCTGGCCCTGGAAGTAGCGATGCTAATCGAGTACCTGTTCGTGATGCGGATGCTACAACATTGATGCAGTGGGGCGTTGTAAGTTTGGACGAGACAGGGCGGCCAAAAGCGCGAATCGTTGCGCCAATGGACGTTTTACCAGATGCCACGCCAGGCTCTGCTGTACTGCCAATATGCCGCTCGCCATTGCCAGCTGACACCGAGATCGGCGTCATGAAGTGTACGGAAGGTTCATCAGCCGAGTTGGCTTTGACCGCCGCGCATGTGCATCAGGAGTGTTATACAAATCAGCAAGTTGTTGCGGTCGAGGCCAGCAAGCCCGTCGTTTTGGCAGGGTGTTCGGCGGCAACCCTTGCCGGCTATCGATTCACTCCTGATGTTCGCTTAGACGTAGAACCTCGCTAAATTGCAGGAAACTTTTTGAAAAGCCTCCGGATGCAAGGCGTGTTAAACTAACATCAATTGTTACCAGAGCGTTTATCAGGAGGTTTCTTATGAAGCGATTGCTCGCCAGTGTTTTCCTTTTTGCCATGTCTTCCGCAGCTCACGGTGTTGATGCCTTTGAATTGGGCTGGGTCAATCACGGTGTGGCCGAGACGAACTATAAATCTACAGATCATCCAGATGGAATCTTTCTTGTTGAGACTTACTTCCTGGGTTGTCCTTACTGCAATGACAATGCGCCTAACGTCAACGCAATGGCAACAGAGTATGCTGGTGAGCCGCGCGTGCAGGTATTAGATGTCTCTCGCGATTGCCGTGCATCTGATTACACCACCTGGATTAGTCGCCATAAGCCAAATCACCCTGTGTTGAACGACTGCGGTCGAAAGCTGATCAGCCAGCTGAATACGCGTTACTACCCGTCTGCATATATTCTGGATTGCCAAGGTCGCGTGGTGTTTGAGCACGTTGGTGTCTGGAATACCAGTGTCAAGGCTCAGATTCGAAATACGATTGATGGCCTCTTGGCCCAATCCTGTTCGGCGCAGTAGTCGCGCGGCCCCACCGGGCAGGCGAATACCTTGGCTGTACAAGAGGCTCCTTTCGGAGCCTCTTTTTTTTGTGTTGGCGCTGCCAAAGATCGCGCTCCGACTATCTGCAGAGCACGGCAAATGCGTTAATGCGTGCCTTGGTGAAATAGCAAAGCCTGCCCTGCCTCTTGAGTGAGCAGGCACTTTCTTTCTGGCTTTGATTGCGGCGATATCGCCGGCTCTTTCGTAAGCGGCCCAATTAAAAACATCTCTTTTATTTCAACCGGTTATTAATACCAGTTTCAGAAAGGGCGAGCCGCGTCGATAGCTCTCTTGTGGGGCGATTGCCCTATCTCATCGGCGGTGAATCTGGGAGTTATGCTTGGAAAGCGGTCTCGCCAAAAAACTCGAATATGCCAACAAATTGATATTTGTTGAGCGCTATTCCGAAGCCGAGCGGATCTTGGAAGATCTGCTGGCGCAGCCCGACGCTGCCAACGAACTACTCATTCACTTGCGCCGCATTGAGCTGGCAGCCAAGCTAGGGAAGCTGAAGCAGCTCCACCAGCAGTTTATCGACGACCTACAGAAGTCGAGTGCTAGCCCGAATGTCGAGATTTGCCTGCTCATGACGGAACAGCTGGGCAGCCTTTCCTCGACAACCGAGATCATCCAGAGATTTCAAAATCACATGCAAGAGCATGGGCCATCAGCGGCGGCATATTACGGAATCGCCTTCACACTCGAGGGTATGGGAAATTACGATCGATCGATCTATAACTATCAACAGAGCTTAGCCCTCGATAGCAGCTGGTATCCCAGTTACTTTGGGCTCAGTCAGATCTATTACTTTAAGCAGGACGAGGCGCAGGGCGATCACTACTTCTACTTGTTCGAGAGCGCGGCACCGTTCAATGTGTACGGGAACTTTGAGACCCACCGAAAACTGTATCAAGAGTTTCTGGAGCTGGAGCGATACGAAGAGGCCGAGATGGCAATTTCCACCCTGTCTGATTGGTGGATAGATAACAAGGGGCACTGCCCACCCGAGATACAAGTGTACGAGCTATTGGCAACTGCCAAAGTGGCGCGCCTTCGCGGTGATGAACGTGCGGAACAAGCCAAGCGAGAGCAAGCGCGACGAGTCGCAAAAGCCGTACTGGCGAGTTCGACTTCACCACATGGAGTTTACTTCTTTTTGGCAAGAGCGCTCGAGGATCACGACGAAAGTGCATTGGCTCTTGAGTTCTACAAACAAGCCCTGAAGTCGTCGCGCGGGGATCCACAAATTGTGCAGCGAATAGGCAGCCAGTTCTTGTCCCTAGGCGAATATGAATTGGCGCGGCAACTGTTTCAAGAGGCCTATGAGTCGTTCCCAGATAATCCAGATATACGCTTTTGTTTGTTGGTAGCTAAATTGAAGTTGGCGGGCGTCAATGTCGAAGACTATCTCATTGGCAAAGAGCGGCTTCGGCAATTGGTGCAAGGCGGCGGGGACAAAGTAGAGCTACTTTCTTTGTTGCATGCATTGATGAGCAAGTTTCCTCACGACTCTGAAGTACAATTGCATGTGGGTGAGACCTATCTACGATTAGGGAACGTTGAACGCGCGTCGCGCCATTTTCAGCAAATGTATCAGCTGGACCCCCAGAGCCCGCGCACGGCCCTAAAGTACGCATCTTTCATCATGCAGCATGAGCAGCAGTCGGCAGATAGCGCCGCCAAGATTCTGCAGTCATTCTCCGAAAAAACTAACCTGCCGCGAGAGATGATGCAGGAACTGCATTGGTTGCAGGCGCAACACTTCGCGAACAAGCGAAACTTCACCGAGTCAAATCGAAAGTTGCGGCAGGTTCTGCGATCGGACCCGTGGAACGTCTCTTACATCGTGCGCGACCTGCTCAACCGAGCTTTGGAAACTCCCGCTGAAACTGCGGTGCATCCGGATCCGGTGCTATTGGAATTGTCGGCCAATCTCGATCAAGATGTGGATTGGGCAGAGTTTGATGTTGTCACCGAGGCGGTCATTAAGGAGCAGCAGTACGAATTGGCGTATCTGCGTTTGAAGCTGCGCTTTCTATTTGAAGGCGGAACTTACTCGTTCCTTTCATCGCTAACGGACGCAGCTGCCAAATGGAACCCGAAAGAGGGCATCAACGATCTCTTGCGTTTGATCAATACTAACTTTGATGCCCCTGGAATCTATTGGGCTATTGGTACGTTGTACAAGGACCTCTGGCAGCTCCAGGCGGCGTCCACATGGTTCGAGTATCTGCTCAATCATCCAGAGGCTTCGCAGACGGACCAAGCCCGTGCTTATCTGGATCTAGCGGATACTTTTTTGTGGCAGGGAATCGACCTCGAGAAAGCTGTGGAGTATGCGCGACTAGCGATCGACTTGGGAGCCGAAGAGGCGCGACGCGCGGAGAAAGTTCTGGCGCATGCGCTGCTGGCCGCCGGACGGGTTCGTGAAGCGCAAAGTATGCTCGAGAATATGTCCGACGAGCGAGACTTGGATGCCGTCTTTCTTCGTGGCCTACTGCAGTACCGAAACGGCGCGACGCAAAGAGCAAAAGAAGTCTGGAAGCCCGTATTGACGATGAAGTCCGAAAGCCTTAGATCCCACAATATCAAGCAAGAGATCATGCGATTCTACTTCGCCAACGAGCCGTACCTGAAGGCTAACTGAATCTCGCACTTCCGGTTCTCATGAAGAAGTCCACCCATCTACCTGGCCGTCGGGCCAGAAATAACGTTGACATGAAAATTCAATTATGCAAAATAGGATGCGAGCTAATTACGACAATTTAGTTGGGCATTAACGCAGATTTTGCGGGTGGTCGGGGGGACTGCGGACATGGGATGTCGCATGCCTCCGGGAAAATCAGAGTCTTAGAGGTTTTGACTCAAGTTTTCTGGGCATTTTGCCGATATCCCCGAAACTGCTTGATGGCGATTGAGGACTTACGGTCTGGGTCGCTGCGGTGCAAATATGATGAGTCGTGCTCTTCATGGCAGGAACAGGGGCTCCTTCGGGGTAGTCCAGCCAAGATTGGGGGTTGTGACGATGCAGATTGCGGGTGAGTGCGCGAGTTGTGGTGTTGAGTCGCGGAGTCGACGTCGGGAATTTACCGAGCAGACTTGGAGCGTTCTATTAGCGTGGAACGAGATCGATCGCGATGTTGTCGATCGTCCGATTTGTGATAGCTGCTATGAAGAGTTGCGCGAGATTCTTATTGATCGCGCGGATGAAGTTGAGTTGGCGGTAACCCAGCCAGAAGTATTCGCTGCTCGGGCAGCGCAGGCCGCAGCTGAGGCGAAGAGAGCAGCAGCAGCTCCGCGTCCAAAGGCACCCGTTGTGGCTGCTGCGCCAAAAGTTCCCGACGCACCGAAAGTTGCAGCGGCGAAAGCCGAAGCGCCAAGCAAGCCTGCAATGGCTGCCAAGAAATCTAAGGCAGCGGCAGTAGTCGCGAAATCGACGCCAGCAGCGAAGTCAAAGCGACCAGCGACCAATGACAAGAAGAAGGTTGTTGCGAAGAAGGGTAAGAAAGTTTCTAAAATGGCTAGTTGATGCCCGTTTTAGTAATTCTAGTTTGCTGAGCCCGCGCCTCGTCGCGGGCTTTTTTCATTTATTGCCAAAGTTTGTCTTTCTGGTTGCCCTGCTGGGCGAATCTTGCCCTGTTAAGTTATTCGACAGCTCGCCGATCGACTTCACGTTGCTTCCCTCAAACGATTGCATTGCGGAGACTGAGTTTATGGCACGCCATGGCGACAGCACTTGGAAAACATTCGGTGAGCTAACTAAGGACTATCTAGAGGGTTTGAAGGATTACTGGGCTGGACGTCCGCGCACTGCTATCGAACATGTTTCAAAGGTACTTGCGGACTTCCCAGAACATCCGAACCAACTGCAGTTGTATCGACTCTGGATTGAGCTCTTGGCTGACGAGGGCGAGTCGGCTGCTCTTCAGACTCTGGGGGTGCATCTCGAGAGTCGCGCCGCATCCGATCAAGACACCCACGAATATTACTTTTCGTTGTGTGGTCTCGTCTACTTCGAGAACGAGCAGTTCGAGGCCGCTCGCCTATATGCAGAGGCACTGGCTGAATCTCATGAAAACCCCTATGCAACAGAGCTGCAAGACTTAGTTGCATATCGCATTGAGAAAGAGCAGCGAACGTCAAGTTTCTGGGCAAAGAATACGCTCATTGTCGATTATCTGCATGCTAGCTCCATGGCATCATCCTTTCTGCGTCACGGTGAAAGTGCCGCTGCGCTGTCGGTTCTAGAGCGGGCGCAACGACAATTTCCCGGCGCACCCTTGGTTGATCGATTCCGCATGCATGAAGCATTGGAAAAGAAGCGTTACGTTGATGCAGTGCGGTATGCCGCATCCTTGCATGCGCAATATCCTGGGCATCCACATTATGGACTGTTCACGGCCTACGCAATGATCAAGAGCGATCGCATGACGGAGGCGACAAGCCTGCTCACAAAGCTGGTTGCCGTCTTGGGCGAGACGGACGTCGATGCCGTGAGTTTGCTGGGGCACTGCTTCAAAGAAATATATGTTGCCACCGGTGACGAGCATAGTCGCGAGCGTGCTGGCTACTATCTAAATAAGGCGGAAGCACTGGTTGAAGATTCGGGCATGTGCGCTGACATGGTAAACTTTGCCTTCAGTGCGGTCCGCGATCGCAGCTTTCTCAAAATGTCGAAGCATCAGCAAGAAGAGCGGCCCCCTCGTATCTGGATGCTCAAGCTAAGTCAGCAGCGTTTTCATGAGCTACAGACTTCTGACAACGAAGAACTTCGATTTCTTTCGCACGCGGTTTCAGCCGATGCAGCTCCCGGTGATCTATGCTTCATGGTCGGAGAAGATTACCAAAAGGTTGGTGGTGTCGCTCAACGCTGGCGCATAGGTGCGATTTATAGTGTTGCATCAGAAGCTAGATGGCACCCGCTTGATGGCTCTCACAATGTCATGATTCTTCTGAATAAACCTGCCGGATCCATTCCATTTGAGATCAATTTCACGGACGAGCGACGCGGCAAGGGTGGCCTAAGCGCTAACAGTAGCCCCTTCAAAGATCGTCGAGGCGCTTCTCGCGGCGTCTTTGAATTGGATGCTTCTGCCTTGGATCACATCGCCGAGGCGATCGAAGAGTATCGCGGAATGGATCAGTCTATGGCGCGCATGGTTGACGAGCTGTCAAGAATTCGAAGGATTTCTTAGGGGATTCTTACCGGGCTGCGAGTTGGGGGGGCTTATGTTTAAGTTTCGCGTAGTGACCGTCGGTGTGATGATTTGGACGACCTTAGCGGCGCGTGGCTGGGGCTTGGAAGAGGCGAGTATTCGGCCTCCAGATACGATCCTTGCCGACGGTAGTCCAATCATCGTTGCCGACAAAGAAATTTCAATTACGCCTCCTGTCGGTTGGGAAGTCATGACTCGGGTACCAAATATGACCCTGGTCATGCAGCCCCCTTTGTTATCTGGCGAGCGGTATCGCCGGACACTGCAAGTATCAACGTTCAAGGGATCCCGCTACATCGATGAGGACGCTGCTGAGGAAGTTGGGGAGTTTATTATCAGCAGTTTCTCCAAGTTATCGACGAGCGTTGAAAATTATCGACTTCGTAATTACCTGCCCGTTCGTCTGCCAGATGGAAATCATGGGTTGTTGTACTACACCGAATTTACTTTGGAAGGTGTGGCAATGATGCATGCGCACCTGATGCTTTCTGGCCAGAATTTTCACTACCTCTTAACCTTCACGGATGTAGCGGAGAATTTTGAATCCTCTGTCGGCGCATCGGAGTTTTTGTCGATAGCTTGGGAATCCATGATATCTGCGCGGGTACCCAAGTTACCACCTCAACGCTGGACTAAAGGTGAGTTGGCTGCAGTTCTTGGGGTGTCCACTCTTTTGGCTGGTTTCTTCGTTTGGCTGCGATCGTATCGCGCACGTCGTATCCAGCGATCTTACGACGATCAAGCGGAAGCCTTGGAGAAAGCTGCTGAAGCGGACACACCTGCGGAAGAGTCCTGGAAACTGGCAACAGGCACTGCTGGCATTCATCTGACTGGTCCTGGCATAGCAAAGTCAGATATCCGCACAATTGGCGAAGACTATGCTGAATCGGGAGAAGAATTTGCTGACGAGGATGATGATCGTATGGCAAGTTGATATTTTGCTGTACTTTCAGATGGAAGTTCTATGACTCCCCTTCGCTTCTCCGATGAATGCTTGGACTTATTGGATCAGAGACTCTTGCCTCGGCAGACTGTTTGGATTCCATGCAAAACTTTCGAGGAAGTCGCCCGAGCCATCGAAATGATGGTTGTGCGTGGCGCGCCGGCTATTGGCTGCGCGGCAGCCTTTGGTGTTGCCATGGCCGCCCAAGACGCCTGCAAGCTTGGGACATCTGCGGACGTGCGGAGAAGCTCCTTAACGGAGGCTTGTGAGCGCTTGCGGCGTACGCGACCGACCGCTGTAAATCTATTCCAAGCCATTGAATTCATGCGCGTCCAGTTGTTGGAATCCGAGCATCTGACCTCTGATGATTGGGCGGCCAGAGCCTGGGGCTTGGCCCGGGATTATTATCGTGATGATTTATCCCGCTGCCAAATGATGGGAGGACACGGCGCTACCTTGGTGCCAGATGGAGTCAAGGTGTCTGTGCTGACACACTGCAATGCGGGGGGGCTAGCAACAGCAGGGTATGGAACCGCCGTTGGAGTCATTCGTGCATTGGCAGAAGCGGGCAAGCTGCAACACGTTTATGTGGATGAAACTCGACCATATCTGCAAGGAGCGCGGCTGACGGCCTACGAATTGTCGGCTGCCGGCATTCCCCATACACTCATCTGCGATAGTGCGGCAGCATTTTTCATGAGTCAGGGCGCGATCGATTTCGTCGTGACCGGTGCTGATCGAATTGCGGCCAACGGCGATGTCGCCAACAAAATTGGCACCTTTTCCTTAGCTATCGCTGCCCGTTATCATCGATTGCCATTTTATGTGGCAGCTCCCCTCACTACTTTTGATGGTAGCATTGCTAACGGCAAAGGAATTACGATCGAGTTTCGCGATGCGTTCGAGATCACCCACTGGGCTGGTTCTCGAGTATCGCCAGAGCTAACTCCAGCACAAAATCCATCGTTCGATGTTACGCCGGCGGAGTTGATCTCGGCAATCATCACCGAGCGAGGGCTAGTTCGACCTCCGTATTTGGCAGGTATTCAGGACTTGTTGGGTTAAATGATGGCGCTCTGCCGCATGTGCTCGGCTAATTGGCGCATGGACGGCTCGATATTACGACTGCGCCGGTAAATGAGTCGAAATGAATCCGATTCGAGTTTGACCTTGAGCGGAATACGCTGCAAGAGTCCGCTTTCAAGGGCGCTTCGCGCCAAATACTCAGGAACAATCCCGATGCCATGCCCTCCAATGATCGCCTCAAGCATGAGCACCGTTGACCCTAAAAACCAAACATCTGCAAAGCGTAACTTTGCCCGATCGTTTGGATGTAGGTAACGCAAAAAGGGAAAGGATCGATCATGTTCGATCAACGTATGGTGATGGAGCATGGTAAATCGATTGATGCTGTCGGCGATCGCCGAAGAGGCTAAGAAAACATACGGTTCCTCTTTGAGCTCAAAGGCTTGGTATTCATGCAGTGTGATAGGAGCAGACGTCAAAATCGCATCTAACTGTCCGACGCCAAGAAGTCGGATAATCTCTTCTCCTGAGCCAAAGTGACAGTGAATCGTGATGTTGGGTTGAGACTTGCGTAGCGCTAGTAGAGCTGGCCCTAGCCAAGACCGACCAACTTCTGCGCGGGTACCAATGTTAATGACCGTGTGTTGTTCAGCAGGCTTTAGTTCCTGCATGATATGAATGGCAGCAGCTGCCCGGGTGGCAATGGCCTTTCCTTGGGTTGTTAAGCGAACGTGCCTCCCGGCGCGTTCAAGAATATCAGTTTCAAAAACTGAATTGAGCTTTTGCAGGCGTTGGCTTATCGCCGGCTGTGTGATGTGCATATGGCGTGCGATGGCGGTTAGGCTCTCGCCCTCGAGTAAGTCTGCAAGGATGCATAGATCCTCGAAGTCAAGTTGGCGGAGCGCATTATTCATAGAGCTAGGGCTTCAAAATTTGAATGGTTTCGGATTCAAGGGTGCCGTCGCTGACCCGAAAAGTTCCCGTTATGTTACAGACCTTTGATGAATATGTCTGGGCGTCGATAAACTGCAAGTGAACCCGACAGGTCAGCATACCGTCCGTCGGTTCGGAGGATGCTGCGAGTTTAAGTTTGCACGATTCGTTTACTTTATTCGTCGCTGTTCGACCGAGAGCATAAAAGGCGTTGGCGCACTGGGCGGCATTGTCGGTAGCAGTCGACTTTACACTGCGAGCGATGAACACGACATGTGTGGAGTCGTTGTCACCGACAAGTCGAAAGACATTTTCATCAAGGCGGGTCGCCTCGGGTGCGTGCGCATCGTGTCCTGTCGTTGCTGTTGCTGGTCGAGCCGGTGCTTCGGGACGACAACCTGCAGCGAGGGGTGTACCCGCGCAAATATCTTCTTGAGATGGAAGGGGGCGGCACACACCACCGGTTTGTTGAACAATTTGATTAGACTGATGTCCAGGTAGAGAGAAGATCCCTCGGCACGACTCGTGATAGTTCCGGATGGCAACAGACGGGTAGTGCAGGGCCCATCGACTTTTGAACGGACCTTTGCTAATGCGAGAAAGCTTCAAATCCGGCGCTAGCCGAACCTCTTTAACGGATCTGTGGCGATCAAAGGTAGCTGAACCCAAATATACTTTGCGACGCTTCTCGTAGCTAAATCCACCGTCTTCCTTTTTGAGGCGGGCATAGATATCGATAGTGCTACGCGCGCCCGCGCGGGACTCAAAGAGCAGATCGTAGGCATAGGCGTGCAGGCCTTTGCCATCGGATGTTAGGTCGACATAAGCTAGAGCGTTCTTTCGATACGAATTTCCTTGCCCGTAAACGGCTGGGAACAGGTTAAATCGGGCGCGAGAGTCGTCAATGCCTAGACCGGGTGTCAAAGTTTCTAACATGACCGCTCCGGGCGCTTCTAGGGCGCCTAGTTCGACTTCACCGTAAGACCAGAGCACACCATTTTCATAGAGCTCTTGAAATGCAGATTCACCATTTTCGTAGGTGCCGCAACCCGCAAGGTGGCCTGCAGACAGGGAAAAGATGGTAACGAACAGATCGTGTCGCCGGCAAATCCAGCGGCGACCTAGGAACGAGTTCTCAAGCATATTTAACCCCGGCAACAGCAACTTCAACAACTTCCAGCACAGCAGAACGACTTCGGGACTGGTACCCACAAACCCCGCAGTGAGGGGACGCCCAGGGCACTCTGCAAGAAGTGCCCCACGCTTTGGCAAGTTATCGGCGGCGGACTGGCTTCGGCGAGGCAGAGGATTAGGGCCTGTCCCTCTTTTGGCTATTTGAGGATGTCAGTAGAAGGAATCCTTTGG
>CAZLMG010000024.1:0-59798 GCA_964560765.1 uncultured Oligoflexales bacterium
GAACACTGGTTGCAGTGGCTGCTTAGCTGACCAGTAAACAGGGACAGGCCCTAGCTAACCGCAATGGTGGTGCCAGCTGGGGCGATGACGGCGAAATGGGTTGTGGCTGTGATGGTCACCGCGTGCGGAAAACATCGTCGTGGCAGAATGGCCGACTCACCAGCTCGTAATGTCACCGGTATGCATTCAGCGACAGCAGTGGGACGGAGTTCAATTCTACCGGCTAGGTTAACAATGGACGCTGAGTCGCCGTCGGCGCGAAGTGTCAGGACGGATTGCGGAGATGCCTGTATGACCGTCGTTTGATAATACGGATTAGAGGGATACTGTTGCACGATCGAGCCGCTGTGTGTCGATTTAATCTGTGGATGGCGACGGAGTGACTGTACAAACGCGTCACCAACCTGCTTTTCGCCATCGATCAACTCGAGCGCAGCATCTAAGTGCAGATCGCGCGGCTTGCCGTGCAGCTCATCGATGACGCCGTGAGCGTTGTAACGTCGATTCCAGTCCCAAAGTCTGAAAGTCTTTCCCGACTTCTCTGGTAACTGCCGCTGCGGTTCGAGCAGTAACACGCCTCTGCCAATGGCGTGTGGAACTCCCGGCTCAATCTCAAAATAGTCGCCAGTCCTCACGGGTACAAAATGAAGAACGTGACTTAGGTCAGCACCATCCAAGATAAGTTGCCGGAGGCGCGCATTGGCAATCGGCTCACGAAAGCCAAGGTAGATGCCAGCGCCAGGTTCGGCATCGATCACATACCAGCTCTCGGGCTTGCCACACTCGCTGGATTTCAAATTTGGGTCGCTGTCCTTTGGATGGACCTGCAAGGATAACGGCTGATCGGCCTCCAGAAGTTTAACCAGCAATTCGCCGATGTGACCGCGACGCTCGCGATTGGGGTTTGCAGTGAACTCACCCACATGCTCTCGAAAAAGGTCGGTCAACGTGCGTTTTGGATTCAAGCGCAAGCGCGAGGGAAATTCTTGATCACAGGAGATCTCCCAGGACTCGCCGATACGTCCGTCAATTTGAATTGGCCCGAGAATGTGACGTTTCAGTCGCGCGGCGATCTGCCGCCCAGCCCATGGCGTTCGCGCCAAGGGAGCAAAGTTGTCGTTTGAAAGCGGAATCGCAAAACGAAAATCGATGGATTCATTTGTTGTCATCAGATGAGTTCATCCTGGCGGCCAGTGCAATTGTCGGCCGCCTAAAATATGCACGTGTAAGTAGTCAACAGATTGCTGTCCGTGCCGACCGCAATTGACAACGATGCGATAGCCACCTTCGGCCAATCCCAACTTTTTGGCAACCATGGCTGCCTTTTGAAAAAGTGCTCCGACATCTTGCGTTGATTGCGATGCTAACTCAGTGAAAGTTGCAGCGCGCTTCTTGGGAATGACCAGAACGTGCACGGGTGCCTGCGGGTTGATGTCGTGAAAGGCCAAGACATCATCATCTTCATAGGCGGAATTGCACGGGATCTCTCGACGCAAAATTCGATCAAATAAAGTGTCGGCGGTCACGATTAACCTCGGTAGTTTTCGGGAAACAGTTGGCGTTCGACCAACTCAATCAAAATATGAATCACCTTGATGTGTAGCTCTTGCACGCGATCAGAAAACTGCCCGCCAGGAGTGCAAATATCTATATCTGCCGAATTGCCGATCATGGAGGCAGGCCGTCCCGTCAAAGTGATGACGCGCATGTTGGCATCGTGGGCTGCTTGCACGGCGGCGGCGATATTCTTGCTAGTGCCGCTCGTGCTTATGGCAAGCAAAATATCTCCAGGTCGACCATGGGCCATCACGGCGCGGGCAAAGACGGAGTCATAGCCAAAATCGTTGGCAGCGCAAGTCAGGTGCGCAGGGTCGCTGAGGGCAATGGCCGACAATGGGGGGCGATCTTTGCGGAAGCGGCCCGATAGCTCCTCGGCAAAGTGCATGGCATCACACATGGAGCCGCCATTGCCGCAACTAAAAACGCGGCCCTTGCCTTGGAAGCAGCTGACGAGCATTTCACCCGCAACGGCGATATGCTTGAGTGCATTCTCATTGGCTTGCAGTTGCTGAAGACTGATGGCGGCTTCGCGCAGAGCTGCGGCTACGAAAGAATTCATACAACCTCCTGGAACTGCAGAGAATAAGCGAAGCGGCTGCGGAAGGAAAGGACTTCTCGGTATGCCGGGTAGCCGGTTCACAAAGAAAGGCTGGATGGAACCGTGGAAAATCGTTAGAAATATATGCTAATGCGCAGACAAGAAGAAGGTCGCGAGGAGTGTATGGGCTACAAAAAGTTCTTGGTTGATAATGCGGTTTGTTCGCGTCGATTCCACATTTCATTCGACCCCGAGGGCCCGAAGAAGTCTCACGTCGAGTTGAAATGTCCCTATTGTGATGTCACGGTGTTTGCCGCAGATCAGCATCCCGCAGTCACTTTGGCCCGCCAGGAAAACTTGGTAAAGACTGCCGAGCTTGGCGAAAACATCATCCGCGAGTGTCACTTTGAGGACTCCTTTAGCAAGAAATCCCGTTGAGCATCCGCTCCTAATTGTTATTGACCCTGCTGTCCGTGTGGCCGAGCTGGATTGCTTCAATCGGATTTCTCTTCGATCGCCAGTACCGGCAACCTATCACCTACCCGGTCTCTTTGGTATCGAGTCGCTCGCGGCTATGGATTTGAACAAGGCCGCAGGCATCATCGTCTTGGGAAGCGGAGCTAGCGTCAACGATGACCTGATCTGGCAGACTGAATTGCGGGGCTGGCTACGTGCGGCCATGGCGGTGGGCATACCCATGTTGGGACTTTGTTACGGGCATCAGCTCATGGCAAATATGGCAGGTTCCACCGTAGGCTTTGCGCAAGCGAGTGGCGAAAAATACAAGGGGCTGAGGTCAGTACGCCTAGAGCGTTCGCGGCTTTGGGGTGACGAACGTTCACTACCACTGGTCGTGAGTCATTGCGAGATGGTTCAGCGCTGTCCTGCGGATTGGCGCGTCATTGGGTCGAGTTCGCAGGTTCCCATCGAAGCACTTGAGCATCAGTCTTTACCATTTTGGTCTTTCCAGTCGCATCCTGAGGCGACGCCACAGTTTATTCAGCACCAGGGGCTTCCCAGTCCCGTAAGCGCGGATGTGCTGCAGGGCGGATGGGCATTGGTTGACGCATTTCTGGGCGTTGTCGCTGACCAAGTAAGCCAATAATCGCCCCCCCTTTTACCGCGATGCAACCTCTGCTAAAAAATAAACTCAATAAAGTCAGCGTGTTGCAACATGGAAGTATTTGCCCACTAAACTTTGCCGGGTGCGAGACGAAGAATGCCTTAGGAATTACACGACGTAGTTCACACATGACAGGAGGTCTTGATTATGGGTTTGCGTATCCGCACCAATGTAGCGTCTCTTAACTCTCAGCGACGCCTCTCACTCTCAACTGATTCGCTGCAGGACTCGATGGCAAAACTGTCATCCGGCAAGCGCATCAACAAAGCCGCAGATGACGCTGCCGGCTTGTCCATCTCGGAAAACCTTCGTGCCGACGTCCGCTCCTTGGGTCAAGCCAAGCGAAACGCCAACGATGGTATTTCCCTCGTTCAGACTGCTGAAGGTGGTTTGGAAGAAACAACGAGCATGCTCATCCGCTTGCGGGAACTGGCGACACAGGCTGCCAGTGATACCGTCGGCGCCACCGAGCGCGGCTTCCTGAACAAAGAATACGTAGCGTTGAAAGATGAAATCGATCGTATCGCAAATTCTACCGAGTTTAATGGTACGCGATTGTTAATCGGCCAAGCCGATGTGGGCAGTGAACTTGCGAACGCTGATAACACCTACCCACTGGAAATCCAAGTTGGCGCTAACTATTTCGGCGATGCCGATGCCATCGACAATCGCAACCCGGTCAACATCGTAAAGCTCGATTTGAACAATATGAATGCGTTTACCGAAGGTGAAGGCTCATTGGATATCGGTCGTGCTAACGAAGGTACACAAGTTGATACCAAGCGTGGGGCGCAAGAAAGCTTGGCCAAGTTGGACGTTGCGATCACCAAAGTGAACGACTACCGTGCAACTCTTGGTGCGGCGCAAAACCGCTTGGGTGCCACCGTTAAGAATTTGGCTATCCAAATTGAGAACTTGGACGCATCTCGCAGCCGCATCGCAGATGTCGACTTTGCAGAAGAGACAGCGACGATGACTCAGCAGCGTATTTTGCAGCAAGCAGGTGTCTCGGTACTCGCACAGGCAAATCAATTGCCGAATGCAGCTATGACTTTGCTACAGGGCTAATCTAAATAGCTTTGTCCAAGACTCTGTCATGCATCATTGAACCCAGGGGAGCTTCTCCCCTGGGTGTTGATGCGTTTCTTGCGTCCTTTACTCGTGGTTGAGTGGCCGAACGTTGACCAAATGAACGGCATGCACTAGAAAATACTTACCGTTGATTAGAAGTCGAGCCCTCACTGAGGAATTCACATGTCCACTGCAAACCGATGTGTCGAAGTTATCGGTGTCCCTACGGATTTAGGTGCCAATATGCGTGGTGCCATCATGGGGCCCTCTGCCGTTCGGATGTGTCACCTCAAGGAGAAAATCGAAATCCTCGGCATATCTGTCGTGGATCATGGTGATTTGGCTATTCCGGTGCGTGAGTCCATGCTGCCTGGAGCGGCACAGGAGAAATACCTTTCTGCGATTACCGCTCTGTGCCGGCAGTTAGAAATCAAGACTAGGGCTGCACTGGAGAACGGGCGCGTGCCTCTTGCTCTGGGCGGAGATCACAGCCTAGCTATAGGCACCATTGCCGGAGCAGCGGGCTATTTCGCAGAGAAACATCATGAATCGCTGGGTCTGCTTTGGGTGGATGCACACGGCGACTTGAACACTCCGCAAACGACTCCTTCTGGCAACATTCACGGAATGCCATTGGCTGTAGTTTTGGGCCAAGGACACGACAGCTTGCTTGGCATTGGCAAGAAGGGCCCAAAAGTAAAGCCCGAGAACACCGTTTTGGTTGGAATTCGCACTATCGACGGATTGGAGCGACAGCAACTTCGTTCGTCAGGTGTGCGTTTTTATACGATGCGCGAAATTGATGAGCGAGGAATGTTTACAGTGATGAAAGAGGCCCTGGAGATCGTTACCCGCAATACAGGTGGTGTGCATTTGTCATTCGATATTGATGCTATGGATCCGTTACACGCACCAGGTGTCAGCACGCCTGAACTGGGGGGGCTGAGCTTGCGAGAGGCACATCTGGCTCTGGAAATGCTGGCTGATACCAAAAAATTGTGCTCGATGGATTTTGTTGAGCTGAACCCCTTCAATGATGTTTCTCACAAGACATCCATTCTTTGTGTGGATCTTGTCTTATCTGCGTTGGGTAAATCCATTGTTTAAAATTGTTGCTGAAGATGGTGCGGCTAGAGCTGGAGAGATGGCGCTTGCTCATGGCAAAGTCGAGACTCCTATTTTTATGCCGGTCGGGACGGTGGGATCTGTCAAAACGCTGGTGCCGGAAGACTTGCGGCAGATTGGCGCCCAGATCATTTTGGGAAATACCTATCACCTATATTTGAGGCCCGGGCTAGAGGTCATCAGGTCGTTCGGCGGACTACACAAGTTCATCAGCTGGGATCGGCCAATCCTCACCGATAGCGGTGGCTTTCAGGTCTTTAGTTTAGCAAAACTGAATAAGTTGAACGAGACGGGAGCGTTTTTCCAGAGTCATCTCGATGGATCGCGATTTGAGTTGACGCCAGAATTGGCGGTCGAGATTCAAGAGACTCTAGGTAGTGATATTCACATGGTCCTGGATGAATGCACTCCCTATCCAGCGACCCATGAGATCGCATCGCATTCCATGGAGCGCTCCATGCGTTGGGCGGCCCGCTGTCGATCTGCTAAGTCGCGCGACGAACTCTGCCAGTTTGGAATTGTCCAGGGTGGGGTTTATCCAGACTTGCGCAAGAAGAGTTGCGAGGCTCTCCAGGCCATCGGATTTGAAGGATACGCCATTGGTGGGTTGTCCGTCGGCGAGCCAAAGGAGGATATGCGCAGCATGACGGCCGCTTGTTGTCTCGAACTGCCAAAGGAGCGCCCCCGCTATTTGATGGGAGTTGGCACGCCGCTGGATATTGTTGAATCCGTTGCACTCGGCATCGATATGTTTGATTGCGTGATGCCGACACGTAATGGTCGCAACGGTATGGCTTTTACCTCTTACGGCCGGGTCAATCTCAAGAATCAAAAGTATAGGCTTGAGGACCGGCCTTTGGACCCGGCGTGTACCTGTTACACGTGCCAGACTTTTTCCCTGGGTTATCTTCGGCATCTATATACTGCAGGTGAAATGACTGCCATGCGCCTGATCAGCCTTCATAACCTCGCATATTACCTAAACCTTGCATCGGAACTTCGTGAGGCCATCAAAGGCCAGAAGTTGAACGATCTGGTAGCTCATCATCGGGCTCTGTGGGATCGATAGTCACTTCTAAGCGTGCTAGAATATCTACATCGCTAATGAATTCGGGAGATTCATGGTTTCTTCCCCAAAATCTTGGGGCCCCGTGTTTCTTTGGGGCTGCCTGGCTTTCGCACTCGCATCCGCCCGACCAAGTTATGGCATCGGTGCTGGAGAATGTGCCATCCTTGGTCTTGATGCGTTGGCAACCGAGTATAGTGATATTGTCCGGGATGCGGATATCCAGTTTCGGGGCAGGGAAGCCATGTACGCAGAGTTCATGGCGCCAGATTCTCTGGCTGGCCGGTATCCTGATTTTGCGCGCGTTTTAGCTCGACTGGAATTTGGGATGTTGGTGTCGCGTCACTTTGCGGACAACGGTCGGCTGTCAGCGGCTCAAGTCGTTGAATCCATGATCGAGCGCCGAAACCGCTTGGCTGCATTTGCTGATGGGGCCGGCGAGCTATTTAAATCTGAAGAAGCTGAGATTGCGGAGATCTTGCGAAGTGCGGCGCGCAAATTGCGAGTTTCAAACGAGGATGCTCAGCAGTTTCTGCAATCAGCTCGCGAGAAGTCCGATCGGGAGCAGGCGTTTGCAGACGCGGACAGTTCTATTGGTGGGCTAGTTTTTGGCTATCTAGGCGAGCTGCAGGTCGCCATGCGGGTTTCGGGGCTTGTATCGTTTGGACGGCGTGTACGCTCCGGGCTGCCTGCCATTTTAGGGAACCTTAAAGGCAAGAATCCCAATAGCAAGACGGAAGAGTTGCAGGATATGGCGGAAGAAGTCGTGCGAATGCGTGTTGCCTCGCACCTACAGAAGCAGAACGCAGAGCTCATGGGTGAAGACCTTGAGCGAAAAATCGAATCATTGGTCAGCAAAGAGATAGATGTGATCTTTCGCGGGCGGTCGGGTAAAGAAGCCTGGGGTGAGGTCAAGAACTTGCGAAGAATTGTCGGTGAGCGGGGAGCCCAGGAGAGCGACCGAGTTTCCAGTCGCAATCTCGAGTCGATCATTGAGCAGGCCCAAGCCACAAAGACTCTGATTGAGGCGCTCGCTACGGAGACCGGTCCCATCGAACAGCATCTCTTTGTCATGAATGGTATTACGCGCGGTGCAGCGCGACGGATCCAGAATATGGGCATTGTCGTGCACGGAGTCGTCGACTGATCAAGGATTAACTCGGCAAGGGGGATGTAGACGTATGCAGTTGGTGTTCAAGACTTTGCTGATGTCGCTAGTTCTTGCGGGTTGCCCATTTGCCAAACGCCAAGAAAAGGCTCCTTCGGGGCGGCCACAGCAGATTACAGCCAGGACTTTGCCGGGTGATCATTTCTTTGTTGAAGCGGAAGTCTTGGATGTGGCAGTTCGCATCTACATCCATAATCCCCCTGCTGACGTGCTCTTTGCTTGTGAGTTGGATGGCACGGTGCAGACTGTGTGTGGGGACCGAGTGGAGTGGCCAAAGCCAGATGCAGGTGACCACACGGTGCGCATTACCGCACGTCGAGGTGACGAAGTTGTTGCGGTCGATGAAACAATCTTTACGATCGGTGATGTGGTTGATGTAACGACTATTCAACCGGCGCTAGAGAATCCGTTGGCATTAATCGTGGACAGTGCTGACTATCGCAACGGTGCTGCTGTGGATATGTCGCGTGAATTGCGCTTGCGCGTGAAGTTTGCCAAGGACCCAGGCTGCAGCGCTACATTCAAGTGCAACTATGATTCGCTGTCGAATACGTTCTGGCATGAGTGTAGCACTGATAACGTCATACCGATCGGGCATATGGCGCGCGGCCTGCAGTACTTTTCTATACAAGCAAACTGTGGAGACCAGGTTGGTCCGAAGTTAGACCTGTATTGGTATGGAGTACCGGAAAACTATCAGCCGATGGCTTTGGACTATTACGCAGCCAACGACAAGCAGCGCTATATTTTCACTCTCATTAAAGCCAATGATTGCCCTGACGAGTTACTGCGATTTATGTGTGCCGCTGATGAATTTCAAGCATTCGCTGAATGTTCAAACGTTCAAGTTGGAATCAAACCTGGCTTCCGAATTAAGGTCATGTGTCAGCAGGACTCGGGACCAATACTCACATTGCCGTGATTGCCCCACGCGCGTAACCCAATGAGAGCAGAGCGTACATTCCATCGCTTTCAATGTGCGAGTTGCCGTGGATACGTCCTCTCCCGTCTAGGCGCCAAGCAGCATTTAAAATATTTAAATTGAGGCCAAGGCGAAGGCCAAACGTGAGCTCTGGCCATGGCAAATAGCGTGTAAGCGATAGCTGCCAAAGCGCTCCGAGGTCAGCGCCAAAACTTCTCTGACTGAGATGTATACCACGCCGAGGTTCGTTCAGCATTTCTTCAAGGTCACCATTGAAATCCTCACGAATCTGGACCTGCGAGTTCGTGGTCACGATTCCCGCCAGCAAAAAAAAGTCTGAATTATACTTTTGAAACATGAGCCGACCACCGTGCACCTGCAATTGCGAGTGCATGGTGCGGCTTTGAAAATTACCTTCGAACGTGTTGTTGTGCAGTGTTCTGTGTGCAAGAACGTCTATGATGTACTTACCGTGGTAATGTTGCTGGTATGCAATTCCAAAGGACCCGCGTACATCGTCAATCTGGGGCAATGATCGTTGCTCCAATTCGAGATTGAAGGCCGTTGCGTCGAGGGAGAGTAGTCCAAGAACAACCGAGAGGTGTCGATACTTTTCGGCCTTTATGGAGCCGCTTTTAGTTGGGTTGACGTTGGCAGCCGGTTGCGGCGTAGCACCCTGTGAGCTGAATGTGGGCGTTGGTGACGCTTCAGGTTTCGAATCAGTGGCGGATGTATCGCTCCACTCTGAATTGAAGTCGAGAGTGGCATCATCGCCTTTGACTTCAGGTGCCGCATGATTCCGGACGTCAGTTGGGACCGGTGGGGCTGCCTGGCTATCTCGATAAAGTGGTTGTACCTCTTGCACGGGCCGCACGGTTGTCTGGGCGTGGGAGGTGCCCAGAGCCAAGAGCAGCAAGTATGGAGTCAAAGCGAAGATTAAGGGGCGCAAGGTGAAAGCTCCTGCTTATAGAAGTATCTCGCTGAATTAACCAGGTTATACTACCGGCGCTGGCTCCACCATAGCAAGCCATCCGCTTCAATCATCCATGGCCTTTTCATTCTCAATTATGAAGGTGATTACCGACATATAGCGGTCGATTCGTCGAACAGGTCTGAACGTGGACAGCGATCCGATCTATCACCTTATTAATAAACCTTTGATTTCAATTGGTTATGAGTTCTTCCCTGGGGTCGAATGTCTGGGGTGTGCAACCTGCCATCGGGACATACTTTTCGCTTGATTCAGGAATGACGAGGGATTTTCCGCTGGTAGCGCCGCCAGTTGATTTTGGCATGGTGCTTGTAAGCCTTCGAGGAAACTTCTGTCAATTGCGGAGTGAGCATGCGTTCGGCGATGCGAAGTCAATCGGAGTTCGGTCTGTCACTGATACCAGTGGTGATGCTCATGGCGGTGATGGGTATCGTTTCGGCGACTGTATCTGGTCTGATGAGCAATTCCTTTCGTGCCCAGAAGGCGCTTAACCAGAGTGCAGATTATCGGGACTTGCGGACGTTTCTGAACGGGAAAGTCTCATGCTCGACGACGAAATCGATGTACGCTAGGTGCAGCTCCACGACCATTGCCTTGTATGATGCGAGCGGTGCTGTCGTTGTGCCGACAGCTGGCCGCACATTTGGGCAATATTCGGTGCGAGCCATGTGTGTAAGCGGCAGGTTGGTGGTGAAGGTTGCAGGGTCAAATTTAATATATGAACCGCTCTTTGTGAGGGCTCCATTTCAATGTCAATATTGAGAGACCGCCACGACAGAAAACGCGGATTCAGTCTGCTTGAGTCCGTTATCGCTATGGGAGTTCTATCCATTATTGGTGTGGCGTCCGTGCATCTCCTTGCGCCATATATGCGTACGAATCTGCGCGCAGACATGGATCAGGAGCGGGCATTGATCCGGGATTTTGTTCGGCAGAACTTGGATTGTGAGGAAACCTATGCAGCATTAACAGCTGAGGACTGTGCGCCTGGCCGGTACATCGATGCTTTCGATAGCCAAGGAAGAGTTTTAGCTTCCAGGACGCAAAATTCGAGGATAGGAACGCGACACATGCTGCGTGTAAGTTGTCCGCATGGCCCCAATCAACTACTCATCGAAGCGATGCGGGTGAAGGGTTCGGGGGGTGCAACGGCGGAAGCCGATCGAGATCCCCTCGCTGGATCGACGCGGCTGAGTGAGTCTGAGAGCATGCCGGCGGAAGCGGATAGAGACCCTCTCACGGGGACAGCCAGCAATTGGCAGGATCTATTCAACGGTATCCCGGTTTTTGCAATGGGAGCTTCTGGCAATACAATTGATTTCGAAGATATTCCGGGAGCGCGGGATGGGCTGACCTTTGGTGACGAGCAGGAAGAGTTTTTGCGAAATCGATATGGCATTCGTTTGCGATCCATCGAGGGTGGTTCGTTTCGCCTGGCGAGAATTGTGAATCAGGATGAGCCAGAGCCCTTGTTCGAAGCTTGGATGAGTATCTTGTGCCCGGGAAGGCCGAATCATAATCGCCAATGCGGAGGAGTCAATACTTCGGGGCGATGGGCGTTGAGCGTTGCTGATGCAAAGGACACCCGAAGAATCGAGTTTGAAATCCTTTACGACTCGCCCGTGCGGCAGTTGAGTTTTGACATATTGGACTTAGATGGCGGCGAAGATTGGTATGTGACGCCCTATGATGAGTCGGGTGCGCCCATACGCGAAAGGACTGGGGGTGTGGAAGAAGGAGGGTACGGAGTCGGTAGTACAGGAAATTCTTCGAGCACAAGATTCGATATTAGAAGTTCCGCGCGTAATATTGCGAAGGTGCGATTGGTCGGTACCAAGGGAATCAGAATTTTTGGCTTTGGCTTTGATAATTTCCGCACTGGCAGGTCCGTGTGCAGCTTTGAGCCCTGAATGTTCTCTGCCACGACTTTTGGTTCGGGAAGGTCTGGTGGGGATACACGGATTCGAACCGCGGACCCTCTGCTTGTAAGGCAGATGCTCTAACCAGCTGAGCTATATCCCCAATAGAGACCTGCGGTTATCACAGATTCGAGGTGGGCTGTCAACTCGGAATTTTCCGCAGATTAATCGACGAGTTTCGGATCTAGGGCGTCACGTAAAGCGTCACCAACCATGTTTAAACTATAGGCCAAAGCAAACAATGCCAGGGTTACACCGGCTAGTGGCCACCAAATCCCGTTCATCAGCTCGCCAGTCGCGTCTGACACCATTGTGCCCCAGCTGCTGCCGTCTTGAATTCCAACACCCAGATAGGTCAAGACGACCTCAGACATGATGGAGTTAAGGGTCAGTAGGGATGCTGTAATGATGGCGAGATGGAAGACGTTGGGCAGAATGTGGCGAAAAATGAGGGTGAGATCGCCAGCGCCCAACAGGCGGCTGGCCAAAACATACTCCTGGTTCTTATGCTTCATGAATTCGCCGCGGATTAAGCGGCACAAACCCACCCAACTAACCGAGGCCATGGCGATGCAGATGGATAGCATGCCTTTACCGAGAATGTAGGAGATCGCCAAGACCAACAGAATGTATGGTACGGACACGATGACGGAGTATACCCAAACGACGAAGGCATCGACGCGGCCGCCAAAGTAGCCAGCGATCCCTCCGGTAAAGATGCCAACAGGGATGGACAACGCAGTTACCAGAAAGCCAATGGTGATCGCCGTCTTCGCCCCTGCTAGAATCTTGTAAAGGATGGATCGGCCAAAGATATCTGTCCCCAGGATCTTGCTTAGTTCGAATCCGGGCTGTTCATAGCTTGTGCCGACGCGCTCTTGAAAATCAGGAAGCAGACCCAGATAGCCAAGAACGGCAATGGATAAATACACGCCGATGATCCCTAGGCAAATCATGGTTTGTCTCTGCCGCCGCAAACGCAGCCACGCGCGCCTGCCTAAACTGAGGCCGTGATCGACCTTTTCTGCTTTCGCTGGTGTTTTACTCAAGTTGCACCCTCGGATCGACGTACGCATACAATATGTCGGTCAAGAGATTGAAGAAGGCGTATCCGACCGCAATGGTAATGGTCAGGCCTTTAATGATGGGGAAGTCACCGGTGTTGATGGCGTTGATCATCAAATCGCCGACACCTGGGATGCTAAAGAATCGCTCCATGAGGAACGCGCCCATAATCAGAAATGGAATGCCAACCACTGTATAGGTCAGAATCGGAATCATCGCGTTTTTCAAAATGTGCACAAACAACACCCGCAATTCGGAAGCGCCTTTGGCCCGGGCTGTGCGAACATAATCCGATTTGATTTCGTCGAGGAACACGGTGCGGTACATGCGTACATCTGGGCCGACTTCGATGACCAGAAATATAATCCAAGGCAACAACAGATACTCGATGGCGCCAGGGCCATTTTGAAAACCTCGAATCGGAAAAAGATCCAACTGGAACGCCAAAACATACTGAAAGAAAATAATGTACACGAGATAGGTGATACTCATCATGCCCACAAATAGCGTGCGCGAAAAACGATCAAACCAACTGTTGCGATAGTAGGCGATCACGAGCGACACACTTACGAACATAATGACGGCGAGAAAATAGGGTGGCGCGGTCAGTGCCAACGACACGATGGCGCCTTGCCAAAACAATTCGGAAAGGGGCTCGCCGGTGTTAAATGAGATGCCGAAATCAAAAGTGACGATCTGTCGTAAGAAGTCCAAAAACTGCATGGGGATAGGTTTGTCTAGTCCCCATTTTGCCTCCAGATCAGCGATCGCCTGCGGGGTGGCGTGGGTGCCCAGCGCCACCCGCACGGGATCTTCTCCAAAGACTGTAAACAGTACGAACACCAATAACGCCACGCCGAAGACGATCGGTATCATATACAGCAGGCGACGGATGATGTACGCAAGCATGGATTAGAACCCCTTAGCCTTTTCAGCCATGTCGACATCGATGTACTTGAGTGGCGGGTTGTACATGATGTTGCGTTTAAAGTTGCGCACCCATTTGTGCTGCAGGCCGACGCGCATCTGATTGTATTGAAAGATACCCGGCGCATCTTCTTTCAATATGGCATTCATCTTGGCAAAGAGCGCGTAGCGCTCGGAGCCGTTCTCCATGAACCGAATCTGTTCATAAAGTTGATTGTATTCAGTGTTATTGTAAGATCCATCGTTTGGCCCAGGAGGCGTGTTTGGGCCGTAAAACAGCTGATAGAAATTCTCTGCGTCCGGATAGTCAGCCATCCAGCCGGCACCGCTGATTTGAAAATTGCCCTTTTCGGTTTTTTGCAACCATGCCGAGAATGTTTGGAAGTTAGCCTTGGCTTTGATGCCGACTTTTTCCAACTCGGCACGGTGAAACTCCCACTGCTGACGAATCAGAGCACTGGCGTCCCGGTATTCGACTTCGATGACCGGCAGGCCTTTGCCATCTGGATAGCCAGCTTCTGCTAGTTTCTGCTTTGCCATCTCAAGATTCTGTCGATAGTACTCCGCAGGAATGTCCAGTTCGCTACCCTTGATCGGGTGGGGAACGATGCTGTTTAGGACCATGGCGCGGCCGTCCAGCATCAAATCGACATAGGCTTGCGCGTTCAGTGCATAGGCAAATGCCTGGCGCAGGGCCTTTTGCTTGGGCTCATAGCCACCCACAACTGGATTCTTCATATTGAACTTGATGTATTCAGTACTCAGGGCTGGGATTGCATAGAGCTTGATGCGCCCTTTCCACTCATCCTTCAAGCGTAGTTCGCCATCAACCTTCTGGACGAACTTGCTGAAGTTATCGCGATTGACAGCGACGGTATCAATCTCACTTTTCTGAAAGCTGAGCAACATGGGCTGAGATTCTTCGATCAACGGCAATCGAACTTCGTCCACCAACGGCAGTTGCTTGCCCGCGTCCTTCAGGTATCCAGCCTGTTCATCGCCAGCTTCGCCCTCGGTTGGATATGTATCCCAGTAGCGGGGATTACGGGCGAGAATGATCTCGCCACGGCGCGACATCTCTTTGATATAGAAGGGCCCCGAGCCAACGGGATGGCGTTCAAACTCGTCTCCGTACTTGATGGCGCACTCTGTCGGAACAATTGCCAGCTGCTGCATGGCAAAGGGGTAGAAGGCAAGGGGATTCTTGCGGGTGAATTTCACTTTGATGTTATAGTCATCGACTTTCTGTAGTCCAGAAACATCGTGTTTGCTGTAATCAATCGCCTTGCCTTCCTTCTTCGACTGCTCGCGGAAAGCGTCGAGACCTTCGACGAATCCTTCCATGAGCACATAAGACAAGACGTTGGCATTGGCATCGGCAAAGCGTTTGATCGAAAAGATCACGTCATCAGCGCGTAGCTCGCGCCCCTTGCCACCTTCAAAGCAGGCATCGTCGTTGAAGAAAACGCCCTTGCGTATCGGAAACAAAAACGTCAGTCCATCGCCCTGGTCTTGTGGCAAGGTTTCCAGCAACGATGGCTTCAATTCATAGGGGCGCTTCAAGTAGTGATATTCAAGCAGGGTGTCATAGATGTTGCTGATCATTTCTGATGAGGCTTCGTCAAATTGCTTAACCGGGTCCAAACTGCGAAAGGCGCTCGTACGCGGAAAGCTAAACACTTTGGGACCGGCACTTGTCGTCGACGACGTTTCACTGTCTTTACCGCCGCACTTGGTGCAGCTAGCAACGAGTGTCAGCCCGATCAAGGCAGCATGAGTAATGACTGTTCTCCGTAGCATCATTCGAATCCTTTCTTACAATTCACCTGCAAAGTGGCAGGCAGCAAAATGGTCTTTTCGGTTTGGAACCTGCCGGAACTCAGGGGCCTTGGTTTTGCATATATCTTTGGCAAACCGGCAGCGTGTATGAAAGTGGCAACCGGGTGGTGGCGCGCTGGGGCTTGGCACATCACCCGTTAGCACCTCGCCGCGATGCCGCCGACGAGGATCAGGAATGGGCAGCGACGAGATGAGGGCGCGCGTATAAGGGTGTGCGGCGCTCTTATAGAGATCGTCGCATGGGGCCAATTCTACGATGCGACCCAAATACATCACCGCCACCCGATCCGAGATGTAATGCACGACGGAAAGATCGTGGGATATGAAGATGTAGGTAAGATCGAGTTCTTGCTGGAGGCGCACCAGTAAATTGAGAACCTGCGACTGAATGGAAACATCCAACGCGGATACAGGTTCGTCGCAGATGACTAGTTTGGGGTTCATGGCAATGGCACGCGCGATCCCGAGGCGCTGGCGTTGACCTCCACTAAACTCGTGAGGGTAACGGTTGAGAGTGTTTGGGCGCATGCCGACTTTTTCTAGGAGGCCGATGATGCGGTCGAGACGCTCCTGCGCTGTGCCAATCTTGTGCAGTCGGAACGGTTCTTCCAAGATATCGCGCACGGACATCCGGGGATTAAGGGATGCATAGGGGTCCTGAAAGACCATCTGCATGTTCCGTCTCGCAGCTTTCAGCTTCTCTTTTTGCAGTGCGCCGAAATCCTGCCCCATGAACTGAATAGACCCCGATGTGGGCTCATAAAGTCGGCAAATCGCCCTTCCAAGTGTTGACTTGCCGCAGCCAGACTCTCCAACAATGCCCAAAGTCTCGCCGTGGCGCAGGGAAAATGATACATCAGTCACCGCGCGAACGGCACCGATACGGCGGCGGATAATGCCTCCGTAAATAGGAAACTCTTTTGTCAGGTGGCTTACAGTGAGCAGGTCTTGAGTCAAGTGCGCTTCTCCTCGCCGGCGAAAAAGCAGGCTGCAGCATGGGTCGCACTCAAATCAGTTAGAGCCGGGGGAGCCGCGAGGCATGCCTCCTGCCGCATCGAACACCGGTCTTGAAAACTGCACCCCTTGGGCAGCTGGCTCAAACTGGGCACCATGCCGTCGATGATGTATAGGGGCGCTTTCCTTGCCGTCGTGATTTTTGGAATCGAGCGCAAGAGCCCGCGCGTGTACGGGTGGCTTGCGTGCTCAAAAATATCCAGTACAGGCCCTCGCTCGATGACTTTTCCGGCGTACATCACCAATACGTCATCGGCGATCTCGGCGACAACGCCTAGATCATGAGTAATAAATATAATAGCGGTTCCTGTTTTCTCCTGGAGTTCGCGCATCAGGGTAAGAATCTGAGCTTGGACGGTGACATCCAAAGCCGTGCTGGGTTCGTCAGCAATCAGGACCTTGGGATTGCAGGCCAGCGCCATGGCAATCATGACTCGTTGCTTCATTCCGCCACTCATCTGATGCGGATACTCGTCGAGACGCTGCTTGGGCGAAGGAATCTGAACCTTGACCATCATCTCGAGTGCTCGGTCCATAGCCTCGCGCCGCGAAAGGCCGTGATGGATGCGAAACACTTCAGCAATTTGTTCGCCGCAGGTATAGACGGGATTGAGTGCGGTCATCGGTTCTTGAAAGATCATGGCAATCTCACGGCCACGTATCTTGCGCATGTCTTCTAGTGATAGATGCAGGAGGTCTTTGCTACCAAATAGTATGCTGCCTGTGTCGATACTGCCATTGGCGCTGGGGATCAGGCGCAGTACGGACAATGCTGTTACACTCTTACCGCAGCCAGACTCGCCGACAATGCAGAGAGTTTTCCCTGCTCGGACGGAAAAGCTTACGTCGTTCACGGCCGTGATGGGGCCATCATCGGTGCGAAAAGATGTAGTTAGGTTCTTTACTTCGAGTACGACGTCTTGACCCATATGCTCCCGCTCGACAACGGAGTAGACTTTTCTACACCTTTCCGCCAAACTTTACAGCTCGTCAAAATGGCTGATGGGTTGGCTGGCCACAGTAGAGCTACAACTGGCAAAAATCAAGGGAGATATAAGCACCTATGGTTCCATTTCGGGTGTACGATCGCGAAAACAAAATGATGTGGATTGTGTTGAACTTCCATCCTGACGCCCAAAGTGGCGGAGGCTACCTGTTGGCGCGCGAGGACGACAGCGATGAGGATGGGGAGATGAAGATCGTTAAAGCGTCAGATATGACCCGGTTTCGCCTGGTAGACTTCCTGGATGAGGCTGAGGAGTATCACGGATAGATACAAAAAAGCCCCGGTGGAAGCCGGGGCTTTTTTGTGCTTAGAGACAGCTACTTCACTGCATCTTTCAGTTCTTTTCCGGGACGGAATACAGGAACTTTGCGAGCTGGGATCTGAATTTCTTGGCCTGTCTGCGGATTGCGGCCAACGCGAGCTTTGCGGTTAGATACAGCAAAGGTGCCAAAGCCAACCAACTTCACACCATCTTTCTTCTTCACGTTTTTGCCGACGACATCAATAAATGCGTCAAGTGTACGCTCAGTATCGGCTTTCGTAAGATTGGTGACTTTGGAAATAGCTTCGACCAACTCGGCTTTATTCATAATTTCTCCTCCTAAAGAACAATATCGATGACTCTGGGTCTGTACCGTAAGATTTGCAATCATGCCATTTTCTGTCAAGGATTTGTCTACCGTGCACACAAAAAAATATCTTGACTCCCAGCGCCTTGGGCACCGCCTATACTGCGGCCACTCTTTGTTGGGCCGTTCGTGATATGATCATCAAACGTAGTTGGAGGGATGATGCGCTTATTTGTTGTGTGTTTTTTGGCACTGTTTGCTGCAGCCGGGTCGCGCGTCGCCCGCGCCGAAGTGATTGGTGACCGCCTCGTCATCGACGTCAATGGCACTCATTACACCCAGCGGCAGATCGAGGCTTACTATCTTGTTCGTGTGATCCTGAGTCAACAAGAGGGTGCTGGTTTTCCGCGCATCGATGCCAAGAATTGGCCACAGATCATCGATATGTTTAGGGTGGAAATATTGGTAGAACAAGAGGCTCTTCGACTTGGGAGCTTTCGCCCAGTTGATCGAGCAATTACTCATGCGACGGATATTTTTATGAGTCGAGTCAAGCAGAGTGCCCATGCCGAAAATATGATGAAGCGCTTGGGTCTGACCGGGCTCTCGCTGACGCGAACTCTAACTACAGTCCTGCGCGCGGATGCTCTTCGGCGGAATAAAGAGCGGCAAATGGAAGCGGAAGGAGTAGCCGCTAGCGCGCAGGGTGAGACGCCATTATGGTTGCGAGATTTGAATCAACGATCCGTACATCGCACGTTTGAAGGTGCTGACGTTTACAAAGAAATACAGCCCACAATGGGCAGAACGGCACCCAATGTCTTATGATTTGCCCGTTCATCGCTTCGAAGGAACTCAGGATGACGTTGGCGGCCTGCGGGGAATCAGTCGTGCTTGGGAAGCTGGCGATAAATTCTGGGGCTTTGACGACATATTGGCGCTGCTGGAGCGCCGGTCGGCCCGGCTGTATTATGTGACCAGTCAAGACCTCAATCGAGCAGTGGATTCAGTCAATTCTCAGGCCCAGCTCATTGCCCTGATCAAGCCTAAGTGGGTCGGGGCAGTGCTCTTTAGCTCGGTCATGGAAGATGCTGACCTGATCTATTGCTTTGTTCTGCCTGACCATCGCCGGAAAGGATTTGCCAAGTCAATGCTTGAGCGCTCCATGGAAGTTCTGCGTCAGGAAGGCGTGCGTCGGATTACTTTGGAAGTTCGAACGTCGAATATAGGCGCACAGGCATTGTATGCGTCGTTGGGCTTCGTCACGATTGATCGTCGTCCCCGCTATTATGGCGGAACTGAGGATGCGATTGTTATGCAGTGGCAGGCCCCGGCACTTGCTGGATCCTAGTGGACATGCATTTACCCCGCCAGCTGATCTGGGTGCAAACAAGTTTCTTGGGTGATTTGGTGTTGACCACCGGCGCGATTGCCCTAGCCAAGCGGCGATGGCCAAATGTGCGTCAACTACTGGTGACAACTCCAGTTGGAGCCAGTCTCCTAAACGGGCATCCTTACCTTGATGGCGTGGTTTCCATGCAAAAGCGTGGATTGGGTATAGCGAATATGCTCAGCACGCGCCGCCGAGTTCGTGAGTGGACTGGTCCAAATGCAAAAGACTCCTACATTCTAGTGCCGCATCGAAGTCCGCGCACGGCATTGCTCAGTGCAAGCTTAGGCCACCCCAGCATTGGCTATTGTGAGAATGCTTTGGCAGCCTTTTTGACCCATCGCGTTTCGCGTGTCTCTGTTTTGCACGAGGCTGTTCGTATTGCCCTGTTACTAGAGCCCTTGGGCGTACCGCGCGAAGATATCCTGGCAGTCCGCCCCTGGCTGCCAGATTTTGGTTCAGGAGCCGATCAGCGGTGGCGCGCTTTGGTAGGTGATTTTGATTCGTCACAAACCCTGATTGGAATAGCCCCGGGTAGCGTTTGGGGTACAAAGCGTTGGCCGCCAGAGAGTTTTCGTGTGCTCATTCAGAGCCTTCAGGAAGAATATCCATCTTTTGGGCTCGTGTTGCTGGGCAGCAGCTCTGAAGTCGAGACGGCTGAGAAAGTTTTGGACGCCCACCTACCATCAGATCGCTTCGTAAACCTTGTCGGCAAGACGTCGTTCGCGGACATGCGCTTGGTGATGCGAAAGCTCTCGCTTCTGGTAACCAATGATAGCGCGCCGATGCATTTCGCATCGGCATTTAACGTGCCGACGGTTGGGCTATTTGGGGCAACGAATTCCGCCATGGGATTTGGGCCGCTGGCGGATCGTTCGCGGGTTTGCGAAATTGATCTGAATTGTCGGCCGTGCAGCGATCATGGGCCGCAAGTCTGCCCTCTTGGGCATTTTCGCTGCATGCGCGACTTGAGCGTCGTGCAGGTCATGGATGCGATTAGGAGTATTCTTCCAGCAACTGCCGGGCAATGATCAAGCGCTGAATCTGCTGGGTTCCTTCGTAGATTTGATAAATCTTGGCATCGCGATATAGCTTTTCCACCGGGTACTCGGTGTTGTAGCCATAGCCCCCAAAGATTTGTATAGCGTCCGAAGTGACACGAACTGCGGTATCGCCCGCAAGGCATTTGGCCATGGACGCATATTTGCTGGAACGTCGCCCGGACTCGATCTCCTTGGCAGCTTGCCAAGTTAGTAAGCGTGAAGCTTCAATATCCTTGGCCATATCCGCCAGCATGAATGTTACCGCTTGATGTTGAGCGATCGCTTTGCCAAACGCCTTGCGCTCCTGGGCATACTTCACAGCGTACTCCATGGCTGAGCGCGCGACGCCGACGGCACCGGCAGCCACATTTGGCCGCGCGCTGTCAAATGCTCGCATGGCAATCTTAAATCCGTCGCCTTCCACACCCAATAGGTACTTCTTTGGAACGCGGACGTCTTGGAAAACGATGGCCCGTGTATCGGAGCAGCGCTGACCGAGGTTTACCTCTTTCTTTCCAATCTTGATTCCAGGCAGCTTTGCCGGCATGGCAAAGGCACACATAGCCTTATGACCGGCGCCGGGCTCCATGGTCGCTAGTACGTAGAACCAACTGGCTACAGATGCGTTGGTGATCCACATCTTTTCGCCGTTCATGATGTAGTCGTCGCCATCGCGGCGGACAGTTGTTCGAATACCTTGAACGTCACTGCCTGCACCTGGCTCCGTGACGCAATAGGCAGCCATCACGGGGTTCTCTTTTGCTATGGACATGGGTGCTGCGAGTTCTTCGACCAAGTCCTCGCGGCCACTGGCAACCAGGGGACTCAGGGCCAAATCGTTAGCGGCCATGGCTGTCGCTATTCCGGCACAACCGGCAGCGAGCTCCTCAGCGACAAGGACGTGCGCAAAGGCCTTCAGGCCGCTGCCACCAAATTTCTCTGGCAGATGCATGTTGAGCAAGCCTGCCTCATGAGCGCGACGAATGACCGGCCATGGGTATTCCATGGTCTGGTCAAAGTGGGATGCGTGTGGGACGATATCTTGTTTGGCGAATTGGCGCGCCGTGTCGCGGATGGCCAATTCTTCGTCAGATAAATTGAAATCAACCATGTTCCTCGGCCTTTCGCTCGTTCGCTAGCGTGGAGGGCTCACTTGGTGCCGAATAAACGGTCGCCTGCGTCGCCCAGCCCGGGAAGGATATACCCTTTTTCGTTCAGCTGTCGATCTAATGCGGCAGTATAAATGGGTACATCGGGGTGCTGCTCATGAAATGCCTCAACGCCTTCTGGCGCCGCAAGGAGGCACATGAACTTGATAGAGCGTGGTTGCGCTTCTTTCAGTCGGTGCACTGCCGCAATCGCCGAATGACCTGTCGCCAACATGGGATCAACGACGATCAAGTCCCGGTCTTGAACATCAGCCGGCAACTTGAAGTAATACTCGATGGCCACTAACGTTTTGGGATCGCGGTAAATGCCAATGTGGCCGATACGTGCTGAGGGTAGGAGGCTGAGCATGCCGTCTAGAAAGCCATTGCCGGCGCGTAAGATAGAGACGATCACCATTTTCTTGCCTTCTAGTACTGGCGATTTTGTCTTTTCCAGTGGCGTCTCCACGTCGATTTGCATCAGCGGCAGGTCGCGAGTGATTTCGTAGGCCAGCAACATGCTGATCTCATGGCACAGCGTTCGAAATTTAGCGGTGCTCGTGTCCTTCTTTCGCATGATCGTCAGCTTATGCTGAATCAATGGGTGCTTGATAATGTGCAGATTATTTTCCATAACTTTCGATCTCCTAAAACACAGTTCCATCACTGATAATCTTGATAGGGGGGCCGCCATCTTGTCGTTTTTGTGCAGCTATGCGTCGTCCGGCACTCCATGTCCCGCCTTGTAAGATTCGTGCCAGTGGCATGCTGGTGGAATCCATTCCCAGGCGCTGCCTAACCTGTGCGCCCAACTCGTCTAACAAGCAAACGGTGCACGCCCGCCACTCGATGATCGCGCGATCCTCGGCTTTGAAACCGCGGTCGCTGGGGTGATCTAAAAACTCCAGTACACCAAAGTCCGTAAGCAGGCCTCCATTCCGATACTCAGGCAGCCCGGTCAAGGCGTCAAGATTGCGAATGCGGAATCCGGCGAGTTCAAATGGCTCAAGCAAAGAGTAAGTTAGCCACTGGGACAGCTTATGAAAGGCGACGAGTTCTTGTGTTTCGTCATTGCGCACAACGGCGGGGTGTCGCCAGACATCTCCGAGATTGATGCCTTGCAATGACAGGCGACCAGGCCAGATCGGGCCGAGACCGTCAAGGATTGCTTCAAGAATATCGCTCGCATCGATGTGGACACCATCGGCGCTTAGCGTGGCGATGTAATCAAACAGTCTTCCAAGGCGAGCCTCGGTACCAAAAATGAGAGGTTGGGCCTGCATCGTAACCCCAAGGTTGCGAAGCAATTCACAGCGACCATGAACTCCAACAAGCGGATTGTCGGTGGAAACCTGAAAAGCCTTTTCCACCGCCGCGTCGCTGAGCTGGGAAAGATGTTTGCCGAATATGCCGCTCGCTGAGGAATCTGCGCCAAAGCCATCGTTTAGATACATGTGCCACGATGCGAGGGCTAAGCCTTCAGAACGACCAATGGTGACACCGGTCGTGGGCTCGTGAAAACGCCAGGTCATGCCCGCGCCGGCATCCAACAAGACACTGAGGATGGTCACCTCAATGAGTCGTCGCGCTTGTTCCTCGTTGGTAACTTGTTGCCACTGATTGCGAATCATAGCCACTCGATCATGGCCGGCGGCTTCGAAGTGGCGCCATCGACCATGATAGGGAATGTTACCTTCGGGATAATTTTGGCGAATCTCATCCAGGACGAAATCAACGACGAGGGGCATTGGCTGCAAATCGAGTTTCAACTGCGAGGATTCGCCGCCAGCAACATAGCGATACACGGCGGAGCAGCGTTCGCGCACAGCAGCTGCAGCCAGAATCTGCCGCACCGAAGCTGACATATGCTCGCGTGCTGGCGCGACTGGCGTCGCACTAGTCATCGAGTTTCCGTCCCTTGGCTTTGGCGAGCTCTGCGGCATTGGGTACGTGGCCATCCGCAAAGTAACCCGCGGCCTTCTTGGCATCCATTTCCACCTTGGCGTCTTCTGGGATCATGTCATCCGGAATGGTCACGCGTTCGTCGATTTGAATGCCGGCCCGTGCCAGGGCGTCGAACTTCATATTGCTCATGGATGCAAAGCGCTGGATGCGCGTAATTCCGAGCCAATGTAGAACGTCGGGCATCAATTCTTGGAAGCGAACGTCTTGCACCCCTGCCACGCATTCCGTGCGTTCGAAGTACTTCTCGGCTCGGTCACCGCCCTCTTGTCGTTTACGGGCGTTGTAGACGAGAAATTTGGTGACTTCGCCAAGCGCTCGGCCTTCTTTGCGGTTGTAAATGACCACACCCGCTCCGCCCGCTTGCGCAGATTCGATGCAAATTTCGATGCCATGCGTCAGATATGGACGGCAGGTACAAATGTCGGAACCGAACACGTCGGAGCCATTGCACTCATCATGCACGCGACAGGCAAGATGCACATTGGGGTTTGGAATGGATGGAACATCACCAAAAAGGTAGATGGACGTGCCGCCAATGGGTGGCAAGAAAACTTCCAAATCTGGGCGTGTAACCAATTCGGGATACATGCCTGCAGTGTTTTCGAAAAGGCTTACGCGTAAATCAGCTTCAGTCACATTAAATCGTTTGGCAATCCCTGGTAGATACCAGACAGGTTCAATCGCGACCTTTGTCACATTGCAATCGCCGGACTCCAGAAGAACTTTGCCATCGGCCTTGATGCGACCGATGCGCATCGCCTCTAACAACTCTGGAAATTTGATGCGGGCTTTGGTTACCGCAACTGTTGGGCGTATATCAAAACCGTCGGCAATCATTTTGCCATAGTGATCACTCACTAAGTGGCCGATTGGATCCATGGAAACTATTTTTTCTGGGTCAAGCCATTGTGGATTCGGGCCGATGGGAGCCGCAGGTGTTGTGTTGGTTAGATCGGGTTTGTGATCACCCTTCAAGGCACCTGCGGCAATGGCTAGGGCTCGATACACGCTGTACGATCCTGAATGCGTACCAATCGCATTGCGATGAGCTGGGTTTGTTGTGGTCGCAATAATGGGACCGCGCTCTTCGGGAGTCTTTGCGCCCCAATGGATCGGCAGTGGTTTAGGGCCATGCGGCCCGGGATGGGTTACGAGTTTGATGTGTTTGTAGATGTTTTTGCCCGTCATTAGTCACTCCGTCAGATCGCGTCACAGCGGTCCTGAAAAATGGGTGGATATTTTACGACATCCAATTCAAGTCGCGCTGCATTTCCCACTTTATTGTTATCTTCTTCTTCTGTGTCCAAAAGTCCAACACACCTTCCCCGGTAATGTCGCCTTGCCCAAACTTGGATTCCTTAGTACCGCCGAATGAGAAGGGTTCGCGTGGAACGGGAACGCCGACGTTGATGCCAATCATGCCGCTGCTGGCTGACTCTGCAACGTAGCGGGCGACAGCCCCATTGGTGGTGAAGATGGACGTGGCGTTGCCATAGCGATTTCCGTGCTCGAGGCACAAGGCCTGTGGCAAGGTTGGAACTCGTACAATCGTCAATACCGGCCCAAAGATTTCATCTGTGGCACACTGTTGATCCGGTTTCGCGCCGTCGATAATCGTCGGCCCCACCCAGAAGCCACCTTCGTAACCCGTGGGTGGCTTTGAGTGTCGTCCGTCCAGCAAAAGCTTGCAGCCGTCACTTTCAGCTTTGTCGATGGCAGCGATGATGCGTTGTTTGGCAGCCGCGTCCACAATGGCGCCCATGTCCGTGCCCAGTCGCACTTCCCTGGCGCGCGCAACGATAGAATCGATCAATCTCTGGACGTCGCCAATGGCGAGCATCAGGCTGGCGGCCATGCAACGTTGGCCTGCACATCCCAGGAACGATTTGATCACACCATCGACGGTCATATCGTGATCGGCGTCAGGGACGACCATTAGAAAATTTTTTGCGCCGCCAAGACACAAAGCGCGTTTGCCGAGTGCGGTGGTGCGCTGATACACGGCCTTGGCTACTGGTGTTGAACCGACAAACGCAACGGCTGACACGTCCTGGTGATCGATGATCGACTCCACAGTGCGCCGATCCCCGTGTACCAGGCTGAAAACGCCAGCGGGAAAACCGGCCTCTTGCATCAGTTCGCTGATGCGCGTCATGGTCAATGGTACTTTCTCCGAGGGCTTCAGGATGAAGCAGTTGCCGAGCGTTACGGCGATGGGGAACATCCACATAGGAACCATCGCTGGAAAGTTGAATGGCACGATACCGGCGACAATCCCCAGCGGTTCGCGACGGTACTCGCAGGAAACACCGCGGCTGACATCCATGGCACCGCCGCTGTCGAGATTTTGCAGACTCAGGGCGAACTCGCAAACTTCGATGCCCTTCATGACCCCAGCCTTGCCCTCATCCACCGTCTTGCCGGATTCGGCCGCGGCAAGATGCCCCAGCTCGTCAAGGTGCTTAAGGACTAGTTCACGAAATTGGAAGAGGATGCGGCATCGCTCTTTGAGGGACGTCGCTCGCCAAGCGGGAAAAGCCTGCCTTGCGGCATCAACTGCCGCCGCGACTTGCTCCTGTCTGGCCAGGGGAACGCGTCCGATAATCGTGCCTGTATAAGGGCTGGTGACTGGCAGGCTTTCACCAGTCATGGGTGCCCAACTGCCACCGATGAGATGCCGTACATCGCGCGGCGACTCTGGTATCTTGACTTGCATGCTTTGGCCTCAATGCCGTTAAAGTCATTGTTCGCAAGGATGCTAGACCATACCCTAAGGAAGTCGACTCGGCTATACCACTATGTTGCCTGCGGCGGGCGCTCCTGGCGCAGTTGCCCCATGGTGTTTCCTGGGTACCCGTGGTAGTTTTTTGGTCGGATGCCACAACAGAACTTGAGGGAACGATGCTGCGAATTTGCACTGCCATTTTGCTCAGTTTAGTACTTACCGCTTGCTTCACGTCGAAAAAGCGCCACCAGCCAAGATCAGATACGGGCGCTCAGGACGAGGACCCCGATCCATTTCCGCCCGCGGCCGAGGGTGAAGTGTGCGGGACTATTGCTGGAATTTTGTGTAAAGAGGGTCTGGAGTGCAAGCTGGAGTCGAATGATCCCGAGCAAACGGACAAGGCGGGGATTTGCGTAAAAGTCATTGTGCCGCCAGTGCCGGTTGATGTGGATGGAGATTGACCTTGAGCCGCGCTCCGGGAGCCATTAGATTACCGAACTCAACCGTTACCCGACGACCGGGTGGATTCCAAAGGAGCGTTCTGTGAGCCGCGATGTCCAAGTAGAGATCAAGAATCTCGTCGAAACAAATCCCATCCTGCTGTTTATGAAAGGCACCCCACAGCAACCCATGTGTGGTTTTTCAGCGCAAGTCATTCAGATATTAAACAGCTACGGCGTTAAATTTAATTCGGTGAATGTCTTGGATGACTGGGAAGTGCGCGAAGGCATCAAACAATTCGCCAGCTGGCCCACGATTCCGCAACTCTACGTCAACGGTGAGTTTGTAGGCGGTTGTGATATCGCCATGGAACTGCATCGTAAGGGTGAGTTGAAGCCCATATTGGAAGGGGCTGGCGCGTGACCAGCAACTCGATTGAGTCTTTGCTGACGACCGTGGTTCATGCTGGGTCGCACCCCGATCCGCAGACGGGGGCTGTCATGCCTCCCATTTACCAAACTTCGACGTTTGCGCAGACTGCACCCGGTGAACACAAGGGCTGGGATTATGCGCGCGCAGGCAATCCAACCAGAGATGCCCTCGAAGAGGCTTTTGCGGCACTGGAAGGAGCAAAGCATGGTTTGGCATTCTCTTCTGGCTTAGCAGCCGAGCAGGCCATCATCCAAACACTCGAACCTGGAGATCATGTCGTCGTTTGCGATGATGTGTATGGCGGTACGGGCCGACTGTTTCGTCGACTGTTTGTGAAGTATGGTATCAAGTTCGACTTTGTCGACCTGACGGACTTGAGCGTCGCAAAGCAAGCACTGACAGCGCAAACGAAGCTCATTTGGATTGAGTCGCCCTCGAATCCAACCATGAAAGTTATCGACATCGCAGCTATCGCCCAATTGGCGAAGTCGGTGCAGGCACGAGTGGTGGTCGATAATACATTTGCATCGCCGGTCTTTCAGCAGCCGTTAGCCTTGGGTGCGGATATTGTCATTCATAGCACGACAAAATATATTGGCGGCCATTCCGACCTTGTAGGTGGCGCTCTGATGACTTCCGACGATGAGTGGGAAAAGCAGCTGCGTTTTGTGCAGTTTGCTGCCGGTGCTGTGCCATCGCCACTTGACTGCTTTTTGTTGCATCGCAGTATCAAGACGTTGGTCGTTCGTATGCGTCAGCATGACGCGAATGCCATACAGGTTGCGAATTTTTTGGCGGAGCATCCGCGCGTCAAGAAGGTTTATTACCCCGGGCATCGCAGCCATCCCCAGTTCGAGCTAGCGAAACGCCAGATGCGGGGATTTTCTGGAATGGTCAGTTTCGACATGAATGGCTCGTACCAGGACGTGGTAACTTTTTTGCAAAAGTTAAAAGTTTTTACACTCGCCGAAAGCTTGGGTGGAGTTGAGTCGCTAGTCAATCATCCAGAGCGCATGACGCATGCATCTGTACCGGAAGAGTTGCGTCGCAAGTTGGGCATTGGTCCGAATTTGATTCGACTATCTGTGGGTATCGAGTGCGCAGATGACTTGATTGGCGATCTGAAGCAGGCGCTAAAGTAGCACCTTAGAAATCTGCGTACAGATGCATGACAGCCAGTGTATCTGCGAGCGTGGTCGCGCCGGCTTCGTAACGACGCCAAAACTCCAGTTGTACAAAGGGCACCGGGTGCACATCAATAAAGATGCTGCGCCGGGTGCTTTCCACGTCTCTTTGCGCTAGCTTTTCGTACATCAACCCACCGTTAATCCCTGGCAGGCCCGCATAGGCGATGGACCACTCCTCAATCGTCGATGATGGGTGAATTCCACGATGCATAGGATTACCTGTGGTTGTGCTAGCGGTCGTCGATTCGCCGCTCACGCTTCGCCAGTTGCGTTCGCCATAGACAATCGTCTTAAAGAGGTTAAAGCCGCCGCCGATCGCCTGCATGCGAATGCGGGTGGACTCGGACTTAGTGTCCCAAAAGCTGCTATTCAGGTGCCAAGCAAAGCTGACGCCGCGCAAACCGCCGTGAAAGCTGTAGCCCTTTTGCTTTTCACTTTCAGCCACGTATGGATCGCCCGCCATCTGCGAAAAACGAAAGAATGGAACATTTGGCGTCAGTCCGATCTCATAGGCCTCTGTGGTAGCAAACTGATCCAGTCCAATGCGCTCCCGAATCCAAAGGGAGTGATTGGGGCGCTGCAGGCCGTACATGGGTTGACCGCGATACCAGCGCACATAGGTATTCAGGGGCAAAGCGTCAATCATAACCGAATATTTTTCGCGAAAACGGCGGTCGCCTTCCGAATTGATGCGAAACACATCATCGTCGATTCGCCCCAGCAACATGTTCTGATAGGTGAGGTGAAGGTAGTTGACGAAGGGACGTACGCGCACCGAGAACTCGTTACTCATGGGAAATAGGCGGGAATCACCGCCGGAGATATTGCGACTGATCAGCCGGCCATCGTAATGCAAATCGATGCGACTTGTGTCTTTTAGCGGGTCTTGCGGCTTGAACAGCTTGACCGCCGCAAGTTGGTCTTGGGAATAGTAATATCCCCATTGGTTGCGGGGGCCGGCACCGGCTGGATCGACGTGGCAACCTTGGCAGTCAAGGGTGCATCGGCGCTCCAAGACAGGCCGCTGCGATCGGCCCGGATTGTGGCAGCCGGCGCAATTCTCGGCCTCCTTTAATGCCAATAGCGGTGTGGCCTGGAGTGTCTGATCCGGGAGAGGAGAATGCCAAAGGATTAGCCCCAGGCACAAGATGCCGCCGGCGCGCCGAACGCTCGTGCTCATGGCTCTGGCCATGATATAATGCTCCCCAATGAGACCCATAAATCTGACGAAATTATTTCCCCGATTGTATCGCATTCGGCGATTCACTGCTGCCCTATTGTTCGTGGGGCTGAGTGGTGCAGTTTGGCAATGCAGCCTTGAGGAAAAGGCAGGGCGTGGGATTAGTGGGCATTCCGACGTCAAGTCAGGGGTAGCTCATGGGCACAGTGCCCTTCGCGCGTCAAGACAATGTAGTCTCTGTCATGGTGCTCAGTTAACTGGTGGCGAGAGCGGTGAGCCATCGTGTTTTCAGTGTCACGGGCAGACATGGGACGATGGCAGCGCCACCGTCAGTAACGCACCGGCCGATCACTCCATTTCGAACGATGGATTTCGCCACCACCCTAGCCTGAGGACTCCCTCTGGCGCTTGCACAACCTGTCACGGTGCCGCCCTCCAGGGTGATCCCGTGCAAAAGACACCTAACTGTTATCTTTGCCATGGCCAACTTTGGGACTAGGCGCTAGGGTAGGGCAATTCTCATTGCCATCGGAGCGTCCAATGTCTGATTTTTTGCGGCTTCTTACCATTATCTGCGCGTTGATTATCTCGGCCATTTCGCGGCCAGCCGCAGCCCTTTCGACCTGGGATGGTGAGTGGGTATTCCACGCCTCATCGATGTTCAGCGAAAGCGCGTTTGCTCCATATCGGACACAATTGCTCAGGATTCAAGGTAATCAGTGGCTTGAGGCTGATGTCCTCGGACAAGGGCATCGCTCGACGACTTATCAGCTAGACGTGCGCGGAAAAGAAGTGCGTTTTCTTAACTCATCGGGTGCCGTTAGTAGCCGCATCCGCTACGTGGACCTTGCTGATGATACGCTCCGTGTTTGTCTGCGAGCTGAATTGACGGCCTGTGACTTTTTCATCCGCGGCGAGTGGCCAAGCCTGCGCGATGGTCGGCATTTTTTGCCACGAGCTAGAATGACAATCAGCTGGCAAATTGATGACGTCGTCGAGGAGCAGAATTTTAGCGTCGAGCAAGTGGAGAAGCTCTTTTCAGGTCGTTACGATGCCACCTCGCCGCATTGGACTCGGATTTTGCATCCTACGGAGAACCAACCGAAAAACGTCTTCTATGGCTTGACCATGCTCACGGCTTTGGTGGGAGACGATCCGCGCGATCTTTTGTCATATCGTGGTACGTTGACCCTGTGGGCAGGAATACCCACAGGAAATTCGAACTTTGTGCTGCCATTTGCGCGAGAGAATATTGTTACCGAGCTGGCTATTGACGAGAATTGGATTGTTCGCGGGGTACATAATGACCGCAGCTTCATGGTGATCGTTCGCTTTGCGGAGGATGTTCAGATTCCGTAGCTGGTAACTTCTCCTTGGAGCGGTTTCGAAAAGAGGGTATGCATGAAGGCAGAACAGGCTTCGTGCATATTTTTATTTTTAGGGGGCGTGATGATAAATCTTCGCAACGCTGCGTGGCTATGGTTGTCCGTAGGGATATTGATGGGAAGCGCCGCATTTGCCGGTGTGAAAACAGTCACATTACTCGACCGTGGAGAACCGTTTGAGGCGCTGACTGTGCATGATGGCTACCTTTGGGTTGGGAAGTCGCGCCGACAATTCAATTCCGACTATCGTGTCGAAGCATTTCGTAAAGACGGCACCAAGGTCGGCGAAGCAATCCTGAATCACTCCGTGACCTATATGTACAGTTATGGTGCGAAGTCAGTCATGGCGCTTGGAACCGGCCATACACCAAATCTCACGATGTTTACGATTCTGGATGTTCGAAATGGCCGGGTGGAAGCGCGGACCCGGCAGGTTCCCATAGAAGCATGGGCAACCCGTTGGCTGGGGACCATCAACGGGCGGGAGTTTTTCACGGATCCAGGCGGGAACTCAAATGACCCAGAAGCAGGCACGAATCCAGGGATGGCAGCGCAGACCATATTTAGCTTGGGCACAACGTCCCCGCGTTACTTGCCGACACGAGTCCGGATGCCGCTTGAGGGCTTAGTGATGAACAATCGCATTTTTGCCATTCAAAAGGACAGTATGGTTGGCCCTCACTCTAACCTGGTTGAAATCGATCCGAGTAGCGGTCAAGCCAAGTATCACTTTCAAGCAAAGCGTATGAACTTGTCGGGCATTTACCGATTGCCTGGATCATCCGTGGTGGCACTGACGGAGCGCGATGCGCATCAGGTGGTTTTGCACGATATCACGACTGGTAAAACACTGTCGACTTTGCCTGTCGATGATGAGCCACGTGCCATCACTGGCTTTGGCAAGTGCATCATGGTTGGTAGCTTTGAGCAGCGAGGAGTTCAGGTCATTGATGTTTCCAACCCAGCCGAGCCGAAAGAGGCCCTACGTTTGGAAATGGACCTATCTGTTAATGAATTTGCGAAGCTGTTTCGCGTAGGTGTGGATGCCACCACCGGCCAAGTATTTGGTCGGTCGAATTTGGCCTGCAATCCCATGATGAGTCAGTGCGCGAATGATGACAATCGCGTGGTCGTTTGGGCGGACGAGGCCGAGGCCGTGTTGGCAGCCTGTAAGTAGGTCAAGACCGGTAGGCACGTGTTGTGTGATCATGAAGACGGGTTCCATCTCGCAATGAGATGAAACCCGTTTTTCATGCCGCATCGTCGGGTGCAATAGGATTACGGAGTTACCGATGGAGTCGACATTGGCGTCGGAGAGTACGTAGGCTCTGGATTGTACGAAGGTGTCGAAGTAGGCATCGGGGCCGGGCAGGTCCCGCTCATTGCCTCGGGTGCATCGCTGCCAGATGTTGATAAATTAAATCCGCTTCTAGGATTGAAAGACCAGCTGGCTAGATTGCCATTTTCTTGGTCCCAGTTGTAGTTCATAACACCTTCGGCAGACGCAACCGAGGTGACGCGCATTTGATCATCATAGTTTACGGTCCGGGCTTCGCCAGATATGTGGTTCACGGTCGTCACAGTCCGGTTGTCTGCCGAGAAACTTTGGCTGCGCGTCAGAATGCCGTTCAATCGCTCTTCGGCAAAGCGCCCCTTATCATCGTAGACGAACGCATAGTGACTATCACCTTGTTCGCGTGAGATCAGCTGTCCTGCCATGTTAAATCGTTCCACAGTTCGGCGACCAAAGAGGTCTAGCGAGTCCAACATCGATGGGCGCATGGACGCTGTTGAGGAATAACTCATGTTCACGTCGCTCACGATACTGCCTGTTGAGACGGCCACGGAGCGCATGCGTACCGGTCGGCTCAGGTTGTCATAGGAGTACTCTTGGCGCGTTTCAATGTTGCCGCGCTTCGTCGTTTGGCTCGATACGAGCTGTTTTGAATTGCCGACATAGGCGATTTCAATCGTCGACCCACCCTGCACCGCTTTAACGACCCGATTCAGTTCATCATAACGATACTTCTGAGTCGCATTGGTGTTTGGATCGCGAACTTCAATCAGATTTCCATGGAGATAGGCCATTTCGCTCAATTGATTACCCTTGATGTCATCAAAGCCGCGGACGACGAAGACCTCTTGAGAATCTAGACCAATCTCACGATTCTCCTGCGAGTAGTTGAGAGAAATGCGGCTCTCGCCATCGGCGATCAGGTGGTTGCGACTGCTGACGCTGGCCAAGTAGTCGACTCCATCCCGCGTAGTGAAGCTATAGGCCGTGCTATAGGCGGCGCCAGACTCGGCGCCTTCCGGAAGTGAGATTTCTTCCGCGCTCACTTTGTTGCCCTCATAGGCAAAGCGCAAGCGTACGTCATCATAGGTGCTATCTGTGTATAGAATGCTAGCAATGCGGGCGGATGGAAAGTAGCCGATGGTGGATGAGAATCGGTTGCTACCTTCGTAGCTGGCTCTCTTGGCATGTCCAGTTGCATGGAACTCCACTAGCATGCGCTTATTGATGAGTGGGAAAGATACTTCCGCGAGTTTGCCCTCGGCATTGACGTCGATAGTCATCACGGTCTCATTGTAGCGATCGCGCATCTCTGCCATGTAGTAATGTCGATCGGCGCCTGGGAGCAGTTGATATACGAACTCTTGGTCGCCATTGCTGAGAACGAACTCGCTTCCGCCGTTGCTCACGGTCACAAACCTAGCCATGGGATGATCGCTGACTAACTGTCCGTTGCGGAATGTCTGCGTACTTAACGGATAGTTCACGATCGTCTGTTCGTTCGCTGCGGCATTGTGCACGAGATACGATGCGAGGCTGGGCATCGCATTCACGCCAAAGCCGACGTCGAACGATACTTCTGCTACCGGCATTCCGACGAGATATACGGATAGCGAATCAAGAATTTGCTTATCAACGCTATGATTGGCTGGGGCAGCGGTTTTTTCAACGGTGTCTAGGGACTTCCGGCGATTGGCAACTTGCAGCAACTTGTCAATCTCACCGACGAGTGGCAGCGCTTGATCCGCAGGTGCCGCCGAGTCAAATCCGGCGTTCGTGCCGCCGGCTCCAGACTCACCGCTGCTGGTGGAGCGACGCTTCACCTGATTTGTTCCGCTTTTCTTCTGGTCGCTACAAGCTGTGATGTCGACGAGCAATATGAGCGAAAAGCTCAGGGAAAAAGCTCTACGGAATGCGATGTGGCGTACCATGTGGTGACTCCTCGTAGATGATCTTGAATGCATTGACGCAAGAGGCCTGGCGTGGCTGCATTGGGTAAAACTGATCGGCGATGGATTAACGGAGTCATTGCAAACGCAATGCCTTCCCGCTCGCGCCTGGCTCATATAGTCAACTATCATTAAATATTGGAGTTTTTTCCGCGGTGCTGGTGTGATTGGGAGGCTAGGAATGTGCCAGTTGGGTAGACTGGGATGAGGTAACCATCCGAAAGTATTTATTAAATGTGCTTTGGATATGTTGCCGATGCCCGCATAGCGTCAGTCCTCATGGTTTATCTTTTAAATTTCAGCGTGTTGTGGAAGGATCGTGGCGACGAATGGCGGGAGAAACATGAAGATTATCAATGCGACGCTCATCGACGATTCCTTGGTAACAATCGCTATCGAGCATGGTCAGATTGCTGCGGTGGATCGCCAATCGAGTCAATTGCCGTCCCCTCCGTCGGTAATCAGTTCGCGGCAACCGCTTTGGGAGGCAGTTGATTTAACCTCGACTGAAGCTGGAGCAACTGTCGATGCCGCCGGCGCCTTGATTTTGCCAGCCATGACGGACATTCATATTCATAGTCGTGACCCAGGATTTCCTGAAAAGGAAACTTGGGAGAGCGTGGCCGCGGCGGCCCACAAGGGAGGCGTCTGTGCCGTGGCGGATATGCCAAACACCAATCCTCCCACCATGTTTGCGCAGGACCTTCGTGATAAGGCCGAACGAGCGCGGCGCGCTCATTTGGACGTGGGTTTATATTTGGGTGTCGGCGCACGAAATATTGCCCATTTGGCGGAAGCGCTGCGCTTGGATGATGTGCCTATTTGTGGCCTTAAAGTTTATTATGGGCAATCCACTGGTGAATTGATGTACGACGACTTGGCGGCACTTGCCCGGGCGTTGCCCACGGACCGTGCGACGTTTCTGAGCTTTCACTCCGAAGATCAGTGCTGCATCGATGACAATGTTGCCCGGTTGGGGTGGCCAAACGACGAGCTAGATTATGCAGCCTTTCGTCGTCATAGTGAGCTGCGAAGCAGTGAGGCGGCGCATCGTTCGACACAGACGATTTTGGATTGGTCCATCGATCACAAGGTTGGCGTGCACATCGCCCATCTATCAACGCCTCGGGAAGTTGAATTGATCGGCGAGGCGCGGGCACGGGGAGCGCGGGTAACCTGTGAGGTGGCGCCGCATCATTTGATTTTTTCAATCGAGGACTATCCTCGTTTGGGGCCATTTCTCAAGGTGAATCCCCCTGTTCGTAGCCACGACGAGGTCGTTCAGTTGCGTCGTTATGTCGCGGAGGGGCTGATTGACATTTTTGCAACCGATCATGCACCGCATACTCTGGCTGAAAAGTCTCGCCCGATGTCAAAGTGCCCATCCGGCATGCCTGCCTTGGAGTTTTTTACTCCGCTCTTGTTGCATGTGGCGGATCTGTGCGGATTCCCGCGTCAACGGGCGGTGGCCATGGGAAGTGCTTTGCCCCAGAAACTTTGCCCCATCGGCCGTTCTGGCCAAATCGCCCCCGGGTTCGATGCCAATCTGATCATGGTTCGTTCTGGGACTTTTTCCGTAACGTCTGATAAGATCAAGGCGAAGTGTGGTTGGTCTCCTTATGAAGGGATGCAACTTCCTGGTGAAGTCGTAGCCACGTGGATACGCGGACGTCGCGTCTATTGTGCTGACCACTAACCGTGTAGCGAATCGCTACACCGATTGATCGCAGGATTATGGCCGGACCTGATTCTCGCAAACAAGCTCCCTCGTCAGACAATGGTCGGCGTTCCCATCAGCAACGGGGTTCAGCCGCTGCTGGGTCGGGGCGACGACCTGCAAGTGAAGGATCACGCAGTCGCGATGGAGAGGCTCCTCGGCAACGTGGTGGCGATCGACAGGGTCAACAACGTTCCCGTAGGCGAGAAGTTCCCGCAATCCGCACCCGGGACACCACCCGCGAAACGATTAAGCGCGAACTTGGCGATGGATCCTACATCGTCTTTGACATCGAAACGACGGGTGGCAATCCAGAGAAAAATGGCATCACGGAAATCTGCGCTCTGCGTTACGAGGGTGGCAAGATTGTCGATCGCATGTGTACTTTGGTTAATCCAAAGGTTCCAATTCCTCCGATTGTGCGCCGGATGACAGGCATCAATGACCGGATGGTGCGAAATGCGCCGCCGATCGAAGAAGTCATGCCCAAGTTCTTGGAGTTTGCCAAACATGATGTATTGGTCAGTCATAATACAATCGGCGATTTGAAATTCATTCGCTATTTCGCCAAGGAAGCGTGCCAGCATAACGTCGATAACTTTTTTGTTTGCACGCATTTGCTGGCCGACAAGCTCGCCAACGAATCTCCCGATAAATCCCTGACTGGCCTCGGCAAATTTTTCAAGCTAGAGAGTAAAGAGGAGATGCATCGGGCTGAGGCTGATGCCGAGTTGACGTTGAGATTGCTCGAAGTCCTGATTCAACGACTGAAGAAGCGCAAGATATGGACCATTGAAGAGGCAATTCGCCTGCAAGGTGATTACGAATCGGGATATCGTATCGGCTGGTCTATTCCCGAATCGGTACTCGCAAATGTTCCGCAAACACCTGGCGTGGTCCAATTGCAGGATAGTGCTGGACGCGTCCTTTTTGTCTGCAGCGCCATGAATGGTCAACGAGAAGTACGTAAACTGCGCAAGTACGATCAGCTGCCCCGTCCCATTTTTCGTCAAATCGTACGTGCGGTAGAGCTTGAATACACGCTGACGGACAGCCGATTTAATGCTCTTGCTGACGAGGCGGCCCAGCGCGCGAAACATCGTTGTGACCTTGATCCCAGCATGTGGCACCAGCGTGCGATGACGACGATCAATTTGGTAAAAGATGACGACGGAGTGCGGCTGGTGATCGGGCAGCCGTGTGAAGGAGCTATTGGGGTATTCGGGCCGGTTCGTGATCGCAAGGCAGCCCAGGCGCAAGTGGATGAACTAGCCAACATTCTGGCTTTGGAGTCTGATAAGAAGGGGTTGCTGATTCCCAAAGATTGGGTTGAGCCAATAGGTTTCTTACTGTGTGGGCGGCTCCAGCAGTGGGCTCAGGCTCGGCAAGGAAGTGGACGCTCTCTCATTAGTAGAATATTTGACATGTTTTCTTCTTCAAGTCAGCTGCCACCAGAAACCCTACAAGACGTAGGGCAAATTCGCATTCCAGCGAGTTGGCAACCACTTAGCAACTTGGCGGGTGTCGTCGAGATTAAAGGCGAGGGCCGTTCGGTCTTGCATGTCATAGAGCACGCAAAAGTTGCGCGTACTATGGTGGTGAAAGCTGATTGGCTTGAAGGCGGCCCCAAGGGCGGATACTGGAAAGACTTCTTGCGCCGCCACAACAAGCGGCCACAGCCGCCGCTACGCACTCAGCCCATGAAGGTCGGTGATGCATATTTTCTGAATGTACTGTTGTGGTGGATTTATTCTGCGAGCAATCGACCAGAAGGATCGTTTCATACTGTTGAGCACTTGGCGCGCCCTCAAGGTCAACGCATTCAGGCTGCGACCAAGTAGCCCTACCGACCCCGTCGGCCGATGGGGCTACATCGTGGAATACTATTTGAAGAATGCCTTTAAACCAGCTTGGTTTGGCTTCATAGCTTTCTCTCCCTTGTGCCAGTTGGCGGGGCACACTTCGCCATGCTCTTCGGTAAACTGCAGAGCCTCCGTCAAGCGCAGAAACTCGTCCACGCTGCGGCCAAGTGGCAGAGCATTTACAGTTTGATGCTGTACGACACCTTGCTTGTCGATTAGGAATGCGCCGCGCAGTGCCACACCGGCTTGCGGAATCAGAACATCGTAATCACGAGAGATCGTCTTGTTGATGTCGGCGACGATGGGATAAGTGACACCTTGGATGCCGCCTTCTGACTTCGGTTGGCGCAGCCAAGCAGCGTGGGAAAAGTGGCTGTCGATGGAAACGCCGATAACTTCGGTGTTCAGCTTTTTAAAGTCATTAAGCTTTTCCTGAAACGCGTGCATCTCGGTTGGGCATACGAAGGTAAAGTCTAATGGATAGAAGAACAACAGAACGTACTTGCCGCGGTGGTCGCTTAGCTTAAAGTTTTCCTTGAAGTCACCGTTAACGACGGCAGTCGCGGAAAAATCTGGCGCTTGCTTTCCAACTAACACTCCCATGGGATCCTCCAGGTTTCGTTGTCGATCGCTTAGGCGCCACGAGGCGCCAACACTTCCAAAAAACAGAGCACGATGAAAACATAGTTGAGCGTTTTCGTCAACATTACCTACCGCTCAGCCATGAACGGATACGCGATGGATGTAGGGGCCACAAAATTTTCTTTGATGGTGCGCATGGTCACCCAGCGCATCAAATTTAGTTTGCTGCCGGCTTTGTCGTTGGTACCAGAGGCGCGTCCTCCGCCAAACGGCTGCTGTCCAACTACAGCGCCGGTCGGTTTGTCATTGATATAGAAGTTCCCGGCTGCGTGCTCAAGGCGCATGGTGAGATGGTGGATCACCCGTCGATCGCGGGCAAAAATGGCCCCTGTCAGTGCGTAGCTCGTGGTGCTGTCGCAGATATCAAGGGTTTCTTCCAACTTGGCATCGTCGTAGACGTAAACCGTCAATACGGGGCCAAAGATTTCCTCGACCATTGTTTTGTATTTTGGAGTACCGGCTTCAATAATGGTTGGTCGAATGAAGTAGCCTTCCGACTTATCGCACTCACCGCCAATCAATACTTTGGCGTCTTTGGCGGACTTTGCTTCCTGGATGTACCCAGAAATCTTGTCAAAGGCTCGCTCGTCGATCACCGCTCCCATGAAGTTGGTGAAGTCTTCAGGATCTCCCATTTTGATGCTACGCGTTGTTTCCACCAGCTGCTCTTTCACCCGTGGCCATAAGCTAGCCGGGATGTAGGCGCGGGATGCCGCGGAGCACTTTTGTCCCTGATACTCGAAAGCACCGCGCACCAGTGCGGCGACCAGAGCTTCGGTGTCGGCACTTGCATGAGCGAAGACGAAGTCCTTGCCGCCAGTTTCGCCGACCACTCGCGGATACTGGCGGTAGCGAGACACATTTTTACCGATGGATCCCCAAAAGTGATTGAAGGTGGCAGTAGAGCCGGTGAAATGCACACCGGACAGTTCGGGATGGTTCAACGCTGCCTCGCCAATCATTTTCGCGTCGCCGGTTACAACATTGATAACGCCATCCGGTAGGCCGGCCTCGCGTAAAATCTCATAGCCGACCATAGAGGAGAGCATGCTGGTCGCAGCCGGCTTCCATAATACCGAGCAGCCCATGAGCGCGGGCGCTGTCGGCAGGTTGATGGCTATGGACGTAAAGTTAAATGGCGTGACCGCAAAGACAAATCCTTCTAGGCCGCGGGCAACGCTTCGATTCCACGTCTGGGCATCCGAACGAGGCTGATCTCGATAAATCTCTGTCATAAATTGCACGTTAAATCGGAAAAAGTCGATCAACTCGCAGGCTGAATCGATTTCTGCTTGATGCACGGTCTTGCTCTGTCCGAGCATCGTTGCCGCATTCATGGGTGCCCGATATTTGGACGCCAGCAGGTCAGCAGCTTTTAGGAATACAGCGGCACGCTCTTCCCAGGGTAGCGCTGCCCAATCCGCGCGTGCGGTGAGCGAGGCTTGAATAGCGTGATCAACATCCGTCGCAGTCGCTTGTTGGACCTCAGCTAGAACTAATTGATGATTATGGGGTGACCTGAGCTTCTTCCGCTCAGTTCCTTGCCCCGGCTTACCGTTGATGACGAGAGGGATCTCACGGGGCTCGACGCGTTGACGCTGGAGTTCGACTTTGATCTGCTGTTTCTCTGCAGAGCCGGGGGCATAGGCGCGAACAGGCTCGTTCACCGGAGGGGGAGTTTGGAAGATTCCGTTGCTCATGTTTGCTCCTTTCGCCGATCTGAGATCCGATACAAGAGCGCCATGATAGTCGAGTCACTAAAATAATGGCAACGTAATCGGCGACTTTCGCTGTTCCCCTGATGTCGAGTTGATAATTGTTTTTATTTGCGATCGCCATTAATATTAGAATCATTAAAATTCACGGAGTGCGACTCTGGCAACTCACAAGCGATCGCTGCGTAATTTTCTCCTGATGCCGGCCTTGCAGGTTCGGATGGGCCTGTACTCGGTTTTGCTCACATTGTTGTTTGCCGGCATCTTGCTGGGAATTTTGAATGCCTCTTTTCAACGGGTGTATCGACTGGTGCTCGATTTGATTCCGCATAGCGTGGACATTGGCGCCTTTATCACGACCTACTTGTTCGAGACTTTCAACAGCATGGTCGTCGTCATCGTTGCTTATAGCGTCATCAGTGTGACCGTCACGATTGTTTACACGCATCGACTGGTTGGTCCGACGGTGGCGTTTCGACGACAGATCAAGGAAATTCGCCGTGGCAATTACGCGGCACGCATCCGTCTGCGGAAGGGAGACGCCTTTCCGGAGGTTGCCGAGGAGTTGAACCAGCTGGCGGCCGAGCTTGAAGCCCGCCAGGATGCCGCTGCGGCGGAGAAGTAATGACCCAGAGAGTGCCTCCGCGAGATCCAGATCAGATTTTGGCTAATACCGATTGGTTTGCGCCGGCAGCCGCGCGCGAGCAATCTGTGCGGCAGGGACTGGAAGCCGTCGAGACACTGCTGACTCGACGCCAAGGTTTTGTGGCGGCGTTGAGCGACAATTTAGTGCGGCTTTCCTCGTCCGAGTTCGACGCGATCACGGATCTTACCCGGCGCATCAAGCAACTTGATGATTCCTTGCAATTTCGTCTGGGTTTGTTGCGACCGGAGCGAGTGGCTGCTTGGTTTCGCCCAGCAGCCACGGATGCGTGGGGGCCGTTTCAATCCGCGATGTTGCGCGAGCCTGTCTTGCCTCAGTATGGCCCGAATGATGCGGGCAAGTTGCGACACTTTGTTGCGCGGGCTTGGCAGGATGGCATGACGTTGCAGGCGACCTTTGTAAAGCCCGGTGGCTCCCTGCTAACGATGCTCCTGGAGCTAAATGCGCAATGGCATCGCATTACCAGAATGTCGGAGCCTTTTTCTGAAGTGGATTTGGCTGCTGAATCGCCGGCTCTGCCTGAAGGGTTGTGGTCGCCGATGTTGGCGTTGTATTTACAGAAGGTACGGGCTGCACTTCAGCAGGCTAGACAGCGCCTGGATCAAGTTTATCTTGAGTCGCTGCAGCGCTGTGAGCAAGTTTGGCAAATCCAGGAGCAGTTATCCTCGCAGCAGACCAAACGTACGACGGGGTCGTCGCAAGATCGTGCGAATCAATGGCGGCAAGAATTCAAGGATCGACGGCGCGCAGCTGGCGCAACGTCCGGAGTTGGGCGCATCCATGCTGCGCTGCGCTGCTTAGGCTTTGACGCAGAGCCCAACTTGGACGAGCTGCGATCGCGCTATCGACAGTTGGCGCGACGGTTTCATCCCGATCTCAATGGCGGTGATGATGCGAAGTTCAAAGACATTTCTGCGGCGTATCGTTTGCTGCAGGCTCGAATTGCTGGCCCGGGGAAATAGTCGCATTAGAACCGGGCGCGCATGCCAAATCGACCATCGAATTGCAGAGTCGTGCTGAGAAGAGGGCCCACATTAGCGCCGATATCGCTGAAAACTTCTATCGGCCAAGACGATCCGCGGCACTCAAGTCCCAGAGGTGTGCGCAGAAAGAGTTGCTCGCGCGATGACTGCGATGCGTTGGCTTCTCCGGTTAGGCCCAAGCCATAATATGCACTTAGGCGTGCACCAGCTGGCACTACGGAGCTAACACTGGCTAGAAAAGTATAGGACTGCATGTCCAGTTGCACGGTGGCGCGATTACCAGAAAAGACATAGGCGCTGACATGTACTGCCGTATTGGGTTGCTCTCGAAAGATAATGCTGATGCCGGGTTCTCGGCTGATGACGGGGCCGATCGACCAACGCGGTTCAGTCTGAGTCACGCCGAATGCCACTGCGGTTTCGAGAAGCAGGAAAATGGTCGCTATCGCAATCCGGAGCATATATTCATCCTTGAGGGGACTGGGCGACAACTGAGTTGAGTCGGGCCAGATACTGTTTTCCCTATTATACAGGCTTCGGCCAGAATGATGACTATGTGTGAAGTCTTGCCTTTGCTGACTGAGCTGGCGGCGTATACGCGCGAGTCGGACTCGGTAACGCAAGTCCGAAACTTGGCTTGGAAAACCTTCCTTTCTCAAGCAAGTACCAGTCATCGTGCGCTGGGTGCCGACCTTTTCTCGTCTGTGAGTTCGTTCCTGAAAACTGCTGGTGCGAGAGACTCGGGAGCTGAAATCGGCCACGCTGATTCGGCTTCGGCTCACGTGATGTTGCAGGCTCAGTTGGTGCAGTGGAAAGTCTCATATCTCGATTGGAAGTTGGCTGGTCGGTCCTCACCCCAGCTAGTTGTCGATGCGATGCAGCACATTGTGCGGCAAGGAAATGTCGAAATGCTGCTCTCTGCTGCGCTGTGGTGCGATGCAGGCTCGCTGACGATAGGGGAGGGCGCTGCATGTCCCATTCCCATTGCGCTAACTGGAGACCTGCGACAAACGCGGGCACCTGTTGTTTGTCAGACGGTGCAGGTTTCCAAGGGAGCTCAAGCTGTGATCGTCGATCAGTGCGCGGGACAGCGAGCTGGTGTGGCGAGGGATAATTTGGCAGCCTTGCACGTATCGCAGGATAAGGGCGCATCCATTCGCTTCTACTCCCTACAGAATTTGCCCCACTCTGCGCGCTTACATTTGGTGCGCGGCTTTTCCTTGGATCCCGAAAGTACATTTTTCGACTACGAGTGGGATGTTGGCGCGCAGCAGGTTACGCGAGACTACTTCGGTGTCTGCGATAGTTTGGAAGTTCACTACGTATCTTGCGCGGCGCACGATCAGCGACGAGATTTACGTATGCAACGAAATGAGTCTTCGTCGAACTTTGAACTGAGAGCGCTAACTGTCCAGCGCGAGGCCGGATGTACGGAAATTTCTGGGGGGTGCAATCGGCAGGATGCGGAATCGCTCCATCGGCCTACGTTAGAGGCTATGCTGAAGCATGCACCACTAGAGTTCGCCGTTGACGTGTGGACCGCTCTAGATGCTTGGGTCCGATGACCGTCTAGGGCGTGTCTCCAAAAAAGTAGTGAATGGAACGAGCGGCCTTCGAAAAATCGCGCAACTGATCGTGAATATCGATCAAAGCAATGGTCTCTGTCAGCTTGCCAGCCGTGACGTTACAGACGAGGCCATGGCTGCTGTACAAAATCTTGAAGATGCCAAGGCCTGCACCACCCTTCTTGTTGTCGATGAGTGTGCTGCTGTCTCGCCTCAGCAAGACTTTGCGAATGTACTCAAAGAGTTTCGTTCGAGTGAGCGCTCCAAACGGATCCTGGACAGATACAGCAAAGATTTCCCCGTCGCAGCCATAGCGCAAGAGGGCTTGCTCGTCTTGGGTAAGGTCGACGATGCCTTTGGAGTCCTGCTCATCCTGCACATCTCGACCGCCGGCGCGCGGCGCGTCAAAGATCGCATTCATAAGGAGCTCCTCGGTGATGCCGAAGATCATCTTCGCGGTGTGCTGGCCAATTTGAAAGCGCTGCGCATACTGGGTTACCGACTGATTGTGCAGATCACGAGACCGTGAAGAAGTGATTCGCTCTTCGATGATCACCACACCCGGTGCGAGATACTTTTCGATGCCAAAGATATCGCCCGTTAACAGTTTCTGAAGTGTGACGCGCAACTCATGGGTGGTCCAATGGCTCTGCGACTTGTTGACGATGACATGGTCGATGAGCTGCTGCTCTTCGCCGCCGAGGGCCGAGCTATAATTCCGCATGGGCATATCAGTGACCAGCACCGTGCGGCCCTTTGCATGTAGACGCCGAAATTCCTGGGCCAAAGCCAGTGACGGCGCGTTGAGCACAAGGATTTCGATATTGGGACTGTTACCCAGCGTTGAAATGGCAGCGGGTTCGCTGGTCACAGAGATCAGCTCAGCACCGCCACTACTGATATCGAGTACCGGTCGTGAAGGAAGGGCCCGGGCGCCTGCCAATTCTACAAACAATATTGAGCGGTGATGCGCAGTCTCCACGGCAGTTCCTGATTAAAAAGTGTGCAATTGAATAATCAATTTTTGATTCTACCAAATTGACCGCTTAACGAAAGCCACTGAATCAAACAGGGCATTATGCCCTTTCTTATGACGTTGACACATGAGAACGGGCGACAACTTGCACGAAGGTTGACGGTTTGGGGTACGTGCCCGTAAAATCTAATAAAAACCTCAGTAGTTTATCTCTGAATTTGGATTACGAAGATGTTTAACCACCCACGGGTCGCATTTATGGCTTCGCGGGGAAGTTTTTTAGCAAGTTAGTAGGTCAGTTCTAGCGGACGGCTCAAGGAGGAGTTTGTATGGCGTTTATGGAACCTATTATCAGGGCATTTCATGTTGGCGGTTTACCAGTCATGTCGTCCATCACATTTGTATTTCTCTTCTCGATCTTCATTATCGTCGAGCGAGTTTACCGATACTGGATGGAGTATGACCTAGGCAATCCAAGTGGATTCATGGCGGCCGTCCAGAAGATGGTGATGAATAACTCCATCGAGAACGCCATCCGCCTCTGTAAGAAGCAGCGTCCAAGCTTGCTCCCGTATGTACTGGCCGAGGGGCTGAAGCGCGCCAATGACACGACAGAAGAAATCGATAATGCCATGGAGCATGCAACCCTTTCGGCGTTGCCACGGGTCACGAAGTGGGTCGGATTTTTAGCGACTACTGCCAACGTCGCAACTCTACTCGGACTCTTGGGAACCATCTTCGGACTCATGAAGTCGTTTAAGGCGGTAGCAACAGCAACCGGTGCGCAAAAGAATGCTCTATTGGCTGAAGGTATCGCCGAAGCTTTGACGGCGACGTCGTATGGCTTGAGCGTGGCTATGTTCTGTCTCTTGGCTTACGGAATTTTGATGATGAAGCAAGCTGACATTGTGGACACCATCAATAAGAACGTGGCTCGACTGACCGATCTGTTGTACACGCGCAAAGTTAAGATCAAGAGCGCTCGAAGCTAAGACCGGGTCATTCCAAGGAAGGGGTTGACTGTGTCGCGATCTAGACGCCGGAAAAAACGTTCGATTCCTTATCGTGATGTTGAGTTAAACATCATGCCGTTCATCGACGTTTTTTCCATGTTGAATACATTCTTGTTGTTCTCGGCCGTGTTCTTGTCGATCGGCATTCTTGAGGTTCAAATTCCATTCCTCAGTAATGCTAAAGTCACGGAAAAGGACAATACTCGAGTTATCTCAGTCAATGTTGATGTGTCGCGCGAACGAGTGGAGGTGACCACTGCCTTTTCCGCACCGCCCGTCAACGAGGTTCAGCAATCATTTGCCATCGATGCGAGGGGCCTTGACGAGTTGCATGCGTATCTCGTGAATGTCCGCCGCAACAATGAAGCGACGGATCGCGCAACACTGTATGCAGATGATGATGTTACTTTCGAGCAAATTGCCAAGGTAATTGACTCGATCAAGACTCGTCGAGCCAATGATCCCGAGTTTTTCTTTATTGATGACAAGTCAGGTGACAAGCGTAGAAGTCAATTTGTCTTCACCCATGTGGTCATGGGTAGCGTGATGCTTTGAGGTGATTCAGCATGGCGAGTGTAGGCGGCGGCAGTAACGAAACCATTAGTCTGAACTTAAATCCTATGCTGGATGTGTTCAGTATTCTCATCACATTTTTGTTGATGAGTTACTCAACTGATCCGGTGAATCACGATTTGAAGGAAGGCATTGAATTGCCTGAATCGGACACCATTGTTGCTCTCGACGAGGTGCCGACTATCTCGGTCACCAGGAGCGAGATCTACGTCCAAGATCGAAAAGTCGCTAATGTCATCAACGGCGATGTGCCACAGGCGGAGCGGACGCAAGGCGCCGTCTTTGCGTTGTACAAAGAGTTGGAGAAGATGCAGAAGACCAACAAAGCTGTCACGCGTTTACCGACGGGTGAGACAGCAAAGGTGGGGACTCTGTCGATGGAGATGGATAAGGATCACAAGTTCCAACTGATGCGACGTGTGATGTTATCAGCACAGCAGGCAGAGTTCATTACGATGAAGCTGATGGTGGCCAAGTCTGGGGACTAGCGGTTGGCGGAGTCTGGCTGGGACAGTGAAGGTGAGCATGGGCAAAGCAGAAAAAAATTTCTTGCACAGCGGACGGGCCTTCTGCGCCATCGGTCTATTGGCAATGATTCTAACGGCATCACCGGAAGTGTCGCTGGCAGCAGAGCCCAAGGGACGCTTTTCTGAATATGAGATTCGCGTCATTCGCCCGCGTTATTTCCAAAAGGCGCAGAGATTTGAGTTAGGTGCCCAGGGCACAGCGATCATGAATGATACGTTTGTGTACTCCTTTCTTTTTACAGCCATCATGGGCTACCACTTCTCCGAAGCGCTTGCTTTTGAATTTGCTGGCTCCGGCGGCTTTTCAGTGGACCGAGAAGAAAAGCGTACCTTGTTTGATGAATTTCAAATCTACACGCAGATATTTCGCACCCTTTTTTCTGCAGAGGGCAGCCTCCAGTACACGCCGATGTATGGCAAATGGCAGTTGCCAAGCGGCAAGTTGATCTATTTCGATACTTATATCTCTGCAGGTGGTGGGATTACAGGCATTGATTGGCAGTATTCTGACTTCTGTGTTGCTGATAAAGATCCAACAACCCAACAGGAGTTACCGGTTCCGACGAATCGGGTGGCGACATACCCAACGATAGCTGTGGGGCTGGGGCAGCGCTATTTTATCGAGAAAGACTTGGCCTTAAAGTGGGATCTGCGAAATCACAGCATGTTCTATTCAGTCGCGGATACGTCTTGCGATCCAGAGACTACCGAGACCGGTTCGAGTATCCATCACAATTTGACGCTTCAATTTGGTGCGTCAAAGTTTTTCTAGTGAGTGAACGGCAGTGGAAATGGGCCTAAGAAAATTTGCGAATACGGGGCGGATGATCACGGCTGCGGTGATCGTTGGCTCGTTGCTGTCGGCACCTTTAGCTCACGCCAACTACGCGGCAGCAACGCAAAACTACCAGGCACGACGTTATTCAGTCGCAGCAGGCTTGTACTTTCAATCCTATTCCTATTCCAAAACACGCGAAGAAAAGCGCGCTTCCGAGTGGTTTCTGGCGCAGAGTCTGCAGCAACTCGGTCTGTTCTATTCGGCCTCCAAGTACTACTCCGTCATTGTGCGGCGCGGCTATAATGATGGTAACCCGTATTTTCGTAAAGCTCTCGAAGCATTGGGTAACATCAACCGCACCTTGAATCTTGGGCAGTCGCACATTGTGCAGCTATTCAAGACTAAGGTGGATCCCGCGGCGATCCCGCAGGCGGCACGTGGATTCTATTTCTACTACCTGGGATCTGAGCAGTTTTCTCGTAAGTCGTATGAGAAAGCAGAGGACTTTTTTCAGCGAGTTCCCGCAGGGAGTCCGTATTACGTTGGGGCCCAATTCCATTTGGGTGTCATCGCCAATCTCTCGGGCCAGCACAGTCGAGCGGTGAGTCTGTTTGAGCGCGTTCGTGCTGGAGTCTCGCCTCGCGGAAAAACTCAAGGCATGTGGGAAATGGCTAACCTGAACCTGGCGCGCATTCACTACGAGACGCGCAAGTTTCCAATGTCTTTGCAGTATTACCGTGAGATACCGCGTGACTCGGATAAGTGGTTGACGGCGCTTTGGGAGGCGTCTTGGGCATTCTTTATGATGCAAGATCATAACAACGCCCTTGGTGTGATCCATACCATTCACTCTCCATTTTTCGAGAATCGATTCTATCCGGAGAGCTACATTCTGCAGTCCATCACGCATCTGCGCCTTTGTCGTTTTGAGCAGGTGAAGTCGTCCTTGAAGGGGTTCAAGGAGCGTTACCAAGCCGTCTTCAAAGACGTGCAGGCGATGATGGAGCAGAATCGTGGCAAGCCGAAAGAGTTTTTTCGCTTAGTCTATGATTATCGTGTCGGTACTCTGCGAAGTTACCAAGCGGCGTTTCCCATTCTTGACGAAGTTTCTAGAAGTGACGCCTATAAAGAGGCTTCGGACACGATTCGCTTTTCAACGGCGGAAGCCAATGAGCTCTCGCGTTATGCGGGAGCTTGGAAGTCATCGGGACTTCTTGATGAGCTGCAGAACTTCCTGTCTTCAAAGAAATCGGTTGCGGCATCGGATGCGGGGCGGCGACTGTTTGATGAAGCCCGTACCCACTACGAGACTCTCAAGGATTTGAGCGACCAATCTGGTTTGATTCAAGCAGAGATGCTGTTGGGCAAGGTTGATCAGCTTCGGAGTCAGTTAAACGTGGGTACCGCTAACAAAAAAACGATTGAGTTCATTGGTGGCCTGCAACCACTCAACCTGGCTGACGACTTGGAGTATTGGCCGTTTCAGCCCAGTGAATACTGGGAAGATGAGCTGGGCTATTACAAGTACAATATCGAAAGCAAATGCAGCGCTGGTAAGGATAGCAAGTGATTGGTTTGTCTCAAATCGTCGGCGGGGACTTGATGGTGTTCGGTAGATCGCGCGCATTTACGGCTGTGCTGCTCGGGGCCTTGTTGTTGCCGTCGGGAGCGATGGCACAGACACGTAAGCGTGCCGATATTGATGTACAAGAGGTGAAGCGTCCGAAGCGAGGATCGCAGAAGGCGCAGCCGCAGCAGTTGAATCGCTCTGCCGTTTTCGCCATCCAGGTCGAGCAGAAGATCATCAAGGGCATTGATACGACGGTCAAGTACCTTGAACGGCAAGCTAATAAGATGGACCGAAAATCTGCTGGCCGATTGAATCTGCTGGAGAAAGTTATCAACCTTAATTTGGAACAAGCTGTCTACCTGCGCAATGAAGAGGAGCGCAGTTACGATGATAAGTGGACCGAATGGGATGTGAATGGGCGCCGGGGACCGGAGCCCCGCCTGAATACCAATCAATCCAAGACTCAGTGGCAAAAGGTCATCAAGAACTCGAAAGAGATCTTGGCTGAGTATCCGCGCAGCGAGAACGCCGATAAGGTGATATTCGCGCAAGCTATGGCGATGCAGTATTTAGGCAATGAGAAGGAAGCGGCTCGGATCTACACGCAACTTATCCAGAAGTATCCAAACTCTCCCATCGCTGGTGACGCCTACGCGTCATTGGGTGACTATTTCTTTGATAATAACGACTTCAGTAACGCGACGAATAATTATACCAAGGCTGCAAAGTACACTCGCTCGAGTCGCTATCTTTGGTCGGTGTTTAAGTTGGGCTGGTGCAGTTACAACTTGGGTCGCTATAACGAGGCTCTTAATTATTGGAAGAGTCTGGTCAAAATTGCCCGCGCGAAGCCAAACGAAAAGGGTGCCACCCAGCTGCGAGATGAGGCTCTTCGGGATATGGTTTTCGCCTTTGCTGAATTGCGGCAGGTGGACCCCGCGATTGCCTACTTCAGAGCTAACGGCGGACAGAAGCACATCGGGCCGCTGCTGACTCTTCTATCGCAAACCTTTGCTGACCAAGGTCAGTACGCTGCCGCTATTGCCACATTGAAGCGATTTCAGAAGATTGAACCTTATGGTCCTGATACTCCCGGCACCCAGAAAGAGATCATCTCTTTGAACTATGAGTTAGGGCGCATGAAGGAGACTTGGGCAGAACTCCGCCAATTTGCTCCGATGTTTGGGCCAAGTAGCCAATGGGCGGCGCGAAACGCAGCAGACAAGAAGCTGGTGGCTGAGACGCAGCAGATGATCAAGGATCAGATGCTGTACTTTGCAAAGATTACGCATAAGCGGGCGATCGATGGTGAATCCGAGCCTCTGCATGTCGAAGCCAAGAATGGCTATTTGCTCTTCTTGCAGAGTTACTCGCAGTCGAAGGAAGTGGCTGAGGTTAAGTTTAACTTGGGCGATATCGAGTACTTTTTGAAGAACTATCGGCAGGCGGGAACTTACTATCTTGATATCGTTTCTCTGGGTCCAGACAAGGCTCTGATCTTCGAGACGAAAACGAACAAGCCCGAGAATATCCATAAGCAATCCGCTCTATACATGATTGAGTCATACGCGAAGGACTTTCAGCCAGAGTTTAAGGCCTTGGTGAAGCAGAAGCCAGACTTCAAAAAGCCACCTCAGAAGCTTTCAGCGAAAGCGGCCAACTATGTGAAGTCCTGTGCGCTGTTCAAGAAGTACTACCCCAAGGACGAAAAGATCATCAAGACATGCGATCTCGACATCACCAAGATCTTTTACCACACCAATAGCAAGGATAAGGCGCGCGACTTGCTGCTTGCTGTTGCGATCAAGTATCCGAAAGAGAAGGAGGGACCTGCCTCGGTTGAGCAGCTGATCCCTCTATACGCCGATGATGAGCAGAAACTGTTAGCAATCGCGGATCGCTTGTTGAAAATCCCGGAATATCAGAAGGGTGAGTTGGGCAAGAAGTTAGAAGGACTAAGACGCGGAGCCGAACTGAAGAATATCGAGAAGGAAAAGGACTCACTCAAGCGGGCGCAGATGTATGAAGCGCAAGCGAAGAAGGATCCAAAAGGCGCAGAAGTCGAGAAATTGTGGTTCAACGCTGCGGTTAACTACTTAGCAGCGGGTGAAGTAGCGGCCGCCATCAACGCCTATTTGGTCTTAATCAAGCGATTTCCGAATTTTGGAGAGACCGAAGGTGCGTATCTGGAAGTGGCGCGACTTTATGAGAAGCGCTTCGACTTCGAGACTTCCGCTGGTTACTACGCCCAGTTTGCGTCCCGATATCCTAAGTCGAAAGATACGCCTGGTGCTGCCAGCAAAACCTGTGAGTTACTTTTGGCGATTGAATCGGCAAAGGCTGGTTCCGTATGCGCAGACTTCTCGCAGAAGTATCCGGATGGCGCACGTGGTTTTGTTGAAAGACTGATTGTCAATGCGGAGCGAAGCAAGCAATTTGAGCGTATGGCCCAGCTCATTCGCACGCAGTATCTGAACCGATATCGACTGTCGCCTAACGAGCAGATCGTCGCGTTGTACAAGATTTACCGAGCGGCAGGAGGCCGCGGTGCGGGCGCGCAGCAGGCGGGTGGTGAGATTCTTGGCGTTTACCAGAAGAATGCTGGCGCTGTTTCTGGCGAAGCTTTGCGCTACGTTGGCGAACTTGTTTTCCGCCAAGTTGACGGGAACATTTCGAACTATCAAAAGGTGAAGCTGGTTGGCGGCACAGTTGATCGACTGGTGGCATCTATCGATCAGAAGGCAACGGCATTAGCGCAGCTGAAAGCCGGGTATGACCGAGTCATTGCGACAAAGGACTCGTATTGGGGCGTTGCTGCGTTATTCAGACTGGGAACGGCGTACGAGGAGTTTGCCAATATGCTGGCCGATCCACCGGGTATTCAGGGGGCCGAAAAGAAGGATGTTCTGGCGAAACTTGAGCCTCAAATCAAGGAGCTGCGAAAAGAGACTCTGAATTGGTATCGTTTTTCCTATGACTCTGCGGCGAAGTTTCGAGTCTATAGCGAATTCGCGCAGCCGGCACTGAATGGTGTTTTGCGACTAGAGGGCAAGGGCATGTCGTTCGAGGAAGTCATACCAGAGCCTGACTTCGTTGGCTCGGAAGTGGCGGCGATTGTGGCGCGGGAAGTGGGTGAGTGATGAGATCTCGACGAAAATATTTCCTGTTTGCGCTCATGCTGGTCGGTTTGAGTCTGAGCTGCAGCACGACAGAGAAAAAAAGCGAAGCCGGGGGCGGTGGAGGCCGGGAGCCTGTTTCGGAAAAGGCATCGGAGCCCCCCAAGACGCAAGGTGTGGATATTTCCGGGGGCTTTGGCACGATCACGAATAGCTTGAGTAACAGCGCACTGACTTCGAAGACGGTCAGCCGCGCGAAGATTGATGGGGCTCTCACGCGGGTTGAAGCGGCGGCTAAGGCCAAGGATGCGGATCGCAATACATACATTGCTTTGATGGGAGCTCGACGTTTGGGTCGGCGCCCTCTCAGCTCTGTCCTCGAAGCGGCCAAGGATTTGATGGAGATTGAGCTGCGCCGTAAGTCAGACGCAGAGGTTCCTGAGCTGGCAAGACTTGAGATCGCTTTAGCGTCAGTTCAGAACAAAAAGTATAGTATGGCGGAGCACTTTTTGCCGGAGTTGTTGAAGTCGCAGAATCGAAAGATTCGCGCGGCGGCACTCACCCTGGAGGGGATTATCGCCGCAGATGATGGTCGTATTCCAGAGGCTGTCGCCAGCTGGGACGCAGCATTAAAGGTCGACCGAGATTACGAAGCCGCACAGTTGAATCTCGGTTTTTATGCTCTGAAGTTCGGTGACTACAAGTCAGCACAACAAGCCCTGGGTGGGCGACAGTCGGATTGGTTTGCCGCAGGGGGACTTGCGGTTGCAGAGCGCCTCAGTGGTAGCGCTCCTAGGGCCACGGCTCTTTGCAATCGCGTGTTGGGCGCACAACCGAGCAACAAGCTCTTGCTTATCAATTGTGCAATCAACGAATGGCAGTCGAATCTGAATTTTGACAAGGCCAAGGAGATGCTAGATCGCGCGACGCGCTCAAAGGGCGATCAACCGAAGCTGGATGAGCTGGCGTTTCGTTTGATTGGCAAAATTGACCGCGACAAGGCATCGCGAGCAGCCGAACAAAGGTCACAGGGTGCTCAGAAGTCAGATGGCAAGGGATCATAGAGGAAGTGATGCGTCGGAGTTGAGTGGTATTGGACAATGGACGCAGCGGGGTAAGACTCATGGCGTGGGAATTAAAAGTAAATCTTCCAGGGCAGCCCGAGCAGATTGTGGCGATCGATCGCAATCGAATGCTTATCGGTACTTTGCTGTCAAATCATGTGGTTGTGCGCGCTCCAGATGTTGAGCCCATTCATGCCATGCTGGAAGAGCAGGACGCGGGCGGTTGGAGCATCATTGACCTTGGTTCTGCGGCGGGCGTCCGCGTCAATGGACAACGCGTGGATGTCGAGACCGCTATTCGATTTGGTGACGTGATTGAAGTCGCTGACGCGCAAATCTCCCTGCGTGAAGCGGTTGATGTGCTACCCATCGCTGCCGGTATGCCTCCCCCTCCCCCTGAAGACATCGCTACTGCGGTAGCTGATTCGGTGGGCGCGCCTCGGACCGCGCCATCGCCCCAGGAGACCCAACGAGGGACGATTCCATCAGACAGCGAGCGCCGCATTGAGCGCAAAGACATTCTTTTTTCGCCGCGTAAAGCCAAGCCAAGCGGCGACGTACTTGAGTGTGTTGCCTATTGGGGTGATACGGTTCTAGACGTGGACTTGTTTCACCCGACGTTCAAAGGCTTCGAGACAGTCACCATAGGTGATACAAGTAAGGCGCACTTCATCGCAGCCGGCGAAGAGGATATTCCTCGGCATGTCTTCGCGGAGATTCGCCAGGACGGTTTCAAGATCAATCTGCTCAAGGGCATGGAAGGGCGGTTTCGCAAAGGTGGATCGGTCGAGGAAAATGTAACCTCAGGCACGCACCGCCTTGGACAGCGGGACATTGCGCATATCAAGTACGGTCCAATTCGTTACTTCTTGTTGTTCGTTCGTCCGCCCGAGTTGAACTTGCCGCGAGGCGGCCCGAAGGATCCGTTTGTCCTGGCCCTGGGAACTGTGGCCGCAATCTTGTATTTGGCTTTGGTGCCGTTGGTATGGTTCAGCACCCCGGCTCCAGAGGAGCGGGAATTGAGTGAAGATGAAATTGCCATCGTCAATATCCCTGAAAAAGAAAAGCCACAGCCTAAGCCGGTGGTTGAGAAGCCTAAGATTGAGATCGCAGATGTGAAGCAAGAGCCGGTGAAGCCACCGCCGCCAAAACCTGAACCGCCGAAGCCGCAGCCGGTGAAACCTGTTAAGCAGGAGATTGAAAAGCCGAAGCCGGTGCCGTCGCCGAAGCCGAATCCGCAGGTGGCGCAGACAAAGTCGTTAACGCCAGAAGCACCAGCGCAGCCGAAGCCGCCACAGCCCAAGCAAGACCCCTTGGATAACCTTGGCAAAGCAGGCCAGGGCATGCCATCGGCGAGTAAGAAGCCGGATTTCGTAGCTGCCGGTCCAAAGACCGGTGGTCCGATTGGTCCAGCAGGCGGTGAGAAGGGCGGTGGTAACACAGCTGCTGGTGGCGCACGAAAAGGTAATCAAAAAGCCAGCGTAAAGGGTGTTGAGGATGTGAATAATAACAAAGCCTCGGGCATGAACCTGGATAAGTTGGGGTTTGCTTCGGGTAAAGTTCTACAAAAGGTTGGACCCGGCGCGATTGCGACGGACTTTCAGTCTTCGGCAGGCGGCGCAGGTGGCGGCATGGGTTCGGCCAGCAAAACCTATGGCATCAGCGGCAGCGGCAACAAGAAATCACTCGGTTTGAGTGGAACCGACGGTGCCGTTAACAACTTTGGTAGTGGAACGGGAGGATATCTCTCGGGCCTCGGTGGTCAAGGTGGTCTCGGTGGTGCTGGCTTGGGCCGCGGCGATGGTCAAGGTGGACGGGGCCGAGCAAATGTTTACGTTCCTCCGCAAGATCCGGTGGTTGCTGGTGGCTTGACCCAACAGGAAGTCGCCGATGTCATTCGCGCCAACCTGAACCAAATTCGGCATTGTTACGAGCAACTATTGGCTCGATCGCCGAATTCGGCCGGGAAGATCATGGCGCAGTTTGTGATCGGTCTGAACGGGATGGTGGCCGATGCCAGCATCAAGTCATCGGAGATTGGCGATCAGATCATGCAAGGTTGTGTCGTTGGTAAGATTCGTCGTTGGAAGTTTCCGCAGCCCCGCGGTGGATCGTCAGTAACCGTGACTTATCCGTTTGTTTTCAACCCGCTTTAGTATATAGAGGGGCGGCTAAAAACTGACGGCGGGGAGACGGCGGACAATGACAGACAGGCCATTTTTTCTCTTATGTAACGATGACGGTGTACACGCGCCGGGAATCAATATCATGGCGGAGGCGTTGCGACCGATCGGCCGCGTGATGATCGTCGCCCCGCACTTGGAGCGCTCCGCGTCTAGTAATGCCATTAGCATTTCCATGCCCATCCTGGTTGAGAAGCTCGGTGAAGATATCTACGCCGTTCAGGGCACTCCCGCCGACTGCATGATGCTCGCCGTGCGCGAACTCGTCGATAGACCTCCAACTTGGGTTTTGAGCGGCATTAACCGGGGCGGAAATTTAGGGACTGATACTATTTATTCCGGCACGGTTGGTGCCGCAGTAGAGGGTAGCTTGATCGGAGTTCCTTCGATGGCCATCTCTGTTGAGGGCGAAGAGCCACTGCAATACGCCAGCGCCGCAAAGGTTGTGCGGCAACTGGTGCAGGACGAGAATATCCGCTATGCCGCAAGTCAAGGTGTCCTCAACGTCAATGTCCCTAACGTTCCCTATGAGCAATTGCGCGGATTTGCCGTGAGCTCACTTGGTCGCCGTATTTATCATGGATTTGTCGCCCAGCGTCTTGATCCGCGCGGACGTCCTTACTACTGGATGGGAAAGGGCGCGCTCGGACATCAACCCATCGAGGGGTCTGATTGCGTCGCGATTACCGATCGCATGGTGACGCTGACGATGCTTAAACCTGACCTTTATGATGCCGAGGCAACCAATAGGTTGCGCGAAGTTGTCCCCGCTCTCGCGGACTGACTGTCTAGGGAATCGTTGAGTTTTTTGTGCATGGAGCTTGCCAAGGATGGGCCGAGCGATCCTGCTACTTGCTGCCTTCCTCTTTTTCTCCGGTTGCACCACAGCCGGGAAAAACTACGTCTATTACAAGGTCAGGGTTAAGTCTGGAGATACGCTGGGTGCTATCGCCGATCGATTTGATGCCGATTGGCAGCAGATCGCCAAAGACAATCGGCTTGCCGATCCTGATGCTTTGAGCGTCGGCGAATACCTCATCGTGAGGCCCGGCCCACGGTATTCCAATCCCGGTGCCATCAATGCAGGTGACTCTGAGCGTCGCGGACTGCTCTTTGGTGGCGCGAATCGCCAGGCCTTATCGGGTTCGTTGCGTTGGCCTGCGAAGGGAAGTCTCTCTTCGCTATTTGGCAAGCGGGGAGGACGGCCGCACGAAGGCATCGACATTCGTGCCAATCGCGGGAGCCCCATCTATGCGGCCGCAGATGGTAAGGTTACTTACACAGGCTGGCGCAGCGGCTATGGTAGGACCGTGATTGTCACGCATGCGAACGGCGAGTTTTCCACTCTGTATGCGCATTGTCATGAAATCAAGACCCGGCGCGGCGCAGTGGTGAAGGCGGGTGAGCAAATCGCAACGATAGGTCGATCCGGAAATGCCACCGGTAATCATCTGCACTTTGAAGTGCGCGACCGCAACAATCGCGCTGTAGATCCCATGTTGCGGTTGCGTCGAGGCGAGCAGCTTCTATCGCGTGCGGACGATTGATCGACCTCACTTAGACACGTAGTGTTACCTAGACTTTTGTCGATACTCCTAGTGTGATGGGCTGCAGCGCAGTGGTAGCTTTGGCATCTCCACTTGCGACATTTTGTGCATGCTGATTGTGTGCCTTGACGATAAGAGCTGCAGCCCATGTCTGAGCTGCGAGAATCCGATGTAACTCTCGTGCAACCGTCGCGTGATTGAAGGATTGTTCGCGGAAGACGCGTAATTTCTCCTCGGAGAAGCTGCTCTCCTCGGCATTTTGCAGGCGATACTGAGACAAACTATTATTGTGGGCTTCGCGGCGGATGCGCGAGTTCTCTTTCATGCCCGTGACTTGTTCTTCCAACGCGGCACGGCTGATCTTGGCCATGTCGAGCCGCCGCTGGTCGGCGATATTGTGACCTTGCTCGGTAAAGTAATCGGCGACATCCTTGGCTTCAATGCGCGCGTTCTTCAGCAGTTGGATTTGTCTCCAGTGCTTGGCAAAGATGGTGTTAAAGACAAAACTTTGCAGAGCCTCAGCATGCTCAATAACTTTTATGCGGGCAAACTTATTGCCATCATACAGTTCTAGTTGTTCGCGCGCATTCAATCGTTTCTGGATATCGACTTCCACAGCATTGCGCCAGACCCGACGAAAATACTCATCCATTCCTGGGCCGATATGGTGAAAGAGCGTAGGGTCGCGACCCATATTTTGTTCGAGACCGGGTGCTTGGTGAATCGGACTTGGAAGTGCGGGGAATCGCTCAAGCATCGGACGGAGCAGCTTCACTTGGCCGTTGAGCAGTGGGTTGCCGCGGTCGATGGACTGGAAGTCATTGGCTTCGCGGACAGTAAACTCTTTGATAGCCACAGGACGAATACTCACGGTCACTCCGCCAGATTGCGTCCTGCAGGTGAAGTAGTCGTCCTTGATGACAAAAGATGCGATCGGCTCTGGCTGAGAGCGGCTTGAGATGAAAGTTGGGGTGGCTTTATATGGTTGATATTACTTGATAAATATGGCAGCGATGGTTGCTAATTCTGGGGATCGATCGGGTCGCTGTTCATGGCCGGCACCGTGCTGGCCCGGTAGAGCCCCACGTTCAAAACGTAGATTTCGTCACCTGGATTGGCCGCAAACTCTCGATCAAACTCATGACAAAACGTCTGCAGACGAGCAAAAGCTTCGGGCAGCCGCCGCCGGTCGACGGCCAGGACCAGCGTATCAAATCGTCGCTCGCCAATGGGTTGCTGCGAGAGTGCGCGTTCGGCACGATGTAGGCTCTGCCGATGCAGCGACCGGATGAACGTATTGGGGATGCTTGACTCGCAGGTGAGCGTCTCATTGCTAACGCTTACGGCACCACCCTTTTGCTGGGTCATGAGTCCAATTCGAATCAGACGCTGTACACCGTCACGCACGGTGTGCGCACTCATGCCGAGTCGATCGGCCATCCACTGCAGGCAATTTTGAAAGCCACGCAATTTTGGCAATTCGGCGAGGCAAAGGAAGTCCAGGTTGCTGATGACTTTGAACTTTTCAAGATCAAGAGCTGATGGTTGCGCATGGCCGCGCAGCGCATCCTGCCACTTTTTTCTTTCGCAAGTGGTCTTGGCATTTTCTAGTTCGACAACACTGCGAAAATTTTGTTTTGTAGAGGCCGCTGCGGGAAGACGCTCTGCGAGCTCTAGGCCGCGCTTGCGAGAAATGCGATGCCGGCCATTGATCACTTCACTCAGAAATGATGGCGATACGGCAAGATCGCGGGCAAATGCTCGCAACGAGTAGTGAGGATTCCTTCCCGTCAAATTCGCAAGAGTCTCACGCAGAATGTCCTGACTGCTGGGCGTGCGCATGGCGTCAGCGCTCGACGCATAGGACATAAGGACCGGGTTTGTCGGCGCAGCGCAGCACGATCTCGGTCGTAAGGCTAGAATCGTCACTGACGCTCAACACTTTTAACTGGTTGCGACCAGCACCCGGGCATTCGGTACTGTGCTCGGGCGCGTATTCGCTGGTGAATACTTCGACTGGATGACCTTGTGCATTCGCGAACAGAAAGTTACCAAGCGGCGATGCGAGTACTGTTGGCGCGATGCGCAAAAATTCTCGCGCTGAAGGAGCGCGGAACTTCCCCGCCAGCTTTTGACAGTCCCAGGGCAGCTCATTACCTTTTTCAAAGAGGCTCCACAACGAGTCATTCTGCTCGTCGTACCAGGTAACGCTCTTAAATCCTGCGCGCAAAAACGTTTCCATAAAAGTCTCGGTGCTGTCCGTTTCTGGTCGTCGCGATGACAGGTAGGCGGTGATATAGCGCGTGTTGAGCGAGTTAACCTGGCCGAGTTCGATTGCCCAAGCATATACGGCTTCGTGGATCGCCAACATGGCCCGGTTCATAAGGTCGAGTTGATGGAACAGGGATTCGTCAACAACAAACCGCGGCTCTTCGATAAAGCGCGGCAGTCGCTGTATGGCAATCTGTTTGATTTTACAGTTGTACGGCAGAGCGATGTGCCCAGAGTCGGGAACGTCAACCAATTCAATCTCGTCCAAGAACTCAGTCCGTTGCGAGTACTCATGGAGGTAACTGGCAAGCATGCCCGCGAGTTGCTCATTGTGGCGACGCATGCGCGACAAGACCACCTCTAAATATTCGTGGTAGCTGTCGCCGATGACCGGTGGGTTTCCAAAATCGGGGGCCATGTTCTTCAGGATGTGGCTGGCCTCGAAGTAGTCCAGCATGACGACTGATTTCAGCTCCGTTTGTTGCTCGTTGGTGTAGCAGACGACCGCATCGCCGCCATTGCCCACGTGGATGCCAGCGATCGCGTCGGTCGGAAGTAAGTTTAGGGTAACGAGCAAGGCAATGCAGAAGTATCTAGTGACCCAGTTCATGCGATCCATCCCCCAGTCATCCGTTATGTGCCCGCGATCTCTACCAGAGCACGCCGATACCGCCAAGTGTCGATCGAACAGGTGTTCGACCTTTTTGGGGGGAGTGTTCGATATAAGGGCCGTTTCTGGCGCGTGAATTCAGCATTTCCCCAATGAGAATCGCCATTTCTCTGGACGGCAGCAGCCTCATTTGTTACATCCCAAAGATCGCATTCATGCACGGGCCCATAGCTCAGTGGTTAGAGCGGCCGGCTCATAACCGGCGGGTCGCAGGTTCAAGTCCTGCTGGGCCCACTCTCAATTCTCCAATGATTCCGCATAGCATCACTTGTCATACGCGTGATACACGGGGCAAAATCGTGCAACCGGCGGGCGTCGTG
>CAZLMG010000025.1:0-59367 GCA_964560765.1 uncultured Oligoflexales bacterium
GTCATGCATAGCGACAGCGGCACAAAGCCACAAAAGGAACGCAGTCGAGTCGCATGGAGCGAACTAACCTCCTGGCTGCGCATGCTACGAGAGCAGCAGCTCGAAGCTCTTGAACTCCTAACGGCCGCCGGAATTTCCGCCCGGCAAACTGCAACCGACCAGCGCGACGCCACGACTCAACAAGAGCAACTGGCCCAACAAATGCGTAAACTCCAAGAGACTTTGAAGGAAGCCAATCCGGCCAGCATGAACGAGTCCATCACCAACGTCACCACGGCCATCGGCGAATGCTCGCAGGTCGTGACTCACGCCGCCGAATTGGTGAACGGTCTATCCGGTCGAGCTGAAGCCATTGTCAATATCATCGATGTCATCGATGACATTGCTGAGCAAACAAACCTCTTGGCTCTCAACGCCTCCATCGAGGCTGCTCGTGCAGGCGAACATGGCCAGGGATTTGCGGTCGTCGCGGAAGAAGTTCGAAAACTGGCCGCTCGCTCGACCACAGCCACTAAATCAATGACTGAACTACTCGACGCGATTCAAACAGAAGCCGAAGCGGCGGCCCTGCGCATTGCCGACGGCATGTCTCTCGTAGCCTCGGCAGATAGTCGGGTACGACAATTTCGCACGACCTTGGATCAACTTGGAGAAAAGGTGCGCGGCAGCAACCAGCAAGCGACAGCAGTTGTCGAAGTTCAATCTCAACTGGGCAAGCGAATTCAATCGGCGAGCCAACATGTCGTCAAGTTGGAAACCCGACTGAGTCAAGTTAAACGACTGGCGGAAGACAACGGCCAAACGGGGGCGCTGCTGGCAGCTGAACTAAACCACTTGAACCTTATGCTGGATCAGGTGATCGCCGACTCGAGTCAAGAGCAGTCAGAAATCGCACACGCTCGCCATGTTGCGGCCGAGTCCCTGACAACGGCACGCCAAGCTATGGATAGCATGAACCGATCACAAACAGAGTGGCATCGTGTGCGCACCGACGTCCTGCAAACCATTCGGGCGGCCCGCGATCACAGCAAAAGTGGCGCCGTATTGACGTTACTCAACCCGCGACGAAAGAGCGCCAATGCTGCCGTGAGGGATCAGGAACCATCGGTCGCTGCGGACCATGAACCCATTTCTCCAACTCACGACGGCAAGATCGCGAGGACATCATGAGCTTCAAGGTTACAAACCAAAAATTGACACATAAGCTTGAACGCTTCAATGCCGAGCGGGAAGACTCACTCGAAAAGTTGTCTTCGGGCTCCGTGTTTACCCAACGCGATCCCCGCCCCGCAGAACGCGCATTGGCAGAGGGGCTAGAAAACAAGATCCGCAGCATGTCTTCCGCGAAGCGCAACCTGAATGATGGTGTTTCGCTGCTGCAGACTGCCGAAGGTGCCATGTCGGAAATTAACAACATGGTCATGCGCATGCGCGAGATCACCCTGTCGGGTGCCAGCTCGACCATTTCGGACAAAGAGCGAAGTTTCCTATTTTTGGAGTATCAAGCCCTGCATAGCGAGGTGGACCGAATCGCGCAGACCACTGAATTTAATGGCATGCCTCTCCTCAATGGCGAAAGTCCCAAGGCTCCACAGTCTATCATTTTTCGCCTGGGATCGCCGTTTCAAGACGAGTCCGGCGCCTCGGACGACGATTTGAACACGATCCGCTTTGAAGGACTAGCTGAAGTCAGCGCCACAACCGATGGGCTTGGCTTGAAATCGGCGGCAGACCTACTCGATGCAGCGGCTGATGGTGAAGGATTAGCCATTGAAGATATTGAAGATCTTCTCATGCCCGACGATGATAGTTTTTCTACTAGCTTTGACGAAGCAATCGCCAAGCTTTCAACGCAGCGAGCCACCTTCGGTGCCATGCAGGAGCGAATGAACCGCGCCTTGAGTTATATCGATGTATATTCCGAGAACATCGCCGCCGCGAAATCGAAGATTGCCGATGCGGATTATGCCACTGAGGTTGCAAAATTGGCGGAAAACAATATCCTTGTACAGGCAACCACAGGAATGTTAGCGCAGACGAATTTTGCCGCAGGAATGACCATCAGTTTACTGAACACCCTGCATTGACTCGGTCGCGTATTGTTGTCGAACGCTGCCGCAACGGGAGTCCATTTCGCTTATGAAGCGCCTGTTTCAGCGCTTGAGTCGGCGGCAGTCCCCCTATGATCTGCAAAGGGTTATCAGCCGCCACATTCACAAAGAGTACGCCCGGGCTGAGGGGCGGCTGCACGTCATCTGCGACATCGACAAGACCTACCTCGAAACCAAATTCGAAAACCTTCGGCAATTGATTCGCATTCCCTTTGAAGCGCCCTCAGAAAAAATAACGGTCGCGGGGGCCAGTGAATTTCTGCTGGCACTGCGCTGGGGCCGCTCGCCACCGGATGCCGAAAGCCAGCACGAATACCCGCGGGGATTGCACTTTGTTTCGTCATCACCGCCGCAGCTGCGCGGCACCTTGCAAGCAAAGTTGCGCCTCGATGGGCTTGACTGGAATTCCGACACCTTCAAAAACCAGGTTTATAATCTGCGACGCGGACGCATGGACCTGCTTAAACACCACGTGGCCTATAAATCAGCGGCGATCCTGCAGATTGTCCGCACACTACCGCCCGAATCCCGGGTGATTTTCATCGGCGACAATGCAGAATCCGATTCTTATATCTATTTCGGCATAAGCGCCCTCCTGACAGGGCGGCTAACACCAGCAGGCTATGCGACCTATTTGACCCAAGCCGGCGTTGACGGGCTCCTGGCTCAAGACTTAGAGCGCTTTGTGAGTGAGCCACTTACCGCAAAAGTTGCCGCCGTCCTGATTCGTCGCGCTCCTGGCTATTCTTTTGCAGGGCAGCCGCCGCTGAACCAGCTCATCAAGACGTTTGACAACTTTTACCAAGCGGCGTTGTTGCTTTATGCATGCGATGCCGTAGACGAAGCGGCACTTTGGCCCCTCACACGCCGTTTCCAAAATGTTTATGGACTTCCTACACAGAAGCAAGCCTCTTGGTTGCAAGCATTGAAAAAGTGCCAAGAACTTCGCCAGCTACCAACGTCGACTATCGAGCAATGCCTGGCGAAACTAGGGGCATCGGCGCAACAAGGGCTGGAAGCATTGCCCGAGGTATCAGCTGCGACCACCGACTTTTTGCAGCAATGGGGAGAGACTGAAATTTTAGCCGAAGCAAGAAGACTACTTGCCGCTAGCGAATGACACTGTCTTTACGACTGAACGCATCATCCGTAAATGGATAGTCCAGATTGAAATGGATGCCTCGCGACTCTTTACGCGCCATGGCACAGCGTATCGTCAGGTTTGCCACCAAGGCCAGATTCCGGACTTCGATCAAATTTTCTGTAACTTCATAATTCCAGTAATACTGATCCAGCTCGTGCTGAAGGGCCACGATCCGGTCATACGCACGACTCAATCGCTTGTCCGTGCGAACAATTCCGACATAATGCCACATGAGGCGGCGAATCTCGTCCCAGATATGCGACAGGACGCCCAATTCGTCTGGCGCGACGGCGTTGCCCTTGTTCCAAGGAGGAATGGCCAAAGTGACGTCTTCTTGCGCCGGCACGGACAACGCGAAGTCGGCCGCCCGATCCGCAAACACCAAAGCCTCCAGCAAACTATTTGAGGCCAGGCGGTTGGCGCCATGCAACCCCGTACAAGCGACCTCGCCGATGGCAAACAATCCCTCGACATTGGTACGGCCGTATTCATCAACGACCAGCCCACCGCACGAATAATGCGCCGCGGGCACCACAGGAATCATCTGCTGGGTTATATCGATGCCATACTGCAAACAGGTCTCATAAATATTGGGGAAAAGCTGGCGAATGCGCTCTGCGCCAAGATGACGGATGTCTACATAGACAAACGCTTCGCCCGTGGATTTTAGCTCCTGGTCGATTGCACGAGCCACAATGTCTCGCGGTGCCAGCGACCCCAGCGGGTGATGCTGTAGCATAAATGGCTCGCCACGAATATTTTTCAGCTCGCCACCCTCACCACGCACCGACTCAGATATCAAGAAGGTCTTTGCCGCCGGATGGTACAAACAGGTGGGGTGAAACTGCATGAACTCCAGATTTGCCACGCGGCATCCCGCCCGCCAGCCCATCGCCAGTCCATCACCCGTAGCCACGTCGGGATTGGATGTATAGAGGTAAACGCGGCCATGCCCGCCCGTGCATAGGTAAGTCTGGCCAGCCCGGACGGCCAGAATTTCATGAGTACGACGGTCGAAAAGATACGCGCCCAAGCAGCGATTGGCCCGAAAGTCAGGGGCATACTTATCCGAGGTGATAAGGTCCATGCCGAAAACCTGCTCACGAATCGTGATATTAGGCTCCTGCCGCACGGCTTGAACTAGCGCTCTTTGCACTTCTTGCCCCGTGACATCCTTGGAGTGAATCACGCGCCGCTCGGAGTGCCCCCCTTCACGCGTCAAGTGATACGGGGTCGACTGCTGTTCGATGCCGGTCTCGCGGGTAAAGTTAACCCCCAGATCGATCAACTCCTGAATCAAGCGCGGACCGGCACGCACGACCAGATCGACGATCTCTTCACGGCAAAGCCCCGCACCAGCAGACTTGGTGTCCTCTGCGTGTTTGACAAACGTGTCGTTATCACCGAGGACGGAAGCAATCCCACCTTGAGCCCAGCTCGTTGCCGTTTCTGCCAATTCACCTTTGGCAACCACTAGCACGCGCGCCTGCTTGGCCAACTTCAACGCCAAAGTAAGCCCAGCAATTCCGGAGCCAATGACTAGGTGATCGTATTTTTCTTGATATAAACTCTTGACCATATCCTCAGCCGTTGACAAGGATGGATTGCCCAGCCTAAATAGTGTACGCTCGACCTGTTTGTCAAACTGCACTGGCGACTGGACACTCGATGAATCCCCTTAAAGGAAAAGGCCTCGAATGGTGGAGTGGACTGCCCAATAAGCTGTCCCTCGGACGTTTGGCGGCGATCCCCCTGCTGATGATTCTCTATCCATGGGACGTCTTTTGGCTGAACGTTCTCTGTGCGTTTATTTTTTTAGCGGCGGCGTTGACGGATTTTCTCGATGGTTATATTGCGCGTACCTACCGAGAAGTTACCCAACTAGGCGGCCTGCTCGACCATGTCGCCGACAAGCTACTGATTGCCTGCTCGCTGGTACTCTTGGTCGGCTCGGGTGCCATGCCGGCGTTCATTGCAAGCTTGCTGATTGCTCGGGAGCTGGCGGTTTCAGGCCTACGTCTGCTCGCGGCAGAGCGCGGCATTACCCTGAACGTGAATCAATTCGGCAAGTCCAAGACAGTCGTTCAATGTCTCGCTGTCTTCTGCCTATTTATCAATCGTACTTGGATAGAGTTACCGTTTCGTACCGTGGGCATGCTAGCAGCTTGGGTGGCGGTTGGCCTTTCCATTTATAGCGCCTACACTTACTGGCTAGCATTTTGGCCACAGTTCCAAAGTCAGCATGAAAACAATTGATCTTCATGGCTTGCCATAACGCCCCGCAGACCGCCTTCCATGCCTGCCATTAATTCCCTCTAGCCATCCTAAATCATTGACCATTTCGCTCCGATAGCAACGGAGACGAGTCGTAAGAATATCAACGCTTATTGGCAGGGTCTGCGGCACGAATGAGTCGCCCTCGCACAACGCTGAATTATCATGAACGCGTCTGGCAACGTCTTGCCGGAGCGCGGCGGCTCGCCGCCATCGAAACGGCCAGTGGCGTCACCTTGCAGCCTGAGCCTGCTGCCGATAGCGACCAAGCCTGCCATCTTAGCAGCGACCTACCACAGTACTTCAACACCTCACTTCAAGATGGCCGCGCACAGCCAATTCGCCTTTGGATTTGGGAAGACTCCCCAGCGATACCAGAAGAATCCCTGCAGATCCTGCAGTCCAAGGCTGAAATCGGGATTTTGGCGCAACATGTCGATGCCGTTACTTACGCCACCGTCATCGGCGCCTTACAAGCATGTCGCCACCAATCTATCTCGCATTTATCATGGCTGCGTTGGGGTGCTCAGCAACAGCGCTTCTCGGCCGGTCAAGACTTTAAACGCGCGACGGAGAGTTCGACATCTCCATGGAAACTGCTGCCCGCTCGCATTCGCGAACAGGCCCGAACGCAACTGGACAAGCTATTCACCCTGGGTTGGCAACCACGATATTTTGGTGCCGATGGCGTCATCGCCCAGATCAGCATGGAAATTAATGCCGTAAGTGCGCCCCCCCGTTTGACAGAGATTTGGCAATCCACGGCTGGCATGCAGGCCGTGTTAAGCCAGTCCACGACGCAACAATGGAGACTTGACCTCATTCTAGATGGCGCAGAGTCGACACAGACCGAAGGCGATCAGACGCAGGCGCGATCGCTCATCTTCCTGCCCATGGCAACCTGGGACGTCTCCGCCGGAACCTCGAACTTGCAGCAGACGGGTTAAGCCGATGATGGACGGGTCCTGGGCACATTACCTGATCAGTCTTGCCGCCTCGCTGGCGGCACTGATTTGGCATGCCAGAACGCTGCGGACCATACGCCAATGCCCAGTGATCACCGCCCACTCCGTAAAGCGCCTGTCCGCCGCCCCGCACTTGGGCGTTTGCCTGTTGGCGCAAAGCCTGACTTGGCCCGACTGGAACTTATGGGTGCAACATGGCGGAGTGACCATTTGCCTATTGAGTTATGTTCACGCCGGACTGAAATCTCGGCACGATCCTGAGTCTTTGTGGGCGGCTCTGCACAAGCGACTGTTGCTCATCGCGATCAGTGTTGGGATAGCCATTGCCTTTATCGGTACGCCCATGCCGCACGGATACGGCGGAGCCATCTTCGCCTTCATGATCCTGATGCGTGCCCAATCACAACTCTTAGACCATCTTCGCCGTGTGCTTGATGATTTGGCCCCACTGCGGGAAAAGATTCAGTCCTTGAACGCTCAGCTACACGCTCAGACGATTCTATCCGCGCCCTCTAGCCCAGAGGCACCCCACTCGATGCAAGCTGTTTAGGCTGCATTACTGGTTTCATCGCCCCGCCCGCCTATGATACAACCAGCGATCGCAACGACTCCTGCTTGGCGGAAAGGAAACAACCCGTGAAATCCTATGATGTGGTGGCTATTTGCAACGCGCTCGTCGATATCCTCGTCAAGGTAGATGAGCACGATATTCAGCGCCTATCGCTGACCAAGGGCATCATGCATCTGGTTGACAGCGAGCGACAAACGCAAATCCTGCGTGAATTCACCGCCAGAGATCACACCATTGAATTAGGCGGGTCAGCCCTCAACGCGATGCGCTCGGTCGCCCTCCTGGGTGGGCGAACGCTGTTTGCAGGTATGGTTGGGCAAGATGATTTCGGCCAGCGCATTGTCGATCGCACTTCCGACCTCGGCATCGATTGCCAATTGAAGGAAATCGCCCACGAGCAAACCGGCACCTGCGTGATCCTCGTGACTCCAGACGGCGAACGAACCATGAATACTTGTCTAGGCGCTAGTCGGCTATATGATGAGGCATTGGTTCCGCATCAAGCGCTGGAGCGCGCCAAGATCTTGCATTTCTGCGGATACCAGTGGGATACAGAGGGCCAGCGCCGCGCCATCTATCAGGCCATGGAAGCCGCCAAGAAACACGGCGCACTCATTTCCTTCGATGTGGCCGATCCATTCGTCGTTGAGCGTAACGGCCCTGAGTTTCGCGAGATCATCAAAGAATTTGCTGATCTGGTCTTTGCCAACGAGCGGGAAAGCGAGCTGCTGTACAGCATGCCAGCTGAAAAAGCTGTCCTAGAGATTGCCGCCGCTGGCGCCATCGGAGTCGTCAAGTTAGGCGGACGCGGCGCCGTGATAGCCAACGGCCAGAGCGTGCAGCGCATTCCGGCTGAAAAGGTCACCGTCGTTGACACCACAGCAGCAGGCGACATGTTTGCTGGCGGGTTCTTGTACGCTTTCAGCCAAGGGCAGCCACTGGACGTTTGTGGACGCGCCGCTACCGTGTTAGCCGCCGACGTGATCAGTCGTGTGGGTACGACCGTGTCGAACGCCGCTTACGAGCGCGTGCGCCATCTATTTTAGTTTTGCCGGGGTGGCCAAAGTCTTTGGCCGCCCACCCACTCTTGTCGCCGCCACAAAGACGTTGATCACTGTATCGTCGTCGGGCTGCTGCTGGGCAAGCAGGTCGTCTTGAAACGAAAGAATGTTAGGCACGACCGCCAACATCGGATTCCCCGCCTCTGGGGTGCGCGCCGTTAAGACAATGGAGCGCATGATGCGACTGTGACTATCCAGATCGATGTAGCGCTCCTGCATTCCAATCGTGTCGCGGATAATTTTCTTGCCAACCTCGGTCGAGTATTTACTCGGAATGACGATGTCCTGCTGGGCGTCGCGCACGAGCCATCGACCTGACGCCTCCCGCACTAACCCCACGTCCCGCAGGGCCGCCAAACATTCCATGGCAACCTCGAGTGAGCATCCAAGCGCTGGATGGAGCGCCTGCACCAATTGCCTAGCCGTCACCGGCCCTAGTACCTTCAGCAACTCATACAACAAGGGCATCTTTGGGTGAAAAAAGAACCGCACGTCCCGCAACGGACCCTCGGCCTCAACCGACGGAGACTGAGGGTCGGGCTGCGCTTTGGGCAGAGTGGGACGGCTCGTCGCCAAAGAGCTGCGGACGGCATCCGGGACCAACCCGGAGACAAGGCGCTCATGGGCGCGCCCCTCGATGCCCAGAATCGCGGCCAGGCGCAGCACCAATTCAGGAGTGAGGGTCTGCCTTCCCGCCAAAAATCTCGACAGAGCCGCATGACTTCGCAATCCCGCTCGCAGCGCCAAACTGCGGATGCTCATACCACTCTTGGTGCAGGCATCACGTAGCAGCGATTGTGCCTGTTGCTGATTTCTGGCGGGCGGCCTTCCACGCATCATACGTCCTCCCACTGGTGACTATAAATCACCATAAGTCAGGGGTCAATGCCTTGCCGCAGTTGCCACGCACCGAAACGCTCGACTAATATCGGAAGTGGATGGCGGGTCGTCAGTCACTCCCCAAAGACGGACGGCCCAGGGTTACCCGATACCCACTTATGGGCGGACGGAGCAATGCTCCTGCCGTCAAGAATGCGCCGAGGACCGTGATTCGCCTCTCGTGCCCGGCGCATGTTCCCCTTTCCCTCCCTCTAAAAACTCCTTAACGTAGGCGCTTTCGATTTGAGGGTGCGATGGCAAGCGAAATTAAGGCGGTCGTCTTTGACCTGGGTGAAGTGCTGGTGGAACTGCAATCGCGCGCCATCTTTCACACCCTGAGTATTTTCGTCGACGACGAAATCGCTCGACTGAGTCGCCTGATTCGCGACCACAGGATTCACGACGCCTATGAGCGCGGCCAAATGGATTCGGGCAACTTTTTTCAAAGCGCGGCAGAGCTCACCGGCATCTACGTCACCGATGAACAATGGCGCCACGCCTGGAACGCCATGCTGGGCCCATTGGTGCCCGGCGTCGAGTCGTTGCTGCGGAGGATTCGCGTTCCTATCTTTCTCTTGAGTAACACCAACGAAAGTCATTTTTCCCATCAGTTGACCCAGACGCCAGAATTATTCCAAACATTTACTGGCGTCTTTGTTAGCCACGAACTCGGACTGAGAAAACCGGAGCCAGAAATCTTTGCGACCGTGACTGCAGCCATCGGAGTGGACGCATCTGCCATCCTGTTTTTTGACGATATGCCCAGTAACGTCACTGCGGCGGCGCACGCCGGCTGGCAAGCAGTACAAGTGCGTCAGTCTGCCGCGACCATGGCGGATGAACTACAACAGAGGGACCTCATCTGATTAGGGCCTGTCCCTCTTTTGGCTAATTCGCAGTAGTCAGCTAAAATGCGTTCGATATTAGCTGATTAGCTGGGATGAGGCCAATGCTGCGGTTACCGGACCCCGGAACACTGAGCGGCAGACAGTATCAGTCCAGAAAACAGTAACTGAACAGTGAACGGAAACGGAAGTGACATCTGAACACTGGTTGCAGTGGCTGCTTAGCTGACCAGTAAACAGGGACAGGCCCTAGGCATTCAATTTGCAAAGTACTTTTGCGGCGGCCCATCGCGGCCTGCGGTAAAGGAGGCAAATGCGTATGCGACCAGCGAAATTACTGGCTCTGTTTTCCTACTTAGCCCTTTCCGTCGCTTTCGGCGGCTCGGCCATCGGTATCTTTGTGGTACCCGCCAAACCGGGAGAGGTACTGAACTGTACTGGTCGTCTCACCGCCCAAGGCCACGCCGTCGACCTGGAGGCCGAACTGAGCCGCGAACAAGGCCGCCTGAGATTGACGGATCGCGCAGGCTCCACTGTAGCCACTTGCCGCATTACCGTTGGCCAGAAGGAAGGAGAGCAGGCGCCACTTTTGGCTCATTGTGGCGACGGCGAAGCTCTTAGCCTGTTGAAGGCATCAGCCCAGCGTACCAGCAAGCAAGGTATGGCCATAGCATGGGGGTCCCAAGCGCAAAATAGACAGCTGGAATTGGCCCTGAACGACTCTCTCAGTAAGGGAGCGGCGGCTGTCTCACTGAAAGCGACGCAAGGGCAGCTCAAGGGCGCGGTAAACTGCCGTTAGTGGGGTCGACGACGCCACGCTACCAGGGCACGGGGCCTGGCGGTTTGGCATTCAAGAACTGACGCTTGGTGATATCTCCCTGGTAAAAATCGGCTCCGCGGACCAAATCAAAAAAGGCGGCGTCGGCGTCGGACTTCTTACTGAACTCGGCAAAAGCTTCCCGGCGTTCCTTCAGCTCGGGGACCGTATAGGTAACCCATACCCGAAAGCGCCCATTAGCACGGAGCTCCATCCAAACCTTGCTAGCTGTGTGGGCGAAACCATCATGGGCCACGAGCAACCAGAGCACGCCGACGGTCCCCAATACCCATGTTCGCGAGTTACGACGCACGGATAACTCCTTCGAATATTCGCCCTTCGTTTGGCCTGAGCCGATAGCGATTTATCGGCAAGCCTCCGATGAAGGTGAGAGACAAATCACGTGACACGGGCTACAGAATCAGCTACTCTCGTAAAAGCTGTAAATTCAGATAGTTATACAACGCGCCAGAAACCCTGGCGGTTGGCGATAAGCCTCGGAGCTGAACCACGGAACAAGACCTTCAGGACAAAAGTCCCAAAAGCGACGACACGACTCCGACCACCGGCAGCCTGGAAGCGGAAGCAGCGAAGCCGCAGCGCAGCTTTCTAGGTTTTGACAGCATGCGGTCGTTGCTGGCGCTGATTGCGCTGATCGTCGTGTTCCGCTCGTCGGTTCTATCTCCCTACCACGTCCCGACCGGTTCCATGGAACCCACCATTAAGGTTGGAGATCGATTACTGGCACTGAAAATGGCTTATACCTTGCGACTACCCTTTACCGACATTCCTCTCATTGAGTGGAGCCAGCCGAAGTCGGGCGACATCGTTGTTTTCCAATATCCGAAGAACCCGACCGCCAACTATGTGAAACGCGTGGTTGCTGTTGCCGGCGACACGGTCGAAATTCGCAGTGACGTTCTCTTCATCAACGGTCAGGCGCAAGAACGCACTCCTGCTGACGACAAGAAATCCCTGCTGAGCGACGTTGATGGCGGCGATGCGCTACAGCTCTTTCAGGAAAACCTTTTAGGACGGACCCATTTTGTCGCTCATGATGAACCCGCCTCCCGGCGCTTTCAGTCCAGTGATTTTCCGGCCGATGGGCAACCTTATACTGTGCCTGCCGAAAGCATCTTCGTCTTGGGTGATAACCGCGACCATTCGCAGGATAGTCGCACCTGGGGTGAAGTTCCCCTTTCCTACGTCAAGGGAAAGGCATTATTCATCATCTGGAGTATCTATTCGCCCAAGGACGATGGCTGGCCGTCCTTGCGCCTCGAACGATTTGGCCAATGGCTTTACTGACACAAACCGCCACAGGAGCACAGGCAACATGTCGAACTTGACCGCAGCTAAGGTCATCTATGCTCGCGAATATTGGACCGGTGATTCCCGAGATGGCAGGTTAGTCAATGGCGACGGGTACCATTATTACCGCATGTCGGCCAACGGCATGATCGAAGAAGCCTATGAGTATTATGAGCTTGACGACGGCACGGCCGTGGTGTCGCCACTACCAGAAATGGGGCGTATCAATTGGTACGAAGATTTAGGCTACGAAGACCTGGAAGTCCTCGACATGATCGACGAGCCCGAGTTTCAGCGCGTGCGGGACCTCATGGCTCCGACGGCATGAAGAACGGGCTAGGCTTCGTCAAGGGCTGAATAGGACTTATGCATTTCCCGGCTCACCAAAACATGGCGATACCAGCTTAAAGTCTGATCCACCAACCAGCGATGGGCGCTGAATTGCTGGGGCGGAATCTGCTCTTCGCAAAAATCCACGAGGTCAGCTTCGGAGCCTTCAGGATGCTCTCGCATCCAATCCTTCACCGCGCGCTTGAATTTATTAGAATCGAACATTACAGTCCCCTGGTTTGGTGACGGCGCGTGGCTCCTTCCTCGCCCATCTCCGACAGATACGTAGACTCGTCCTTGCCTACCAGTGGGAATTCGGCGGTGCCGCGGGTGGGCTTTAGGCAAAACTTGCCGCTTAGAGTACTTTCATGATTGCGCCCAACATTTTAAGCCTCGATCTGTTCGTAGAAACATCGAGAGTTTTGCATTCCGACCAATTTTCGGGCCGTGGTTGCTTTGACCTACTGGGCAGCGGCCTGGGGCAGTGGCTGCGAACCTTCCTCACCGAACTCGGGGTCAGCGATCAACCAGTCATTAAGGGTATGGTCGATCCGGGAGCCATTATTCGGGGCCCGGTCTATATTGCTGATGGCGCAACCGTCGAGCCAACTGCGTTTATTCAAGGCCCTTGCTACATTGGCCCTGCAGCCGAGGTGCGGCATGGCGCGTACATTCGCGGTAATGTGTATGTGGGAGCAAAGGCCGTCGTAGGACATGCCAGTGAACTGAAAGGCAGCGTCCTATTCGATCACGCCAAAGCGGCCCACTTTGCCTACGTTGGCGACTCTATCCTGGGCCATGACGTTAACCTGGGGGCGGGAACGCGGCTGGCAAACCTCAAGTTGCGTGGCAATGAAGTCCGCATCAAGCATCCAACCACGGGCGCCGTCGTCGGCAGCGGGCTGCGCAAGTTTGGAGCAATCATGGGTGACCGAGCTGCCACCGGCTGTAATGCGGTTCTGTCTCCCGGCACACTCCTCATGCCGGGCACCTCGGTGTTTCCATGCGTGCACTATCACGGCACGCTGGTGAAGGGATCGGCGCACTAATTATTTTTGGCCGCCGAGCCAAATTCCTGTTTACCCGCAATTTGCAATTGAGTACGATAACCGCAGTTCTTCAAACTTTTTAGAGTGTGCGTAGGTTTTCAACACTCGGTCTCATGCAGAGGCTGGGTCTGAACGCCTGTTATCAAAGCCCGTGTGGTCCAAGGAGGGAAGTTCATGAGGGGACAGCGTCAATTGCCCAAGATCGGGCAAGGTGTCTGGGGGGCGTTCTTACTAGCAGCCGGTATAGGAATGGCTAGCGACTACGCTATGGCTAAAGAATACATCGTCAAATTCAAGTCGAACGAACAGTACCAAGATGGTGCGCGTGAGCTTGACGCTGGCGACTTCGGAACCGTGTTTGATCAACACCCCGAAGGACGACTCGTAGGCATTCGCCTGGAGAACACAGATTCGACCTCTGAAGCACAGCAGCTGGTAAAACTGATGCAGCGACCAGATGTCGAGTATGTCGTTGAGAACATCAAGATCTACGCATTTAACACCCCGAATGATCCACGTTATTCCGAGCAGTGGGCGCTAAAAAAAGTGCAAGCTGAGGCGGCTTGGACGCACAATATCGGATCGAAGGATGTTGTCGTTGCTGTGATCGACACGGGCATCGACTACAAGCACCAGGACCTCAAGGACAACATGTGGATCAACCCGAAAGAGATCGCCGGCAACGGCATCGATGATGACGGCAACGGCTTTATCGATGATGTTTATGGGTGGGACTTTCGCCAAAATGATGCGGATCCATATGATGTCACCAGCGACAAGAACCCAGGACACGGAACGCACTGCGCTGGCATCATCGGCGCCGTCGCCAACAACAACCTAGGCATCAGCGGCATGGCACAGAATGTGTCCTTGATGGCTGTTCGCTTCTTGGGTGAAGACGGATCTGGCGACTTGATGTCGGGTGCAAAAGCCGTTGATTATGCAGTCAACATGGGTGTCGATATCATCAGTGCCAGTTGGGGTGCCGCCGCTCCAGCCAGCGCCTTCGGCCCAGTACTCGATGCGATCGGTCGCGCCAATGAAAAGGGCATCATCTTCGTCGCTGCCGCCGCCAATGATGGCAAGAACAATGACACGCGGGAAGTTTACCCGGCTAACGCCAACTATCCTAACGTGATCTCCGTTGCCGCTTCGCAAAGCGACGACAGCAAGCCTAGTTGGTCAAACTTCGGCAAGCGTAAGGTGCACATTGCCTCGCCAGGCCATGAAATCTTGTCGACGATTCCTGAAAATGGCTACCGATTGCTTTCCGGCACATCTATGGCCACGCCGCTGGTGGCCGGTCTTGTAGCCCTGATGGTATCGCAATCAGACAAAAGCAAAGATTTGAATGCGATGGCTGCGCTTTCGGTGTTGCAGGCAACAGGCTCGCCAGTTGCCATTGAAACTGCCTGTGATTGTCGCGTTGATGCTGGCGCCGCTTTGCAGCATGTAACCGATCGCAAGCTAACATTGGTGCCAAACTCGATCACTTTGGCTCCTAACGAGTCAAAACAGTTCAGCGCCTTTGGCGGAGAAGGCCCATTTCAGTTCGCCATTGACAACGCAAATGTTGCCACCATCGATGCTAACGGCAATCTGCAAGCGAAGGCTGAAGGTGAAGCCACGATCACTTTGACCGACGCCTCCGGAACGAAGGCGATGTCGAAGAAAATTCGCGTAGCACCGGCTGAACAAGGCGGTGGAGCCGGAGAGTGTCCCCTGCAAGATCCAGCCATGTGCCAGTTGATGTGTCTGTTCGACCCAACTCTTCCATGGTGCTCAGTTCTGTAAGCGACTTGTCATTCTTCATGAAACAGAGCCCCAGCTGCGAAGCTGGGGCTCTTCTGTTATTATGGGTTGAAGTTCCAGGTATTCAAACCATGCTGCAAACCAAACTTGAAGCCAGGAACCGTCTCATAGTTCCCCCGGCAAGGTGTATCCTGAGGGTTGTTGAAAGCCACCCCTGGAAAGACACAAAACTTGGGTTCATTGGCGCTGATCCACTGAATCCCCGAACCATCCACGGCCTTACCATATATGTAAACGTCGCCAACATACCCACCAAAACTAAAAGTACGGCACTGGTCAACCTCATAGGTATACCAGCCGATCGCATGCCAACCACCGTCCCCTCGCAGCATTGCCGAGTCCAATTTGCGACCGCTCTTATTGCAGATCTGTAAACGAGTGTGTCCGCCACTTAGGTTCCAGGTGTTGGTACCCTGCCCCCAAGCCCATGGAGTCGCAAAGGAATAGAATCCGACTTTCCCCCAATCTGACTCCTGGCTGCAGTGAACATGATCCGACCCCTGAATGGTGAAGGCCTGATTCGAGTCGATACAAAACTTCTGGCCAGCCTTTGCCGTCCAACTCGCCCAGTTGCCCTCGGCACCGGCCGTTGCGGCGGCATAGATGACCTCTCCGGGCGACAAATTATTGCGGATGATCTTACATGCGCCACGATCAACGGCGAACCATCCCTTGGCATAGGGATTCGCCACGAGACTAAAACCGCCTTCCGGCAAAAAGTGAGTAAAGGCATAGGCTACGAAGATCTTTTCGTACTCACTCTTGTTGCAAACTTCAAAATTCCATGGACGCCGCTGCTGATCTTCCCAAGCAAAGTGGGCCTGTGCTTTCTCTTCAATCTTTGCTTCGATATCGTAGCATTCGCGTTCCATGCTGTTGTTGGCGTAGCCACCGGAATTAGCAAAACCCTCGAAATAGTCGCGCCCGAAGCGCTGTAGACTCGATCCGCGATTTTGAAACTGGCGCGTGTGACACATCTCGTGGCCTATGACCGCCACTTTTTGCGCCTCGGTCAATTTCAACCACGAGTCGTCCAAATAAATGTGCGTCCCGTAAGTTTGCCCAACATCGTCGCTCATGGTGATCTTAAAGGCACCACCGCCCCACTCGCCCATCAGTCGGGCACCAGGATGCAGAACCACTTCATCAACCAAACGTCCAAAAAAGGGCTGAAGTAGCTGCTTCTCCACACGACTCAGGCGGCGCATATCGCGGCCCATATTTCGCTCTGAAGTCGTGCCGGCAGCGGCAGGATAGAACTTAGATCCTGCCTCGCCCCAAGCGCTCACATACGGATCCGAAACATCCCAACATTTCGCCAATTGATAGGCCTGACAGCCAGAAAAACAAACCGGATCAACATTGTTTCCCAACCAGCCCTTCTTGCACTGTGTCTTGCAGGAATTCTCGCAATTATAAGCCTGGGCCTGACTGGCCCACATCAATAAGAAGCCGATCATCCATACGTATCGTCCCATCACCTTCCTCCTCCGCTGCAACTGGTGGCAAAAAAATCGCAACTGCCGCCCGGGGAAGTAACAACCGCCGACGGAGAAGTCAAACACACGTGCATACTGTTGTAAAATGGAGGCATGCGGCCGCAGGGAAACAGGGCCGCATGGGTGAAACATCCAGGAACAGAAACGGAAGAATCGCTAGGCTAGATCCCGGCCATGAATACCCGTCTGCTTCGTTGCGTCATCGCTCGACCTCGGTCATGGACAGTATAGTCCACTCCCTCGACCTCATTCGACGCGCCTTGCAGCCAGGTATTCCTAACCGGTCTCTGATTTTATGGCGCTTCGCTCCGGTTAGGATTTAGTCGGAGTGGCTAGAGGCGGTGCGCATTTTCAAGGTGACCGCTTTGAGACTTTCTGTGATGATTGAGCCTAGGCTAGCGACATTCTTTCAATTGGGCGCGCAAACTCTTGCCCGCTTGCGTCTGGCGAAAGGCATCATAGACTGATTGTGCCTGCCCTCGCAGATCCTCAGGCACCTCATCGGAGTATTCGGCTGCCGTATTGTTACGACGCTCGGCCTCGTCCTTGATATCTCCCAAGACAGCCACCATATCCACCAAGGACAGGAACAAACATTGAGAAATGCGGCACGGCTCGCGCTCGCCGGCGCCATCAGGCAAAGCTGCATACTTGCTGCGAGCCACAGGCATCGTCACCAGCTTGGCCAGGGCGGGTGCCGGACAATCATTGGCATCAGTCCGATGCTGAATCAAGCCATTGGTAGAGCGTGCCCCGATGACGAACCACCGCACACTGCGACGTAGCTCGTGCAGTCCATTACCTTCCTCAAGGATGCCCACATCGTATTGCGTTTTTTCCAACTCGCGCAATTGATTTTGAAATTCAGTCAGAAGGCGAGTCCGGTCTTGTCGATAGCTGCCAAAGTCGTATTCTTGCAGCCATTGCTGATAATACGGCACCGTTCCTTCCCCCATATCCAACCAACCGCCGTCACGCAAGGTTGAGGCCAACTCCCAGGTAGCCCCCTGCAGCTTATCCGCGATCTGCTGCATTTTCTCTTTGGGCGCATTATTTTTCTGCCCGTACTTCAGTACGTCACTCCACATATCCACACCACCAATCCCGTCCTCCAATTGTTTGAAGGCAGAGCGCATCTCGCGGAACTGCTTCTTTTCACTTTGATAAAGTTTCGCCAGCGCCTGAAGGTGAAAGGCATGCGAGCGCACGTCGGATTTATGCAACTCGGCAGCCGCCTTATTCACGTCTTGATACTGCGACAAGGTGGTACGGATACTATCCAACCAAGAGGCAAAACGCCCATAAGCCTTCGACGTCTTACCGGTCCCCTCTGTCAGCTCCGCGTCGGGGCGGGCAGCTTGGCAGCCAGCAAACATCATCCACGCACATGAGCAAGCAATCAGGCGACGAATTTGCACCGCGACATCCCCCCAAAATAAAAGCTGATGGAATTATTATAGCGCAAATGCAGGCAAGGAACCGAGCCGCTGCCTCAAGATGGCGAGGCAGCTACAGCCCGTGACGCGGAATTCTCCTCGAACACTCTTACTTTTCTCGCAACTTCTGCAACATATCACCAAGAAAACCAGAGATTTTCTCCGTCGCCTCGCGAGCAACGGCCGCCCCCTTGTCACTGGAACTTTCAATTTGACTGCGCAATTTGGTGAGTTTTTCCGCAACAACACCTTCTGCGTCCATTTTCGCCAACTTGGCCTTCAGTTTTGCCGTATCCCATACGCCTTCTGCTTGGACCCCTTTCGACTTTGCCTCCGCCAACAGCTCCTGCATGGTGCCAGCCAGCATGCTCATCCGCTCTTGAGCTTCCATCAGACCGAGCTTGGCCTGTACTAGCGCCTCATCCTTAAGCGAAGACGATTGGGCCGCATAATGCTCAACCTTGTCACGAATCTTTCTTAAATGGGCTTCCAATGCGGCCTTTGAATCATCTGCATCCATGCCCAGCAGATGCAATTTCACGCGCAATGTCTCGCCGAGTTGCGTCATCTGCTCTTTTAATTCCTGAGCCTTCACCCGCAGTTCATTTTCCGATAGAGCCATGTCTTTTCCCCTCTGTGACTGATGGTTACTTGCAGCGATGTCCTGCCTGGCGCTCATGGCCGCATTCCGGGCAAATCTCGATCACCTGCCTCGGCCGCTGGCCACCTTCTGTTGACGGAGGTACCTCTGAACCTTTTATGGCTCGCAGCACCTTTCTCCCCAACCAAAGCAAAACCAGGACGGGTAGCAAAAAGCGAAATATGGGACCCAGTGCGGGCACACCCCCACGACCTATCACCAAAAACAGGAATAGGGCAACCCCACCCAAGAGCAAGTTCTTCTGCAAAGTCGTCAGATTTGACAAGATTCAGTGACTCTCTAAGCAGCAGCGACTTCCGCCAGGGGCTCATTCGCCAACACCGGCTTGCTTCGCCACGTCAGTAAGGCCGCAAACACTACCAGCAGGGACGCCATGACGGCGCCAATCATCCAAAACCCACCTCGTCCCTGCGGGATTCCATCCACCAACAGCGTATATTCCGATCCAGCCGCGATGTCCTTGGCGGTCCACATGTCCTGAACTTGCTCACCAAAGGCGATCTCTTCGGGTCCGGTTAGGCTTGCACCCTGCACGCTCAAGCCATCACGCCCGATGAGTACAGATAACGTTGCCAGATCTACTTTTGGGCGCAGTGTCAAAGTCGCTCCTCCCGAACGAGCATCCACTTTGAAACCCACGCCGACCATTTGCCGGCCAGGCGCCAAGTCAAACTCAGCGATCACCTGCCCATCGTCGCCTAGTTGTAAGTTGCTCTGATCGATTCCCTCTTGCGCCTGAAAATCCACGGTCTCTCGCGGCATAAGGATGGGTACTCGGGCCTTGACGGGCTGCTGCCCGGCATTTTCCACGACAGCCAGATAAGTACCCCAAATCGTATCGAGGCCAGGATATAGCATAATGACGTGGCGCTCAGAGGTCGCAAAGCCTTCTTGAGCAAACGCCGAGAGTGGCTGCATTATGGCACAGAATAACAGCGCGATACGCATCATGCTTGGCTCTCTCCCGTTGAGTTCAACGCTCGCACATAGTCCAGGCGACGCGCAGCGTCCAGGTACCGGTTGGTTAGAAATTGTTGCCGCGCCTGCCATTCGCGGGTGGTGAGCTGCCCAGCCGCCGCCGCTTTTTCCTCAACAAGATAACGGCGCAGCAATGCGCTCTTGACTTGCTGCAGACGTTCAGGCGACGACTCTGTCGATGCAGCCTGCAAACTCCCGCCGGCGCCGACCCAAAACGGCGAAAGCACGATCAATAAAACGCCAACAGCAACAGCAATCGCGATGAATTCCATTAGACCGACCCCTTCTCGCGCAGCTGACGCAACTCGCTATCCATCTCGGCCATGATTTGACCAGCGCTGCGTATGCCATGCGTATCGAATTCTTTCTTGCGGCGCCAAACGGCCCCCCAGACGACGAGCGGTCCCAACAGCAGCAGCCCAATCGGCACCAACCAGGCAATCAGGTCAAACCCCTCCTTCGGCGGCGACCGCAGAATCCAAGGGCCATAGCGCTCGACAAAAAATGCGGTGATCTCAGAGGGGGCCTTGCCTTCACTCACTTGCCGCCGCACGGCGTCCTTGATTTGCACAGAGAAACCAGCCTCAGAATCTAAAACCGACACACCAACACAAGTCGGACAGCGCAAATTGTTGGCGACATCGCGGTATAGAGCCTCTTGTTCCGGGGTGAGCTTTTCTGGCTTCGCGGCCTCTGCCTCTGTTGCGACAGATTCAGACATCGCCCCAAGAGGAGTCTCCTCGGCCACAGATTGTGTTGAATCTTGTGCTAATGCAGGCAAAGACGCCAGCACCGCACCGCCGACAATGATCAGATGCGCGAACCAACGTCGCATGGTGAAGGGTATATTCATGTTCGCACCTCCCCCGCCAAATCGAAGTTGCCAGCGACAACATCCCGCGAACGCTGCCCGCGGCGACGATCGAATGCGCCTAAAATGCTGCCGATAACCATCAAGAACACACCAATCCAGACAAAGCGCACAGTAGGATTGATATGGATATTCAAGGTCACCTGCTTGCCATCCGTCCGACTGAAACTGGCGAGCACGATATAAACATCGTGCCACAATGTGCTGTACACGGCGATTTCGTTCATCGTTTCCGTTGTCGTCGGATAGCGCGCCTGGGCCGGTCGCATCTTGGTCACGAATTTACCGTCCCGGGTCAATTCAAGGGGTGCGGCAAACAACGTCACGTTTTCCACTTCGTCGATGCTAATGCGCTCGGCGAAGGCGATCTTATATCCGTATAGATCAACCGACTCGTTGCCGTTCAGAGTCACATCTTGGTGAATGCCACGATAGTTGCCAAGGAAGCCGATCACGCAAACCAAAATACCGATATGCGCCAGGTAGGCACCCACATAGGCCAAATTGTAACGCAGGAAACCTGACCACCCGGCACGAAAGCGCTGAGCGCGAATCTTGAAATCATAGGTTAGGCAGATCAAGCACCAAGCAGCCAAGTAAAGCCCGACAATCTGCGCACCCAATGCGAAGGGCTGCGGCGTGCGCATAACATCGCCCAACCACATGAGTAGAGCCGTAAGCGGGATCGCGCCAAGCAAGCTCACCACAAACAACTTGCGACCACCGGTGGTTTTGCTGGATTGGAAGTGCATGACGTTGCCGACCCCGATGGCAATCATAATCGCGGCACCAATGTACGGCGCGAAGGCATTGAAGTACGGCGCTTGGATCGAAATCTTCTGCTTGGTAATGGCCTCCGAAACCACGGGAAAAATCGTACCGATAAAGACGATGGTGGTAAATGACAGCAGCAGAAACTGGGTAACGATCAGCGCCGATTCCTTGGAAATACCCCAAACTTTATCTGTATCCGGCGGCAGCAATGAGTTTGCCCGCCAGGCATAAAGCAGTGAGCAGCCGAGCAACATGACTGCGAGAAATGCTAAGTAGTTCGGGCCAATCGGCGATTCTGCGAAAGAGTGCACCGATGTGATGATGCCCGAGCGCGTGATGAATGTGCCCATGAAGCTCATGAAGAAGGCTAAAACCGAGAGGATGATGGTGAGCCGCTTCAAGTGCCCTAACTTTTCCTGAACCAGCAATGAATGCAAGAGCGCCGTGCACAACAGCCACGGCATGAGACTCGAGTTCTCAACCGGGTCCCAGGCCCAATATCCAGCCCAACCAAGTTCCACATAGGCCCAGCGCCCGCCCAAAGTGATGGATGCCGATAGAAATGCAAAGGAGACGAGAGCCCAACGGCGAGCGGTCCGCACCCAGCCTTCGGTGATATCACCGTAAAACAGAGCTGCGATCGAGTAAGCAAACGGCGCCACCAGGGTCGTATAGCCGATAAACAACAGCGGCGGATGAATGGCCATATAAGGATTCTGCAAGAGTGCGTTCATCCCCTGACCGTTCGGCCGCGCAGGAAGTTGCAAGACAAAGGGGTCCGAATGGGAAATGAGCAGGTAGTACATAAACACCTGCACCATCAGCATCGCCGAGGCCACATACGGCATGATGTGCTCGTTGTCCTTAGCGTGCGTCCAGATCGCCAAGGTGCTGCATAAGGTCAAAAACACCGTCCACAGAAAATGCGACCCTTCCAAGGACGACCAAAACGCCGTAAACGTGTAGCGCAGAGGCAAATCTAAGCTGGAGTTCTTGAAGACATAGTTGACGGCAAACTCGCGTTGAAAAAAGAGAAACCAGAGCATGATCGCGGCAATCACGCTCAGCACGGCGGTCAAGGTCAGTGCATATTTGGTCGATCGATACAATCGCCGATGCCTCAACTTGGCTGCAACCAGCCCAGCGATGGCACCATAAATGGAAAGAATGAAGCACGTGAAGAGAAGAAAGAAGCCCAAATTAGCCAGTGTCATCAGTCGCTTCCCGCTGTAATCCACAATCCGTTAGCTACCACCGCCAAAACTTGCTTCCCATCCGGCTTTGCCGTAAAAGAAGCTCTGTCTCGCAATCGCTTCCCTAAACTTGACCGGAAACATGACGAGCGTATACGTAAAAACCTTGGGTTGCAAGGTAAATACCTTTGATTCTCATGCGTTAGAGAATCAATTTCAAGCGCGCGGCTTTGCCTTAGTCGACTCGCCCGAGAGTGCGCGCGTCACGGTCATCAACACCTGCAGCGTAACGGCTAATGCCGAGCGAGAAGCGCGCTACCTCTTGCGCCGTTTCCGCCGCGAGAACCCCGATAGTCTGATGGTCGTGACCGGCTGCTATGCGCAGGTCAATTCTGCCGCCTTGGTGGATTTGCCCGAAGTCGACTTGGTGATCCCAAACGAGCGCAAAGAAGATCTTGTCGGCTTGATCAGCGATCGCTTAGACGATGCATGTGCCACCAATCATTGGCAAGGCAAACTGCCAACCGGAGTACGGGAAGTACGAGAGAATCGGCAGACCCACTTCAAGTCCAGCGCGACCCTCTTTGCTAGCCCCCAATCGACGCAGACGCGTGCGTTTCTGAAAGTGCAAGATGGCTGCAATAACTTCTGCACCTATTGCCTTATTCCGTATGCTCGGGGCGCCAGCCGCAGTGTTGATCCGCATCGTGTGCTGGAAGAAGTGCGAATGACTTTAGCCTCAGGCTCGCAGGAACTGGTGCTAACCGGTATTCACATCGGGGATTACGGCGCCGATCTTGACACCGAGGGTAGCGTTCGCACGTTGACCGATCTGCTGGCGCGCATTCTCGAGCAGCCCCGGGTGAATCGCCTACGCATCTCGTCTCTGGAGCCGAGCGAAGTCAGCGAAGACCTGCTGAACTTGATGGCCGCGAATCCGACGAATTTTTGCGACCACTTTCATTTACCTCTTCAATCCGGCAGCAATGACGTGCTGCGTCGTATGCGCCGAACCTATGATTGCGCCGGTTACGCGGACGCGGTGGCACGCATTCGTCGCCGCTTTCCCAACGCCTGCATTGGAGCCGACGTCATACCTGGTTTTCCGGGCGAAACCGAGGACCACTTTGCGGAAACAATCGCTTTCATTCAGCAGCTTCCAATCGATTACCTGCACGTTTTTCCCTACTCGAAACGACCGAATACGGCCGCAGCACGTATGCCAAGTCATGTAGCAGGAGATGTGATCAAGGCGCGCGCGGCGCAGTTGCGTCAGCTGTCCGACGAATTGCTGACGGCTTACTACAGTCGGCAGATTGGGCGGACCGTGCGCGTTTTATGGGAAAAGGATCAAGATGACGATGGCCGCCAATTGGGCCACAGCATGAACTACCTCAACGTGGCAGCTCCGCGCAGCAGTCAATGCCAAGCCGGTGCCGAAACGTGGGTTCGCATTAAGGGCATGATCGGCAAGCATCGGGTGCTGGGCCAACCAATGCTAGAACACTAGATCGTAATCCTCATCTTCTAGTCCCGAGGATTGATTACCCGCAGACTCAGGGCGAGGAGGTACAGCATCGGCTTCGACGCGCGAAACGCTCAAAACATCCTTGGCCAAATCTTCGGAAAGCTGAATCGGAGCCGATTTACCAACCTTTCCCTCCATTTGGGCCAGATTCCAGCGCGCTTTGTCATAGTTGCCGGCTAGTGCCACAGCCATAGCGAAACAATCTCGGGCTTTCGCCGCATTGCCTACACGGCGATAACCGATGCCAAGGTTGAAGGAAAGCTTGGCCAATAGCAACTTTTCCGACCCAACCGCGCTCACGGCGACCTTGTACAGATTAAATCCCTCGCCAGTGCGTCCATTCCGCATGCAAATCACCGCCGCCGTGTTGAAAACGGAAGCCATCTCAGCCGGACCTGAGACTTCCTTGAGAAACTTCAGGGCGTCGTTTATGTCTCCGGCGACGAGCATTCCTTTGCCCTTGCCCATTTGCGCGTCCGAGTTTTTGGGGTCCAGTTTCAGGGCGGCGTCAAAGTTTTGCACCGCCCGTTTACCATTCCCCGTCTCAAGATAGGCCTCGCCAAGCGCCATCAATCGCTCGAAGTTGAAAGGATTTATCAATTTGGCCCGCTGCAAGTAGACGGTTGCTTCCGTGGCGCGTCCCAGGCGAAGCATGGCTCGTCCAAACATGTTCAATAGGCGTGGATTGGAGTCGGGTTTGGCGACGAGAGGCTGCAACACGGCTAAGGCCTGATCATCGCGCCCCAATGAGAGCATGAGCTCCGCCAGCTCGACAGCAACCCGATTCTCTTCTGGGTAAGTCTCAGCAGCCTGCCGCAATACGGTCTCTGCGGCACTGGTGTCGCCACTGTTACGCGCCTGCGCGGCTCGCGCCAATTGCTGTCGCAACTCCTTGCTCATCGGCTCGGCGCGTAGTAGTTCACTGATACAATTTTTGATAACATCGCGCGTCACTTCACCAACGTGCAATAGCAATACGCTAAATTCCGTCGCCATCCCCTGGATTCCCGGAGTATCTTCGACCGCAAACAGGAATATGGGCCGCACTTCGACTTTCGTTTCTTTCTGCGCTGCCGAAAGGGTCTTGTGCACCTCACCAGGTCCCACTCCGAAATCAACGATGAGTAATGCGTCTGGATATTTGCTGAGTGCCACGACCACTTCGTCAGCATTCACTGGACACACTACGTCTTCAATATTGAGCGATTTGCACTCGGACCGAATGACGTTGAGCAAAGTTGGCTTGGCGGTCAAAATGATCGCGGAAGAGGCCATAGCATCTGTCCAATCTCGTAATGTGATTTCCTCTAGTTTAGCGAATTTCTCGACCGAGAAGAAGTTCGCGACTGAGCCAGAGACCTGGCATTGACCCACAATGCGACACTTTGGCGCGTAAATCTGCGTCCTTGCACCACACTCGATAAAACCATAAGATGACGCCTGCAGTCACCCCCATTGAGGTATGACCGATGGCACAAAAACCGCTCGTAAGCCTGACAAACAAGATCCTCATCGGTTTGATCGCCGGCATCGTCATCGGCACGGTTTGCAACCTGTGGCTGGGATCGGGTCCGGAAGCCGCCGGCCACTGGTTCAGTCAGTACATCATCAACGGACTCCTTGCAGTCGGTGCCGACGTTTTTATGCGCACGCTAAAAATGATGGTCGTGCCCTTGGTCCTTGTATCCCTAATCTGTGGCACGGCATCACTGGGTGACCCGAAACGCCTCGGCGCCATCGGCGGCAAAGCCCTGGGACTGTATCTGATCAGTACGACATTTGCCGTAACCATCGCCCTCGCCCTTGCGAGCGCTTCTGGTGTTGGCAAAGGCATGTCACTCGGTAGTGGCACGTTCACAGCCAAAGCATCGCCGCCATTTACCGAGGTGATCGCCAACATTGTCCCCGCCAATCCCTTCTCGGCCATGGTTCAGGGGGAAATGCTACAGGTCATTTTTTTCAGCATCCTGGTTGGCGTTGCCATTTCACTGGTCGGCAAACCAGCTCAGAAGCTGCTTGATTTTGCCAACGCGGCCAACGATGTGATTATGAAGATGGTCACTATTCTCATGTGGTTTGCCCCCCTGGGGGTCTTTTGCATCGTCGCCCGCGTTTTTTCTGAGAAGGGCGTCGCCCCGATCATGGACCTATTATTCTACACCGTGCTGATGCTGGTGACCCTGTCAGCGCATATGTTTGGTGTTTACGGCATCATGCTGAAGCTTCTCGGCAAGCTTAATCCCAAGCGCTTCTACGAAAATGCACGTCCTGCCGTGATGTTCGCCTTTTCTACCGCCAGCAGCAATGCCACCTTGCCTGTCACTATGGAGACGACGGAGCGGCATATGGGCGTGAGCAACTCGGTCGCATCTTTCACAATTCCACTTGGCGCCACCATCAATATGGATGGTACCGCGATCATGCAGGGTATCGCAGCGGTATTCATTGCCAACGCGGCCGGTATCGATCTTACTTTTACACAGCATTTAATGATCATCTTGACTGCAACACTCGCGTCCATCGGCACAGCCGGGGTTCCCGGGGTTGGCATGATCACGCTGGCCATGGTGTTGAATCAGGTTGGCCTCCCGACGGAGGGGATTTTGCTGCTGCTGCCGGTGGATCGCATCCTGGATATGTGCCGCACTTCGGTGAACGTGACCGGCGATATGGCCATGACCTGCATCGTCGCTCGCAGCGAGGGCGAACTGGACCAGGCCATCTACGACCAGCCATTGGGCCGAAGCTATGGAGCTGAAGCGTTCCGTCCAGAGTCAGCGCAGCTCAAGAAGTGAATGGGCGTCGAGCAAACGTTCTGCGAGCGCCGTCATCAGCGCCTTCAGCTCTTCTTCTTTGCCATCGCACAGATAGCTTACGTTATTGCAGGCCGCATACGAGCCAATTTCAACCGAGTTGTCGGTCTCTGGGTTAATCGTCATGTGCGGCACTTTATACATCTGATGGCACGCTGCAGCTTTACCCGCCGTCAAGTGACATCGCGCTGCGTCCGCCAGAACTGCACGAAGCTTCTGCTCTTCTTCAGTCGTTAACTCCACAGATTGCTTAGGTCCAGTCGAGTGGCCATCGCCTAAACTCCCGGCCCACCCATACTCAAGAGCAACCAGGTCGAAGTCAAAGCTCGCGCTTCGATATCTACAACGAGAATCTGGTTGGTAAGATACGACATCACCATCCTGTGTGGTTGTGCCCTGCCCACAATACTCATTTGGCAAAGACAGGTCGTACGTAAACCGAACGATCGGCGGCAGCTCTAGGCGCACCTCAGTTCCACCGCCAGCGCCGGGGGAAGTACTCGAGGGCGCGCCCTCATCCTTTTCGCTTTCAGCGGCTCGGTCCACGAGCGGTACATCGCAGCCGACGGGCACCAACCATGACACTAGGATAAGACGTACAGCATGTTTACGCATTTCGATCCCCTCTGCTATTCGCTTCGTAGACAACCTGATCCTTAAGCCAACGCTAAGCGTGATGGAAGTGTGAGTTGTACAAAATTCACCCTCATATCAATACCATCGGCACACTTTCAAATTTTCTGAACGGAAATATGCTGTGATTTTTCAGAGATGTAGCACTCCATTGCATTGGCATCGCTTGCCGGCGTGCCGCACCCACGTCACTAATTTCTGTTCACCTGCCAGAATTTCGGCGGTCGCCCACCAGTTGGAGTGGAGGCAACTCCCTAATTTGATAACAGCTCCCACTGGTCACCTATTTGCAAAGGCCCAGCTGCGCAAAGCGGCGCTACTGCCGAAATTCTACCTGTTGCTGGACCACGGGGGTTGTGGATGCGGATGCAAGTCATGAGACGTCTGGGACTATATCTAGCTATGTTGGCTACGGCGGCCTGCACGCGGTCATCAGAATCGCAAACAAACGCCGAACTTATCAATCCGGTCAATAACTTGCCGCGCAGCATTAGCAGTATGGCGGATTGGCTCAAGATCAAACAAGCGCGGATTCAGGCAACAGCGACCTACCTTGAATCTCTCAAGACCGTTTATACGGCTCTCGGCGACGCACCAACCGATTCGGTCGCCGGCTTCCGTCTGCAAGGCCGCAGCTCCCAATTTGGTCGCATTATGGATGAAGCAGCTCTGGAACAGGAAGCCAAGCGCCTGCAAAATGCCGGTGCCGCAATCCAAAATTATGATGTGATGCTGAATGCCGAAGGTAATTACGCAAAGAAGATGGCCGAGATTGCGCAAATGTACGCCAGTATTTCTAACACGGGCCCCAAGAACTTTCTCGACAATCAGAGAAGTTGGTTAGGCAACGAAAGACTTTCCGTCGATAACGAAGGGGCTCGCATTGAAAACTTTGGCAAGACTCTGGAGAACTACAGCAAGGGCCTAGACAATGTCTTGAAGGAACTTGATGTCGTCCTCAAAGGCTACTACGCCGTCGGTTATCGCAGCTATGTCGATTCATATTTGGAATACTCGGATCAAATCCAGAAAGTTTGGAAGCAAATCGGACGGACCTCGGCGCAAGTCGGCGGCGCCATGCGCGAACTCAATAAGTATCGACGTCAATCCAATATTTGTGAGGCACGTCGACAACGCATCTTGTCGCTAAAGTACCGCGCCGCAAATCGCGAAGCCTCCATGAAAGACGTAAATCTACGTCGTATACCCGAGATCTTCAATCACCTCGCCTCCTCAATCGAGGGCGAGGCGTGTTTACACAAGGTCTTGTTGACCAGCAAGTTTGATAATATGGACGAGCTGTACAAGATCGAGTACGAAGTCGCTTTTACTGACAAGAAGGTTTCTGTCGATTGCCCGGTTACCTCGACGCCGGAAGGCATAGCAGGCCGGCTTGCGACTCGCTATCCTTGGCCCATAGTCAACACAGAAACCTTCGAGTTCGAAGGGTACTTTCACCCGGTCACTTACTACCAGATGTATCGCGTCCTCACCTCGGTACAAGCCCCGATTCAAATTGCTTCCGCCGCCATTAACGAAAACGGTGGCGGATGTAATCCGTTTCATCCGGTTAGCGAAGAGTACATGTTTAATTCCGTCGAGCTTGAACAGAGCTTGGCTGATACTTACGAGACGGTTCGCCCATCGCCCTCCGGTGCCACCGAAGGATTTTCGGCCAACTATTCGAATATTCCGGCTAGCAACCGAAGCTATCGTAAGATGATGGACCGGGTTACCAAGATCTTCTCGACTGTCGAGCAATGTATTGAAACGGCGCGAAGCGGCCCACCTGTGCTGGACGAGCCTAGCGACACGCCAACTGATCCTACGACGTTGCCGCCTCTGCCCCTTCCCTGGGAAGCGGGGCAGAAGGCTCGAAGCGATATGAACACCTACTTTGATGCGGATTTCCCGCTCATGAGTGAATCCATTCGCGAATGTGCCAAGACCGCAGAGCACTTTCGCTATCGCGCATTTGCCCAATTGGAGACGGCACAAGCCATGTTTGAGGTGCTGCAAAAAGCCGCAGTGATTCCGCCGCCGCGATCTCCACATCCCGTGCAATATCAGCCGGGTCCACCTCAGACGAGAAATGGCAACGATTTCTGATGCCCTAGACGCGACCATTCGTCGCGTCTGCTAATCGCCGGCAGTTCAGAGTCCAAGGGATCACCAGCATGAACGCGATACAACTCTACATCGCCACCATCGTCGCCTTGCTCGGTGCTTGTGGAAAGCCGAAGCACGCCAGCTCGCTACATCGCATTACGGCATCCCATGGCGAGTTGGCGACTGAAGATGCGGCGTACGCAGTAGCCAAAGATTTCTTGGATGCCATTACGTATGAAACAACCTACGATCCGAAAACGCAGGAGGAAGAGTCGAGGTTTTTCGCCAACTTTAATATCTTCCGCCAGAACTGCGAGTTTGACTTTTACCTGCAGCTACATCCGCGGCAAGTTGATAGCAAGACGTTCAGTTTTTCCGCAGACGTAAGGGCCAAAACCCTTAACCAAAGCAGCGACGATCGCAGTGTACTCATGCTGAGGGCGATAAGTTACATGCGCGTGCCACGAGTGTTCAGTTGGCGGGATCGGTATACTAGTAGCACAAATTACCGTTATTATAGCACTGTGCAGAGTGCACTTGAAGGCATGATGACAAGCCTGAAGCTCCGCGGCAGTGCTTGCTTTAAGTCCGCAGACGGGTAGTCCCGCCGCGCAGGCTATAAGCTTCAAATCCAGCCTGCTGCATTTTTTCGGCAATGAATGCGCTCTGCAAACCATAGGGGCAATACAAGACGTACTTTTGATCCTTTGGCAGTGACGAAAAATGAGATAGAAGCCACTCTGGATCATGGCGCACAGCACCCTGATAGTGCCAGGCTTCAAAGTGAACTTGGGACCGACAATCGATCACAGCAGCCTGCTCCGGCACTTGGTCAATGTAGACATAGTCTGCTAACAATTGCGCATCGTCGATCGTGTCAAGAGACACCGAGCGTACCGCCGCCAGCGACGCCTCGAAGACCTCCACAGGTACATCCAGCTCATGCTGCGCCGCCTTTTCAGGCGTCGTCGCCGTTACGGGTCGCTTCAGCACTAAGGCGCAATGCTCTTGCACGTGTTCGGTCAGCGCCAACGTACCAATACGCTTGGCCGTCTCAATAATATCTTCCTTGTCCTGACCAATGAGGGGCCGCAAAACCATCATGTCGGCGGCTGTATCGATAGCTCGTAAATTGTGTAGCGTCTGCGAAGACACCTGGCCAACGGACTCGCCGGTAACGAGGGCCAGGGCTCCATGCTGCGCCGCCATTCGCGATGCGCCCCGATACATCAGTCGCTTCAAGACCACTTGGGCGAATTGTGGTTGAACCCGCTGCTTGATCATCGCCGCGACTTCTTGAAAGGGGACGATGTGAATCATCGGTGTATAGCCGTTGCTCCATTGCCGCATCAAACCACGCGCTGCCGCCAAAACAGATCGCTCATACGCCGATCCACCCAGATTAAAAAAGAGAAAATCCGACTCGCAGCCTCGCCGCATGAGCGACCATGCGGCGACGGACGAATCAATGCCCCCAGAAAACAAACTCAAGACCTTGCCCTGGACCCCCAAGGGTAGGCCCCCCGCTCCGCGAAGGCGTTGCGTAAATATGTAGGCCTGATTGGGACGCAGCTCGACCTCGATGCGAACCTGCGGGCTCTTTAAGGAAACCCCGGCAGAATGAGACCACAACAGGGAGCCCAAAAAACGCTCCCAATCGACCGAGGTTCGACCAGGCAAACCCGAGCGTTTGACCCGAATGGCAAAGGTCTTGCCTTGAACCAAAGTAGTGTAGCGTAAAATGGCCTCGGTCAAAGCCTCTTCGGTGGGCTCGCAGGCCCATTCGACAGGCGACAGCGATTCGATGCCAAAAATGCGCTGTAGCACATCCAGGGCTCCAGGGTGGTCGCTGTCAACATACAGGCGACTCCATTCCGACTTGATGCGGTAAGGAATACCCGCAGCGCGCATACCATCCCGCAGATTGCGAGTCATTCGCCGAACAAAACGGGCGCGAATTCGCGGCGTTTTGATGCTGAGTTCCGAGGCCAGGCGGATCAACACTTGCATAAGTCATTCACCTCTATGGGCGGCCAATATGCCACAAAGCCCCTGACCTGGAAACCCGCGAGGCGACCACAATAGGAAACCGCGCCTCCTCAACCGACGGATGCAAGAAATATGTTAAATTCAGCCGCTTTACAGTACGATGGTCGGCACGAGGAGCGCCCTGACGTGAAGATTGATCCTTCAGAAATGGAATTTACCTTTTCGCGCAGCAGCGGCGCGGGTGGCCAAAATGTCAACAAGGTCAATAGCCGGGTGACACTGCGGTGGAATATTGAGGATTCCCCGTCGATCGCCGACGGCATCAAGCAACGCTTTTACCAGCGCTACGGCAATCGAATCACCGCGACGGGCGACGTCCTCATTCATAGCGACCGCAGTCGCGATCAAAAAAAGAACCTCGACGATTGCGTCGAAAAACTGGAGGAGATGCTACAGTCTGTGGCGACTCCGCCGCGAAAACGGGTCAAAACCAAACCCACGCGATCGTCCGTGGCCCGACGTCTCGACAGCAAAAAGAAAAACGCCGACCGGAAGTCCGGTCGGCGCAAGATTCACTTTGACGACTAGGCCGCTTGGGCGGCCCCCTACCGACTCGAGGCCTACTTGCCGGCGTAGGTTGCCTTCACGACGGCTGACTGCAGGTCGGTGCGCACTGTCGAAAACGTGCTGGCATTAAATGGCATCAGCAGTAACAGCTGACCGGCGGCTCCGCCCTTGGTGAAGCTCACGGCTGCCTTGCCACCAGCAGCAACCTCGATTTCCTTGGGCAGGCCGACGAACGTTTGATCGACTTCCGTTAAGGAAATTCCTTGCCACTTCTTCTCGTGTCCCTGTAAAAAATCGTCGGCATCCGCGACTTCTTCATCACCTAGTACACCGATTTTGACGAAGAGATCACCTGCAGTGGTAGCTGCTAACTTCGACCGGGTTGCACGCACAACAGCGATCGTTGAATGGCCGTAACCTTCCGCGGCGCGACGTTCCACTTCGGCAGCAGCATAGTCTTCACGCCCCTCAGGGAATGTCGCTTCAAACTGCTTGCGCAGGTCGCGCATTTTCGCGGCATCATACAGGATGCTTTGGAACTTATTAGCATCGATTTTGCCGATCAGCTCCTGCTCAGCCACACCATCACCGTTACTATCGAATTGCACGGATACTTCGCAAATATTCCATGTCGTCAATGGACGGAACAGTTTGACTGCGAATTCCACCATCTCGACGCCATCCACTTCAATGGTGCGGTAACCGACCGACTCAAGATCACACAAGCTGGCCCGGGCGGGGTTTTCTCGCGCCAAAGTATTGCGCTCATCGCGGCCGAGCAAGTTAAACGGCAGGGCTAAGCCGTTGATAGAACTACTGTTGCTCACCTCTAAATCAACTGCCGCGCCCTCGGCAGCGCTAGCGTGATCCGCGTGTACCACAAGGCTATTGGCTTTGACACGAGTCTGCCGTTGCACGATCGCCAAAACGGGAATCGTTTGAGTCGCCGCTACATCGCTAATCGTGACGATGATCCGGCCATCAAGCTCCAGAGAAACGTCATTGCTTGCCAGGCCACGAATGACAGCGGTCACAGGTATCGAAGCTTCGCCCTTGGCTGCCACCGTTACCTTCTCTGGCAGAGTCAGCGAAAGACCGGCATCGGTCAGAGCTTTCAAGGTCAAAACTCGCTCGCTATCGCTGGTATTGCGCACTTTCAAGGTACGGCGCAGTGTCTTCGACGAGGACAGAGCCACTTCACCCAGCGACAAGCCCGCAGGTGAAATGACGATCGGCGAACCGAGAGCCGAAAGCACATCCACACGACCGGCTCCCTGCTGAGCCACGGGGTAATCTGTGCCATCGGGCTTCTGTAGCATCCAAGAGGACGCATTCATCACTACGGACTTCAGATCTTCCGTCGAAGTCAGGTCGGGCCGATGTTGGCGCAGAAGTGCCATGACCCCGGCCATGTGCGGAGCTGCCATGGAGGTACCGCTCATTTGTACGACGACTTCACCGCCACCCATTTTTGCGGAGACAATGTTCTGGCCTGGAGCCGCAATTTCAGGCTTCAGCTGACTGTCAAATGAACGTGGTCCACGCGATGAAAAACTTGTGATCGTATCAATCAAATGCGGCTTCTCGAGACGTTCATCGGTTTTAAAGTCGATGGTCACGTCGCCACTCACGAGTGCATCCTTAATTTGCACGCCGAGACTCTTGCTAATCATGATCGCAGGGATGCTAACTTCACCATCACCACCCATGCGGAAGGCTTCACCATCTTGATTGTTGGCTACGACAACACCGCTAGCCCCAGCTTCATGGGCACGCTTAATTTTTTCCGCAAAGGTAACCACACCGCGATCGATGAAAGCTACATGCCCCTGCACAGCGGCAATCTGCTCCGAGGTCAGTGCTTCCGCCGCTGTCCCGAGATAGACAAACTTGCCCGAAACGGCAGCTTCGCTGACACTCTTGGTGAAAGTGGCCTCAACCGCTTCGGCCAGCTGTTGCGCTCCACCAGGAAAATTAACGCGAACGGCGGCGAATTTCCAATTATGATCCATGTCGTCAATGCTAGCAGCCACGGACAGGGATGCATCGCTAGTACCGGGTGCGCCGACGATGTACGATAAATCACCGGAGTTTCCGGCCGACGCGACGACGACAGTGCCTCCGCGTGACGTGTTGGCTACCGCTTCTGTGTACAGAATTTGCGGTTGGCCGTAAGGTGAGCCCAAGGACAGGTTCACGACGTCCAAGCGGTCGCTTGTATCGTCATCGCCATTGGGATCCGCAGAATATTCTAGAGCCGCAATCACGATCGCATCGGAGGTCGACCCGTCCTCGCCAAAAACTTTGATTGCATGCAGCGCGGCCTCAGGCGCCACGCCATCGTAGGAAGTGACGCCATCGCCACGTCCTGCAACGGTACCTGCCACGTGCGTACCATGCCCACCTTCATCCAAAGGGTCGGCGTCAGGCTGCGGAATGCGCATTTCAAAAATGGGGGCTGCAGCATTATAAGACTTTCCAACCAAGTCGATGCCGCCAACAACTTGAGCCGTCGGAAACGTTCCCGCCTCAACCTGGGTTGGATCGTTGTTCTTATAAGTTTCTTCAAGGCCGAGGCCACCGAACATTTTGTGCGTGTAATCGATACCAGAATCGATCACTCCCACAGCTATGCCCTTGCCGGTTACGCCAAACGTCGTTCGTGCCGCTTCGGCGCCTATGAACTTCACCGAGTTGCGCTCGAGAAGACTGCCGGATTCACCACCCAGTGTGAGGGTCGCTTCCGGCCGCGCCATCGCCGCAGCCCCGGATACTCCGGTGACGTGTGGTAACTTGCGAAAATGGGATTCCAGTGCCTTTGGGGCCAACACAGCCATGCCATTCATGACAAACTTGTATCGATTCAAAATGCGAATTTCCGCCGAGAGCGCCGTCAGTTCCGCCTCAAACTCGGCGTGTTCCTTTTTAATTAGCTCAAGCTGCACCGGGTCGACCTTTACTTTGCCACCTTCCTGCTCGCCGCTGGCCAAGAGGGCTGGCGATGTCAGCTTGACCAAAGCTATAAAGCGATCGAAGCTTTGTGGACGGGAGTTGACTGCTTCCACCTCTGATTCCATTTCCGGTGCACGACAGCCAGGAGCTATCAACGCCACGAATAGACCGACGACCATTCCAACTCGACTGAAACGCATCCGCTGCTGTGCAACCACCTGCCTGTCCTCCCGAATACAAAAAATTGAATGCCCCGATAACCTACACTGACCAGCTGGCCAACGCTATGATGGGGAACAGCCGTTTGCAAAATTTCGCCCAACTGGCTATGCATGTACCGGCCCTGAAATGACTGGGAAATTGGGAGGTCGCATTGGCGCTAAAGGTATTGTCTTGGAACGTCAACGGGATTCGATCGGCGATCCGTAAGGGCTTCTGCGACAGCATAACCCTCCAAGATCCTGACATTGTTTGCCTTCAAGAAGTCAAAGCGACGCCATCGCAAGTCGAATTGGCGCTGCCGGTCTACGAAGCATACTGGTTTAATTCTGAAAAGGCCGGATACGCAGGCGTGGCGACACTTTGCAAGACGAAGCCAAGGGATGTGATTCAGGGACTAGGCCACATGCACCACGATCACGTAGGTCGGGCATTGACTCTAGAGTTTGACGAATACTACGTCGTGAACCTTTACTCGCCCAACTCCCAGCGCGGTCTCACGCGTCTCGAATATCGAACACAACAGTGGGAGCCAGACCTGCGTGAGTTCCTCGGCAAGCTGGACCGCAAGAAGCCGGTGATCTTTTGTGGCGACTTCAATGTGGCACACGAGGAGATTGACCTCAAGAATCCCAAAGCCAATCGACGCAACGCTGGATTTACCGACGAAGAACGCAGCGAGTTTGGCAAGCTCTTGGCAAGTGGGTTTCTCGATACCTTTCGCGAGATCGAAAAAGGCCCGGGCCATTACACTTGGTGGACTTACCGACACGACGCCCGCGCCCGCAACATCGGTTGGCGACTCGACTACATTTGCATTTCCCAGCGCCTACGGCCGCATCTAAAGGCGGCACAGATTCACGCCGAAGTTCACGGCTCGGACCACTGTCCGGTGAGTGTCATCCTCAATTGAGATCGCTCTGGCGATTCCAAAGTTTGTAGAGGATCCATATCACCAGAGCCATACAACTTAACTCTCCAGCAACAATGATGGCCGCCATCCCTGGGCTTACGAATTCCAGAACGTAGGAGTAGCTAGCAACAAATAACATGGAAATCGCCGCCAACAGGCAAAGCCCGCAGGTCAGATCGACGACCGCCTTCCATTTCATGCTCTTCACCTTTTCCCGTGCCACCCCGGCCAGCAATGCTTCTCCAAATACAGAGTGCAATGCGGGAGCCGCAGCAAGTAGTTTTCCTACTTGCGCGAACGCGGGGCCACGAACTTTCCCAAGAGAAGGCCCAAGCCAACCGCACCCAAAATATACAGATAAGGGTTAGCGTGCACATGTTGATCAACGCCTTTCGCCAGCTCCGCGATCTGGCCGCTCAATGATTCCAGGCGTTTCTTCATTGCCGTGAATTCCTGCTCCAGAAGCTTGTCCATATCCTGCTTCACTTCGCCGGCCTTGGCTTCGCCGACGTCCGTCAGCACTTTGCCCAACTGGGACAAGTCGTCCATGATTTTTGATGCCTCTGCCTTCAGCAAGTTCAAATCGTTCTTTTGAGTCATCTTCGCTTCCATTTCATTGTTCTTTCTTGTTTGCTGCCACTTGTTGATCTGCTGCGAATACCAAGCCAAACGGCTGCCCGACGGCTGGCCAAATCTGCAAAAGTGAAATGACGATGGCTGCGATGATGGGCCCCAGGAACACGCCAAAAAGCCCAAAAAGCTGCAACCCTCCAAAGATCGCAACGAGGCTCACCAGAGGATGCATCTCACCGCGCCCCTTAAGCACCATAGGACGGACAAAGTTATCAATCGTGCCCGTAATGACGCCGAATCCAATCATCATCAACACGCCCCCCCATGCTTCCTGCAGATAGAGAAAGACAGTTGCGCCCAACCAAACAGGAGTTGAGCCCACAATCGGTATCCATGCCAAAATAAAGGTCGCCCCCCCCGCCAAAAATGCATTGGGAACCCCCAGCACCCAGAATGCAAACAGCATGACCAACGACTGAGTACCAGCGGCTGCCATGCTAGCTAGCACCACCGAGATCGCTGTGTTCTTGAATGCTGCGCCAATGCGGTCGCGAATCTCAGGGTTCATAGGAATCTTGCCAAACACCCACTCCATGAATCGGCGACCATCAATCAGCAGGCAGTAGCACGTGAAACACGCCAGAATTAACTGCAACACCCCCTGGGGAATTGACCGCGCCAGGTTCAAAACAAACTGTGTGCTGATGGTGCCGACGCGTTGAAGTATCTCGCGCAAATGCTCGGCTAGCTCTGCCGCATCGATAGAAAAGTACTGCAGCGGTCCCCATGTGCTTATCCGCAGTAAGTACTCTTGCAGCGAAACATGCTCATTGCCCAGAATCCATTGACTAATGCTGATTGCTTGCCGAATTCCGATCGCCGCGAACACCAGAAAGGGCCCCAAGACTCCGACGATCATGCTCAAGGTCGTGATGGTGGCTGACCATCGAGGACCGATTTTTCGGCGCCGGAGCCACTGGTATAGAGGATTCATAATCAGCGTGAGAATGCCGCCAACCAACAGCGACAAAAGATACGGAGCAACCAGGTAAAACCCAGCGACGAGCGACAGACCTAAAATGAGCATAAAAGTGACGAACGAACCTCGATTGGCCATTTACCCAGAGTCCCTCATCGCGGCACAAAGTCGCTGATACCACACACCACAGACACGCCGCGACTATTACCACATTGCCAAACCGCAATACAACTGCGGATTATAGAGCAGAAGCACCCCCGCTCAGATTCATCATTCAATGAGCGGGGAGATACCGTCTACTCAGAACAACACTCGAGCGCTGACGCCTCCCTGCAAGTAGCTGTAGCTGGGCGAAGTCGCAATCAATGTTGGAACCAACTGTCCACTCAGTTGTACCGGCGTTCGTGGAATGACGAAATTCACTCCAAGCGGCAAACGTGCTCCCACTTCATCGGAAGTTGCCACGACACGATTACCATATGGCACCCAATAACTCTCGCTGCGCTGTGCCGCCAAGACTCCCACTCCCCAATAGGGGGTCAATTGTGGAATCGCGGCCACTGTTCCAGGATAACCGAAGGCGTAGTCACCTGACACATGGTAAGACCCTCCAGGTCCCCAACCAAGGTTAGCCTGAAAAAAGTTCGCATCCCAGGCATCTTTATAAACCGAAAGACCCGTAGCACCCTCAAACCCTATCCCCACTCCTATTTGGTTGTCCGACGCTCTCGATGGCCCACGATGAACCATGTTTTGCGCAAGAGCAGATTGAGCCAAACACAACGACATGACAGATACACACAAATGCTTTTTCATAAGATGTCCTCCTGATGTTGTGTAAGCAATGCGCGTGCCAAACCCCTGCGAATCAAGTTCATTCTTAACTTACACCGATAACGGCATGACGATTGCATCGACTCCCTGCTGCGCGTCGTCAGCAATCTGAGAGTGAGGTTTACTATGCTTTATTATGCGCTCGTATTTTTGGTATTGGCCCTCATCTCTGGGGCACTCGGGTTTACTGGTGTAGCAGGGACGGCCAGCAGTATCGCCCAGATTCTGTTTTTCGTTTTTTTGATCGCACTCGTGGTGTCGGTGATTTCGAATGCCTTTCGAGGGAAGCGGCCGCTTTAGTGCATCAGACGTCCGCTACAAAGAACTAAGCGCTCAACCACAGTGGATCGAGCGCTTAGTTCGTAGAGCAATCGACCAGATGCATTACCTGGCTGCGGGCTTCTCCGGGTTTGATCGCATGCTACCTTTTGGTTGTCCGGCAACTGAGGCAGCCGGCCCCCTGGCAGATTCCTCTGTTTTATGCCCAACCTTGATCTTATTGGCAACGCCCTTCAACTGGGGAATTTTCTCCGCCAGCGCTGTGACTCGTTGAATCGACTTCTCATCGGCGACGGTGCCCTCAAGCGTTGCCCGCGCGCCTTTCACCTCTACGCGCAAGTCAGATACCTTCAACTCAGAGTGCTTCGTAAACTCCTCACGCAACTTCCTCTCAATATCCCGATCTGCGGTCATTTCCTTGTTGCCAACATCATGCTCATTCTTTCCTCGTGATTCCATAACCAAATCCTCCCGTAATAAATTCAACTGACACGCAGGAAGCGAAGCACGTTCTGTGCCACAAATGTCCAAATGAATACGAAAGAAATGATCAGACCAGGCAACCGGTTGCGCATCCTGTGTTGCGCGACCGAGCTGCCTGGCCTGATTCACAACGATCACATGTTCCTTTTCAGTGAGACACAGCGCTCATATCTGGCGTGATGATGACGTCGACACGACGATTCTTCGCTCGGCCCTCAGCGGTATTGTTTGGCGCCAATGGCCGCGAATCCCCTAATCCCCTTGACTCGATGGTGACGCCTTCATCAGCTAGTCCATTCGCTCGCAAATAGGCCTCAACGGCTTTGGCGCGTGCTAGCGAAAGCCTTTCATTTGTCGCTCGGCTGCCTGTCGAGTCCGTATGACCTTCAACCACAACTGCGGCTGGTGCGAACGAATTGACGGAGTCGCGTACTCGATTGAGCAAGTCATAGTTATCGCCACCCAAATCCGCTTTACCGGAGGCAAAACTGAGAGCCTGCAATCGCAGAACCAAACGATTCCCTTCGCGGTAGACCTCACCCTCATTTGCAGTAAACATCGACTTCACCCGATCAAAGCGCTCATTGAATTCCTTTTCCGCTTCTAACGTGCCCATTTCAACCCGTGCCGCTGCAACTTCGGCCTCAGTTGCCTCGAGAGCTGCTTCAGCATCAGCGCTCCGCGCCTCCTCGGTCGCAAGGCGGCCTTGCAGTCGCTCACGCTCGAGGACAACAGCCTCAGCATTTTCACCACCGATCGCTTTCGCAGCTCTGGTTACCAGCAGCAAATGCTCGCTGTCGTCCACCGCTTTTGCGGAGACTGAATCGATACCTTCCGAATCTCGACGATTGGCTTCAATAAAAGCCTCCGCAACTCGCAAGCTATTCCGCGCCTCGGCAAAGCTCCTCGGCGCCACGTTCTGCGCGTCCTCTCGTTTCGCTTGCTCAAGGGCCACAAGCGCTGCATTTAATTTCGCCGTCTTGATCGACCCCAATTCGATAGACATATATTCGTTCTTGAGTCTATCGCGCTCTTTAACGTCAATTTTTGGCTCATCATCACCTTCATGGTATTTCGTCAGTGAGACAAGAGCTTTATCAACCTTGGTAAATTCATTTTTTGCGTGTTTACCGGCATCGGCTTTGATGGCCATTTCCCTTGCTTCGACAACTTCCGGCATGGCCCCGCCAGTCGCCTTAGCCGATTGATTTGCCCGCTCGAGATAAGCTCGAGATTTGGCTACAGCGTCCAGCGTATCCTCTGCGTCGTCATTATTGTCGAGTCTGGCCTTAGACCGGCTGTGAAATTTTGCCGCGTCCGCATAACTGTCCGGCGAGAGAACATCGACTTGACGCACTCTCGCATCCTTGAGCAACTCTTCGGTTTTGGAAATCTCGGTGGCCGGATCCGCTGAATCCGGGAACTTATCCGTCGTAATGGTTTGGCAGCCCATGATTGCTAGGCTGCTTGCAGCTAACAGCAATAGTCCTCGTGATACGACAGTAGGTGCATTACTTCTTCGCATGGAATCCCCTCCGCGTCTCTTTTATGACGCAAAATGTTATACGGGCAGGGTCTTTGCAAGACTGGAGCCAACTTGGCGCGGCAGCAATAAATAACTGTTCTTTGTTTCTGATTAGTAGGGTTACAGGCACAAGATGAGAGGCCTGTTTCACTTTGGCGACAGCAAATGAAGGGAGTCTAAGTGCAGCGATTCGACATCAGCATGTAGGTATCAGGAGGCATGGTAACGCCACATCCGTCAATCTACTTGCACCATGATGGGGTAGTAGTGATTCTCGCGGCGATTGAAGCCATTAAACCAAAACCAGTCGGACACGAGTTCGTTGCGTGGCCCCCACATTTCTAAGCGCTCCTGCTCGGGGTCGAGAACCCACAACTTCTGATCTTTGCGCCGCACTTCGACCCAGGTGTGACCCGCCGTTGTAAATCCCGTGCCTTGAATATTGATGGTAGAACCAGTCACCAGGCGAGACGGAATCCCAACTCGGTCCAAAATCAGTTTCACCAACACCGACTTCTGAATGCAATAGGCCGCGCATTCTGATTCCAAAAAACGCTCAAACGCAACGGTTGGAAAATCTCGCTCCGTAACATAAAATCCAGCCCCCGGGGCTAGACTAGCCGATGAACTGAAGGTCTCCTTCATGGCCGGAGTGATCACGAATCGCTCGGGGTCCCAAGCATTCTCGCCCTTGCCGTCCGCGCCCGGCCGCCAGCGAAAATTCACCAGCATATCCAAACTGCGTTGCAGGAACTTCAGTAGCAAGTCCTCATTTACAACCTTACCGTCTCGCATGCCGGGCAACAGAGACACAAACATATCAAGGATGGCATCAAGCTTCGTGCCCTTTTGCTGATCGATCAGAAAAAACGCTCGCGTCAACGCACCATCGCCTAGGATGAAACGCTTCGGCAATGACTCCCCCAATGCAAAGTTTGTCAAGTTGAGGATTTTGCCGTCGGATGGCGTTCGAGGAACAGGGTGCCAGACAGAATCGATATTGTGCTCCTTGTTGTTGTAGGCCGTGCTTACCCCGATACGCAATCGACCCGGGACCAGGGTGTTGCGTGCATAGAATACTTCGAATTCACCCTGAACGATCTGACAAACAGGCAACGAAAGCGTTCCGCCCGTTTGAGCTGGCGCAGCTGCAGCCAACAGCCAATGCAGACAAAGGACTAACGCCAATTTGCAATGTCTTCTAAGGAAAGTCACTATTCATCATCTCCCTTGTCCTTACCCACAAATGGTCTTATCATCTGATGATAAATAATTCATCGCATTCTGTCACAACGTCGTCAGGGAGAGACCTATGTTACGAAGTCTTCTGCTCCAATTGCATTCCCTTTCGTGGTCGTCACTACTGGCGTTCGCCTTAACATCTCTTGTTGCCGCCCCCTCGGCTCTGGCGCAAGACGAAGATGGCGACACTGAAGAAACTACCAAAGACGAGCCTGCACAATATCCGTCTTCGACGACCACAACCACAACGACAACAACGACGACAACCTCACCCGACAGCACTTCAGCAGCTGACAAAGAGCATCACGGTCTATTGGGACCGTTCCGTATCGGCCCGACTGTTTCGGCAGCCTTTCCGCATTTCATTTATATGAGCTTAGACCTCACCTACAATGGGATGTTTGGCGGATCCTTCGGGGTCGGCAGTTTTCCTGTCGAATCCGGCGAGGTCAAAGGCGGCTTGAAAAACTGGGATATTCGCGGCCGCTGGTTCCCGTTCCGCGGCAGCTTCTTTTTGGGCGCGGGCTACGGCACGCAATCGATCTATGCCGAAGTAGAGAATGACATCACCACGACAGTCAGCGGCAATTCAGTCACCGTCCCCACAACGGTCACAGCTGACGTCAGCACGGGTTATCTCCTGCCACACTTGGGTTGGTTCGCGACCTGGGGGATCGGATTTACGCTGGGCTTTGAAATTGGCTACCAAATGCCGCTTTCGACCGAAACGACTCTCGACATTGAATTCGATACCGCTGGCGGCGACGAGCTGGAAGCAGCCGTCAAAGCTACCGAAAGCTACAAGAAGTCGAAAAAAGATCTGGAAGCCGTCGGCGACTCTTTCGGCAAAGTGGCTCTGCCATATATCAACTTACTGCGTATCGGCTGGCTATTTTAGTTGATCCCAGACTTTCTCGAGGCGCATGCCTCGAGAGCCCTTGATCAATGCGGTATCTCCTGGGCGCAATGCCGCGCCCAAGCTCTTGCCGATCTCGCTGTGATCTTGCCCGTACTGCACCGTCCCAGAATATTCACGGCACTTGAGCTCATCGGCAAGCCAACGCATGCGCTCACCAAAAAGCCAGACACCCTCCACACGCGCGTCCAATAGGAGCCCCGCCAACTCTCGGTGGTAGCGTTCTTCCTCGCCACCCAGCTCTAGCATATCACCTAAACAGGCGTAGCGCTTGCCACTCACCTGATAACGCTGTTCCGCTTCGGCAAACAGCGACAGCGCCGCTCGCATGGAGGCGGGGCTGGCATTGTAATAATCACCGATAAGCACAGATCCATCATGCCGTACGTGCAGCATGGATCTCTGCGGGGGCGGGATAAACATGCCTAGACCGTGGCTGATTTCGGCCGCGGTCAGACCCAGTCCTAATGCCACTGCCGCTGCCGCTAGAACATTGGCCGCATTGTGCCGCCCTGCGAGCGGCAGCGGCAAGGCCGCGCCATGCATGCCGCGCCCGTAAAGCTCCAAGGCCGTGCCGCGAATGACTCCACACAGAGTATCTCCGTGCGCATCCAAAGATGCCATCACCTCATTCGGTAAACAAAGGTGGAAACGTATGGTCTTATACCCACCTCCCTCGGAATATTTGCTGATGAAAGCATCGTCACCGTTGATGGCGACAACGCCACCCTTGCGCCCAACAAAGTGCAGCGGCAGCATTTCCTCATCGGCCACCTGGTGCAAATCGCGAAAGTTTTGCATGTGCTCTTCAGCGATGGCCGTCACGACAGCGGCATCGGGATCCACAATGCTTAAGTGTTGCTGCATGGCGCCCGGCTCGTCGATACCGATCTCGACGACAACGGCCTTATGCGTTGATCTTAGGCGCGCCAATGTCATAGCAATCCCCAAAAAGCCGTTTTGACTACCCTCCGTCTTCAAAACGCTGCTGTAACGCCCCTGTAGGGCTGCAGCAACCAGCTCCTTGGTCGTGGTTTTGCCCACACTACCAGCAACGGCGACCACCGGAACGTGAAATGACTTGCGCCATGCTTGAACAATACGTCGAAACGCCTCGATGCTGTTCGGAACCTGCAGAACCCACGTCTGCGGGGGTAGACCTGGAGGTATTTCTTCGCACAAAACAGCCGCTGCACCATTGGACACGGCTGGTACGGCAAATTGGTGACCATCAAAGGCCTCGCCGCGAATGCAAACGAAGAGACTGCCCGGTTGCATTTGCCGCGAATCAGACACCAAGGCCGTTACCGACTGGGGCTGACCCGACTCGGAAATGAGCATGGCATGCAGGGCCTCCTGGATAATGGAAGGCGGAAACGAACTCATGCGCTTAACTCCGTGAATCGTGGCTTGCCCGGATCAGACAGATGCGTTAGAGAGCATACTACGAAGGCCGCACGATGCAGGCAAGTCCTTAATTCCAAGGCGCTTTCCCGGGTGCGAGAGAAGGTCGAGCGCGCGTGACTGCAGTCTGCCCTAAATGTCATCCCGTACAAGGAATCGCCGTTGGAATTCTCGGTGGCGGCCAATTGGCACAGATGCTGGCTGAAGCAGCACAGCAGTTAGATTTATCTCCATGCGTCCTAACATCGGTAGCCACAGATCCTGCCGTCGCCGCCGCTTCCGGCTTGTGCTTGGGCAGCATCGACCAGGCCGACCTGTTAAATGACTTCGTCGCCCAACATCGGGTAACGGCCTTTGAAAGTGAATTCGTCCCCGCCCATGCCCTGAAACTACTGGCAGAAACGCCAGGGGGTGCCATACAGCCAGCGCCCCGGGCCATGCTCCGGGTCGCCAATAAGTTAGCGCAAAAGCAGGTCATGGAAGAACTCGACATCAGCACCGCTGCTTATGTTGCGCGCAGACAGGACGAGGCTGCATCGGCATTCCTGCAACGCGCCCGCCTGCGTTTTACTGACGGATGCGTCTTGAAATGGGCTTATGGAGGCTATGACGGCAAAGGCAATATGGTCGTCCGCGCCGAAGCGAGCGAAGCGGTCCTTAGCCAGGCCGTGACCTTTATTGAGCACGCCCTGCAAAGTTCGACGGACATTTACGCCGAAGAGCTCATCGATTTCGCCCACGAGCTGGCCATAGTCTGTAGCCGCCGGAATCAACGAGATTGGATGGCATTTCCCGTCGTTTTTACCGAACAGCGACAGAATGTCTGCCATCGCGTCTGGGGGCCAGCACAGGCCTTCGGAGTCGACGCCGAGCTGGAGCAACGCGCTCGTGGCTGGGGCCGCAAACTAGGCGACTCTTTGCCGCTCGTGGGCACATATGCCATCGAGATGTTCATCACCGGCGATGGGCGCCTCCTCGCCAACGAAATCGCGCCTCGCGTCCATAATAGCGGACACTTTTCGCAAGACGCCGCCGGCACGAGTCAGTTTGCGCTGCATTGGCTGGCCCTGCTTGACAGACCGCTGCTAACGCCGTCCACGGCACCGTACTTTGGCATGTTGAACATGCTTGGACCTGACGGCATCAGCGTCCACGTATCAGCTCCTCTGCTGGCCAAGACCGAAGGAGTTGCGCTGCACTGGTATGACAAAGCAGAAGTGCGACCGGGACGCAAGATGGGGCATGTCAACGTTTGGGCCGATAGCCGTACAGAGTATAATCGACGTCAACAGATCGCCGAGCACTTTCTCAATCAATGGCAACAGCAACTGATGCCCTCCACAAAGGAACCAAATTCATGACTGTTTCCAAGCCAATCGTAGGCATCATCATGGGCAGCGATTCCGACGCCAAAGTCATGAATGAGGCGGCTCGCGCTCTCGAGCAGTTCGGAGTTCCTTACGAAATGCGCGTGGTCTCCGCCCATCGTACCCCGGTAGAAATGGCTGACTATGCGCAGACGGCCAGTCAGCGCGGTTTGCGAGTGATTATCGCAGGCGCAGGTGGAGCGGCACATCTTCCCGGGATGATCGCGGCCCATACGACTGTACCCGTCATTGGCGTGCCAATCCCACACGGACCACTCCAGGGACAAGATGCGCTGCTGTCCATCGTGCAAATGCCGAAAGGTGTCCCGGTGGCGACGGTGGCGATCGGTAACGGATTTAACGCGGGGCTGTTGTCAGCTCAAATTCTCGCGCATGGTGGCAGCAGCGGCGATACGCACCTCACCCGCAAACTGCAGGACCATCGCGCCGAGATGCGCGATCAGTCGCGCGCCAAGACGGTTTGCTTTGCGCCGTAACCTTGAACCGCCCAACTTTAACTTCAGCTGCGTTGACTGCGGCGCAACAATCGAACGAACGACAAACGCACTCGCCCCTATTCCTAACTTTGGTTTTGCTTCGATGTTTTGTCGTTGACGGCATGAATGATTTGATGGAGTTTCAGGCCACACGATCACGAGGGTGTAGCCATGAAGATTTTTTTTGTAGGTTTTGTTTTCTCACTAGTGACTTGTTTTTCTGCGAACAGTGCGTTTGCCGAGTCTCCTGCTGAAACGTTGCGTCGCAGTTTCGAAGTTGCCAGATTGCCGACAGCTGAAAATATTTTTGGGCACGATCCAGAGGAAGGCGAAGCCGTAACCTGGAGTGGATATTATGCAACGACTGTGTTTCACACACCCGGCACGGAACCGTTTCGCGTAAAGTTTATCTTCCGGGGCGGCGAGATCATGCTGAATTCCCGCGATGGAGAGGTGCCTTTGTTTTTCGACGGGGACCGAACAGCTTTGACCTTGGATAAGAGTGCCTTGGCTTTCCGCATTCGTCTTGGAGCCGGTGGGCAATCTTCCCGACTTCTATTTGAGAAATCTGGCCGCGACGAAGGCTTTGGTTTTGTGCCGCGGAGCGTTGTCTACGAGCATCTATATGCCTTCTTCTATGGGGAGCTTCGGCGTGACTAGAGTAAGGTCACGGCCGTGCAATATCGGCTGCTTTGCGCCATAACACAGGATCCCCCATCTTCAGAACGCCAGGCCCATCATGTACTGCGCGCAGTCCCATGACTGCCTTGCCATTGATCGCACGATTCTTTATCAACCAAGCCAGAGGTTCTCGGCCACGCTCGCCAGTCCGCTGATCCGTGTTGACGACGACACAACGATCGCACGGATAGACAAACGAACAGGACACCGCCCCAAGTCGCAACGATGCCACCTCAGCCTCGCTCATATCCGATGGTAATTCGACCACTACGTTCGGTCGAAAACGACCGATCGCTTCCGCCAAAGAAACATTTGGCATCGCCGCGGCGACAGCCCGTGTATTTACCACAAGCAGCGGAGCGCTATCGGCCAGGCTGGCGTAAAATGGCTGCGCTCGCCCAGCCTTGACCCGCAGGCGTGCTTCAACCGAAAGCATCCGAACCAAACGCACGGGCAGTTGCAAGTAGTCGCTCAGCCACTCATTCACCACCGTTGGCGCCGAGGTGCATGCCACCGCGTCATTCCACACAACCGCTTGCATAGGTTCGCCAGCTCCCGTGCGTGAGCACCGGACGTGCTCAACACCATCCATTCCAAGGAGCAAATCATTGTCGACAAAGCGGGCCTCGATACGGGCCATAGCGGGAATCGCCCGCTGGGTGATGAACTTGCCATGATCATCCACAATCATCCAACGCCGATCGTCCTCGGGACCGGCAACGTCCAGAGGCAATTCGTCCGCCGACTGTCCACAACAGGACTTCACGGGATAACGGAAGAGCCCCACAATCTTGCCAGTGCCGTCCATCTAAGCTCCTCAAAAAAATAGTGCTGGCATTAAAGCCCACCTACCGCTATGAACGCAACGCTTGGAGGTTGCATTGATGGAATTTTTTGATGCGGTGCGCGCACGTCGCAGTGTCCGACGTTACCAGCCATCCCCGGTGCCAGAATTGGTGATTGAAAAGGCATTCGACGCAGCCCTTTTGGCCCCCAATTCCTCCAACATGCAGCCGTGGGAGTTCTACTGGGTGCGTTCCCCGGCGTTGAAGGCCAGGTTGGCTGAAGCCTGTTTTAACCAGGGTGCGGCTAGTACCGCCAGCGATTTGGTGGTTGCCGTCGCTCGGATCGACACGTGGCGGCGCAATCGAAAGTTGTTGCTGGAGACGATGTCCACGCGCACTGATCTACCGGCAGCGGTGCTAAAATACTATAACTTCGTGGTGCCACTCGTCTACATGCACGGCTACCTTCAGAGCATCGGCATATTCAAGTGGCTGGGCTTTAACGTCGCCGGACTATTCCGCCCGACGCCACGTAAACCCAGCTTTCGATCTGAGATTTTCGAGGTTGTCGTCAAGACGACGGCGCTGGCTTGCGAAAACTTCATGCTGGCCATGGCCGCCCAAGACTACGGCACCTGCCCCATGGAGGGCTTCGACGAAGTAAGGGTCAAACGCCTGCTAGGTCTTAATCGACATGCGCGTGTGGTTATGGTTATCGGCTGCGGGACACCTGCGCCCGACGGGATTTATGGCGAGCAAATTCGACTGCCCCGCGAGCTGTTTATTCATAAGCTGTAACCACCCTGTTTTCCTTGTGATTTATCTGATTTTTCGCCGGGGCGCAGGCTCTGGCAAGCCGTTTTTATGTCGTATGAGGCGTTTCACCTAAGGTTTTTTGGCTTAGTTGCCGACCTCATGGACATACAGGTCGAAACCATCACGACCATGGGCGAGATGGGAGCACTATGGATCAGGAAAACAAGCGACGATTGCTGGTGATCGACGACGACGCCGACGTCTTGGAAGTCATTGGCAAGAACATGGAACAGCGTGGCTATATCTGCGACTTGATCAGCAGTCCCGGATTTGCCGCTGCAAAGTTCGAAAAGTCGACCTATGACGCCATCATCACCGATCTCAAGATGGCCATCATCAACGGCATCACAATTGTGCGCGATGTCCGCGCGACTACAGCCAATGCGAATACGCCCATTTTCGTGATCTCGGGATTCTTTGACAAAGACTCGATCTTGAAACTGAAAGCGCTGAACATCAGCGGCTTTATCGTCAAGCCGTTCACCTTTGACGACTTGGCGAAGAAGATTGAAGATGCTATTGCCAACCCAGCTCCGGCGAACAAGACGAATCCGCCTAGCGCCGCCTAAGCCAAACAAAGCAGCACCCATCGATGTGCACATGATCTTCCACGACCAAAGTGGGACCTATATATTCGTGCGCAAAATGGGTGGCGGCTGCGCCTCTCCATGGAACCACAACGCACCTAATCTCTCGATGCTGGGCTTATTCGAAGGGGATGCGCAGGATGCCGATCTCTGGAAGTTTCTTCGCCGCGCGACCCAGGGCGGTGGTGCCGAAGGCTGGCTGCTGAAGAAGGCGCAGGATCGTATCCGGCGTTTGGAGCGGATTCTTGGTCAGAAGACTGAAGAAGTTGAGACCCTCAAGGAAGCTGTAAAGATTGGGCGCGAAAAAAAACTCATATCGCGCTCTCCCTTGCCCGGAGTGGAAGATTTCGAGCGAAGACGTTGTGTCGCATCATCGGCGTGTCCCGATCAAACATCCATGCGCGGCTACAGCGGCCCGAATCATCTGGCCGCAAGCAGCAGCGCAGCGACGATGCATGGGTGCTACCACTGATTCGAGAGGTGGTAGATGGCCGTCCGACGTATGGCTATCGACGGGTCACCTCGAATGTGCGGCAGGCGTGTCGCGAGATTGGCGTCAAAGGGGTTTATCACAAGCGAGTTTACCGCATCATGTTAAACAATAAGCTACTTCTGCAGCGCTATGGGCGCAGGCCGACAAGGGCCCATGATGGCAAGGTCGTGACCCTCGCAAGTAATATGCGGTGGTGCTCGGATAGCTTCGCCATTCAGTGTTGGAATGGGGACCGTCTGGAGGTTGCTTTCAGTTTGGACTACCAGGTCAGGACGATCTATCGAGTTGCAAATCATGACTACAAGAACTGGTACGTCAAAGAAGATGAGCGTAAAGATCCAGGTTGCCGCTATGTTCGCGCGCCACTCGAATCAACTACGCAAGGCGCAACTCCCTGAATTTAGAAGGATGATCGTTTTCTCGCCATCTGCGTCGTCTCGTGCTGAACCACATGGCCACAAGCCAAATGCGGACGACGTGGCGGCGGCCCCCCGCGATCTGACTGGTGATTTACCAATATCGCCAGATCTGTTCTGCATGGTCTAACTATTGAAATGGGTACTTCGTGCATATGCATCATCAAACTGCTGGAGGCCACTATGTGGAAGTCTGTCAATATACTCGTGCTAACCACCATAGCAGCTGTTGCGGTTACAGCCTGCCAAACTCGTAAACATTTAGATTCGTCAGCACAGAGTTCTTTAGAGGACCTAGCTGGACTCGCTGGCAGGAGCTACAGCAGTGTGACTGGCGCCTGTCTTGAATTCCTCCCAAATCAACAGGCTGCATATCTGCATGGGAACGATCATCGCCAGGGAACGTATTCCTGGCTGCCGCAACTAAAGAAGATCGACCTCTTTCTGAAAAAGTTGCCGGCAAAGGGTTCAGAAGATACGAGCACTGTGTTGGGATTTCAATCTATGGATGCAACAATGCTGCTCCACTCCAATGGCGATACCTATCTTGAGCTGACTATTGGCGGAACAACAAGCCTAGAAATGATGCCAAGCGACTGTAAGGCGAATCCTAACAATGGCCCAAAGACTGCAAAGGGCAGCGCATCGGTCGGCGAGGCTGTGAAGTTTCGCGTCATTGATCCTGAGATTGGCAATTGGTCAGAAGCAGCCCGTGATGGAATTTTCGTCATCAGCAGCGAGCAAGAATGGGATGCTATCTACCAAGCTCGGATCGACGCCCAACTCGATCCCAATGAACTCCCCAACATAACGCCCTGGGTCGCAGCCAACTTCAAGAGCGAGTTCGTCATCGGTTACCAAGCAACGCACACGTCTAACATTCCCGCGCCCGTCATCAGCCAGGTGCGCAAACAGGGTGATACTTTGCACGTTACCGTGATCCGCAAAGAGCTGGCGGAGCACTGTTCGACTCTACCAAGGCGCTCGGCGCCAACGGTACTGATTGCCGTCCCAAAAGACATGCCGCGAAAGCTCAAGGTCACGCTGACCAAGAGAACCGTCGATTGCGACTAATCGATACCGAGCCTACCCGGCCAGGAAGACAAAGATATCCGCAGTTTTCCCTGGCCAGGCGCGTCTGATTTGGTACTATTCGGGGTTCCAAAGGCCAGGATTACGGAGAGGTGACCGAGTGGCCGAAGGTAGCTGATTCGAAATCAGCCAGGGGGGAAACCTCCTCGTGGGTTCGACTCCCACCCTCTCCGCCATTGCTGCTTTTCGATCGGCGTAACCAACCGCAACCACTAGCATAAAATGAATCTCAGACGTCGGAGACTTTCTCAGTACGTGATTTTGTACGTGATGGGTCGGGACGACGCCGGGTGCGCTCATGCCAGCGGGCCCTACTATAGGTAATTTAACAATAGCACCGGGTGAGTGCCCGCTTTTGGGACAGCACGGCCCTATTGGGTGTCAGACTCGTGCCGGTCAACCCGAGGCGGGTCCATCCTATTCAGAATCAGTCGCTCTGCATTCTCTTGATCAAACTAGAAACGTGCCGCGCGCCGGCCACATCGCCTGCGCTCAGTCGAGGGTCAAGATAAACCTTCGGATTACAGTAATTCATGATTGATTCTGGATCATAGAAACCAACTGGAAAGCCGTTAATGCTGGCGTTAACTCCGCTGTGACAGGTGCTATCGCCCCGGTCCTGCTCATGAATCAGGCCTACGGCATGCCCAAATTCATGTATAGCAGTTCCCTCAACGCATTTCTTTAAGGTAGCCTTACTTCGACTGCACCACGACATGAAGTTCTGATGAGTCAGACTCATCGTCATACTGGGAACGGCACTAGTACGACCAACACGCGACCGCCCACGTTCATCTGAAATGTTGATTCGAACTGCATAGGTAGGAGCCTTAGCACAGGTGGAACTCCACCCTACAAAGCGAAATATATTGCGATCCTCATACTCCCTCTTGATCGCATCTCGCACCCATTGTCGCTGAGCTGCATTTGCAGATGTACCGTTCATAAAACAAACGTGGATTGTGGTCGATGGCCAAAGGCTCTGCCGAAAAACATTTGCAGACAAATCCGAGTCATCATCGTGCTCATCCACACGTCCACAGCCGGTCCAGCCCAAACCAGCCAAAAAGCAAAAAAGCACCCAGCGACGCAACGTCCTTTGCATCTTTACCCCCTCTTCGATGTCCAAGCGTCGACGACGCTAGTCAGTACGATGTCCCGCCTAAAGCGCTAACGCCGAATTCGCAATTGTGGTGAACGAGAAGGTACCAAAAAGAGACACAAAGAACAGAGAAAAGTTACACCAAGCTCGATATCCGAAGCGTGAAACGTTTCATGAGTATGGCAAGGCGTTTTCTTAAGTTTAGTCGCGGATCACAACGGGCGAGATATGAACGGACGACGCCATGCAATGATCGAGTCATTGACTAGGCGTCACTAGGTCAAAGCTTTGGGTTCTAGAGAAAAGGAATAACCTCAGCTTCATCAGCAAGAGAAGAATTGAGCTTCACCGGACAGCGGACGGCATTATATCGCCGATCTTGACCGCGTATATGTCCCGAAATCTCTTGGTCAGCCTCTTTCCTGCTACAATCAAGCAGCTGCCGCAATAACGAGTACTTTAGCATCGATGGCTTTTCGCTGTTTTTGTCTATATCAGTCAGCGTACCGTACGGCTTCCAAATGAAATCAGTTGGCTGAATATTCCCAGTTGGAGACTCGCGCCATTCACCCCCTAATAGGTACCCATTAGAGTTGAATTCTAGGGTGTAATAATACGATCGCGTCGAATATAGACTCTGGTTTCGGGAATGGTTTTCCCAGTCCACGACTATATTGACGTGATCAGAATACTCAGCCTGTGGCGATATGGCTCCGGCATACACAATCGTTGTCGCAACGTCCAAGGTAAACGCTGTCCCCGGTGCCCGGAAAAACTTTTTCTCTGGACTATCCATGCTAATGGGTTTTGGACGACCAAGTTCACTTTGAAAAGCCCAGACAGGGTGATTCCAGACTTCGAGAAAGCGGCTAATCTCTAATATGAAGCTTTCCTTTTTCTCTGCAGACTCAGAAAGAAAATGCACTAATGCTAGATGAAATGCGCCCGGATTAACGTCGCGACATGATTTATACAGCCTCACTGTTGTCGTTCTTGGCTGAACAGCGCGGTGACCCACCGTCTGCTCTCGCAGGTCTGCAACAACGGCCTCTTGAGTCTGGTATCTAAACAGCTCACGTTGCCCCTCAAGGCGACCAAGAGCCCCTCGACTGCTCACCAGCCAAAACCTCTCACTCCCATTAGGGTCAAAACTTACCTCAATAGCACCGAAACTAGCTGAGTGGTCGCGAGTGATATAGAATGATCTGTCTTCGGCGATCAAATGGCCATCAACTGGACGTCCGTGTTGATCAAACTTCACGTCTCCCTGTCGGTAGTTACAACGACTACCAATAACTCGCTGATTTTCAGACATGGCATTGATGTCATAAGCCTTGCTCAACAAAGCGCGTAAATCGCCTTCAAAAAACAATACCTCTCTACCCTCTTCGGTGACGGCTAAGACGTTTCCGCCAGGCGCTCTCTCAACAATAGACGCCGGTGCCCACCCAGAGCATATCCCCATCCATTTCCATTGACTTGGATCGTTAGGGTACATTGCCTGATATCGATTGTAACGATCCCAGCTCTCTGAGGTCACCGAAAACAACTCATCATTGACGAGAGTGTCGTATTTTTCAGCAGGAGAGGCAAATAGGGAGTCACTCTGAGACCGAATGCTTTTCAGTTGAGACAGCTTATCCGCAAAACTCTGACCAGTGTGGTACCTGTAGGCTATGCCCTTTCTATAAAACGGCCAGTAATCGTCTCTCCATGGTGCTTGCTCCATTTCACCACGGGTCGCTGCAGAACTTCTGAGTTGATCATAGGTCCCAATGGGAATACCCATGATGGACGGATGACTATAAAGATCCCAAGCCTCCGTTATCTGAGATTGGTCATTGCCCTTCGGACCGCAACCGAGCAACAAAACGAAACAAAACACCTTCACTCGATTCCACAAACTCATTCCGCCAGCCCCCCAGATGATCGATACGTATTCTTTTGCCCGCCAATGATCATCGACGATAGCGTTATGACGGGTTGATTTACCACTTGGCCCGAGAGCCGACGAACGTTCCAAGGTGGTGACGTTGCTTCGCTGGTAAACATCAGCGTTTCATTCGCTAAATAGGATAGATACACCCGATTATTCACATCAAGCTCAAGTTGTGCGAATCCGAATGGGGCCTTCTGTACCTCTATCTTTTGCAGATTCTCAATCTCACCGTTAGATAAGTTCATTCTGTTAACAACAATGCCCCCAGACATCGAACCTTCACTTTGATAGAAGACTGAGGCTCCATATAGATACCCATCAGATCCGAGACGAATAGATGGTTTCATCGCGTTAAATGGTGAGCATTTTCTCGACGCATCGACCACACCGAATGCAAACCTTTCAACTTTCACCTGTCCTTGAGAGTAGACAATTTTTGCAATGTGAAATTCACAGCGATCTTGACCTGAACTCTCCGCCTGTATATCGCAAAGATAAGCAACGTATGGATCGTTTTCGGACACCTCAATATCTGCAAACAAAACGTCGCCGCACTGCTTTTTGTCAGCCACAACACTTTGATCGTGGAAGCCGTTTAACTTGGTACTGCGATAAAGGAGATTCCCCTGTTGGATGTATGCAAGGTGTAGGTGATCTCCGCGATCCATCTCTACATTGATGTCCTGAATGTACCCATCTCGATCGATCGGCAAGTCATGGGCTTTGAGCGAGGAAAAGTCTCTTCCCCTTGCCTGCACATAACCAAGGTAGGCACGCTGATTTCTCCATCCAGCATGGACAATATGCAAACCACCACTTTGATCACTCGCAGCACTTAGTTGCTGCCCAATGGCATGACTTGCCTCGCCAGAGTCCAGCAAAATATGCTGAACATCACCCTGCCTATCTATCAGCGCCAGGTACAACTTAGAATCGTTCGCGCCAACGATCGAGCGATTATGGCTTGGAACAATCACAACAGCGCCACTCTCTCCCGCAGATATGACTCCAACTCTCCCGGAAGGCACGTGGCCATGCTCTGGAGCGTCGACATTTGTGGGCCAAAGATTGTGCGCGACATTCTCAAGGCTTCCGTAATGCGCCTCTTGCCGGCCATGGTCATCTCGCGTTTCAAACGCAAAATGCAGATTTATTGGCACTTCGATCTCTACAGATCTGTTGTTTCTCGCCTCGCTTGGATTTCCCAAATCGTCGAAAGCCGTGACACATAGATAGTAGCGCCCACCGAGCAAAGTGAGATCAACGTCAGTATAGCGGCTCTCCGCAAAGGTCTCATATCCATACTGGTCACACGCATTCTCAACTTTCACAAAGCGGATTCGATATTCCTTAACTGGCTCTTGCGAGAGTCCGAGTTGAACATGCACCCGCATGCGATCGGCGAACGTGGCTTTGTCTATATTAAACTCACCTGGCCCAGAGGTATCCAAAGTCCAGCTCAAGCTCGTGGCACTATTGAGAGGCTGCCAGGCACCTTGGTCCTGCCCACCAATGATACACAGCTTGATTTCACCGTCGGACATATGGACGTGATCTACGTTGATGGGATTGTCTATGGAGACAGGATCACCATACCCGGACCCTAGATGGCAGCGGAGTTCCGAAAGTGAATCAGCGATTTTGTAGCGGTAGACGTTTGCGTTCCGACTGACCACTTGAAGCGTCCAATGGTCGCTATTGGTTCGATCACCAGGAAGCTTGACCGTGGCGAACGGTTGGCTTTCATTAGGCGCGCTGATTTGTTTACCTCGAACATTTTCATCTACTGACTTTTGATCACATCCCACCAGCAAGAGAAGCGAACATATGGCTACTCTGTTGCAGTTCTTGCGAACTACGCTTACAAATGCGTCGGCGCAAAGGAAATTGCTCACTTGTTTCATCTGCCTTATCCTAGAATGAAATCGTGGTGGAGTCAGGCCTCCACCACGATGGAATAGTCGTCAATCTAAATGACAGTCGATGTTAGTTTGCCTGATGGACTTTTTCCTCGAAGTCTTGCTCAATCTTTTCTACTTGCTGAAGAACTTTTGCACCTTGGGCTACATAAGCGTCATCTTCAACTTGCTTAAGCTGGTTTAGTTCCTGCTGAGCCATCTCGATCTTAGCTTCGGCTTCTTTACGCTCTTGCTCATGTTGGAAAGCAATAGCAGCTTCTTGTTTAAGCTCCTCGACTTGCTTCTGCAATTGCTGCTCGAAACCATCTTTGCCCAATTGCTCAACCTTCTCCTCAACCAACTGCTTTGCTTCCTCTTCCTTTTCGACGGCTTGTTCAACTGCTTCCTGTTTCATCACAGGAGCTTCCATCTCAGCTTCTTTTTGGTGCTCAAATTCAGACTGCTCCGTCTTTTCGACTGTCGCCTGAGCCACCTCTTGCTCTGGAATGCCCTGCTTTTGCTCTAACACAACCTCTTTTTCCGCTTGAGTTGGTGATTTTTCCTGCAATACGATTTTTGCTTCCGGCGCTTCAGCTACTTTCTCTTGCACCAATACCTGTGCTGGCTCCTCAAGGTGAGTTTCCTTATCCTCCTGAACCACCGCGCCCAGATCTTGAGCCATCTCCTTCTTTTGTTGATCGTTGTGTGCTTCGTATCGTTTGTCTTTGTCTGACGTCCCACACCCAACGTTCAAAACCATTACCGTGCTAATTACACCCGTCACAAGTTTCATCTTCTGTCCTCCTCAGTTCTGACCAATCAATATTACGAACAAACATCTCATCCCAATTGAGTGCCGCGACTCACTTGATCTGAGAGGGAACCTGGACACCAGGCCCACACCGTGGCAGCGCCTTCTGCAGAAATAGTGCCAGAATGGAATGCTATGGATTTCCTAAGACATATCGAAGAACGCGATAAGAGCGGGGGGAAAACTGCATCAAATTGGTGACAGGGATACGCCGAATCGACTCATGTGAAGCTTCGAGGATCGATGCCGTTTTGATCGTCTTAGAACAGTCGGTGACGCGAACACAGTTGCTTGGCGATCTGACTCGCCGCAAGCATACCGCATAAGCGTCTCAGGATGTTGGGCTTGACCGCACGATTGCAAATTCTCTAACTCGAATGCCGATAGCAATTGCGCGCTTATAGCACCAGATCAGTCCACATCGAAAGTTCGGCTTCGATGGACAGCTCGCCCTGATTGAACTGGATGAGACATGGGAAATAGCCACCATCTCCTGGGTAACGAGGCGCTTCATAGCAAAAGATCAGCAGGCCTCGCCCTGTCCCTGTACCAACACCACTGTCGACCTCTATCGGAGCAATCAACAGCTTCCTCCGCTCGATGATGTGGCTTGAGGTAAGTCGAACCGCGGCTGTGGAATGACATAGCCGTGTCGACGGCGCACAATAGGCGATGGTGCCTCTGCTCATGTCGGCAGTCAGATTCGTACAAATCATGGCATCCTGAGCAGAATTATCCAGGTTGCCGCAAGTCATCATCTCGGCGTAGCCATGGCCACCCCAAAAAAGCATGGAAAGGGCGGTGATACCGGTAGAGATCATGACCCTGGAAAACAGCACTTTAGAAAAAAGCTGCATAGTACTTTGCTCCCAATTGAAAGTAATGAACTGGCGGGTCGGAGCGTTTACCGGAACGCGGCATCGAGATCAACCCACAATTGAAAGGACCTCCGATATTGTTGCCATCGGAGGATCGATGCTAAAAAAATGTGAGAATGAACATCCGCCTTGATTATGCGCCGTGCAAAATGCTGTGTCGGCGCGATTCCAATGCCCATCATTCCCCCTATCACTCTGTAATCATTATCTTTTGGCGCGAGCTCAAGTGAATTCTCTCTGTCCCGCGTCGCCAAGGCTCGCGATGTTCTCCAGCGAAATCCTCTGGTTAATCTTTGGTCCGGGCATTGCTCGTCATTCCCTGCATGGCAATTTGCAGAGAAGGGACACTGCGATGGGACACCTGGCTTTAGGGTTATTACTGGTGATAACGATGGGCTGCATTCGCAAACAAGCTGCGGAATCACAGAGCACGCTGGAATGGGGCGTGCATCCAAGCTATAGCAGTGCCAATCTATTACGCCTTGAACCAGATCAGTCCGTTGAATTTTGCGGCCCCACCCATCAACACATTGGATACGCCGAGAATGGATTTCGCCAGTGGGCCGAAGCACTCAACCGGTGGGACCATATCAAAGTCAATCCCTGTGGTTCAAAGTCACACCAGGTCATCAACCTCATGCGAAGTGGCAACTTGGGCATGAATCACTTCACCGGCAATCCAGGTCTGATTGAGGTTTCATCGACCGCAACCGGAGACTTCCTGCATGCGCTCATTCTCCACGAGCTAGGACACAGCTTCGGACTATGTGACCAGTACGGCAATGGTGGCACCTGCTCCAACATTCGCTCACCATACTTGCAGGGTTCAGAAGTGATGGGGGCAACCAATGCGACGAAGCGATCGTTGACTGCCGGGGATATTACCGGCGCGCAGAAGGCGGCCTCGCTCGATACGCCCGCCAATCGACTCTGGACGGCCTATTTGTCCAGCCTGGCGAGAATCACCATTGGCATTCACAGCGGAAAACTGCAAGCGAACGTCAGCGGTCGCTATCATCAGGTTGCACTGTGCACCGACGCCGCGTCGGCCTGCACTCCAGCAAGTGGGAAACTACTCATTATCGAATCAGGTCAACCGATCGCCAAGACTTCAGATCTGCCAATCGAAACCCGTCTTAACATTCTGGCTTTTGCCGAATCCGGGAAAGTACTCGGCCGCCAAGGGTTCTATTTGCGAGCCACAAGTAGCAACGAATGGGAGATTACGGCGCCGACGATAGCAATACTTCTGGATGATGATGGCGACCTTGTCGACAACGAGCTGGATCGCTGCCCAAACACGAAAGCCGGAGCCCAGATATGGAAGGTCGGTCAATCTGAGACATTGCGACAACCCATAAACTATGCAGGATGTGCAGAGGGTCAAAAGCCCGGCTCGTAAATAAGCTCTCGCTAGGGCCTGTCCCTGTTTACTGGTCAGCTAAGCAGCCACTGCAACCAGTGTT
>CAZLMG010000026.1:0-21826 GCA_964560765.1 uncultured Oligoflexales bacterium
GGCCGGTCTCACCTTGCGGGCCAGCGGCACCCGCATCACCTTTGTCACCTTTGTCGCCCTTAGCGCCTTGCGCTCCCACCACACCTTGCGGGCCGATGGCACCCACATCGCCCTTGTCGCCCTTCGCGCCTTGTGGGCCTATGTCACCCTGCGGGCCAGTGGCACCGACATCGCCTTTGTCGCCTTTGTCGCCTTTGTCGCCTTTGTCACCTTTGTCACCCTTAGCACCCTGCGGGCCAACTTCACCTTGCGGACCCTGTGAGCCAGCTGCGCCTGCATCACCTTTGTCGCCCTTTGCACCTTGCGGGCCGGTTGCACCCACATCACCTTCGTCGCCTTTATCACCCTTCGCGCCTTGTGGTCCCGGGGGCCCCATCTCGCCCTGGGGCCCCTGAGGACCTTGCGCACCCTGTTTCGACCGCATCACGCCATAGACGGGCACAGTTTGCGTGAACTGTGGCGTTTCCAATTTTAACGCCAGCGACTCCACCGGTCGATCTAGGACCAAATCAGGAATAGGAGAGCGCTTACCCAGGATCAAAGAAAAGCGGCACGTGTTGTTGACAAAAACCTGATGGACCTCGTCTCCCCAAACCTTCTGCGATGACGCGCGATCGACAAGTGAAACCCAGTAACTCACCACCTTAGTGCAAACCAAGGGGTCGCCTCCGCAAGGACACGAAGCTTCCGTATGCAGAACAGCCGTACCCGGCGCCAACGCAGATGCTTCGCCGAGTGGGGGACGTTCCAAGGAGGATGGCTGTTCCTTAATGCGCGGTTCATTGGCACCAAGCTTGCCGTCTCCGTTCAAATCAAAACCCAAGTACAGAGGTCGTTTACTGCCACGATAATCAACCGCGTCCACGTTCACTAAGCCACGCACATCCGTATGCTCGCCTAATTCACGCACGGTTAGGTCTTGCATATTGATCGAAAGATTTGTTGGCTCACCCTTTGCGTCGAAAATCAGCAGAGAGCCGACCCCATCCTTCGCTGGCTGCCGATGCAACGTCACCTGCACATCGAAGACCACGGCGAGCGCAGACTGAGTCAAAAGCAAAGAGACAGCAGAAGCACTGATCAGATGCCGCAGCATGTGCATAGAGCCCTCAAAATGAATGGCCAGCAAAGGAGTCCGAAGAAACACAGATTCCTCTGCCAAAATGCGATTGAAATACGCTGATTCAATTAAATATAAGTATAGTTTGTGGTGAGCTCGCTGGGCAGAAGTCAGGAATTTGACGGTAGAACTGCAAACATTTTCACACCAAATGCGACGTCAGGTTCCCGGACCTTTTGCAAAAAGTCCCAAATGCTCCCGTCGCAAAACAGTTAATCCACTCCAGGGAATTCCGAAACCCCTCCTGACGAATATCCATGTGAGGATAGAAACGGATGAACCTGAAGCCAAACACTTGGCACATCCACTTGCCAGCAAGCGTGATTGCTTTCACGATACTTGCCATGCTCGGCTGCAATGAAGACATGAAGTTTCAAGGCCGCACATATCGAGCACCTTTTCCTCGAACTTTTGACACACCTGAAGCAGAGATGCAGAGCTTTGCTTTGAAATTCCAAGCGGGAACGCTCGGCTCGCGTGAAGTCACCTATGACGCACAACTAGGGACATTTAAAGAAACATTGAGTCTCAGTGTCGCTCCGCCACAAACAATCCGGATGCAGCAACTTTCACGACCGCGAATCATCCTGGAAGCTGATCAAGGACATGATGGTGATGCGGTTGCCGACCGCTTTGGACTTCGTCAGGCCGGTCTTCTCGATATCCTTCTCGTCATCGATAACTCGGCGACAATGAAAGACTACCAAGACAATTTGGCACCAAACCTCAGCAACCTGATTATGCACGCTCAAAACACCGACTGGCGAATTGCTGTGGTCACCACCGATCGCAGCTGCCCACGCGACGTCATTAGTCGTCAAGAGTATTTGGCCGACCCCTCATCGGTGCAGACTCGATTTGAACGGGCGGTTAAAGCAGGAATCGTCGGCGATCCCATGGAACGAGGCATTGAAATGGCCATTCGCGGACTTGCAGGTGACTGCGGTGCCAGCATGCGTCCGTGGATCAGAAATGCTTCGAAAAAAGCTGTCGTCATTGTTTCGGACGAAGAAAATTGCGGCAGCGCTTCCAACGAAGGCTGCACAAAACCACCATACGTCAAATACACGCCCCAAGACTTTCTGGAAATGGCTCCAGCCGGCACTAAGGTTTATGGATTTCTCTATGCACCACCGCCCGTATGCGAGGATAACTTCTACGAGAATCTGCCCGATGAATACTATGATCTCGTGAGCATGACTGGTGGTATCTGGCGGCCGATCTGTCAAGATGCGGATGCCTACGCCCAAGTGCTGCGCGAGATCTCTGCCGACGTTGGCACCATCATCAACCGCGTTTACGAACTACAGGGCGAGCCACCACCTGGAACTGTTCGGATTCATATCGATGGCAATGCGATTGCTCCCAATCTGTTTCGAATTGATGGCCGAGAGTTGCATCTGGATGAATCCCTGGAAGGCGACTACATGGATGTCCATTACTCTATCAACCCTGCGCCTCGCTTTGATCGCCTGACGCTTATTGAACAGCCTGACGTTCGCACATTGCAGGTGTTTATCAATGGCAAAGAGCTCGCGGCGAGTGAGTACTCCTTACATCCAGCGGACCAAGAAATTCGCTGGCGCACCCCGCCCCCTGACCGCGCGCATGTTGCGACTACCTACCGACGTAACGATCCACTGCCGAATACATTTTCCTTAGACGCCCAACTAGAGCTTCGAAGCCTCAGGATTATGCTGCAAGGTGTCGCCATCAATGACTTTCATTGGGATCCCATCACCGCCGAGGTGACGCTTAGTGAACCGCCATTGGATGAAACGTCGATTGAAGCATCCTTCAACTTGCCGCGGGACTATCAAACAACTTACCCCTTATCCGTTGTTGAACAAGGCACACTCGAATCCGTCGAAGTTCTCGATGGCGACACCGGTGCATTCGTTGAGGCTGGCGTTTCAGGAAATCATCTCATCGTCGCTCGCAACGAAGTCTCGCCCAATCGTCCCATCATCATTCGAGCCCAAGTCTGGCGTGAAGGCGGCTGGAAAACGGTCATCACCCTGCCGGAACCGCCCATCCCCGGTTCTTTGAAGGTAGAGGCCGATACCGATCCGGAGCAATGTCAAATAAGTGGCGATGGCTCGACCACCGAGATTGAATTGCAGTGCAAGGAAAGCGGCGCGGGTACGATCGATATTTTCTACAATTATGTAGAGTCCCTAACCCAAGAGTTTCCAATTACTCCTTACTTTTCATCGGAAGCTATCTTTGAAGTGTCGGTCAACGATCAGCCAACCGACGACTTCACTTTGGAAGGAAAGACACTGACGATTCACTCGCCAACTTTAGAATGGGACAGCATGGTCACCATCAGAGTTAGCCCTGGGATCAATTCTCCAGACGAATAAATCGATACGTGTAGTACTTTTCTGACGCCGCACCACTGCTCGCCGGTGGATTCAGATTGTTCGATCCCTGTCCTTGCACACAGGGATTGACGTGAGGCACGCAGGGATTCCAACAAGGATGCGCGCAAGGGCTCCAGCACGGTTGCATGCACGGATCGAAACAAGGTCCGCATGGCTGCCAGCAACAGTCATTTTGTACCGGCTGCGTCGTACCCACTTGTCCCCCGCCTTGGGAGCCGCCGGTCACTTTCACGACCAGAGTGATGTCCAGGGCAGAGCCATCTGGATACGTCTTGGCGCGAAGCTCAATATTTTCAAAATAATTTTCCGTCAGATTATAAAAACCCATCGTCCGATAGGAATTCATCTGCTCATCAAAGGACAAGCGGTGTGGCAATTGGGGAGTGATGCGCACTCCACTGCCTTCGAGCGGAATCGTCATATTGGTTTCGATACGATAGTCGGCATCGATCCGTAACTTATTTGCCTGATTCTCCTGCTGAGCAAAGGTGCCGACGAGGGGGTCACCCACAACAGTATTGCCTGCAGTGTTCTGATTAGGCTCTTGGTTCTGTTCTTTGCCAGACTGGAACTTTGGACTGTTACTCGAAACCGCCCTTGGCTCGTCATCCCTGCCGCAACCAGCCGACAGCGCAAGCACCACGCTCATCGCAAAAGCAAATATTCGAAGCATAGTTCACACCCGTCTCGATAGAATGATTCAACAAACCAATAAAGTGTATTTCTTAGCTCAATCGCAACGGACGTTTAGTTGCTTCATTTGCGAATTGCAAGCCGTTAATCGACGCCCGGTAATCACCAGTAATAATAAAGAAAATTACCAGAACGCCGATATAACAAGCATGAATTCATAGACCAAGATGGGCCCACAAGGTGTGCCTTGTGCATCGAATCTCGGGGATGATTGACTTGAAACGGCGCTGGGAACACTACCTGCAACCGCTCGCAGCCGCATTGGTGGTCATGCTCCTGACGCAATGTGGGAGTCTGGAGGCAGAAGATCCCCCATCGCCACCAAAGAACCTGCAAGACTCTGGCTCGTACCTGACCGAACGCACACTGTGGTGGAAGTGGACTTGCGATATTGAAGGGAATGTAAGAGGCCACGTGGACCTAAGCGATGGCCGCATGGTCGTGACCGGCGGAAATCAGTTTATTCTCAGCAACAAAGACATGCCCCGACCTGCTCAGATCGGCATCACCGGCAACCTGTGCACGGCCGCTGCGCCAGACTTGGCACGTGAAGTTGTTATTCTGGTTGATGTCTCCCACACCATGCACGATTTGGATCCAACATTTGATTCCACATGCCGGCGGGCCGCTGCCGTAGCACAGACCTTGGCGCGTCTCGAACAAGAGCCCGACGTGGCGTTCTCTGTTTTCACCTTCGCTGGCGAGGTTATCACGCGCAGCGTCGGATTCCACCGCTCCGCCGCCGCTCTGCAACGCCAATGGCACGCCCATTATGGCTTTCGTCGCCTCGAAGATGCCCTGTGCGTTGGTCATCATGGGCAAGACGCCGACACCGCTATTCGCACCGTCGCCAATGAACTTAAAAGAGCGTGGAGGAAAGATTCTTCCCGCCAAATGACTCTCTTGACCAGCGACACCACGATCGACTCCGACGAACTCAAACTGCTTCGCGATGACCACACCATCACACTTGGGGCAGCAATTCTCGCGGATGACGCTGGATCATGGTGGAACGTGGTTGGCGAAGACGGCCTCGGAGACAAGCTATTGCGTCAGAGTGCCGCTTGGAACATCGAACACCTTCGCGAGCTAATCGAGGAGCGAACAGTCAACATTCTTTCTGCTGTGTGGCGCGAGGCAGATATAGAGCGTGCGATCAGCATCGATCTCGGCGAGTTTACCCGCGACGGAACCTTTACCGTCATACCCGCACGCCTGCAGGGAAACGCACGTACCGCGCTCGACATGCACCTAGAAGTGACCGCCCATCGTCGCTGGCAACAGGGAGGTCGACCCCAAACTGCGAAGCTGGTATGGCGCTGGAAATAGCTCCCTCTCATCACAGATTCTGGTGTAGAGTTCCATACCAATTTGAGGGCTGGGCTCGTGTCGGCATTTCTGCGCTTCATGATTTTGTTCACTGTGAAGATATGCAGTCGCTTGTGCTTTCGTCACCAGTTGCGTTGGATCCAACGTCCAAACGACGATCACTGGAAAGACGTTCGACTCATTCTGGTATTGAATCACACCAGCCTGTTCGAGCCACTGTATACAGCTCACATGCCTACAGCATTTCTGTGGCGAGTTGCCCGAGAGGGAATGTTTCCAGGTGCTGATATCACTCTCGATCAACCGATCGCGGGTTTTCTTTTTCGTTTGTTGGCTGCGGATGCTGTGACTATCACGCGCCAGCGCGATGAATCATGGAGTCGGTTTCTTGCTCAGATCCATAGCAAGCGAGTCGTGCTGCTGACCCCAGAGGGTCGGATGAAGCGCGAGGATGGATTGGATAAGCACGGGCAGCCGATGACCGTGCGCGGTGGTGTCGCTGACATCTTGCTGAGGATGCACGGCGGTCAGATGATTATCGCCTACAGCGGTGGACTGCACCATGTCGCGCCTCCCGGAGCTCGATTTCCGAGCATCGGCAAGACGCTAGCCCTCGCCATCGAGGCTGTCGACATCGACGACTATAAGAGAGTAATGGGTGCAGGCCAAGATCACCGCTTCAAGCTGCGAGTCATTGCCGATTTGGAGGCAAGGCGCGACCGCCATTGCCCAGCTCCACCAGCGTGAAGTCCAGCGCCGGCGGTTCCAGCTATTCGTAGGGATCTAGGAAAAAAGATGCATCGCCATGAAGGCGAATCTGACATGCTAAACGCTCGTCAGCATCGGCGTGCATAGCCCTCAAAAAGTCAGCTTCGTCAGCTGTCGGCGGCGACAGATTTTCCTGACCAGCCCGAACGCGGACAATGCAGATGCCGCAATCTGCCTTTCGGCAATCAAACTCTAGGGGGGTCGTTTGCTGCGCGTGTAGCGCCTGCAAACCCAGGCCACGCCGCAATCGATAGCAACGCCTGTCCCCCTTACTTTCAATAATGACCTGGACTTCACTCATACTTGTGTGACTGCGCTCAATTCCTATACGCCGTTACTGAGTAGAGGTTCCCCGTTCGGCTGAGACCACTCCCCAATACAACCACTTTGCCATCGCGCAGCCCGTAGGACAGCGTCCACTTTACAGCAACACCTTCGGCATCATTGACAAAAAGCTCAAGCACAGATGCTGTCGTATCCAAGCGCACGCTGTCGAAGGAAAGAAGTCGTGGCACAATCTCGACCCCGTAGTTTCCCACCAACCTTCCATCAGGCAGCAGCATCAGTCGCAACTTACCTTCGCTGGCTGATGTTTTCGTTGAGTAACTACCAACAAAATCCGCCAATTGAGGTTGACGCAAAAATGGCTCTAATGATTCCGTGGCGGCTAGCTGGACCTTCTCAGCAGTAAAGCTCCAACCATATGCACAGGAAACAGCATCTACTGATCCGGTCAAAACGAGACCATCAGCAGACTGCGATGCAGATAGCACTGCAGCATCGCGACTCTCAGGCACCGTGACACCCTGCCATTCACCTGCTTCGCCCACCTTCAATGCGTGCTTTTGATAGACGATACCATATTCCTTGCTAGTCAATACGGCCCACGTCGCACCTTGTGCATCGGAATAGGCAATAATGGAATCAATACGATCCGTTTGACCACAGTATTCGCGATCCGCAATTCGGTAGACACCCTCAAAGTTTAACGCTTGCGCCTGCGCTTGCAATGCGATGCACGCAGAAATAGACGCAAATAGGACCTTGATATGTTTCATAGTCGAACACCCCCAATAATTTAGCTCAAACCGGGTAATTGCTCGCATCTTGCCATGAATCATGAGGAAGGACGACCCTAAAATTTTCACCACTCGGTGACTCTCTCCACAAGAAACGGCGTCTGATCCGGATCAATTGGCTCATCAAATTCGCGGGCAGCCAGATGCCCGGCGAATACGGCTTGCGCAATGGTATTGGGGGCTTCCGCATCGCCGATGACCCGCAGAGACTCCAGCTGCCCTCCCTCGAGTGCTGGCACCAGATCATGATAGAGACTGTCAGATGGCGCTCTATCCGTGACTAAAAGTACGTTCTGACTTCTTACTGTCGACATCTTTCCGGTGACGGAACACTGGACTTCCACAGAATCCAGGCGAATTTGCGTCACGATATGCCGCGTAAAAATCTTTATGCCGAGGCCCAATAATCGCCGCTCGATTTTTTCCTGCTCGAGAGTAAATTGCGTCCAATAGGAAACCATCGGCGAAGGCGTTACAATCGACACCTCACAACCGCGGTTCGCCAAATGCTCGGCTAAAATTCCACCCATGTAGAAATGATCATCGTCGTAAATGACCACGGAGCCTGTCGGGCAATGGCCATCCATAATGTCATCTGGGGTAAAAATTTTCCCCGTTTCCAATCCTGGGATGGGAGCATGCACCGATCGACCGATGCCATCGCGCCGATAACGGGAACCTGTGGCGATAATGACATTTGGAATGCCCGTTTCCAGAACGTCCGCAGCTGTCATGAAGCTCTCCGGAAACATCGTCACATTGGGACGCTGTTGCGATGGCGAGAGTCGCCACTCGCTAACTCGACGCCACTCGCTCAAGCCCGGCAACTTGCACTCGCGATTCACCCGCCCACCCATTTCCCGCTGCGCATCCACCAGCGTAACCGTATAGCCACGCTGTCCCAGGGCCCGTGCGCACTCAAGTCCTGCAGGGCCACCACCTACGACCAACACTTCCTTTTCCGACTTGCGTGCTTCAATGCGCTCAGGATGCCAGTTGCGACGCCATTCCTCTCCCATCGTTGGATTCTGGGTGCAGCGAATAGGCACGAGCTTCATATCAGCACTGACGCAGATATTGCAGCCGATGCACTCGCGAATATCTTCCAGTCGATCCTCACGAATCTTGTTGGGAAGAAATGGGTCCGCAATCGAAGGCCGCGCTGCACCAATCATGTCGAGAATGCCGCGTTTGATCGCAGAAACCATAGAGTCTGGCGACGTATAGCGACCAACGCCAACGACGGGCTTGGAGGTGAGCTTTTTGACGAAGGCTATGTAGGGTTCTTGATACCCTTCCTTGGCAAATCGCGAGGTCGCGGAATCATTGGTCCACGAGCTGACGTTGACATCCCACAGGTCGGGCAATTCGGCCAGCATGGCCACGATGTCGTGCCCCTCGCCCTGCGCTGTGATGCCGGCCTCGCCAATCAATTCATCGACGGCAAAGCGGACGGCCACCGCACAACGGTCGCCAATCGCCTCTTTCGTCTCTTCGATGATTTCGCGAAAAAATCGCACCCGGTTCTCGAGACTGCCGCCGTACTCGTCGGTGCGATCGTTGAATCGACGCATCATGAAGTGCATGGGCAAGGACAGGGAATGCCCCGCATAGCAATAGACGACGTCAAATCCAGCATCGCGCGCCCGCAGCGCCGCCGTGCGATGCCAGCGACGAATGTTGCGAATGTCTGTTTTGTCGAGGCGCCGCGTCTGTACCGGGTCAAAGCCGCACCCACCCGGCACACCCATCGATCGAGGCCCCATGGGCGGCACACGCGAATAGAAGTTCGTGGAATTGACACCGCTATATACCAGTTCGATGGCAGCCAGAGAGCCGTGTGCATGCACCGCATCCGCCATAATTCTCAGACCGGGGATGTCGCCATCGTTCCACAATCTTCCCTCCTGAAAGGGAGCCAGATCGCTCGTATGATGAATTTCAACTTCCTCAGTACAGACGACACCCCAGCCACCCTCAGCCTTGATTCCCCGCATCGCGGCTAAAGACTTGGGAAATCGATGGCCCAAGCCATTGCAATGGGCCACTTGAAAGAAGCGGTTGGGTGCTGTCACCGGACCAATTTTCACCTGATCAAAGAGAACTTCGTAGCGACTACCCATGTCCACACGCCCATCGTTCAATTCTGTTTTTGAGGCGTGCATTCTGACACCAAACGGCGCACATGGAAAGCATCGTATAGGCTAGAGAGAGGGGCCTTTGCGCCGCAATGAATCCTATATTTTATCAATACTTACAGTTAGTTACTAGATACCCCGATGATTTCGTCGCGATCCGTTGTCACGTCAGCACCGATACTCGGGGATTTCCAGCAGCAAAGTTGCGAGGATACGGAGCGCCAAGAGGTCACCTCTGGCTCGAGATTGCATTCGATGAGCGAAGCGCAGCAACTGCCCAAAGCCTATATTTGCCACTGATTACATGCTGTTTATAAGGAGCACCACGATCGGCATAGACCTTGCTTCTTATCTGCCTAGGATTCAAAAGGAGTGCGCCATGAATCACATGATTTTGTTTGCAATGACGTTCGTCGTCGCCTTGGCAAGCGCATGTTCGCAGGACGATTCTCGTTCTGATTCACAGTCAATTTCAGAGAAAGATTACAAAAGCCTCCGACAAAGCCTGGCCACGGCCAATGTTCCGCTGCCAGAGGCCAACGAAATCGTCAGTCCTACGACCGCAGCTCGCGATACCGCGATCGCACGCCATAAAGTTGGTGACAGACTATTTAACGACGCTCATGCTGACGGCAGCTTAACCCAGCTGCCGAAGACGCCAACAACTTTGTCACTAGCAGATCGTGAGTGCGTTTCACCAAACGCTCTGACTCTGGTCGATAGCGCTCCGTATCCGATCGATCTGCAATGCCGCGACATCATCGCTCAGCCCGAGCCTACGGCAGATCCAGAAGCGGAAGTCTGCCCTGAAAAAGGCGCCTGCGTCACAGCTTGCGCGGAAGCCTCGGCAACAGCGGTTGCCCTCGCCTTTGCGCAAGCCTCGGCGACTGCCTGTGCCTTTGCTGAAGCATGGGCTTGCGTATTTACGTTTAGACCATTCACCAGAGCCTGCAGCTGGGCACGCTCAGAAGCATGTGCAACTGCGTTTGCCAGCGCATTCGCCATTGGTTTTGCACACGATCATCAAGTCCAATGTAAAACTGCCTGCAACTAGCCCGCTGAGCGCTAAAGCGCCCTAGTCTAACTCGGGCGTCGCATCGGGCGCACCAGCAAGGTTCAAGGTGATATTGAATTGACCTTGCAGCACCTCTCCACCCGACTCAGGCAAAGCAAACGTAACCTCTACCAATTCGCGTTGCTGCGGCGTTAGCGACTGCAAGATCAAATCACTAGCATTCAGCGCATCGCCCTTGAAGTACATCTGGGTGGCAAATGGTCGGTGGCCAGGTGCGGACACTTTGAAATGAATATGTGGCGGCCGCACCCAAGTTTCGTTTGCGGGATAAGCGCCGGGAATGATCGTCTTGAAGCGATACCTGCCGTCTGCGCCCGTCATGAGACGTCCCCAATATTGAAAATTCGGATCGAGCGCCGCCTGGTTCGGATCACGAGGATGATTGTACTTACCTGTGTGGCAAGCCTGCCAGATTTCCACCAACGCGCCGGAAATCCGCTTGCAGACCGCATCCTGAATGACTCCTTCGACGATGACGACTTTTCCCACTGCTGCGGCAGCTCGGCCTTCAATACGCGTTAAGTCCCAGTCACGGTCACGTTGCGGGGTCACCGGATAGAACGGCCCCTCAGTCTGCGCCGGGGTTGTCGAACATGTCGAGGCGCCATATGCAATTTTGCTGAGCAATGCACTTGCACCCGCCATCCAGGAAAGGCGCAAGAGTTGTCGTCGGGGTAAGTAGTTGGGCTTCATTGTCGAATTCCTTGCTCAATAGAGTTGCAATCAGTTCAGGACCAAGCAACGCTAACATTGGAGCGTGCACATGCAAACTTAGCAAATTTGATGCGATCGATAAGATGGGCTAATGGCCCAGTGAATCCAGGGAAACTAACGACCTTTTCCAGCTAATTTAGCGGAACCCCAAGCCCACAATCTAATCAAACTATCAGTTGCCGACGGAATCTGCCGAAAAGTCATCGGCAGAGCTTTGCAAAATCTCGAGCTTGAACTCAACCATGGAAGGGTTCACATGCGTAACAAGTTTCGCGCCCAATGGAGCCGCGACGACATCGATAGTGCCAAACAGGAGATTCGCGCAGAAATTGACGCGGATGGTCGGGCCGAAGACAGCGAAGCGCGCCTCCAATACATATTAGAGTCGCTAAATACACTCGAAGATGACATCAGCAGCGCAGCGTTGTTGCGCCGCTATATTCTCTCCATGTCAGCATTAGTTCATCACGAGCGAAACGGCGGTCTCACCGCTTCCCAAGTTCGGCACGCCGCTCAAGTTGCCGAGCAGGTACTGATGACAGGTGGGCTCGATCCAGAGCGATCACTCCTTCGTTATCTTTATGCTGAGATTTATTCAATACGCAGTCAGATTGCGCGCAAGGATGGCGATCACTGGTATGCAGCTTGGGAGCAAGCCAGCGGCGTGCGCATGGCTAGCAGCACCGCCAGCGATGCAGCGGCAGGCCGATCAGCCATGGGCGCTGGACTGCGCTATTTGCGCTTAGGCGACGCCGATATCGCTCGCGTCTATTTGCAAGAAGCCCTATCGAAGCTTCCTGCAGCGGAACAGCCACGCTGCTATTTCCATCTCATCAACGCCACCCGCCTCCAAGGGGAGCAACAGCAGGCCTTGCACTGGGTCGCTGAGGCCCATCGCACAAATGAAGCCGGCGAACATGTGAAACACCTTGAGTGGCTCAAGGCCCTTATAGAAGCACAGGGTTCAGGCGAACTCCGGGATCTCCGCCGAATGGTAGACCCCCGCGCGACGCACCATGAGGCCAGCTACTTTATCGACGTGACATTGCTAGCAATGGCCTCGCGGCAACGAGATACCTACCAGCGCCTTGCCAAACTGGAATCGAAAACCCGGTCAGGCAGTATTGGCGTTCACCGGCAAGGCACGATCTATCGTTGCGCCAAGGCTCTTGAGTCCCTGCTCGATAGCGACATACCCTTGCAGCTCCGGCTGAATGCTCTTGGCGACATGCTAGCAAAGCGTCAAACCCTGCTCTTTATTGAACACGAAATGTATGTCTTAGCCGCGGCAGCCAGAGGTCTGGCGACATACCATATGGATCGCCACGCATCCATTGTCCTAGCAGAATACGAGGCCCTCTCACTCCGCCTTTCCCGGCAGCAACATCGGGATGTCTTGAACTTGGTCGGCGACTTATTGGATCGATCGTGGTACCGTCCCGGCGCCCAGGGCATGGCGATAGAAACGCTTGAATCCAACCGAGAAGACAAGGCTGCCAGCTAACGATGACGCGCATAAACAAGGATCATCAAGCCAGACACCGAAAAGCGGAGGCCTCACTTGAGGCCCTCGAACGTATTTTCACCATTCCGGAAGGTGAGCGCTCAACCCTCAGTCGCATCGAGCGAGAGATCTCTCATAACTTGCAAGGATTTTTGCGTGACCATGTGATCGCCGGCGATATTCCGCCGCACGAGTTGCAAAAGGACTTCCTACAGACCAAGATTCCGGAGGAGCCGACGTTCGTCTCCGAGCACGCCGACTTTCTGCTATCAAAGGTCGTGGCACAGTCGGTGCATGTGTCGTCGCCTAGTTTTATCGGTCACATGACCTCTGCCATTCCCTATTTTATGCTGCCACTGGCGAAACTCGTCGTCGCGTTGAATCAAAATCTCGTCAAGATCGAAACTTCGAAAGCCTTCACGCCGCTCGAGCGGCAAGTTATCGGTATGCTGCATCGCATGGTTTACCACCAAGAAGACGAGTTCTACTCGCTCAACACTCATCATCGCGAACAGGCTTTGGGTGCATTTTGCTCGGGGGGCACGGTCGCGAATATCACCGCACTTTGGGTTGCTCGAAATCGCTTGCTTGGCCCCAAGGGTGAGTTTCCTGGAGTGTCGCGCGCCGGATTGATCGCAGCCATGCGCGCACATGGGTTTGAAGATCTCGCTATCGTCGCCTCGAAGCGAGCGCACTATTCACTAAGCAAGGGTGTCGACATCCTGGGCCTAGGCAAGGATAATTTGATTGCGGTCCCCATCGACTCCCAACAACGCATCTCGATACCCGATCTACAAAAGACACTGCAAGAACTGAAGGCCGCCCGTCGCGGAATTGTCGCAGTGGTCGGCATTGCGGGAACGACAGAAACTGGTAGCGTCGATCCATTGGCGAAGCTCGCGGACATCTCGAACGCTATGGGCATCCACTTTCACGTGGATGCCGCTTGGGGAGGCCCAACTTTGCTCTCCGAGACGCACAAGCATTTACTGGTGGGCATCGAGCGCGCCGACTCTGTGACTCTTGATGCCCATAAGCAACTCTACGTACCTATGGGTGCCGGAGCTATCCTGTTCAAAGATCCGAATGCCGCGTCCGCGATCAAGCAAACAGCGCAATACGTTATCCGCGAAGGCTCCCGCGATATTGGCAAGCACACGCTCGAAGGTTCGCGCTCGGGCAGTGCCTTATTGGTGCATGCTGGCTTTCAAATCATGGGACGCAAAGGTTATGAGTTACTCATCGATCGTGGGATCGCACTGGCAAAAGAGTTCGCGAAAATGATTCAGACCACTGAAGACTTCGAGCTCATCAGCACCCCCGAGCTCAATTTACTAACGTATCGCTTTGTGCCACCTGATGCCCGAAAGATACTTCAAAGCTGCAAGCCCGAGCAGGCCCGAGCGATCAATCGTTGCTTGGATGAACTCACTGAGCAAATTCAAAAGGAGCAGCGTACTGCCGGAAAAACGTTTGTGTCGCGCACGCGACTTGAGTCGACTCGTTATGGACAAGATCCGCTGGTCGTGTTTCGCGTCGTACTTGCCAATCCCCTGACAACGCGCAAAATTCTTCTGGACGTACTGGCTGAACAGCGAGACCACGCCAAGGCTTGCCTTTCTGGTCAGCTGGCGGACAACTTGCGCCGCGCCCTAGAGGGTAAGCATGACACCAACGCGTAAACCTCTGCCTGCGGGCAAGGTCATCATGATTGATAACTACGATTCTTTTACCTTCAATCTGGTTCAGTACCTGCAAGAACTGCAAGCGGATGTCCTCACAATCCGCAATGATGCTTATTCATCCAATTCTATTTTGGCATCGAAGCCGCGCGCTGTCATTCTCTCTCCCGGTCCTTCTGATCCAGATCATGCGGGTGTTTGCCTTGGCTTGGTTGCCGCGTGTGCCGAAAGGAAGGTGCCGCTGCTGGGCGTTTGCCTTGGGCACCAAACGATCGGCCAGGCATTCGGCGGCAAAGTTGTGCGCGCTACGTTGCCAAAGCACGGCAAAGTTTCGCTGATTCAGCATCAGTCGCAGGGGGTGTTTCGCAACCTACCAACACCATTCAAGGCCACACGCTATCACTCGCTGATCGTTGACGAGGCCACATTGCCAAGTGCGTTAGAGATCACAGCACGCGCCGAAGATGGTTTGATCATGGGATTGCGCCACCGCCAGTATCCCATCGAAGGCGTCCAGTTCCACCCGGAAAGTGTTCTTACCGAACATGGGCATAGTATGCTGCGCAATTTTCTCGAGGGACTATAACGCCACAGAGAGACGCGCAATCGCCGCCATGCGGTTCGTCGTAATGCGCATGCCCTCAAGTCGATGACTCACCGTATCAACTAGACCTTCGAGTGCTAACTGAGTAGCCCCGACGCGATAAGCCAGGCCCAAAATCCATAATCGAGATCTCGACGTTGGCGCGAGCCATATTAGAAGGATTGAATTCCGCCACGATACGGCAAACTTTATTAACATGGGCAGGATCAATCCAAATTGTAACGACTAGTTGCAGGCAATTTGCAGAATGCGGTTACGGGAGCACGTTGGACACTGCACAAGCGAAACCATTAACCATCTGATTTCACATAGACAAAATCCACGCCTCAATTTTAGGATATCCGGTCGCTGCTGGAACCGTCCCTCATCTTTCGTTGCCAAAAACCTGCAGCCAGTCCCGAAATGGGTGCACGATGACTCGCCTGAGCATCAAGTAAAACAGCTGCAAATTGGCTGAGATCTGCAGCGGAACATATGTTGCATTGTGCTTAAAAGATACGAGTCGGCCACGTCGCAACGCGCCGTGGCCACTGTTTGGTTTTAGCTTCGCCTTGGAGGTACGACGTATGGCCACGAAACCTAGACTTATGCATGATTTTGAAAACCTGAAAAACGACACGTCCCGCGTCGTCGCTGACCTTGGCAAACTTTCTGCCAGCATCAGCCAAGCGACCCGCGAAACATCTAGTGAGGTTGCTACAGAGTTCACCCAGCGGATCAGCCACGAGATGGCTTCGCTGCGTGAGAAAATGCGCCGACTGGAAGAAATCGTCCAGATGCGCGCCAAGGAGGTCGATGCCCATGTACGTGAACACCCCTATTTGTACGTGATGGCAGCGACAGGATTCGGACTGCTGGTTGCGAAGTTCATCACTCGGCGCCGATCCTAGCCGTTCGCAACGAAGCCCGCCTGCTTTGCAAGTGGCAGCGCTGGCGGGTGCGCTGCCTCTAGTTGTTGGCTAGCGCCACGGGCCCCGCAAATGCTCCATCCTATTCAGGTGGTTATAGGATCCACAAATTAGCTACTAGTTCTTGGCGATTTCTCTCAATTCCTCGTCACAATCTACCGAAAAGTAGCCATTCTACCCGGATACTTGATCAAATCTGACAGCGGACCTTACACGGCCTACCTCCCACCAATGAGCGGAATCACCAGCGGAGAATTCCCCGCCACCTTTAATTCCTATGTCATCGGCGACGAGGCCACCACGATACCAGGCGCCATATCGGACTCGCTTTGACTGAGCGTGCCACTGCTCTCCGACTCCAGCTCAGTGTCTTCACTTCTGGAATACTGTTTTATCGGCGCTGGCGATGGAGAAAATATCGGCATCGCATTCGTCGACCTTAGCCAATTCCTGCCCGCAGATTCGATGAACCTCACAGAGAATCTGTTCTTGTGAATAACGATCGATTCCTCGCCACAGTTTGCAAGAGTAAGAGAACCTTTTCTGTTTTCTGTGCCGCGATGAGGGAAACGATGAGCCCACAAACACCCATCAATAGCAGACCTGTTAGCAGGGCACGAAACAACGACCACTCTGCCAACTCCAACTCATGCGGCGTCGCCCAAAGCAGCAGGGCCAATGCGATCAATGGCACCGCACCTGCAGTATAATTAACCATATGCCACGTTCCCGTATCTGGCAGCGGATCTTGCGCTAAGGCTGCTTCGACATCAGAAGTCTGGAGCAGCATCTTTCCATACAAATTACCAAAGATCAGAAGTCGACCAAGTAGAAAGCTGTAGGTGACAGCAATCGTCGCTGAAAGCAGAAAGGATACAAAAAAGTTGCCATACACAACCCAGCCTAGCTCGCCCGTAGCCCAGTGTATGTAGGCTGGAAAAACCACAGACCCAGGCATCCACCCTAAGATCCCTGCTAGCACCACATCGCGAGGTAGGTGCAACGCGGTCTTTCGCTCTTCAGCAGAAATAACGCGGCATGAATGAGAACTGAGGCCACTGCGCAATAACAGCGACATAAACCGGCGCTGAGCAAAGACTAACAGCCCAACACACAGAGGATAGGCAATGATGTTGTAGTAAATCAACATCTGCGCAAATGCTTGCTGCTGGGCCGACGTCATGCGGGTCACAATCAGCAAATGATTGTAGGTGATATTGATAAAACTGCCCAACATCTGCGGCAAGCATGCGGATAGGACAACACCAATAAGGGCATGCTTCGCAGCCCATTCCATTACTTCCCCAGAGCGAGGCCAACGCTTCTGCAATTGGTATTGAACCTGCCGATTTCGACACGCGCGAGCGAAGTCATCACAGGAGGAAAAACGATCACTCGCCGCATCTGCCGAACCACGATCGATCAATGGCTGAACAAATGGGATATCGACGATACGCCCGACTGCGGCAAGAGTCTTGCTCAAGCTAAACTGATCGGCGGCAGGACCGAGAAGCCTTTGAGCATCCGAGCCCGCCCGAAAACAAGCACGATGTTCAGGCGCCATGAATCCCATCGTGCCGCCCAATTGTGACTGATAGCCTCGCCATGACTCTCCGACACCCCACGCCACGTTAAAGTCTGCAAGCTTTGGCTCTCCATAGGCATTAAAAAGAATGTTGGCTGGCTTAACATCCAAGTGCAAGACATCCCGAGAGTGAGCTGCCTGCAAAGCCGAGGCCATGGCCTCGCAAAGATAAAGCGCAAACTCGGTAGCATCCATGCCTGCCACGGCCGCGCGTTTTGTCGCGCCTGAGGGATCAAAGGGAACGCCGCCCGCGACACGCCGATCAATCGCTGACAAAACGTCCTGGCCAAAAAATGCTGGATCAGCACTACGCCCAATCTCCTGCAAAATCTCTTGCAAAGTTGCGCCGGGTACGTATTGCATCCCGATGATTCGATGCGCCCCGTCCGCACTGAGATCCTCGCGATACACAGTGACGATGTGATCATGCTCGATCCCCGCCATCATCCGAGCCTCGTGCCCTCGATTGGGCGTAACTTTCACGGCGACTGACCGCCCCAAGTGCACATCATGCGCAAGATACACCCGACCAAATCCTCCCGAACCCAGAACACGCTCAATGCGGTAGCCTGCAATCTCATCACCGATTTGATACTGTGGTATCTCAGCACTGGATGCTCGCAGCATCGTTTCTCGCCACTGGGGGATAGCGGGTTCGTGCATGAATCCGTCTGCCGCAAGGTGCGCATCGACCAAGGATCGCAGTTCAAGAATCAGCTCAGGATGTTCGGATGCGTATCGATTGAGAAAGGCGACTTGATCATCGCCGGAGAGATGTATAACAACATCAAAGGCCGCAAGCAGTTCATCCCATTGTTGGCAATCCACCGTCAACGATCCATCTCGTCACCGGAAAGCTCGCGAAACAGCCACGCCTTGGCGATCAGCCAGTCACGCTTAACGGTGGCTGCTGAGCAACCTAAGGCTTCTGCGACTTCCTGAATTTCCAGGCCGCCGAAATAGCGAAGCTCAACGACTTTCGCCAGACGTTCCTGTTCCATTGCGAGTTTGGTAAGCGCACGATCTAGATCAAGCAGATCGGGATGCAATAGGTCAGGCGTGGGCAGTTCATCCATCAGCGTCACCTGAATCTGGTCGCCGCCACGCTTGTCCGCACGCCGCATGCGTGCATGATCGACAAGAATCCGCCGCATGAGTTGCGATGCGATTCCAAAGAAGTGGGAGCGATTCTGCCAGTCGGTGCCGTTCTGATCGATGAGCCGCATATAGGCCTCGTGCACCAAGGCCGTCGCTTGCAGGGTGTGTCCTGTACGCTCACGATGCATGTGCCGATTGGCGATACGGCGCAACTCGGCATAAACAAGCGGCATGAGCTGGTCACGAGCAGCAGCGTCCCCCCCACGAACTCCGTGCAAGAGCTGAGTTACATTGGCTTCTGCAAGGTCCATTCAGGCCTCCTTAGCCCTACGGGGGCGTTGGGGCCCGCTTTATCCTAAAATAGCAATGCAATGCAACCCGGTAATTTTTGAATTTGAGGCAATAGAAATGCTATGTTAAGCGCAGCGCCGCAGAGTGATTCAAAATGATAAATTTCCGTCGACCAGATCGGAGTATCTAATGGCATTTACTGAGGAACTTGGCTGGGACCCCGCTCGACTTCGCCGCGAGCGTCTCGCGAAACTGCAAAAAGTGATGGCCGATTCACAGATCGGAGCCATGCTGCTCACCAATCCAGTCAGTATTCGGTATGCCACCGGCGTTTCGGTCATGCCCATTTGGACATCGATTAATTTGGCCCGCTATGCACTGATCCCCGTCGAGGGTGAGCCGGTGATTTTTGAATATGGCAAAGCCCTCTTCCGCGCCACGGAAGTGTGGCCTTCCTCCAAACCTGCGCGCACCTGGCAATACCGATTTTCGCAGCATGATGTGCTGGAACGCAGACGAGCCTGGGCGGATGAGCTGAAGGACCACATGCGGCAATGGGGAGTTGCCGATGGCAAGTTAGCGATTGAGGTCCTCGACTTCCATGGACACGCGGCCTTGAAAGAAGCTGGCTTACACCTGTGCGATGCGGATCACCCTCTAGAAATGGCGAGGCTGATTAAGACGCACGACGAGCTAGTACTTCTCAAGCAGTCCTGTCGAGTCGCCGAAGCGGCCATGTATGACTTTGAGAAGGCCATTCGTCCAGGCATCTCCGAGAATGAGCTTCTTGCCGTTTTTTGGGGGCGCATGCAGGAGCTGGGTGGCGAGCACTGCAGCACGCGTTTGATCGTCGCTGGCGAAAAGACCAATCCATGGTTTTATGAGGCTGGAGACAATATTGTCCGCCCAGGTGATCTGGTTGGTATCGACACGGATATGCTGGGTCCAGAAGGTTATCTCTGCGACATCTCACGCACCTTTATTTGCGGCGATCGGGCCAACGACGAGCAAAGGGAAGCCTACCGCGTCGCGTACGACTTTATCCAAGGAACCATTGAACTCTGCCGCCCAGGGGCAACTTATACTGACATCGTCGGCAAGGCTCCAAAATACCCCGATGAGTACAAGGCCCAAGCCTATTCTTGCATGGTGCATGGAACAGGTGGGGACGACGAACCACCCTTCCTGCCCTATCCACATGAGCGCGGCGCATTGATACCGCGCGGCCACTTGGAAGCAGGCATGGTGCTCAGCGTTGAGTTCTATGCGGGGAAGGTTGGCGGCCGACACGGCGTCAAACTGGAAGAGCAAATTTTGATTACGGAAAATGGCCCGGAGCTGCTCTCGGTCTACCCGTTCGAGTCGCGGCTTTTGTCGTAGGAACGATACGTTGCGACTTCAGAAAAACTGCTGCACGCCAAAGCTGATCGGAATGGTGTCACGACGAACCACCGCACGTGCGTAATCAAGACGTGCGACAAATCGATAGATTTTGGGGGCCACAAAGCGAATACCCACTCCTACACTCGAACCGGTTGCAGCACCCAAATCTTCGATTTGTTCTGCGACCCCAATCGCATCATAAAAAGATACTTGCTGCAGCACGAGATCACTACTGACGTATATCGGCACGCGGTACTCAAGATTTGATAACCAGTAGCTGCGTCCGGAAAAGCGGCCATCGGCGAACCCCCGCACGTCCAATAGGCCACCGAAGTCATACCAATACTGATCCGATTCTGTGGACGTCATACCGAGCATGCCACGCCATGCAAGCGTGTGATTGGCCACGGGCTGCAAGTAGGAGCGCAGTCGCAGATCTGTCGTAAAAAAATCTTTGGCGGAATCCTCTAAGCTGACGCCCTGTCGGCCAGTTAACTCTGCATCCCAACCATGGGTGCGCCAGTTGTCGTAGTTGACAACGCCGACGCGTGCGCGGGCACCCGCAAAGATGAACTTTGTCGGCACTGGAACACCACCGTATACTAGGGTCTTGACCTGCACTTCGTCGGCTAAATACTCGTCTGAAAATTTATCCCGATTGTACTCGACGGTTACCCCCAATTCGAAGGCCGGTGTCAGTTCACGATTCAAAGCTAAGAAGAACTTTTCTCGGGATTGCAGGAATCCGTATTGGACTTCTTCAGTCAGCCGATCTTGTTGATACTTGGTGCGCAGCCGACTGATGTTCCAGACTTGCAAATCCAGACTCACGCGACTGCCGAAAAGACGCGGATTCTTGAACCACGCAACGCCCGAATTTGTTGACCCCAATCGCTCATATTGCGCTCCGACTTCGAGGACCCTCCCAAGTAGATTCGCATCGTAAGCGCCGACGATGAGCTGACTAATCCCGCCCCCAGAGGAAAACTTGGCGATGGGAATGAGGGTCCAGCGATCCTCAATGCGTATTTTCAGTATCTTGGCACCGGCACTGGACTGCGCTTGGCCAAGTGTATCTAAGTCAACTACCTCCCACTCGACTTCCGAATATAGTTGGAGATTCTTCAATCGCTGTACGGCGGCGACGATCTTATCCAGAGTCACACCAGCACCAGAATGGACGCCTTCGTTGAAAAGGATTTCGCGAATGCGATGTGGGTCACTTCGCACGGTGCCGACAATCTCCACTGATTGCAAGGCTATGGACTCGGTCTGGACCCCTTTGGCGTTGCCATGCAGACCAAAGTTCATGCAGAGCATGGCAAGGATTAAAGATCTGATGAACATAGGCCCCTTTGTAGCATCGACATCCGTGCGAAGAATATTTCCCGCCAATTCTTTGCACATTTTCTCATGGTCCCGGAAAATATTGCATATCGATCTGTGATCATAACTAAGCAGGAGCTGG
>CAZLMG010000026.1:21926-58627 GCA_964560765.1 uncultured Oligoflexales bacterium
GACGGTAGATGTCACCCTAACCGGCGACACGAACCCACCGAAACCAGCTGACGAACTCTAGCAGGTACTTGAATCGGCCACATACTCGGCGAGGCTTCTAGTTGCCCTGCCGAGTTTCATTGGCACCTGCCAGAAAAATCTGATCAACTTTGCGCTGCCAGATAATCCAAAGCGATTCGCTGAACGCCTCGAGATGAGTCTCAATCATTTTCTGCTGAGATTCTGTCCTCGCCGCCGTACCTTCTGCCAGCATTTGATCAAGCACAGATTTGCGAAACTCTGCGGCCCAAGATCCCTCAACTTCTGCTCCTGGATGTGACGTGGTCGCGACGGATCTGCCCAGGAACAACTTCTTCCATTCCGTGCGACTTAAGGTCTCTGAGCCAAGAGCCTCCCTTTGCATTTGCTCGACTCGCGAGCGCACTGCTGACAGTCCTAGGCCCTTCGGATCAGCTACGCCGCGCTCTGCTGTCAAGAAATCAGCTGCAGGGTCAATACGCGGACTCAAAGCCTCAGTAGCGTCTGCCAGATCATCCGCCACGGAAGCCGGGTCGATGGCAACTGAAATAGAACTGCCTGCTCTCGAAATGTACGCACCGTAGCCCTGGGCCAGCTGCCTTGCTGTGCGACGAAGTCTCTCGCGGTACAATTCGATTGGAGCCTGCAAAGGCGAAGCATACGCATCAAATTGGGCACAATCGCGATAACCTGTAGCCCTTTTCTCGTCAAAGAGCATTTCATCATTGCAAAACATCGACTCGACGTTAGAGGACTTTCCATCCATGACCGCAGCGATCTGGCGATCGTAGGCGAGAACGGCACCGCCACTACGAACGAGTTCGCCAATCGCGATATCAAACTCCAGATTGGCATAGTCCATCACCGATGAGGCGGGCGTACCTAGTGGCACGAGGGTCAGACCGTGGCCTAAGCGAAGCATCTGCTGCTCATATTGAGCTGGTGTGATCGTGGTCTCGAGAGTCGCTGCGAAGTTATGACGGAGTCCCAAGATATGCCCAACCTCATGCGCGACTAAAGACGCAATGGCATCGAGATTGCCCTTCTGCAGTGCTACTGGGTCTTTTATGCCCAACATCCTTACTTGTGAGCTCGAATGCGCCGGGTGCCGACAGAGCCTTGCGGCCGATGGCTTCCAGAATTTGGCGCGTTGGCTGACTTTTGCAACAGCTAGATCGGCTTCGGACCCTAATGGCTCCGCCATGGAAGATGCCAAATAGATTGAGGTCTGACGCAGCTCACCGGTCGACGGGTGAAAGCGTGCGTCGGCATATGAATAATCGCCGTTCGGCCAATCCAGCCAGTGAATGACGCTGAGGTTTGGGTCTAGATAGTCGGGAGCCGCGTCAAGCTGGACGGGCGCAAGCACTGATCGGCCAAAGGCCCGATTCCAATACTCGATGCCATCTTCGACCGCTTGCCGATACTCTTCCGGAATCGCAGACGAAAGATAAATGGGGGTCGCTTGCGTTGCCGCCCAGTGCAGTCGGCGACTGCCTTCCATGGCTGACTGGCGCGTCAAACCCGTACCGTAAAAGACCTCTCGACCGTCCGCCAGAGTGGGCTCTGGATTGGGGATATCGGCCATGACTTGGGATGGCAGTAGTTGTTCGAGGTGCACAACAAAGTCCAGCGGCGAAACGGCGCCCTTGCGGCTTTCGCCAACGAGCGAAAAGTGGAAACTTGCCACGGCGGGTGCGGACCGGGTCCGAACAAGGGTCTGTTCGTGAATCACTAGCTCGCGAGTCTCTTCGGCCTCGGCCGACTCGCCCGTCGCATCATACCAGGGGGCCTTGGTCAATAAACTCAGTGCACCAGTCATATCCGCGACGAGGCAACCGCGCATACTTTGCACGACGTCAAGCGGCATCTGCAGGGGCCTATACTCTACTAGAGTCGCTGAATCCGCGGCCGGGGACTCAAAAACCGCCAGCCGGCCATCGGGCATCAATTTCGTGGAGACGAGCACCGGCGCCAAACTCTCGGGCAACGGAACGTCGTCATGATCGACGACGATGGCGTTTAGCAAAAGGTCGGATGAATTTTCCGGGATTTGCAGCAAGCCATCCTTTACCCCCAAACGGCACATTGGACCTGCATTCGATCCACAATGGGCTGATAGCAGAACGACCGCGCTGATAGACAGCTCTCGAAGCATGGCCAGCTCCTCAAATAAAGGAAAACCTGAAGAGAATCTACCGCACGGGGAGAATTGCGCAACCGGCGATCGGGGCTACGCCGCCTTGGCTAGGTACGTGAATGGAACTCCCTGGTGAATGGAACTCCCTGGTGGTAATTACTACTGGCAAGCACGAAGAAGCTGTTTATGGGAGAGGGGGACGGCGTGGATGTCTTAGATCAAGGAAAGCCATTCGATTGGGGTAAGACATCAGACGACTATGCGATGCATCGTCCAGGACCGCCCCTGGGGCTGTATACCCGCCTGGCCGCACTCGGCATCGGCCTGCCGGGGCAGCGTGTTTTGGACATTGCGACCGGCACTGGAGTCTTGGCGCGGCAATTGGCACAGCAGGGCTGTGAGGTGACCGGCATCGACATCTCACCTGAACAAATCAGCATCGCCCGTTCATTGGCAGCAGGGGATGGTTTGGCCGCGACGTTTTTAGTGGGCGACGCGCATCGACTTCCATTTTCCGATGACAGCTTTGACGTCGTGATTGCCAGTCAGTGCTGGTGGTATTTCGACGTTAGCGTCCTTTTACCGGAAATTGCGCGCGTTCTGCAAAATCGCGAAACGTTGGTCGTCACCCATTTCAATTACTTGCCACGCATGGACCCCGTTGCCGCAGCATCAGAGCAGCTCATCCTGAGATACAACCCGCAGTGGAGCGGCGCCAATTGGCCCGTAGAAGTTCCCCCTTGCCCGAAATGGGCAGAGGGGCGCATGCACGTCAAAGGCATGTTTTACTTCGATGAAGATGTTCCTTTTACCCGGGAAAGTTGGCGCGGACGTATGCGCGCTTGCCGCGGTGTCGGTGCCTCATTGGCCCCAGACCTCATCGACGCGTTCGACCGCGAGCATGACGCCTTACTGCAAAACCTCGTCAGTGACAAATTCACAATTCGCCACCGCATCGACGCCCACATCCTGGAGTTTTCATGACAGTAAAACTACAAGCGCTGAGCCCAGCCCGTAAAGTCGGCGCGGGCGCGGCAAGTGCTCTCGCCATCCGCGTTCAGCATCTCCACTTTTATTTCAAAAAGAATAAAACCAGGTTCGATGAAACCTCTGACTAAGAGAATGGTCGTCCCCTCACCCGTCGCCAGCTTGCGCTCGACTTGGAAGTCGCCAGATCCATACAGACCCGTCAAATTAAGTCCATGCAGAGGTCCAGCTGGATCGGACACCATATTCAGAACCATGGTCCGCCCGGTAGGACCGACGAAGAATGCGCGCGCCGTCTGTTGGGTCGGCTCGAAGTACGAGCGGCAAGCATCCTCACCTTCGCTGGTCGTCGGTGCGAATTCACCTGCATAGACATAGCCGCGATGCCTCGCTGACAACTCGCCAGCGTTCAAGAGAACAGCCACAGCTAAGAAACAACACAACTGGAATATGCGAGTTCGCATCCTTGCCTCCACCTTTTGACCACAGCACAACTTCAATGAAGATCTCTGCTTGCTAGAATATCATCTGACATGTCCCTAACCAGAGGAAATCCCTAATCTGCTAGTCATACTTTCCAAGCACCCAAAGTTATTCGAGATTTTGCCGACCTCAACCTAAATAAATACCGGAGTTAAACTTGCTTTATTCGCCTTGTGCTCATCACCGGCCAACGCCGAGCGCTTTGAGCCAAGCCTCCGGCGCTGCAAGCGCCGCCAAACACATGCCGCGAACAGCGGTTCGTTGCCGCTCTAAGTCCCTCTTTAGACCCTCGCTGCGAATCCACAGTATCGAGCCAATGATCCTAAACTGGAGTTCAAAGGCCACCTGATCGATAACCTGCTGGCTCAGTTTCGGATGCCGCTGCAGCAAGACTCCCCCGATGCGTTGCCTGCCGAGGTTGCGAATCTCCTGATTCAACTTCATGAAACTCTGGTTGTAAGATGTGCCGTGATAGAACAGCAAGAGCACCGAAACCTGCCTGGGAAATTTCTGGGCCCAAGAAAAAGCACCGTCAACGATGGCTCCCATCTGACCTTCGGGAGTTACTTCCTGCACCAGTAACGAAATTGTCTCCTGCTGGGCGCAGGCTGCGACATGCAGCATGGCTCCCAGGATCATGGCATCGCGATTTGGAAAATAATAGACAATGTGCGGACGCTTCAAGCCACAGCGCTGCGCGATCGACTCAAACGTTGTGCCGTCCAGTCCTGTCGTGGCCAAACTCTCGATGATCGCATCCACGATAATTGCGCGCTGCTTCGCGCCCTTGGAGAAACGCGGCTGCGGCAGTGTTGCATGCAAACTTTTGATGGAGCTTTTCGCCATATCCTCACGCCGACATCCTGAGGGCTCAACCTGGTTCGTGTCCCCATGATTGGTGGACGCGACCATTAGCTCATCGGTCAATGCGACCATTTTTTTAACAAACGTTAATTTTTTAACGAATGTTAAGTTTTATGGTGATATTTCTACCAATATTTACAGCATAGTACATCTGGCCATCGACTTGCAAAGAGTTGCTTCGAGTGAAGAGTCAATGGTGATTCAACACAAAGTGAAACAGAGAACATCGAAAGGCATATGAACATGAAAAAGCACATCGTTAGTACAATTTTGGTCGTGGTTTCGTCGCTGGCGTGCTCACAGGCACCCTCGGAGTTTGCAAGTTCACTCCACACCGATCTCCCTCAAGCTCCGGTCACCGATGCGGACTGCCGCACCGCCCAAAACTTGATAACTCGCCTGTTGCGAAGTCATTTAACAGGAGCTGGTATCACAGCCGCTCCGTTTACGGGCGTGTGTAAAGTATCGGTGCTGCACCGGGATGGTAAGTCGCTCTTAGGATTTGTTGATGCTTCGCTACGCTTAGGGATGGATCCACTTGAGCAGCAGATTAAAAAGGTTGTCGGTGGTCGCCTAACCGTCGCGCACGTGGGAATCTTGCATACTGAGGTTGGCGTCATTAGCGCCGGCCCAGCTGTTCCAGGCGAAGAGTTCAGTGTATGGAATTTGCGCGCACCCACTGAAACAGAGTGCAAAGCCTCGGTAGACCGACTCGCAGAACGCTATATGCAACCTTCGCTTACTAATGAATCTTTGTTCACTATGATCGGCGTCAGTCAAAACCTTGTCGGCACCTGCAATGTGCAGATTGGTTTCAAATCAGGTCAATTCTACCGCTCATTCGTCTTTGATCGAGTAGCTCAAGGTCTAAGCCCGATGCAAGAAATCATTGAGTCCAATGGTAAGCGGGCCGTTATCGAGTTTTCGGCAGTGAAAACTGGAGAAATCTCAGCTCTCTAATCACTCTCGAAAGCATCTGCCTCCCCGGGATCTCTCCAGGGGAGGCATTGTGCTAGGCGGTTTGCCACTAATGCGGAATGCTCGTTCGATAATGAATATAAGGCTGAAGCCGTTCAAATAGATTAACCATCAGACTGCACTGAACACTGCCTTTGGCATAATTCCAATAGTCCCGAAAGGTACCGTCGACAAATTTCACCGTACTTTGCTTGAGCCCATGACCTGCCCGTTCCTTGATATATCTGAGGCCATCGATCAAGAAACTGGATTTTGCCATCTTGCCATCGGGGCCCACGGATTGAGGCTCGCGCTCCAAAGACATGACATACGTCTCACTCGCTGGCATGTCCGGATTCGGCAAACTACGAACGACTTGAAATCCAAGTTTTTCATAAACCCTGAGTAGCTTTTTTTCCTTGTCGTCTACTGCGACGTCGCACTCTAGCCAGTACCGAGTCACACGCTTACCAATTGCCTTGGGACTGGCACCAGCTCCCAGCCACTCCGAGACGGGACCGTGTTCGGAAAATGTTAGCTGACTTAGCCCATAGACATCCGCTTCGGCAGTGGTGGCCGGAGCTCGCAATCCCGAATAAACCGTCAGCTTATTGACCTCTGCCAGCATCCATAAATAGGGAATCAAATCGGCTGCCACTTCGGGATTTACTGCGTAATTCTTCAGCTCTGCAACTCCGCCGCCAAACCATTCTCGCTCATATTGCGTCGTATGCAGGCCAATTTCATTGTTGGCGCTTGGCCTATCGCCACTCCACACAACTTCGGTCACTTTCTGGGGTCGATTGCTTTCATCCCGAGGAAGCTGAATATTCAAACGTTGCTCTAGGGGCATCTGCGGTGCTGCATCGGTCGGTATGGCGAGTCGCATCATAGCCTGAATATCTGATGGATTATCCTTGCTGGTGATCAGTACAAATCCAGACTGTCCGTTGCGCAGCGACTCAACGGTCTCAAATGTCTTACGCATGCTGCCATCATGGTCATTGCGAAAGAGGCCTCGCTTCTCGTAATAACTCAGCAACCATGCCTGCGCACGTTCAATCAATGTTTCAGCATAGGGCGTACCCCTTTCAAGCGTCTCCTGCAGCATCTCGCTTGCGACGTTGGAATGCGCATTGACTCTCCAAAGCAGCTGCTCATAACGGCGGAAAGTATTCCCAACTTGATCCCGAATGCCGAACTCAAGACTTGTTTTCACCGGCGGCACGATCACATACGCAGAGTAAACCACGCCGGCGATGGAGACTTCATACTGAATCCACGTTGGCGATTGGGTCGGAGCAGATCGAGGAGGCTCGCCAAGTGCTACCCAGGGCACAAGCAGCAAGAAAAGTGCTATTCGATTCTTGCGCCTGCACTCCGCATGAGTTCCCGTAACCATCGGTACTCCTGACCAGTCCCTCGATCCCACGTCATCCGAATCAAACTGCAAGCTGTTACTGGCAAACCTTGCCAGCGGAAAAGTTCTGCGTCCAGTAGCTTCCCGCCTTGTGAATGCCCATGCAACGCCAGTTGCGATTCTGCATATTGACCCGGTGGCCACCCGAATTGTGCCAGCCATTCATGACAGCACTTGTTTCAGCATAACCCATTGCGGAATTTTGTGCCTGGGCCCCACCCATATAAAAGTGCCCAAGGCCATTTCGTTGCTGCCAGACGTTGTTCTGGGCCGCATCGTCAGTGAGTGCTTGGCTTAGCTGCACAGGACTCAACCCGTACTGGGCGCGGTACTGGTTGAATCGCTCCAAGAACTCTTCGGGATTGACGCCGTTATTGGCATCTGCGTCGGCAAAGCCCGCAAAGTCACCAACGTACTCGGCCCGCGAAAGGCTGGACGTCCCCCGCCGCGATTCTTCCTGAAAACCACATGCTGCCAATAACCAGGAAATGAAAAAAAAGACTGTAATGCGCATAACGCCCCCTTTATCCCCGCAGTGTTCTGCGGCGATCTGAGTGATGATCTTGGGGCGTTTCGAAAAATATTAGAGCAACGATGCGGTATGCGCAACCCTTGGTTTCCTTAGGCCATTGCTAGTGCCTCTCCCGCCGTCGGCCATATGCACATCGCTGCGAAACAATGCATGCAACGCCTCTACCCCTCAAAAATAGTGGACAGATCGCCAGGAGATCTGCAATGTGCGCCGCGCAAGAGACTTTCGGGGTGGTAACCCGTTGAGCGCCGCGAAAACCGACCGCCAATTGCGCTCAAATCATACCTTAAATGAATATTAAGTTACTTCGATATTTTGTTTACACATAATAACAGGTCGACTATTCAGCGACTGTGTTTCACAGCTTGCAGAGGAAAACAAAAATGCAAACACAATTAAACAAATGGCTCATCAGCTTCTCGCTCCTCATTTCGACATCAAGTTTTGCCGCCGAAATCGACTACGCTCATACCTTCGATCTCAATGACTACAAGGGGCAGACGTATCTGAGCTTCATGGAAGGCTACGTAAAGCCGGCGATGGATGAATTGGCTACGAACGGCTACGAAGTTTGCGACGCCAACGCTATCGAAACGGCGTACGAAGCTTCGGACAAGAAGGTACAAAACAAAGTGAAGCGGAACTTCGGGGGCCTCGAAAATGTTAAGAGCATCGTCGCCGAACTCTCCGGCGAAACCGTCACGCTCAATGACTTACCTGCAAAGATTGCTGCCGTTGACCGCAGCGTCGACCGCTTCGACCTTTCCACCTTCATCGGTCTCGCCTGTGGCGGCGGCGTCAAAATCGTCTATGACCACGCGAACCATGGCCTCAACGTCCATTATGACACCACGGAGCAACGCTCTGGCCGCAGCTTCGGCGTAGGTCCCACCCGCGCCGCCAACGATGCCTCAGACAAGCAATACTTGGAAGATCTGCAAGAGTACGCGCGCAGCTCGAAGGATGATTTGCCTGACTTCTACAGCACACTATTTGAATCTCTGTTGAACAGCGATCCTAGCGGCTACGCCGATGTGCAAGAAGAAGGTCAAACCGTTCTGACAGACTTTCTCTCTGTTTTTACAGCGGAACAAGCGCGCAACTTGATGGATGGTAGCGTGACCCCACACTGGGACGCTGCATTGCTGGAAGTGACACTGTTGGCATCGTTTCATGCTGGTCAGTCGAAAGTGAAACTGTACTACCAGAATCCACAAAGCAAGAAGACTTCATTCACCGATTCCACATTGAAACAGACACCGTGCGCCAGTCCTGCGGGCACTCAACAAGCCCACATGCGTGACTACTGGCAATTCAGTCGTAACATCACCGATCCGAAGAACTGTCGACGCAGCGGCATCAACATCACCAAGGCCGAGTTTCGTAAACTCGGTGAGGCGATCACAACCTACATCTACGATAACCATCGTGATATCTATGACCGGGTGAACGCCGACATGGGCAATAGCAAGGAATCCGACAACCTCTTTAAATCACTTTCCTACTTCCTGATTAGCGGCCGCTCGCCAGAGAAGTTCTCCACAGCCAAGGTGCGGCAAATTACCCAAGGCTGGGTACAGCTGTTGGGCGTCTTAACCAAAGAGGCCAATGCCATCAGCAAAGAACTGGAAGCGGCCGAATAGCCCGCGACTCTTTGACACAGCGCTGATTTCGGCCCCGCCCTACGCGGGGCCTTTTTCTTGTTGCGCCACCCCAGCATAACGCGCTAAGTCCCGCTCGCTTGGTAAAGTCCACTGCCAGCGCGAGACAAAAGATGATAAATCATTTCAGCAAGATAAAGAAGATAGCAGCCACCTTAAGCTTGCTCTCATGCGTCGCCAGTTCTTCTGCTTACGCCAGTTGGATCGTCTCCTGGGCCCAGCAACAGTCCACGGTTGTGGATGGTGAACGCGCCACACACGTCGTTTTTTCAGGAGTCGCGGCACGCTTGAGCTTCGTAGCTATGTCGGCTGCAGCAACGTCGGAACTACCAGGATTCGAGGAGCGCCTCGGTGCCCAGATGCGCTGCCAGCGTTTTGAAGATCCAGGCGAACGCCGTTCCAAGGTATACGTCTGCGGCATGCTCATCTTCGACAATGGCCAAATCAGCGCCGGCGCCGTAGAGCCCCAACTCTTGTCGGATCTGACGACTGCCTTTCCCGTCACCGTGAAAGTGGCGCCCTACGATGAAACTGCCGAACGGATCGAGCACTCCAATACCGGTGAATCAGCGCATCTGCGCATCGGCGGTGACCAGGCGAAGACACTCTATGCACGGTTTACCGCCAGCGCCAAAACAGACCCGGATCCGCTGATCTTGGAGTCTTGCTACTTTGTATCGGTGCGAGGGCGCAGTCGCAGCGGATTTCCAGGCCGCCCGCAGCATCGCATGGGCTTCTTTGTCGACGCTGGAGGCAACTTGCGGGGCAGGGAGTAGCTCTACCCCTACTTACATTCTAAACCCAAGACCTCCGGCTCAAAGCCCTTCAGGACGCTAACCAATTCGCCGACACCATCGCAAACCTTCAAATAGCCCCCTTTGAAATCAAAAAGATCACACTCACCCGCCACCTTTTCGCCTTCTAGGACGTAAGGACCCGCAGACTCACCGTCTCCATCCCAGCCACGAAAGCGCTCTAGAGTTAGCTCAACGTCGCGTTCGCTGCCAAGTGAGGTGACTTGTACATTGTAGCCACCGTAATAGCCGGCGACCTGACAATCATAGGCGCTCGCCAAACCAGAAATACCAAACGCGGAAACTGCCAAGAAAACTTTGCTCATGCTAGACATGATCTAAACCCCCAAGTTGTTGACAGGGCGCTATCTATGACGGCGTGCTTGCATATGTCAACGCCGACCTTCGGCGAAGCTCGGGTAATTTCAGCCACAAAATTTACCCCTTGGCTGAGGAAAGCCCCGAGCTTTGCACTCACAAACTGCAAGCGATTCCCATGACGAAAGTGCTAAGCGATAGGAAAAAAATTAAGCTACAATGATGGTTTATCCAAAGAATTGACAGCAAAACGGAGGCTTTTTCATGCGCGGTTGGCAGTCGCTGATGCATCGTCGAAAATTTGTATCCCTCACTAGCCGATCAGGAATTACCGTCTTATGCGCGATGGGTGCGGGTGTCGATGCCTTGGCCAACAAGAAGAGCGAGACGGCCGACGATTCTTCCAGCAACAAGAGTGAATACCTCAAAAAATTCGGCCCCATCGATCGCACTCTGGGCGAGACCGCCCCCCGCCAATACTTCGGTGATGAGAATACGCGACCGCACAATGCCCTATGGGACCTGGAAAAGTTCTTGGCCAACCGCAAAGTGGACGGTGCCGACGAGGAAACCGATCTGGTCATCATTGGCGGCGGCGCTTCCGGCCTCTTTTCCGCGTATACGTTTCGCCAACATAAACCCATCGTCCTGGAACAGGCGTCAAGACTTGGCGGCAATGCCAAAGGCCAGGCCTGGCGCGGTATCGATTATGCGCTGGGCTCCGCCTACGTCGATAGTCCGCACGCCGGCCACCCGATGGCAACGCTCTTTGACGAACTGAAGCTGCGCGATGTACTAGTTCCTCGTAATGATGCAGACCCGGTCGAATATCGCGGCAAACTCTATGGCAAGTTTTGGGAAGGCGAATCTGACCCAGGCAGCCTCAAACTCTATCAGCAGCTTGGACGGTTTCTCGAAGACATGGCGGGCGAGAAACAACGCCCATTTCCACTCATACCAGCCCTGACGCCAGGGCAACTTGAATCCGTTCGACATTACGATCAATGGAATTTGCATCAACTCTTAGCCGATGCGTGCGGCGGCAAGATCCCACAGCAACTCGATACGGCCATTGAACACTACTGCTGGTCAACCTATGCCGGATCCGCCCGAGAGGTCAGCGCCGCCGGCGCAATCAACTTCTTGGCGCAAGAGGCCGAACCCATTTGGGTCGGTGCGGGAGGTAACGCCAAGATTCTCGAGCACCTGACCAAGCGCCTCCTCAGTGAGATGCCTGCCAAGAATCTGCGCACCAGTAGCTTGGCGGTCAAAGTCGCCGTGGAGGGCTCGAGAGTGGTCGTCACCTATGAGGACGCAGAAGGAAAATTGCGGCGTGTGCGTGCCAAATCCGCAATCATGGCCTGCCCGAAGTTTGTCGCAGCCCGAATCCTCGATGGCATCGAACCTGCACGCCGCGAGGCTATTGCCAAACTTCGCTACCGCAGCTACATGACCGCTAACGTCCTCATTAACAAGAAAATGGCGCGCGGACCATATGACGTCTTTCTGCTCGGCGATGCGCGTGGCGACTTCAAAGATGTATGCGCCGCTCAAGACCGCATGAACGGCACCGACTTTGTCATGGCAAACTTTGCGCAGGTCGATGCGAAGTTTAATGTGCTGACATTTTATCGCGCCTTTCCTTGCGACGGCATGCGCGCTCAGTTGAATACACCCAATTCCCACGACGATTATCGGAAGCGATTCGAGGCACAACTTGAACGGGATATTTTGCCCATGCTGAAGCTGAGTAAAAGCGATGTGGTAGACATTCGCTTGGCCTTATGGGGACACGCGCTACCACTAACCAGCCAAGGAATTTACCGCGATGGTACGATCGAGGCTCTGCGCGCCCCATTCCGCGATCGCATTTTCTTTGTCGAGCAAGACAACTGGGCCTATCCGTCGCTGCAAACAGGAGCCACTGAAGTCGCCCTGCAGAAGGCTGCCATCGCCAAGGCCATTGGATAGACAGGTAGAGCAAATTCGCGCTATGGCGTCACGCGGTAGCGAATATTTCGCCCGCGACCGTCAGCCTGCACGACGCCCTGCTCCAACCATTCCCTAATCCGTCGCGCGGCTGTCGCGCGCGACACACCTAGCTCACGTTCAATCGTGAAGCGTGTGTACCAAACATCATGGCGAAGCCTTGCCAAACCAAAGTCAGCAACTTCTTCTGCAATATCACCTCGGGTTCGACTGGAGGTTGCGGTGAATCCGTTTGCCAAATCCAACTCGGCATAGGCTAATCGCCCAACCAAATGGATGCGGCACAGCGCTCGCAGATGAATGCGGCCCGCCCGCTTGGAAACCTCGACTTGGCCTGCCAGCTGCTGGTTAGCCCGCCAAAGAAGTTTGGCGACTCTTGTATCATGGACGGAGGAGTCATAGCGAGACAGGCCAAAGCAAATGCGCACGAGTTCCGCAATTGAGATGCTGCGCGAATGTGACTCGGTCAACCCTGCCAATAACCGCGACAACGCTTGATGGACGATCACCTTGCGATCGGAAATCGCACCCATCGCGATACGTGAACTAGCCAGATCCACAACGATGCAGCCGCTTTCCTGCATTGCCGTTTGTTCAGCTGCAAACAAAGTCGAAATCCCACCTACCCAGCTTGGTTCCAAACACAGCTCTGCACTTGGCGTAATAATCGCCTTATGTAACTTCAGTAGCCAATCGTGACCTAGCATCGATTGACGCATCTGCGCTGAAGTCTCCGCCAAAGATACGGCTTTCGAGTATCTCCAACCAAATGCAGCCGGAGCACAGTTCGCCAGCAACATATGCTCCACCAAAACAAAATTTGCGGGAGGATCCCCTGCCGCTAGGACACCCTGCCCAAGCTCCGCCAGGTCCTGATCCGTGATGATGGAGAAAAGCCGCAGCCAGCGGCAAGCGTTGTCACACATCATCGCCTCGGGAGCCGAAAGACTTCCCTCAGCGGCGTTGCGAAGGGTCTCCATTGTACTCAGCACGGATTCCAATTGACTGCGACTCGGCTTTACCAACCAACGCCATGTCCAAAGATAAAGGCGCTCGACCACTGCACTAGCCCGGATGGACTCATTTGCAGATCGGCGCTTTACGTCGCCTATCAGTGTTGCTAACCGATAATCAGCAAGATATGAGCCTCTGTGCTCTGCTAAAAATTGTGTAGCCCTAGTCACCAGCATTTGCTGCCCGTCAAATTGCGCATAGGGCAATGAAGCCATCCAACCGGCAAAGTAGATGGCCTGGACGCCGCGCAGAGGTTTCTTTGTCAATGCTGAGATAGCCCCGCTGTCGCCGCGATCAAAAGCAATTCGCAATAGTAAGGCATCCACTTGCCCCAGCGTTTCCTGCACGACTGCGCCAGTAGCATCTTTTGGCGCATGTTTGATCAAGGAAGCTTCGACATCAGCCAAACCGGCCAAGTCCGAATCCACCTCAAGGCCCAGTTTCTCTTTGCAAAGCAAAATATTGACCAATGCCTGAAGGCGGACCAGTGGAGATGTAGATATCTGATCCCGCAGGCGTTGGAAGTACCGCAGCGCTTCGATATAGTCGCCTTCAACACAATACTGCAATCCAAGTTGAAAAATCATTTGTTCCGACAGGGGAGTTCCGGCGCCATCACTTTTTTCTCGTGCAACTTCAAGCACCGCGCGAGCACGATGCATATGCTGGGCTCGAAGCAAGAATGAAGAGTATAAAGTGAGAAGCTCTGCCGCTTGTACAGGCCAAGCAGCTAATCGATCAGTCAGCTGCAAAATCACGTGCCGATCGATGGTCGCGATTCCCGCACCCTGAGTTGAGGCATCCGCCCCGTCCGGCAATGGCAGCGCAAACAGCATTCCGGCATCAATGGACGTGACTTCTGAAAAAAGATTGATTGCATTTGCAACCTGACCCGATCGGCGCGCCGTCCAAATCGCAGTAATTCTAGCGGCTAACGCTGAGCCGCTGGGTGCAGCCTGTGGCTGTTGATGCTGCGCGCGACTCATAAGGCCACCGATCAATTATCGTTGCCAAAAATGGCGTTCCTGATTTCTTGAACCACTTGCTGTAGGACATCGCTGTAGGCTTTTGACTGCATTTTTAGATAGACCGCTTGATCGATCCCTTCGGGACCATACTTGATTGCCAAGGCAAGGCCTATGAGTCGGCCCTGGTCATCCAGAAGCGGACTGCCGCTATCAACGGGCCCAGGTAAACAGGCACCACCTCGCAACTGCGCGCGATTCAGGCGCAGCAAGGGATTATCTGAATTTGAACCATCGCCGGTCGACGCCATCGTCGAGGCTCGGCAAGAGGTCAGGACGGCCATCGGCCTGCCGCCACCAATACCTACCATGTCACCACGAATGGGTTCATAGCCCAGGGTGGTCTTCTTGGTGCGAACGTCCGATCTCCCGAACCCGGCAACACGGAAAGACCAGTTCCCCAGCTTAGGAACCGGGGCAAAGGTCGCATTGGCGGGAACGCCGTGACGATGAATGGTCGAGATGAGTTGTTTGTCAAAGTACAGAAAGCCAATGTCACGTACAGCGACTTCCTCCGTATAGCCTGCTGCAGCATTTACCGGCAGCACGGTGCACCCCATCTTCATACCATCCATGGATACAGGGCATGGATCGAGAAGAGACTGACGAACACCGATGCAGTGGCCAGCGGTGAATGCAAACTGTGGTCGAACAAAGAATGCTGTGCAGTATTCTCCGGTCTTGTCGTTACGTATCAGTCGAATTCGCGGATCCCGAAACGGAACACGCGTGGCGCCCTCTGCAAGGGCCGTGTGGCCTAAATTAACAGGAAACCTAAAGCAGCCCATAAGCAATGTGGTGGTCAGAACGACAACAATTCCAAGGTAGCGATTGAGCAAGGTACATCTCCTCATGCAGCGAGTCGATTCGCCTGCTTCGCGGCACTGCAATTCTCGGTCATCACGGAACTTCACGAACAACACTGGTGGATATTGGTCACCATCCGTGCATGGACTGCATGCGTGTTAAATCTAGCGTCAGTTTAGCATTACACCAGGAGCCAACCTATTGCCTGCCAGAACCACATCAGAGCGAGGGGCTAATGCTCACACATCGTCTCAGCTGGAATTTTTATTCCATAGATGTGTGAAGCTAGATCCGTATGATGCGCCGCACACCGATGGGTTCGGTGCAAACAAACGCTCTAAAACCAACCACGAAAGAGAAGGAACTGAATCATGATCCGAAGTCTATCCATCGCACTTGGCGCGCTCCTGCTAATGAGCGGCAGTGCACAGGCCGAACAAGTTACCGCCGCCTCTGCCACGCAGCAAGCCGGCCGCTATCTCGGAAACGCACTCTGGAATGGCACCAACACCGAGTGTCTGATTTTTGCCAACCCCGTTCTGGCAGTAGGTCCATTCTATGGACTCATCAACGTCAACGGCGCCCTGATGTATGGAACATACTTTCAATGCCACGAACTTGTCGGTGGTGGCATCCAGCCACCGGTCTATCCGCAACCACCCCGGCCACCGGTGAATCCAGGTCCTCCCTATCCTGGTGCGGGATTCCAATACGGCGCCATCGCCTATCGCGTTGTCGCACGCAGCCAATGGAATGCGGCCTATTATCAAGTTGGCATGTCGAGTAACCATACAGACGCCAATCGCGCTGCCTATGACGCCCAATTGGATTGTGGGCAAGGCTGTGGTTACTTCACATTTGCCAATTCTTGCGCTGGCATTGCCTTCACGCGTTTGCCCAATGGCGAGCCACGCCTACACGGCTATCTGACTCGCACGGAGCCAGGAACTTCGCAGAACTCTCGCGAGCGCGTCCGCAACCATCTTGAGCGTGAGTGCAATCGCCAGCGCGTGACTTGTGAAGATGTGCGTGTCATCTGCTCGAACGATTAACTCGAAAAAACCAAAGGAGTGCAGGTCATGAAACAACGAATTCTAACTTTATTAGTCGCCACTACAATTTCCGCCTGTGGATCCCTGTCGGATCACGCAAATCTGAGCGATACCACAGGCCGCTTTGATCTCACTGGACAGAGCTATGAAAGCACGAACGGCGCCTGCTTACAGTTCTTCTCGAATGAAGAAGCAGCGTTTGCCAATGGCGATGATTTTCGCATCGGCCCCTATACCTGGGACGTAAGTCGCCGCGCTATGCTATTGACCCTGGCACTTGGATCCCCAGAAGGCGGAGTATCGCTGCCGGGCATGCCCGTCCTAGAAGCTCGATGGAAGTCACGGCAGGGCGTTCGCTTTGTCGAATTGACACTGGAAAGCGGCCGTCCCCTGCAAATGCAGAGCTCAAATTGCACCGCGCTTCAGGACGAAACAGTCGATCCCATTGAAGAAGAGTCTGAGGAGCCAGATACACGCCCAGAACCAACACCAGGTTTGATCGATGGCCCGGTTGCATTCCGCATCTTGGAAGTGGATAGCGGTTTCACCGAGGGCAGCAGAAACGGCGAGTTTCTAGCACGCAATCACCAAGAATGGGCCAATATCTTCGACACTCGCATGAACAGCTTTTTCGATCTCAATGGAAATCGCTCTGCAGCTCCACAGCTGAATGTTGACTACGCCAAGGAAATTGTCTTTGGCTATCAGCTTGTCAGCAGCTCCGTCATCATGCCTCCCGATGTCAAAAGCGTGAAGAAGTCGGGCAATAGGGTTCTGGTGACGCTAGAGCATACCGTGTCAGGTTCCGGCTGCTACACCCTACCCGCGTTTAGCGCACCCGTCCGATTGCTGGCCTTGCCACGCGAGGTCGCGACGCTACACATTGAAGTTAGGCTGCAGGAAAAGGTGATTGACTGCCGCTAGAAAGATGGCTCGACTTACCCTTATTGAGCCTGGTATACGCTACTCGCGCCGTGGATTCCGCGCCAAAGGATTAGCGTAACATGCCAACTTCACTAGGGATAAATCGACACCTGCGAAGACCACTCGCCATGCCGCTATTCTGTTTTCTGATTTTGGCGGCATGCGCTGAGTCTCCAGGTGGCTCGGAACTCAAAGATGCGGGCGCGCCAAACCTGCAGGTTCTGCATCAATTCCAATTGGCTGGGTGCAAGTTGAAGCGGCTGCAAATCAATCCCGCCATCCCAGAGCTATCGGTATTCTCCATCGATCATGGACTCGTCCAATCGTTCAGCCTACGCACGCACGATGCACTTTGGACTTCACAACTACGTCGCGATGAGGCCGGCGACGGCACCGACCCACGAGTTGAGATCGAAGCCATTGCCTTTTCTCCAGATGGCGACACAACATCCGTCGGCGGCAAAAATTTTCTGGCCCAATTGTCCTCGCGCACGGGGACCGTTGATCGAGTCATGGTACAGGCCCGACAAAATGCGCAGGATGTCCATTACACGGCGCTCGCTACCTCTGCTGATATGCGTTTTATCGCCGCCGTTGGTATCTTGCGGGATGCCCCAGCTGATTTTGATCTGCACAAGATTGGCAAGTTGGCTGAAGACTTCCAGATGGCGAAGAAGGTTTATCGTCAAGTGCTACAACTTTGGGATGCAGAGTCGGGGCGCTTGATCCAAGAAGTGGCATTCGCAGACGCCTTAGTGCGGCATGTGGGATTCTCTCCGCGCGCCGACCTCATTTTCACCGGCAGCTATATGACTCTGCGCTTTTTTCAGCTGCCAGCTCTGGCGCAGGTTTTTGCCATCGGTGCGGACGATCACGGGGTCTCTAGAGGCAGCGCATCCATCTTTGTTTCGACGGCTGTTTCCCGCGATCATCGCTTTGTCGCCCTGAAGACGCTTGGTCCCATTTACCTTGTGGCTACGGAATCAAAAAAGGTTGTGTCAATGCTGTACAGCGCTGGCAGCTACGACTTGCGGGAAGTGATTGGCTCGTCACGGCATATCGAGTTCGGCCCGCTGGATGCTTCCATCGAAGCCACAGATTTGGATGGGCTTTATATTTCTCTCTCCCTGCCGAGCGGCGAAGTACTGGCGTCGGGACACTCAGAGGGATCTGATCGGGCCAAGCAACCGTACACCAGCCGCCATCCGCTTCTGGCAATGGACCCAGAGCGACGGTTTGTCATCGAAACTACACCACCCCCCATGCGCCAGTTTCCCCTCGATACCCGACCCTACCCACCCAGAACTCTACCAACCGGGCCGGTCAGTAACTGCTCGGGCTTGCGCATGGTCCGACTGCCGGAAATTTCGGATAAAACATGAAGGTCGAAAGTTTGGCGACGCAAAGGTTGTCAGGATGAGCACGGTCCATCAGAAAGCGTACTCGACGCCTACGCGCGCTCCGAAACTGAAGCCGCCCTTGCCATGCCCCAACGATGTAGCCAGATCGTCCTCGGGTTTGCCAGAAAGCTTGCTGAATGCTTCATCAGCAAATTTTCCCGTAACCGTCGGGCCTGTGGCCAGCAAAGGCACTCGAATGATCAAGCCCGTTACCAAGCCAACGGGTCCAAAATAGTATGTAAAGTCCGCGCCGTTTCGCAAAGCAAAGCCAATGCTGGATGACTCGGCTTCGGCTAAGGTCTTCGCGGCCTCGCCGGTGTTGTCATTCATCTGCTGCATCTTCACCAACGCCGTGGAACTCTCCATCTCCAAGCCAGCATGGGCACGAATGGTCGACTTGCCACTGAGGATACCCTTTGTCCAGTAGATGACATCGGACCAGAGGCTGAACGCGCTGCCGGAGGATTCAGTTTGAGCGTAAGGATTCAGTGTTCCAGATATGAGATCGCTCTTAAACGCCACCGGCTGAAAGGTGATGAGCGTAAAGCCGAGGGTAAAGGTGAATCCATTCCAGGGTACGCCGATTTCGCCACCAAATCCGGTATCGATTTCAGCCTGTGCATCAGCGGTCCATAGGGTGGAGGCTGTCTCCTCCCGCGTGGCCTTGTAGAGCTGTGTACCGTACGTTGTGGTGGCACCGCTATTGTACAGGAAAAGAGCCCTTGCAAAGTACTTGCCTGTTGGCGCTGGCTGGGGTTGGCCACCAGGAACAGCACCCTTGCCCTTCACGGCGCCTTTCTTTTTCGCGGCGACATCCACAGCCGAGCCGCTGATGGTCGCCTTGAACTTCAAATTGACCTTGTCGTAAATGGCTTGGCTTAATTTCACAATCGACTGATTGGGCTTACTGGCAATAATCCGCCCGCAGCCAAGCTTTGTGTCAGATTCATCGTAAATACACACCATGGTCTGCTTTGCAAACCCGGTCTCCCGGCCTTCGTCGAGCATGACGCGATTCTTAGGGAGTTTCTTGATGACGACAGCCCCCATAGCTGCTGAAGTGCATAACAATCCAGCCATGCAAAACAGGACCCTCACCCGCAACAATTTGGTTGCTAGGCAAGAGTATAGAACACCACGCAGCTGGGTGTGCTGATCCGTAGGCACCTCGTCCCACATGGGCCGCAAGTGATGAAAGTTCAGAATCATTCCTGATTATTAGATTTTATCAGGAACCACGGGACCTTTCACTTTTGGCGGGTTACCAGAGGCTCGCCCCCTCAGTCATTCCGCCTCATAACCTCTGAATACTAAAGGAGACTTTATATAGATTTCAATTTCTTGGCAGAATTGCCGATGGCCTCTCTTGGACTAGAAGTGTTTAGCCGCGCGAGCTTTGGCCGATAGATAACTAGTGGAATTGAAACTACCTAGGCGGCAGATTATGACAACGCCTTTGCAACGAAACGGCGCACAGCTCAGATGGGGCATGGTGGCTACTCTCGTAGCAAGTCTCGTCGCATCTGCATGCGGTTCTGGATCGAAGCGCAAGGTCGTTGATTCGCGCAGCGCTCTCGACCTTACGACTCTGTCTCTCGCTGCTGACTCCGGCGGCGACCAATCTGTGCAACCGCTTGTCACCTACGAAACCGAAGTAATCTTCTCGGTTATCGATAGCAACGGCTACGCCGTGCCAAAGATACCGGTGGCCTTCAAATTGTTTGACGCCACAGACCTCGCCGGCGAGAAGCCGACCGAAGAGCAAATCGCGACCGCTTGGGAAAGCGATGCTGTCGTCGTTGGCACACCTTCAGAAGCAACCACTGCCTTAATCGCGGCACGAACTGCCGAAGAAATGACCGGAAAGATCGTCAGTGCGGGTGAGGTTTCTGATGCTGCCGGCCTTGTGAAGCTGCAAATTTCTGCACCAGCTGTTCATCGCCGCATCATTGCCGTTGTTGGTCGCATCGTGAAAGATGGCGAGATTCAAGGTTCAGCCGGCGCCCTGTTGCTGAAGAGTGACGATTACGGTCCTGCGACTCGCTTTGAGGTCGCCACGACAAACGCCAATGCCGAGAAGGCCGGCACCTCTTTCCAAATCAGTATCATCGCCCGCGACTCCAGCGGCTTTGTCGCCGAAGATTTCTCCGGCAGTCATACATTGGCACTTAGCCACGATGCCGAAGCATCATGGGCGGGCTTTGTGCCAACAATGCCGGCGGCCTCTGTAAACTGCACATTTTCAGCTGGTACCTGTCAACTTGGAAGCGGGCCGTACACACTGACGAAGGCAACGGAAACTTCTATCTCCGTTAGCGAGGCGGCTCTTAGTTTAACAGGCGAAGCAGCCATCGCTGTTTCCACGGATAGCACCACACAGCATGTTGTGTTGGCAAGCAAGGCGGGCGGACCAGCGGCGAGCGCTGCAGCCATCACTGAGGTGGCCAACGCCGGCGGTAGCCGCACCTACAGCTTGGACTTTACCGCTGACATGGACACACTGGATGCATATCCAGCACTGGTCGATGCCGGCGGGAACTATCTATCGACTCCTGCTTCCGCCGCATGGGTCATCACCGGTCCCCTTGATTCTGTAAAATCTGACCTTGGCGCTAATGGCAAAAACTTTGCCCCATCGGCAGCAGGAACCGGAACATTCACCGTGACGGTTGGTACTCTCGTAGGCAATGTCGATTACAATCTGAAGCACGGCAATCTAGACCAACTACAGTTAGCGACAAATCTGGTCGGCAATGCCGTCGCAGGTACCGCCTTTGACATTGTACTAACGGCTCAGGACCGCAAGGGCAACACTGTCCTGACAGTCGAAGGAGCCAAAGAGATTGCTTGGACTGTCACTGGCAATTCCGCGACCGTTGAAGACCATGACATTGCCCTGCCGGCGGATGGACCGCTGACCTTCACTGCTGGGGTCGCACCGGCCGTGCAAGTGACCAATTTCAACGCGCTGGCGGATATAGACATTACGGCTGAGATCACGGATGGCACTGTCGTCGTCGACGGATCGACCGGCACCATCGATACAGATCCGAACACCGCACACCACGTGGGGGTTGCCGGTCCGGCGACTGCTGAAACCACATGGAACCACTCCATGACCTTTTCCGCGACGTTCACCTGTCGCGACGAGTGGGGCAATACGACATCCGGATGCCCGAATGATATTCAGTTGGAAGTGCGCACTGCCGGCAATGCGCCTGTTGGAATCCTTGAAGGAACCGGTGCCAGCGTTGGCACCCTCGACTTATCGACCGCAACACCTCTCGTCATCAACGACTTGGCGTTCAATATCGGTGGCGACTATCGCATTTACGGCTACTCGACTTCCACACCGGCATTTTCGAGCACCGACGACTCCTCGCCAATCATCGAGTTCGAAGGCTCACTGCTCAATATCGTGAAGTTCCGCATCGACTACGACAGCGCATTACCAACAATGGCGGGTGTACCCGTCGATGTGACCGTATACGCCCTCGGCAGTGGCGATGCTACCATCACGGATATTGATGATCAGCTGAATGCTGGGACCTATACCTGGGGTGCTGGCGCCGGCATCGCGCCGCAAGCAGCGCTGGACGCAACAAATCCTGTCTTTCCAGCCGGAGTCGGCGGACTCACTTTCACCGCTGGCGTGGCCACGGCGACATTTACGGCCTACCGTGCTGAGACGATCGTCGACAACACGCCACTGTTTACATTGACAGCTGGCTCCAATACATGGACGGGCTACACCAACGGCGATCACGATATCGTTGCCAACGTGCCAGCTGAATTTGTTACCGCTGACCCCGGCACGCAAACTGCTGGTACGTCGTTTGGCCTGACCATCGATATCTTGGATGCCTACGAGAACCCTACGGATGGCTTTGGTACCGATGGCGATTGCGATGTCGATCGCCTAACCGTCTCTGTCGTCACACCCGGCGAGGCTGATGGCCGAGGTGAATTCGGTGGCAGCAGCACAGCCTTCAGCGATGTGACCGGGGTAGCTCCCTTCGGCGATCGGTTTCTGCCAACTGGCATCGTCATCTATCGAACGGGCAGCATCAATCTGTCTCTAGAAGGCTGCGACGGCGTCACCGATAGCATTACCGTCACGGTAGAGGCCGACGACGCCGCCAACGTCTATTTCAACCGCGTCGACGCTTCGACGGAATGGGCCACTCCGGCCGATGCACCACCTGGCTTAACTGAATTGGAGTGCCCAAATAGCGGCATCTATAGTGATTCTGACACAGCTTGCCCAACGCTTTACTCTTTCGTTTACGACCAATATGGCAACCGGTTGGCCAGCGATCAGTGCACTTGGTCTTATACCGATCAAACGGCCGGCGCCGGTGGTGGCGATGCGGCCCCCACTTACGCAGCTGGACCCGCAAGTTCGAATGCGGTAAGTGCGACGAATTTTATCAATGGATACTTGCAATGCGACCCAGGCACCGGCGCGGCAGGCGAGATCAATTTGTTTGGCGGTGTGTCGCGAGTTGCTGTTTCCTCGAATGTATCTGGCTCACCTCTGCTGGCTGGCAATGACAACTTTACTTTGACTCAGATTGAATTGTTCCGCCATCGCGGTCTCGCAGGTGAAGAGGCTCTTGTCCTAAGCTCCAGTCAGAGTTTCGACGTTGGCGTCACCAGTGATACGACCTCTACGCTTGGCATTGCCTCACCACTTAGTTTGACATTCAGTACTGGTGGTATTCATGGTCCAGGCGCAACGGGTACGACGACTCTCGACTTTACCGTACACGAAAGTGACGTGACACCAACAAGTACGCCAGTTAATACCTTACCCGGATCACGCACCGTTAGCGTCGAAGTCTTTGGAAAAACCGGAACGGTAACCAATATTGACATTGTCCCGAACCAGCCAGCAACGATGACGATTGATGTCAATGGCGGTAGCGCTGCTACCGCGGGTACAGCTTTTGATGCCACAGTGACGATCGAGGATGCGTTCGGCAATCGCACCGACGGTAAAGGTGCGGGAGCCGGCATTCGTGCGGCCTGGGCTTCGACAAAGGACTGTACAGTCGGCTCAGGACTCCTCGATATTTCTGGCGGATCTGCGTCAGATGAGCGCTACGACTCCGATGCTTCGACTGCGGCCGTGACTCCAGATGACACCGCACCTGGCGCCGAGGACAGTGCAGATTATGGTGTATTCACCGTAACGGGCATTACCTTGTACAAGAAAATGGTTTCCGAGACACTTTACTTCGACGCTTGCGGCTTGGCTCAAGAAAGTGAAAGCATCCAGGTCAATCCAGGCGCCGCTCACAACGTTTACTTTAACAATGTTGACGCGACGACGGAATGGGCAACCCCGACCGATGCTGCACCCGGCCTCACCGAAATTGAGTGCACGAACTCCGGTGCCTATACGAGTGCCGCGGTATCCTGCCCGTCCATTTATTCATTCGTCTATGACCAATGGGGCAACCACCTCGATAGCGACAACTGCTCTTGGTCGTATGCGGACCTGACTGCAGGTGGCGATGGTGGTTCAGCAACGCTGACTTTTACAGCGGGTCCTGTCGCGCAGAATACACCGTCGGCCGCGAACTTCGTCAACGGCAATTTGACCTGCAATCCCGGCACAGGTACCGCTGGCGTCATCAACATCTTTGGTGGGGTATCTCGAATCGAAGTCTCATCGTCCTATCCCGGGACGCCGATCATCGCTGGTAACAACAACCTGATCGTCACCCAGATCGATCTTTTCCGCCACCGGGGTGCCGGCGGTGAAGAAGCCGTTAGCTTTGCCAGCGCCACGAATATCGATGTGGGCATCACCACCGACTCAACGACAACATTAGGTGTTGTATCGCCTGTCAACTTATCCTTTGACACGGATGGTATCCACGGAGTGGGAGCTACGGGCACAACCGCGCTCGATTTTACGGTGCATGAAAGCGATGAAACGCCAACAAGTACGCCGGTAAACGGCTTACCTGGCTCTCGCACGCTGACAGTACAGGTTTTTGGCAAGACAGATACGATTGATAACATCGACGTTTTGCCAGCAGAACCGGCTAGTATCTCCATCGTTCTCAACGGTGGCAGCGCCGCAACGGCCGGCACCGCATTTAACGCTGTGGTAACGGTGCGTGATGCTTTTAACAATCGAGCTGATGGTAAGGGAGCAGGAGCTGGCGATCGTACCGCCTGGACCAAAGACTGCACGATTGCTGGTGGTTATCTGGATATTTCAGGTGGCGATGACTCGGTAGAACAATATGACTCCGATCCCGAGACGCCCGCTATCACCCCCGATGACACCGCACCAGGTGCTGAGGACTCTGCAGACTATGGTACATTCAGCATTACGGGCATCACACTTTACAAAAAGAAGGCTTCAGAGACGCTCTACTTTGATGGCTGCGGAATTGCTCAGGCCAGTGCCAACATTCAGGTCAATCCGGGTGCGGCAGCCAACGTTTATTTCAACAATGTGGATGCGACCACAGAGTGGGCCACAATCACAGATCCTGCACCTGGCTTGACAGAGATCGAGTGCACCAATTCGGGTGCATACACCAGCGCTGCGGTTTCGTGCCCGACGATCTACGCATTTCTTTACGACCAATGGGGCAACCGCCGCGACAGCGACAACTGTTCTTGGTCCTACGCCGACCTGACGGCAGGCGGAGCCGGCGGCTCAGCCACCTTAACGCACGCTGCCGGGCCAGTGGCGCAAAACACGCCATCAGCCGCCAACTTCGTGAACGGCAATCTAACATGTAACCCTGGCACCGGCACTCCGGGTGTCATCAACGTCTTCGGCGGCGTGGCTCGCATCGATGTGGCGTCGAGCTACTCGGGCACCCCCATCATTGCTGGCAATAATAACTTCACCGTGACCCAAATCAACCTCTTCCGTCACCGCGGCGCTGGTGGCGAAGAAACCATGAGCTACGCTAGTGCAACCAACATCAACGTTGGCATCACCTCCAATTCAACGTCGACACTCGGAGTTGCGGTACCTGTCAGTCTTTCCTTCGATACAGGCGGTGTCCACGGAGCGGGGGCTACAGGTACGACTGCTCTTGACTTTACAGTTCATGAGAGCAGCGTGACACCGACCAGCGTACCCGTTAACACATTGCCAGGTGCTCGCACGGTTACCGTTCAAGTGTTTGGTAAAACAGATACTGTGACCAACATTGATATCTTGCCAGCCGAACCAGCCAGTGTATCCATCGTTCTTAATGGTGGCAGCGCTGCAACCGCAGGCACAGCCTTCAACGCTGTCGTTACGGTTCGAGATGCATTCAACAACCGTGCCGATGGTAAAGGTGCCGGCGTCGGCGATCGCACCGCTTGGACGAAGGATTGTACAATTGTCGGGGGCTATCTTGATATCTCAGGCGGAACAACCTCGACTGAGCGTTATGACTCGGACCCACCGACCGCAGCCATTACACCTGACGATACCGCTCCTGGCGCTGAGGATAGTGCAGATTACGGCCGCTTCACGGTAACTGGCATCACACTCTACAGCAAGACCGCGTCCGAAACGCTCTATTTTGATGGTTGCGGCATTGCCCAGGCAAGCGCAAACATTCAAGTTCACCCAGGACCAGCGTACAATGTCTACTTCAATAACGTGAACTCGACCACGCAATGGGCAACCACAACCGATCCCGCACCTGGATTAACAGAGATTGAATGTACGAACTCGGGTGCGTATACTAGCTCGGCTGTCACCTGCCCAACCATCTACTCGTTCCTCTATGACCAATGGGGTAACCGCCGCGACAGCGACAACTGCAATTGGTCCTATGCCGACTTGACTGCCGGTGGTGCCGGTGGCTCAGCAACCTTAACGCACGCAGCCGGGCCCATTGCTCAGAACACGCCGTCGGCAGCGAACTTCGTCAACGGAAATTTGACTTGCAATGCAGGTACGGGCACTCCGGGCGTCATCAATGTCTTCGGCGGTGTAGCTCGCATTGACGTGGCCTCGACCTATACCGGCACTCCGATCATCGCCGCTAACAACAATATAACAGTGACTCAGATCGACCTTTTCCGCCATCGCGGTGCCGGTGGCGAAGAGGCCATGAGCTATGCTAGTCCCACGAACATCAACGTTGGCATCACTTCCAACTCGACATCGACACTCGGAGTCGCGGTTCCAGTAAGTCTATCTTTCGATACCGCTGGTGTTCACGGAGCTGGCGCCACCGGCACAACGGCACTCGACTTTACGGTCCACGAAAGCAGCGTCACGCCAACGAGCGTCCCGGTCAACACCTTGCCGGGTGCACGAACCTTGACGGTGCAGGTCTTTGGCAAAACAGACACCGTGACCAATATCGACGTTCTACCTGCGGAGCCGGCAAGCCTTTCCATCGTCCTAAATGGCGGCAGCGCCGCAACGGCAGGCACTGCATTCAATGCCGTTGTCACGGTGCGCGATGCCTTCAACAACCGTGCGGACGGCAAGGGCGCGGGTGCGGGAGATCGCACGACTTGGACGAAGGACTGTACGATTGCTGGTGGCTATCTTGACATCACAGGTGGTACCGATTCAGTAGAGCGCTACGATTCTGTGGCCATCACCAACGCTATTACTCCAGACGATACAGCTCCAGGCGCCGAAGACAGCGCTGACTATGGCCGATTCAACGTCACCGGAATCACACTCTATTACAAGATCGCTTCGGAGACACTTGCCTTTACTGGTTGCGGTATCGGGCCGAACAATGCCACCATTACAGTCAACCCAGCCGTCGCCAATGCGGTATATTTCAACAATACAGATACGCCATGGCCGACCCCAGGGGATCCCGCACCCGGCTACACAGACCACCAGTGCGCTAACAGCGGTGCCGCGACGTCGTCAAACGTGACCTGCCCAACCGTTTATGCTTTCGCTTATGACCTGTGGGGCAATCAGCTAGACAATCAGAACTGCACATGGTCTTACTCCGCCAATGCGGGCGCAGCAACAGTTCCAACCTATACAGCGTCTGGAGTGCGCACCAGCACACCTACCGCTACGAACTTCATCGACGGCAACCTGCGCTGCACACACGGCAGCGCCTTTTCCGAGGTCAATATATTCGGCGGTATCTCTAGCATTGAGCTGACCCACGATTACACGGCACCAGGCCCAATCGCTGCCGCCTTGAACAACATCAATATTTCGAAGATAAAACTGTATCGCCGGCATGGCGGCGTCACGGAAGATATGACTTACTCCGTTGGCACCAGTCAAACTATCGCATTTTCCACGACTTCACTTGTACCTATGAACACGACCTCGTGTGCGGCTGGTCCTCCCTATGTTCATTGTATGGGGCAACCTGCCAGCCTGAGCTGCACCTTTAACACGGATGGCGAGTGTACGACGGCCTATCCGTTTGACATGACACGTGCCGAGTACGCTGACTTGGGCAACGGCAACCGCAGTATCACGGCGACGATCCGTGGCAAGACCGCGCAGATCACGAACATCAACATTCGGCCGACAAGTGCCTTTACCGTGGCCGTACATCCTTTCGGTACGGCGCCGACAGCCAAAACAGCGGGCACCGCCTTTACGCAAAGCCTTGCCATTTACGACCAATTCTACAATGTGACAGAAGAAAGCGGCTGCGATGATGCGCGCATGAATGTGGACTTTTCGACGCCCGGCACGCCAACAAGTCCCGGCGGCTGGACCGGCGTCGCCACACCTCCGGCATATGCGGGCCCTACGACAACCACAAATACTCCCGATGGCGGACACTTCACGTCCGGCAATGTGACGCTTTATAGGTCTGGAAGCAACACAGTGCGCTACGTGGTCGAAGACGTCGCAACTGCGGATTGCACCATTCCGACGAGCTTTGTCAACGTCACGTACACCGTCAACCCGGCGGGGGCGAACGTTGTGTATTTTGACGCGGACGGCAACCGAACAGATATTCTATCGACCGATATCCCACCGAAACTGACCGAGCGCTACTGTACCAACAATATGGCGTCGGCCACAGATGCGACCGTGAGTTGCCCCATCATTTATAGCTTCTTCTGGGACGCTTACGGCAACCAAACTAGCAGCAACAGCTGCACGACCTGGAGTTGGGTGAACAATGGTTCGGCCACGACACCATCTGGGTTCACGGCAGCAGCGGCTGTCTCGAAGACCATCAGCGCCAATACCTGGGTTGATGGCAAGTTGACTTGTACCCAGAACGGCAATTCAAGTGAGATTCTGGTTTATGGCGGTATCTCTGAGATTGACGTCACTTACACGGAGACAGCAAACAGCTCATTGGCCGTTGTCGCCGAACTCGATAACTTGAACCTAACCAGCCTCAAAGCGTCCATGCGAAAAGATGGCGTCAAGACTGACATTAACATCGCCGGGTCGCGCCCCATCGACATCAATCATACATTGACCGTCGTCAATGGCGGCCTGGGTCAAACAGACCCGTTCAACTGTACCTTTGATTCCACTGGACTTTGCTCGACAGCGTTCGCCTTTGACCTACTGGATGCCCAGCAGAATAAGAACTTTACCTTGCGACTGTACAGCGCCACCTATGCTCTCACCGACGTGGACGTCGCTCCGAACGACGAGTTCGAGCTGCGGATGACGGCTGGCGGCCTTGCAAAAATGGCGGGCGTTGGCTTTGACGTCACCGTCACGGCTTACGATGCCTTCGGTAACGTCGCCACCGGCTTCCACAATGAAAATGTCGACTTGACATTCGCTTGGCTCAACACCACAGCCACCAATGCGGATGGCGCCGGCGACAATCAGGCTGCAGAAACGACGGCCGCTGCCGCAACATGGACCTTTCTCAACGGCGTCGCCACTTCAACAGGATCACCATTTGTCCTGTACAACGAATCTGATGTCGGCATTGCCCTGGACATCACCGCATACAGCCATGCCAGCACGTTGGACATCGATACCAATCTGACGGGCTTTACGGTCGACCACAACACCATTGTAGGCTACACTAAGATTCACGACGTGAGCACTGCAGACACGCCATGGTCTGATGAAATCACAACCCATAGCATGACAACAGACGACACCAAGCAATTGTGGGCGCATGGCTACGATGCATGGGGTAACTACATTTCACTGGTGACGGGTAACTGGACGGCCTCCAATGAGCTATCAGGTCGCCTTGGCGCCGCGACGGGCGTCAACACCATCACGGTGGATCCGAATGCGGTTACCGCCACAACATCTGTGGTTACTTTCGATCATGGATCCGCAACCGACGACTCTACCGGTGATTTCACTGTCAATCCAGGTGCTCTTTCCCACTTCGTCGTCGAATTTGTCGGCGTGGCTTCGCCTGTGACGGCTGGACAAGAGTTTGCGGTACGCGTGACCGCTAAAGATGCCGAGCAGAACACCAAGCTGGATCATGATGGCAGCCAACCCATCAATTGGTTGTGGAACAACGCGTCTAACGCCCCAGACTCTACCGCGCCCAAGAAGCCAAGCGATGGTAACTTTAACTTTACCGACGGCGTGTATGAATCCGCAGCGACGGCATTTGCGCTCTACAACGCCACAACGAGCAATGCCACTCTTTCTGTGAATGACGGCTCGGGACATTCAGGTACGACGGTCGCGACTTTGGCCGTGGATTCAGCAATTCCTGCCGAGTTGCGCCTGGACAACATCACAGCCAAAACAGCTGGCGTGCCATTCTCTGTCACCGCCCGCGTACTGGACGCTTACGAGAACCCGGTTGAGGCGAGTTGCGGCACAGACATGAGCGTCACCGATCCTGGTGGCAACACCTCTCCGGGCGGGCATGGCGGATCGGCGACGGGACCAAACCTCCCTGCAGGCTTGGTGGCCGAGGATAGCACGGGCGTTTACACGACGGATGGTGGCGACCAAATTACACTCTACAAAGAAGGCATCAACAATCTGACCTTCACCGCCTGTACCGGCAACTTGCAGGTTGGCGGCAACGTCACGGTCAATCCGGCTGCCGTCAATGCCATTTATCTGTCGACCACGAACTCAGCTCCCGCATCTCACCTTACAACTGTTGGATGCTCAGAAGGAACAACCGTCAGCTGCGCGCCGCTCTATGCCTTCGCCTGGGATGCTTACGGCAATGAAATTGATGATGGCGCCTTCCAGTGTGCAAGCTGGAGCTACGCAAATGATAACGCCAATCCATATGATAGCCCAAATCCATCGCTATCTAACGTCGCGAATGCGCACAGCACCCAATTGACCGGCAGCACGTGGCATGTTGAGGGGACGATTACCTGTACGGCTGGAGTCACCGCCGATACCAATGTCAGCCTGACAAGGGTTGAGAAGTCCTACAGCATGTCGTGCGGATCTTGGAGCTGCCAAGCGGACGATGCGCCCGTGGCAACATGTACAGTTACCAACAATACAGGCTACGACTTTAGCGCGACCAACTGGACGAACTTTGTCGGCGACGACAGTGCCTGTACTGGCGGGGTAAATACCGGCGGCTCATGTAACATCACCTATGAAGGAACAGAAGGTCAGGCTTCGGGCAGCATCTCGGTTACATCAACCGCGGATGCAGGAGTCGCATCGTTCGTGAGTTTGAGTCATCCAGCGGCCACTCAAGTCCAAGCAGGCGCGGTGGCGCCGAACTGCACAGATGTGATTTCGACGAATGTGGGCGGCTGGTCTTGCAACAATGGCAATGGCCGCATCGCGGTAACCCTGACCAACAATAACGGCACACAAGCCGCGAACGTCAGCGCATCCATGCCGTCGTTTTCACCTGCTGGAAATTTCACCATCGCCACTAGCAACTGCGCCGGAAACACCATCGCCGCTGGCGGCGGTACCTGTGTCGACACTTTGGAAAATCCTTCCAGTGGCGAGAGCACCTCAGCTGATTACGACTTTGCAAGTTACTTCCAAAGTGTCGGCGCGAATATTCCGGCCTCTCCGGATTGTCGGCAAACGGTTTCGGTTGGTTCAATCGTGACAGCTGCCTGCTCTGAACCAGGTGGAAGTAAGAGTGTCACCTATACTCTGACCAACAACAACACCTTGAACTCGGTCACCGTTGGCACCATCACAGTGAACGATGCTGCTCCGGCTGTCGGCGCGGTGGGCGGGAACAACTGCACAACCATCGCTCCCGGCGGCAACTGCCAGTTCACGGTGGATTACACGGATACACCTGCTGTCAACAACACGGATATCTCGGTAGACTTGACCGATGGTTATTTTACCGACATCAGCATCGACACGAGCATGGGCGACAACTCATGCCCGTAGGAGCAAGCAGATGAAGAACATCATCAATAGCAGTCATTGGATCGTGAAGGCTGGGCTTTGCCTCGGCGCCTTCGCTGCCTCTGGTGCACAGGCCCAGACCGCAACTATTTCCATGCGCCTATTAGACGTACTTGCCCAAGAGAGGATCAGCAAAGCTGATATCAGCCAAGTATTAACCATTGCCAGGCAAGATGCGGCATGGGCCACGGGAGTCCTCGGCGATGCACGTTCCGGCAAATATTCGCTAAAAATGCTGAGTGCAAGCGGATCAAAATCAGCGGACGGACTCCGAATGAACTTTCGCGGGAGCGAGTTTGTTTCGGCTATGACTTGCGGCCGACAAGGTTGCGCCGCCGATGGCATCGTCGCCAGCGATTCCGGAGCCATCTCGCTTGGGGTCGGCTCGTTTCAAGCGAAATCGCTAGGCAGTACCTGCATTGATGGTGGCGAGTGTCACGCTTACATACCCAGCTGGGCGCTTACCCGCATGCTACGCAGCGAGGGGGCGATCCAGCCATTCCCGCAACTGAGCCTGATCGTTCAACACGCAAAAGGTCTGAGCCTATACAACGCTGAGACAGGAAAGCATTGGATGACGTGGCCCGCGTCAGCAGCAAGCGAGCTAGGGACGCTTGAAAACGCCGCCATATCGCGCACCGGCGTGCTAGTATTGACGTTTAGTGAAGGTGCTGCACTTTTGGATTTCCCCATGGACCGCGTACTGATCGCAACTGATGATCGCCTATATCAGATAGATGGCACGATGATGGCGTGGGGCAACTCTGATCGAATCAGCATTGTCGCTGAAGAAGGACTGGGATCGAGCGCTAAACTCGTCTATGCGGACGAGTCGGTATTGATTTGGGATGGAGCATTGGCTCGCCTGAATTTTGACGCTCCCGTCGGCCAGTCCCCCCTGGTTTCTTATCAGGGCTGGGCTATCAGCGCGATCGCCGCATCTGCCGATCCGCAAGGCGAAGGGCATTTCGTGCTAGGAAAAACAGGCAATGCCTACAGCACCTATCGCCTTGATCGCGGCTCTATGAGCACAGCGTTCCAAAGTCTTTACTCTGCCGTCGTTGCACCAGGATCGACGTTGGGAATCATTGGCAGCGAACCGGCCTTGCTAACATCAGCTGGCCAATTGCGGGTCCTGACAGCTAACGGACTGAAGAATACATCACTCGGAGACGAGGGCGATATTCTGCAGGCGTTGACTCATGGCGGCGTCATGCAGCGCCGAGTTGGTACTGATGGATCCTGCCAGATCGTCCACTATTGGCATCATGCGACATCGGCTCTGAGCGTCAAAAATAGCGGTCTTTCTTTGCCGTGCGGCGATCTTTCGAGCCGGGCCGAGGGCAAAGAATTTAGTAGTATAACCATCATCGCGGGAAATGAGATTCAATCCAAAGTATCTTTCCGTAGCGGCGGTTCTTGAGCGAGCACCGCTTGTACTCTCATGAGTTGTAAGTTTGATTTTTACGAAAATTCAAACAAGACTCCTAAGGCTCACGCCCGACTTAGCAGTATTCGCCTACTCAGCCTCCTTCAGGATTAGTAAAGTTACCCAGACATTGTCCCGATCATCCCCCCAGTGTTATTGCGAATTTGTTTGCAAGACAGGGGCTGACCATGTTTATCGGGAGCCAAGCAAAATCTCTTCGCCCGTTTGCTGTCGCGGCGATGCTGACGAGTATCGTGATCTTTGCTGGTTGTGCCCGCACCCTTATCAATGTGACCTCGGTTCCAGAAGGAGCTGAGGTCGTCGCAGCTGCAGCTAGCGGCAAGAATCAGGTTCTCGGTAAAACGCCACTGACGGTGCAGGTTACTGACGAGATGATGGGTTCTGCCTCGGTGCTGAATCTCATCATCCGCAAAGACGCCTATGTTGCCCAATCATTACTCATTCCCCGCTCTATCGGGCCCGCGACACATGATGTCTCCATTCAGCTGGTTGAATTTGCCTCCCTTGCCGGTGTTCCCCGCGAGTCGGATGCCCAATGCGCCGCTTCCAGCGCCGACCAAGCTCAGAAGATTGCCCGCGGCGTGGCCGAAGCCCAGAGCTTGATCGCGTCCAAGAACTTTGACTCAGCCATTGTGAAACTCACCGTAATGACATCACAACACCCTAATATCGCTGTAATATTCGATCTCCTGGGGAATGCAAACTTCCTACAGGGCCGCTACCAAGATGCGCTGGCAGCTTATGATCGCTCGTTTCGCTTGGATCCAGAAAATTTGGAAGCAAGTCGCATGATACGCCGCGTCAAGACGATGCTGGGACAGTCGGCGTCAGGAGGAGAGTGATAACATGAGTTACCTTTTAGGTATTGCCTTAGCGGTCGCTAGCGTCCTCGCATCCCTTGGCTTCTTAGACCAAACGGTTGCGCAATACTTTGATGACGTCGCCATCGCCATCGTCCTTGGCGGCACCGCTGCGGTAGCCTTAATCATCATGCCTTGGGGAAACTGGCGAGACATGCTGCGGGGCTTCATGGGAGCCTTCTACACTCGTTCGGCAAATGATCGAGAGTTGGTCAACGAATGCCTGCAATACGTCGCAGCTGTCCAGAATAATCGACAACCAACAGTGAATATTCGAGATCTGCCGGGAACCGTCCTGAAAGATGGCTGGGAGCTCATCACATTGCGATTTGACGAGCAAGAGATTGAAGTCATTTTGCAAGAGCGGGTGCATCAGACGTCCGAGAGAATTCGGAAGTTTGCTAATGCTGTTCGTTCTCTTTCCAAGTATCCGCCGGCATTTGGTCTCGTTGGAACAGTTTTTGGTCTCGTCAACTTGATGCGCGCCATCACGGATGGCATGGACCCAAGCGAGACGGGTGTTCGGATGGCAATTGCACTCGTCGCCACACTCTACGGCCTTGTCGTGGCCAACATGATCATTGCACCACTGGGTGAAAAGATAGTCCAGGTGGCTGACCTTCAACGTCAGCGGGGTGAAATCGCAATTCATACAGTGATTATGGCTGCTAAGAAATTGTCCGTGCTGAAGGCGCAGGAGATGCTCAATTCCTATGTGTCGCCGAATAAGCGCGTCAACTTCGTGGGCTCTTCTCTGGCAGATGAGGCGGAAGCTGCATGAGGCGACTAGCGACAGCAAAGCACGCACACGCTGAGGAAACAGACGCCGAAGGCAGCTGGGCCATCAGCTATGGCGATATGCTGACTCTGCTGCTGGCATTCTTCATCTTGTTCTTCTCGATTGATCCACAGAAAGCTAAGGATAGCGCCCTGGCTAGCTCACTCTTGGCGACCCTTGCGCCGTTGGCGGCAAAGGATATGAGTCGATTCCAGCCCTACTCTAACGATGGCGTGCTGGCCAATCCCGTTGACTTGGATATGGTCACCGCGATTGGCGCCCAACTGATTCCGATTGGGCACAAGATCTATGTCGAGTTTCCAGAAGTGTCGTTTTTTGGATCTGGCGGCACCACGGTCACGCAAAAGGGCCAAGAAGCGCTGAACCAATTTGCACGCCTATTCACTCCCTACGCCGGAACACACATCCTTAACGTCCAAGGATTCACCGATGAGCGACCCGTCACTCCCCGACCAGGAGCTCCTCGCGATAACTTGGAACTGTCGGCTCTGCGTGCCGTTTCCGCTCAACGCACGTTACAGGCAGCGGGAATCCCGTTGGACCGCATGCGGATCGGCGGACAAGGTGTTAAATTATATAATAATATCAGTACATTAAAGGACGCTGAGGCGTCGGAGTCCGCTCGCCAAGCTATGGCGCGCAAAGTTGTACTCGTGATCGAGCCGGAGGTGCAGCCATGATGCGAAGACTCATTTGGGCGCTGCTATTGGCATTCTGGTCGATGCCGACCCAAGCGCAGCAGTATGGCAAGCCGCCGAGAGTTGCAGAACTCGAATCGAAACTTATGGCTGACGCCTTAACCTACATTCGCGGTAGATTTCCAGGTCTGCCCGTGATTGTTACCGTTAGCATTGATCCATTGCGTCGAGCTAGCGACGATCGTTCCTCAGGCAACTCGCTGCCCTACACCGCATTTCTCGATGGTGAAATCATCGACGAATGGGAAGACCCCAAACGCACACTGTCTGAATTATTTCCAAGAATTCGTAGTGCCAGCGTCCGCGTTGCTTTGCCGCATACGGTTCCTGACCTTGAGGTTATCGAGCTGCGTGACGCCTTGTTTGCGAACTTGAACCTGATCCCGGCCCGCGATCGTATCGAGTTTGACCGCCGTCAATGGGTTGGCTCAGAAGAGCGCCACCCACAACCGCAGCCATGGATCGAACTAGCCGTTCTCGGCGGGATTCTCTTCAGCCTTGCACTGATTTTGGTGTTTGGCATGCGCAGTGCTGCCACTCGCGTGAGCTCGGGGTTGAAAGCGGGCCAGGGTGCGCCGGCAGCAGCGGCTGCTCCCGTACCCCAAAGTTCGAGTTCGCGAACCAACGGCGCAACAGGAACCGGGCCGGCTGCCATGGCTGGCGATGTCCGCTTCAACGACCCGCTACGCATTCGTGAACAGGTTAAAGTCGCTATTGATGCTCTCTGCGCCGATGCGGCGTTTCCCTCCATGGCCGACATTGCCGAATTTGATCAACGGGTATTGGAGAGCCCAGGACATTACGGCGCAATCCTCAGTGAGTTTCCGCAAGCCGTACGCGAAAAGCTATTCATTTACAGCCATGGGAAAAACTGGCTGGAAGCGTTCGCGGCACCTGGGGAGCTAACGATCTCCGCCTACGAATGGGTAAACCGATTGTCAAAAATCGATCGCACCAAGACATCAGAAACCTGGCGCGACATGTTGCTGGCCATTTGGCGACTCGGTGACAGCATGCCAGAGTTTCTCCGAGGCCTTGGGCAAGAAACAGGACTGCGCATCCTTGCGCACATGCCGACCTCCCTATCCATTCCCATCGGCAAACAGGCATTTCCGGGAAGCTGGGGCTCCTTGCTTTCAGCTACAACGCGGCCGGCACCGCTGGGCGACGACCAAGCCAAGAAGATTTGGACCAAGGCGACCACCACAAAGCCGCTTAACA
>CAZLMG010000027.1:0-55198 GCA_964560765.1 uncultured Oligoflexales bacterium
TTTTAGCACCTCCTGGGGTGCCAAAATGCGGAAGTTGTTAAGGGGTTGGAAGTGACATAGGGGTACCCAAAGCACATTTCACGGCGTCAGTTTAAAAAATTTTGTACAATAGCGCTAAATCCATCATCAAAAACGAGTGCCTTGTATGAGTTCTAAATATCTAATTTTTGTGGTCCTGTTTGTGCCGTGGTCTTCGCAGGCAAAGGCATCACCTGCGGACTGTGCCCGAATACAGCAAAAGTGGGAAGCGAGTGCTCAGCGCGAGGGGTGGTCAGCAAGAGGTCAAGCTCCGCTATTGCAATACCTCGGTGCGGGCTCATTCTCAGTGACTACGGGGATGCTTGGTGCGCGAGAAATCTCCATACCTGCAGCAGTTCAAGCAAGGATCGCGGAGCTCCGGGGTAACGAAAATCCGCCAACTTTTGTGGTGCCTACTGAGACGGGATATGCTCTGAGCATTGTGGGCCGTCCAAGTCGCCTGTTTAGTCTCGATGTTCATGGCGCATCAATGGAATTGCAGCCTGCCAATTCCACCCAGTTTCGCTTTCCAGTCGACAGTATTGACGGCATGTTCGGGGCATACCACACTAGCGCCGAGTGGCGAGTGGTGCACGAAATTGAAGCTGTCAGAGGCGACTCGCGCGCGCTCGTCGAGTATGACTCACAAGGAAGAACACTCACAACCGTCGAAATTCCAGGGGTATCTCACATCAAGCCGTGGTTTTCGCTACGGACAATTGCAGAAGATCGATATGCAGCTTTTTCATTCGTGGAGCCATCGATTCCAGGGGTATTTCAGCTTGGAATCGCTAATTTTAGGAGCGGCGAGGTACAAAAGATAGCCGTGCAGGGTGAGCCGGTACCAAGTCGCCCCGCACTTTTGAGTATCAGCGGCCGCCCATCAATCGTTTTTATGACAGCCGAGCGGGCGGCTTCACAGAAGAATCTGATAAGTACTCTTAATGTTGTCGACCTTGCATCTCGTCAAACGCAGAGAGTCGCTCTTCCGCACTATGTTTCCGAAATGGAGGTGATTGAACGGTTGGACGGCACAATCCTGGTTGCTGCAAAATCTAGTGAAAATGGCGCATCATTCGTCGAAACTCTGCAGTTGACCTCTAGGGAAAACAGTATCGAAGTCGTATCTCTGGGTGCAATGACGTATCGAGATTGGCTATTCACCGGGCGCGCAAAGTCATTTGATTGAATGCACAAATCCCCAATGGGCCGGCGGAGTGAGCGTCGATCCCCTGATGTAGGTGATGGAAGTGCCCCTGATGATCACAGATCAGAGCATTAAGATTGCAGTTAGCGTTGGTTTGCTTGCGCTGATTGTCGGAGAGGTTCTTTTTCTTGTTAACCGTGTCTTGCTCGCACCGGCCGTATGGGTGGCAATCTATCGCGATATGGATCCGAGCCAAAAGCCAACTGCGATGCAATTGCTCCATAGAGAGCTGATGTTTTACCGAAGGGTTGATCCGCCTCTCGGGTTGCCCGTCGATCACTTCGCGGCAGATTTTTTCTCGTGCTTGGTGTTAGAGGAAGGTGCAGATGTCCAATTCGAGCTTGGCTCAGATGGCGAGTCCAGGCTTTCTATTGGCAGGAAGCTCCTAATCATAAACGAGGAGATTGGACGCAACAAGGCGAAGTCAAATCGGCAAAGGCTTAACAAGGGCGCTCATTTACTTAAGGTTGAATACAAAAAACAGGGACGGGATCGTAGCTCGCTTTTTCTCAAATTGGGAGCAAACGGCGAGTACCCAAGCGGTCGCATCAAGAACTTGGTAAAGCCTGTTGCATCAGCAGGGGGACTGTCCTGTCACTCTAGCAATGAAGCGGTCGTCAATACCTAGGATGAGCTAGTGCCATGTTGTTGCGATTGAAGACCACTCATGCTGACTTTGGCGCTGCTGCATTGTTGGTGGTATTAGCGCTCATCGCGCTGATGTTTAGCGGTGACAAGCCACTTTTCGAGGTACTGCATCAATGGGATTCTTTGCATTACCACACCATGGTAACGCAATGGGTTATGCAGACGCCGACCACTAATTCCGTCGCAGCCTGGTTTCCTGGATATCCACTTCTCGCGACCATCATCGAAACGGTAACTCCATGGAGTGCTAGGCAGTCGCTGCACTTCATTTCGATTTTCTCCGCCTTGATATTCTGGTTTTTGTTCCTCACTTGCTTGCGCTCGCTGGGCCTCAAAGCGTTGGATCGAGTTATTTGTGTGGCCCTGGTTTTATGCTATCCGGCATCTTTCATTTTAGTTTGTAACTATTCTGAATCGACGTACATGTCCGCGCTGGTCGGAATCGTATACCTGGGAGCTAAGGGCTTTCCTCGCGGTCCGTCTCAGGGTGCTGCATTTCTGCTGGTCGTTGTGGGGGCCCTCACGCGCTTACTAGGAATTGGATTGCTTTTCATCCCAGCTTGCCAGGCTGTGCGTAGGGCTTTTCATGCTCTAAAAGATAGGGCGTGGGACCAGATTCCATTTGGGGTGATCTTGACGCTGGCTACGGTCGCTACGACAACTTCGTGGCTGTTGTATTGCGAAATTGTGCTCAAACAATGGGATATCTATGTCTTTCGGCAATCCTTTAGCTGGGGTCATCAAACCGACCTCTTTGCCTTTTTCAACCCGACGCTTGTGTGGCGTAAGATTCAAATATTTGACTCAGGTGGCATGGTCAACCGCGCGGCAACCAACAATATTGTAGTTCGCCTTGTTTCAATCTGGCATTTGGCTGTCTTGGTACTGGGAATTTACGGCTTTTTTTCTACGCGTAAGGTTCCATCGGGTTACCTCATCGGGACTTTTCTGTTTAGCGGCTTCACGCTGTACATGACACTGGCGTCCACGGCCTTGAACGGCTTTTTCTCAGCGGATAGGTATTTGCTACCTAGTCTCGTCAGCCTGACTCTGCTTTCTATCGCGCTTTGTAGGGGAGCATTCTCGTCTATCGTGCAACTTTGGATGGTGAGGAGCGCAGTGACGATATGCGCCCTCATGTTTGCTGTCGTGCAGCACCAGTACCTTGTGGCATACGGTCAAGGTCGTCTCGTCCCATGAACGGCCGGAGAGGCAAATTTTGCCGATTCTTTTCACTGACTAAGGCTATCAGCTGAACCGTGCGACTATGCATCCGTGATATACTGGCATAGCGCTTCTGCGCAGGTTAACTCCAAAACCAACTCAACTAGAGCATGATCATGCTAGAAGTTTCAATCGTCATGCCGTGCCTGAATGAGGCGAAAACACTGCCCATTTGTATCAAGAAGGCCAGATCATTCCTGGACCGACTAAAGATCGACGGCGAAATTATTGTTGCAGATAATGGCTCCACAGACGGGTCTCAGGACATCGCGCAGCGACTGGGAGCCCGCGTGATCCACGTGCCCATTCGCGGATATGGTGCAGCATGTCTTGGTGGAAGTCGAGCCGCCTACGGACGCTACATCATTATCGGCGACGCCGATGATAGCTATGACTTCAGTCAGCTCGATGCTTTTGTTGCTAGATTTCGTGAAGGTTACGATTTCGTAATTGGAAATCGCTTTGAAGGCGGCATAGCCAAAGGAGCGATGCCTTGGAAGAATCGATATATCGGGAACCCAATCCTTTCCACAATTGGAAAAGTTCTCTTCGAAAGTAATGTTGGCGATTTCCACTGTGGATTGCGGGGTATTACTCGCGAAAGCCTCGACAAACTGAACCTCAAGACACCCGGGATGGAGTTTGCCAGCGAAATGGTGGCTCTCGCCGAGCGGGCCGGCCTCAGAGTTGCCAATGTGCCCATTAAACTCGACGTCGATGGACGCGGACGAAAGTCGCATCTCAGGCCGTGGCGAGATGGATGGCGGCATTTACGCTTGTTGTCAGTGGTTGGCGCTGCTGGCCTGCTATTTTGGCCTGGTGTTGCGCTGACAGTTTTTGGTGGTGCTGGTGTCGCCGCAACCGCATTTGATGATATCCACGTCGGTTCGATACGCTTGGCAATAGGGTCTCTACTTGGGTTTGGGCTATTGCTAAATTCCGGATTGCACCTTTTGATGAGCGGTATGATGGCATCGTTGGCGCTTGCCGCGCCGTCAGACAGAAAGCAACGCTGGCCGATGAGTGCTCGCCGATTTTTGAATATGGGCACCATTGCACCCGTCGCTGCGATGGGTGTCGTCGTTGCAATTGTGCTGGCTGCCCTCGCCATCCAGCGTTGGCATTCGGTGGAGTTTGGTGACCTACACACGCAGAATCATGTCCGCCTGTTGGCCCTAGCCTTCATATTCTTCGGCAGTGGGCTTGTTGTGTTCGCTGGGGCTATCGGCCTTGATGCCATCGCTTATGCGAAGGAAGAAGCGCCCCATGCGCTCCAACAGCCAGACGTTGCAATGAGTGACTATGATGCTGCGAGGCGATCGGCCTAATTTGACGGCTTAATCTGTGCACATATGAGCGACAGCGGTGCGGCAAATGTTCAGGTGCCGGCAGGCGCATCACGATGCAGTACGCAGGTCCCAGGCATTTGGGGATAGCGTGCATTCGGCTGCTGTCTATAGCAAGCCATCGTGCGTCTCTTAAACAAGTGGACGTGCATCCTCTGGTCAGGATAGGTTGCAAGCTGCTGACATGTCTCTGAACCTATATCGTACAATTGATCTTTAGAGAGGTAGGGAGTGCTTAGGCAATAAACCGTTACATCTTTTGCGGCTTCAAGGTACGTCTCGTCAAAGCACCCACTGAAACAATAGACATCTGGATCGGGAACCAGTGTGAATGGCCTGATAAGCTGCTCATAACTGATACCCTGTGGACGCGGATCCGCTTTGTACCTTATTGCTGTCTGCTCATCCTCCATGAGCATAGCCTCGACATCCTCTCTGGTCTGGAAATTTGCAAGATAGCGCTCTAGCTGTGAAAGTTTTGCAGGATTAGCGGAGCGAGCATGCGCAATATCCTCTTGAAGACGCTGTCTCCCTATCCCATTATACGTGTAACGACCGACGTCCAGTGCCATTCGTTCAAGATACGTTTCCATGTCCAGTTCACCATCAATTCGCGCAGGCTCACAGTGCCGACGAGGTTCAGATGCAATCAGTTGCTGGCAAGTCTTGAGGATGACGCGTCCTGCGGCTGAGTAGACTATTTGAACGCTCGATTGGTTGTAGTCACGCAATTCGACGTCCTGAACAACCGAGTCTGTTCTTGTCGCTTGGCAGGCACCGAGGGCAACTGTAAGCATCGCTAGTATTGATCTGTGCGCTTGCATCATGGACTCCTAGAGAAGGACGTTATTCGAGTACAAGATCGATCTGACACTGCAAGTGTCACACCCGCCGGAGTTTTGAGGCAACAAGGCGAATTTGTCTTAGAAAGTTTGGGGATTCCTAACTCAATATCCTGCACACCTCGTTTCCGGGGCAATGGCAGTCTGCTAATTGTTGCGATCCATTACAGGGGTTTACCGGAGAATTCTCTGGCAATTGCATCCCGTTGCTTACGCCGCATCTGTACAGGAATAGTAGCTCCATCGCATGGTGCATTGCAGGGCGTCGAGGAGGTGCTGCGGAAAGGATAACGGAAACTGATTCGCCAAATCGATGCATTGCCCGGCGGTATTAACCCGGACGCGATCGCTCGTAAAATCTCAGGAAAGGTCTATCTTGGTTCGAACCCCTGCGTTGCAACCGGTGCCGAAGCCAAGTTGTATGCAAAAAAGGTTGGTGCGAATATCGAGATAGTTGCCATGCTGAAGGACTCGAATGATGCGACGACACGCGTTTGTACAGCCGATTACAAACCGGTTTATGCCGATGTATCAATCATCGTACGTGGAATGCAAAGCAAGATCGGTGAGATCTTCGTCAAGAACTACATGGAAATGGGCAAGACGCTGTTAGTGTTTCGCGGTAAGGCCGCATCCCTGAAGGCGGGGACGTTTAAGCTGTTAGTCAATGGCAAGCAGCTCGTGAAGTACAGTAACTAGGTGTTGGCGCTTTTGCGCATGTCTAACGCAAAGCAGCAAAAGGGATAAAACGCCACGGCATCTGTCCCTGGCAGAATACGCACGATCAAACTCATGGTTGGTGCAGGAATAACCTAGCTTTAGGCCTGTTTTTCTACGGCTAGGTCAATCACATCGACAGGCATCATTGGCTCCATCCCGCGGAATTCATTGCAATTCCAGACTGCCCTAGTCTTTGCATACTTCTGGGGATGCTCAAGAGACAAATCAGGGAGTGCAAACGATGCGCATACATTCGATTTGTTTGGCGCGTTCGCTATTCGGTGTCAACTTTGTGGCCTTGTTGGCATTGGCGTCTGCGTGCGGCGCAACGAGTGGTCGAACAGTTGCGAGCCGAGCTGTTGCTGCCACAAAAAATGCTCCCGCGGCCGATTCCTCGGAATTCTCATCACCTGGAAACTTAAACCAGCTCTACCTGGATCTGACTGTTCGCAATATACTTATCGGCGACGAAATGCCCTCCATGGGCTCTATTTATCTGAATCACCAATTGTCGGGCCGTAAGGTCATCGCGCAACTTGCCGACTCGGCAGACCAGCAAATATTTCGTGATACTCTGCTTGAGGTGGAGCGGATCTACGTTTCAGCAACGCTCGGCGGTGCCCTTCGCTACTTGGAATTGCCGATTGGTAAAATTTACCTCGACGTCGGTATGCCGTTGCAGAGCACGGGTGCCAATTCATTTAGGCTGGATATTCAATATCTTGTTCAAGTTACGAATTCGCAGAGCAAGTACCTCTTTCAGGGGGAAAACGACCGGGTTTCCGACACTTCTACGCTGAGAAATCATGGTGTCCCCGAAGGATCGTTGCTTATCGGCGGCATACTGGGCGATGTCAGTAGCCCGCAAGCATCGGATTTCACGATTGCACCCTTTGATCTTCACATTGGTACCACCAGCAATGTGGAGCGTTTCGAAGCCTCCGAGGTCATCTCCCATAACTTAAGAGAGCACACCACTTCTACCTTTCTCAGTCTGCTTGACGGAGATTCAGATATGGACACCTGTAAAAGCGATTATCAGGAAGGTACGCCCATTCCAGTGTCTTGCAAAGGCCTGTGCAGTTCGGATACCAACCCTGATCCAATGGGATGTTGTGTGGAAATTATCGGCGATGCAACGCAGTGTGCGGCGGCCTGCTCGCGATCGGATAAGTGCAAAGATACGTGCGAACAGTGTCGCGAGCCAGAGGAGGGCGAAGAATACAATCATGGCGGCATGGTGGACGGATTCTCGTGCGCAGAAGGCTATGGCCGCGAGAATGAGGGCGGACCATGTGAGCGCGTTGACAATCTTTCGCCCGAATCAGAGGACAAAGCCCTGTATGCATGCCGCGCTTACGATCCGGCAGATGCTGCATGGAACGCCTGCATCGATCAATATTGTGAATACTCGGATGGATTTGGCGGACAATCCAATCCCCTTTGCGCATCGCTGAGTCCTACGCCCTCGCCTTCCGAATCCTATTCGTTTGAGCCGACCCCAGAGCCAAGCCCGACTCCTTCGGAGTCATACACGCCTGAGGCGACGCCATAGTCTATAGTCGCATTATGGCGCGCTTGCATGTCGTTGTCGCAGGGAGCTTCGATGGGACTCTCAGATGATGCACTCGCTTACTTGCCGAGGTTGGGCGCACTTCCATCAGGCGTTTCTCCTTCTGTTGGAACGGGCGCGACGACGATCGGATCAATCCAGTATATCTGGACATGGTAGCGACCGTCCTCGTCGACACGGACCTTATAGATGAAGTTTGCTTCGTTTGAGTCGAGACCAATATTGAACTCGATTCCATTGAAGGTCGTCTTGGTGGTGCTATCGAGTGGGAGGTTGGTGATGCGAGCGGTGAGGCCCATGAGATCACGTTTTTGTCGCATGGTTTGTTCCCATGTCTCAAACGGCACGGCCGCCTGCAGCATGTAGTTATCAACTCCTTCGATGTAGGGCATTCTGATTCCAACGCCGGCAACAAATTCTTGCTGGGGTATTTTTGCATCGCCATAGTAGGTTTGGCCGTACTCTGTATCTAGTTCGTGCATGATTCGTCCTTCGAGAGTACTCGCTAATTTTGCGGTTAGCTCGGCGACTGCCATCCGGGTGGCATCAGGCATGGGTACGACGGTATCTCCATAGTAGCGAGTTCCGACTTTGGGAATCTTATAAACCCAAACTTGACCGTCGACGGTCACTCGATAGGCCCTGAAAAATGCCCCCTCACCGAGTGGTTCAGGATCCGTGCCTGGATCAGAGATAGACTTAAGATGTGCATAGCGATCAGTCGATTGGATCGTATCTGTAGTCGATCCTTCAGCAGCTCTTTGTTTCTTTTTCTTCTTATCTGCGAGGAAAGAAGGGGAGCTAGGCTGCTGATTCTGCGACGGGCTGTCTTCGGGCTGGTGGGCCGTGTGACAGCCAAAAGCGAGGGTAGCCAACACAAGAAATAGGTAGAGCTTGTGTAGATACATCATGATTCAACCTCATCAAGTTGTTCGCGAGCGATTCATTATAGTCCTAGTTGACTCGACCAAGTTGGGTCCATGGGGCCAATGCGAGTGCCATCATCATCATCCCACACGCCAAGTGGGCACTGGGCGGCTTGGTCAAGCAAGGCTTTCTGTACACAGGCCAGGACGCAAGATCTGCCCTGTTCTTCGGTAAAACTTGACCACTTATAGCTTCCGAGTAGACTCGCCGCATCCAGTGCGTCTCCGGCAGCCTTGTTACAGAGTTGATGCCGGATGTAACCTTCGCGGAGGCGCCTGCCGTCTTGAGTGCATGGAGTAACGCTCGGGACCGCAACTGGGCAGGACTTGCGATAGCGGTCATACTCAGTCTTCAGCGTTTTCATGTTTTCCAGAATGGAATCGATGGAATCTTTATAGAAATTCCATGCGGTCGCACAAGACTTGGCGCGGCTCAGTAACCAATCGTTGATCTGAGCGATTAACTTTTGATCATAGCTGGATGGGTTGTGGATGTATTTAACAAGGTCTGAACTGGATACGCTTCCCACACCTGGAATCTCATAAGTCGTTGAGGTGTTGGAGAAGAGCCACTCGTCTTTCTCGATGCATCGAGCCAGCAAGGCCGTGTCGAGCAAGGTGCTGCGAATCTTGTCTTGAATTTCAGGGGTGTTGTAAATTGCGTCGAATGAAACACAACGACCATAGGGAGGCGTGTCTAAATCAAACGTTATGACCTTCATGTTATCGATAGCTGCTTCTAAAGCAGGATTATGAACATGAATATCCCGCTGGGTGGCAAAGGTGCCGCCATCAGCAATATCAAACCCTGGGAGACCGACTCCAGCTGTAAAATCTATGTTGGACTCATAGCCAAAATCTGCCTCAAATCTGACAATTACCTTCGTTTTTTCGTTGCAGGTAGCCTCGCAGCTTTCGATAGTGAATGTTGTCCCATCTTCGCTCTTGACGAGTTTCACGCCAGCGCATGCAAGCGCCATGATATCGATGCTTTTGATGGTCACAGAGATGGAGGCGCTCCCAGAATAATTGCTGGCAAAGCCCAGATTGATTTCTGAATCCATAGCATGTCCTGGAGCAAACGAGGCAAAGCGATCTACGTTCTTGAGAACGATCATTTTATCTCCGTCAGAGTCCGGCTCTTCGGCGGGTTTGTTTGATCCCGATACTAAGTTGCCGGTGCCGCTCCCATCTTTGTTCTGAAATTCCTGAATGGCTTGGCTGCAGCCCGGTAAGTGAATGCCTGTTAGAGCAAAAAGTAGAATCATCGCTTTCATGGCAATCACCTCACTTGGCCAGGGTTGTTGGTATTCGCGTGTATCCATCAGACACTGCATCGATCATGCCGTCCGATCGATTCGTAGATGGCGTCGGAATCTAAGGGGAATTGGGAATGTTATGCCGCCATCGGGCTACGGGGCGTTGACGATAGGAGCACACACCTCGCGGTCAGGTAAAGCTAATGCCCGGAGAACACGAGAATATTTCCTACTGTCCGCTTCAATTCGTCGAAGATTCTGAGATCGGTCAACGGCATTGCGAATTTACGATTTAATTACAGGCCGTTCTACGGCATCTGCAGTGCGAGCCTTTGGCGTTTTCCCTTTAAAAGCAGCCGCCTTAGTTATCGTCATTTCTGATCAGAGAACGTTTCGCGAAATCGTCTTTCCTCGTCGATAACAGAGAGGATACGCTTGTATCGCTCCAGCAAGGAGTCTTGAGAAGAGACATAGGAATTGCTGCCATCAATCAGACAAGCATAGTTTTTCATTTCGGACTCTGATCCGATCTGATCCGCGCAGCGCCAATGCAGTGCCGCAGGAGCCAAGTTTAGGAACTGGTAGCTTTGGATGCCAGCCTTGGCCAGCAGTGCTGGTAATTTGTCGGGGCCGCCGAGATGCAGTCCTCCATAAGGCGCAAAAATCTTGCGCCTTCCCTGATAGTGGTGGAAGAGTTCTGTGATGTTTTTTGCGATTTGTTGATCTCGATGCAAGATGGTCATCCCGTCGAACTGCTCGATATCAACGGCAATCAGCGGAATGTTTGACAGATAACATGCTCTCAGATATCGCCTCAGATCCTGCTCCAAGAATGTGGATTCCTCCTTCAAGACGTTGACTATCTCATCTTCTGAAATCTGCTTGCGATAGAAAGCATCGATTTGCTTATTCCACTGTCTATCCATTTCCAAGGCGCAGACTAAGCGATCGGATCCGAAGTGTGCCTGCAAGCGATTAAGTAAGAGAATGTGCGTATCCATCACTGGTGTAATTTGGTGCTCGTCTCCAGAGAATATCACCGAAAAATCTGAAAGCTGCTGCACGGCGTCATCGATTCCTACATGGCCTTTGTAATGGACAGAAATGTTGTCGTAGTATGCATGTCGGTATTCTTGGAGCCCATACTCATCATAATGATTTTCAATCGCAGCTCGACTTTGTTTGATGAGGTCTTGAGCTTCTTGGCAGCGATGCCGCAAATCGACGCCTTCGATTTCAGTGCAGTCAAAGTCACTCACATCATGTTTGAATTCCGACCTTTGCGGACCAGCGCAAGAGCTGGGGAATCCAAGGATGACTACGAATGAAAAAATTCGTTTCATACAAGTGCTCCATCTAGTTCGACCGCGTTTTGGCTTGGCTAATTGGCTTGGATTCGAATGATGTCCAACTTCTTACATACATCAAAGAAACTGGCGCACTGAGCTTGGCCCGCCGGGTTGCTACCAGAGAAGCAGCGATTGTATTCATCAGGCAATTGATTGCAGGAATTTGCATTGCCAGTGTTGCAGATGCCATATGGCTGCCAAAGTTTTTCTCGATTCACACCCTGCGCATCGACATAACCTCGTTCAACCAACACCTGGCGACAAGTTGTCGATCCCTGGACGGTTGGATCGCCTGTCTCCTCGACGCGAACGTTAACCTGCAGCTTTGCGAGCGCATCTTCTCGATTCCCGCCTGCTGAACCTGGAACAACAAGCACCGAATCAGATTTGCAAATGAGATCATCCACGCACTGGAGAGTGAAGTCGAGGGCTGTGTTCGCATTGAGGTTCACGGATTCGACCATGGCAATGCCCCGAAAGATTGGCTTGCCTTGGCTATCCATCAATTCAAAACTCGCACCCTGGTAGACCTCGACCTTGTAAAGATCTTGTCCACAATCATCTTTGCCAAACTCCAGTGTCCCGTTGCTGGCGGTCGTCAGGGTTTGGGTAAAGACACGTAGATTGCCTTGAGTGCCCCGAGAATGATCGCAGCGAGCAGCATTCGTCGCTGCTTCCGTAAGCGTGAGTTGGGCTTCTGTTAGTTTGTACTTGGCGACGATGGTGCTGCTAACGCTCGTGGCAATCGATGATAAGCCGGTAGCCTCTTCACCCTCATGCTGTGTCGGCAGGCATGCAGTGATGGTTGGCAATGAAAGTAATACGATTAGAATCTGTTTCATACAAATGCTCCCTCTAGTTCGGTGGAAAAGAGTCGGTACTCATCTAATCAATCAGCTTTTGACGGAGTCTCCTGTCGCTCGTGTGGTTACAGCCGACAGCAAAGAAAATTGCATTGGCCGATCTCTGGGTCCATGTTTTGTGCAGCGCACTGATCGTCGCGTGTTGCCTTCTGCGAGGCACTCAGGTCGGCGTCCTGAAAAAAGGCAATATTGCAGGATACCGTCCTTGGGTACTGACTGGAGTTATCGAGCAGGCTGTGCACGATCCAATCCATGGCGTTGCAGGCTGGATTGACCGTTGCAGAAACGAGAACTGGAAACTCATTAGGGCAGTGATGCCGGGCGATGCGCCAGCGGTTATCACTTCCCAGCACCGTACTGGTGCGAACTACATCTTTTTGAAAGAAGCGACACTGGTCGAAGGGAGTTCGGTTACCCGTATCGGGCGATGTGGGTGGAGTATCCTGAAACTCGTTCGTGCATAAAGGGCGCGTAAATCCTGGGGGGCTATTGGCCCAATTCAAGATTTTTCCGGTGAGAGGATCCTTGGCGAAATATTGATGCTGACTGTTGGTGAGTTGCAATGGCAAGGGAGCGCCATCGATGGGCATGGAGAAGTCAACAGCGATGCCCTCGGCGGTACAACGAGGTCGTGCGACCCACTTTCCGTAGTAAGTTGGATTCGCGGCGTTGCCGCGCACCATTATTCCAGGATGCTGTCCACCACGATACAGTGGGAGAAATTCAGAGCCAGCAATGCACTCATGGACCGTACGTCCGAACTCCAGGAGCTTTTTGACAGTCTCTTTGCAGTCAATGTTATCGCGGATAAACTTTGCCGCATCGATCACTTCATAGCGTTGGTCAATGCGCTTTTGTGCCTGCATTTGTGTCTGAGTGACTCTGGCGAGGCCGACGGCGATTGTGGTCATAACGCCCAGGCTGATCACCGTTGAGATCAGTGAAAGTCCTTGTTGTGTTCCAAGTGCGCGCATGGACTACCTCATGGATGCGGAATCTGACTTCTGTGGTTGGTACCTTTGCAACGTGTGGGCCGATGAGTGCATGCGCCTGCATTGTGGCGGAATCTTGGAGAAATCGTTCGCCTTGGCCATGGCTTCAACGCTTTCGATGCGGCGTCCTTGCGTTCAACGTACCGGGTAATCAACCGTATTTATTTTAGAAATCGCAGGACCTGTTGACCAGCCGATCGATCTTCGACGGTCTAGAAGTGACGGGCGAAATTGTCCAAGAGGTGATTGAGGTTATCGATGTTAGGGTCCGCGAGGTGGGTTGGAACCGTCGAGTTTTGGAAAGGTGTATGCTGCGCCGCATGCTCAGATTGTGCCTGCGACATTGCGGTTATGACCAATCATCACCTGCGGCATAGACATTGCGAATGGGAGTGAGACCTCATTTTCATTGTTATAGCACTGGTCTTTCGATGCCAGGCAGCGAGTGCCACGGCTTCTTTTGCATATGGGAGCAAGCGATGAGTAGGATTTTGATGAGATTGGTGACATTGGCTTTGGGGATACTGGTGACCAGTTGTCTGTTATTGGGATGCAAGAGTGCAAGACACCAGGCGCGGCTGTCCACGGATGATGAGCAAGCGACCATAGTATCTGATGGCACCGAGCAAGAGGGGGGGGCCCTTGCCGACGCGACGAGGAGGCGGTCCGAACTTCCTTCTCTGCAGTGCTCTATGGCGCCCGAGCGGTTAGTCGGCTGTACTTGCTGGCCGGATATCGTGCCCCGGCTGCAAGCCGGTCTATTCAGCGTGAAGATCGCCTACCAAAACGACGCGGCAACGTGGATGGGCTGGACGTCGAAGACACTCGCATGTCAGAACATCCTTGGTGAGTTTAGCGAGGTTTTTGGCGGTTGGGATTTTCAGTTTCCCCAGGAACCAGTCGTCGATGCAGACGGCAATACCAATCTGCTATGTGGTTCCTGTGGCCGCGATCAGGGCGCTAAGTCTTGTTATGACGCTCGACTTGGTGGGCGATTCTATCGCTACGATATGTGGGATATCAATTACTCGCTGTATGGCATGTTGCAGGGACTTTGCAACGTTCCTCTCGTCGATGCGTGGATGAAGATCCGTGCCTGGAAGGGCCTCAAGGCAGAGTACTCGGAACGCCTTTGGTTTTGGTTTCAAATTGGCTATTACATGGCCAAGACGCCGACCGACCAATCGGAAACGATCGAAGCCGTCATGGCGCGACATGGACTCGTGCCGCCAGCCAATGAGCCGCTCTACAAAGATTGCCTGCATTGCCAGGGTGATTGGCGAAGCCACCGCCCGCTGAAACACAAGAACTATTTGGTTGAGTAGATGAATGTATCATATCTTGAGCCCGGAATTTCGAGAGTGATCTATTGGGATTCACCCGCTTCTGTGGGCACCCGAGGGACCGAAATATCCTATTGCAGTCAGCCCGGTCACAAATTCGACGGACCTAGTGCAAACTATCGAAGGCGCCATTGAAGAGGATTGTGGCGGAAAGGAACACATCGTCGTTATGTACAGCGGGCACGGTGTTGAAGGCCCCGAAGGATATATGGTGATTCCGTCCCCACCTGACGCGGACAATCGCAATGCGAATATTGACCTTGGGGAGGTTATCAATCGCGTCGCAGCGACTCATTCCATCGATCTGTTGATTACCGACGCTTGCCACGGACCTACTCACACCAGTTGCCCGACCATGGCATCGTCGAGCATGGGGGAAAAGGCGTCCGATGAGGGTCGAACTGGTTTCAGTCCGTTTGCGGCGGCGCTAGACTATGTTCTCACAGCGCCATCACAAGGAGAATTCGAGTCGCGACTCGAGGGTTTCAATGAACTCGTCGAAAGGAATCAGCGAGGCGGGCAAACCCAGACTCCGGTGACCATCAACGAAGACCATAGCGTGGCGACTTCATCTGATTCCACCGGTCCACTAGATTCATCAACGCCACCAGAGCCACCAGAGTCAGTGCAGTCCAATTTCTGACGAGATGGGAATAGATGCCTTGAACTGGTGCCATTGACTGTGCTTTGGGTACCGCTAAGCGATCCGAGGTACCCTCCCTTCCAGCCGCTGATTATAATGAACCATATACACATAGAGGATGTCCTGCAGCTTCGGCACCAACTTGGTTGTCCTGCCCGACGATGCAGCCACGACACCCCTTATGTCGTTCGTGTTCTGAATCCGGAAACTGCGCTTCGCGAACGTCGAACGCACGAAAAGCCCCTTACGAATCACCCAAGCATCTGGCCTTTTACAATTAGAAGAGTCATCGCTCTGCTCGCACCAATCTGAATCCTGTAGTGACCTGAATTTGGCTGGAATAATCGAATCTGCGGGCGGCCGATCGGCACTCATAAGCCTTACTCTTGAATCCGCCACCGCGGATGACACGCAGATTCGGATCAATGGGATATTGGCCATTGCTCTCTTTCGAATAAGAGAGTTGATATGAATCCTGAACCCATTCGCCGGCGTTGCCATGCATATCGAAAAGTCCGCAATCATTAGCTTTGAGTCTGCCTACCGCGTGAGGATGGCTGTTGCCGCGGCCGACGGTATTGGCACCAAACCAGGCAATTCCAGCATCGTATAGGCTGATGCTGGAGTCGCTAGGCGTGCCGAACGGGGTGACACCAACCTTTGAGAAGGGTCCTAGGGTTCCGCAGCGTGCCGCAAACTCCCATTCTGCTTCTGTGGGGAGTCGATAGGGACGACCCGGCTCTGTGGCGTTTAATCGATCAATAAAGCGGTTGGCGGCATCCCAAGACACGCAGGTGACTGGGTGATCATCGTTCGATATATTGGGTCTGCAGTCACCTGGGCCTCGTGATTCGTGTTCAGGGTAGGCACCCATGATCGCTCGATATTGCCCGCGGGTGACTTCCGTAGCTTGCAGCAAGAAGTCGCTGGGAATGCTAACAGAGTACTGCTGCTCATCGCTGCTGCGGCCAGCTTCGTCGGGGGGAGAGCCCATGACGAAGTTCCCCTTACGAATCCGGACAAATGCGAAGACAGCGCCGTTATGGGTGAACTCGATAAGTGGAATCGAGGTGTTCAGGCGTTGAGCTGCTTTCGAGCCGTAGCCTGCATCGTTCTCGGGCTTGATCGGCAGGCGTTCGAAGTCTCTGTCCGTTGGCTGATTATGTCGGATAAATGGTGCCAGGATAGCCCGAGACTGGCCACTGACTGCAAAGTCGCCGTGGCTTTGAGTGATGTCGAGTAAGCCCTTGGTTTGCCCGTCGGCGGAGCCAACGATCGCCTCATATAACGCCAAGTGCTCAACCTGTGGCTCAAGTTCGCTGAGTTTATTCTCGACGTCTCGAATTTGCCGCTCAAGGTTCGATCGAAGTCCGGTAGGTAGATCTGTGCTTTCCCGGGCTTCTTCCGCATGCCGCTGGCCCAACCTGTCGAGGGCCTCCTTCAGATACGCAATCTCTTGTCGGACGGTCTCGGGGCTTTGTAGCTGAAGGAATCGAGCCAGACGCGGCTTGTACTCGTCTTCGTAATGTAGTCGCTCAAACTGCAGTCGCTGATTTCGATGCGTGCAGTCGTCGCGGGTCAGCACTTTGGTGGCAAAACGATGCTCATCTCCGCAAAAAACGCGAAAGACGGAATCGTTGTCGACGTAGACGACCTGGTGTCGCTTATCATTGGGACTCTCAATAAATGCGTCTCTCATGAGCTCGCTTGCGTCGCGCGTAGACTTGCAGTGGACAAGTACTATGGCGCCTGTGATCAACAACATTCTTTTCATAGTCTCTTGCTCCTGGCGATATTTTTACCTGGCCATCGCGTCATTCCCACTTCTGGTGCATGAACTAGGGGATGATGCGGCACTCATAGCCGTGTGCGCGTATCGATTCAATGAGGCGATTGCATTGTTCCAGAACCTCTTTTTGGCAGCGAGCCAGAGGGGATGCGGAGTGCTCCAGCACGCGGCGATAGTCGTTTCCGGATTTGAAGATCTCGACGCGGCAATCGGCGCGGCCGCTTCCTGCACTGTCGCCGCCTAGAGCGCTGCCGTTGCTGTCGAGGCGCTCCGCCACCTGGTCAAGCTCAAGTTCGCGAACGATTTGGGGAAATAGGTCCTTAAAGGTTTCTCGCTTCACGGAGCGGCCACCCTGAATAAAGAAGTTACTGAGTACAATCCGAAGATTCGGCCGCCGTTGAATGGCGGCAACAAAGTCTTGCTCACTCAACCCAACCTCGGCAGCTGCCATGGCTAGCGTCACTTCTGTATCGAAGAAATAGTCGTGCAAGGCGGAAACGGGCTCGAACCGATCATTGCCGACGGATTCACCAGATAATGCCGAGGCAGCAACGGCAGCTTGAAATCTGTCGGTATCGCGATTGAATAGGGTATCAAGGAGATTCTTCGCGTAATCATTTCTCGGATAGGCGTAGCGGACGAAATCCAGCTGTGCTTGGTCGAAGACATCGCGATTGGCCTCGGCGATGGCGCGAATCTGGTCGGTCTTCTTAATCATGCCAACGCTGTGGCAGTCCATACAGGAGATCGCGTTCTTCACGACGGTACGCTTCGGATCTTGCACAATATTGACCGGGCCATCCGTAAGCAGCTTGCCATCAGCAGTTGTCAGGACAAATCCAAACAAGCCATTCGGCAGATGAAAGATCACTTCGCCCCCATCATGGCGAAAGACGCGATTCTCACTATCGAAGGCGCTTTGTGGGCCAAGGGGATTGGTTGCGAGTTGTTGTCTGCCGACGGTGCCTTCAAAGTCATAGCTGATCCAGTAGGCGGCATTACGATACAGGTTGATGTCATGCCTCTCGATCATGCGATTATGCTTGGAAACTCCGGAATTGGTAAACCCAGAGCGAATGATAGGCTGTCGCTGGCGAATGCGATCAGAGGTGGTAAGTCCGCCGAGAAGTGATTTTTCAAGGCCCGATAAGTTGCCTTCGATGCCAAGGATCTCGTAGTACAAGTCACCGACACCCGCCTTGAAGATGAAGAAGTCTGCGCGCATAACCGGGGATGTTGTGGACGTTTGCAGTCGTATCTGAGTCATCAATCCGTCCTTATAGTCGATTCGATATGGATCGAGGGCTGAAAGCTTCTCCCAGGCTTCAGCTGTTAATCCGACCGGGCGATGGGGGGGCAAATGTGTCAGTCCAACATCCTTAGCCACGGCGGCGTAGTTGCGCAGATCTAACCGCAGGAGCGTGCCATTGGAACCTGCAACCACCTCCGGAGGTGTGACTTTTGTCGTCCATGACAGACTGTTCACGAACTTGGAGATTCCGAAGCGATACGCTGCCAGTCGACTATCGGAAACCGCGTATTCGTTGTCCTTGATCGTATTGTAAAGGTTGGTTAGCGAAAGATAACGGGTCGCAGGGCGCTGCGCTGGCGACAGTCGGGCAAGATCGTCAGCGATAAGTCGGAGCACTTTTCCATCAGAGACGATCTCGCGGGCCCCTGATGCCTCGTCGGATGGCGCGCCCGCAGCGATCCATTTGGTGATGATATCGATCTCGGATTCATCCGCGATCTGTTGATCCGCGTAATCGGGTGGCATCCGACTGTTGACATCGGATCGCAGTCCGACGACGCGCTGCCAAAGCTGTGAACTTGAGGGATCGTTGGGCACAACCAGGGTGCTGCTGCGAAGTCTGCTCAGGTCGTCAATAAAATCAAGACCGCCTGCGCCGGACTCAGCGCTGTGGCACTCGGCGCAGTACTTGTTCAGGAAGCCTTTGAGCTGGCCAAAATCCTGGCTAGAGAAGTCTCGCGTGACCTCGGATAGATAGCTTTGCCGCCGCACGTTACACGCGAATGACATGATGCTCACCATGAACACGGTGCTCGTGACCAACAAAATCTTGCGCATCGTTGCGACCTCGGTTCCTCTAGTTTTTTTTAGGACGCTTTCATCGCCAGCATCGGCAGGTCTTAGCCACGCGCAACGCAAGCCATGCAGCCTGTGGGTTGCTGGTCGTTGCAATCCTCGGGCCGTCCCCTTCGCCCGTGGCTTTTCCGGAATCTGCCAGCACAATCTCGTGCTCGTTAGGTCATTTCAGCGATTGGCGGTTAGGCGGTTGAAGCTCATCTGTAAGCAGCTCTGATAGAATTCGCGAGCGATTCTGCGAGTGACGCTTGTCTCTCAATTTATGATCGTTGGCATTCGTCTGGTGCAGCAACGAGCATTCCGTTTCCTGCAATGCTTTCGCTGGAGTATCTGTAGAGTGTACGGGAACCCCTGAAGTCATACGCGAGCCTAGGTCAAACCGCATGATGGAAAACAGTAGCGGCACGTGACCGCAGTTTGCGGCCGAGACCGCACCGACTCTGTCTGTTAATCCACTATGTCTGCACGGTCGTCTGTGCTGTGCCGTGCTGTGACAGCGCACCAGCAACCGTCCTGGCACTGTTGTTGCTCAGTGAGGGTATCAGCACTTGTCACGCGCGGAATCTGCATCGTGTGGCTTGACGTGGAGGATCTTATGAAGCGCATGTGGTTACCGATCATGGCAGCCTTTGCTCTCTTGCATTGCAAGTCCATGCGGACCGAGAACGAATTGATGGATGCTTTTTTGGAAAGCCCTCTTGATGGCAAGCATCAAGTTGTCTATCTGGAAGAGGGACAAGTATATCGGGTCTTTTGCGGCGAGGAACATCGATTCTCTAATGCGACCCTGACGCGCCAGGAGTGTTCTTACAAGGACCCCAGACTGCAATTTGAAAAGCTTGATTATGAAAGGGAGTACAAGCCGAAGCTAGCAAGCTATCTTGAGCTGCATAACCCAGAGACGATCAAGGGAGAAATCGAATATCTCAAGGCAACTTTGGAAAAGATCGCGCAGCGGCACATCGAAGAAGGACTAAAGAACGTTGATGTCGCTGCTTACAGGACAGGCTTCGAGGAAGAGATACTGACGATAGAGAACAGACTGAGTCTTGTTGAGCCGCAGCTGGCGCGCGCTACTTTGTTTGAAGCGATCGTTGGATCGCCCGATGGGCAGAAGCCAGGAATCCTTGATGTCACAGAAAAATTCAAAGATTTTGCGGTGAGTATTCCGTCGATGGTGATCTTGGCGCCATTCGGTAGCGGCGGTGTTAGCGATGCTGGCATCGGTGGTGTTGGCAGCGGTAGTGGTAAGGTAGCCGATGCTGGATACTCTACACGCCCGGGCGGTTCCCTCGATGTTTCGCATGCGGGTGTTCGATTCAGCTTCGCATTGATCAAAAATGGAAGTTTTCAGATGGGATCACCAGTTGGCGAAGGTGATATCGATGAAAAGCTACACCGAGTGACCATCTCCCAGGACTTTCTCTTGCAAACAACGGAAGTAACCCGCGGTCAATACAGGGCTGTTATGGGACGCTACCCCGAGGAAGATTTGACTAACTCCTGTGGCCCAGTCTTTAAGGACGATGGTCACCCTGTTTCATGTGTTTCTTGGGCGGATGCTCGGCGATTTATAGATCGCCTCAATTCTCAGACGGCTGGCAGACCATATCGCCTACCGACGGAAGCCGAATGGGAGTTTGCGACGCGGTGCGGGACCTCGGGGCCGTACTCACAGGATGGCGTTCAAGTCAACGAAGCTAGTTTGAAAGCAGCGAAAATCGCTTGGTTTGCTGGGAACTCGCCAGGTAAGAGAACCAACCCAGTAGGCCTCTTGAAGCCGAACCCCTGCGGTTTGTACGACGTTCATGGCAACGTTTGGGAGTTGGTTGAGGATATTTATCTGCACTCTTTTCCCGCCGAAGAGGTTGATCCCGAAGGACGATCAACAAGCACCACAGATCGAGTTATCCGCGGAGGTAGCTGGTTCGATCTGGCTCAAAATTGCCGGTCCGCGGATCGGTTAGTATTTCCAGAGATGGGCCGCGGTAGCAATATCGGGTTTCGGCTGTTGAGGGAGATTCCAGTCGTAGCCGGGCACTGACTCACGAACAACTTCCATGAAGCCTTAACCAATGAGGTTTATGATGCGAAAGACTATTATTTTGTGGTCGTCAGTGTTTTGCCAGCTGGCGATCGTGGTGCAAATGGTTAGTTGCCGTACGACCCCAGCAGCAAAGTCAGAACTTGAGGATATCCGAGACGTCCGCCGAGTAACCCTGGTGCGCAGTGGACAAGGGCAAAGAAGTGAAGAGATCGCCTATATCACCTGCGCTCGGGGGTGGGTTGATACAAGGACTGGCACCAGCGAGCTCGCGGTCTCTTGGTCGGATGTGGAGGGGCGCTCGCAGGAGGACCTACAGCACATTTACTGCACCCGGCGTGTCGGTGGTGCGGGTGGCGGTAGCGGCGGTGGCGGAGTGCAACCTGGACCAGCGCTGGCAGTTTGCTCTAACGTTTCCGCCCGTGTCTCGGAGCTGAACGTCAGTTATACACCAGAGTTTATCGACCAGTGGCGGCGTCAGCAGCCATCAGTTCGTGAGCAACAGTTGTGCGTTGGCGTTGTCGGCACGCTGACGCAGCTAGTAGACGATAGCTGTCGATATGAGCGCCTTACAGGTCGAATCGGGGCGCGTGCCCTGATCCTTGTCGGTACCCATCATCAGGGGCCGACCTTTGACGAAAACGTGCGCACTCTGATGATTCCTTCGGTTATCGTCGACGTGGATGTGGTGGGGTCGATGATCGGCTGTGTGCAGTCTCTGCAGCATCTCTTGACCGCCGGAACGGCACATTCATGCGCGATCGACGCAGCAAGTGTGAAATGTTGGGGTTCGGGTGATTTGGGGCAAACCAGAGTGCCGAGCGGACTGGGACTGCCGCAGATGATCATCGGTAAGGCCAATCATAGTTGCGTCGTGACGCAAGACAACCGACTAAGTTGCTGGGGTTATAGCAGCGAAGGTCAGCTGGGATATCCAAGAGACTTGCGAAACGTTACCTTCGCCGCCGCAGCCAGCGGTCGAACGTGCGCCATTCAAGACCGCAAGCTTTCTTGTTGGGGCCAACACAATCACTTGGTAGATGCCAATCGCCCTGCACTCACGGATCCCACCGTCGTAGCTCCTGGGGTGAATCATACGTGTGTGATTGACGGTGGCACAGTCAAGTGTTGGGCTAGAGGTACAACACCAGACGAACGAACCGCCGTTCCAACGCTCTTTGCGCCAACTATGCTCTCTTCGGGAACCGATCATACCTGCGCCTTGGATCGAAATGGAGTCAAGTGTTGGGGGAAGAACTGGTACGGTCAGACGAACGTACCTTCGGGCCTGCGTGATCCATTCGTGGTGACAACAGGACATGACTTTTCTTGCGCCATCGATCGTAACGGCGTTCATTGCTGGGGAAATAACGGCCAAGGTCAAACCAATGTCCCCAGGCTTGAGAATCCGGTCGCAGTTGCGGCCGGGATGGAACATGCCTGCGCGCTGGATCGCACCAGCATTGGAATACAGGTCAAGTGCTGGGGCTCGAACGCCTACCATCAGTCAGCTCCGCCGCAAATGAACTGGGAGTAGTGAGTTAGGGGGCGTGTTGTCTGCCGACTCGACGGTCGCAGCTGACTTAGGCCCAGCGATATATCGCTCGCTCCCATGATGATCGGCTCATCGCCAGCGCAAGCAGTCTGCTCGTTGATATTGCGCGGCGAGGGCAACGGTCATGCTTATTATCTCAGTTTTATTAATTTCTTAGACGGCAGGTGTGCGGTCAGTTGACGGGGTGCATCTGCCGCAACTATGGCTAATTCGTCTGCGAAAACGTCATATTGACGATCTCTTTATGTGGCTACGCGCCTGGAACGCTACTTGAATCCTACCTCTGCATGAATCCCTAAATGGTGGTCTTTTCGATTGATGCATGGAGGTCCCTATGTCGAATTTTCGTTTTCTCGGCGTTACGGCGTGGTCACTGGCCCATGTCTTGTCCTGCTCAAGCATAATCGACGATAAGGCCGCGAAGTCGAAGCAGGGAGGAACCAAAGCTGGCTCACTATCGGCTTCACCGCCTGCAAGTGATGATGATGGCGGTAATTCGCCAGCAGCAAGCGGTGAGGAAGCTGGCGGTACGGTCACCGGCGTACCATGTCTTGGCGACGATGCTGTTGTTGATCTTTGTCGGGGCCAACTCAATCTGAACCTGGGACCATTGGTCTACCGCAGTCATCCCCAGCCGAAGGCGGGTGGGCAGGTGGCCGCCAACATGTTTGCGCCAGTCTTTGCTCTGCCTACCATTGAACAAGTCAATAACCAATGGGTCCTGCGCACGGACCATGAAGCGCACAAGTTTACACTTGCGGGCGTGCCGCTATTAGCAACCTCGCCCCTTAGTTTGCAGGTGTTAAGCACCGGGAGCATTCGCGTGTACAACAGTGTGACGAATACATCCATGACCCTAGCCAAATATGGCGCAACCTATCAGACCGCAGAGATAATGAATGACGCCGAGAAGACGAGCGTTGAGCGGGACTCCTATGGCCGCATGACCCGCCTGCTGTCGGCAAGCGGCACTCCCATTGCTGCAGCCACTTACTCGCGTTCGGCAATTCAGTCCCTGCAACTGCAGGATGTGCGTTTTACCTTCGAAAGCGACGCAAAAGGGCGCGTTGTTGCGATGACGCGAGACGGTAATCCGCGTCGCCTTGAAATGACGTACATGGGTGACACCGCATTGCTGGCTTCCACCAATTGGCCCACGACGGAATACCTTTGGAAGCAGGATGCCAAGAGTCAGAGGCACCTTCTGGTGGGCACGCGTGAACCAACAGGACACGGGGTTGATTTCAACTATGCTCCTTTGCGCTTCGAGGTCAAGCCTATTGGTTTCGACAAGCCAACGGTGCGTTACAATTTCGATGTGGATCACCCGAGCAAGCTATCCACCGTTCAGGCGATAAAGGGCGCGGCTGTACACACGGTGCACCAGTTCAGGTATGACAAGAACGGCGACATGACTTACTACGAAGGGCCGCGCGGCATCACCCAAGTTACCCGAGATCAGGCGACAAGCGTGCCACTGACAGTGCAGTCGGGCGCGGGACGAGTCGACTACACCTATGGAGATGCGCGCTTTCCCCAGCTGCCGAGCCAGATCCGTTCGACCAACAATGCAGGTCAGTCTGCAGTGTCGTTGTTGGAGTATGACGAGAAAGGCGAATTGGTGGAAGCCACTACCAACGGCGCGGTGGTTTTTCGCCAGATGACTGATGGGCGAGTTGATGTGGGTGACTTCGTGGCCACGTTGAACCCAGAGACCCAGCAACCCGAGTCACTCACGGTCAATGGTCAAACGATTAACTTGCAATGGCAAGGTCGGCAGCTGCAGACGGTGCATTCGGCCATGGGTCAAACGACCTTTGTGCGCGCTGGGGACAAGCTGACTGCGGCTGAGTTTCAGCCAGCCAATCCACTGGCACCTGGTGTTCGCTACGACCAGAGCCAGGGTGCGACCGAGGCGTCCAGTAAGCTGACCCACATTCCACCCGCAGCCTCGCAGAACCAAGATCGAACGACAGTGGCCGAGAAGCGGACTCAGTTTGATTTCGGCGAACAGTCATGGACTGGCAAGACGTTGCTGTTCACACCAGGTCAAGATAGTCCGCGCACGTGGGTGTTTGCTGCGCATAGTAACGGCCAATGCTCGCTTCGGGAAGAGATGGCCACTTCCGTTTTGACCCCCGACTGCCAGACGACGGAACAAAGTTCTGGCGAACGCAGTCCTCTCTGTACCGACGTCCGTATCGAGTGATCCTTGTCTTGGTGATTATCCCTAACCTTTGCATGGCGAGGACGACATGATGCTGCTCAAAAAGTCAATGAATCGACGACTCATGGCGACGGGACTCTTGTTACAGCTGACGACGGGCGGCGCCAGCGCTGACGACGGTGGACGCTTGTCGCAGGGGCCTATGCTCGATGATGTTCTTGGTCCGTATAGCCTGGAAGAGATCGTAAAGCGCGTGGCCAATGCCACCGAGGACCAGTGGCATAACACGGGTCGGACCGGAAGCGGCGGCGTAGGTTCGTGCTCACTTGCTGCCGGAGCGTCGGCGCGGGCCCTCTGTCAAGCAGGGGTGCCGATGGATGACATTCGCTTCTACGTGCTGCAGGGGCCCATCAACGACCAAGGTAAAATTCCATCCCACACGGTTCTAGGTGTCAGTGAGCCTGGTACCAAGAAAGCATATTACTTGCACTGGGGACGGGCGATTAAGCTGGATGACTTGAATCCTCGGCACACAGACCTGCGCGCTCGGGGAGCCGCGGCGCCAGTAATTGACGACATCCTCTTAGGCAAGTCAGAATGGACCATCTGGGGCTTTTACAATCAGTATAACTACATGGATAGTTTTCGTGATTGGCACATAGAAAATCACCAAAAAATCACTTCGGGTGACCGGCTATCGCCGGCGCAGCGGCAGTCACCGGTTTATCAGCCCGGCATGGTTGTGACGCCAGATCTGGATTTGCAACCAGGCTACGTCCTAGACCCTGATTTCGGTTTTACAAAGTTTGAGCTGGGTCCCCCTGCTGGCTTCTTTTGTGACGATACGTCTGGCACAGGGGCGCTTGATCCCGGCAGCTCGGTAGGCGAGTGGTCGGGGCTTTTGGGTGAGTCAGGTTGTCGATCGCTTTCAGGGTCGACGGATCTTTCGGGCACCGCCGTCCTGCCACCGGACGCATCGCCGCATGCGCCGTGCACAGCAGGCACCTGCAGTGCGCGGCTCATGAACTATTCCAACGCCCTTGGTCTGCTCGCCTTGCTGGCGCATCTGGCGGCAGCTAGTCAGCAAGAGGACGGTATCAAGCCGGTCGTCGGCACCGCTGGCGCCGCTTATATTCTGCAATCCTTGGCCGATGCTCGCTATGGCCGCTCGGCACTGATGGCCGGTCAAGGTGCGGGCCTGTCTCGGCTCGCGCTTTCGGGATCGGCGCGTTTTCTGCTGCTTCTCGAGCCGTTGATGTGGGCCCTGAATGCCGGGGCGGAAGGCTACCACGCCTTGCAGGGTACGCATGCCCAGTATGCTCGCGAGAAGTTTGAGTCCCAGTGTCCACTGTACATGGAGGATGGCTTGACCCCGCTCAACTATCTCGCCGCCGTAGGCAATTCGATGGGTGATCCGGTGGGCTTTGTGCGCGCCCTTTCTGATTTGGCTGTAACTTCCGCGTCCCTGGCATGGATCGAGGGTCAGCGGGCCTCGGCTTATGCCGAGGAACAAGCGATTAACGCCTTGTCTAGCCTGCCCGGAGTCCGCACGCCCGAGCGAGATACGCGGGTCCGCATTGGCCATCAGCTGTTTGATAACTGTATCGATGCGGGAACCTGTCCAGGACCCAGTTTGGCGGATGTGGATTTTGCCGGCTTGGCACGTATCCAAGAATCAGGTGGTGGCTGCGGTGGGAACGTCGACCGGGCGCACATCGATCGGGTAATGCAGCTGCTAGCCGGCGCCAACCCGGTCACCGAATAGACCATAGGCGCACAGTCGGGCGATGGAGCTCCCTCGTTCGACTGAGATTTGGCGCCCTTAGGTCGGGTGTCGAGCCGTGATCGTCGATGGAACCGACGGGAATCGACGGATATCCTAATTAGATTAGAGATCCCTGGTTGTTATCTGACGTGTCGGTGACGAGCGGGTGGTGTGGGGGCTGATTCCAGACGCTGGAGCAAACGAGATCATTGGCATTTTTCGAAGTCTGAAGGCTGGGGCGGAGGTGGCCTGAAGTCTGCAAAGTCTGACTTATGCACCCAACGAAAGTTCGATTTTCTACCTTTGCGAGGAGGAATTATGTACGAGCAACTCAGAGCCTCTTGGTTTGCCGCTGTGGCTGTGATGAGTATGGCAGCATGCACCGTAGAAGACGTGCCCAGCGAGCAGGTTGGCACTTCGACACGCCGTGCAGCTTCGTCGACGCAGCAAGATGCAGAGCGGTTGGCCCTACAGGGACCGGCCGATGTCGGCAACTACGAGGCCATCAAGGAAGGTGAGGTTATCAATGCGAGTGATCTGTACGTGCCGGAGGAAGCGCTCATTCCGTACATCACTTGCCACTGTCGTGGGAATGCGACGCTGAGCATCCAGGATTTGCGCAGTCGAGATGATCTGTTTTCTGCTAGAGACCTGGCGATCCCTTTGGATACTTGCATTTCCGAGACGTTCAACGCTGGTGATTTTCATTATGCAAAGCAGAAATTCAGCGGCGAGTTATCTTTTCTCGAAAACCGTGTGCTCGGCGTCCTTGATGCAAAGGGTACCGACGTGCAAGTCAAAGTCGATTTTGCCGTCGCTGTGATCGTTGACGAGTGCGGAGGTACCGGTGGCGATGACCCCGGAGTCCCCTCGCCACCACCGGGAGACCGGCCAGATGAAGGTTGCGACAAGGCCTTTTGCATACCTGATCAGAAGCCGGACGCGCCCAGCGATGGTGGTGGCACGCCAACCAAGCCTGTTGAGCGAACGCCTGTCGAGATCAGTTGCCAGGACTTGTTTGGAGCGAGCTACTCCGTCGATTGTGGCGACAAGTGCTGTTTGCTGACGATCGATATGAGGCTCCAATGCAATCAGTACCCCCAATATGCCTGCAAAAGTAAGGGTGGCAGCTCTATGTCTCTATAATGATAGCTGAATTCCCGCCGCGAAAGGGAGGTCGTCGCGGAAATGTTGCGGGCTTAAGTTCCCAGCAATATTGACCGAAATGATGCTTATGCGGGGGGATTACCGATGCGTAGCGTATCAATGATCAGCATGATTACGGCCATTGTCGCCGTCAGCTTAAGTTGCGCGCGTGCTGTCTCCAACTCCTCGGACTCCTCTAATAGCAAGATTAGCAAGAACCCAAGCGCGCCACTGGACCGTGAGGGATTGGAGCGGCTGGGGTACCTGCAAGATCCATTGGCCAATGCTTACGGCCACCGCGCAACGTGGTTGCCTGGGCTTGGCCGCGCGATGGTTGGCCTCGCCGTGCCTTTGATCAATACCGCAGGGGGACTTGCCGCCTATGTGCTGAGTTCGTCACAAGCAGTTTCCGAGACGGATAGGCTAGCATCAAGCGATTATCAATCAGCGAGCATTCCAGTTGGATTTTTGCCAGTGGAGGATTTCGGGGATCAAGAGTCGGTGACGATGCAGTTAGACCTGTCTGGTATTGCTGGTGCCGAGATGGATGGTGCGATGATCGTCATCACTCTGGCTCCATCCAAAACTTCACCCTTGCAGGTAGCAGCGATTCGAGGTTCTAGCGGTGTCTCGGGGCTAATCTATCGATTTGTCGCTGGACAGTTATCAACGTTTGCCGAATCGTTTTTCATTCAAGGCGAGGGCGATGGGATTGCCAAACTACTCATTCCAGCCAAAGGTAACAACGAAGGCTATGCCTACTACCGGGTTAACGAACCTGTGGTCGTGCTTGCTCAGCGCGAGAACGGAAGTTTGGAGCCAGTTGACGCCATTATTCAAACTCCGGACAGCGATTTTGACCCGTTAAGCAAGAGTTTTGCCGAGGCGGGTTTGAAGTCGGAAGCCACGGCAACTTATCAGGGTCACTCGGTGACGTTTACGCCTCTGGTTCAGAAGTTACTGCTGGGGACAGTCGCATTCTTGTCTTCGGGCGCTTACTCCATTGCGGAATCGCCTGGTGGATCTTTGTCATCAGGTTTTCACGGCCGCGAGGAGGCAGACCGCATTTGTCAGGCATTAGGTGCTGCCGACCCCAACATCGCCGGGCGAATGGGGCAGTTTCAGGCAGAGTGGAAAGCCGTGTTACGCAGCAGCGGGCAGGCCATGGGCTCTGGTCTTGCGCTTGTAGGAGACGTCCATCGTCCGGACCCTTCGACCGCGGGATTTCAGTTTATCTCTGATCGCGCTGATTTTTTTGATCAGGTGACCTCGTTAGCTTTAGCGATCAATGTGACGGAGCGACGCACGACAGATGGGGGTAGCGGCCCCCTCAGCCCTCTGGTTTGGACGGGCTACGCGACGGACGCAACGTCGACTGCCGGAACATGTGAAGATTGGACTTCGAAAGCTGCTCCCGGTACCAGCAGCGCTATTGCAGGTCAGCTGAGCTCGACGTCCACTTACCTGAACTATCCGCCGGGTGTTGGCAATTGTGCGACTGGTAAGAATCGCTTGTACTGCATTAGCGTCAACCATGACATCGACACCAGTGCGGGTCTAGCTGGCGGGGGCGGACTATGAATCGCCCCAGCGCCAAGTATTGGACTACCGCCACCGTCACGGCGACTAAATCGGAGGTGCGGGAATACATGCGAGCTCAGTCGCCAGAACAAGCGACAGCTGCGGCCTTGGGACGTATTGCCGAATTACACGACGATATTACTTCTGAAGGTCTGTTGCGGCGCTTTGTGTTCTGCGTCTCGGCTCTGCACTATCACTTGCAGTTCGGGGGCTTGGACGGTCGTCAGATCAAGAGTGTGATCGATACGGCAACGGCATTGATACGTGCCCAACTGGGTATGAGTCGACGCGGCTTGGCTGGCGACCTATTGGGAGAGTTGTCTCTGGTGCGCAGCCAGATTGAAAGGGCGGGTGGAGAGCATTTTCTCGCTGCGTGGAATCTCGAACTTTCAGCCCGATCGATGGACTTGAATGACGCAAACCGTCGCATTGTTACGTTGACGGGCCGGGCTATGAGGCAAATGCGTCTCGGAAATAGCGAGGATGTGCTTGCCGATAGCGATCGGTTGGAGGCCTTGGAGATTAACAACCGAGAGCGGGCGCAGATTTGCTTCATGCGCGCTCAGATTCATCGATTTGGCCACCAGTTCGACGCAGCCATGCAAGCGATCGATCGTGGCATGGTGCATGCGCGTGGCATCAGCGACCAAGAAGAAGCCTTAGCCTTTGAGAAGTTACTGCTCGTCGCCCAGCAGACGGGCAATCTTCGCCCTGTAACCAACAGCGTACGCGCACGCGGTGATCACTTTGATGCGACCCGATTTCTGGAAGTGCATCTCTTGACCAAGGCGGCGCCGCGCAAAATATGGCTCAATCAGGTGGCGACCATTAGTACTCGGGCGCGTGCTAACAATCTGGCCGTACATCGTCTGGGAACGACCTATGACGCCGCCCTCTGTCTTGAGAACTGTTACGATCCAGAAATCCCCACCGAATTCCGCCTCGCCGAATTGGGTGAGATGCTTGCTAAGCGTAACCAACTGCCAACTCTTCAGCAGGAGTTGATGTTCTTGGCAGGGGCATATGCGTGGCTCCTCCGAGGGCGATTTAACGAGTTGGCTCGTATGATTGGGCGCGATTACATGGCCCTTTCGCAGCGCGCCTCGATGGGACTCAGTGACGACGCCCTTTCCGTCATGGACGAAGAGAGGCACCCAAAGTCCATCGCTGCTTAAGCGGATATTCAAAGATAGTTCACATATCATTGCTCAGCGATGATAGCTTCGATTGAGTATGGGTGCATAGGCCGAGCGTACCTGCTAGAGCTTATCGACGTTTGCCCCAGCGTCGACTTTGCGATGGTTGTCTTTCCTCGAGGTTGACTCTGGTGGGCCAGTATTCATTTTGGAGAGATACTTGGTTGGTGTCAACTCTGGCTTTCGCTATTCGAGAGATGGCTCACTTCGAAGTTACATTACGAATATTCGCGGTCAAAGCGCCAAAAGTGTCCTCGACTATGCCTTTTCCTATGAGGACAGCGAGGCGCGACCATCGCCGATTGGGGGCTGGTAAACAGGCGCGCAAGAGTCTCTGTCCTGCTTGAGGCCACTCGCTCTCGGTATCAATGGCATATTGGCACCCGACCAGCGCTCGGCTGGTGCGACAATATGTGAAAACAAATAATGGCGAGCGGGAATATGGCGTCATCAAAGCCATCAGCGAAAATGGCACGCTGCTGGTCTTGGTGCCGCGCATGTTGCAAACGGGATTCAATAGTCGGGAAGTCAAGGTTCCCATCAGCGTGGATGTACGCACTGTGAGTTGGGGACGCTGATTACACCTTCAACGACTCTATTTGTAAACGCTGACAAAAGGATGGACTCCAGAAATCGAGACCAACCAGGCCACAAAGGGAGCTCCTTGCCCGTCCATGACCAGCTGTGGTTGCAGACCAAGATTGTGGTACATGGGTTTGCTGGCGAATACGATTGGCGAGGCTCCCACCGTTGAACCGGCGACATTTCTCTCAATCGTGCTGATTGCTGACCAGCTGTTGCCGCTGAACTCGGCGCTTTTGAGTCGCCCTAGGTAGCTAGGACCAATGTCGTCCTCTTGCCATAAGGCCACGATCCTACCGCTGCTATCGATCACGACTTGGGGTCGGGGGGGATAGCCCTTGCCGGCACTTGCCTGCAGGACTCCGGACGGGCAAAAGCTCGTGCCAGTGAATAATGCGTGCTCGATCTTATATACAATCGCCGTACTCGCGGCGCTGCCGGAACCAGTGCGGGCAATGACAGCGGCCAGGCCACTATCGTTGATCGCGCCAACGGGATCATGGACCCAGAAGTCCCCTGCAACGGAATTGCAAAGCACGCGAGAGACGGGCTGCCACTGGCTATTGCTGAAGACGCGGGCGAAAATGCAATATTTTCCAGAACCCTCCGCCGCAGATTGGTCCCAGGCACGCCAGGTAACGATCTTATGATTCCCGTTAGGGGATACATCCAGGTGGACCTGCGAAAAGGCCCGGATGGAACCATTGGTATGGGCATCGATGATAGTCGCTCCGCTCCAAATGCTCGAAGACGAGAATTCACGAATCTTTAAGGACTGAGCTTGGGCGCTTGGTTCGCCAACAATATAGGCAACTGAGGTTACGTTATTTGCGGCGATGTCGGCAGCAAAGGACAGGTCTTGAGAAAAGTGCACTGAGCCGTCTTCCCCAAGCGCGTGAGCCTCGCTCCAATTGCCGTTACCATTTACGAAAGCTTTGATACCCCTCTGTCCTTCGATATCTTGGATGCCGACCATAACAAAATCACCGTTCGTCCTAGAAAATAGGTAGCTGAGCTGAGATTCAACAGGAATCGAGTTCGTTGGGCTAGAATCGCCACTCCTCCGTGCGCGACTCACATTGAGCTCTCCAGGTGACTCGAAAGTTGTTATGTAGGCGTCGGCGACGTTCAGGCCGGCTGCAACGCGCGGGCCTCCGTAAATCTGAAAGCGATTGGTGTTTGCGGTCTGCTCAGTGTGCCGGTCGGTTATGACTAGAGAACTTGATACTTTGTCGATCTGCAGCGAGTGAACATAGGACCCGGTCTTGTAGTTGTAGGCTACAAAAATGCCAGATGGCGCTGGCGCGGCGTGCAGGACCCCAGAGGCGTAGAGCTCTTGCGACACTGGGCGGGTGAGCGGTTGGCCGATGTTCCAATTTCTTCCACTGCTGCTGCCCGCAGAATAGTCGCAGCTAACCGAGTTCGAGCTTATCTGCAGTCGAAAGCTCAGCAAGTTCGATTGAAGGGCCCCGTCATTCGCATAGCAACCAAAGTCATGAATACCAACCGGCAGGCTCGAAACGGAAATCATCGCTTGGTTTTGAGAAATGCTCACGTTTAGCCCCGAACACTCCAGAGATGGAATGGTGTTGTCCGGATCTGACAACACAAAGGTCAGGCTGTCGCTACCGGCACCCTCATTCGCGCTTAGGAGGAAGGGGTTTGACGGAGTTCCCGTGCCAGTAATTGAGGTCCCTAAGAACTCTGCTGGAAGGTTAAACTGAATGGTCGGCGGCTCGGGTGTGTCCCTAACCTGAATGGTCAAGACTAGATTGCTGGTTGACTCCCCATTTGCTGTTGCCTTGACGCTGATCGTACATTGGCTGCCTACGTCCAGCTGACGAGGCTGTGCCACGATTTCGCCATGGTCAGGAAAGGTGTTGACAGTCGGACCTGAGCCAGGAAACGAAAAGGAGCAAGTCGTTTGTGGGCCATTTAATAAATAGGTGATGGCGTCGCCATCAGCATCTGTCGCAACGATGTTGATGGAATTCGTCACGCCTTCGTAGAAATCATAAGATAAAGGAAAATTGCCGCCATTGCTCCAAACAGGAGGGCTCCCTGGCGGGGTCTGGGAGGTGTAGGCAATGGTTATCTCTCTACTGATGGGCTCCATGGAGCCGCTACTCGTGGCAAATTCAGTGAAAATGCATTCCCCTGTTGCTAGAGCATTTGCTACTCCACTGAGAATTCCGTTAGCGTTGATGCTCGGAACAATACTCCAATCGCCAAGATCACACAGGCTCAAATCAAGAGCGTAGACTATGGTATCTCCCACATCCACGTCTTGTGCGCCTAAATCTCTGCTAAAGACAATCCCAGACTCTATATCAATTCGCGTGACGACCGATTTCCAAGTGGCTTCATCATCAGTATTTTGCACTTCGAATTGAATCGTCTTGTTAATCGATTCCAGAGTATTATTGGCGATAACTTTCAGCTGACAATCACCAACGGCTGCATTTCGAGGTGTACCCGTGACGACTCCTGTAGCTGCATGAATCGCCAAGGCGGGCTGCCATCCTACGGCGCAGGTGGTGGCAATTGGATCGATCGAAAAAGTAACACCAGTCGGGTAGGGATTAATAACCGCCAGGGCGAGAGAAATTGGGCTATCTTCGTTCCACTGATAGATGTCTTGAACATTGGGATCCCAGCTCAATCCCATCGAACACGCTTCGGTCTCTGCGCATTCTGGATCGATGGAGAAAGTGAAGATACTCTTGCTGCCTAGTTGGATGCGAGAATCAGGAAGTAACTCGATGATGATGCTCTCAATGGGTTCGTCGAGCTGATCGTCGACCAGTTGGAGCGTCAATGACGACGTTGTTTCGCCGGCCAAAAAGTTGAGTCCGAATCCGAGGATGCTGGTTGGATCGAGGGTAAAATCCTCGTCCACTCTTGCGCTGCCGGAAATGTTAACAGGAAATCTGCTGGAAGCAGGTAGGGGTTCGCTCAGCTGAACTTGCACCGTGTAGTCGCCACTTTTTTCGTGACCGTGGGCCGCTTCGACGACAAAGCTTAAGATAGGTAAACGCTCTATGGACGCCGACGAGCCACTCGATGAGCTGGCCGATGAATTTGTCTTCATCGCCACGTATTGTGTCATGGGCTCTTGACGTTGCGGAGTTGCGCGTGAACAGCCGTTCGCCATTGACCATAGGATTAGGATCGCCAACCTGCACATTGACCAATGCACCGTGTCCCCCGAACAAAGCGTGTATGGTACCGCCTAAGTCCTATCCGGCTTATCGACACAATCCGTGTGAATATTGATGGATTTCATGAAGGAAGAGGCCGTCTATGGATTCATTGCCGGAATCATTCATCATTTTGGGGTGGTGGGGCCCACCAGATTGCGTCCGATAAACGCAAAACTTTCTCCAGGGTGGGCTCGCGGTTGAGCGCACCGTGGGGAAAGTTAAGGGGTCACTCGATGGAAGCGGCACAATTTTAATCGATGCGCACAGCCTCGATGCATTGCACTCTGTACACATTGCCGCGTTCCAGGGCACCGATGAGCCGAATTTGGCCTTTGCCCTTCTGTAAGTCGATGGCGTCCGCCATGCCGCCTGTATATAGCGCCTGATGCGTCGCACCGTTCGAGAAGACGATCGACTGGGCATCGCTTGTAATTCGACCCCGCACATTGTTGTTCGCACAAATCAACGATTGGCCGGGGTCGATGTCGCAATAATAGGCGATCTTGGCGTTACTATTGCAATAGATTAATTGATATCCATCAAAGCGACGTGGAGGTGAGGATGTACCGCCCGACGTGACGGGCGAACCACCGCCAATGTCGCGCTCACCTGTTTTTGGCAGGGAAATGGCACCGTATGAAGTAGCAACATGGAATCGTCCGTTTACCAGTTGAAGTACGAACGGTGGTGTACCCTCATCGCTTAACATGTATGCGCAATCGTTGCTCGATGCGCATGTCCAGCGTGTAGAATCTGTACAAATCTGCAAGAACGCGCAGATGTCTATGTGCATGCGATACCTCCCTCGAAGCCAATCGATGTAACTTTCGGGCAAGTCATCACCGCATCCGCGAAACCATGATGAAGCTTCGGGAGTTATCAAATTCAAGCCTTAGCCGCAGCCATTGTTGCAACAGACGTCGGCTGGTCTTTCCACAGGAATTCCGAGTCATTGACCTTGGCCAGGAACGTGCTTGTCATCCACCGGTTGAGTTGAAGCTGCTTTCGGTGGCCTAGGCTCTTGAAACCGGATTCTCGACCACAATGCAAGCACTTTGGAGGGCGTTATGATTGCAAGAGCGTTATCGGTAACAGTAGCCATGGTCATGGTAGCAGCGTGTGTGCCTCGGATGCAAACTCCCGATAGTAACGCGTCGCAGAGCGAGATAGACCCTGTCAACGTCGACGTAACTCACTACCGAGGCACGTCTGCGGAAGGTATCTGTCTTGCGCAAACCGCAGTCGTAGGGGGGCTGACGATACTCAGCCTGTATCAGGGAAAACGCGATGCCATCTATTCTGATCTACGGTTTGGTGCCGCTAGCCCTTCAGGAAAGATCCGTTTCTGCGAATCGTCCCGCATAGATGTCAGTAATCCTGTGACTAAGTCCAAGTACTGGACGGATGCTGAAAACCAGCGAAAGCATTTCGACCTGTCGTGCGACCACACCGACATTGATGGTAATCGCAGGGTTGGCAAGGTTCTGCTCGTGGCATCTTCAGAAGGCGCGCCGATTGAGGCTGCTGCTGATATTCAACTCAAGAGCTCAGGGTTGTTTGGCTTGGGGAGGCGTCTACTCTTGTCTCAGAACATTTACTGCAAGAATATGACAGCGATCAGCGCCGAGGAGTTTTCCCAACTCAAGGTGCAGTAGCGCAACGGCCGTGACCTCGTTCACAGTTAATTGTCTGTAGACGCAGTACCTCTGAAAGTGAGATCTTTTCACGAAAACCTGACTCACTTTTAGATAAGGGCTGTGGCAAGTGGGAACGACACTAGAATACTGGGAACTAGCTAGTTATGTGGTCACGGCTTGTGGACTACCGTATGCGCTATGGATTTTTTGGGTTGAAAAGAAACGGCAGATCCAAGTGGACGAAGAAGAGGTCTATCAGGAGCTGTCGGACGAATATACCGACTTTTTAAAGCTACTTTTGACTAATTCTGACTTGCGCCTCATTTCAGCGAATGTTCCCCCTGAGCCGTTGACTGAGGATCAGGTAGAGCGAAAGAAGATTATTTTCGAAATATTGATTTCTATCTTTGAACGCGCATTCATCCTCGTTCACGACAACTTGGATAGCGCGCAGTCAAAGCGCATGTGGGCGTCCTGGGATGACTACATTTCCTTTTGGTGTAAGAGACCAGATTTTCGCAACTCTTTGGAAGGATTGTTAGCGGGTGAAGACCCAGAGTTCAGCGATTATCTGAAGTCCAAAGCGATGTTGTCATAGCGATGGCTGATGCAGTTCTGTTCGTACATGTCCTCATTGTTTTGTTCAACATCGGTGCCGTACCAATGATCATCGCTGGCGGAATGTGTCAATGGCGTTGGATTCGGAACCGCGCGTTTCGACTGACCCACCTAGGCTTGATGACTTTCGTCGTCGTGGAGACAGCACTGGGTTTTGTCTGTCCTCTCACTTATCTTGAAAACGCGCTGAGGGGCGAAGATGGTGGAGCAGAGATGGCATTGATGGCACGCCTTCTGCGACAACTGATTTACTATGACTTCCCACAGTGGGTATTTTTAAGTGCCTATATCGCTTTCATCAGTCTGATTCTCTATCTTTATCACGTTGTGCCACCCGTGAAACGCTCCCGCCGCAATAACGTTGAAGCGGACTAAGTGGTCGGATAGAGTGCCTCAAATTCATTTATATCAATATTCTCCGCGTAGCCTTGTAGCATCGGCGACACGCCTGACCCCCAATACAAAGGCAGCCTGGCGTAACGAAACATTCCAGCGTTTGGCTTCGCGTTCCACTTCATAAAAAGCATTCGTCATGATTTGCTCGAGCCTCTCATTGACTGCTTCGAGCGTCCACTGGTAGCGCTGGATGTTTTGCGTCCATTCGAAGTAGCTCACGGTAACGCCTCCAGCATTGGCCAAGATGTCGGGAATGACGATGATACCGCGGCTGCGAAGAATCTCATCGGCTTCAATGGTTGTTGGCGCATTTGCGGCTTCGACGACGATGCGAGCTTGCACGCCGTCGGCATTGCCATCGTGTATCACGTTTTCGATAGCCGCCGGTATCAATATGTCACAATCGAGTCCGAGTAGCTCGCTGTTGGTGACGGATTCGGTGCCGGTGAGGTTAGCAAGGCCATTGCCGGCTCGCGCCAGAGAACAGGCGGTTTCAACGTCGATGCCAGATGGTGCATAACGGCCTCCTTCGGCGTCGCTGATGGCGATTACTTTTGCGCCAAGCGTCGTTAGGACCTGAGCCGTATGCGAGCCGACGTTGCCGAAGCCTTGAATGACAACACGTGCGCCGTTGATGGCGATCCCTTGAGACTGACATGCTTCACGCGTGATAATTGCTGCGCCTCGCCCCGTGGCCTCAGTGCGGCCGAGGCAGCCGTTGAGTTGGAGGGGCTTGCCGGTTACGATGGCAGGATTGTAGCCGTGGCGGCGCTCGTACTCGTCCATCATCCAGGCCATGACTTGCGCGTTGGTGTTCATGTCGGGCGCCGGAATGTCCATGCTGGGACCGATGACAGGATCGATCTCGCCTAGGAATCGGCGAGTCAAACGTTCTTTTTCTGACTCCGAAATAAGCGAGGTATCGATTGAGATGCCACCTTTGGCACCGCCAAACGGGACGCCGACGACGGCGGTTTTCCACGTCATGAGCGAGGCGAGGGCGCGTACTTCGTCGAGGTCGACCAAATGATGATACCGCATGCCACCTTTGTAGGGGCCACGCGCGTTGTTGTGCTGGACGCGGTAGCCAGTCAGGACGCATCGCGAACCATCGTCGCGGGTGAGTGGAACTTCAACTCGGAGCTCGCGGTTACAGGTGAGCAAAAGCTCGGCCATCGGATCGTCGATCGACAGCAGTCGTGCGGCCCTCATCAGCCGTTCGTTGACCGTTGCGAAGTTGCTCTTGGTAGCAACTGCTATAGTGTCTGTGGGCTTTTGCATGATGGCTCCGTGGCTGAGGAATGTCGTACTAATGCCTCGGCATATTCATCTTGTTTCGCTTCCACAATCGGGCGGACCCCCCGGCGATAGGCGGCTCGACAAAGAATGTGAGCACCCACCGGCGCTGTCGCTCCAAAAAAAATTAGGGCTAGCAACGACTTAGTTGCGACACCTTCGTCCCGAAAGTTGACCGACACTGCTACGAGTAACAGCATCAGACCCAATGTCGCAGCCTTTGTGGGCGCATGGATCCTCTGATAGAAGTCTGGCAGTCGAAAGATTCCAAGCGCAGCTATCACCATGAAGAATGAGCCTATACTTGCGCCCAGCGCGATCGCAGTTTCAATCAATTGTTGAGTCCTCCAAAAAAAAGGCCAACGCGATTGTGCCTAAAAAACCGAGTAGGCCGACGATCAGAACTACATCCAGAAACATCGGGGATTGTTCGAGAATTGAAATGATAAGCAGACCCCCGAGCAGATGCATGGCGGCACAATCGAAAGCCACTGCGCGATCAAACGCGGTGGGGCCGCGAACCATACGCGTAATGCATAGGGCGACTCCAATTCCGAGCGCAAACAAGGCGAACAATAGGCATAGAAGTAACGGCTCCATCATGCCTCCCCTTCCGCAGGTACGCCGCGCATAGTGCGCAGTATGCTGGAGTAAATCTCGATATCTTGCCGCACCCTTTTGGTGTCGTGACCATAGAGGGCATGTACATAAATGATTCCGCGATCAACATCCGCGTCCAGACTCAAACTGCCGGGAGTGAGTGATATCAGAATCGATAACAGGACGATATCGGTTCGGCTGAGTCCGGGTGCTTCGTAGGCGATAATCGCGGGGCTAAAGGGATTGCGTCGGCGCAGTATATCGCGGGCTAGTTGCAGGCTTGAAAGCCAGAGCCGATAGATGAAAACGGCAAGTAGCTTGATCATCCCAACCACGGCCCGCGAATAGCTGTGACTTCCCAGCATACTTTGGTGGAGGGTAATGACCATGAAGCCGATCACGAATCCGATCAATCCCCCCCTCAAGGTGAAGGAGCCAGATAAAAACACCCAGATCACCGCTAGGACCAAATTGAGCGCAAAAAAGCTCATGGATTTTCTCCTGCGATCGCGGGGCCATCCACCGCCATCAGCGATCCAAGCACAGAATCGATATAAATATTGGGCGAGTGAATTTGATCAGCGATGGCGGTTGTCATTTCATAAATTGGATTAGCCAATACCCCCATGATGACGGAACCTGCGGCCAGGGAGAGGACGGCCACAAAGGTTGCAATACGGGGCGGAGCGATAACGTCAGCGGCAGAGGGCGCGCCCCAGAATGTTGAGTTCCAGATTTTTAGCATCGATGCGAGCGTCAACAGACTGACTCCGACAATGGCCGCTACCGAGAACCACGATTCACTTGTGATCGCTTCCTGTAGCAGAAACAACTTTCCCCAAAATCCACTCAGTGGCGGGATCCCTGCGATGGCCATGGCTGGTACGAAAAACGCCAAGGCCAGCAGCGGCTGGCTGTTCCAGAGACCACGAATGGCTCCCAAGCGCCCAGATCCAGCAATCTGCTCGACAATGCCCGCCGCGAAAAACAAGGCTGTTTTCACAATCATATTATGAGCGATATAGAAAACGCCCGCTGCCAATGCGCCCTTGGTAAGCAGCGCCAGTCCCAGGGCCATGTATCCAACTTGGCTGACGATATGAAAGGACAAGACGCCACGGATGCTATTGCTGCCCAACGCCCCGATCACTCCTGCGGCCATGGTGGTCACCGAAATAATAATCATCGAATTTTGAAATTCAGTTAGCATGAGGGGCGAAAGCATCGGGACCAGTCGATATAGAACATAGACTCCAACCTTGGTCAGGACTCCGCCAAAGAATGCCGCCACGGGAATGGGGGCCGCAGGGTAGGAATCAGGTAACCAAAAAAACACCGGAGCTAGCGCGGCCTTCACAGCAGCCACCAGCAATGCAAGGCTCATTCCCAGCCAAAATATGGACGACATTTCTCCGCTAGCGCCCAAGCGGCCGATGGTGGCCAGATTGACCGTTCCGGCCCCTGCATAAACAAAACCAACTCCCGTCAAGAGGATCATGCTCGCAACCATGTTCACCAAGACGTACGGAATCACGTGCCTTTGATTATCTGCAGAATACTGCATGGATATTTGCACGAATGATGCTAACAGCATCATTTCAAAACACACAAAGAGGTTGAAGAGGTCGCCAGTCACGAAGCTTCCGTTCACTCCAACAAGAAGAAATTGATGTGTGACGAAATAGAATCGGCGACTAACGGCATTTGCATGGATTCCCATTGAATAGGTCAGCGCCGCCAGCGACAGAATGCTGGTGAGCAAGAGCATCAAGGCGCTTAGCCCATCTACAATCCAGCTGATTCCGACGACAGGACTCCAGCCGCCAAAAGTTAGGACTAACACTTGGGACTCGTAGATGGATTGACGTGTCAATAGCAGGTGCACTGCGAGTAGACCCAGACCACTCAGAATTGACAGCTTAAGGTGCCATTTCAACGGCGCTGCCAGCAGGAGCACGGCGGTCGCAAATGGAATCATCACGGGCAGTGCAACCATGTTCATGACTGGACCTTTGCGCCATCAGAAGTTTCAGGGAGGAGTGCATTTGAATCATCAGAACGGAGAGCCATGGCGACAAGGAATGCTGCCATGGCAAAGCCGATCACGATAGCAGTTAGGACGAATGCATGCGGCAGGGGGTCTACGTATATCGAAGTTGGATCGTCACCAACAATGGGCGGAATCGCCCGTCGAGGCAGTCCCGCTGCAACAATCACCGATAGATTGACGGCATTTGAAAGCAGCAGAAAGCCAAAGACCACGCGTTGCAGACTGCGAGACATCATTTGATAGGCACCTGCCGAAAATAACACGCCTACGGACACGGCCGCCATGAGGTCGAATGCGCTCATCATTTCATCTCCGCGACGGTGTTGAGAATTATAGACACCGATCCAACCACGACCACGAAAACGCCAAGGTCAAAGAGTAAGGTAGTCGAAATTGCGCCGAGCAAATAGTGACGCAAATAGGGTTGGCCGAGAGTAACCGCAAACAAGCCGCTCAGCGCAGCCAAGGACAGTCCAATCCACAGACTAGGTTTTATTTTATTTTGGACTCGGAGCTTTGTCTCGCGTACGCCGGCGGTGAGGGATTGCAGCACTAAGGCTGCATTTACCACCAGTCCTGCGACAAATCCGCCTCCGGGTGCGTCATGCCCACGCAACAGCAAGTATATTGAGAACACGCTCGCCACTGGTACGATTCCCTTTGTCACAACGCCAAGAATTTGCGATTTCATGCTCGCCTCCGGAGGCGCAAGACACTCAAGACTCCGAGTGCAGCAACTACTAAGACCCCAATCTCGATCAGTGTGTCCATCGCGCGGAAGTCGGTCAGCACAACATTCACGGCATTCCGCCCGCCGGCCTCGCTCAAGGATTTCTCAAGATGGAGGTCTCCTGTTCTCCCGACCCTTGACGACTGGCTCGCCATTGCAGTCACCAAAAACATCACCAATCCCAACAAAGCCGCGGTGCAGCCATGCAGGAGATGTTGCCAGCTTGTCCGCTGCTCTCGACTCAGTTCTGGAAGATGCCGAAAGGCTAGCAGCACGAGTATGAGAGAGACCGTCTCAACTAGCACCTGAGTCAGCGCGAGATCAGGTGCCCGATAGACCACGTAAAGCACTGTCAATCCGTATCCGGAGAGAGCGAGGCCAATCAGCTTTGCCACGCGTTGGCGATGCAAGACGGTTAACAAGGCGCCGCAGGCAGTCACCACGCAGGGCAATGTTCCCATGAGATCGTCGACGTTGGCGATCATTGGTCGTGCCGGCCACAAACTCGGCAGGTGCACCGCGTGATATACAGCGACGGCAGTTCCTAATGCAAAAAGCACCAACAGATATCGCGCGAATCCTCCGGCCTGCGTCAAGGAGCGAAATTGAGTTGCCGCAGCCAGTAGCATTTCCGTAGCATGCCCTGCGAACAATTCCATGGACGGCATTTTGGGCAGTCGGGAGATGGGGCGCCAAACGCAAAACAATGCAATTCCGCAGCCAAAGATCAACATTTTAACCATGGTCGGGCGGTCGAATTTCGCCCAGACTGAAACCCCACTGGGCCAACGCCAGGATGGTTCAAGAACGCTGCCAAGCACCCAGCCAGGGGCAAGTCCACCGATGAACTGCGGTGCCAGCAAGACAGCAGGTATGGCAACCAACCAGGGCGAAACGCTTCGCTGCGGATGAGCAGGCAGTTTCTTGCCCCAAAAAGTGGTAACCGACAGTTTGAGGGCCGTTGCCACGGTTAGGGTGCTTCCGACAAAGATAGCCAGCTCTACTACAGGCAAGACAGCTGACCCCACCACATACTCGAAAAATATCTTCTTGCTCTCAAAGCTCAGGACAAACGGACCGCCAGCCATCGCTAATGCACCAACTATAAACAAGACGGCTCCAAACGGCTGGCGCGGAAGCCAATACTGTTGGTCGAGCGTCTTGATATCGCGAGTACCCGCAATTCGCTCGAACCAACCTAGCAATAGAAAAAGAGAAGACTTGTATATGGCGTGATTGGCGAAATGCAGCAGTTCGCCTTTTGATCCTGTGACTGGTGCATATGCGTACATGGTTGTGAGCAGTCCCAGATATGAGACCGTTCCGTATGCTAGGAGCTTCTTCAAGTCTAACGATCGGAATGAGAGCCAGCTGCCAATCAAGAAGGTCAGAATTCCAACCGTACTGAGAAGTGGATGCCACAAGGGTGAATTGCCGAGCACGGGTACTAAGCGGCCAAGGAGAAACACGCCTGCGTTGACCATAGTTGCTGAGTGTAAGAAGGCACTTATGGGTGCGGGGGCTGACATCGCTCCCGGCAACCAGAAATGCAACGGCCACTGCGCTGATTTGGCGAAAGCTCCAAGCGCCATGAGAAGCAGCGCAAGTTGGTGCGACGGATGAAGCATGATTTGAGCTGAGTTAGCCGCCAGGTCGCTTATGTTACTAGAGCCACCTATATGGACGAGTAGGAGGGTTCCTGTCAACAGAGCTAAGCCACCGGCTCCGGTAACTATGAACGCCTGAATGCCGCCAACTCGCGCAGTTTTGCTGGTCGAATCAATTCCAATGAGTAAGGCGGAGGTAACCGTAGTGCCTTCCCAGAAGACATAGAACAGAATCAGCGAGTCGCTGAGCACCAATCCCAGCATGCAGCCCATAAATGTCAGGAGCAGCGGCCAATACAGATGCGGCACCCGATCAGTAAAATAGAAGCGAGAGAACTGCACGACTGCAGCTCCGATGGTGCCGATCAAAATGACAAAAAAGCTGCCGAGACGATCAATTCGGAGGTTGGCATCGAATCCAAGTGAAGGGATCATCGGAATCGGAATGGTAACGACCGAGTCAGGACCTGCTGCCCGCCACATCAGTGTTCCAGTTGCCAAAGCCAGCAGCGGCGGAAGCAAGGCTAGCCGTTCGAATTGCCGGGAGCTGTGCTGCACCAAGAGTAGTGCTGCGGCCGCTAGAAACGGCAAGCCAATGACGACGATCGCTGCCAATTGCATTTCTTCGAAGAATATAAGACACCTATTAGCGACATGGTCGCGCAATCGAGACAGTAATGCCGGATCATCTAAACCTCCTGGACCCGCACCCGCCCGAAGATAACCTACTTGTGCATAAATTGTGATGGTGAAGTTATGTGCGAGAACTGGAAGCACAAAACTCTGTATGAGGCCGCCCAAAAGAAGTATATCTATAGCCAGCAATTGGTTGCGCCAAATCCAATATAATCTGCGAGGACTATGCCCCCATGAGCGACTCTTTACGGATCACATTTCCTTCCCAGTTAAAAAATGAGAAAGCCCAAAAGTGGATTGAGCAGGTCGCCGCACTCTGCAAACCCGACACGATCTATTTCTGCGATGGGTCGCAAGAAGAGTATGATCGCCTCTGCAATGAGATGGTCGCTAATGGTACGCTGAAACGACTGAACCCGGAGAAGCGCCCGAACAGCTATATCGCTTTTTCCGATCCTAGTGACGTGGCGCGCGTTGAAGACCGTACCTACATCTGTAGCCGCCGCCGCCAAGATGCCGGCCCAACCAATAACTGGGTGAATCCCAAGGATATGAAGCAGACCCTAAACGGCCTCTTTGACGGCTGCATGCGTGGTCGCACCATGTATGTCATACCCTTTAGTATGGGCCCGCTTGGATCCAATATCGCACAGCTCGGTATCGAGATCAGCGATTCTGCCTACGTGGTGGCGAACATGCGGATCATGACCCGTATGGGCGCCAAGGTGTGGGACGTTCTCGGCGATGGTGAGTTCGTGAAGTGCCTGCATTCGGTGGGTGCACCTCTGAAAGACGGCCAGAAGGATGTGCCGTGGCCGTGCAATCCTGAAACGAAATATATCGCGCACTTTCCTGAAGAGCGCTCGATTATGTCCTATGGCAGCGGCTATGGAGGTAATGCTCTCCTCGGCAAGAAGTGTTTTGCGCTGCGCATTGCATCGGCCATGGGCCGTGACGAGGGCTGGTTAGCCGAGCATATGCTGATTCTGTGTGTCACGTCGCCGGAGGGTGAAAAGACGTACGTAGCAGCTGCGTTTCCCAGTGCCTGCGGCAAAACCAACTTCGCGATGCTGGAGCCGCCGAAGGGTTTTGAAGGCTGGAAACTGACCACCCTTGGTGACGACATTGCGTGGATCAAGCGCGGTGAAGATGGTCGTCTTTATGCGATTAACCCGGAGGCGGGATTCTTTGGCGTGGCGCCTGGGACCTCGTACAAATCAAATCCGAACGCCATGGAGACCGTAAGGGAGAACTGCATCTTCACGAACGTGGCGCTGACTTCGGACGGCGATGTGTGGTGGGAGGAGATGACCGATACTCCGCCCGCTGAACTCACCGACTGGCAGGGAAATAAATGGACGCCTGATTGTGGTCGTAAGGCTGCGCATCCGAACGCTCGCTTTACTGCCCCTGCCAAGCAGTGCCCGTCCATCGATGCAGACTGGGAAAGTCCTGGTGGCGTGCCAATTGCCGCTTTTATCTTCGGCGGCCGCCGCGCAACGACCGTGCCGCTTGTATATCAGTCATTCAATTGGAGCTTCGGTGTTTATGCGGCAGCGACGATCGGCTCCGAAATGACTGCTGCGGCGTTCGGTAAAATCGGCGAAGTTCGGCGCGATCCATTTGCGATGCTGCCGTTTTGTGGCTATCACATGGGCGACTATTTCAATCATTGGCTGCAGATGGGCCGCGAGATTGTGCATCCGCCTCGAATTTTCAGCGTCAACTGGTTTCGAAAGGATGAGAACGGCAAGTTCGTGTGGCCGGGTTTCGGCGAGAACATGCGTGTTCTGAAATGGATCGTCGACCGCGTCCGCGGACGTGCCGGAGCCACCGAGAGTCCACTTGGTTGGATGCCGCGTTACGAAGACCTCGAATGGAATGGCCTGGAGTTTGATCGCAAGAAATTTAATGCTTTGATGGCCGTCGATACCAATGTCTGGAAGCAGGAAATCTTGAGCCACGAAGAGCTATTTGAGAAGCTTTATGACCGCCTGCCGCGCGAATTCGCTAACATGCGGCAGCTTCTACTGTCTGGGCTTTGGCGTTCTCCGGAGCAGTGGCAGCTGGCGGCAGAGCGCTATTTCGAGAGCGATAAGTAAGACCCGCTATGAAGTACACTTCTTCGGATGCGTGGAGCAGAAGTTGCGTAAAATGTTTGGCTTTGGGGGATTTCTTTGCGTTGTAGGCGCCGCTTTGGCGTCCTCATGTGCGGTGATAAGGACAGCACAGGAAGAAAGGCGGTGGGGCGGCAGTCCATCTTTCGTCGCGGAAACACAAGCTAACCCTGATGCTCCGTCCGGCAGGCTGAAGCGAGATTGGACAGGTTTTTTTGCCGAGCCGAGTGAGTGTGCGCAACTGCCGCGGCTTCTAAAGGCGAATGGTGGCGGAGCGGTGGATATTTACGAAGATGACTATGCGAGCTTCATTCGGCCGCATCCTCGCTTTTTCGAACTATCGAGCAAGTCGAAGGTTTCGATGGATGAGTTGGTGGCAATTCGAGCCTACACACATCGTTTTTGGAAAGATATCAATGCGGCTCTGAGGAATGGACGCGAGGCGTCACTTTCCGATTTGGAGCGGGTGATTTTGCACTGTTCGGTGTCCGGTCTAAACCGCATGCCCAAGGTGGCGCGACCGGTGTTTCGTGAGACGACGTATTCAGCGAAGATTCTGGAGGATCACAAGGTTGATGCCGTAGTCGGCTATGCGGCCTTTACTTCGACGACAAAGGAAGAGGCTGTGCTCGCGAGGTTCCCAGGAAATACGCGGATGATGATCAGCACGTTTACCGGACGAGACATCGCCTGGCTATCCGAGCACGAAGATGAGGAGGAGATCTTACTGATTCCAGGTGCATGTATGCGGGTGGAAAAAATTGAACCGCGAGATTGCCCAGTACAGGTATCTCCTCCATGCCAGACGATTGTCCTCAAGGAAGTCGAACCTACTGAATGTGGTGTACTGTAAAAACTGACGCCGTGAAGTGTGCTTTGGGTACCCCAATGTCACTTCCAACCCCTTAACAACTTCCGAATTTTGCAAGACTTCTTCCGCACAAACCGAGCATCACACATTTCGCCAGCGAACGTCTCGGCTCAATCAGCAAGTCTTCATGCTTCTATGCAGCAGTGTTTCGGAGCGAAAGATCGCCTTCAATGTCGGTGTCAAGCCTCATACAGTGAGTCGCATCATGACGCGACTTTCCGAAAGCGACTAGAAGGGATGGTACCCCAGATCGATTAGGGGGTACCCAAAGCACAGTTAACGGCACCAGTTTAGAGTGCACTAATTCATATATCCGTCACTGATTGGCCACAGTTCCGACTTTCCTGTGGGCATCGCGACACACTTGGGAATTTGCAAAAGCGCACCTTCAAACTGAGTCCGGGCTTTGTGTATAGGGACTCTGTGGCGGCATGGCACGGAGATTGCGAATGCTCGCAACTACTTTCGTCCAATTCAACCTTGTTTTTTGAGAAGGAGTGAACATGAAATCGAGAGCGATGAATCATCTGACCGCTTCGGGAGCTTGGGCTTTACTGATGATCTTGGCCTTGAGCGCGATTCCTGCGTTTGCCATGCCTGGTTTGAATAAGCTACAGGCGCGATTTTCTCAGATCGCGGATAAGCGGCTGGATAAGAGCGAAGACTGTGTCAATTTTTCCGGAGATTGGATTGGCCAGTGTACGGAAGCTAATGGCGAGATTGCGGAAGCGGCCATGACTATCGAGCAAGTTGCCTGTAGTAGTCTCGGTTTTCATGGCGAAGATGAGTCGTATCAGATTGGAGGCCTGAAGACGGAAACGGATTCTTCGGCCATGTTTGCCATGTCGACCGCCCTAGGTGTCAATTGGCATGACGAGACCAAAAGCCGCCTTGATGGCACAGTTAGCCTGCAGGGCCAAGTGAATGTGTTTCCCGTGAACTTTCAAGGAGCCGTGCAACTGGCGATGTATATGGATGGGAGTGAGCTCGTCAATGATGTGACCGTACACGTCATGGTAAATGCCAATGGCACACCCCAAACAACGATTGAGAAATCAACCTGCCGCTACGTCCGCAAATAGCGCCCTGGGCCCAGAGGATCTGTCTGGGCCTGTCCTGCTCCTATTTGATCAGGTACAGAAGGGGAGCCGCGCGAAGCTGGAAAAAACCATTTAATTTCAGCGCTTTGATGTTGGTGGAAATTCGGCGCGAAAGCGTGTATCAGTTCCCCTTCGTCACCGATCGACGGATTTACGAAGCCTTTTCATAATCTGAGTATCAGCATGCGGGCGTGCTTCAAGATTATTTTACCAAGCCTCTGGCTCGCCGATTTGGCCGGTCATGCCGCCGAGCCGTTGGACCATTATGTTTTGGTGGACCAGATCCCCGAACGGATCATGCGCCTTGAGCTGAGTCCGGTTGTCGAACAGCAGGCACTCATTAAGCAGTATTGGGGAGATATTTCCCTGCTGGACATGCGCACAGGTCATGTGATCTGGCGCTACAAGCAGCATGACCTTTCGTTTTCAGACTATGGGATGGCCTGGTCGGCAAGTGGCAGACGGATCGTGGTGCGGTCGCAAGAGCCGGTAATACTGGACGGAGCGACCGGCGTGGAGTTGTTCAAGTTGGAGATGGTTGCGGATGACGACCACTTTGAGAGCTTCGCCTTTTCTGCGGATGACATACATGTTGCTGGCGCTGGTCGCCCGGGTCAGGACATTCGCATATGGGATGCTCGATCAGGCAAGTTGGTCAGCAGCCTGCCTGGAGTTACCTTAGGTCGAACTCTAGCATTTCAAGGTGCGTCGCGGCTGCAGTTTACCAGAGATGGCAAGGCCCTCTTTGCGGCTGGGGGGGAGTGGATAGGAGTTTGGGACATTGCCACAGAGACGCTTCTTAGGTCCTTTGACCTCTATAAAATCCTAAACCTTGACGAGCGATTCTCTTATGCGGGAGGCTGGTACAGTTTTTCTGCCGATTTACGCTTTGTGGCCTTCAACATCGGTTCAACTCTTTACCTGATGAGCCTGGAGTCAGGAAGAATGATTCGAACGTATGAGCTAGATGCCTTTCCCCGTTCCTATGAGTTTTCCGACGATATGACCACATTGGAAGTAGTAGCGCTGGGGACGCGCGCCTACGAGCCCGACTTTCCATTGGAGCCGTACCAGTTCAGATTCTTTGAGATCGATGTGCTCAGTACTGAAGTGCGCCGCCAAAAGATTTCAGTGCCGTTCCATTTCCTGCCGAATCAGCATCAGACCCGGACCAATGCCTTTCGCGTCGCAGCCATCGACTTCCGCACAGGAATTTTTGTCTTGGCAGCTGGGCGAGATCCGCAGTTCAAGCCACCCACCGGTACTTCTTTCGAACGGTTTTTGACGCATCAGATTTTGGCCTGGAAGTTTTTGTAGGAACCGCACGCAACCAGTTTAAGGAAATAATGTTTTATGGCGGATAGCAATCGACAGCGAGCTCCCCTGCAACGACTGTTGCGCATCATTGAATGGCTGGGGAATTTTTTGCCGCACCCGGTCATTCTTTTTCTGATTTTTTGCGTTGTTACCGTGCTGATGAGCTGGTTGTTTCATGCGCTGGGGGTTCGCGTCGTAGATCCTCGACCTTTGGGCGCAAGCGGGCGTTCCGCAGATGGCTGGATCTATACGGTCAATCTCTTCAGCTCAGATTTCATGCGTCAGTATCTGCCCAACGTTGTCAAGAACTTCACCGGATTTGCGCCGTTAGGTACGGTACTGGTCACCATGCTGGGCGTGGGAATCGCTGAGTATTCGGGCCTTCTGACGACAGCGATTCGCGCCATTGTTCTAGGAACTCCACGAGCTTTGGTGACCTATGCTTTGGTTTTTGCGGGGGTGCTGTCAAATGTGGCATCGGAGATGGGCTACGTCGTCCTCATTCCACTAGGGGGTTATATTTTCTTTTCCATCGGCCGCCATCCTTTGGCGGGACTCGCTGCGGCATTTGCTGGGGTCTCCGGTGGATATAGTGCCAACCTCTTGATCGGTACTATCGACCCTCTGTTGAGCGGCATCACCCAAGAAGCCGCCCGGCTTTTAGCAAGTGACTACGTCGTTCATCCTGCCGTCAATTGGTACTTCATGGGTGCCTCGACCTTTTTGATCACTATCGTAGGCGGATTAGTCTCGGAAAAGATTGTCGAACCAGCACTGGGGCCCTATGAGCCGGAGTCGGCTCGGGACAAGGGACTGTCCCAGGAGCAGAGTCGCTTGCTGGCTTCACTCAGCCCAAGCGAGAAAAAGGGACTCATTGCTGCCCTCTTCAGTCTGCTGCTATTGTTTGCCATGGTAGTCGTCATGGCAACAGCCCCTCACGGAATGCTGCGCGATCCTGCCGGTGACGAGTTACTAAAGTCTCCGCTCATGAAAAGCCTCATTCCGATTATCACCGTTTCATTCATCTTTCCCTCTTTGGTCTACGGCTGGATAACCGCTTCCATCCGATCCACCAAAGACTTGGTGAGTGGTATGGAACAGTCCATGTCGCGCCTTGGGCTTTATATTGTCATTGTGTTTTTTGCCTCTCAGTTCATTGCGCTGTTCCACGAATCAAATCTCGGGCTCGTCTTAGCAGTCAGCGGAGCTGACTTCTTGAAGCAACTGCAGCTTACCGGGCCGCTTGTCTTTTTCCCGTTCATATTCTTGTGCGCTCTGATTAACCTGATGATTGGCAGTGCTTCGGCTCAGTGGGCCGTCACGGCGCCGATTTTCGTTCCGATGATGATGTTAGTTGGCTATGCACCGGAAACAATTCAGGCGGCGTATCGAATTGGCGACTCGGTGACTAACTTGATCACTCCCATGATGTCCTATTTTGGGCTGATTCTGGCCTTTGCGGATCGCTTTCGCAAAGACATTGGCGTGGGCACAATTATTTCGACCATGCTGCCGTACAGTGTGATCTTTTTTGTTGCTTGGAGCTTGTTCTTCTATGTCTGGGTATTTGCTTTCAGCCTACCAGTTGGGCCAGGTGCGGCTACTTATTACCCGTGAGACGTTGAGGTGCACTTTGAAGTTTGGGTAGGGGGTTGAGTCGCAGCATGGACCCAAAATTGCACAGCAGTCTCAAGATTGGAGGGCGTCTATGCGACTAACAGCGGTCAAACGATGTTCGATTCGTTTTGAACAATTTGCAGGCGGCATCACGGGATGCTCATTTGCCTGCATTCCAGAGGTGCGCTGAGAATTGGTTCATGTAGCATGCTCGAAGCCACGTATGGCGAAGGTGACGTCGATTCGTACGCATGGGTCATCCACACACGGAGGTCAGAAAATGAGGGTGGTGGCGACATATCTTCCACTATTTCTTGTGACATCAACGGCATTTGCTGTCGAGCGTGTTTCACCACGTGCCGCCGCCGAGTTAGTCGCCCATGGATCTGCTGAACTTATTGACGTCCGTGAGCAGGACGAACTCGAGGTGTCGGGCTTGGCTGAGCCGGCTTTGTGGATAGCCAAGTCAGAGGTAGACAACCGCTCGAAGCTGTACTTAGAGTTCGTCGAGCGCCTCGATGGCAAAAAAACACTTATTTTTTATTGCGAGACAGGAAGGCGTGCTGGCCTAGTGGCGACATACTTTGAAGATCTCGGCTTCGCGACGATGAATATGGGTGGCTTTGATGGGTGGCTTCGAGCGAATTTGCCTGTAAGACGTTTCGCGTTTGGCACAAACTTGCCATAACAAGCCGAATTTCTTGTCCTATGGTGAAGCAGCCAGCGTAACCCATTTCAGGATTCAGAACTATGCGCAACTTATTCGTTGCTCTCTCATTGAGTTCGTTTGTCGTCGCCTGTGGCTGCTTCTCTAACATCCGCGGCAAATAAGGTGTTTACCCTAACCTGGATTGGATCAATTGATCCTCCTGTCGTTGGCGGTCACACCACCCAGGCGACGGATATCCCTATCCATGGCAGCATTGCTCATGGTCTCTTACAACTATCAAAGACGGTTGCCAATGCTGCATACATGCAGTCTGGCTTGCTCTTTACTGCGAACAGAGAAGCTGGCGCATTCGTGTACTCGGTAGAAGTCGGTAACAAGAAGGACGGGGCAAAATGCAAGGAACGTAGCGTCACGCTTTTGGGAAAGATTTCATTTGGTGCTGAGCGTTCTGCGAATCACGTGTATTATCGCAGCGGATGTCTTGTGGTTGCAAACGGTCTCGGCGGGGTGCAGTTCGTCGCGGTCGATAATGTTCCAAATTCCAATGACGATGATGGCTTTGACGATTGATGACGACGTGAGGTTAAGATGTTGCGCGCGATTGGTTTGTTGTTGGTAATTCTAAATGGAAGTAACGCAATGGCCATTGAGGAACCTCCGTATACAGTAGAGTCGAAAGCAGATGCTTATGAGATCCGCAAGTACGATAAAGTTTTAGTGGCCGAGACGACTGTGCAAGCAGGCTTTGAGGATGCCGGGAATGAGGCTTTTCGCGTACTTGCTGATTTTATCTTTGGCAATAATCGATCGCGAACGAAGATCGCCATGACAGCACCCGTGACCCAACAACCGGAGTCGGAGAAGATTGCGATGACGGCTCCGGTAACGCAGGCGGCTCGTGCGGAAGGTGGATTTGTGGTGCAGTTTGTCATGCCAAATGAATACAGCATAGAGACTCTGCCGGTGCCGAACGATCAAAGGGTAGAAATCCGAGAGATTCCTGGTCGGCGGATTGCAGTGTATCGATACTCGGGTACGTGGTCAAAAGCAAAGTATCTGGCAGAGCTCCGTAATTTTCGTGAGGCTTTGTCCCGCGATCGTATAACCACAGTGGGTGAGCCGATTCTGTCGCGATTCAATTCGCCCTTTTCGCTTTGGTTTTTGCGCCGTAACGAGATTTGGCTGGAAGTGTCAGCAAGCATCCCGCAGGAATGAGCTTCCTGTTGCTAAATTGCGTTTCATTGGTTACATCCTTGGCCCTTACTCCTTTCTTCGGAGGTCAACGATGCAACTCATAAAATCACTAACGGTACTAGGAATCTTGTTGATGGCCAGCAGCGCTGGCGCTGCGGATTGGGTTTGCCGCGGTCAATGTGAGCTGATGTGCGAGAGCGGTAATTCTCAGTTGGAAGTTTCGGGACGCGCCAGTTCACAGGGCAGCGCTTTGGGCCAGGCTCGGCAGCAGTGCAAGGAGTTGTGGTATCAGAATGCGTCTCGTTGTAGTTCCTATCTTCCGTGGGTGAGCGAGCATGATTGTCGCGAGCTAGCTCCGCCACCACCAAAACATTATACTTTGTTGTTCAAGAACAATTGTCGTCGCTATGGCCAAATTGCTACTGCCGTACACTTTCGCGATTTAAGTGGCAATTGGGTCAGCAACGGTTTCTGGGTCCTGGCCTTTGGTGAAACCGCAACTGTAGGTCATACCACCAATCGCAACTACTACATGCACGGCCACACCGAGGCTGGCCAGAGTTGGGGCGATGGTGAGGGGCCTTGGACGGTTCGGGGCGCGAGTTATAAATTTGGAAAGGTGAGTATCCCCGACAACACTCCCTATGGCAGCTACACGTTTAGTTTTAATTGTAACTAAAAACAATGCGTCACCTGCTTCTTCTCTTGGCGATGATTCCTGCGGCAGCTAACGCTGCCGCATCCTACGTGACCGTTAGATCCTATCCATTTCGTGTCTTTGCCGTCACCCCTGATGTGGAAAGCGACCGACTGGTCGCCGCTGCCGATCACTGCGGGAAACTCGCTGTGTTTGACCTCGGGCGAACGGACGCTCTGTGGGAAAGACGCATGGCTCCGGGACCGCCATGCCTGGTGCCAGGCCACTGGAATAGCGTCGCACTTAGTTGGCCGCACCTGTTTGTGGGGCGCATAGGCGGCTCACCATTGCTCTTGGATGCCGCGACGGGGCAGAGTGTTGCAGAGTTTGAGAATCCTGACTCTCATGATTCCTATCGCCTCGCTCTATCAGCGGATCGACGTCTGATTGCGGGCTTTGATAGTCGAAAAGGCTCTGTCGCCATCTGGAATACCGTGACCAGAAAGTTCTTGAGTATTCTGGTGCTGAATCCGGATTGTACGGAACTTCTATCGATTCAGTGGTCGCGAGATGGCGAGCGACTGGCGCTTTTATGTCCCGAGGGGCTGGACGTTTGGCAATGGGCTGACGCCCGTCTGCTGATTCGCCATAAGCTCTCACGTGGACTTGATGCCGGAAGCCTTTCGCATAAATTGTATTTCTCAGGAGCTAAATTCTCGCCGGGGTTTCGATTTGCAGCAGTATCAGGTGTTAATACCGATGGTTATTTTGCTGTGATGCTGCTTGATGGGGCGACGGGTAAGATATTGCGTAACTGGCGAACTGGCGCTGATGAAATGCGCATCATGGCGTTCTCGGACGACGAAGCCGAGTTGTGTGCTGTTGGATTGGAGGGGCGTATCCACTGTTGGCGAATTGCGGAAGATGCAAAGTACTTTTCCGGCTACATTGACGCCGCGTATGCGACGACCAATCCCATGACGCCCACTAATCTCGTGCACTTTTCTGCTGACTTACGGACCGTAATTTATCGGGCGCTGGATGACGGCTTTGCGGTCGCTCGCTGGCAGGATTAGAGTGCTGGCCGCGCTGCCGGTTGCCCGGCAATTACCTGCAAATCTCTTCGAACCGAGACATGTATTCGGCCAGAGTTTCCAGGTCCATGGACGCCCGACGAATATCGATATTTGCTCTGTCCTCGATGGGTGATGGTTCCCATATACCTGGGATCAGACGGCACTTTCTCGAACGTTGCCTGCAAGTCTGCGATGTGCTGATCGTACACTTTGAGATCTGCATCAACGCGTGCAAAAGACCCGCCGTCTTGTGCGCTGAGCGCGCTGGACCAGAAGGCTTGCGCTCCCAAAACAACCCAGAAGCTTCGGATGAGTGAGCCGTTGCACAGTGACTGGGCTGTTTTCATGGTTACCTCGCTGGTCGCCGAATACCGGTGTTAATGGTCGCAATCCTTGCATGGCCCCTTGCCATATCCCTTGTGCTTGCCTTTGCAAGACTTACAGTCCTTGCCGCACTTACACTCACCTCTTGTGCTGGGATCGCAAGTGCATTCGCCTTTGCCCTCCGCGCAGTGGGGGCATTCGCCAGACCCCTTGCATAGCAAGCTGATTCCATTGAAGTAAATTGCGTCCCCGCTCAAGGCTAGGGGGTGGGGTTGACGATATCTTGATTCCTTGGGAGCTCCAAAACGACGATGGCTGGTCCGATGGGTTCGCGCTCGCTGCTGCTGTAGGGAAAGCTCAGGAAGATCGTTCGACGCTGACATATACTTCCCCGTTTTCCGAATCGACGCGGCAAGTGAATTCAATAGGGCGGCAGCAAACTTGGCAGTCCTCGATATAGGATTGTTCGGGCACAGACGGGTCGACGAAACTAGTGAAAGTCTCACCACAGAACGGACATTGAATCTCGACGGGCTCTTCCAAAAATGTGCTCCCAGTGTTTATTAACTGGCCCCCAAGATTGTTGCTGGGGGAGGCGCTTCCAGCAACACCGTAAG
>CAZLMG010000028.1:0-54228 GCA_964560765.1 uncultured Oligoflexales bacterium
TCAGCAAACTCTTGGGTCGGGCAAAAGCCGTGACGACGAAGGAGAGCGATGCGCCCCTGAACTTCATTCGATTCGGCAAATGCAGAAAGAGCATTTGCATAAACAGGACCCGGTACGCCGTAGCTATGTTCCGAACCACCAAAGGTTCCCCGACATTCGTCGGCAGCGGCGTGGCCGCCCATCATCAAGGTAGCAGCGATCATTAATAGTTTGACGTTGTGGATGGCGCTCATAAATTCTCCTTAAAATGCGATCAGGTTAATAAAGTTCTTTTCAAAACAAATCAAGAACTGGGAGACGATTTACTGCCGGAGCGGGAGGATTTCTATATTTTCTTAATTAATTTTAGTATACTTTGTTAAGTTTTACTTAACTAACACCAGGGTGCACTGTCAGTGCCCCCATGCACGCGGCACGTAACGGAACCCCATGAACCGTCCAACCATCTATGACTACAAGGACTATCGATCGTTTCTGGCGGCGGCGATCGAGCATGAGCGTGGTCTACGAAAAGGCGCCCAGGCCCGGCTTGCCGAACGGATCGGTTGCCAGTCGTCCTATATTTCCATGGTCATGGCTGAAAGGACCGAACTCAGCCTGGAGCAAGCGGCGGCGGCGGCAGAATTCTTTGCCATGACACCAGGTGAACAGCACCTCCTGTTACTACTGGTGCAGAAAGCGCGCGCTGGCACGCAGCGGCTTCGCCAGTACTTTGCCAACCAGGCCGAAGCCGTCCAACAAGAGCGGTCAAATCTTGCGACACGACTCGAGTACCAACAAGTCCTCAATGAAGAGCAACGCGCCCAGTATTACAGCGCCTGGTACTACGCCGCGATCCATATTGGCCTGACCGTGCCGCGACTACAGTCGGCGGATGCCTTGGCCGCCTACTTGCAACTACCCATCGCCACCGTGCAGCAGGCTCTGGATTTTCTCGTGCAAACGGGATTGGCGGCGCGGAACGAGGGTCGCATCGAGGTCGGGCCTACGCGCCTCCACACGTCGCGGGAATCGCCCTTTCTCAACCAGTCGCACATCAATTGGCGCCTACAAACTCTCATCGCGCTGCAGCGCCCCGATCCGGAGCATTTCCACTATTCATCCATTGTTTCCATGTCGGCCAGTGACGTGTCGCGCCTCCGCGAGACCATGATTCGCGCCATCGAGGATATTCGGGCTGCGGTCAAGGAGTCGCCTGAGGAGGATCTTGTGGTGTATTCGATGGATTGTTTTACGCTTGGCCCCACGCCAGAAAGTTGATGCAAGAATGTTTCTGAAACGAATTCGCGACAACCTGAACTTCCTGCGCGAGTATCAGCGCAACCGAAAGCTGACCGGCGCCATCACGTCTAGCAGCCCCGCTCTGGCCGAGGCCATGGTTTCACAGATCTTTGCCAACCTCAGCGCCGACGACTCGCCGCGCAAGATTCTGGAGGTCGGTTGCGGTGATGGTGTCATTACCGAACGCATCTATCGGTCCTTGCGCCCGCAAGATCAATTGACCGTGGTCGAAATCAATGCCCATTTTTGTGAGCTGACGCGGCGACGCATCGATCGCGTCGAGGCGGAGCTAGAAATGCGAGCAGCAGCCAATCACGGCCAATCCCCTCCCCGCCCCCAGTTCACGATTATCAACAAAGACGTGCTGACCTATGGGAACGACCCCGGCGAGACTGGCGATTTCGATGCCATCGCCTGCAGTTTGCCATTCAATAACTTTGACCCAGGCTTAGTCATGCGCATCTTCAGCCACATCTTCATGCTGGCACGCCCCGAAGGGACCGTATCTTTTTTTGAATACATTCTGCTGCGGCGAATGCGGATCTGGGCATCATTTGGCCGCGAGACAAAGCTTGCTGTTATCGAAGCGATCGTCACCGATCTCGTCACCCGCTTTGGCTGCAGTCGAAAAGCTGTATGGGGGAACGTGCCACCGGCGATGGTTTACACCATGCGGGCGCACGTGAGTCGGGGCGCCAAGCAGCAGTTGCGCTATTAGTCGGTGCAAGCGTGACCGACGCAGCCGGAGGTTTTGGAGTCGGAGATGTCCCAAGCCGAACCGAGGCTGGGGCTAATATTGAAGTTTGTGCAGCCCGAAGTGATGCTCGTAGGATTATCATTAGGGGTGTCTTGACAGAGGCCCGCACAACCAGAGTAGAAGTTATCGTCAAAAGTGATTTGATTCACCGCGTTTAGACAACGTACATGCGCACCATTACTGCCAGTTGGCAAAACCGAAATGTTGTTTTCGTAAACCACCGTACTCTGCGCGCCGCTGCCTGCAATCGAAAACACCCAAGAGTACATCGTCATATCGCTTCCACCATTTTCAATTTGGTTTCGATAAATCTGCGCACTGGCGTTAGTCATTGTGACCGCGTATGCACTACCAATGCCGGACATCTCCGTTCGCGTGGACTGGAGGGTGTTGTAGCGAATGACTGTGCCATCACTGTCAGACAGCTGAATCGGAACATTGAGAACTCTGAATTCATTGTGCTCGATACGCGTCGCATTAGAACCACTTAGAATCTTGATGGCCGGTCCATTAGCCGTAACGGTACCAGGGAGAATCGTATTCCGTTCAATAACAGCCGACTTATGACCACCTTTAACCACGAGTGTGCTAAATGCGTTTGAAGTTCCAGAGTGGCTCACGTAACAATTCCTAACAACGCCACCGTTAATGACGAAAAGCTCTCGAAGGTCGTCGCCATCAATTGAATGGACATACTCGAAACGATGATCATCCAGCTGCGACTGGGAACTATCAAAGCCAAAGAATCCACGAGAAGGATGACCCTTCACCAAAATCGGATCGACGCTGGTTCCCACCATCGTCGCCAGACCTCGAATCAGAACCTTAAGTCCAGACTGGTCCACATCAATTTTAATGTGAACTCCAGGTTCAACCGTGAAGTCACCCTCGATCGTCATACTGCTACCGATGACGAACGGACTCTGCGCCTTCCTCAGCGTCACATCCCCCGCAATCGTTCCCGTGCGTACCACCGTGTGCGTCCCGATGTTGATGTGATCGGTGGCGGCAACGGATTCGCGACCAGCGAAGTCGCGCACTTTGATCCACGTGTCACTGGCTGGTGAATTCCAATCGTGGTACGTCGATGAATAGGGGATCCAGCCGCTGTTGCCGGCGAATGCAGACGAGTTGGCGATGAGCATCTCTTTGACGCCAGTGCCGGTGTCGATAGCCGCCACATCGAAAGACATTTTGGTAGCGGTTGACGAAACTTGGTCCCAGCCGTTGAGCAGGGTAAAGGAGGAGATGGTGGGCGCTTCGGTATCGACATAGAAAGAGACCGCGTAAGGTGAACTCTCGAGCCCGTTGAGGTCCGCGTACGTGACATATAGTGACTTGATGCCATCGCTGGTGAAGGTCCAATCGAAGGTGGGAGCCACGGGCTGCCATTCTGTATTTAGGAATGATGGCTCGTCCGAGACTTTCATCAAGGCGGCATTGCTGTCATAGCGCAGTCGAGCAGTCACCGTACGCGAGAGGAAAATGGATGCCGCTTCGCCGGCGATCGTCGCCGTATGATCGGCACTGACGCTGATGTTGCCCTGAGGCCCCTTGGAAAGTGACAACAAGATGGTGCCGAGATCGGTGGTGGCATCCGAGACGATCTGCACGCGAATCAGTTCAACGACGGCGAACCCCGTGTGCTGAGCGCGCAGGGTGTAATAGCCCTCGGGCAAACCGGCGATGGTGAAGGCGCCGTTGCTATCGGTCTTGGCGATGAACGTTGTTCCCGGGATAAAAACGTCGCTACCCGTGCGATCCAGTTCGTTCGGATTATCGTAGAAGTCGACGATACCTGTGAGTGTGCCCGTTTTCTTCATCTCGTGGAGCCCTACATCGATTGTGGCTCCGGCTGGCAAGATCACGTCGTCGATCTTCACCCCGTATGTTGCGGCTGAGGTGGCAACCTGAGTGAGGGCCAACTTACCTCCGTCGGTTGCGGAGAGGGCAAGGATTTCAAGATTGCCGGGCGCTGCGCCATCGATGCGAAACGAGCCATCTGATTTGGAAGTTGCGAGAACTGTCGGCTGGCCAACAACCGTAAGCTTGGCTTTGGCAACGGCTGAGGATTCTACTCCCTCGCCAACTTGTAGCTGCCCGACGATGCTACCCGCAGCAGCGCCGCCAGCTGTAACACGACCCGATGCCAAATCACCGTCCTCGTCACCGCGCTTATCGCAGCCCGATGTGACGAGGGTGATCACAAGCCAGAGGTAAATGCGCACAATGCTCACAGGCAATTTCCTTGGTCGACGGTAAAAAGAAGGATCTGATAGGGGTATCGGATCTCGCTCCGCAACCTTGAAGAAAACCGATTTAAAGCTAATGATTACTGGGGGTCGGACGACCGAATCGAGTGGCGAAAAGTGCTAAAACACAGGGCACGAGAAACCCATGATAGTGATAGCGCATGAACAGCCAGGCGCCCACTGCCGAGCCGGCGATGTAAGCCGTGATCAAGCCACCGCGCACCCAGTTGTTGGCGACTTCGTGATGTTGCTGGCGCGGCTGCTGACGCCGAAAGAACGCACGCGCGAGCCCGATGCCGAGGTCAGTCGTCAGACCGGTGAGGTGCGTGGTACGAATGACCGCCCCCGTAGAACTCGTGACCACGGCATTTTGTAGGCCGCTGGCAAAACAGAGCAGCGATAACAGGATATAGTCTCGCTCCTGTGGCGTGGCCGAGGCAAAGTCGCCGAAAAAACCCGACTCTCCGCCGATTGTCGCGAGAGCCAACGAGAGAAAGATCATGACCATGACCCAGTCGCGCCGTGGCGTCCGTCCGTTCGCATGCCGCACGTCCACCAAATATCCAGAAATGACTGCTCCCAGGAGAAATACGAGGGGAACGGTTAGCATTCCGACCGCCGAAGCCAGGTTCCCACGCGCCAGATCAAGCCCAAAAAATGTAGCAAATCCAGTGACATGGGTCACAAACTGGTGGCAAGTCAAAAACCCCCCGGCATTCACATTGCCGGATAGAAAGGCAAGAACCAGCCAACCGCGTCGTTTTGTCGCTAATGCGCCGGTATCATGGGTAATTTGCACTATATCAGCCCTCGTTTTGGACTCTGCATAAGAGCGGCGCTTTCATCAACGATTAATAAAAGTTTAATATAACGATTACGGATTTTCGATTTTTTATTGTAATGTATAGGTGTCATCGCTTAAAGTCTCTCCCATTCAATTTACCAAGGATCCGTCGAAGTGACGCGTTCATTTCAAAAATTGCCCAGACGATTTGCCTACTGGCTGGCCCTCCTGCCTATCAGTCTTGGCATCTGCATTCCTGCGCAAGCTATGGAATTTGGTCTGGCCGAGCGCCTACATGCGGCAGCGACCAGTCACCTTGGCGCGACGAATGACGTTTCGACGAGCGATATCATTTGCGTCGATGAAGAGCCGATCTCGCCTACCTCCATCACCAGCTCTTCCGAGAAACATCGACACAAGAAAAAGATTTTGCCGCGACGCAACCGGTCTGCCGGTAAACGCGGGCTGTCGTTGCAAGTCGCCCGTCCAAGCCAGCAGGCCTCTGAGCAACTCGCCTTACCTTCATTCGAGCCCTGCCGATTTGCGCAGGACTTGATTCGCACCCGCACGTCCCGCACCCGTCACAACGGTTTTGGTGGCCACCTGATCTCTTAGGGACCCCTGACTCCCTATCGAGAACAATCACGTATGACATTGAATATTCGGTGCAACCTGAACGCGATGCGGACGGGGAGTTTCTCACCGCGCAGCACAGGACACCACCATCATCAGGACACTCAAAATGCAAAAACTCGTATCGGGCATCCATAAATTTCATTCGTCGGTTTTCACCAAGCACCAAGATCTTTTTAAGCGTTTGGCCACTGGCCAAGCCCCCGGCGTCCTATTGATCACCTGCTCGGACTCACGCATTGACCCCACCTTGGTCTTGCAAGCAGATCCGGGCGATCTCTTTATCGTTCGTAACGCTGGAAATCTCATCCCAGGTCCACTGACCTGCGGCTCGGGTGAATTGGCCAGCATCGAATTCGCCATCGAGGCATTGAAGGTGCAAGATGTGGTCGTTTGCGGTCACACCGACTGCGGCGCTATGAAAGCGGTCATCGGCGGCGGCGCGCCCGGCATGACGCATGTGGGCCCGTGGCTGCAACATGCAGATCGCACTCGCACCATCATCGACGAGTCCTACCAACACCTCGAAGGACGAGCCCGCGTCAATGCTGCGGCCGAGGAAAATGTACTGGTTCAAATTGAGCAGCTCGTCAGCCATGAATTCGTCGCCAAAGCCTGGCGCGAGGGACGCATCCGCATTCACGGTTGGATGTACCACGTCGAGCAAGCTGACATCTTTACCTACGATCACGAAACGCACGAGTTCCACTCCGTTCGCGCCAATGGTGTCTCGCCGATTCAGCGCGCAAGGGCAGGTGGAGCTCGCACTCTGTGGCGTCGCATGCGCCCACAACTAAAGACACGCAGCACCACGGCTGAGGAGGCAAAGTAGCCATGTTAAATTTCTCATCGAAACACCTCGGCGCAGACTTCAAGGCTTCGATTGTGGCATTTTTGGTCGCCTTGCCGCTGGGTCTTGGAATCGCCATGGCATCTGGCATGCCACCGGCAGCAGGTCTTGTTTCCAGTATCATCGGCGGTCTTCTCGTCGGGATGATTGCTGGCGCTCCACTGCAGGTCAGCGGCGCCGCCGCCGGTCTCGTGGTCGTCGTCTACAACATCGTCCAGCAAACAGGCTTTCAAGGACTGGCAGCAGCGACTCTAATTGCCGGCTTGGTGCAAGTCGTGGCCGGTTTTGCCGGTCTCGGCCGCATGGCAAAGCGTGTGGCGCCAGAAGTCGTGCATGGCATGTTGGCCGGTATTGGCTTCATCATCATGCTATCGCAGTTTCACGTACTTTTTGGTCAGGCCAGCGGCAGCAGTGCCCTGATGAATCTGATGAACATTCCCAGCACTCTCGCTGCATCGGGCGTGCTCTCGGCAAACTGGACTCTGATGTCGACAGGAATTCTGGGAATTCTCTGCATGCTGGGCCTGACCCTATGGCCTAAGTTGAGCCCTCGATTAGCGAGCATCGTTCCGGCTGCATTGGTCGTAACGCTGGCCGCTATCGGAGCCTCGTACCTCTTTTTTACGGCCGTGCCACGCGTTTCTCTGCCAGCATCCATCAGTGATGCAGTCAGTTGGCAAGGCGGCAACATCTTGGCGTTTCTCACAAACGGCACCTATTGGATGCACGGCATCGAGCTGGCCATCATCGCCAGCATCGAATCTATGTTGTGCGCGTCCGCTGTGACCCAACTACGTGCCTCGGCTACCGTCAACTACGACCGAGAACTCTCGGCGCAGGGACTAGGTAACGTCGTGTGCGGCATGGTTACGGCTCTGCCCATTACCGGTGTGATTGTGCGCAGCGCTGCGAGCGTGCATGCAGGTGCACAAACGCGAATGGCAACGATCCTGCACGGCGCTTGGGTGTTGGTCATGTTGGCATTCTTCGCGTCAGCTCTGGCAACGATCCCGATGACGGCGTTGGCGGCCATCCTAGTTCTTACCGGCTGGAAACTGCTGAATCTGAAGTACTTTGCAGCTCTGGCGCGACAAGGTTACCAACCGTTCATCGTGGGCGCGACGACCATGGCGATGGTGGTTTTCATCGACTTGCTATTTGGCGTGTTGGGCGGAATCGCGCTGTCCGCGACGTGGTCCTTCCTGGCTGAAGGCAGAAGGATTCCAGTTTTCTCGCGCGTACGTTTAGCGATGGTCCGCCGAGCTAGAACTGTCAAAGCGCGCTAAGTTAGAAGATCGATTCCGAAGAGCTCTTCCAGCTCTGCCTTGTTCCATTCCGATGCCGCATGCGCCTCCACGGGGATCAACCTCTCCGTGGATCGGCGCAACAAGTCATTCGCGTCCACCGATCGTAGAATAAAGAATAAATCTGGATGCTCATCAAGTCGCAGCCCGACGCCATACAGCGCCGCCGCCACGTGCTTGCACATGCGTGCAATGTCGAGACAATTGCAAGAAAACTTGATTTGGTCGCCGGTGGGAAAAAGCCCTCTGACGGGGTCAACGATGGCGCTCAAGACTGACTTGGGCAACTCACCCTCGAGCAGGGATCCCACCGAATCCACCTGCCCAGCCACTCGCTCGACAAATATGCGCCAGTACTCTGGTGCCAGCGTCTCAATGGCAATGCTCAGCTCATAGAGCCGTGTTCCCTGTACCAAAGCGGTGACTCGGCCCGGCGTGATCTTGAGGTCCACCACCGCACCGCTGCGCAGATAGGAGCGACCGCGCTCTAGGCGATAGTCGAAGTCTCGATAGGTTTCGAGATGGTCGCACCAAGCGCGGCCCCAAAAATTGTGGACCAGCGTTGGGCCGGCACTGCGTACCGGCTCCAAAAGGTAGCCCTCTTTCTGCAGTTTAGCGACAGCCTTGGATGCGCGGCTACGCTGCTCACAAGCGGTTACGCTGCGTTCCACCCGCCAGTTGCTGCCATCATCATCGTAGTCATATTCGTAATCGCTCACTTGCTCACCACTAGGAATCTGCAAACTGAGATATATCCAATCGGACGAGCGACATAATTTCGTCATCACTCAGCTCCGTCAGATTCACTTCTGCCCCAGACTCAATGACCGCATCCGCCAGTTGCCGCTTACTGGCAATCATAAGATCAATCTTTTCCTCGATCGTGCCCTGAGAAATCAACTTATGCACCATGACGCTGCGCTTTTGTCCGATACGAAACGCCCGGTCGGTCGCTTGGTTCTCAACTGCTGGATTCCACCAGCGATCAAAATGCACCACATGACAGGCCTGAGTCAGATTGAGTCCGCTGCCCCCCGCCTTAAGCGACAGAACAAAAAACGGTGGGCCATCCTCTTGCTGAAACTGTTCGACCAGTCCCTGGCGCCTTTTTACCGGTACGGTGCCATGAATGACCAATCCTGGCCGACCAAAGGCCTGAGCCAGAAAGTGCGCGAGAATATCCGTCAACTCGCGAAACTGGGTGAAAACCAGCACCTTCTCTTGCCGCGCAGCGATGGTTTCGACGATCTCGCCGAGGCGCTGCATCTTGCCACTGTGCGCCGGGTCGTAATCACCATCTTGATGGAACTGGGACGGGTGATTGCAAATTTGTTTGAAGCGGCCGATGTACTTCAAGACTAAACCGCGACGCTGCATACCGCCCTCGGACTCGGCCAAGGCCGCGGCCAGTTCATCGACCTCTTGTTGATACAGCTTGGCTTGCTCTTTCGTCAGCGGACAAAGAACTGGCATTTCGATTTTTTCCGGCAGATCGTTAATCACCGACTTATCCGTCTTCTTGCGACGCAAGAGATAGGGCGATATGAGCTGCCGAAGAGGCCCATAATCCGGCGTCTGTCCCTCGGCCATGGCCTCGACAGCCCCCTCGTACTGCCGCCGGTTACCTAAAAGGCCGGGACAAGAGAAATCGAAAATGGCCCAGAGATCCGCAAGCTTGTTTTCAACCGGTGTTCCAGTCATGGCAAATTTTGCAGTGCCCTGCAACGCTCGCACGTTCCGCGACTGTTGGGTGCCCGGATTCTTGATAGCCTGCGCCTCGTCCGCCACGACCAGGCGCCAGCGCACATCGCGCATCCATGTCAGACGATTCACCATGCTGTAAGTTGTGATCAGGACATCGTGCCGCGCCAAATCCGTAGGCCGCTGTCGAAGCGAGGCTCCGTCCACCACGGATGGATGCAAAAAGCCCACTCGCAGATGCGGTGCGAATCTCTGCAGCTCGGCGCGCCAGTTCCCCATCAGCGACGCAGGCACCACCAGCAGTGCCGGTGTCTGCTCGGGAGTTACCCCTGGAGTCGACGCGGAATCGTCCGAGACATCGCCAGTTACCAGCGTCAGCAAGGCTATGATTTGTAGCGTCTTGCCCAGGCCCATATCATCCGCCAGACAACCACCTAGACCGAGACCTTGCAGCAGTCGCAGCCAGCGCACCCCAACCCACTGATAAGGGCGCAATTGGGCTTTCAATCGCGATTGAAGCATCTCTCGATCAGCGACCGCCAAGTCTCCATCCGGCTGCCGCAATTGAGCCAGCAGTGCCGACAGCTCTTTGCCTGCAACAACATCGCACCAGTCGGCGCTGGCGAAGTCATCCTCAATCACTTCGTCCTCGGCCGCGTCCCCAGGCTTTCCTGCAAAACGAGCCAATAGCCGCAATGCCTCGCCGAGAGTGATTCCCTCCGCGCCCGCCAAACGCCGCGCTGCATCCCACCGCTCCATCAAGGACTGCAAGCGCTTTTGATCGACTTCGACCCAACGCCCACGCAACTTCGCCAGTCCTGAACCTTGCGCCAGAAGCTCCTGCAACTCCTCCGGACTCAGCTGCTCATCCCCAACCGCAACGGCCACGTCAAAATCCACGAGACCCGATAACCCCACATGGCTTGGGGCCTTGCTCTGGCCCACGGTCACCGAAACTTTGGCCCGCGGAGGCCGCCGCCCCTTCCACCAGTCGGGGGTCTTAAATACGATGCCGGCGCGGGCGAACGACGGAGCTTGGTTCAACAGAGAGAGTGCTTCGCTAGGAGAAAGATAGATGGGACGAAAGAGGCTCTGTGTGGCCAACCCATCGCTCAAAAAATCACTATCGGCCGCAGCGCGCTCAATCGGTCGCAGCAGTGCCATGAGCTGCGTGCGATCCCCGGCCTCGATAGAGTCGCGCAATGCTAATCCGAGGGGGCGATGCTGCAGCCTAGCCTTGCCCGGAACCCGCACCGTATAGGTCGCTAAAAAGGCAAACGGCGCCCGCTCTGGATTCTTACTCTCGGCCACATGAAAATGCACGCGCCCAACGTCCGCCCAATCCGGAAAGTCCCGCTCCAAGTAGGCGCGGGCGCTCAGGCCACTTTTAGCAACCCGATCCGCCAATTCTTCTGCCGCTTCGCTCCAGAGTCGCTGCACAACCTCGGCGTCGAGATACTCGCCCCCAGACATGGGCGGTGCGCGATCGAACCAGCGGACCGCCTCAAGGGCCGACAGCTCGGGAATGGCAAAGGGATCGACGTCTACATGCTGAGCAAAGCTACGCATGAAAGCCGAACCGAATTCGCGCCAATAGGTTAGTGCTGGATCCTCACCGCGTTTGGGCGCTGCGCATGACCAAGAGATCAACGTCGCCAATGTCGGCTGAGTGGATGCCGACGTCGGCTCGCCCATCGCTAAGTGCCCGCTGGGCAAAACTCGCATTTGCGGCTGTAATTCCAGATACCCTCCACGGCCCGATCGATAATGACAAGATCGACGATCGATGAGCAAAATACCAGTGACATCTGTGGTTCTATGGGCCCTAGGATGTCGAAAGGAGGGCAGGAACTGGACGTGGCACCACCCTCTAACCATCGATCATAAAAGAAGTATTTTGCAACGTCGCCGGTAGGGAGGCACGGATTTCAACTATCAAAGATCGTACGCCCTCATCTATCTTAAGATACTGCACATTTTTTCGTGCAAATGGCATTTGTATCCCATCACCCACAGGTCAAAATTCTCGGTCGCATGGAAATTTCTAGAGATTTCTGCGGCAAATCGCTGACAACCAGATTGCATGGCCTTCCCTGCAGTCAAAAAACACAGGAAAGGGAATTTCCAAATGAACTACAAATCCAAGTGCAACTCATCCTTCCGCATTTCGGCATTAACCTTGTTGGTGACGGTAACTATGATCGGATGCAATTCCAGCGCAGACGATCAGACCGTGCCGGGAACAGGTCAAGTCCGTGTCACGCGCAATGAGTTCGCCGGACTATCCATCGAAAGCATGGTGGCAGCCGTTCGCACAAACGGTGTGACCATAAGTCTAGTACCCTCTGGGAATGGGGCGCAGGGCACTAAGATCTTCATCAACAGCAACCAGGAGTTTCCCGCTGCCAACACCAAGTATCAGGCGTTGCAGAACACTTCAGGACAGGCCGACAGTCCATTGGGCTGCTGCTCCGTGACCATTGGCGACGGGATCAACAACGCCCCCATGACGGGAGAAGTCCAGATGGTGAAGGTGCCCAGCAACTGGCAGGCCGAGGGCGGCACAGTGAGCCTTCGCTTTGCGCTCAAGACTGCGGATGGCCGCGCCATCGAGGGCTCCGCCTCTGGGCAGACGATCATCCTCGGCAATTAGAGGTTACAGGCTCACGCTCTCAAAAGCGCAACACACCGGTGAATGCCAGCACCGCCGGCCCTGCTAACTGGGCCGGATCTTCGGCGCTAGCCTGCTTAACGGCCAGCTTACCACCCGGCATGCTGACCCCAACCCAACTGTCATACTCAGCCAGCCCGGACTCCAACTGACAGGCGGCGATGGCACTTGCCCCCGAACCGCAAGCGTTGGTTTCACCAGCGCCCCGCTCCCATGAACGCGCCACATAGTGTTCCGCCGGCGCCGATCCAAGATAGCGCCCAATTGCGGCCGCTTGCTTGGCATCCAAGGCAACGGATGCCGCTAAATGGACGTTGATGCCGTCCCAATGGGCGGATGTTTGCAGGCACGGCCCAACTTCCAAAAGCTGCTCCCGCGTTGGCGCCTCGTCCAGATAGATAACGATGTGCTGATTGCCGATATGACAGGAACCGATGTCGCTGGCCTTGCCCAGCCAAGCCACGGTCTTACCCAATTCACGGACTGCGGCGACGGCGTGTGCATGAAACCCCGAGTCGCCATTGACCTTTGTCAGCCCCATATCAACCGCAACGTATGGCAACTCGGTGGATTTGGCCAGATCGCGGACACCGAGATAGCGACAATCCACATCGCGATCACCCAGGCGAAAGGTCACGCCCTCTTGCACATCCCAGCTGCTGCCCTCGGCGCGCTGTCGGACCAGGACAGATTGGGCGGCGCAGCGAATACCGTTGCCGCAAGTTTTGGCGATCGACCCATCCGAATTGATGATGGTCAAGCGATCGGCTGTCAGTGCGTTGTGGGTTGGTCGATGCAAAATAATGACGCCGTCGGCTCCGACGCTACTGCCGTCACGTCGACAGAGATCCACCGCGCGTCGTTTCAAGCTTTCGACCACGTCATCCTGGGTGGGATTGACCCAAACGATAATGAAGTCATTTTTACAGCCGTGCCATTTTTCAAAATCAAGTTGCATGCGATAGCTCCCGTATTCACGAGAGCCTATACATTTGCAGGAATTAGGGCAAGTTTATGGACAGTCGACGGGTGCTAGCTCCTGATCAAGATTCGCCGGAGGAGTTCCCTCGGCTAAACCACCATCGAGCCAAGCCTTGAACTTATTTTTTTCCGCATCGGACGATGGAGCACCTGGCGGCATTAGGCCGGTGGAAATTTGCTCCCAACTAGACTCGGCAACTTCTTTCGCTGCACCATAGGTACTCAGATCCGGCGACGTGGCTCCCGCAGCATGACAAGAGGTACACTGCGCTGCCAAGTACGGAGCAATGTCTTGGTGATAGGTTACGGGGTCGGTGGAACTAATGCGATCTTCGGGACGATCTACCAAATGCCCGCCTTCGATCCATTGGCGAAATTTACCAATGTTCTCTGTTGATGGCGCTGGCGAACCTGCTGGGGGCATAGTTCCAGCCTCCATGCGTACCAGAGATGCCTCTGAAGCCAGATAGACGGCGGCATAGGTATCCAGGTTCGGCGCCTGGCGTACTTCGTTGGCGGCAGCCCGGCTATGACAGTTGGTGCAATTAGCTTCCATGATAGCTTTGATGTCAGGATCGTAAACGACCGATGCATCTTGCAGTTTCAAGGAAGTTGAAGCGCCGCTGGATTCGGCCACTTTCGCCGCATCGGCGCAGGCATTATAGCGCTGCATGTCTCTTGTAAGTTGGCCGGCCTCTTTGCTCGGCTTGATGTTACAACCCAGCAACAGTCCACCCAAAAGGGTCACTTGGCCAAAATGGTTCCACCGAAACTGCGCCACGCGCCCCCCAACCACATTCGTTGAAAATACGTAAATCCAAGTTCCTATCGGCAATTTCGCGAAAATCTTTGAGGGGGCTCCTTTTATTTAAATATTTAAGATAGTTAAAGGATCTGTTTTTTTGTCACGAGGCCGCGGCATCTCTATGCGTCCGCACTTCCTGTGCTTGTCCGTCCTTCAACTGCAAGACCCGATCGGCATAACGAAGTATGCCCGGGCGATGTGACACGATGATGATCGTCGTCTTGCCTTTCAGCTTTTGCACCACCTCAGCGATTTCTTGTTCGGTCTGGTCATCAATATTGGCAGATGCCTCGTCCAGCACCAGAAGATTCGGCTGGCACAAAAAGGCGCGTGCCAACGCGAGTCGCTGCTTCTGTCCTGCGGACAGCCCCTCTCCGCCCTCGCGCACCACATGGGATAGGCGCCCTGGATTGGCGAACTCAATCAGCCGGGCATCGGTCAGAGCACGACAGCAATCCGTATCGCTAGCGGTCCATGGCAGGCCATAGGTCAAATTATCGCGAATGCTGCCGGCAAAAATAAAAGGGTCGGCACCTACATAACCAACACGAACTTCATTGCCGGCAAAGTATTCGGCAGCATCCTTTCCACTCACCAACACCGATCCGGACTCGGCCTTATAAACGCCCAAGATGAGGCCCAACAGCGTGGACTTGCCGGATCCGCTGCGACCAATGATGCCGAACTGGGTGCCCGCCGCGACGCGAAAAGTGATACTGGAAATCGACGGGCGATCCGCTCCATCGTAGGTATATTGAACTCCGTCCAACGCTAAGGCCGGCGGCGATAGCTCCGCTAACCGCTGCCGCTCAGCAGCCTGAAACGGCGCGCCACTATGAAATGTGCCGAGCGGCGAAACACGGCGCAAATGACTGTCGGCTTCTGCAAACAATGTGCGCGCCTCGCGGCGAGTCCCCATGAATGCCTGGCGGAATTGAGGCCAGTGGGTCTGCGTCCACCCCAAGTCGCTCGCGAAACTACCCAAAGTCTGCGTAAAGCGCAAAAAAAGGTAAAGAAACGTCAGCAGATCAGCGCCGGTCGTCCCCCAAACGGTTAAACCAGCGGCCGCGATACCCACCAGCAGTGTCACGCCACCCACGGGTGGCAACACTCCAGAGACGCCTCCATAGGCATTCGCTCGAATGTTGCTCGCTGCATAGCGCAAAACGTTATTCAGAAGACCATCGAATTCCAGTTTCTCCGTCCGCAACGATTTCACCAGCAACCAATTGTGGGTCACTCGCTCAAGGGTCGCCTGAATATGGTTCTGCTCCACCGGAACATCGGCAGCGACTTGCCGCAATTTACGGTTCCATTGGGAAATCACCCACCCCATCATGCAGACGCCAAGGGTACCAACCATGGCTCCCCGCCATTCAACATAAAACATCACGACAAAAAGCAGCAAAACCTGCACGGCACTGCTGAGCGTCGAAATCATGTGGCCAACGAACTGACCCGCTTTAGGAAACAGCTCACCGAACTGTAACTGAATTTCCGTAGCGCGTGGATATCGCCCACCATCCGCAAATAGCAAACGACGCAGGGAAGACAGACGCAGGCGGGCAACCGTCAATTGGTGCGTATTGACGCGCGCCATGTGGACCAGGAACGCACCAACGCTTCGGAGCACAGCTAAGCCGATGAGAATAATCGCAAGTATCGAGGGCGAGAATCGAAGCGCCGCAAACTGACCTTCTGTCGCCGCACTGGCTGGTAGGAGCCCAAGCTCGATAAAGAACGACTGCAGCAGAAGGGCCACACCCAGCTCAGCAGTCGATATCAGGATGGACGCGACAATGCCGACGCTGATCCAATAAAAGGGGCGCCTGCCGAGAACATGCAATGCCTGACGAAACAAGGTCACTGAAAGCCCGCGTCCAAAGCAGTTTCAAGCTGGGATGACACGGGTTTGGTATCGGCCGTTTTACTTGGCAACTTTGCCAGAATGAGCCTTCAGTGCGGCCAGAACGGCCTCGGCATGCCCATCAACACTGACCTTCTTCCAGAGTTTTACGACTTTGCCATCCGGGCCAATCAGGAAGGTCGAGCGCTGAATGCCCATGGATTTTTTGCCGTACAAAGTCTTTTCCCGCCAAACGCCTAGCTTCTCCGCGACTTTGTGGTCATTGTCCACCAGCAGGGGGAAATTCAATTCAAACTTGTCGCGAAACTTCTGATGACTCGCAGCGCTGTCGGGGCTGACACCGAATACTACGGCGCCAGCGCGCTTGAGTTTGTTTTGATGATCGCGAAACTCACAGGCTTCGCGGGTGCAGCCTGGCGTGTTATCGCGTGGATAAAAATAAAGCACCACGTAGCTGCCCTTGTGATCCGCCAAATCGACGGAATTGCCGGCATCGTCTTCCATCACAATCTTTGGGAGCTTTTCGCCCTCTTCCAACCACTCAGCCATGGTCACGTCTCCTTGCTAATATCCGCCCGTCATCTGCTTCAAAACTGCATCGGGGACTTGTTCGTAAGTTTCAAACTGCATGGAATAATTGGCGCGACCTTGGCTGATCGAACGCAGATGTGTCGAATATCCGAACATCTGCGACAGTGGAGCCGTGGCCTCGACGGCTTGCAAATGGCCACGCATGTTAATGCCCATCACTTTTGCGCGCCGACTATTCAAATCCATAATCACATTTGAAAGGTAATCCTCGGGCACCAGCACTTCGATTTTCATGATCGGCTCTAGCAGAAGTGGACCACTCTTTTGCAATGCCTCGCGCAGAGCCATGGCGGCAGCAATCTTGAAGGCATTTTCATCCGGCGCCTCAGGCAAGAATCGTCCACTCTTCAGCGTCACCTTGACACCAATGACCGGATATCCCGCGATAGCACCCGCCTGCATTCCCTCTTCCAGCCCACGCTTGACGGCGGCAACCTGCGCCGGCATGAGCATGGTCGGCGGCACCTTGCTTTCAAATACGAGCGGGCCGGTGCCCGCAGGCTCAGCTGTGATCGTTACGTCCGCGAATTGGCGCAATTTCTCAGTTTCCCGCTCAAAGGCTTTCTGCACAGTCACGCTGCCGCCAAGAGTTTCCCGATAAGAAACTTGAGGCTTGCCCACGTTGGCGCCGACGCGAAACTCACGCAACAAGCGATCGGTGATGATCTCAAGATGCAACTCACCCATGCCGCTAATCAGCGTCTGGCCCGTCTCCGAATCGAGCTTCACTCGAAATGATGGATCTTCATTCTCCAGACGTTCCAGTGCCTTCATCAGCTTCTCGAGATCAGCTTGACTCTTTGGCTCGATGGCGATGGAAATGACTGGTTCTGGAAAGACGACGGACTCAAGTCGAATGGGATGCTTCATGTCCGAATAGGTGTCACCGGTAGCGACCAGCTTCAAGCCCACGATACCGACAATATCACCGGCAGAGGCTTCGGCGATCTCCTCGCGCTGATTGGCGTTCATGCGCATGATCTTGGCAATGCGCTCGCGCTTATTCAGTCGGGTGTTCAGCAGAGTTTCACCAGACGTGACCGTACCCGAGTAAACCCGCATAAAGGTCAACTGTCCAACGTATGGATCGCTGACGATCTTGAAGGCCAACGCCGCAAATGGTGCATCCGCCTTCCTCTCGCGAGTCAGGGGACGCTCTTCGTCATCGGCAGAAAGCCCGGTTACCTCCGACAAGTCCAAAGGCGATGGCAGGTAATGGACGACCGCATCTAAGAGCGGCTGAATGCCCTTATTCTTGAAGGCGCTGCCGCAAAAAGCTGGCACCACATGCAGACCGATCGTAGCCTTACGGGCAGCAGCACGAATCTCATCGACAGTGAGTTCCTTGCCGTCCAAAAACTTTTCCATGGCGATGTCGTCATACTCAACTACGGCCTCAATCAACGATTCGCGCGCCAACTGGGCATCATCCGCGAGCTCGGCTGGAATTTCGGCAACATCATAGTGGGTACCCTGCGTTCCGTCTTCCGGATACAAAAAGGCCTTCATCGTTAATAAGTCGACCATCCCGCGAAATTGATCTTCCTCGCCAATCGGCAGCTGAAAGGGCACCACGTTTGCCGCCAAACGATCACGCAAGGACTGCACCGAATCTTGAAAACTTGCACCCACGCGATCGAGCTTATTCACAAATGCCAAACGCGCCACTTTGTACTTATCGGCCTGCCGCCAAACCGTCTCGGATTGCGGCTCTACTCCATGCACACCATCAAAAACAGCAACGGCACCATCGAGCACGCGCAGCGAGCGCTCGACTTCGACTGTAAAGTCCACATGCCCGGGCGTATCGATGATGTTGATGACGTGATCGCGCCAATAGCAGGTAACGGCCGCCGAGGTAATCGTAATACCCCGCTCCTGCTCCTGAATCATGTAGTCTGTAGTCGCGGTGCCTTCGTGCACTTCACCAATTTTATGGATCTTGCCGGTGTAAAAGAGAATGCGCTCAGTGGTCGTCGTTTTGCCCGCGTCAATGTGGGCCATGATGCCAATATTACGAAAGGCTTCCAGTGGTGTTTTCTTGGACATAAATCTCGTCACTTGATTTTACGGGAGTGGGATCCTCGCATCCGCGCCACGACCTCGCCACTTACAGCGAGAATATGGGGGAACATGGCAAAAAAAAAGCTTCCCAACGGGAAGCTTTTAACATGACTACAAATCTCTTACCACCGGTAGTGAGCAAACGCTTTGTTCGCATCAGCCATCTTGTGCACGTCTTCACGACGCTTGATAGCTCCACCACGGTTAGCTGCTGCATCCATCAGCTCTGCGGCTAATCGCTCACGCATGCTACGGCCACCACGGCTGCGTGCGAATTCGATCAACCAGCGCATCGCCAGTGCCTGACGACGCTCGGGACGGACTTCAACAGGAACCTGGTAGTTAGAACCACCTACGCGGCGGGATTTAACTTCGAGGACCGGTTTGACGTTATCAAGAGCCTTCTTGAAAATCTCAACCGGCTCCTGACCTTTGTCCGAGATGATGTCGAGAGCGCCGTAAAACGCCTTCTCAGCAGCGGACTTTTTGCCGTGCTTCATCATGGAGTTCATGAATTTGGTAATAACAACTTCTTTGTACTTTGGATCTGGCAGCACTATACGAGGCTGCACCTCACGACGTCTTGGCATATATCAATCGCTCCCTAATCTAGCCTTTTGGTTTCTTTGCGCCGTACTTGCTTCGGCCTCGACGACGAGCCGTTACGCCCGAAGTATCCAGCGACCCACGTACGATGTGATAACGAACACCCGGAAGGTCTTTTACCCTGCCGCCCCGCACAAGAACCACACTATGCTCTTGCAGGTTATGGCCTTCTCCGCCGATGTACGAGGTTACTTCAACACCGTTTGTTAAACGAACACGAGCCACTTTACGAAGCGCCGAGTTCGGTTTCTTAGGGGTTGTCGTATAAACGCGTACGCAAACTCCACGACGTTGTGGGCAGCTGCGCAGAGCGGGAGACTTGGTCTTATTGACCTGTCGAGTTCGACCTGAGCGAATAAACTGATTAATCGTAGGCATTCTATTCCAATCCTCGTTTGTCCTACCTTCAAAAGAGCAAGTATGACTATCAGACCGCCCTATTGAAATCAACCTTTTACTCTGCTCTGGGCGACTCAGCACAGCACGCCCAGAAACAGACAAAATCATCTACGCTTATAGCCCCTTACGGAGCACTAGCCGCCGCAAACGTCCCCGTCGCCGCAGCTGCCGGCTTCGGCTCGTCGTGTTTACGCAGCTCGCATTTCAAATCGCGATATGCGTAGCTTCCCGTTCCCGCAGGAATCAAGCGCCCCATGATCACGTTTTCTTTCAGACCGCGTAAATGATCGACTTTGCTTTGCAACGCCGCTTCTGTCAGAACCTTGGTCGTCTCCTGGAACGATGCCGCCGAAATAAAGCTCTCGGTGGACAACGATGCCTTGGTGATACCCAAGAGCTGCAGTTCGTAAGTTGCTGGCCGCATGTTGTCGTTCATCAACTTGACGTTGGTTTCATCGACTTCCGCGCGCTCCACTTGCTCGCCTGGCAAGAAGCGAGAATCACCAGCGTCGAGAACCTTCACGCGACGAACCATCTGACGCACGATCACTTCGATGTGCTTATCGTTAATCTTAACGCCTTGCAGACGGTAAACTTCCTGAATCTCGTCAACCAAGTAACGAGCCAGTTCGCCTTCGCCCAAGACAGCCAAGATGTCGTGCGGGTTCAGCTGACCATCAACCACCGACTCACCCTTGCGTACGAAGTCACCTTCCGTGACCACGACGTGGCGGCCTTTTGGAATGAGGTACTCAGACGTATTGTTTTCTTCGTCAGTAACGACGACCTTACGCTTGCCCTTAGTATCAGCACCGAACGAAACTGTACCATCGCGGTCGGCGATGATCGCCACATCCTTCGGCTTACGGGCTTCGAAAAGCTCCGCAACACGGGGTAGACCACCGGTGATGTCCTTGGTCTTGGTCGTTTCGCGCGGAATCTTTGCGATGACGTCGCCCGGCTGAATATCCAGAGCATCGTCGACAAAGAGAATCGCGGCCACTGGCAACGAGTAGTGAGCTTTCTTGCCCTCGGCGACGGCCACGTTGCCCGAGGCATCCACGATCTCGATCGCCGGCTTCAGGTCAACACCCTTCGACTCGGTGACCACTTTACGAGTCAAGAAGGTCACTTCATCCACGCGCTCTTCCAAAGAGCGGCCTTCGACCAAGTCAACATAGCGCACGGTACCAGGAACTTCGGCGATGATCGAAACCGCGAACGGATCCCACTCGCCTAGAGTGTGACCGGCGTCAACGGAAGCACCATCGTCAACCATCAGAGTTGAACCGTAAGCCACCGGGTAGGTCTCAGCAACCTTTCCCTCTTGATTGATAACTTCCAGTTCACCGTTTCGGGTCAAGACCACGATCTTGCCTTCGCGATTCTTCAAGAAGCGGATATTGCGATACTTAACCGTACCGGTAAAGTTCGACTCGACCGTGTTCTTTTCGACTTTGTGCGTCACAGTTCCACCGAAGTGGAAGGTACGCATGGTCAACTGAGTACCCGGCTCGCCGATGGACTGGGCAGCGATAACACCGACAGCTTCACCGATGTTAATCATACGGCCGGAGGCCAAATCGCGACCGTAACAAGCACCACAGACTCCGCGCTGCGCTACACACATCAGCACAGAGCGGATGCGTGCTGCTTCGACCGATGCCTCGTCGATTTGCTTCGCCAAATCTTCGTCGACCAATTGACCGACGCGCGCGATAACGTCGCCAGTCTTCGGATTCTTGATGTCTTCAGCAACCGTACGGCCCAGAACGCGCTCACCCAGAGATTCCTTAATGTCTGCGCCTTCACGAATCGGACGAATCTCTTGCCCCCTGCGTGTGCCGCAATCAGGCTCAGAGATAACTGCATCTTGCGCCACGTCCACCAAGCGGCGAGTTAGGTATCCCGAACTTGCCGTCTTCAACGCCGTATCCGCCAGACCCTTACGGGCGCCGTGCGTCGAGGTGAAGTACTCAAGAACGGACAGACCTTCGCGGAAGTTGGACGTAATCGGGGTCTCGATGATTTCCCCAGAAGGCTTAGCCATCAGACCGCGCATACCGGCCAACTGGCGAATCTGCTGCGTCGAACCCCGCGCGCCCGAGTCGGCCATCATGAAGATCGAGTTGCTGCTCGGAACTTCGTGCACTTTTCCTTCGTGGTCAGTAGCCGTCTTCTTGGCGATGTTCTTGAACATCTCTTCTGCGATGTTCTCCGTAACTTTCGCCCAAATATCGACAACCTTGTTGTAGCGCTCACCCTCAGTCAAGAGACCTTCAGAATACTGTTCTTTGATGCGCTTCACTTCCTCGTAAGCCTCATCCAAGAACTTCTTTTTCGACTGGGGAACAACCATGTCGTGAATCGAAATGGACAGACCTGCCTTCGTCGACATGCGATAACCCATGGATCGCAAGGCGTCGGCAACGAGTACGGTAGCCTTAGGCCCAAAGTGGCGGAACACCTGGTTGACCAGAGTGGCCAACTGCTTCTTACCCATAGTGCGGTTGATCATGTCGTAAGACGCACCCGATGGGAGAACCTCAGACAAAATCGCCCGACCAACAGTGGTCTTGATACGCTTGTCGCGGAAACGCAAGGTAATCGGAGCCTGCAAACCGACACCGCCGTGGTCGTAAGCGCAACGAACTTCCTCGACAGACGAGAAGGACTTACCTGCGCCTTTAGCTTCGATATCTTCTTTTGTTAGATAGTAGATACCAAGAACGATATCCTGCGTCGGCACGATGACAGGAGTCCCTGACGCCGGGCTGAGGATATTGTTGGTCGACATCATCAATACGCGCGCTTCCATCTGTGCTTCGACAGAAAGAGGTACGTGCACGGCCATCTGGTCACCGTCGAAGTCCGCGTTGAACGCGAAACAAACGAGTGGGTGCAACTGAATCGCCTTACCTTCGATCAGAACCGGCTCAAAAGCCTGGATGCCCAATCGGTGGAGAGTCGGCGCGCGGTTCAGAAGTACTGGATGCTCTTTGGTAACCTCTTCGAGAATGTCCCAAACTTCAGGGCGCTCTTTCTCGACGAGCTTCTTAGCACTCTTGATCGTCGAAACGATGCCATGCTCTTCAAGCTTGTTGTAAATAAACGGCTTGAACAATTCGATCGCCATTTTCTTTGGCAGACCGCACTGGTGCAGCTTTAAAGTCGGGCCTACGACGATAACGGAACGACCAGAATAGTCGACGCGCTTACCGAGAAGGTTCTGCCGGAAACGACCTTGCTTGCCTTTCAACATGTCCGACAAGGAGCGCAATGGGCGCTTGTTCGGCCCGGTGAAAACCTTACCGCGACGGCCGTTATCAAACAGCGCGTCTACGGCCTCCTGCAGCATCCGCTTTTCGTTGCGGATGATGATATCAGGAGCATTGAGCTCCATAAGGCGAAGCAAGCGGTTGTTGCGGTTAATGACGCGGCGATAAAGATCGTTCAAGTCAGAAGTGGCAAATCGACCACCGTCCAATGGAACCAACGGACGCAAATCCGGAGGCAGCACAGGAATAACGGTCAACATCATCCACTCGGGACGAGAGTCATTATGGTTGAATGCTTCGATAACTTTCAGGCGCTTCTGCAGCTTCTTGCGCATGGGCTCTGAACTCGTTTCTGATAAGCCCTTGCGCAAATCGTCAGCAATGTCTTCCACGCGCAGCTTAGACAGCAACTCCTGGATCGACTCTGCGCCGACACCCGCGCGAAACGCGCCGTTGCCGTGCTTTTGAAGCAATTGGTCGTACTCTTCTTCACTCAAAACATCGCCAGAGGACAACTTGGTCTTGGTATCGTCACCTGGATCGAGAACGACATAGGCTTCAGAATAAAGGATGCGCTCAACATCTTTCAAAGTAATGTTAAGGATCGATCCAATACGCGAAGGCAAAGACTTCAAAAACCAAATATGCGCTACGGGAGTCGCCAAGTTGATGTGGCCCAGACGTTCACGTCGAACTTTCGAGTGAATAACTTCGACGCCGCACTTATCACAGACGATGCCGCGGTGTTTCATGCGCTTGTACTTGCCGCAGATACACTCGAAATCACGCACAGGTCCGAAAATCTTAGCGCAGAACAAACCGTCACGCTCAGGCTTGAACGTTCGGTAGTTGATCGTTTCTGGCTTTTTAACTTCGCCGTAAGACCAGCTGCGAACCTTCTCAGGCGAAGCCAAGGAAATTTTAATTGCGCTAAATTTTAGCGGATCCGTCGGCTTATCGAAAAAATTCATTAAGTCTTTCAAAGCTCAAACCTCATTTCAAAAGGTCAACTCAAGCAACTCAGAAGCACCGCGGGACAAGCAGGGATTAACCCTGCTGCAGTCCGTCGTAGCTGATCTCGCCGTCTTCGCGGATCAGATTAATATCCAGAGCCAAGCTCTGCAGTTCTTTCACCAATACGTTGAAGCTCTCTGGCAAGCCCGGCATCATGTGGTTCTGACCCTTGACGATCGATTCGTACATGCGTGTACGACCCGTCACATCGTCAGACTTCACAGTCAGGAACTCTTGTAGAGAGTTCGCTGCGCCGTACGCTTCCATCGCCCACACTTCCATTTCTCCGAGACGCTGACCACCGAATTGGGCTTTGCCACCGAGCGGTTGCTGCGTCACGAGTGAGTATGGACCAATCGAACGGGCGTGAATCTTCTCGTCAACCAAGTGGTGGAGTTTCAACACGTACATGACACCAACGGCCACTTTGTTGTCGAACTTCTCACCGGTCAATCCGTCATAAAGATCCGTACGACCCTCAACTTCCAAACCCGCGATCTCAAGAGCGCGTGTGATGTCCTTTTCCGTGGCACCATCGAACACGGGGTTCGCAAAGTGAACGCCTTCTTTGTACTTACGAACATAGTCTTTCAACTGATCATCAGTGCAAGATTTGACGAATGCGCGAACTTCTTCCGTATCCCAGATGTCCAGGAGAACTTTTTCCAGCTCAGAGCGCGGCACCGCATTTTCGATCATCGAGTTGATGCGCTCGCCGATGCCTTTCGCAGCCCAGCCCAAATGGGTTTCAAGAATCTGTCCGACGTTCATCCTTGAAGGAACGCCAAGCGGGTTCAAAACCACGTCAACCGGACGACCATTGGCCAAGAATGGCAGGTCTTCTTCTGGAAGAATTCGGGATACGACACCCTTGTTTCCGTGGCGGCCGGCCATCTTGTCACCAACTTGCAGCTTTCGCTTGATGGCAACATAAACCTTAACCATTTTGATCACGCCCGGAGGCAATTCATCACCCTTGCGGATCTTTTTCACCTGCTCTTCCGTCATGAAACGGATGAGGTTGATTTTTTCGCGCAGGTTTTCGGCGATCTTGTTCAGAAGGTTGTTTTTCTCAGCGTCACCAACGGAAACGCGATCCCAATGGGCATAATCAAGGTTGCTCAAGAAATCCTGAGTCAGAACGGTCCCCTTAGCTGCGATCAAAGTGCCGTCTTTCGCCTTAATGTCCGAGGCTAGAGCTTGGCCGGTTACGACCTTAGCAATCTTATCTGCTGCCGAGTTCTTAATGATGTTGATCCGGTCCATTTCGTCTTTACGCATGGCCAAGATTTCTTGCTCTTCAATCTCAACACTGCGGGAGTCCTTGACCGTGCCTTCACGGGCAAACACTTTCGCGCCTATGACCGTCCCCACAACGCCTGGAGGAACGCGCAAAGATGTGTCGCGGACGTCGCCGGCCTTCTCACCGAAGATGGCTCGCAAGAGCTTCTCTTCCGGAGTCAGCTGCGTCTCGCCTTTCGGCGTGATCTTACCAACCAGCAGGTCATTCGGACGAACTTCCGCACCGATGCGGATGATACCGCTGTCATCCAGATCCTTCAGAGCCTCTTCACCGACGTTTGGAATATCGGCGGTGATCTCTTCCTGACCCAGCTTTGTATCGCGCGAGATACACTCGAATTCCTGAATATGAATGCTGGTGAACAAGTCCTCTTTAACTGTTCGCTCAGAAATCAAAATCGAGTCTTCGAAGTTGTATCCACCCCAAGGCATGAACGCGACAACCACGTTCTGACCCAGAGCCAGCTCGCCCATTTCTGTGGCGAAACCATCGGCGATGATATCGCCCTTACGAACACGCTCGCCCACATGCGCGATGGGCTTTTGGTTGATACAAGTATCAACGTTCGAGCGCTTAAACTTCATCAGTTTGTAAATATCAACTTCCGCACCTACGTCAGTGATATCCCCACCTTCGTCGGCCGTCTTGACGACGATACGCTCGGAGTCAACCGAAACAATCACACCGTCACGTCGGGCAACCACCGTCGCACCAGAGTCACGGGCTACCGTGCGCTCCATGCCCGTACCCACAAGTGGAGCACGGCTAGTCAGCAGCGGCACAGCTTGCCGCTGCATGTTGGCGCCCATCAATGCGCGGTTCGCGTCGTCGTTCTGCAAGAAAGGCACGAGAGATGCGGCGACAGATACCAGCTGGTTTGTCGACACGTCCCGCAGATCCGCCTCCTCGGCCCGGACGATCTCACTCTCACCACGACGGCGGGTGTAGATCAAATCATCGGGGGCAGCGTTCGCGTCGGAGGCCTGAGCGATAACGTGGTCCTGATGCTCTTCCGATGCGGAGAAATACTTAACCTGCTTGCTCTTGTCCGTTTCACGCACGTCAACATACGGAGTCTCAATGAAGCCGTAGCGGTTAACTTTCGCAAAGCTCGCCAAAGACGAGATCAGACCGATGTTTGGACCTTCCGGCGTCTCCACCGGACAGATACGACCGTAGTGCGTTGGGTGAACGTCGCGGACTTCGAAGCCAGCGCGCTCACGGCTCAAACCGCCCGGTCCAAGGGCCGACAATCGGCGCTTGTGCGTAACTTCTGAAAGCGGGTTCGTTTGATCCATAAACTGACTAAGCTGCGAACTGCCGAAGAACTCCTTCACCACGGCCGATGCCGGCTTATTGTTGATGAAGTCATGCGGCAACAAGGTGTCAACGTCCTGCAATTGCAAACGCTCACGGATGGCGCGCTCGATACGAATCAAACCGATTCGGTATTGATTCTCCAGAAGCTCGCCGACGGCGCGAACGCGTCGATTGCCAAGGTGATCGATGTCATCGATGTCGCCCTTGTCGATCTTCAACTGCAAAAGATAGTCGACAGTGGCCAGGATATCTTCTTTGGTCAAAGTGCGTGTTTCAATCGGCAGATCAAGACCCAAGCGCTCATTCAACTTGATACGACCTACAGCGCTCAAGTCATAGCGATCAGGGTTGAAAAACAGATTATCAAACAGCACAGTTGCCGGCTCAAGAGTCGGAGGGTCACCGGGCCGCAAGCGTTTGTAAATCTCAAGAATAGCCTCTTCACGCGTACTCACTTTGTCCGTGACAAGTGTGTTGCGGAAAGACGCGTCCGCATTGACGCCGTCAATGAAGAGGATCCGAAATTCTTCAATACCCGCTTTAACAATGGCCTTGATATCGTCGGAGGTCAGATCCGTATTGACCGGAACGACTACGGTACCATTCTTGTCGACAACCGCAGCGGCAGTAACTTTGCCAACCAAGTCATCCTTATCGACCAGCACGTGCTCGAGACCAGCTTGCTGCATTTGTCGAATCGCGCCGACGGAAATACGACGGCCGCGCTTGACGATGACTTTGCCAGTGCCTGGATCTATCAAATCGCTCAAGGCGCGTTGCCCGCGCAGCAAATCATAGTTCAACTGACGTACGAACTTGCCTTCCTGAATGCCGATAGTCTCTTGCTTATAAAAACGATCGAGCAGCTGCTGATCGGTAAAGCCCAGAGCCTTCAGCAAGATCGTCGCGTGCATTTTTCGGCGACGGTCAATGCGGACGTGCAAAATATCTTTGGTGTCGAACTCAAAATCCAACCAGCTACCGCGATAAGGAATAACGCGAGCGGTATAGAGCAGCTTCCCAGAGGCGCTGTTCTTGCCCTTGTCATGGTCAAAGAAGACACCGGAGGAGCGGTGCAACTGCGATACAACAACGCGCTCAGTACCGTTGATGATGAACGTACCGTCTTTGGTCATGAGCGGAATTTCACCAAAGTAAACTTCCTGCTCCTTGACGTCACGGATGCTCTTGACGTTTGACTCTTTATCCACGTCCCAGATGACGAGGCGAATCACCACCTTGAGCGGGGCCGCGTAGCTCATACCGCGTTGACGGCATTCGTCTACGGAGTACTTCGCTTCTTCGAACGAGTAGCTGACGTACTCGACCGACGCGGTCTCTGCAAAATCGGAGATCGGAAACACGGAACGGAATACCGCGTCCAAGCCGACGTTGATACGTTTTTCAGGGGAAACATCCGCCTGCAGAAACTGGTTATAGCTCTCTTTCTGAATTTCGATCAGATAAGGGATCTCTGCAGCGTGTGGAATGTTAGAATATACTTTGCGAGGTCGAGCATAACTGGAAGCCAGGGAGGCCATACCACTCTCCTACAAGATCGAAACAACCAAAAATAAACTTTCAGGACGCGGGTAGACCCCTGCCCTGTTGTCTGCTGTGCTTGCTAGGTACTAAAATGAGATGTCACGGTAATTGAATAATCCTCGAACTTGGGCGAACCTTAACACACCACGGGCGTTACGCAAGTTGAAAACCATTTATTGGCATCAATTTTGCGTTACGCCCGCGCGCATTGCCGTAAACGCGATATGAATCGCGATTACTTGAGCTCGACCTTGGCGCCAGCCTTCTCGAGAACATCTTTAATCTTGGCAGCTTCTTCCTTGTTTACGCCTTCCTTAACAGGTTTCGGCGCACCTTCAACAAGGTCTTTCGCTTCCTTCAAGCCGAGGCCAGTGATGGCTCGAACTTCCTTAATGACGTTGATCTTCTTGTCGCCACCGTCTTTAAGAATGACTGTAAACTCATCCTTTTCTTCGACAGGAGCAGCAGCTGCTGCAGCAGGACCAGCCATCATGACAGGAGCGGCGGCACTTACGCCAAACTTGGCTTCCAAGTCCTTCACCAAGTCCGCAGCTTCCATCAAGGTCAACTTCTCAAGAAATTCGATGACCTGCTCTTTTGTTACGTTCGCCATAACCCTTCATCCTCCCTAGTTTCTTACAGATCCAAGACCTGCAACGTAAAAACTGACGTTATTAAGACTAAGCCTGCTTCGTTTCTTTGATCGCGTTGATGACCTGCACCAAGTTTCGAGTCACACCGCTAAGCACTGTAACCAATCCGCGGTGCGGAGCGACCAATGTGCCAACGATTCTGGCCAACAAAACTTCTTTCGACGGCAAATCCGACAACGCTTTCAGATCCGCAATCGACAGCACCTTACCTTCGAGAACTGCAGACTGAACTTTGAAGTTCTCGTTGCTCTTTTCGAACTCGAGAACTTTTTTCGTCGCAGCGGCCACGTCACCGTACATGAATACAGCGCCTAGAGGCCCCTTCAAACCAGACGACAACGCCTGGAACTGACTTCCTTCTTCTTGGGTTGCCAAGCGCATGACGCGGTTCTTGGTGACTTTGAATTCACCGTCCACCTCACGCACAGCCCGGCGCAGCTCGGTCACTTGCTGAACTGTCATGCCGCGGTATTCCGCCAGCAGAACAGCTCCCGCTTTGTCGAGCAGCCCCTTAAACTCGTCTTTAAGTTTCGCCTTACCTTGACGATCCATAACTTATTACCCTCTCCTACAACTTGTACGGAGTTGTATCGACGCGTACCCCAGGACTCATGGTCGAGGAGATGCAGATTTTTTTCAGATATGTGCCTTTTGCGGTGCTTGGCTTTGCTCGCAACAACGACTCGATGATCGCCGTTGCGTTTCCTGCCAACTTTGCGGGCTCAAAACTTGACCTACCAATTGGGCAATGCACGATACCAGCTTTGTCAACGCGGAACTCGACGCGGCCTGCGCGAAGCTCCTCGACGGCCTTCTTCAGATCGAATGTTACGGTGCCCAGCTTTGGGTTTGGCATCAGACCGCGAGGACCGAGAACGCGACCAAGCTTACCGACAACTCCCATCATGTCCGGAGTTGCGATCACTTGATCGAAATCCATCCAGCCACCTTGAATTTTCGCCGCGAGCTCGTCGCCGCCAACTTCCTCAACACCAGCATCCTTCGCTTCAGCGACTTTGTCGCCCTTTGCGAAACAGATGATGCGGACAGTCTTGCCGAGACCATGCGGTAACGGCGTTGCGCCGCGCACGTTTTGATCTGCGTGTCGCGGGTCAACACCCAGATTCACAGCCAAGTCCACGGTTGCGTCAAATTTAGTAAATGTGGTTGCTTTGACAAGGGCTACTGCCTCGTCCAGTGGATACGAGCGATTGCGGTCGATCTTTTCCGCGGCCGCACGATACTTCTTTCCGCGTCGCGCCATAACTTATTCTCCGTAGTCATAACGAACTCGCTCTAAGCGAGCTCTCCTACTATGTTTAAAAACACAAAGACCAAGAAAAACTTAGTCTTTAACTTCCATTCCCATGCTGCGCGCCGAACCGGCGATAATCCGGATGGCCGCTTCTTCGTCATAGCAGTTCAAGTCTGCCATCTTCGTCTTCGCGATCTCACGCAATTGCGCCGTCGTCACCGTTCCACAAACTGCCTTGCTCGGAGTTTGCGAACCGCTCTCGATCTTCGCAGCCTTTTTCAGCAAGTCACTTGCTGGCGGGCTCTTGGTGATAAACGTAAACGACTTATCAGCGTAAACAGTAATAACCGTTGGTAGAATCCAGCCAGCTTGCTTCTGCGATTTGGCGTTGAATTCCTTGCAGAATGCCATGATGTTGACACCGCGCTGACCCAAAGCAGGACCGATCGGAGGAGAAGGGTTTGCCTTACCAGCGGGAATCTGCAACTTAATAAATCCGACGACCTTCTTAGCCACGTCAATTTGCTCCCAGTAATCGCCGCCCAGCGGCTCTTGACGCAAAAAATGTAGGGGGCGATGTTTATCTTGTTAAACTTATTCGGTCAAGCGCTTTCGCTGCAAAAACTAAGCGAGCTTTTGAACTTGATTGTAATCCAGCTCAACAGGTGTTTCGCGACCAAAAATCTTAACCAAAACCCGCAATTTCATCTTATCCGGACGCACTTCGTCGACAACCCCATCGAAGTTGCTGAACGGCCCATCGGTAACCTTTACATTCTCGCCTTTGTCGAATGCCACCGTGATCGTAGCCTTTTCCTGTTCACGCGCCGCCTCCGGCGACGTTAGCCGAAGCACTTCGTTTTCCGGCAACGGCCGCGGATGCCTTGCATTACCGACAAATCCGGTAATACGAGGCGTCGACTTAACGATCTGCATGGTGTCGTCCGTGAGATCCATCTGGACGATGATGTACCCAGGAAACGACGTCTTGCTGGTCGTCTTCTTTTTCCCAGTCTTGGTGACCGACACCTGCTTCATCTGGGGAACGATCACCTCGCCAAATTGCGGCTGCGCATTGGCGCTACGGACACGCTCCATGAGGGCCGCCTTGGCTTTCTCCTCGTACCCGGAGTAGGTGTGGACGACGTACCACTTCAACTCAGACATGTCTTCTGGCCTTCCTCAACTGAATGAAACTGCTTATGTGAGCATCGAACTGATGACTTTGGCGAACGCGAGGTCCATCACCGCCAATAGTGCACCGAAGATAGCCACAACAACGCAGACGATAATTGTCATTTTGCGAGTATCTTCCGCCGATGGCCAAGTTACTTTTCGCACTTCGCCGATGGACGTAAGCAAATATTCGTGTCGCTCGGGCTTGGCTCGCAACCAATAGGCTGAAAAACCGCCCAAGATCACAGCGCTTGGATTCGCCATGTATTCCCACCAAGCGTCATAGCGCTCGGCCCAGCCGGTCTGAATTCCGACGGTCTCAATGGACTTGAATACAATGTACCCAATGATCACAGCAAAACAGATGTAGAACACGTTCAACCAGGATGCATCGTCTTTCGACATGGATCTTTGCCCCGCGCGGTTATTTGTTGGGTCGCTGGCAGGCGAGGAGGGACTCGAACCCCCAACCTATGGATTTGGAATCCACCGCTCTACCATTAGAGCTACTCGCCTAAACTTGCGCACCGACTTTAAGAAAAACAGCTCAGGCACCAATCTTAAGCACCCGAGCTGCATTTCATTTTGCACCTATCCCAATTCGATTACTCGATGATGTCAGCCACAACACCAGCGCCTACGGTACGGCCGCCTTCGCGAATTGCGAAGCGAAGCTCTTTATCCATAGCGATTGGAGTGATCAGCTCGACTTCCATCTCGATGTTATCGCCTGGCATAACCATCTCCACGTTGTCCGGGAGTTTGATGTCGCCAGTCACGTCCGTTGTCCGGAAGTAAAACTGAGGGCGGTAACCTTTGAAGAATGGAGTGTGACGTCCACCTTCTTCTTTCGTCAAAATGTACACAGAAGCTTTGAATCGCTTGTGCGGCTTGATGCTGCCGGGCCAAGAAAGAACCTGACCGCGCTCAACATCTTCACGCTTCACACCGCGCAACAAGACACCGACGTTGTCGCCAGCACGACCTTCGTCCAGCAATTTGCGGAACATTTCAACACCGGTACAGACCGTCTTTGTAGTGTCACGAATGCCGACGATTTCCAATTCGTCGCCGGTCTTAACGATTCCGCGCTCGATACGGCCGGTAACAACGGTTCCGCGTCCAGAGATCGAGAAAACGTCTTCGATTGGCATCAAGAATGGCTTGTCAACGGGACGCTCAGGAATTGGAATATAGTTGTCGCAAGCGTCGATGAGCTCAACCAGCTTAGCAGCCCATGGATCATCTGCAGAGGAAGACTCGAGCGCCTTCAAAGCAGAACCACGGATGATTGGCGTATCGTCACCTGGGAACTTGTACTGCGTCAGAAGTTCACGAACTTCCATCTCTACCAAGTCGAGAAGTTCTGCGTCGTCAACCGCATCGCACTTGTTCATGAAGACAACGATTTTTGGAACGCCTACTTGGCGAGCCAAAAGGATGTGTTCACGAGTTTGCGGCATGGGGCCATCGGTCGCGCTCACGACTAGGATCGCGCCGTCCATCTGAGCAGCGCCGGTGATCATGTTCTTCACGTAGTCGGCGTGGCCTGGGCAGTCAACGTGTGCATAGTGGCGAGTACCGGACTCGTATTCCACGTGCGACGTAGAAATTGTAATACCGCGAGCCTTCTCTTCCGGAGCCTTGTCGATTTGGTCAAATGCCAACACTTGTCCGCCGTGCTTCATCGCCATCACTTTGGTGATCGCCGCGGTAAGGGTGGTTTTGCCGTGGTCAACGTGGCCAATGGTACCGACGTTTACGTGCGGTTTCTTTCGCTCAAACTTTTCCTTCGCCATCTCATCCTCCCGCTATGGCAGACTGCTGCTTAACCAAAATTGAAAAACCTTCGATCTTATCGACGAAGCAGACAAATACACTTCTTGCCGAACTGCTTGATAAACTGGAGCCCAAGGCGGGAATTGAACCCGCGACCCCGTCCTTACCAAGGACGTGCTCTACCACTGAGCCACTTGGGCAATCCGGCGACCCGACCTTGGTTCTCAAGTCGAATACTACCAACTACCAGTAATCGGTAATAATGCAACTGATTTCAAGAGGGGTCAATGGAGCGGGAAACGGGATTCGAACCCGCGACCCTTAGCTTGGAAGGCTAATGCTCTAGCCAGCTGAGCTACTCCCGCTCACAAAGTCACCCGTTCTCTTTGCCTTTGGATCCGGCAGTGGTGGAGGGTGAAGGATTCGAACCTTCGTAGACATAAGTCAACGGGTTTACAGCCCGCCCCCATTGGCCGCTCGGGCAACCCTCCCTAGCGCCAAAACCCAAAACATCGAGAACAAGAGCTGGTGATGGGACTTGAACCCGCAACCTGCTGATTACAAGTCAGCTGCTCTACCAATTGAGCTACACCAGCGCTTACAACAATTTCTGCCACTAGACGCAAATCTCTTTCGCAAGACGAACGAGGATTTGTGCTAAAAGCAGGCTGCTTGGATACCCTAAGTCGCTGGATTCTGTCAATGAACAACCAAGTGAGAAAGCAGGATGCCGGCAGCAACGGAAACATTCAGTGACTCTAATCCGCTGGCAGCACCCGGAATAGAAACGATCCGGTCGCAGTTCTTCTGCACCAATGCCCCTAACCCCTTGTCTTCCGCGCCCATGACTAAGACGGCGTGATCGTAAAAACCGCGCAAGCTGGCCACAGGCTCGCCGCCCATGTCCGCCCCCAGGATCCAAAATTCCGCTTCCTTGAGCAATTCTAAGGCGCGCACGAGATTTACGCATTCTACTAAGTCCACCAAGGCAAAGCCCCCCTGCGCCGTCGAAACCGCTGCCTGTGACAGCAATACTTGCCGACGGTTGGGAACGATCACGTGGGTGATGCCGAAAAATGCAGCGGAACGGACAATGGCCCCCAAATTGCGCGGGTCTTGAACATGGTCCAGGGCTAGCACCAACGGCGGACGGTTTCCTGTCTGAATCTCGGTAAAAAAACCTTCCCAAGATCGCAGCGACAACTCGACCCGTCCACCCACGGGGGTCGTCAGCCCGTTTGCCATTGCCATACGCGGTATTTTTGCTGCCGCTGGAAACTGTCGCACGATGTCTGCCAAAGTCTTTTCTTGACCCGGCTTAAAGACCAGCTCGCGAATCGAATCTGGACGAAAGCGCAGATATTCAGCCAACGCCGACTGGCCTTCGACCAAAAACCTGCCGTCATCTACCGTCTGTCTTCGCTCACGCTGCTGCCGTTGATCGCGCATAGATTCAACTAATCCTTATGACGTAATTTTGCCGCAATTCGCTGCCACGTCCCGCAGGCAAGTAATCGGTGGCTAGCTGCAGGGAAAACTGCACAAGTCCCTCAAGCTGCGCTTCGATGTGATGCAAGCGAGTCCGGTCATCACGGCATTGGCTAATAATGGCGCCGTAGCTGAGATTGTCCAACTGCCCATCAGGCCGCACCACAAATACACGATTGCTGGCGGATCCGCTATTGCCAGCAAAAGCCATAAGCTCGTGGACAGGAAACTCGCGGCCTACCTGTTTGAATTCCACTTTGATGGCTGCGATCAATTCAGCAAACGCTTCCAGTTTCTGGCGCAAACGATTGGTGTCACCAGACCAGATTAAGGCACCAAGGTCACTTTTTTCATTACGACTGGACACAGTTTCCAAACGGCAAGCTCCCATCTGAATGGCGTCGAGCAACGTCGCACGGGCGTACTCCGCACTGGCCCGATAGGCGCGCAGAAATTCGCCAACCGTGGGATTCTCACGAATCATTACGAAGACATCTCCCCAAAACGTCCCTGCATTCGCGCTCGCGACTCGCACATCTGAGGAATTCAGCCGGATTTGATCATCGAGGTCTAGTGTGGCGCTAAACTCGCGCAACACAGCCCCAAAGCTGTAGGCGTCATGGATCAGCGTGGCCGTAGGTTCCTCCAGCACAATCTCGGAAAAAGCCAGCGCCCGTCCAGGAACCGTCTCAAAATAAGTTGTTTCTGCAAAAAACAGCGACCGCAAAATCCAGCGCGTCTGCTCACAGAGCGCTTCCCAAAGATCGCGTGGGGAAAACTCGCCAGATTGCAGCAAGACTTGGCCGAACTTCTTCTCTGGCGTTACCCGCGCGGCAGTTTTCGCCAACTGCTCAACGGCAATACGACCACTGCGATAAACAACTTCCCCCAAACGATCATCGATAGCGCTGGACCCACAAAAGGAAATAACACCATCAGTAAAATACACGCGCTTTACGGACTTTCCAGAATCGACAGAAATCATGCCTGACCACTGGCGCTGCACCGCGCTGAGTAGGGTATCTCGCAACATAACGACCGGTCCGTGACCCATCGACTCGGGCTGGGCCGGCCAGTCTTTTCCCGGCTTCATACGCCGAATTAAAATGCGCTCACCGTGCACCAGCGGTGTCGCCACCATAGGCGATCCCGCGGCGTTCTTCGCGCGAAACTGCGGTGCTTTGATGGAAAGCACGCCATCTGCTTCCACTAAATCCAAATTCTGTTCTTGATGACCCATTGACGACGCTCCTCCCTCAAGCGCGCAGCACTTCAAACCTTGGCCTGACCAAGCGGCAGTTCCATCACCACCATCGCTCCGCGCGGCTTTTCATCCATGATTCGTAGGTACCCACCATGATCCGTCACCACCTGATTGACAATGGATAGCCCTAAACCCGTTCCCTCGCTCTTGGTGGAAAAATAAGGCTCAATGACCCGATCTTTCCACTTATCTGGAATTCCTGGACCGTTGTCCGCCACTTCAACACGCACCGCACTTAAACTAGGAACAACCACCGTCCGGAACTTAATGGTCGGCTCCTCGGCGCCTTCACTTTCCAGGGCCGCGATGGCGTTGCCAATGACGTTCATAAAAACACGGGTCATTTGCTCGCGATCCAGCGGAATCAGGGGCAACTCCGGTGAGAAACCGGAGCGGTCGAAGGCAATGTGCGGATAGCTATTTTTGTAGAGGGCTATTGCCGACTCGATGACAGCATGCAAATTCTCTGGCTTGGTGTGCACTGTGGGCAATCGGGAAAACTTCGAAAACTCGTTCACCATTTTTCGCAGCGATTCTACCTGCACCAAGATGGCGTTGATACAACTCTGAAACACCGACGCATCTTCGCCCTCAAACTTATTCTCATAGCGACGCATCAGCCGCTGGGCGTTCAGCTGAATGGGCGTAATGGGATTCTTGATTTCATGAGCAATGCGGCGCGCAACCTCCCGCCAGGCAGCAACCCTTTGCGCCTTTACCTGTTCGGTCGCATCATCAAAAACAACCACGGTTCCAAGCTCGGTAAGCGCGTCGTTGTCATAGATGCGCGAGGCATGCGCTAAGAGTGTCAGGGTGACATCGCCGCGATTGAGTTCAGTTTCGCAGGAAAACTGGGCGCGATTCTCGAGCGCTACAATGAGTGGCGACCAGAACTGCTCCCACAAATCTTCGCCCAGACCATCCCGCACCGGCTTACCCTGAATACTTGCCGCATCAACATCGAGAAGCCGCTCCGCCGCCCGGTTTACCGAGGATATGGTACCGTCGTCATCAACGGAAATGACGCCGGCGCTCACACTGCGCAATACAAACTCCATGTACTTGCGCCGCTCTTCCAGCTGCTGGTTTGTACTCTCAAGTCGAGCCTGCGACTCCGCCACCATCTCCTGGTGTTGGAGCAGATCTCGCGTCATCTGATTGAATGAACGAATTAATTGACCCGTCTCATCGTCCGTGGCCGCCTGCAAGTTGACCTGATAGTTGCCTAGGGCGACTTCCCGCGTGGCCTCGGCGAGGTGCTGAATGGGCCCCGTGATCCCACGTGCCACATAGAATCCAAGCCATGTCGCCGAAAAAACAATGATTAGAACCATGACGATGAGCAGGATTAAATAACTAAGACGAATCAGCTGCGCACCCGGTCGCAAACTTGCGAAGTCGGACAAAATGGACTCAATGCTGCGCAAGAGCTGCGTATCAAAATGCTCCTCGGCCATGACAACGCCCAGCAGAACACCCCGCGCGTGATCGACGACCGGCGCAACTCCTTTGACCACATCTCGCTTGTGGTCGTTTTCAACCGTTCCCTTGGAGACCAGTCCAGGTTCAGTCAAAAAGCGGTCGATCGCATCACGCACAAATGGCGCTTTGATCAGCCCAGTCTCGGGGTCGATCGGAGTAAACTCTTCTTCTTCTGCGGTCTCGTCTTTGCGACCAGACGAGGACCAGATCATCGTCCCGTTCGGATCGTATACCTTGACGGAATCAAGTCGATATTCCTTGCTGAACCCCACCAAGTCTGACGCGTCAATTTCGGAAAGCTGTCCAGGATAAGTGTGCTCGGTAGGCTTGATGTTGACGCGCTGCAACGCGATCCGCGCCAGACTTTCCAACCGCCTTTGGTCCTGCTTGTAAACTTCCGCACCGGCCTCGCGCGTTTGCTGCATAACCGTCCGGACTTTCTCCGAGAACCAGTTATCGAAACTATCGATGATAAAGCGCGATGATATGTAGAACATGAGCGCTGTGGGCGCGACCGCAAACAACACTAGACTGATAACCAGCTTCGCCCGCAAACGCGAGCCAATGACCCCTCGTCGCCGCTCGACGACCAGCCGAGCGACGTTGCGAAAGATAAGCCAGCCCAACACCAGAATGAAAATGACGTTGAGATTAATGAGACCGAAATAAATGACGGAAGTAAAGAAGTCCTGGTTTGAGGATAAGCTGCGGCTCAAGTCAAATAGTCGGGCTTCCAGTCGGGAAAGCGCCACTAGGGACACCGCGACAACGACCATGGCCACGAATTCCAAGGCCCGCTTCAGCTCATCTGGCGAGCGCTTTCGTCGGAACGACGGCTTGATCATAACTCCTCGATTTGCACGGGAATACGAGCAAATATCTCGCCGCGGCGGTGAAACTGAATTTCATAAAACTTGATGGAGCTCAGAGCCGCATGTGAGGCAAGCGGGACGATCTGAAAGGCAACTTCATTGTCCTGGTCAGGTACGTTGGTGCGTACGTCAGCAATACGAAATTGATCTTGAGCATTTAGACGGAGGAGCGTTCCGGGGCGGGAAATACGTGTCGAGCCATTGATGCGTACCTCTGCATAGCGGAGTTGCGGCTCGACGAGCAGGACCGGAATCGTCCCCAGCAGCTTCTGTCGATTGCCGACTTGAATGCGAAACTGCGGCTGAGTCGGGTTATGACTCAGCTTTTCTGCAAAACGAGACGATGTGGTTTGAATGGTCATTCCCGTCTCGTCATACCAGGGCGGAGTTAGCGGCAGCTGCGAATTTACGACATTCATCCGCTCTATCCGCTGTCCTACCGTGCTCAATCCTGCGTCAATAAGTTTCAACCGGTCACCACGCACCAAAACAAGGGTGTTTCCTGCGCGCAGGACGCGACGATGGCCGTTCACTTCGACCATAACGTGACTGACGTCTTGAATAGGCTCACTCTTGACCGCAATAGCTGTGGTCGGGCTAGCCAACAGAAGTATTGAAACTATGGCGTTTTTAAATAAAGATAAAAACACTTATTCCATCTCTATTAGTTCGGCAGTTTACTATTCCCAAACGAACCCGAACGAGGTTATTGCATCGAGGATGATATCACATCGGAGTTGATGTTTCGCATGCGGATCGATGAGCCAGCCATTAAGGGATTCGCCGACGCGCTTGCCGCACAGGGTAAGCAGCCGGCCACCATTGAATCGTATTGCCGCGATGCTCGTCAATTCGTCCGCTTCATGACCGATTTGGGCATCAGGTCTGAGAATCTCGAACCCGCAACCCTGCAGCAGTTCCAGCAGCATCAAATTCTTTCTGGCATGACCAGCGATAACTCGGTACGGCGTTCCGTCATCGGAGTCCGGCAATTTTTTCGTTTCTTGGCTGGCCAGAAGATGATGTCGCGCTCTCCCTTTGACGACGCACCCATTCCCGAGCGACATGATCGACTCCCCATAAGTTCAGATAAGCTAAGCCTTGACCAAATGATGGCAGCAGCCATTAAAGGTGGACCGCGCATCAAGGGGTTTCGCGATGCCGCCATCATCGCCCTATTAGCCTACGAAGGTGTCAAAGCTGGCGAACTTATCGAACTGCGCTGGCGGGACATCATCTTTCACGAGCGCTTTACGACACTGCGGATTCGCGGCCTCCGAGCCCGCACCCTCACCTTGACTCCACAGACCGAGATCGTCCTAGGTCGCTACCGGACAGCTTACAAGGAGTTCATGGCACAATGGAGCAAAGAGGTAGCGGACCCACATGTGTTTATCGCCTTCAAGGGTCGGGACGGTTCAAAACCTATCCTGCAGATGACCAGGCACGGCCTGAAATTTGTGCTCTATGAGATTGGTTCACAAGTTGGTCAGGACCATCTCAATACGGAAGTCTTGCGGCACCATGCCGTTGATTTCCAGCTCTTGAATGGCAAGAGCCCAGACGAGGTGATGGCTCACCTTGGCTTGCGCCGCATGGGAAATATCAAGAAGCACCTCACCCTCCAGCAGCCCAGCCCACTGGGAAAAACCGAAAAAAAATGAGCGCAGAACGTAGCGACGTACATTGGATGCAGTTAGCTCTGAGATTAGCTGCGTTTGCTGCGACTCGCGCTGAAGTTCCTGTGGGGGCGGTCATTGTGCGCGACGGACGACTCATCAGCACTGGCTTTAATTTGCGGGAATCGCTGCACGACCCTTCCGCCCACGCGGAAATGATCGCCATCCGTGAGGCCGCCCGGAGGTTGCAGGGATGGCGACTAGCAAATTGCACGCTATATGTAACTTTGGAGCCATGCCCCATGTGCGCTGGACTGTTACATCAATGCCGCATCGGCCGCGTCGTGTTTGGTGCCAACGACCCGAAAGCGGGTGCTTTGGGCTCGCTGTATAGTCTGCATGCTGACCAACGCTTGAACCATCAGTACCCGATTACCGCCGGCGTTTGCGCCAGCGAATGCTCCGAAATTCTTCAACGATTCTTTAGGGCTAGGCGAAACTAATCCCCCTGCAAAACGCTGCGCGACATTCTCATTTCGCTCTCATCCGCATCGGCGCATCATGCTCTTAGGTACCAGTCCGAAGAGCTGTAGTGTCTGGTTCGAAAGGGCGAAAGCCAAACCAATCATCAAGTGTTCCCTCCGATATCCCCTCTCGTAGCCCACCGCACTTTTTTCAAAAAACCCACTACAGCTCACGGGGGCTTACCCCCTCCCTACGAGTTAACGACAATCTGGCACTCGCTTTGCAACACTAGCCTTGCCCAGCCTTCTGTGGCTGGGGTCAGCGTTAGCGGATGTGTTGAGTGGAGATTGCGGATGTTGCGCGGAAAAAAGACAGGAATATCGGCAGATCATGGTTACCACAGGCAGGGGCTCGCCGCAGTTGCAGCAGGCACAGCCGTTGTGGCTAACTTGTTGACAGGTGTCGCCGTCGGCAACGTCACCGGCTCTGGTTTTCAGACTTTCAACCCAGTTTCTGGCAATGGTCCCTTCGTGACTGTGCATGGCGCCGAGACACTCGCAACAGGGTCGTTTAGCCTGGGGCTATTCCTCAATCATGCCGTCAACACCCTCCCATACTTTGAACGAGATGGATTCAAATCAGAAGCAGATCGAGACTCCTTCCGAGATAGTTTGTTGAGTGCGGACTTGATCATGGGATACGGCCTGATCGACGATCTCGAACTTGGGATCAGTTTGCCGTCTGTTTTAAACCAAAATGTTGAGGCCGAAGGTCCGCGTGGACAATTCGCCGAACGAGGAATTACTGAAGCGAAGATTGGCGCCAAATACCGTTTGTTCACCAGCGGCAAGACCGGCATTGCCGTTGCCGGCTCCGTCAACTTAAATTTGACTGATGACAACCCCTATGCCGGCAGTGAAGGCGGTCCCGTCTACAACGGGGAATTGATTGGGGAGACGGGCTTCGGTGACCTGACATTAGCCGGCAACGTCGGCTATCGCTGGACAAATGCCGGCCAAGGCGCTGAAACGCTGCCGATCAAGCCGTTCGGCAACCAATTCATTGCATCTGTCGGTACAAGTTATCGAATCAAGTCTCTGAGTAGCTCGCTGATCGGAGAGATCTATGGATCTGGCGCGCCTCGCCAAGGCTTTTTTCAAGATAGTAGCCGCGATGCTAGCTCGGCCGAGGCACTGTTGGGTTGGCGCATCGATCAGAACGACAATCTCAATTGGAATTTCGGCGCCGGCACCGAGCTAAGTCACGGTAATAGCACCGCCGACTATCGGCTCTATGCAGGCGTACGCTGGGTCTCAAACCAGAAGCCACGCTCCGTACCACCGCCAATAACTCCGGCCCCAAAGCCAGCGGCTGCTATACCGCAAATGCCGGCACCAGAAAAAGTTGTCGTCATTTCAGACGTACTCTTTCAGTTCGACTCAGATCGTCTGGTCGAAAGTGGCGCCCGCACGAGCTTGGATAACCTTATGGCCAAGATCAAGCGCGGCGAGGCTTTAGAACGACTTGTAATCGAGGGTCATACCTGTTCGCTAGGCTCAGATAGATATAATCAGTCGTTAAGTCAGCGTCGTGCCAGCGCGATTCGCGACATGCTGGTGAAGCGGTATGGCGTGCCCGCCGACAAGATACTTGCCGTTGGTCATGGCGAAACACGCCCGGTAGCTGCCAACTCAGACAATGATGGCCGCCGCCGGAACCGCCGTGTTGAATTCAAGATATACCGAGTTACCCACTAAGGTGGTGTCTCGTCTGTCGCTGTCGAGTGGATGTTGTTGAAATAGCTGAGCTGTTGCTGAAGTTGAGGTGATTTATGTTCCAGTTTTCTAGATCGATGCCATGGACCATCGCTGTTACGCTGCTAATGGGCGCAGGGTTATCGCTGATTCAGGGCTGCAAGACCGCCAAATACGAATTCGTTGAGCCCAAGAAGAAAACGGGCCCAGCAGAACCGGTGAAGCCCACGCCAACTCCAGTCAAGCTGCCTCCCAATGAATATCGAGGGACCGACGGCTTCTGGATCCGCGGCACCCCAGCAGCGGTGAAGGTGGGCGAGACCGTTACCTTTGAGGGAACTTGCGGCGAAGACAACAAGGGCACGATCACGTGGCAATACGGGGATGGCCGCTCCGGCGTTGGCTCGAAGTTGACGCACCGCTATGCAGAGCCACGCAAATACACGATTGAAGCTGAATGCCGGGACCTTGACGGCAAGACCCAAAAGGGCACGATCATCATCGATGTGGCTCCAGCCGATAACAGCTGTGGCTGCGGTAACCCCGGCCAGACGCCAGGCCAAACACCTGGCCAGTTTCCCGTTCAAAACTAGAAAGATACGTTTTTTCTAGTAGCCCCTAGGCCGACCTGATATGAGGTCGGCCTCTTTTTTATTCTGGAGATTGCCGCCTTGAGTTTGGAAGCCATCATCACCTGTGCCGAAAGTACGAAAGATATTACCAAGCAAGAGCTGGTGGCTCTGGGTGCGTCCGACATCAAAGAAACCTACGCAGCATTGTCTTGTCAGATGGAACCTGCGACGTTCTATGCCGCTCATTTGAAATTGCGAACGGCCTCGCGAATCCTGCAGGTCATTAAGAGCGTCGCTGCTAAGAATCCGATCATGCTGACCTCCCAATCACAGCGTCTGCCATGGCCCGACCTCTTGCCTGAGAAGTTTACGTATCTGGTGGAAGGTATCCAAGGCGACCGCGGCGAAGAGTTCATGAGCTCGAACGACGTGTCAAAAGCTGTGCGCCTTGGCCTCGAAAACGCCTTCAAAAAGCGCGACCTGCCCTTGCCGCGCGTTGACCTCAAAGAACCGACCGTCATCATCGTCGCTCACGCCCGCGCGGGGCGCTGCACGCTTAGTTTCGACACTTCAGGGAAGTCTCTACATAAGCGCGGATACAAAACCCATCTCCATCCCGCACCGATTAAGGAAACGCTGGCAGCTGCTATCCTTCTGCAGTGCGGCTACGATGGATCCATGCCACTTTTTGATCCCTTCTGTGGCAGTGGAACCTTTCCCATCGAAGCCGCATACATTGCCCTTAACAAAGCGCCCTTGATCCATCGCAAGAAGGGTGAATTTCTTTTCGAGGAATTGCCCAACTTTGATCGCCAATTATGGCGCGATGTGCAAGATCAGGTGCGATCGGAGCGCGCCACAGAACCACCTGAGCCGATCTTTGCGAGCGACATCTATGCGAAGTACGTGTCGCAGGCACAGGATCATGCACTGCGGGCGCGTGTTGAAAAGCATATCAAGTTTGCGAGCCAGTCCTTTTTTGATGCGCCTGCACCCGCAGAACGCGGGCTGTTGGTAGCAAACCTCCCGTACGGCGAACGCATTGGTAAAGAAGTATCCTTTGACGAACAGTTTTATCGCGATCTCGGCGACAAGTTGAAACGCGACTATAACGGCTGGACTGCCGCCCTTCTGGTCGCAGAAAACAGTCCGTACAAGATGATCGGATTGCGACCGAAACGCCGCATCAGCATGCTGAACGGCATGATCCCAGTGAAGTTATTGATTTTTGAATTGTACGAAGGCAGCAAGCGCCAACGCTCAAGAAAGGCCAACGACGAAGATTAGGCGGCCAATGCTCTTGCGCGTACAGCAAGCGATCTCACCAAAGAAATCAGTGATGATGCATCTACTGGCTTCGACATAAACACGCAGTGCTCGCTGAGTTTTAGCCCACTGCCGTCCACGATGCCGCTGCAAATAATGGTGGGAATGCCGCGATCTTCGGTGACGGCGGATAAAATATCGCCACTGCCGTTCGGCATAACTATATCTGTTATGAGTACGTCCGGCCGCACACTCTCCATGAGTAACAATGCTTCTTTGACGTTTTTGGCGCGCATGACATGAAATTCTTCCGATGCGAACATCAGCGCATAGATTTCTAAGAGATCAACTTCGTCGTCAACGATGAGCAGTGTGATTGGCGCCATGCTGGGTCCCTCAGGGCAGAATTACCGATGGGAGCTAGATCGGCATTCGGCATGGCGACTTTAGCTGACCGCCTCACATTTATTTCTCTTTAGTCTTAAACAGTTGAATTTGCACTAAGGGGCGCTGGGTGGTTCTTCCAGTATTATTGGGAACGCTGTCTGACGATTTCGTAAAGAATGACCGATGTGGCTACGGATACGTTTAAACTGTTCACTCGGCCCGTCATCGGGATCTTCAGCTGCACATCGGCTGCACCCAGCCACGCCTCACTGATGCCGAAAGCTTCACTGCCCAGCACGATAGCAGTACGCTCGCTATACCGGACGTCAAAATGCAAGGTTGAAGCGTCGGGCTCGGCGGCAACAACTTGAATCATCTGATCGCGACAAAAGGCCCGCGCCTCGTCCGACCGCGAAAAAAAGAGAGGCACGGTAAATACGGCGCCCAAACTGGCCCGGATGACATTTGGGCTATACGGATCCACAGACTCATGGTCCAAAACCAAACCCGAGATCCCCGCAGCGTCTGCCGTGCGCAGAATGGCCCCAAGGTTGCCAGGCTTTTCGACCCGATCCATGATCAGGAGTGGAAAACCAGGGCGCATGACCGCCTGCTCAAGCCCCAGCCTTTCCGGTAGCTTTGCTAATGCCAAGACACCAGCTGACTGCTCACGCACCGCGACTTTGTCAAAGGCTCGCGGCCCGAACTCAGTCTCAACGGTACCATGGGTCCAGGTACTGAGCTGCTGATCGAGAACTTGTTTGGCCTCGTCGCTAAGATACTCATGGCAGACAAAGATCTCGCGAATCTCAACACCAGCTTGCGCTGCTGCGGCGATTTCGCGCGTGCCCTCGATGCAAAAGAGCCGCTGCCGCTCGCGCTCTTTACGATCTCGCAGCGCCACAAGAGCTTTGACGCGTGGATTCTGTGGTGACTCGATGCGCAAAAAGGGACCCCCTTAAGGCTCTTGGACGAACAAGCTATACGCTCCACTCGGCAAGGAGTGACGATCCTGCGCCGCGTGAATCAGCATTTCTGCAGACTCATAGCGCCCACCGCGCTCGGCAAACTGATCGCGCAGAATGTTCTCGAGCGCGATTGGCGTCAATCCTGGAGAGTGGGCGCTGAGTAAGACAAAGCCAAATTGCTTATCCAGTAGCGCCGCCAGATCCGTCATGAATGCGCCAAGGTTTTCTTCCAACTTCCAAATTTCACCCTTGGGTCCTCGTCCATAACTCGGAGGATCGAGAATGATTCCATGATAGGTGTTGCCACGGCGCAATTCGCGCTGCACAAACTTCTGGACGTCTTCGACAATCCAGCGAATCGGCCGACTATCAAGCCCAGAAGACAGGGCGTTCTCGCGTGCCCAGGCAACGCTGGTCTTAGACGCGTCGACGTGTACGACTTGCGCCCCACCCAGAGCCGCCGCAAGTGTGGATCCTCCCGTATAAGCAAACAGGTTCAACACCCGTAGTTCGCGGCTTTCAATACTCCAGCGCTGCAGGGTCGACTGAATCCACTCCCAATTATCTCTCTGCTCACTGAACAGTCCGAGATGACCAAAATCCGTTAACTTGATGTTGAAAACAATGTTGGCCAGGCTGATGCGCCAATCATCTTGCTTTAAGCCACGCTTAAACTGCCACTCGCCGTCGCCACCAGAAAAACGCACAAACTTTGCGTCGGCATTGGTCCATTCCGCATCTGCCAGGGCTGGCCGCCAAATTGCCTGCAAAGATGGACGGACGATGCGGTACGGCCCCACCTGTTCAAGCTTTTGAAAATTCCCGCTATCCAGTAGCTGGTAGGAACCAGTCACCATATCAAACGCCTCCCAGCTGGTGAGAAAGCGATTGCACGGCGGCGGCATACTCTTGCTGCAAACGCGTGACCAACTCGGCTACGGTGGGCACATCGCGAACGGTGGCCGCTATCTGCCCAATCTCCAGTTCACCGTCGGCTAAATCACCTTCCAGCATACCTGCCTTAGCCCGGCCTTTGCCTAAAAGCGTCTGTAACTCTTCGGTGCTCGCACAGCGTTCTTCCAACGAGCGAACCTCTTCAAAGAATTTATTCTTCAACAAGCGCACGGGAACCAAGCGTTTCATAACCAGCATGGTGTCACCCGGACCGGCTTTGGTCACTGCCTCGCGAAAATTCTCGTGGGCACTGGATTCCTGCGTACATACAAAGCGGGTCCCCATCTGCACCCCATCGGCACCAAGGGCCAAGGCCGCCGCAATACTTCTGCCGTCGGCAATGCCGCCCGCGGCAATCACGGGGATGTTTACCGCGTCCACAACCTGAGGGATCAGTGCCATGGTGGTGATCTCATCACGCCCGTTGTGCCCACCGGCTTCGAAACCTTCGGCAACGACCGCGTCGACTCCTGCCTCTTCGCATTTGCGAGCGAGGTCCGGAGACGACGTGACATGCACCACGACACACCCAGCATCCTTAAGCAGTTTGGTAAACTTCTTGGGACTACCGGCGGATGTGAAGAAAATGCGAATGCCCAGCTGCAGCGCCGTCTGAATCTGGTCTTCGACTAAACTATAGAGCAAGGGGACGTTGACACCGATTGGCTTCGATGTCAGAGATTGGGCCTTCTTGATATGGTGGGCGAGAAGGTCCGGCTTCATGGATCCTGCACCAACGATGCCAAGCGCTCCGGCTTCAGAGGCCGCAGCTGCCAATTTGCCACCGGATACCCAGACCATTCCTGCCTGAACAATCGGCAGCTGAATGCCGAAAAGTTTCTGTATTCTTTGGGGTTCTCCCATGCTCTGCTCCTCATTCCCACGGGCGCGCAACCTATCAATCAGGCCACAATTTGTAAACGGCCATCCGCGAGATGAATTTATCCATTGCCACCAGCATTTTTAGCTGGCATTCCAGAGCTTTCCGGAGGAAGTGAAGCATGAGTGATTCCATCGCCCCTCGGCGAGTGAAGCGCGGTTGGATGAACCTGCGCGTCGCCAAGATTCATGATGAAACCCACGATACCAAGACCTTTTACATGGTCGATGCCGAGGACGGCGGTCGACCCTATGATTTCGTAGCCGGCCAATACCTGACGTTTCGCTACGACACCATTCAGGACAAACCCGTCGTTCGCTCCTACACCATGTCCGGCAGTCCCCGCCAAGAGGATGCCTCCATCGTCACGGTGAAGCGAGTCGAAGGGGGCCTGGTCAGCAATTGGATGTGTGACAACATTCAAGTTGGCACCATCTTGCGGGCGCGCGGACCCATCGGAAAATTTGTCTTCGATCCGAAGATCGATCGAGAGCACCTGATGATGGTCGGAGCCGGCAGCGGAGTGACGCCTTTTGTCAGCATCCTGCGCGAGTATGCAAATATGTTAGGACAAGTGGACGCGCCGAAACGCATGTCACTGCTTGTCGCCTATCGTAGTCGCGAGGACTTGATCTGTTGGCCGACCCTGCAAGAGGTGGCTAATATTCCCGGCGTACAAATCATCACCACACTAACTCGTGATCCAAACGCAGGATCAAGTTTTTGGCACGGTCGTCCCGACCCAGCCATGATGGCACGCTTTTTCGATGGACATTACGGCAACTGCACCGTGATGACCTGTGGTCCGCAGGCAATGATGGACTTGGTGAAATCCCACTGCCTTGCCCACGATGTACCACCTGAACACGTCAAAACCGAATCGTTCGAATCCTAGACATGAAAAAATCCCGGACGGGTAACCACACCCATCCGGGATTTGATTCTTAAGAGCGATTAGGCTCGGAAGTCTTCAAACTTCAGGCCCAAGGCCTCTGCAACTGCTGGATGCGTGACTTTGCCAGCATAGGTATTCAGTCCCTTGCGCAATGGTACCGATTCCGCCATGGCTCGGTCGAAACCCTTGTTCGCCAGTTCCAATGCGTACTTGATGGTGACGTTGGTCAAGGCGTAGGTGCTGGTTTTAGGCACGTCACCTGGAATATTGGTGACGCCATAGTGAGATACGCCTTCGGCTTTGTACACGGGATCGTCATGCGTGGTTGGACGAATGGTTTCGATACAGCCGCCTTGGTCAATCGCAACGTCGACGATTACCGAATCACGCTCCATGCTCGCAACCATTTCACGGGTCACCAGCTTCGGCGCTTTTGCACCCGTGATCAAAACTGCACCGACAACGAGGTCGGATTCGCGGACGGCTTGTGCGATGTTCTCGGGGTTGGACATAATGGTGTCGGCATCAGTGCCAAAGATGTCGTCGAGATAAGCCAAGCGTTGCGCATTCACGTCCATGATGGTGACGCGAGCGCCAAGACCGATTGCCATCTTCGCCGAGTTGATGCCAACCACGCCGCCGCCGATAATGCAGACGCGGCCGCGCCGAACACCCGGTACGCCACCTAACAACAAGCCTTTGCCACCGCTGTGTTTCTGCAAGCACTCCGCACCAATCTGCACAGCCATACGACCAGCCACTTCACTCATGGGAGTCAGCAATGGCAACGAACGGTCTGCCAGCTCGATGGTCTCGTAGGCAATGGCAGCTACCTTCTTTTCGACGAGCTTGCGGCCGAGCTCCTGTGCAGCCGCTAGGTGCAGGTAGGTGTAAAGGATTTGATTGGGTCGCAGAAACTCATACTCTTGCGCGATGGGCTCTTTCACCTTGATGATCATCTCGGCGTCGCCCCAGATATCGGCGGCGCGATCCACGATTTTGGCACCAGCAGCTACATATTTCTCGTCAGGAATCCCAGCGCCGAGGCCCGCGCCACGCTCGATGAGCACTTTATGGCCGGCATCGGTCAGCAACTGCACTCCGCCGGGAACGGCGGCAACGCGATTTTCGCGGTTCTTCACCTCTTTTGGTACGCCGATAATCATGGGTCTATCCCTGCTATGAAAGTATTAAATGCCAGTGTGGCTAACGAGTTAGAATTACGCAAGGCATCCAGGTACGTCAATTATCATTCCGTCGTAAGCCAGTTCGATGCCTGAGGGCAGACGATGAGCGTCCCTTAAGTGGCCAACTTCATGGGATAAATGACTGATAATCCCGCGCGCGACGCGCAGGCTTTGCATGAGCTGAATCGTTTCCGGAATGGAGCTATGGGTCGCGTGTTCGCGAAAACGGATGCCGCTGGCAACCAAAACCTGCAGCTGCCCAGCCCAACGCTCAATCTGTTCTGGACGAAATTGCTTGAAGTCGGTGGCAAAAGCAAAGTTACCAAACCGATAGCTACAACTCTTGGTCGAGCCATGTTCCAACAACATGGTTTCGATGTTCATGCCACCAATATTCAGCGTCGCACTCTCGTCAAAGACGTGTAGTTCCACCTGTGGTTTGATGCCGTGATAGGCGTTGTCTTCAAATGCATAGCGAAAACGGCGGGTAAAGTCGTCGGCGTGTAGCGCTGGAACATAGAGATGAAGGGGATCACGGGTGCGAAAGAAAAATGCACGCAAATCGTCAAAGCCATGGCAATGATCGGCATGTGCATGTGTGTACAGGACGTGCTTCACGGATTTAACTTTGGCGCGCAAGATCTGTAGACGGAACTCGGGAGATGTATCGATACAGATATTATCGCCACTGGGCAATGTGACTAATATTCCCGTGCGCGTGCGGTTATCTCGTGGATCAGTACTCTGGCAAACTTCGCAGTCGCAGCCAATCACCGGCACACCGGTTGAAGTTCCGCTACCCATGACCGTGACTTTCATGGAGGTCATATGGACATCACTCCATCGTAAAAGTACGCACGCATGATAGCACTCTGTTCCTTGGGAAACTTCACATATCGATGCATGGTTCGCAACCGACTGTGGGCCTCGTCTCGCTTGGCCGAATAGATCTGCCAATAGCGTTCGGCGAGTGTTCCCGGGATCACTTGCACATCCTGTTGCCACCCATGGCTCATGTCGCCCTCATCGAGTGGCTGCAAACGCAGCAGGGCTCCTTCACGATACAGAACTTGGATACACTCCTCGACCAAGCGCGCGTCGAGATCACCATGCAAACGTATATCGCGCAGCAATCCCACCTCGGACTTGCCACGCCCATCGCCCATCAGGTCGCATGCGATCTCGTAGACTCGGCGCAGCATATTTAATTCTGGATAAGACTTATCGAGCATGAACTTTTGAATGAAAAAGTCTTTCGGGCCGTAAAACAATAGACAGCGTGAGGACAGGCCATCGCGGCCGGCACGTCCGATTTCTTGCACGTATTGCTCAAGACTGCCCGGCATCCCGCAATGAAAGACAAAGCGAATGTCGCGCTTATCGATGCCCATCCCAAAGGCACTCGTCGCCACAATAACCTTCACCTCATCACAGACAAAGCGATCTTGAACGCGCCGACGCTCAGCTCCATCAAGGCCAGCGTGATAAGCTGCGCAGGAAACCCCAGCCTGGCTCAAGGTTTCGCTAACTTCCGTAACAATGCGGCGCGTCGGCGCATAGATCAAGCCGCTACCTGACTGACTCAAGACAGCATTCAGCAGGAGTGAGCGCTGCCCACCTAACGAGCCGCAACTTATGACGTGACAATCGAGATTGTCGCGATGAAAGTCGGCTATATGAGTGAGGGGATCACACAGATTCAATGCTTCTGCGACATCCATGCGCACGCGGGGAGTTGCCGTAGCGGTCAACGCCAATCGAGGCACCCGCGGAAGATCATCGAGATAACTGCCGATCCTGCGGTATTCCGGCCGAAAATTGAAGCCCCATTGGCTGATGCAGTGGGCTTCATCGATAGCAACCATGGATATGGGCAGGCGGGAAAGCCATTCGCGAAATGCTGGCCGCGCCAACCGCTCAGGGCTGACGAGGAGCACTCGGGCCTGACCTCTGGACAGCGCTGACATAGCTTGTCGACGAGTGTCCTGATCCTGCTGCGAGTGAATGGCGACACAGGGTATACCCAACGCCTGACAACGCCGCACCTGATCGTCGATGAGCGCCACAAGAGGCGAAACAACAAGCACCATGTGCGGCAAAATCATCGCAGGGACGAAGTAGCAGTAGGACTTACCGGCCCCCGTCGGGACCACAACCAAGCAGTCGCGCTGCTGCGACAGGGCCTCCAAGACGACTTCTTGATGCCGCTTTAGCCCCTCAAAGCCAAAACGCTGGCGTGCGACTTCACTACCTCGCACCAACAACGTGGCTGACGCCGGGCTCGCGCCAAAGGCAGATTCGATGATGGCACCGGAGCCCCCTTTAGGGTCCGCAGGTGAGGCAGATTGCGTCATAGTGGGGGTCAGTATGCCAGGTTCAGGGCACTCAGCGAAGCGCAATTCCAACGGTGAGCAGCAGTCTTCGCGAAATGTCGCTCAACGGCTGAAGATTGCTGACATCCTCGCGCCGTCCCAAGACCAATATTTCTGTATCTGACTGACGCGAGATCACGCGTGTCACTTGCATATTCAACGCCGCCGTGAACAAAGCCCCGAAATGGACTCGGTAACCGCTCTCAACCCCAAGCCGCAAACCCTGATGATGAACAACCCACTCGTCATTTAACCCCGCCCCTGACGGCATAGCATAGGATACGAAATCCCGGCGCTGCATTTGCCCTGTCGATCCTTCGTAGTGCATCACAATACCACCCAAGAAGGGGCCGTGCGACTTGGCCACGGGTGGATACCAACGGCCCGTAACGGCCACCGCCTGCTCGACGTCAGGGCGGCTGGGAACCTGCCCCTCCTCACTCCAATTGTGCAGGGCGACACCCAAGGAAAATTGCGGAGCTATGGCCAGTTCCCCCCGTAGATCCAACTGGCCGATTGCGCCTTTCAAAGGCGAGAACTCCAAGAGTGCGGCTGTGGCATCCATGGCAAATGCCGAGGAATTTGCCTGAAGGATCCCTGATATAAGAATTGCGGTACGAAGGAGCATGCTAGCAACCCATCGAAGCATAAGTTCGCTCAGAGTATTCGGCATAAAATCTGGTAACTTAAGTTGATGTGGCGGGAAGTCCGAATTTCCGGTAGAGGCAAGCCAACAAGAGAGAGGTGCTCGTGTCACTGGTGGTGCAAAAGTACGGCGGAACTTCCGTAGGCTCCGTCGATCGCATCAAAGCCGTTGCCGATAATATCGGACGCTGGGTTGCGCAGGGACACAAGATGGTGATCGTCGTGAGCGCTATGGGCCATGAAACCGATCGCCTCATTGATCTCGCGTACGAATTACATGATCAGCCGCCGCAGCGGGAAATGGACATGCTGCTGACGACTGGCGAAAGAATTTCGACGGCGCTCCTGAGCATCGCCTTGCATGCCAAGGGAATTCGCGCCATCTCCCTGACGGGGTCACAATCCGGAATTTTAACCGACGAAACTCACGGCAATGCCCGCATCAAACGCATCACCGGTGAACGGATTCAGAAAGGCCTGAACGATGGCTGTGTCGTCATTGTGGCTGGCTTTCAAGGCGTGAATCCGGAGACAAAAGAAATCACCACTCTTGGCCGAGGTGGTTCGGACGTCACGGGAGTCGCCCTGGCGGCTGCCCTTGGCGCCGAACTCTGCGAGATTTATACGGACGTCGATGGCGTTTATACGGCGGATCCGCGGCGTGTTGCGGGGGCACGACCACTAGCCATCGTTAGCTGGGAAGAGATGTCGGAGCTTGCCTGCCAAGGAGCCGGAGTCTTGCACCCACGCGCCGCCCACATGGCCGACCGCAAGGGCATGCCCGTGGTTGTGCGCTCAAGCTTTCATTGGGACAATCCAGGTACCGTTGTGAAAGGACGTGCCAACATGGAATCAGCAGTGGTAACAGCCGTAACACACCAGGACCAATTGGCCATGATCGACCTGCGCGTCAATGGCGCCAAGGGGCAGCCCACCTGGCTATCGAAAATCACTGGCTGGCTGTGGAAAGAGGGCTGCGCGCCACTTATCGCCCAGCAACAAGTCGACGCGCAAGGCACCAACCTGCGCTTGATGGCACCGATGAAGCTCATGGTTAGGCTGGAAGAATTCATTCAGGGGTTTGTGAGCGAGGCAGGATTCACCATGACCAGTCGCAGTCAAAAAGATCTGGCAGGAATTAGTTTGATTGGCAAGGGGCTACTGCAAAATCCGGAGTTGGTGGGCCAAGTTTTGGCGAAGCTGCCATGCACACCAGCCCACGTCGAAGTGCGAAATCACGCGATCGTCTTGGCGGTGAGCGCACCCGAGCTCGACCAGTCCTTGAGCGCGCTGCACGACATGATTGTCCAATGAGGTCAGCGAATGTCTCGTGTGATACCGACGTTCCAAGCTCCACCTAGCATTTGATCATATCGCCAGGCAGCACCCGAAACATAGGGTGCCCACTGCTTCATCCGATAATGAATCGAAGCCTCGCCGCGCACTAACAAATCAAAGCCCGGAGAGAATTCACGAACGAACGTTTCCATCTCCTGGGAATTGCCATCAACATCGGCTGCCATATACATAAAACCCGGCGCCAGCTCCACGCGCGCGATCCACGGTTGTCGCCGTTGATAGGAATAACTCACGGCTGGCATGAGACCAAAGCCCAGCATATTCAGATGCCCATTGCGCATCAGTCCATCGTGACTATTAACCTCAGCACCACCGGTGACAAACATGGCGCGTGCACCATAGTAAAGGTCATGCTGCCAGACGCGCTCGCCCATGACGGTCGCATCTAAACCGCTACCACCATCACCCACACCCATTCCAGCCAAGCCAACACTTGCATGCACACGCACCTTCGCTGGCGCTCGATAGACCTTGTATTCGCTGGCTAATGCTTCCATATCGGTGGAAGCTTTGTCGAGGCGCGCAAAGCGATAGCCGCGACGAATATCGCCGCTGCGGTCGCGGATCTGCAGATGTCGATCACCGCCTTCGATGCGCTCCACTCGGCCTACAGCCACCAATTCATTATCGTGATTGAATATCCCCACGTGATCACCAGAAATGATGCGTCGATCGCGAACCACACAGTCAGACTGCGTGCGGTTACAGAGAAGCTCATCCGCCACCGCCGGAGTTGCGCTCAACGCAGCATAACCCACCAGCATGGAAAACATCGGTCGCAACAACATAGAACTCTCCTCAACAGCCATTACACGATCGCGGTACTCATAAAGCAAAGGTCGTACCCGTTGCTTGTCAGCGGAAATGATAGGGGAATTTCGCCGCCCCAATTGCAGAGGCGGCTAGGAGATTCACTGCTGTCTAGTTAGC
>CAZLMG010000029.1:0-51279 GCA_964560765.1 uncultured Oligoflexales bacterium
GAACACTGGTTGCAGTGGCTGCTTAGCTGACCAGTAAACAGGGACAGGCCCTAGTGTAGTGGGAAATTGGGAAGTGTCCGACCTTGAGGTTGGCTTCGCCCAAGCGGGGATCGTGATTCTTGACAACGGTTCACGCATGACAGGGATCCGCATTAGGGGCTGCGTTGTTCATGAAATTCACGGCGCTGGGATGTTTCAGTATCCCCACATGCATCACTCGACAGCGATCGTCCTCCGCAGCTCAGCTGACGAACCAAGTTCCTGGATGATCGACGTCGTGCTTGATGATGTAACCGTATTTTCCGCTGATGCAGGTGTCAGTATCTGGGGCGCCAGGCAATTGCAGGTCACAGGATTGAAGACCCGTTATACCGGTCGAGGCGCCGGCATCGATTTATTTCGAGTTTACGATGGTCTCATTAAAGACTCCAAAATCGAATATGCGGGATTGCACGGGATGTTTTGGGGAACGGCAGGGATAGGTCTCAGCCAGAGTCATGAAATTATCATCGAGGATACTGAGGTTGCGCATACACAGAACCCAGCCGGTAGTCCTGATGGCGTGGGGATCGATATCGAAGGCAGCAAAAATGGTGTTGTACTCAAACGCGTTCTTTTGCATCACAATCAAGGGGCCGCAATTCTGGTTTTTCGTAACCCGGACTGGGGTCGGGACAATCAGAACATCAGCCTGTTCGACAGTCGGTTTGAGTACAATGGGTTGTCAAATCCTCTAGTCGTTCCTGCGCTGATGCGGCATTACCACAACAACCAAGCATGGTTGCAGATTTCCGGGAACCACGTTCAACTGGCCCACCCACAGCAACCTCTGAATACGGTCGATGAAACGCCGACCGAGCAATGGCCATCGTCGGCAAGCACGTGGCAGAATCAGGTTCGCTACTAGTTCGCGTCCATGCTCTAAATGTTAGGGGCCAGCTAAAACAAATTGGCAATTTGGGGGCAAGCCACTATTCTCTCCCCCACTTGCTTTTGTGACCAGAAAGGATAACTGATGAAAATTGCAAAACATGCTGTCGTAACAATGAATTACACTCTAAAAGACGATGAGGGTAACGTCATTGACAGCTCCCAAGGCGGCGATCCTTTAACTTACCTGCATGGCGTTGGCCAAATCATTTCTGGACTTGAGCAGTGTATGGAAGGTCGGACGATCGGCGATAAGTTTGATGTTCGCATTGATCCCGCTGAGGGATACGGCGTCCATGATTCCGGACTTATCCGCACGGTGAACAAAGATAATTTTGATGCCGAAGGTGATCTTGCGGTTGGCATGCAATTTCATGCGCGCTCGCCTGAAGGTGTCATGGTTTTTCGCATTACCGACATTGCCGGCGATGAAGTCACCATCGATGGCAATCACCCTTTAGCGGGTGTGCACCTCAATTTTGACGTCACCATTGAAGCCGTACGCCATGCGACTGCTGAAGAGCTAGCTCACGGCCACGCACATGGTGAACATGGCCACTCGCACGATTAGTCTACTGGCATCAAAAGTTTCTGTGCCGGCCGTGGTCATGGCCGTCTTCCTGTGGCGCACGTTCTATGGACTGGGGCAAGATTTTTGGCATGAAGATGTTGTCCAAATCTACCTGCTTGGATTGAAATTTTACACGACGGGCCTTTGGCCGTACTTTGGCCCTGATGTTGTGCATACGCAGCAACAGATTGCCGGTGGCCTGCAGTCTCTGTTGATTGCGATTCCATTGTGGTTTGCTCCCTATGCGGAATCGCCCATTGTCTTTGCAAATTTTCTGTCCGTGTTTGGCATTCTGTTATTGTCCTACTTCTTGTGGCGATCGTTTCCTGCAAGGTCGTTCTTATTTTATCTTTTTTGGCTGAGTACCTTGCCGTTGACTCTGCAGTTCTCAACGAACACCTACAATCCATCCTACCTGTTGTTACCTGCATGCATTTTTTTCGTTGGATTTTTTGAAGCCATTCCCCATTGGCGGAGGTTACAGTGGCCGGCATGGTTGGCGGGCGCCGCGATGGGGTTTGGGATTTCGTACATCGTGCAGTTGCATCTTAGCTGGCCCATTCTGGCGCCATTTGTGATCTGGGGTCTCCTTGCTACTAACTCGAAGCTGAAGCGAACCCAACGAGTTTTGGGGTTTGTTTTGGGTGCCATGTTGCCCGCAGCAACTTTGTTGCCGACGGTCCTTGAGTACGGGCTATCGGTGATTTGGGCGCCTGGTTCGGCAAACTCTTCCTGGAATTGGACTGGCATTGTGCAGATGCCCACGACTCTGCTGCGTTTTTTAAGCATGTCCACCTATGACTTTATGGGGTTTAACCTCAGTGCGAGTATAAAAGACCGTCAGTCCTTGATTCTGTCCCAGTGGCCCCTTGCCATTTGTGCGACCGTCATGACCCTTGGGCTGATTTGGCAGATTGGGCTGCAATTGATGGCTTTACTGCGAGGAACGAAATGGCGAGGTCCTTCCTTGTCGGAATCGCAGCTACTTTTGGCTTCGCTGCTCTGGGTGGCACTATTGTTTTGCTTTACCAGCCGTCCGGCTGCGACGCGCAATTTTTATCTTTTGTTTCCTGTTCTGGCGTATGTCATGGCTGCGTTGACTGCCAAGCTTCAACCCAAGACGTGGGGATGGCGAGCGATGGTTATCTTGGCTGTGTCGAGCCTGATCTTCCACTCGTATGTATCCCTCCTGCTCTGGCAAGATATCTCTTTGTATCGAGATCGAGGACGAGTGCAGCAGGCCATTGATGCACGCGATTTTCGCCTGTTGGGTGAGCGTCGACCGGGGATCTATTAAGAGATGAATCAGCCAATTCTGAGCAACATGCGCAACGCGCCCGGCTGGCATGCTCTCTTGGCTATCGGCGCGACCTCGGTAGGTTGGGTACTTCTGCTCCGCTTATTGGCGGCGGCGCTGTTTGTTGACCCATTGCCTCTGGCTGCAACCATGCGCATGCTAGGATATGTCGCCTTGCAAGAACTGCAGATTCTTGCGCAAATCCTGACTTTTATTTTTCTGGCGTTCGGTTTGATGAAACTCAGGCGGAATCGTTCAGGCAAGTATTCAGATCGTCCATCTCCCGCATGGGCCATTGTCTTGGCGAGCCTATTGAGTCTGGCCTGTATTCTGAATTTGACTGACTTTGCCTATTACTGTTGGAGCCAGCACAAGATCGATCTCGTGTTTCTGCATAACCTGGGATGGAGCTCGACGTTGCATCTGCTGCGAACTGCGCAGGCGTTGTATGCGCCACCGCTTGTTTGGCTCTCGATCACTATATTTGTTTCGATTCCGATTGTGCTGTTCATGTGGTTTCGTCGACAATCTGCAGCGCTGATAGTTGGCATGTCCAGTATACTGCAGACTTGGAAGTGGTTCCCCAGCGCCCTAGTTATCCTCGCGCCCTCTCTGATCATCGCTGCCATGGGCCCGACTCAGGCCAGTGCACGACGCTCCATACGAGGCGATTCTCTCGCATTGCAACAACTGGGTGAGCACCCTGCATTTTCCCTGTGGGAGCAGGCAATCCGGCGCCTTGCAGTCGCGGAGCAGCTGCTCTCGACGTCAGCTTTGCGCGAGGAGATGGCTTTCTTGAAGGATTATTTTCAGGATCGCGAGGCGCATCGCTATGTCGAGGACTTAGCGGACAGCCTGCCTTTCGTGCGCAAGTCCATGTCGCCGTGCCAGAGTGCAGGCGATTGTCCTCGAGTCTTTCGTAGCCAAGAGAGGCCGCTCAATGTTGTGCTCATTATTGTTGAATCTTTTGCCGCGTCAGCGTTAGCCAAGTACCCCGATTACTTTCCTAACATGCAGGCGCTGCGAAAAGAGGGTGTGTACTTTGACAAGTTCTTTGCCAACACCTTTCAAACCGCCAATGGCTTGGTAGCGATTCTTTGCTCGGCCTATCCCAATCATGGAGAGCGATTTACCAGGACGGGTTTAGCGAATCCGTTGTTATGTATGTCGGACATTCTGCATGAACGGGGTTACCACACAGCATTTTTAACGGGCTCGTCATTGGTTTACGATGACATGAAAGAGTTTGTACACCGGCATGGTTTTGATGAGGTGTTTAGCTGGGAAAGCGACCCCGAGAGTGAGATGGCAGGGTCTTGGGGATTGCATGACTCGCGTTTGTTTTCGGAGATGGTGCAACGGGCGAGAAGGGCGCCCGAAGGTAAGCCCTTTTTCCTGACGGCTCTGACAATTAGCACCCATCCACCATTTGAAATTGCTCGTCAGCACAAAGTTGATGGACTCGAGCATCTTACCATAGCTACGAAGCAACGGGACTACTTGCAGGCGCTCAATTACTTTGACCAAGAGTTAGGGCGCTTTGTGGCGGAGATGCGCGAGTTGCCCAGTTTTGACGATACCGTGTTTGTGGTTACCGGCGATCACGCGATCGATTGGGAAAATAATGCCCTCGATCTTTTTCATGCCCCGATCCGTAAGGACACCATGTGGCTTCCACTCTTGATGTTTGGCAAGCCGTTGCAGAATCCGGGTCGAGTCGAATCGATCGTCGGAAGCCAAGTAGATATTGCGCCGACTTTATTGACGCAGCTTGGCATCAACACCATCAATAGCTTTTGGGGAAATCACCTGTTTGATCCGAGCTATTCTGGGTACGCCTTGTACTTCAATCATTATCAGAACAACTTTTTGGGAATGATTGAGAGTGACCGCCTACATCGCTTTGAGTTGCCGGTATTTGTGCGCACGGAACACCTCGACAATGGGGAGATCGTCAGTTTGGATGAAGATCTGAATCGCCGGCGCTTCGTGAACGCGACGTTCCGCGTCTACAACAATCTCTTGTTTCGATACAAAGTCTGGGACCCTGCCCTTGTCACTCGCGAATAAACAAGGCTTCCAGCTAAAGCAATACCTGCGAAAAATTGGCATCGTGCGTGCCAACGATACCTGTGCCAGCCGCTGCTGCATGAATGATTCGAGCCATCTCCTCATCGGCGTATGAGCGGGTAAGAAAGTCAACGCGGAAGGCGCTGACTCCCATTTCCTGAAGCTGCTGGCGATGCTGGCTGATGCTGTAGGCCTTTTCACCATAGACAATAGATTTACAGCTCTCGTGCGCAACGTGAAACACATCGCCCTGACGATTCCTGATGGTGAGGCTTCGATATCCGCAAACTTTAGCGGTTGGGCAGCCATCATGGAGCGCCGTTAACGAGCAGGCTTCGGCAATAAATAAGGGCGTGTCCTTATATAAGATCGCTTGCGGCTGCAGGCCCGTGCGCAGAATTTGCGGGACGTGCTCTGCTAGATTGTAACAGTCGTCTTCTACGGAAAGGGTGACTCGCCGAATCCCTTGTTCGGCGAGCGATTGGGCTGCCAGAGAATTCAATGTGTATAAGGTGAAATCTGCTGCCAGATCGCAATGGTCAGGATCAATCCCAGCTTGTCGTAAAATATCGAACCCAGAGAGATTGCCGATCTCATAATGGCGCAGACCCCGCTGTTCCGCTTGCTGCAGCCAGGTATTTAAAAGGGGTTTGTCCCACTCCCTGATCACCATCGGTATGGCCAACCGGGCGACGAGTCCACGCGACTGTAATGCTAAAAGGCTATCTAAAAAATCGGGCGCCGCCGAAGCCAGAAAGGCTCGCTTTGCCTCGAAGATTACTTCGTGGATCGGGGGCAAACTCGCCAAGTTGTCGCTAAGCCACTGCAAGTTTTCGATGCGATCCAGTTTGATGGCCATCGAAGCAGTGGCGATGACACCGCGAACTGCGGGTGATGGGCTCTCGGGCAACGCCGCCAGAGCCCGTGCAATTCGAGCAGGCAAAACTGTGTCAAAAGTGGAACTGATCTTGGATGCCAATAGGGACTTGAGTTGCTTAACTCCCGAACGCGGCACGAACCATTGATCCGGACCGATGATCTCCAGTTTCTCAGCTTCAAATCCCTGATCGCCGAAAATGCTCAGCGTCTGGCGCAAATCAGCGTGAAGCTGTGGCTGACGGGCTTCGACCTTGGAGAATTCCTCTCGCACAGCAATGGACGCACCCAGGTGGCGAGCTGTTACCGTGATAGAGATAGTGTCAGGCAACTCCTCGACAACAATATCTAGATCCAGGGGGCGTAGGGGGCGCAGCCGAACATCGCTGGGCGCTGTGGCCAACTTTTCAACTCGGCGCTTGAGGTCTGCTGATCGAACTTTAAATACCTTATCACCAACCCGTGGCATTCTGGCGCCGTCTGGCACCGGAATAGTGACCTCGGTGCCCGGTCCGGCGACTGCCGTTCGCTTTCGGTCGATGCTGAAATCGCGTAGCGAAAACTGAACCAGTTCGTTGTCATAGCGTTGATTCAAGGCGCTGATGTCCGAGCTAACTTCTGTGCCATCTTGCGGTAGAGCATGAAAAGCTTTGTCGGAACGTACAATCTTTAGTCCATCAAAGCGTTCAAGGGATATCTGGGTGGTAAAGCTTATGCTGTCGTTCATGACGCGGCTAATGATGCCCGCTTCCAGGCCCAAGTGCGTGGGATTATCAAGGTCGATCACATTCTCACGATAGCGATTGGCGATAAACAGAGATGTGTGTCGCCGATGGAATGAGAGGGCCAAATCCTGATTGTTTAAGGCGGCTGAGTATTTTGTATAGAGTTGTTTGGCTTCGTCCGGCGCGCTGACTCGCAAAGTATTGCGGCCAAAAATCTCGTCCAAGCGATGCCGATAGAGTTGGACAACGCTCGAAACGTACTGGGCATCTTTTTTACGACCTTCAATTTTGAGGCAATCGACACCAGCGGCAACCAGTTGATGTAGCTCGCCACTGGTATCTAAATCGCGCATCGAGAATAGAAAGCCATGACCAGGCTCACTCGTGATTTCGTACGGCTGTCGGCATGTGTAGGCGCATTCCCCGCGGTTCCCGCTGCGCGCATCATTTGCTCCAGAGAAAAAACACAAACCGCTGTAACTGTAGCAAAGGCTGCCGTGACAGAAGACTTCGAGCTCCATGATTTCGATGGGAATGGCAGCGCGGATACGCTTCATTTCGATGGCGGTTAGTTCGCGGGCGAGTACGGTACGGCGAATCCCAAGGCGGGCTGCGGCCATCACGCCCTCGGCATTGTGAATGGCCATCTGAGTCGAAGCGTGAACGCGCAATTCCGGGAAGTGCTGCCGTGCCAACCGCACCACTGCTAGATCTTGCACAATAATGGCGTCAACCCCAGCATCCGCCAAGAATCCAAGCTCGCGAATGATTGCAGGCAGCTCGGACTCTTTTAAAAGTATGTTGACGGTAACGAGAACCTGCATGCCGAAGCGGCGAGCGATCGGGAGTAACTCCAGAAGATCTTCATGGGTGAAGTTTTGTGCTCGGGCTCGGGCGTTGAAGTCCTTCAAGCCAAGGTAAACAGCATCGGCGCCGCTATTTAACGCCGCAAAGAATTGTTCGCGGCCGCCTGCGGGAGCAAGGATGTGCGGTACCGTTGCTGGCAACACCGCGCTTGCATTGGAAATTTTTGCCTGGTCGAGCACTTCGGGCCTTCCATGTCAGGTGACGGGGCTTCTTAATCGTAATGGCGGGGAAATTCAAAGCTATTCGACGGGGTAGCGCTCGGAGAGCAGTCCTATAGCCGAGGGTCCGCTTCACATGCTAAACTCACAAAATATTAGAGCTTTATCCTTTGAGTCTCGGGCGTGGGATGGGCTGCGCCTCGTTGTCAGGAGTAGCGGTATGCGGATGAGTCGGATTTTGCTGGTTACTTGTTCTTTGATGGCGGCAGGTTGCGTCGCGAATCGTTTTGGCAGCGGTGCCGGCAAGAAGCAGGGACCGTCCAACACCGAGCGGGCCGGTAATACAGCTACGGGTTGCACTTACACGATTGGTTATTGGAAAAACCATCAGGAGCACGTCACCCAACATCTCCCCCAATCCTTGGGAACGGATGCTGGCGCCAACACATTAGAAGTTCCGACGTTTATGGTGGCAAAACACGTTCTTGATCAAGATTACTTTGGCGATGCCAGTAATGGTATTACCAAATTGTACGCGCAATTGCTGGCGGCGAAGCTGAATGTCGCCAATGGTGCGGCTGCGGCCAGCATGCTGTCAACAATCAACAATGCGGACGCTTTTCTGGGGGCCCATGGCATTGGCGACTGGGACGGACTATCCCAGCAGGACCGCGATATGGTCTTGGGTTGGAAGGACGCACTGGATGCTTATAATAACGGCCAGGCCGGTCCCGCTCATTGTGCAGGTGGCACTGGCGACGGGGGCAATCCCAAGGGCGACGAATCGGATAGTCCAGAGCCGACACCTATTCCGGATGAGTCTCCGGACGTCTTGCCTGATGATTTGGATGATGTCATCGAAGACGAAAGCCCGGCCCAGCAGCCGAACCAACAGCCTGATCAGTCTCCGAAGTCATCAAAGTAATGGAATGAGGGGAAAGTCGGCGCTCGGCGCCGACCCACTTAGCCTACGAAAAGTCTATTACCCAGCAAGCACTGGTGCAGTTCTCGATAAATCGACACCAGCTCTTCATGCGGTGGATTCGGGCCAGCCGCCTCCAAAAGCATGGATGCTAGACAGCCCCGCTCAACAATTCTTTGAGCATCTGTCGCGAGTCGTTCATGGCCTGCAGGTAATGGCAAGCTGGTGGCTGATTGTAAGCAGTGCCGCCAAAAATCCTGTGCCGAAACTGACGTTGTTTGAATTCCGAATGCGCCCAGCAGTTCCCGGTCGTCGATCACGGCTGTATGACCAAGGTCAACGCAGCGATCGAGCATTGCGCGTAGAGGCGCGGGCTCCAATAACTTAGCGCGATCAAGCTTACCCAGGTGCCCCTCAACGAGATTTTGAATGGTGGTAGTAACAAGCCAAGCAATGGCAAGATCGGCGCGAGTGGATTCCTGGACATCCAGCAGTCGGATTTCGATGGCACTGCGATCGAAGCGAGCAATCGCACCGCGTGAATTCAACCACTCATTCTGTAAAACCTTCAACGTGTCGTGTGGAGCGATCGCCGCATACGTTGGGTCCAAGATGATGCGCTGATAGTCAGCTTTGGTAAAGGCCCGTTCGGGAATGATTGGGCCAGCGATTTCAGGGATTTTTCGCTGATTTGCCCGATAAAACACCAAGCGACTGTCAAGCTGGCCGTGAAAACTGCCGCCATAGTATGGTGAACTAGCGGCAAGCGCCGGCAACATCGGCAATACAACACGTACCGCCGCATGCAACCTGCCAAATTCCTCATCGCCCGAGAACGGCATGTTGATGTGCATGCTCTGCAAGTTGGACCATCCGTGGCCCGAGCAGCCGAAAATGCGATCGTAGGAAGAATAGATATCTTTGTTCTCTTCATCCCAGATCACGGTTTCTCTCAGGGGATTCATGAACGGATGCATCGCCGTCGGCAATAAGATGGCACCGAGATCTAGAGCAACCGTATTCACGGCCTGTATTTCTTGGGCAAAGAGCTTTTCAAGATCCGCAATGCTTGCTGCCGGCCCGTTACACTTCAATTCGATAACGTGCTTGACGATTTCATTGGACCAAGCTGCGGCCCCGCGTTCTACGTCGCTGCATGGTCCATCGCCAAGTCGCTCGAGAACTTTGTCGGCAATCGGGGCAACACGCAGAGTATCGCCTTCGACGAGCATGTATTCCAACTCAATACCGTAGCCAGTAAATAGGCTGAGGGGAGCATTTTCAGCCATGGGGGGCACCTCCGACGCGCTTATTAAGCTGCGCGAGAAAACTCTGCATGATGCGTTCGTACAGCACATCTTTCAGGTGGATGTCCTCGACGCCGGCATCGATACTAGGATTGTCATTGATTTCGATGAGGAAGTACTTGCCTTTATGCTCTTTGACATCAAGGCCGTATAGGCCCCGGCCAATGAGCGAGCTGGCTTGCGTGGCAAATTCCAAGAGCTTTGGCGGCGCATCTTCGACGGCTAAGGTATCGGACTTTCCATCCAGAATTTTTCCCGACTCTGTCTGCTTGTAGATCTGCCAGTGGGCGCGCGACATATAGTAGCGACAGACAAACAATGGCTTGCCATCGATCATGCCGACCCGCCAGTCGAAGTCGGTTGGCATGAATTCTTGGCCGATGATCACCGAAGACTCTTCGAATAAATCGGAAGCAAAGCTATGCAGTGATTCAATATTATCGGCCTTAACGACGCCCTGTGAAAATGAGCTATCTGGCTTTTTAAGAATGACTGGGAAGTTAAGCGTCTTGGCGTCTTGCTGCCAGTTGTCACGATGTAATAGCACTGTCTTCGGAATAGCTATCTTATTTCGACGCATCAGTTCTGCGAGAAATACTTTGTTGGTACATTTGATAATCGAATCAGGATCGTCAATCACTACCATGCCGAGGGCTCGGGCCTTTTGTGCAAAGCGAAATGTATGATGATTCACACACGTTGTTTCTCGGATGAAGAGTGCGTCGTATTCTGCCAATCGCCGATAATCAGAGGGTTCGATGGTTTCGGCCTCGATCCCCAGTTTCTCGGCTGCTTTGATGAATTTGCGAATAGCTTTTTCGTTCGACGGGGGTGTGCGTTCCTCGGGGTTGATGAGTATGGCGAGGCTAAATCGGGAGTTAGTGCTCGATGCTGGCTTCTGTCTTCGCTCCAGGTATTGTTTGAGGAAATCGGCGAACGCTTCTCGATGGTTTTCAGGAATGTCTTTGAGCGTAATCAGCGCTAACTGCGTCATAACCCATCGCCCCTCCTTGCGCAGGAACTTGGCTCGGAGCAGCGGCGCATCAAAGGAGCGACTAATTTCTCGTGCGAGCTTGGCATATTTGTGAGCAACGTTTTGGCCGAAGTAGACACTGAGTTCAAATTTGTCGGACTTCAGGTCATTTAGCTGCCGTTGAATCAGTTCGTCCAGGTCCTCGGAGGCTATGTTCACTACCGTCCGCGAGCGTAGCTTCTGGACAGTATCGATCGTGGGCACGATGCGATGACCGCGCGCTCCCGCCAACAGTGAAACATAGTAGCCATCGCGCTGATAGCGATACGATGAGCACAGGTTCAGGACGCGGATGTTGCGTTTTTCCTGAAAGATCTCACCAGAAAAGTATTCAGCTGCCGTGACCACCTTGAAGTCCTTGCCGAGGCATTGCCACGCTTCCTGACTATCGACCACAACTACATTGAGCATGATTCACTGAGGCCTTTCGATGATGAGTAGGTTGGCATCATAAGTCATAACTCCGAGTAGCACGGAGTGAATGAGACGATTGGTACTGACATGATAGAAACCGTCTGGTCCATGTGGGTTGGGGTGATAGGGATCGGCAATCAGAATTTGATCATTGGCTTCATCGACACCGGTCAAGACGACGAAGTGACCCGCTGGGTCGCCGCGGACATCGTCGGGTTGACCCGTTTCTGGGATCTCGCGCGGCGAGCGGTATAAGTAGGTGGAGCTCAAACCGCAAATGATCGGATGTCCGTCGTGAATGTGCTTGGCCAAAACCGATCGAGTCAAATCACTAAAGCGTACCCGGCCTCCAGCACGCATATAATCCGCATAAGCACTACAGGCAGTAGCCACCTTGCTACCGCGCCGAGTCCTCGCGCGCTTGTCGAGTAGGTCGCACAATCTATTGGGTCCAAAATTAAACCAGGTTGGGTCAAAGATACGCAAGTTGTAAGAATAAATCGTCGTCCGGTATCCCTTTTCCAATGCGTGTTTCCCAAGGTGAGAGAGTAACGTTCCACCCTCTTCCAACATCGGCACTTCGGCGATGAGCTTGCGCAGCGATAGGTTCTCTCCATAGTAAGAGTACACGGCATGTAAGCAGGTCGGTCCACAAGTCACATCATCCGGCTGTCGCCGCATGGGGAACTGGTCGAGAGCCAAAGGGGGAATGGGGCGCGAATTTGGCAAGTTGACTGCTTTCATGTTTTCAAGACGACCTAAAAAGCCGTCGAATACCGTTTTTATATTATAATGGTCGTAACGAGGTAATTCTAGCGGGGCGTCGACGGATGTCAGTAATTGATGATGGACCACGAGTTGGATTGGTACTGACCGGTGGCGGGGCGCGCGGGGCCTTTCAGGCGGGCGCAGTTCGGGCCATTAGCGAGATTGCTGCTGATTCGGGCAGATCTCGCCCTCTGTCCATCATCACCGGCTGTAGCGCTGGGGCGATCAATGCCACCTATGTCAGCGCCCATATCGACCGCCCGGAAGAAATTGCCCGGCTAGCTGATTTTTGGGGGAACTTGCGCAGTGACCAGGTCTTCCGATCGGATGCGCGCTCACTAAGCAAAATTGGAGTACGCTGGCTCTTCGATCTGGCATTCGGGGGGCTACGTCGTCGCGTGGGCATCAAGTCTCTCTTGGATACCCAGCCTTTGCGCGAACTCATCACCCAACGGATTCCATTTCAAAATATTCCTGAGCAACTGCGGGCCGGCCACTTGGATGCTCTTGAAGTTCATGCGACCGATTATAGCACCTCCGCTAACGTCTCCTTTGTTAGCCAGCACGTTGAGCATGAGCCTTGGGAGCGGATCAACCGTTTGTCCGTTTCGACAACCATTGGAGTCGAGCACGTCATGGCTTCATCGTCCATTCCCCTGTTTTTTCCTCCAGCTATCGTCGAAGGGCGTTATTTTGGCGACGGTAGTCTGCGAAATACGGCACCTCTAAGCCCTGCTATTCATTTGGGTGCGGAGCGTCTGATTATTGTTGGCGTTCGCATGACGCAGACCATCGACTATCACCGGCAATTGCCGGTGAAACCGACGGTGGCACGAATTCTTAGTATGATTCTCAATGCCGTATTCATGGATGCGGTTGATACGGATTTAGAGCGGCTCACCAGAATCAATCGAACCGTCGGCCTAGTGCCCGCTGAGGATCGCTCCAGCAGTGGCCTTCGTCCCATCGAGTTCGTTTACATCCGCCCCAACATTGACGTTGGACGTATGGCAGCTAATTTCTACGATCGGCTTCCTGATTCGCTCCGCTACCTCTTGCGCGGTCTGGGATCGGCAGAGGAGGCATCTGAACTGGTGAGCTACTTGCTATTTCACGAAGAATATTGCGGCACTCTGGTGAACCTTGGCTACGAGTCCGCAATGGCGATGAGGCCGGAAATCACCAGAATTTTCGCCGCCTAATCCCCATTGACTCTTGCCGGGGAAACCATTAAACGGCGTCTGACTGGGGGTACTATGACCAACATTTATCGGGCTGGGGTGAATTATGGCCTTGCAGGCTACTAACATCGTCAATTTGGAGCGTTATCCATTTTTAGCCCCGGAAAATTCTAAGTGGTCGGAATTGCTGCCACATTTGCGATCTCGTTTTGAAGCCAGCGGCGTCTGTATCCTTGAAGACTTTATTCGCCCCGAGCTGTTGCCTCAGTTTATTCGCGAGGCGGAAGAGTTGGCACCGCTCGCCTATCATAATACGTTGACGGGTAATGCCTATTTGGACGAGCCGAGCGCGAATTTGCCTGACGATCATGTTCGGCGTCTGACGGAAACGACTTCATTAGGAGCGGTGGCCTACGATCAAATCCCTCGTTCGACCTTGCTGCGTACAGTATACGAGTGGCCCGAATTGACGAGGTTGATTCAAGTTATCGTTAATCGGGGACCGGTTTATCATTATGCGTGCCCCATGGGGGGCATCAATATTTCCGTTATGCGTGATAACGACTATTTGCGCTGGCATTTTGACCAGTCAGAGTTTGTAGTCTCGATTCCCGTACAAGACGCCGAGCAGGGTGGAAAGTTCGAATTTGTGCACAATCTGCGTCGATCTGGCGATGAGTGCTATGAGGATGTCGCGGCCGTGCTGAAGGGCGACCGCAGTCGCGTGCAAATCCTAAATACACCTCCCGGCAGTCTGGTCTTGTTTCAGGGCATGAACACCCTGCATCGAGTCACGACTATTCATGGCAAGAAGGACCGGCTGATAGCACTCCTTGGATATGCTGATCGTCCTGATGTCGACTCGTCTGATTATCTCAAGCAGATTCGCTACGGACGGACAAAGGTCTTGTCTCAATGAGTACACGTTTTGACCTTCATGCCATGATGCCTGAAAGTGCGGCAGCGACGAGGCTGCATGCATTCTCTGGGATGACGTTGGGGAGCTTTCCCCGTTTATTGCAGGCACTTTTGCAAACGAAGGCCGCTTGTGCAGAGGCCAATGTTTGTTCTGGTGAAATTCCGGCCGCTGTAGCCATGCGAATCAAAGATGCCTGCGAGGCATTGCAAAGTCCTGTCTATCTGGATTGGTTTTTTTCGGATCCGCTTCAGGGTGGTGGTGGCATCATCATCAACCTCAATGTCAATGAGGCACTGATCGCCCTTGATGCCACGCATCAACCCAGGAAACCGCCGTTAACTTGGAGCCAAGTCAATGCTTCGCAGAGCACCGCCGACGTGGTCGCTACTGCAGGTCGGATCGCGTTGATTCGTTCAGGGCACAGCCTGTGCGCTACAATCGAGAGATTGTGCGCAGCACTGGCCGAAAAGGAAGCTGAAATCGGCTCCCAGAAGACTTTGGCGCGCACCTGTTTGCAGGATGCCATGCCGACTATCATGGGCGCCCGCCTTAGCGGGTGGCGCCTTGCGGCAGCTAGGTATCACCAGAGACTGCTCGCTGCGATAGGTGAGATGCATGCGGTGTGGCTTGGCGGAACCGTAATTGGCGATGGGCTTGGGGCCTCCGAAGCCTACCGCGAACACATCCTCGTCACATTGCGCGCCGCGAGTGGGCTGGATCTGCAGATTCGCCCCCCTCTGCAGGATGGAGCGCAAAATTGCGATGACCTGGTGAATGTTGCCGCGACTGTGAGTGGCCTGGCCTCGTTGCTGATTCGCGTGGGACAAACGGTTCGACTTTTGGCATCTGGGCCCAAGGGCGGGTTTGGTGAGTTGTCTTTGACGCCGATGATGCGTGGATCATCTTTCTTTCAAGGTAAGGTCAATCCTACCCAAGAGGAATCGCTCATGCAGGCCGGTATGCAGGTCGTCGCTTGGACGAGTATTGCCTCGCGAGTTCAAGAGTGGGGCGATGCCGATCTAAACGTGTGGGAGCCGTTGGCGACTCTGAATGTATTGCTGAGTATGACGGCGTTGGAGCGGTCCCTCAGCCACTGGACTCGAGGATCGCTCGCGGGACTCCAGATCAATAGCAACCGATGCCAGGAATTGGCAGGCATGGCGCCGCGCTTTTGAGCGCGAGCATAGGAGATAGAATGGAAGTAGCTAGACTGGATTGGGCTCGCAGTTGGATCAAGACGGCGCCAACCCATTTTATCAATGGAGCCTGGACGCCAAGTCGCGGCGAGCGTCAGTTTGAAAATATCAATCCAGCTGATGGCTCGGTGACTAATGTGTGGACCCTGGCTGGTGTAGAGGATGTCAACACGGCCGTAGCGGCAGCCCAGCGCTGCTTTGAGCTCGGAACTTGGCGCAAGACGTCTATGCGGGACCGGGCGCGCAAGATGCGCGCGATTGGCGAGGTCGTTCGCCAGCATCATGCCGAGCTGGCGACACTTGAGTCGTTGGATAATGGTAAGACATACCGCGAAGCCTTTAACGACGACATTCCAGATTGCGCCGACATTTTTGACTACTACGCCGGCTGGATCGACAAGATTTATGGCGAGACCGTACCCGTCGAAGATGGATACTTGAATTATACGCGGCGTGAGCCGGTAGGTGTGTGCGCGCAGATTGTGCCTTGGAATTTTCCCCTGTTGATGGCCTGTTGGAAGCTTGCACCTGCTATCGCCACGGGTAATACGGTTGTCATTAAGCCATCGGAGTTCACCTCGTTAAGTTTGGTTCGGTTTTTTGAGTTAGTGCATCAGAAGGTCGATTTGCCCGCAGGTCTTTTGAATTTGGTTATCGGTGACGGTGCTGCAGGGGAAATGCTTTCAACTCACCCAGGGGTTCACAAGATCGCCTTCACCGGCAGCACCCCAGTTGGTAAGCGCATCGTTGGACAATCCGCCGCGTCAAATTTGAAGCACGTTTCTTTGGAGCTTGGTGGAAAGTCGCCGAATATCTTTTTTGCGGACACTCCTGACGTTGATGCGGCCGCCGATCGCGGTTTCACCGCCATGTTTTCCCACAAAGGTGAGAAGTGCTCGGAGCCGACACGTTTTTACGTGCATGAGAAGATCTATGATCGCGTCATGGAGCGACTCATTGCAGCTTGTGAGCGAGTGCGCTGCGGTGATCCTTTCGCTGCGACAAGCGATCAAGGACCGCAGGCCAACAAAGGCCACTTTGAAAAGATTATGAGCTACATCGATATTGGCAAGAACGAAGGTGCCCGTCTCGTGGCCGGAGGAAAGGCGGATGTTGGCGGTACGAATGCGCAGGGATACTTTGTGCGTCCGACGATCTTTGCCGACGTCGAACCGACCATGCGTATTTCTCGGGAAGAGATCTTTGGCCCGGTGCTGTCAGTTCGTCGATTCCGTGATGAGGACGAAGTTATACGGATGGCAAATGCTTCCGACTATGGACTGGCTGCGGGTATCTACACCAGTGATGTTTCGCGGGCCCATCGAGTGGCAGCTCAGCTCGAGGCCGGCATGATTTTCGTCAATCGCTATGGATGCTACGAGTTTTCCAGTCCCTTTGGTGGCTATAAGCAGAGCGGCTGGGGCCGAGAGATGGGCAACCATTCCATTGACCTCTATACTAAGATCAAATCTGTCTGGGTTGCTTTAAGCTAGGGAATCAGGTGCGAGGAAACGCCTGCACGAGAGCTCGATAGGGACTCTCAGGTTCTGCTGGCGGGTTGTTCATGAACACACGCTGTACGATTTCCAGGTTGCCGGCGTCGTTGCGCCGAGCATGCACATACTCATACCGAATGGCATCAAAGGTTGTAGGCTTGTAATCCTGCAGATGGGAAGCCTCGGCAACGGACTTTGCAAATGTAGCAAAGGTGTCGGTTGCCAAATCCGCAGGGCCTTGAATCTTGTCCTGACCTCTATCCACCCACTCGCGCGCGGCTGCATTTTGAGCCTTGCGACGATAGACGATCACCTGCCCGTTATCCAAATATCCAGCGTCGGAAAAGAGGCCCCATGCCTCCGGATATTCATGCTTGGTCATGGATTGAAGCATATGAAACTGAAAGTCGGGGCGAACCTCACCCTTTTCTGAAAGTGCGCGTGCCTCCTGTTCGGAGTTGGTTGCCTTTGGCTCTGCCGCTGGCTGTTTCCCAAATCCAAGAAAACAGCTGCTCACCACGAGGATGAGAGGGGCGGCGATGCCAGCAATGGTGAGCTTCATGACTTGCATACTGGTTACCTTAGTTGATGGTTCCAAAGCCACTATTCTTGGCAAAACTGGATGGATTCAATGGTGCGGGGAATTCCCGTGCTCTTAACTTTCAGATCCACATAGCGAAACTTCTTATTGTAGTTTGCCTGGGCGAATTCAAGAGTCGACTGCAAGCGGCAGTCCTGTTTATTCACGACGAAGTTGCGAGCGCAAACGGGAATGAACCCCTCTTCGGCTTTGCCAATTCGGTCGACGTCGGGCATCAAATACCACTCACACTTTTTGTGGTGATCAGGATCGCATGACAATGCTTGCGCCAGCAGAGCACAAATGGTCAGGACCAAGAACCGTATGAACCGCATGCAAACTCCCAAGGGCCATCCACCATTATGATGCCAGAGTTTGGCAAATGTGAAAAGATAACTACTCAGAACCTGGGCGCGGAGGAAATTGGCGTGGAGTACACGAACGTCGACGAGCAGATAAATCGCTTTGTTGTACAACGAGATAGACTGATGGCGCGGGGCTGGCACTGTGAGGAGCTGGCTGAATTCGCATATTGGCTCCGGGCACCTAGTACGGAGCCGCGTGTACTGCACGGCAAAGAAATTCCGCTGACGGTCATGGGATTGACGCATGGGAATGAATGGGCCGGGATAGGTGCGATCAATGACTTTTTAGACCATGTGTACTTTGGAACCGTAACGGTGCCATTCTCATTTGTCATGATTTTAGGTAACCCTTGGGCGGCTCGGCAAAACCAACGTTTCTTGGAAAAGGACTTGAATCGTAGCTTTGGGGCGTTGGGCGGAGATGCAGCCGAGCAAAAGCGTGCAGGAGCATTGGCGCCAATATTGGATCGAACGGCGTTTCTGCTGGATCTGCATCAGACGCGTGAGCATACGGCCCAACCTTTCTTTATCTTTCCCTATAACAAGAAGTCATTGCCGTGGGCGCGGGCGATTGCGCCTCACATTCCGATCATCACGCATTGGGGTAACTCCTATTCCAGCGATGGGATGTGCACGGACGAATATACAAATTCACGAGGTGGTGTCGGGATATCGATCGAGCTGGGGCAAAATAGCTTTCATCCTTATCATATGGGAATCGGGCTGAGGGTAATCATGGGAGCGGTGAGCACCGTAGCGGCAGAGTTTAAGGGTGAACGAGTGGAGCGACTGTTGCCGTCGTGCGAGGAAATCTACACTTGGAGCGCTGTTATTCCCTACCCAGCAGGGGAAAGTGTTGGCATGGATGAAGGCTGGTTCAATTTTCGCGAGGTTCACGCCGGTGAGCGCCTGGGCGAAGCCGATGGCCAGGTCATCTATGCGCCGGCGAGCGGCCCGGTGATCTTTCCGCAAATTCGTCGTGCAGAAAAACGGCCACGTCCGGCAGAGCTTTGTCGCATTCTGCGCCGGGTGGCCGTCCACGAACTTCCCTAGAATGTACTGAGAAAAAACCAGGCCAGAGAAAGGACGAGGGCGCATCAGCCCTCGACTTTAATCCGACATCCCCAGTTGGTAACCGGAGACTGTGCGGGCACACTGGACACAGCAAGCTGCGGCTTATTGATCACACGAGCGGTGATCTTCAGTATCATTTTGTTGTTATCTGGTTTCATAATGTTACCGCTCCTTTCCAAGGGTGGTATGAAAAATATACCACCACAAGTCATAAAATCAATAGAAAACCTTAAAATACCATAAAATCAAGTGCTGTTTGGTTCGTGCCGCAGTCAAGCTGCGACTTTTGCTTAACTCTTGTGCAATCCTCGTACCAAGGACCCCGGTTGCAACCGATCCCCCCTTAGATGGCTACAGGTAGGCGAACTTCAGCAAATCGGGCGCCGTTCTCGAGCCGACGGATGAAGGTCCATCCATAGACTTGGGCCATAGAGTCCAGTAAGTTACCAAGAATATCGGCATAAATGGAGCTTCCAGTCGTCATGCGAGGCGATTTATGTGAGGCCGTAGCCAGCTGCTTTTGCAGGGGCTCGGGCCAGGGCTTCTTCACCGAACTTTGCCAGTGCAACACGACGCAGGGCCGTTCTGAGTCAGAATCGTCGAGAGCTGCGGTCAACTCCAGGCTACCCGGCTCGCCATCCAAGCTGAACAAGGCCGCCATAGCCGTGAGGCATGTTAGGACGGCGCGCTTATCGGCGTGCAGCGTCGTAATTTGGCCTTCGGGAAACTCCTGGTGCCGCGAGCCAAAGGAAATGCCGAGGCGCCCCAGCCAGGCGCGGTGATTGTCGAGGAACTCGTCCAGCAGCATGTTCAAACGAAGGGTTTCATCATGCCGTGCATTTTCAGATAGAGCCGTAGCCACGAGTACAGCACGCACCGTCAGCTGCATGCGCCCCAATCGCGAAAACGCCGTTGTCAGGTCCTGCCGCAAGTCAGTTTCGATAGTCAGATTGTTTAAAACTTCCAGCAGCCCCTGCATTTTGGCGATGGGGGTATTGAGATTGTGGCTAAGCAGCGAGATGAAATTGCCCTTTAGGTCTGCCGTGCGGCCATAAGAGCGAACCTGCGCTTCGACCCGCGAGCGGGCATAGGCGGTGTAGGACAGCATTCCGAATCCGGCAAATAGAAACGTTAGGCCTCCGGCATAGAGCATGCCGAAAAGTGGGACATAAACGGCGGCACTGCGCAGGGCAAAGGCATTCAGCAATGGCGCCGATCCCATGAGGACCAGAAACGAGCCCAATGCCGCGGCAGCCCCGTGCCTCAGCAGGACTCCGAAGATGGACGCGCTGAGCAAGAATGCCAGCAAAGCGGTTACCCACGCTGGCGCGACGGCAATAAAGTCGCGATTGATAACCTGCTCGGCAAGCTGGCCCCAAAACACGTGCAGAGGGGTACCCTCGGCGCGCAGGACACCATGCGGCTGGTTATGAACGGTCCAAACTCTGCGGATAAGATCGGCCTTGTTTTCTACCTCCGCGCGCTGCACCAAGTTCGAGCCGACAAATACCATATGATTTGCAAGTGAGTTGGGCGCATGTGCGGCAGCAAGTAACTGCTGGAATGACCAATGTTGCAATTCTTTCGCAGGGAGAATATCGACCACGAACGCAGGAACAGGTTGCGTCAAGTTGTCGCTGGCTTGCAGCGCAGAGATTTTCCGCTGACTGCGCTCCATGGCCTTGGTCACAGTGACCTGCACGGCCCAATCTTGCGTATCGGGAAAGTAAGGACACACGATTTCTTGCGGCTCTGAGCAACTCAAATCATCGACGAACAGTGCGCCGCTCGTTTGCAAAGCTACGGGCAAAGTCCAGGATTTGAGTTGCGGATAGGCGATGATGACGGCCGCTCGATCTGTGACCGCTGAGACAGCATCGATCAGCGGTTGATAGTACTCGGTGGTGGTCATATGCGCGGCAGGGGTCCAGCTGATGACAATAAAATTTGCGCCCAAGTCGACAGCGCGGCGTACGACCTGCGCATAAGAGGTGACGTGCGCATCCCGCAGGTAGGGAGACGCCGTCAGCATGGCGGTGTCAGACTCCTCAAAGCTCACAATGCGAACGGGTGTATCTGAGTTTGGCGAGATGGGGCGAGCATTCTGCAGGGAAAACGTCAGGAGCTTATTTTCCCAGTAAGAGGCGATTTGGCGATGGGTGGGCCCAGAGTAGATCAGAATCGTGATGAAAACGCACACGGCGCCTGCCAAAGCCACTGGATAGATCACATCAAACCACCAGAAACGGCGCCTCAGCAAAGACCAAATGTGGGCGATGCGACTGGTCATGGGCCCACTCCCGGGACTTCAAGGGTAAACGTCGAGCCGTGCCCTAGACGCGAGCTAACGCTGATCTGACCGCGAATGAGCGTGGAAAAGAACCGGCTCAAATACAGTCCTAATCCATGACCTTTGACTTTGTAGACAAGATCATCTTTCACCCGATAAAACTTTTCGAAGATCAGTTCCTGCAGTTCTGGTGCGATGCCGGGTCCCTGATCAGAGACGGCAATTCGCACCCGATCCGCATGCGCCGAGGCATGAATTGTTATCTCGCCTCGCTCTGGTGAGTATTTGGTAGCGTTGGATACAAGGTTGAACAAAATCTGCTCGATCAAAACGGCATCGGAAAGAATCGAGAGGTTCGCATCAACTTGCATGTCGATTGTGAGTCGATTGGCGTGAATGCGCGACTCAAATCGTCGCACAATCTTCTCAAGAATTGGTCTTAGAAGCATGGGCTGCAGGACAGAGCGCCTAAGATCGTTGGCATTTACCGAGGCGAATTGTTGAATGCCGGCGAGAAATTCCTGGAGTTCCTGCGAGCTGGATTTAGCTCGCAGAAACGCTTGGCCGATCGCGGAGTCTTCTGGAAACTGATCCTGATGGCGTTCAAAGATGGTGAGGATACCCTCGTTCTCGAGGGTGAGTTCAAACGACAGCCGGTCCAGAAATCGATCCTGCACCGCCGCAACTTCACGATTCGATTGTTCGCGAGCTTCCGCTTCGGCGCGGACCCTGCCTTCAATATTGAGGCGTTGCAGCGCACCGGCGATCGTCGCCAGCATTGCAAAAAACCAAGTATCGGCGAGGGGAATATATTGATTAAAGGATGAGAACAAGATGCTATGGACTATCATTACCAGAAACCACCCCAGCAGCAGCAAACCCACTGCCAGCCCCACGCCCATTTGCCAGCACCAAAATGCGTACGCCGAGACCAGGGCGACTTGACTCACGTGCACCCAGGTCGAAGAATGACGAAGCCAGCGCTGCTCCAACAAGTTGTGTAGGCCGATGGCCAAGATATCGGTCACAGGCACACCCTGATCCAAGTCACCGCCTTCGCTCTGCCAGGGTGTGTTCGCATAACTAGCAATGCCCATGCGTGGACCGCGCGGGACAAAGTCGCGATAGCCGATGATCACCGCTTTGTCCTTGAGTTGTTCGCGTGCAAGCCCGTGTGCAAGGTCGCGATAGTCGACTGCGGGTACGCGATTGGGGCGAACATAGTTGACGCGAAAATGCTGACTGCGCTCGTTGCCGAGCTCGTGCCGCAAGCCATCTTTTTCCAAGAGATCGACGTGAAAGGACTGATCCATGCGCGCAGCTAAAAGCGGTAGGAGGTAATGACGGTAACTGGCGGTTGCGCTGAGTCCCGAATATGGCAGACTGCGCACGACGCGCTTCCAATAATAGGTTTCGAGGTCGGACGAGCCAATGCTCTGTCGTACATTAGCGAAAATGGGCGGCAGAGTGCCGTGCAATGGCGCGTCGCTATCCACATCAAAGGCGCCGATGATCAGTCTCGGATCGTCGGCGGCCAAGTCGACTACTGAGGCTAGTTCGGGATTATCGTAAGGTGGCGCTACCAAGAGGGCGACGACGATTGGATCAGCAGCTAGCACCTGCTGCACCAACTGCGTCCACTGGCGAATGTCGGCTTGGGGCTCATTCGCGTCACCGGCACCGTTTGCGGAGGCGGGCAGGCCGACGACGACAATGTCATCCATGGTCGTCCATTGGGGGGCAAGTCGTGTGCGCCAATCAAAAAGGCGGTCTTCCAATGCGTCGCGGAGTGGCGAGTCATAAAAGACTAAGCCGAATGCCGCCGCCAGAACGGCCGTAAAAACGTTCTGCAGCACGCGGTGCGACATCAATGGGGGAATGCTCACAAAGTTTCCAGCAATTCAGGCGCTCGTTCTCTCAGGAGAGTATATAGGCGCATTGCGTGCCGCATTTCAACATCTTGCAGGGCGCAGAAGATGGGATCGGCCTGAAACTCGGTCTTATTGGCGAGTTTATTCTCGTGAAAGCAGCCGCCGGCGCACCATTGGCGCATCCAGCAGGAGCGGCAGGGATCGTGATCGATCATGCGATGCTGGCCATAACGAGCCAGTTTCTCGAAATCAAGGCCGTGCTCGGCATCGCCCACAACAGCGGACTCATCCTCGGTAAATCGATGGCAAAGATAATACCGCCCGCGTGTCGAAACAGATAGATAGTGTATGCCGGCGCCACAAAAGTTCTGATTCACCTCGCCGTGGTGAAACGCGGCCATATGCTGCCGTAGATTGCCGAGGCGCAGAACATCCGCATATCTTTGCTCGGCTACTAGCGCCTCGCTAACATGCGATAGAGCTGCATCAATACTTTTGACATCATCCATGGTGAAGTGTCCGGTGCCGTGCGGTGCCGCATGCCGGTTAAACGAAAACTTAAAGGTCTTGGAGTTGATGATATCAAATAGTGCCGGCTCCAATTGGGGCAGAGCCTCGCGGCGGATGGTGCCGCGCAGAGTGAATCCGCGCAGTGCCTGCAACTGCTCGGAAAATGCTGCCAATTTGCGCTCGACGAGCGCCTCCGCATTGTTCTTCTTATCGGGCATTAGCCGTTGCTTGGCCTGAATGCCTTTTCCGTCATAGGAAACCGTGATGCGGAAATCGTGTTCTTTTAAGAACTGAAGAATCCGCTCGTTCAGTACCGTGCCATTGGTGGTCATCGAGTAATGGAATTTGGTTTCGGACTTTGTCTGACAGTAAGCCACGATGTCTTGAATCAAGGCAAAGCTGAGCAGTGGCTCGCCACCAAAAAAGGCGATGCTGAAGGACTCTTTGCCGGTTGCGAACTGATCGAGGATGGATTTAGCCAGGTCCAGACTCATGCGCGAGTCGACGCCGTAATCGCCATCGCCAGCATAGCAGTAGGTGCATCGCAAGTTACAGGATTGGATGACATTCAAGGCGATCGCGCGGATATCCACCCGCTCGCGCACACGTTCTACGGGGTCGGGCAGCTGGGCGGCTAGATGCTCAAGTGCCGTTCTTACGTCATCCGGCATACTGCCCGCGGGGAGGCTCTGCAGACGCGCCAAGGTCTCGTCATCGATAGATAAAATGTGGGACGAGGGTACGTGCAGGAGAAAGCCGCCATGGTCATAAGAAAATAGCTGCCAATCACCGTTCCAGGTGTTGGTGGGGGCTATGGACGAGGCATTCGGTGTCATTTTGTAACCATCTGCTTGCGAAACAGCTGCAGCCGCATTCCATGAGTCACTGTAACCCATGGAAACGATTGATACCCGCCAGGCGACGTCGGACATCGGACTGGGTCAGGCATGCATAGAGCAAGTTTGGTTCCAGGCATGGCGAGGCCGGACGAAGCCGCACGGGGAAAAGAAAAGGGCCGGGGAGAACCCCCGGCCGGAAATAACGGAATCGATTGGGTTACTGCTTTTCCAATTTGAACAGGTACTTCCTGACTTTGCCGGCACCGTACTCGGCAATACAAACTGGCTTCGGCGATATGTTGCGCTCTTCCATGATCATCTCGGCCATCAAATTGCCTGCGTCATCAGCTTTGCGCAAGGCCATGGAGAAGACTTCATTCACTTCGCAATCCGTCCAGTTGTCGCCGACGCGCACGCCGTTCGACGAACGTTCTTCGCCACGCAGGCGGCCAGACGTTGCCGAGTCGAACTCGAAGATTTCCATGACGAATTCGCCGCGAGCGCGGACTGGTCCGTCGGAATTCGTAAAGAACTCCTCCGGAGTCTTGGCGCTCCAGTTGCCGCGCACTTCGCGGACGCACTCATCGTCTGAACCTCCGCCACCGCCTCCGCCATGGTTCGCTTCAGCATAACATCGTAGCTGCGCCAACTTGCCTTCATCAGTGTTGGTGTTAATGCTGGAGCACAGGTCGCCTTGTTGTGCGAAGGTCACGAAGTCTTCAGGATACCGGGCACGTCCATTGATGGCTGTACCATTGTCCAAGAAGGCGCCGCTGATGTGAACACAGGTGATTTTCTCACCTTGGATCGTCTTGCTGCAAGTGCTCTTGTGCAGTCCGGCGGAAGTACCTTCTAGCTGCTGCCCTGTGCACTCCATGTTGCTCCAGTCGTTCATCTGATAGGGTTTGCCACTGGAGTCGCGACAGCCCGACTCTTTCGTGTTGGCATTGAATTGGAAGCCCGGCGCGTTGATGACGCTTCCTTCTTGGCAGCCGTTTTCGTTACAGGTTTGCTGAACGTACCTGGTGAAGAACTGCCTCGTGCCCGAGTAGCCCTTGAAGTCATCGACACTGTCCATCTTTGACATATTCCAACGAGCCGTCGCGTCTGCCTTCTTCCAGCCATCCACATAACCAGCGGACCAATCGAACTCACCTTCGCCAACACCCGAGGCGCTAAAGTCATATCCGTGCTCTTTCGCTTTCTCATAGCTGATGCCGAGTTTCTCGCCGCACAGCGTGAAGAGCTCTTCGCTCTGCCAGATCATCATGGCATGGGCGTCGCCGCCTGCGACCTTGCTGCCATTGATTTGCTTGAAGAACAGGTTCATGCCTTCTTCAGGTCCGCGGCACTCTTCGCCGCCATTCTTGCTTGCTGCGACTTGTTCTTCAGTGCACAGCTGTCCGTAGCCAGTCGGCAGTTCAATGCCAGCAATGGTAGCCTTGTAGGAGCCGGTAAAATCGTGCTTGGCAACGCTGTCTTTCACAGCGGCAGCCGTCTTCACTTTGATCTTGGTGATGTCGACGACGGCTTTACCGGTGTCGAGATCTAGGACGATCGCGCCCAAGTCAGAGGTACCGGCGCCGAACGCGTGACGATCGGCATTCTTTTTGGAGCCGGATATGTCGGTTTGTGATGGGTCTTCGAAGACCATAGTTCCCAGGATGCTTTCTTCCGCATCCAGGATGAAGCAGCCGACGGAGACGTCCTTCGTATCGATAGTGACCGAAAACTTTCCTTCAGCGTCGAACGTGCCAGTACCAGCTTTCGGAGGAATTTCAAAGGATACGCAGTACATGGTGAGGGTGGTTACGTCGACGGCTGCGGTCAGATTCAGTGCCGCGCCAGCGTCGCCGCCGGTCAGCGACAATTGACCGATGATGGTGACATTGTTATCGCTTGGTTCGACGTTTTCTTCTTCCTTCTTCAGGATGCCGCAACTAGCCACAAGGCCGGCGGTGATGAGTGTTCCGGTGGCGTACCGGAGCCATGAGTTTCGCTGCAATCGCATAATTTTTACTCCCTAAACCTATCAGTCATTTTGAGAAATCAGTCAATGTCACACGGCGAGGTGCTCCTCTGACTTGAATGCAGAAGACATTCGGTGAATGCCGGAAAGACCTAAGAAAACAGTAAAAATATTTTGGAACTGACTGATCTATAAGGATTTTTAGGACGGCGTAGCGGGCGCCAAAAGGGGTAAGGCACCAGCCCGTAGGGGCAGGAGATTCTTGGCTATACCCGCATATCTGAGGGTGTTTGCGAGTCATTGCAGCTCATTGCGTCATTTCCGCCCGTGACCTCCTGAGGCTAATTCCGGGCGTGGTACTATTTTTAGTATCCAGCGGAATCGGCCACTAGAAGTGCGCAACTTTCGATTCGGGGAGACTCCCGTGCCAGCAGTCCGCCAGCAACAGAACCATTCGGGCGATCAAGGCCCATTGAATTTTTAGGGGCGCCCGATGTGCAAAAGGTTTGTGATCCTAGCGTCAGTTTTCGTGATGGAGGCCACAGCTCTAGGCCAATCCGGGAGCGGTCCCTTGCCGCGTGGTGAGTTGAAGCCGGCCGCCGTGCCGACACCAGTGGCACCCGCGACAGATCCGGCGGCGATGCTTGCCGATTGTTTCACCTATCTCGGTACTCCCATGTTGGGCGATCAGTTTCTCAATGATGCTGGCGAACTCTTTGTCTTGGTGGACGAGGCGGCGGCTAAGGGAGCGGATGCGGCCAGCTCTTTGCGCAAGCGCACGGTGACGCGGGTGCGATTGTCGAGTGGGAAGACGCAGCCCCTCCTATCTGTCAGCACGCAGCATCCCGGCGCGTTGCTGCCACACGGCGTTGGTCCTGTGGGTATGTCGGTGGTTACCTTTCATCAAGGAGAAACGGGCTGCTACCAGGGTCCGGCGACGGCAGTTAGCGTATCGCTGACGAACAAGGCTGGCGCCGCTGCTAGCAGTCCCGGGGCCACGAAGTCAGTCGACGATGCGCGCCTCGGCATCGTCACGGCAAGTACGGGCCGAGTCTTGGCGGATCTGAGCCAGGGACGCATATTGGAAGTCGATCCGCAAACTCTGCAGCGTCGCGGTCTGTTCGATTTTGGGCAACAAGTGGTGCCACTTTACTTTGATATTGCCGGGCGGAAGTTGTTTGCCTTACGCACTGAAAAGGGCGGTTGGGTACTTGAACATTTGATGCTGGGAAGGACGACACCACTACAATCCCTGACTCTCGCAGGTGGCGAGAAGCTCTTGCGCCAGGACGGATACTTTGGTGTGTTGGGATTGGATCAGTCAAAGCGCGGTCTGCGCATTCGAGAATTGGTGGAGTGGAGCGGGGTCAAGCAGACGCGGGATTATTCCGTGACTTTGCCCGAAGGCTACGATGTTTCCAGAGTCGCCGTTTTGCCACATTTTCCCAGTAAGCAGGCGCTGGTAATGGGCAACACTCTGCTCCAGCGACGCACGCAGCGCAAGGCGCTGCTGGTGAACTATCAGCGTGGCAAGATTCTCACCGAATTTATCCCGCCGAAAGGCGCGTATTTTCGCTCGGTCAGCTTCTCGTCCGACGGACGAGAGGTTTTCATCACCATCATGGATGAAATGACGCAGAAACATCGCGAGATTCGGGTTTATCACATTAAGCGGAAGACGGTGCGGACAATTGTGCTGTGAGTTATCCGCCGATGCTATGAATGACACCCGAGATGGCACTGGTCACGGCCGGATCTTGAAAATCAACGGGATTGTTTCGACCGTGTGCTCGTGTTTTCTGCAGAACTTCCTCTGCAATCGCCGTCCGCAGCTCTGCTTCTGAGGCACCGGCACGCAGCAGCGGCAACAGGGCTCTACCCTGGCGCGAGAAGAGGCAGGTTAACAACCGCCCATCGCACGAAAGTCGCAGGCGATTGCAAGTGCCGCAGAAGGGCTGACTCAAACTTCGAATGAAGCCAACTCGCTGCCCTGTATCCGAGTGGGAAAAGGTGTGGGCTACTTCGCCCTCGCACCGCTGCTCCAGTCCAAGCTCTCGAACAATTTCGGCCTCTAGCTCCTGGGCGCGACTGCTGCCGTTGATTTGCCAAGCGCTACCGCATAGGGGCATGAATTCTATGAAGCGCATTTCGGCGCCGAGTTCGCGGGCAAATTGAATCAGCTGCATGGCGTCAGCGAGGGCATAGTCAGGCGTCACGACCGCGTTCAGCTTGAGCTGGATATTGGTAGCGGCTACAGCTTCTGCAGCGCGCAGGACCACGGGCAAGACGTCGCGTTTGGTGATGCGCGCGAAATGCTCACGATCCATGGTGTCGAGGCTGATGTTGATCCCAGCGATTCCTCCCGCGACCAAAGTTGGCAGGTGGCGAGGCAGCAGCGAGCCATTGGTTGTGAGATGTACCGGGACGCTCAATTCCTGAGCGGTTCGCGCTGCCAGGCGCGCGGCACCGGCGCGCAGGAGGGGCTCGCCTCCTGTAAAGCGGATCTTGCGAACTCCTCCTGCCACAAAGATTCTCGCCAGCGTCAGAATCTCCTCGTCAAGCAGATGGTGCGCTGGCGGTGGCGCATCCGGCAGTCCCTCGGGCGGCAAGCAATACGCGCACTGAAAATTGCACTGCTCGGTCAGGGAAATACGCAAATACGTATGCGTTCGCCCCCAGGAATCCGTCCAGTCTTTCGGCGTTCTTTCGGAACCAGCTGACATGCGACTCTCGTTTGATGCTAAGTTAACTACAGCATTTCCGTCCGAATGAATTACAGGCTGATGGACTGTACGGACTCGCGAAACTCGCGCGTCAACAGCCTTGGGTCAGGACGGTGCCGAAGGGATTCCCAAAGGCGATTCATATCCTCGGGCACGGGGCACTCGACGCGACATGGTTGTTTGGTTACGGGATGCTGAAACCTCAGTTCGGTGGCGTGCAGACACAGACGGCGATGCCCCGTCCGTCGCGCCAACTCGGGGATATTGCCCTGCTCGTAGTACGTCAGGAAAACCTGTTCGTCGGGGTGATAAAGTTTGTCGCCAACCAGGTGAAATCCTCGCACCGCCGCATGGATGCGAATCTGATTGGTGCGACCCGTGCGCGGGTGGGCGATGATTTTGGCGTGTGCTTCGCCGCGCTCGGCGACGCGAAAAGCGGTGAGTGCACTCTGCCCGTCCGGCACAACCCATTTTTTGATGCGAATCTGGCTAGCGGCTAGATCACCGATGGGGCCATCTTCCAGCCATTCATCCTCAGGTGGCACGCCGTGGACGATCGCGACGTACGTTTTATGAACGCGCTGCGACGTCCATTGCTGACTCAAGCCCTCGCGCGCCTTGGGCGTGCTCGCACAGAGGACGATGCCGCTAGTCTCTTTATCGATGCGATGCACGGCGGACCACTCGTCGCCAAATCGTTGGGCTAGGAAGTTGGCGAAGGTATTGAGGCGATAGGGACCATTTTCGTGCATGGGCAGATCGCCTGGTTTATAGACGGCCATAACGTCGCCATCTCGCCACAAGCATTCGATACGGTCATCAACCGGTGGTTCTTCCGCATGAGTATAAAAATAGGAAACCTGATCGCCGCGTCGCAGCCGATATGACGCACGTGTCAAACTGCCATTGATTCGCACGAGGCCCTCGTCGATTCGCTTTTGCCAGCCGCTGCGTGATAAAAAGCGATAGTGAGTCGCCAAGTGGCCATCCAAGCGCACGCCATCATAGCGCTCGTCCACTGGGATGCCGAGAGGCCGGAAGGTTAGCGTATCTGCGCTTGGCGTTTCGTTCATAGAAGAATAAAGTACCATACTTTATGGGCCGGCAAATCCGGGAAGAGGTTAGTATTACGGTTCCCATGGGAATAAAAGTTCTAGTATCAAATCGCAAAGCATTTCACGAGTATACGGTCTCCAACCAAATCGAGGCGGGCATCGTTTTGACCGGAACTGAGGTGAAGTCCTTGCGCTTGGGCAAGGGCAATCTTTCCGATGGCTGGGTGAACTTCCAGAATGGCGAAGCCATTCTTATGGATGTGCATATTAGTCCGTATAGTCATGGCAACATCATGAACCATCCCGAGAAGCGCCCGCGCAAGTTGCTGATGCATCGCCGCGAGTTGGTGAAGCTCGAATCGCAAGTCGCAGAAAAAGGTTTCGCCATCATCCCCCTAAAGATGTATTTCAAGGGCCGCTGCATTAAGGTCGAGCTCGGCCTTGGCAAGGGCAAGAAGCACTACGACAAGCGCGAAAGTGAAAAGACGAAGCACGCCAATCGCGATATGGCGCGAGCCCTCAAGAACGGCTAATTCCGCAGCACACAACTCAGGAGTCATAGGTGATGAAGGTATTGTTGGCCTTGGTTTCGATTGGTTTCAGCATCCAGGCTATGGCCGATGCACCGGATTTTCACGGTTACCTGCGCAGCGGCATGGGCTGGAGTCAGGGCGGGACGGATCAAGCCTGCTTTCGGGCCGAAGGTACGGAGGGTGCTTCTGGCAAGGCGCGTTTGGGAAATGAATGCGAGACCTATGTCGAGATCTCATTGGCCAACCGCCACAAGGTGAGTGGCCGTGAAACCGTTAAAGTTGATTCGGTGTTTACTTTGGCCGCCATGTCGGCAGCCCATCGAGATTGGGAGCCGAGCACGCCTGCATTGAGTGCTGATGGCAAGAGCGTTGAGCAGGAATTCACCACGGCGTTGCGTGAAGCCTACGTCAAGGCCAGTGGCTTGGTCGAATGGGGGGATCTATGGGCCGGCAAGCGCTATTATCGGCGCATGGATATGCACCTGTTGGATTATTATCTGATCGATAACGCGGGGCCCGGCGCTGGCGTCGAAAACATTGGCTTTGGCTTTGGCAAATTGCACCTGGCGGCTACTCACAATATCCCGGCCGGCGGCAAGGGCCCGTCGCAGACCAATCTGGATGCGCGCTTGAGCGATGTGAGTATGCTAGGACTCGGCAGCGTGGAGTTGGTGGTCATTAACGGACAAGTGAGTCCGCTTGATTACAGCACCGGTGAGCGCCTTTGGACAGCAATGGCTGGCACACAGGTCGGAGCCTTTTGGTCGGTGCCGTTCGGCAAAGGTTTTAACCAATTGGCAATACAGTACGGCTTGGGCTTGTTTGGAGCCCGAGGAGACTGGCACCAGAGCATGTTAAATCAGTACGGTGCATGGGGTTCGCAAAGTTACGAGCGCGATGCCGAGGGCATTTCGGAAACTGTAGAAGCTCGACGCGACTCTTCGGTTCTGCGCATCGCCGATCAGGCTGTCATCGAAGGGGAAGGCTGGTCGCTGGGCACCCTGCTCTTGTACCAGCGAGCTGATTTCGGTGGCGCCCAAGACGCTAACGGTGACTCACTAGAGGTGAAAACCGAAACGACCGCGGCCGTACGACCTTCTTACTATCTGACGTCGAATGTGGCCTTGACGGCCGAGTTAGGCTGGACGCGCGTTGCCAATGGGTTGACAGATGCTGATGGCAATTGGGTCGATAGTGAACTGACCAAGATCACGCTGGCACCCGAATTTATCTTGGATTCAAGCTTTTGGTCGCGCCCGCGATTGCGAGTTTTCCTGACGCATGCCACGTGGAATGAGCCTTCCCGCGGTGCGATCGGCAAGCCGAGGTATGCAGACTCGACATCTGGCACCACGGCAGGATTCCAGGTCGAGTCCTGGTGGTAAGTCTGGAGCGCAGCCATGGGAATGGCCGCGAGTCCTCCGACGTCGGAGATTCCTCATACGTCGGAGATTCCTCAGGCGTCGGAGATGATTATTCCTCGCCGCCGCGCCCTTTGAAGAAATCCTTGCCCTTATTGTCGACAATGATGAAGGCCGGGAAGTTCTCAACCTCAATTTTCCAAACGGCCTCCATGCCCATTTCTGGAAAGTCGAGGACCTCCACTTTTTTGATGCAGTCGCGTCCCAATCGAGCTGCGGGACCGCCGATGGAACCCAGGTAAAAGCCTCCGAACTTTTTGCAGGCTGCCGTCACCTCTGCCGTCCGATTGCCTTTACCCAGCATAATCATCGAGCCGCCGTGCTGTTGAAATAGGCTGACATAAGGATCCATTCGCTGCGAGGTCGTTGGGCCGAAAGAACCACTCGCATAACCGGCCGGTGTCTTCGCCGGGCCCGCGTAATAGACCGGAAACTTCTTGAAGTAGTCGGGCAGTCCCTTTCCTTGCTGCAGCGCCTCGGCGATCTTTGCGTGAGCGTTATCGCGGGCGACAATCAGAGGGCCGTTCAGCATAACACGAGTTGCCACAGGCAATTTGTCGAGTGTCGCCAGAATCTCGGACATGGGCCGCCGTAAGTCGATGCTCGTGGACTCTCCATTGGCATCAAGGTTTGTCGGTAGGAAGCGCGCGGGATGTTCTTCAAGCTGCTCAAGAAAGACACCATCGGCCGTAATCTTGGCTTTAATTTGGCGATCGGCGGCACATGACACACCCATGCCGATCGGGCAACTGGCGCCGTGCCGAACCAGGCGAATGACGCGGACGTCGTGCACAAAGTATTTGCCGCCAAATTGCGCGCCGATCTTGGTTTCCCGAGCCCACTGCTCAATTTGCTTTTCCAGTTCGAGATCTCGGAAGGCGCGCCCAGCCGCGTTGCCAGTCGTTGGCAGATGGTCATAATAGCCGCAAGAAGCCAGCTTTACGGTCTTCAGATTCATTTCTGCAGAGGTACCACCGATGACAACGGCTAGGTGATAGGGTGGGCAGGCCGTGGTACCCAGGTTGGTCATACTCTCCTTAATGAAGTGCTCCATGCTGGCTGGATTGAGGACAGATTTGGTCTTCTGATAGAGGTAACTCTTGTTAGCGCTGCCGCCGCCTTTGGCGATAAACAAGAACTCGTATTTTTGACCTGGAGTCGTATAGAGGTCGACTTGCGCAGGTAAGTTGGTGCCGGTGTTTTTTTCTTCGAACATGGATAAGGGAGCCATCTGCGAGAAGCGCAAATTGCGCCGTTGATAGGTGTCATAGATGCCTTCACTAATCGCGACTTCATCATCGATCCCCGTATAAACATCCTCGCCCTTCTTGCCCATGACCACGGCAGTTCCTGTGTCCTGACAGGACGGAAAGACGCGTTCGGAGGCGATCACGGCATTTTTAAGAAGTTCGACGGCGACAAAGCGGTCATTGGCGCTGGATTCAGGATCTTGCAAAATCTTTGAGAGTTTCTCTAAGTGAGACGTTCGCAGCAAATGCGAAACGTCATCAAAAGCAATGGATGTCAGGGTTTTGATCACGGACGGATCGATGATGAGTACGTCTCGCGGACCGTGTTTTTCAAGCCGCACGCCATCTTTGCCGAGTGGCCGATAACTGGTGGTATCAGATTTAGATTCGAATATGGGCTGAAATTGAAAGCGACTCATGGGCCAACCTTTTCTCGCAGCCGATCCTGCCAGACGCTGCGCTTATAAAATTTTCCGCGAAACTGGCGATGGCGGGGATTCTCGACTAAGAATCCCTTTCCGCGTTCGTCATCCACCCAGGTAATAGTCGAACCAGCAACGAACTCAAGGGTGTCTGAGTCGACAACAACGTCAATATCCCCTTGCGAGAAGTGGTGATCTTCGGCGGTTGCCGCGTCGAAGGTGACGCCGTAGTAAAAACCGTCGCAGCCTTTGCCGTCCAAGTAGAGGCGCAGCGAAAGGCCAGAAAACGCCGTATTTTCGGCTTGAAGCGCCTGAGCCGCAGCCATTGCCGGCGCTGTGAGGGTGATTTGCGGGGTCTTGGTGTTTTGTTCGTTCATGTTCGTCCCTAATTGCCTTGCCAAGGGGTTGCAGAAGACTATATTTAGCGCAACTTGGCCGTATTGGCTATGAAGGAGCAAGAGCGTGCGCTTAGTTGGTCAAAATGTTGAGGAAACTTACCAGAAAATGTTGGGAGCGCTCGGCAAAATTGCCCCCGCCTTCGAACTGCGGCACAAGGCAGAACTGGTTCAGGAAATCGAGCAGTTGAAGCGCGAACGGGGTGCCATCATATTAGGGCACAATTACATGGAACCGGCACTCTACCACACCGTCGCCGATTATGTGGGCGACTCCTTGGGGCTAGCTCGCATCGCGGCCGAAACCACAGCCCCCGTCATCGTCTTTTGTGGCGTCGAGTTTATGGCCGAGACCGCAAAGATTTTGAATCCAAGCAAGACCGTTTTGCTACCAGCTGAACATGCGGGCTGTTCGCTGGCTTCCAGCATTACCGCCGCCGACGTGCGCGCATTGAAGGCGCGTTTTCCTGGGGTGCCTGTCATTACCTATGTGAATTGTTATGCCGATGTGAAGGCGGAGAGTGACGCTTGCTGTACCTCGAGCAACGCTGCGGCGGTGGTCGAGTCGTTCAAGTCCGACACGGTGATCATGTTGCCAGACGAGTACCTGGCACGCAACGTGGCCCGAGAAACGGGAAAACGTATTATTTTTCCTGAGGCGATCACCAGCACGGCGACATTAGGCGCTCGTGGAGACGACCAGGTGATGGTTGGTTGGCACGGTAAATGCGAAGTGCATGAGCAGTTCACCGTGGATGACATTAGCAATATTCGTCGGCAATTCCCTGATGTCGTTGTCTTAGCACATCCAGAATGTCACCCTGACGTGGTAGCGGCTTCCGACTTTGCCGGTAGCACAACGGCGATGGTGCGATACGTGCAGGAGACGAAATCGCCCCGTTATCTTTTGCTCACGGAATGCGCCATGGGTGACAACATCATCGCCGAGAACCCCCACAAGGATGTGTTACGTCTCTGCAGCATTCGTTGTCCGCACATGAATCAGATCACGCTCGAAGACACGCGTGACGCACTCCTTTATAACCGCTACGAGATCAATGTTCCGGAAGACATTCGCATTCGGGCTAAAGCCGCTCTGGACCGTATGCTGGCGGTGAATTAATGCGTGTTGGCAAATCACAAAATTTCATCCTTTAGTTCTTTGTAAGTTTGCCCGCGCCTTCCTCCGAGCTTATCTTTAGCCGGTTGTTTCCGATGCCTGTGGCATGAGGACCACAGCGAAAATCGTCGGGATGGGTGGACTGGGCGCTTTGGCTTTGCTGGGCGAGTTGCTGGCGTTTGCGAATCAGTTCAGTGCCAATCAGCGCAACATATTGCCTGGAGGTCGGGCGGCGTTGATGGGGGGCGCCTTTACGGCCCTCTCGGACGATAGCTCCGGCGCCTATTATAACCCTGCTGGTTTGGCGTTTTCCCCTGGTCGCGAAGTTAGCATCAGCGGCCTCTCATATTTCAATAACAATCTAGTTTATCGCAGCGCCGTGGATGGACAGGACTTTACGGAGAAATCGTCTGGAACGACGACGACCTTCATCGGCGGTACCCTTGGCATTAGTGGCTTGAAAGTCGGCTGGTCGATTATCAATTTAGATGTGCGCAACATCAATCAGAACGATAGCTATGTTATCGATAATGGCACCCCAGCTTCCACGGGGATTTATACGCGAACGCATCAAGAGTCGAATACCTACGCGTGGTACGGAGCCAGCTTAGCGCTCAAGTTAAGCAATGCCATGTCCGTTGGTGTTTCTGGATATCATTACAAGCGTGTCATTTTAGCATCTAATCACAATATGTCGGCATTTGAGTCGGATGACGCGCAGGTTATCGATAAGAAGTTTCTGACCGACAACAAGGGCATGGTCGTCGTCTTTGGTGGCATGTATCGAACCAAGTCTTGGTCCTTGGGATTCTCTGCCCGTCTTCCCCAGGCCCTTAGTAACTCAACAGTGGTGAACGTTGATGAGCTTTCTTATTCTCCGTCCCAATGGGATGAGAATATTGAAAACGTTTCAGCTAGCTACCAGGAGTGTTTTCAGAAGCAAGTTCCTTGTGCTCTCCATTCCGACGTCACAACCAGCTCGTTGCACGAGTTGAATCCATATACGTTTACTCTTGGATTTGCCTGGACGCCGGGGAAGGCGTTCACCTTGTCTTCTGATATTTTGTTTCATCAAGGTGTGGCCAGCCCATACACGTTTGCTGGTAATCGGGATTTAGAACATACGCTGAACTACAGTCTTGGCGCGGAGTTGTTCCTCGGAGGTCTGACGCTGCGGGCAGGAGCATTCACTAACTATTCGATGTATCCGGAGCCGACCGCGGGCGGAGTGAATCAGGCTTCGGCCATTGACTATGTCGGCTTTACGGGCGGCGTTGGCGTTAAAGATAAAGGTCGGGATAGTTTTATCGGCGTCGTCCGGCAAATTGGTACCGGCAAGTCGCAGATTTTGACGAATGATCCATCCGTGCAAGAGGTTGTTGGCGACTCTATCATTTATAACATTGGCGCCACTTACGTCTTCTGATCTACGATCATGGAAACTCAAGGTTCCACCATTGAGCAAACAAGGCGCAGACACCGGCTGTGCCGTTACCGCAGAAATTTCCTCCCCGGTGATTGTTGCCACCAGACGCATAGCGAACCAGATCATTGTTCGTTGTCGAGCCACCTAGATGCGGTGCGGGTGAACTGAGAGCTGCGTATTGTTGGTCGTAAGCAATGCGATGACAGTTGCCGCAACTGTTTTGCAGTGTCCCCGCAATATTGTTCTGATAATAGTCGCGACCCGCCTGTCGTGGTAGGTAGGCGTATAAATCCAACGCCCGCGGTGTCAGTAATTGCAACTTGCTATCGACGACGGCATAGAGATTCAACGTCTGACGATCACCAGTGGCGAATTTCGCTGGAACCGTAAAGCGAAATCCATGATTTCCAGCAGCATTGTTGTCGTAATCAAGGGTATTGGCCACGACGTCAGGCAGGGCTTCGCCGGTCGTTTCGTCGCCGTTCATAAATGGCCGGATAGTCACAACTTCCAGGGCATCATCAAGGTTTAAGGCCCAGCCGACCACTTCCCCAGTTAGCCCGATGCGCGAGACCTGTGCTCGCAAAGGCGTCTGGCTCAGCTCAAATTCGAAGGCCCACCATTCCGTTAACTCGCGACAAGGTGAACTGTTCTCGTTGGCGCAGCGCTTGCCACCCGCATGCCCGCGACCAAGCGGTTTGCTGATGGCGCTGTTGTCGAGCGGATGTCCGCCAGTCTCGAGCATGGCTTTCATCGCCGCATACGAATAGATGCTGAGCGGGCCGGCCATGGGTGGATTCTCGCGTGGCTCCGCATGGCAGCTGGCGCAATCTTTGCGAAGTGCGGGCACAACGGTCTGCAGAAAAAACTGCTTGCCATCGACTTCGTTCAGTTGAGTTCCATCACCGGTGGTTCCGCCTTCACCCTCTTTGGCGATTACATCAGCATCACGCTCCGATTGCGAACCGTCGTCATCTTCGGTGACTTGCTTGGCGGGTGCTCTGCGTTCAATAGCATCGATGCCGCAATTCAGCAGGGTCATACCGATCAGTGATAGTGGTAAGTAACGCCAGCGCGACATGAGCATCTCCTCTAATGGCTGCTAACGGCAGCTGGCTGCTCGTCGGAATCTGGTCACAATCCCTAAGAGGATTTTGTGACGTTCCGCAACATGCTGAAACTTGTCTTGGATTCCGCGGACTGTGTCCCTCGATTATGGCGTCGTTGCGTCGGAGGTTCGTCGGCAGAGACGATTTCAGTTTGAATACGGTTGAATACGCTAAGTGATTCTCGCGACATACGGGATTTCCGCGTTACGCCGAAGAGTTTTGGGTCAGACAGATCATGGCGTGCAATGAACCTGGAACGGAGGACGGAGATGAAATTGTTAATCAAATCGGCATTCTGCTTGTCGATGGCGGGGCTCACGGCGTGTGGCATCTTTGATGATGACTTTGATCCGGGCAGGGCAAAGGGTGGCAAGTTGCCTAGTCAGGCCAGCCCGCTGGCTCTGGCCGGTGGATTGCGGACCTTTGAGAGCTGCAGCGCCGTCGAAGCCTATATCGAAAAGCAATTGATCGACGAACAAGATCGTCAATTGACGCAGAGTCTGCAGAATCTCAAGGGGTATGCGGATAGCGATCGAAAAAGTGTCCAGAATATGGACGCTCCGAGCGCGACCGGGGATGCGGCCAATAGTGCCGCACCTGAGAGTGCTGGGCCAAGTGAACATACAACGACCAATAATCAAGTTGCGGGCGTTGAAGAGGGCGACTTCGTCAAGAATACGGGAACCCATCTTTATCAAATTACCGGTCAGCAGTTGCAGGTTGTGCGAACTTGGCCGGCTAATGACATGAAGCTAGTCAAGACCGTGAAACTAGAGGTCCCGGCTCGTCAGCTCATGCTGGATGAAGAAAACAAACAACTCGTCATCATTACGCAGGGATGCAGCGGCTATTGGAATGGACACTGCGGTACCTACGCCGATGTGGGCGTCATGGGAGCGGAAGATGAAGCAGTTGACGTTGCTAGTCAGCAGAGGATGGCGCAACAGCAAGGCGCTACGGTATTGGTCTACAGTCTGCAAGATCCAGAGAGCCCTGAGTTTGTAGCCGAGGTCGCGTTGCCCGGTAACTTCCGCGACGCACGCCGCAGCGGCGACGGATTGCGGGTCATCACCAGTCAGGACGGTCATAGTTGGCTTGGACTTGACTACCTGCACGACTATCGCCAACCTCGAGAAACCTATGCCGATGTCGAAGCTCGCGTGCAGCGCAAGCACGCTAAGAATGTGGCTTTGATTCGCGCCCAACCTCTGGAAAAGTGGCTGCAGTTAGATGGCTGGCGTAAGCGTACACCCGAAGGTGATAGTGAACGTATCGTCGACATTGGCGACTGTGGGGCCATCCATGGGCCGTTGCCAGAATTATCGTTGCACCATGGTTTGACCATTATCTCGTCAATTGATTTAGCCACCATGGCCGCGTCACAGCAGATGATGTTGGCATATACATCAGAAATGTACGCCAACTCCAAGGCGCTCTATTTGACGACGCCGTATTACTGGTGGAACTACCAGAGTCGGGATACTGACCATACCTACATCCATAAGTTTGAATATGTAAACGATGCTACTGCGGCTTATGTAGGCACGGGATCTGTTCCTGGGCTGTTGGTCAATCAGTTTGCCATGGACGAATACGACGGCGATTTGCGGGTCGCCTCGACACTGAATCCATGGAACTGGTGGCGTGGCAGTATGGAGGGTGATGCCGATAGCGAAGAGCCTCGACAGTACAGTCTGGTCTCGGTCTTGCGACCAGAGAACGGCAAGCTAGCGACCATCGGAAAAACCAAGCCACTCGCTCCAGACGAACGTATTTATAGCGCCCGATTTGTGGGGAAGATGGGTTATGTGGTGACCTTCCGACAAGTGGATCCGCTGTTCACCTTGGACTTGTCGAATCCAGAACAGCCCGAGGTGGTCGGCGAGCTAAAGATTCCTGGATTTAGTACATACATTCACCCCATGGGCAATGGCTACCTGTTGACCATCGGCAAGGAAGCGACGGAAGAAGGGCGCGTGATTGGATTGAAACTATCCATCTTTGATGTGCGCGATCCAGCCAACCCACAGGAGGTTCAGAAGTTGGTCTTGAGTGGAAATATTTGGAGCAATGCTGAATACGAGCACAAGGCATTCACTTACTTCGCCAGTCGAGGTCTGTTGGCGATTCCTGCGACGGGATATTTTCCAAGTTCGGGTGGTGATTGGTGGTCAGGATATCGCAGCATGCTGATGGTCTTTTCCGTTGATCCAGAGGCTGGTATCAAGGCAAAAGGCGAATTGGATATGAGCAACGTTTATGCTGGCAATCCGCGCGACTACGGTTGGTGGAGTCAGCGCGCTTATGTTTCAAGGAGCATCTTTGCCGATGATTATGTGTACGCTATAAGCCAGCTCGGAGTTCGCAGCGCCCGGGTGAGCGAGTTGCCTGAGTCGCTGAGTACCGCTCGCTACCCCTGTGATGATTACTGCAACAACTATTGGTATTGACCTTCAGATGTTCGATAGCGACGCTGACGCGAAACGCGTCAGCGTCGCTTCTTTACCTACTGCCGCTAGTCATCGGCGCGACCTGGATGGTGCTTTCCGTCATGGCAACGGCAGGGCTTACCGAAATTTGCATAAGTGATTGCAGGCTTTCGATGCCGATTCCTGCCGTGTAAGGACATGCAATGTGCACGACATCGTCGATATGTACTTGATAGGAATCGGAAGTAGGCAAGACAAGATTCTGGTTCCACCAGTCGATGGTTTGCCGTTTATCGTCGGTGATCGCCAGTATGTTACGGGTAAAAAAGCGCACGGCGTTGAAATGGCCCGATTGGACGATTCGGAAATCATCATCGACTCGAAATTGATGATGAAAAGGCTCGTCGTAACAGAACCCCGAATAGATAGCTGGGTTGGCGAGTTCGACGGTGCGTGGCGAGGGCACTGACCGATACTGAAACATGGGAACGGGTGCCGTAAAGCCCGCGAAGGAATACGACTGCTGCACCGGTTGCACGTACATGATGGTTCCTTCGGGAATAAAGGAGGGAAGCTGCGGGCCGTGCTTGGCGACATAGTTGCGCTTAAAGGTGTCGATCACATTCACTTGCTGCTCGAAAATCAAGGCCGAATGCAGCATTTCGCAGATGACGACATCGACGGGTTCTGGTGGGACAAACTCACGGGCATCGGCATGCACCAATTCGACCTTGTGTCCATTGGGATTGGAGTCGAGCAGTCGACGAGTTGTTTCAATGATGGTTGGATTGCGTTCAACGCACCAGACCTTGGCTGCGCGTTGCGCGGCGAAAAAAGACAATACTCCCGTACCACCGCCGAGTTCAAGGACGGTCGCCCCCGGTGCCACTGCAACCTCAATAGCGGCACGAAAGGCTTCGATCCGCTCTTGATCCATCAACATGTTGAAGTGGTATTGCAAGGGAATATCGCCATCGGTAAACTGCTTCTTGATGGTCATACTTGATCCTTTCTCGTGGCCTCAGACGGCAACAATGCAGGCAGCTAAAGCCAATCACTGGGTCAAATTGGAATCGCATCGGGGTGAAAGGCAATTCTATCACGGAACGGGAGTCGGCAGAGAGGCTAGTGGTCCCATTGGCTCTGGGCCAATTTGTGAAGTTCGGCAAAATCCAGTCGAAGGGGCTTTAGGATCGTGTCGGATTCCGTGTCGGCGACTCCCTGCCGCAGGTGTTGGACCAGCGTCCGCAAAGTGTCATCACGATCTAGGTTCGATTCAATCGTGCGCACCAGGAATAGGCTCTGTTCGTACGAACGTTTTGCCAGGTCAGCTGCGAATGAAGTGTAAGGCTTTGTAAAAACGTCTCGATCAAGAAACTGGCCCCGCTGCGGAGAACGCCGGGGATTGGGGCAAGGGCGTCGGCATTCTAAGCGCTGGGCCATGCCTTCGTTGAACCATGCGGGCAATTGCTGGCGTGCGGGAACCATTTCTGCGAATAGGGCATGGACCAATTCATGGCGTAGCACGCGAGTCAGGGCGGCAAACTCATCATCAAGAGCCATCCCTGGCCGGACAGGAATTCGCATGCGACCGTCAAAGATACCTTGTGCCCATTCCGGTCCATACTGCACGACTTTGCTGAAACTCTCATGTGGATACAGAACAACTTCGATAAGCCCACGTGGCTCGACAAAATGATAGTCGTCGAGGAATTCATCCAAAGATGATTCTAGGAGATCTGTGATGGCCGGTGCGAGATCATCATGATCGGGTGTGCGATAGGTCAAGGCAAAGTGGCGAGTTGTGATGGTTAACTGTTGTTGCCCTTCTTTGGCGCGTTCCGTTAGCGATTTGCGACGCTTACTCAAATTCTCATTGGGATGTTGGCTGGCGTCCATGGCAGATTCGACGCGCTCCAAGGCTTTGGCGGCGTCAGAAAACCTCCCATCTGACTCCAGGGCGTCAGCATAGACCATGAGCATCTCTTGGTCCTGGGGCGAGCGCTCCAGATACTGCTGCAAGTACTCGATGGCCGTGCGTGTCTGCTTCATTTGGTAGTAGCAGTAGGCCAGTCCCTTATCCCCCTCGGGTGTTCTGCGAAAACGCTGAGCCCGCTCGAGAAGGGGCAGGGCATTTTCGCAGTCTTTGCCCTGAATTTTGAACCAGGCGGTGCTGAGCAGCAGGGCGGGCATCTGCTCGGTCAGCCACGCTTGAAAGCTGAGCGAGTGATCGGCTCCCCCGTGTAGTTTTACCGCAAGTTTAAGGGCTGCATCATAGTCACCAGCGGTAAAACGGAACTGAATCTGCTGCATGGCGGACCGATCGGCTGCGGTAAAGTCGGCACCTTCGCGGAATCGCGGCTCCGACTGCAACGCCGGCGCAGTCACTTCGGAAGGTTTAGTTGGAGATGTCGGAATTGCGTTGCTGGCTATCGACGCGTCAGAGCCTGACGGAGCCGAGATGTCGATGGTAAGTTGCCAAACGGCTATGGAGACAAGACAGCACGTGCCGATGAGGAGTGCACCGGGTCTGAAACGATTCCCTTGACTCACGATTGAACCATCGGCAGCAACTTCCCGTCCCGATGCAGCGCCGCCAAATCGTTAAAGCCACCCACAAATTTTTTTCCGACAAAAATCATGGGGACCGTACGCCAGCCACCATTCTCGTGGGACAATTGGCTTCGCAAGTCATCCTGATCCTCGAGCGAGATTTCCTCGAAGTCCAATTTCAAGCGTTGCAGCAACTGCTTGGCCTGTATGCAGAAAGGGCAGTAATTCGTGGTGTATAGCCGAATTGGTTGCATTTGACGAAGCCTCACATTATCTATGTGCCCTCTGTGGGCTCAACCATTTAACCATAACATCAGCCGCTGGTCATGCCCCTAGCATGGAAGGTTTTTGCATGAGTGCTAAGTTTGCGACGGTCGATAGCATCCGCGTCGGTGCGGAGCGCGCCCTGGAGGCGTTGGCTCTGGGGACGTTGGCGAATGTCCTGGAGAGTGGTACGGCCGCAAAAGGGCGCATTGCACTGGTCACGGATAGCGATCGAGGATGGATGGTTCGCTTGCATTCAGATGGGTTGACCCTAGCCGACAAATTGTTGGTTGAGCAGGAAATTCGTCGAGAATTACCGGATGCCACCTTGGTCATCTATTTTGCGCGTCGACAAGGCGCCACAGCTGCTGCTGGCGCTCCAACGCAGGATGGTCCTCGTCCCATGGCTTTCGGTTTAAAGATGCAGCGCACGGCGATTCCAGGCGTGCGCAATGTGCTGGTCGTCGGTTCTGGTAAGGGTGGTGTTGGCAAGTCAACGGTAAGTAGCAATCTGGCAGTCAGCTTGGCGCAGCAAGGACTGCGCGTTGGGCTGCTGGATGCAGACGTCCATGGTCCATCGGCACCCATTATGTTTGGATTAGGTGGTGCGCTTGCGGTCAACTCGGATGGCAAGATCATTCCAGCGCGGGCGCACGGCGTTGATGTGGTTTCCACCGGATTTCTTGTTGAAGCACAGAATCCTATCATTTGGCGAGGGCCTATGGTGGGTAAGGCTATTCAGCAGTTTTGCTACGACGTTGCTTGGGGTGACAAGGATGTCTTGGTCGTCGATCTGCCGCCGGGAACTGGCGATGTGCAGATTACCCTGATGGAGCGCTTGCCCATCCATGGCGCCGTTGTCGTCACCACGCCGCAAGATGTGGCTTTGATTGATGCCCACAAAGCGGTCAGCATGTTTCAGAAGCTGAATATTCCTATCCATGGCGTGGTCGAAAATATGGCGATGTTTCAGTGCCCCCATTGCGGCGGAGAATCGCATATTTTTGGCGACAAGGGTTTGGATGAGTTTTGCCGTGACCGCCAGACCCGCCTCCTCGGTCGCTTGCCTCTGGCCTTGGAGATTCGCCAGGGTGGAGATGCAGGTTTGCCAGCCGCCCTTGTTCCTGGCAGCGTGGCCGAGCAGGTCTTTTCTAAAATTGCGATAGAGTTTCAGCGGTTTCTGGCGCCTGCCGGGACCCATTTTTCGGCCTTGGCGGAAATTCCTCCAAAACAGCTATTGGTAACCAATGAACTTTAGGGCGCATTGCCCATGTTTTTAGTAAACGCTCAAGTTTCCAGCCCAATTTCCGATAAGACTCCATAGAAAACAGCTAGGTTGCGCCCCTCTTTCGGGGGATGTCAGAAAAAGGTAGGGAAATCAGGCGATTATGCGCTATTGCGCGCGTGTATCCAGGTTCAGCCAAGGCCTTAAACCTACGCGCTTAGAGGAACGCACGATGACAAGCAGCACTCAAGGCAAATGGAACTTACGTCAAGTCCTGCTTGGCGTCGTTGTCGCTGGTTTTGCTCATATCGCCTCCGCGATTGACCTAACACCCGAGGAAATTCGGGGAGAAGAGACCATGAAGCCGGTCGGCGTGTTGCAGAAGCGCTTTTTTCTCAAGGCTATGCGTCCTGAGATCGGCTTGCTAGCTGGCGCCGGTTTGAATGAAGCCTATACGAACACGGCGTTGATCGGTGTGCGGGGGGCATTTTTCTTCAAAGAGTGGCTCGGGGTCGAGGGGCAGTACATCGATGCCTCTGTCTCCAAATCCGCCGATCGTATTGCTCTCGAGAAATTGCGCTTTCTGGAATTGGATCCGCCTGCAGGGCAAGATCCAAAGGTGGTTTCGCCCATGCCAGAGGTGAATCCAATTTACAAGATGCTGGATGTGACGGCAGTTCTAGCGCCGTTTTACGGCAAGCTGAACTTCATGGACATGTTGATCGTCTATTCCGACATTCATGTGGTTGCTGGAATGACTCAATTAGAAACGGCTGCAGGTCAAAAGATGGGGATAACGGTTGGCCTGGGTCAACGCTTCTATCTCTCAAAACTGTGGTCATTGCGAGCCGATGTTCGCGATAGAATTTTTTCAGATGAGCGCGGCGGCGAAGATCAGCTCCGTCATGCTTGGGCGTTTGATATTGGCGCAAGCTACTTTTTCCGCTGATCGCCGGAATGGCCTGGAGGAATTGTGAAAAAGTTCGCAAAAAACCTGTTTAAGGGCATGTTGCTCGCGGCGGTGATCTTGCTCGGGCCTGACCTCTTGTTTGCTGCCGAGCAGGAGCAAGCTCAGCGTTTGGTGACCCTCGATAAGGTTGCTGCCAAACTTAAGCGTCAATTTCGTACCGGCGAGCTGACCGATCGGCAATATTGGGCACGTATCAGCGCTCTGCAGCTCCGCTACGTCGAGCACACGGGAAAGCCCGATAGTTCTTTACTGCAGGCACAGGCCTACTTTTTAGCAGACGAAGCATTCCCCATCAGTGCTGCGCGCCTAGCGGTCGAAGCACTGCGCAGTGCTTCGGCACCGTTTAGTAGGGATTTACAGCCTAGTTGGCGAATTTTATCGAGGATCGCACGGACCGAACAAATCAGCGACATGCTGATTTCGCTAGCAGACAAGTTCAAGGGTGCAGGCGAGAGTCCTGCGGGGTTTGGCCGCGACTGGAACTACTATCTAGGCATGGCCCACCAGGAAGCTGGTGCTAAGGACTTGGCGGTAGAGCACTTCAAGAAGCTTCAGTCCGGCGATCGATTGTATTTTCCTGCAGTCTTTGAGCTGGCCATGGCTCGAATTGAGAGTGACGATGTCGATGGTGGGATGAAGTTACTGGCGCAGCTGACCGACCGCTCGAACTCGCGTCGCAATCCGATGGATCGAGCCCGTTTGGCGAAGCTGGTTGATTACGCGCATTTGAATATCGCTCGTTTGAATTACGAGAAGGCAGAGTATGTCGATTCAGTGCGTTCATACCGCAATGTTCGTCGCACCTCTCCACTCTTTTACGATAGCTTGTTTGAGCAGAGTTGGGCCTTATTCATGGGTGGGCATCCTAACCATGCGCTTGGCACTTTGTACGCTGTCGAGAGTCCGTTCTTTGCGCAGCGATACAACCCCGAGGTGCCCATTCTACGCTCGATGGTATTTTACTGGCTCTGTCGATACGAGGACAGCAGAACAGCTTTAGCAGAGTTTCTGAGTGAGTACGCCAAGCCTGTAAAAGAGCTAGAAGCTTTCTTGGCGCGATCGAAAAATGACTCGGACGAGGCCTATCGCTTGTTCGAGAATCTTGTGTCGGGTGTGAGTGAAACATCGCTGGGAATGAACCGAAGCTTATTAACTTCAGCTGCAGTTGGCGATTCGATGCTGCTGGCCCGAGATCGATTGGCCTCATTGATGAAAGAACAGCAGGGCTTTTCTAAGTCAAAAAATCTTGCCGGGCTGAGAGCCACCAAAGAATTGGTAAAGACCGTAGATGCGTGGATCGTCGAGGCCAAGAAGGAAGTTGGTTCGGCATTTCTGCGCGAGTTAGGAACAAAAATGGGTCACTACGCCAATCTGCGTGGTCAAGCAGACTTTCTATATGTTGAGCTGCTGATGAGTGAGAAAGAGCAGATCTTGGGTCGTGAGCTGCATGCTGATGGGAAAATGTCCGAAGACCGATCTCGTAACAAGGTTAAAGGCTGGGGACGCAACACACAGTCTTGGGCAGCCAACAGTCTAGAAGAGTATTGGTGGGACGAGATTGGATACCACATCTTTGATGTGGAACCACTATGCAAGCTTAAAGATGAGCAAGCTACGGCGGGTCTATAATAGCCTTGGAATAGGCCAGGAAGGCGAGGGGAACGATGAAACCAGAGATAACCAGTCGTATGCGGAAAGCTCTAGTGATTGTGAGCGCCCTGTTGACGGCTCCGTCCGACTTGTTGGCGACGATTTCGCCGAATGTGGCGAGTGAACGCACTTTTACCAAACCCGATATCGAAACAAAGCGTAGTCCCTACCAGATGCGCAGCCAGCGGCAAGTGGATCAGGGCGATGCCGCGGCAGCGTCCAAATTGCGCACCAAGTCGATCCAGTCAATACATTCATTATTAAAGACCACGCAAGATCGAAGCCGCCGTTATGAGCTGCTGCGACGCTTGGGTGAACTCTATGTTGAGCACTATGAGTACACGGCCAACGAGGAGGCCAACGCGGCAGACGCGGCATTTGTAAAGTGGGAAAAGCAAGGCCGAAAGGGTGCCGCTCCAAAATTGAAAACTGCCAAGTCTGACAAAGCTGCCCAACGCGCAGTTGAGACCTATTCTCTGATTGCTCAGCATTATCCAAACTATCCTGATGCCGACATTGTTCACTACGAATTGGGTAAGATGCTGGTGGTTCGCGGTGATCAGGCTGGAGTTAAGCACCTCGAACGATTGCTCAAGGAATTTCCGCGGTCGGGCCTGGTTGTCGACGCCAACATACTCTTGGCCGAATACTTCTTCGAGCGCCATGATATTTTGACCGCGAAGCGCCACTACGCGGCAGCTCTGGCCGATACAACTCATCCTCTCTTTCCGTACGCGATGTACAAGATGGGCTGGGCGCACTACAACTCACCTGCCAGCAGCGAAGCCGAGGTCCGCCAAAATATGCGCCATTCTCTAGATTCTTTTAAGGGTGTTGTCGCCCTGGCGGACAAGCAATCGGGCAACAAAGTGTTGATGAATCTGCGCGAAGAAGCGATCAGAGACATGATTGTCGTTTGGGCAGATGTTGCAGATGTAAACGCTGCTTGGTCTTACTTCAGTCAAATTGGGTCTCAGGCTTCATTTTATCTGGTGCTAGAGCGGCTGGGCGCGATCTACTCTGAGCAAGGCAAGTATGTGCAGGCTGTTGCGGTCTACGAGCGCATTCTGCGTGAAGATGGCAACCGCAAAAATGCTCCTGAACTGCATCGTTTGCTGGTCGATATCCACGCTACGACTGGCAATCAGAAGTCATTGATGGCAGCTCTGTCGACCATGACCGAGCGTTATTTGGATAGTGGAGTCTGGGTGAAGGCGAACAGAGCCGATACTACCTTGATCTCCAGCACTAGGGACGATGTTGAGTTTTTAGTTCGCCGGCATGCTACGTTAAATCACCGGAATGGTCGTGACAAGAAGATCAAGGCGCAGATGGCACTTGCCGCGGGCTTGTATGAGCTCTATTTAAAGAAATTTGCCGCTAATCAGCATACCTACGAAATGAGTTTCTACCTCGCTGACCTATATTACGACATGGGAATGCATAACCGCGCTGCAGACCAGTATCTTGCTGTCGTGGACATGAACCGAAAGAACGGAAAGTATCTCGAAGATGCGGCTTTTCAGGGGGTGATGACCTCAAAGCTAGTCGTTGAGAGTGCTAAGTACGGAGCGTTGCCCCCATTTGGAAAGGCACTGAAGGCTGTTAAGATACCCGCTCTGAAGTTGCGCTTGGTAAAGGCAATCGACCAGTACGGTGACCTCTTCCCCGCCAAGCCAGATGCGCTGCCAATGCGCTTGAGTGCAGCAAAAATACATTTCGGTCATGGCTACTATGACGAGAGCATGCGCCGATTGAAGCATATCGTTTCGTTACAGCCCACGTCAGCACAGGCGGATGAGTCTGTGGACTTGATGCTTGGATTCTACGTTGATCGCAAGCAATGGGACGCGGTCATTGCAACCAGCAAGGACCTGATGGCGGTTAAAGGCTTCGCGCCAAGCAAGCGCTTTGGCTCGGTACAGGAGGCTTACCGCTCGGCATCATTCAATCGCGCCCTAGCGTTCGAGACGGCCAAGCAGTATCGCAAGGCTGCCGATAGCTTCATCCAATATGCCAATGAGTTCTCGGCGCACAATAGTGCACCCGTGGCTCTCTATAACGGCATCCTGAACGATCAACGTGCTGAAAATTACGAGCGAATCTTTGCCACCGCGCAGGCGCTGCTCAAGAACCATCCGAAGTTTGAGCGATCACGAGACGCCATGGCGATGATCGCCGATCTTTATGAGCAGGTTGCTGACTATGAGTCGGCGGCTCGCAGCTATGAACAGTTTGCTCAGCAGTGGCCAAAGGACAATGCCGCTGGCTCCTCCCTATTTAATGCGGGCGTACTCTATTCGGGGCTTGGCCGTTGGGATGATTCGGTACGAGTTCGACGCGAATTTATTCGCCGCTTTGGTAGTGATGAGCGTGTGCCGCAGGTCCGATTGGGAATTGCCTTGGCACTTGAAAAGTCGGGAAAGTTGCGTGAATCACGGCATGAGCTACTGACTCATCTTGGCTCTCTGAAGTCGAAGCAAACGAGTGAGGCGCTGGAACTTCGCGCCGTCGCGTTGCGCATCGGCATCCAGTTGGACGGATCGGACAGCTTGACGGCTGAAATAAAAGCGCTGGAACGTGATCTCTTAGACAGCAAAGCCGCAGCATGGGAAGCCCGCCGCTTGGTTGCTGGTCAGCGTTTTGCCGAAGCCGAAACCTTGATGCGTCAGTACAGCCAGATTCGCTTCGTCGACGCGAATACACTCGAACGTGAGGTTCCGCGCAAGCAGGCAGCCATGCAGAAGATGGCTGCGGCTTACGAAGCAGTTCTTGCTATCAAGGATTCGAATTTCAGTGCTGCAGCGCTTTATCGTCTCGGTGAGGCGCACGAAGAATTTAGCCGAGCGCTTTTGAGTGCAAAAGCACCGCAAAGTTACACGGAATCACAGGCGCGTGACTTGAGTCTAGCGCTGATCAAAGCGGCAGAGCCGCTGCGCGTTGAGGCAGAGAAATACTATTTGGCTGCCTATCAACAGTCTTCGGCTCCCGGTCAGCATTCGGATTGGACTCGGCGCAGCTACGTTAAAATGGCTGAGATGGAACCCCGGAAGTTCGGCTCTTTCAATGAACTGTATTCCGATCCAAACTACTACGGCTATCGCCTGCGCTACGATCGTTCGTTTTCCGACATGGTTAATGCGCACTGACAAAACATCCAGGGAGGATGCATAGATGCAACGGGTATATTCACGCAGATTTATCCAAGGCACATGGATGGTAACCAGTACGCTTCTCTTGGTTCAATGTGCCACACCTTCAGACCAGACGCATGCGCGTCGGCGCGACGGAGGCGATTTAGTCATTTCATCGAAAGTTGATGATAGGCTAAGCGGCGTCGAGAATCGAGATCGACGCTTTAGCGAGGGCAAGGCCAAGGAGCTCGAGCAGCGCCTTCAAAAAAATCCACGGGACATAGATACGCTCGTGAACCTCGCTCAGATGCACTTGTTCGCAGGTCGCTTGGCGGAGTCGCGGCAAACGGCTCGGCGCGCCTTGTTGGTCAAGCCTGGTCATTCTGATGCCATCTTGGTGTTGGCTCAGGTTGAGTTTGCCGCCGGGAATCATGGTTTGACAGAGTTTCTGTTAACGAAGCTTAGCACGGAGTCGCGCAGTCTAAGTGAAGTGATGGTATTGAAGGGCCTTTTGGCTTTGCAAAAGGAAGAGTTGAATGTGGCAGCAACGAATTTTCGCATGGCGATCGATGCAGATGGAGAGAACATCGCGGCGAGGATGAATCTAGGTGTGATTAACTTGCGATTTTCTCAGTTCAACGATGCGGCAATTCAGTTTGAGCGCATTCTGCAGAAAGTACCAGAGCATGTCGATGCCAAGTTGCATTTGGCAGTCGCAAAATCGGTTCTGGGCGACACAAAGGCAGCAGATGCGTTGTATGAGAGCGTTTTGGCGGCGCGTCGTAGCGATGCAGCTGTTATCTATAACCGTGGTCTAAACCTGCATAAGATGGGGCGTCTAGAAGATAGCGTAGCACTTTTGCGCCGAGCCATTGATAGCGAAGGCATCAAAGGCGATTCTTTGGCCCATGCCGAGAAATTGGTGGATGCCATAGAAGCACAAGTAAAGGCTGAGAAGCAACCAAAGCAGCAGGCCAAGGTCAAGGACCAGACTCTTGCACACTAATCAAGTTCACGAGGTCTACGAGGAGAATCGCACATGAAGACGCAAACGTGGAATTTTCTAGCAGCTGCACTGATGATTACCCTGATTGCGAGTACGGCGCAGGCTGAGGGTGCCGGGCCAGCTGGAGCAGCGGCTGAGGAGCCTGGGGGTGCCTTGATGAAGTCGGAAGGCCCGAAGCCAACTACTAATATCAACTTTGAAGAGACCCTGCTTGAGGGCCAGTTTCGCATGCCAGCGGGATCGTATCTTCAGGGGCGCAAGATTCAGGGAAAGTCACAAATGGTCAAGTTGCGGTCTGATTTTCGCAGTAATGTCCGCGAATCAAAAAGCGGAGTGCGTGCGCTTTCGAAGTGATTCTTGGGACTG